>CAWAPQ010000014.1:0-461177 GCA_963783965.1 uncultured Acidimicrobiaceae bacterium | reverse complement strand
CAGTTCCAGTCCTCGAGGCGAGGTTGCACATCGACCCTCCGAGGGATCCGGAGTTCGACTTCAGGTCCCCGCCTCGGATCCGGAGAGTCCATCATCGTGACCCCGGCAGGTATGACCCACCAACGGCGCGCCGAGGTGGTGGAAAGAGGTTCAGCTGCCAGGCGAAAGGGCGTGGATCTTTTTCGAAGCGAACCCCGTCATGATTCTCACGGGGCCCCTGCCGCTGGAGGAGGAGTTGTCGATGGAAGGATCTGTGACGTGATTCTGCGCGACCCTCCTTCAGCTTGATGACGTTACTGCAGCTCATTCTGTTTACCGCCGCCGTCACGTGCGTGCTGTCGATAGTGGGGTTCGCACCGGTTTGGTTCCTCGCCCCGAATTTCGGCGGTCTTCAGGTCCTGTTGTGTCCAACCGTCGGACTCGCCATCCTCTATTTCGCTTGCCAGGTGCTGTCCACGTGGATCCCGAGCGGAAGGATCGTGACCGGCACCTGCATCGTGTTTGGTGTCCTCTCCGTGGCCACAGCCGCCAGGTATCGCAAGGGGATCGGCGGCTGGATTCGTCCTCGCGGACGCGAGGTCGCGCTCGTCGCCGGATTTGCACTCGTGCTCACCATCATTCTGCAAGTCCCGATGATTCACTCCGGCACCTTCACGCTTGCGAATGGCGGCGGGGACGACCTCTTTACCTGGGCGCCAACGGCCGCGTACATGCAGACACACACGTTCCCGGTCGGAGGTTCGTGGCACTCCCTTGCCTATATCTCACCAGTCCTCTACATCCTGCCCGAGAACATCTACCCGGGCAGCGCGGGGACGGTCGACGGTGGGCTCATGTCGATCTTTCACATGCATGCCTATCAGTTCATCGAACCCTTCACTGCCTTCTGCCTCGCCTTGGCGGCGGTCGGCATCTACTTGCTGGTTCGCGTGGGCCTGCGGCTCCCTCGCCGATTCGCAGTCGTCGGTCTGGTCCTGGCCGCAACGAACCAGTACATCTTTTTCATCGCCGGCGAAGGTCTCGCTCAAGATGCTCGCGCAATGGTCCTCTTGATCGGGATCTTCGTCCTTCTTTTGATCACATTCAGAGAACGCAGCATCGGTGCGGGGATTCTTGGCGGCGCCATCACGGGTGTGTTGGCGGGCCTGTACATGCCCCAGTTCCTCGTGGCCTTTGCTGCCATTGTGGGCGGTGCCATTGGACTTGCTCTCGTACGAGGGCGCCCGTCTTCGGTTTGGAAGCCGATGACCGCATTCGTGGTCGCGGGTCTCTTGTTCGGAGCGCAAAACGTCAAATGGCTATTGTTCGACGGCGGGTTGCACGCGTGGGCTCTCCAGTCGCATCTCGGCACGGTACATTTCCTCGGTCGGTCGGTCCCTTTTGAGTACTTGGCAGGCTCCGCTCCATTCCTCAAGCTTCAGAGCGGTATCGGCCTGCCGCAGCTCACAGGAGGTCTCGGATCCCTCGGGACGGCGGCTTCCATAACAATCGCCGCACTCGCACTCCTGCTTGTCTGCATAGGGATCGTGAGCATGGCAATCGACCGGCTCCTGTTCGAATTGTGTTCTCTGGTCGTCCCTCTCATGCTTGCGGCCTACGTCACGATCGCAGACGCGAACGGGCTGGGCGCAATTTCGGCGATTGGCTACGTCACGCCGATCGGGTGCGCCTTGGTGAGCTACGCCACGTACAAGCTCGTCACAAGTTTCCGGGTCAAACCGGCCGGCGCGCATGTGTCGAGAAGTCGCCGTGGTCTTCGATTGACGCCCCTCGCCGCGAGCTTGGGGATCGTCATCGCATTGATATGCGTGTTCCAGGCGCATTCGTCCGCAGATGACGAGTCGTTCTTCTTCGACCAGCCGGGAAGCCTTCCGCCGAGCTCGTTGCCGCTCAGCGAACTCGGGTCGGTCGTTCCCGCGGGGTCCTCGGTACTCGTCTACACGATGAGTGGCGCCACCAAGGTGTCGTCCTATGCGAAGTTTGAGGTTCTCGTGGGGGCGGTTGACTTTTTACGGGCTCAGGTCACGCTGGTCGGAGGGTTCTCGCCCTACACAAAAAGTCAGTCCACCGTCATTAAGGACGACCTTGCTCAGGGGAATTCGTACATCCTGCACTATCAGGATCGAGCCACCAGCGATCCGAAGGTTCCGTCGAACTACCGTGCAGTCTGGTGGTACCGCCCGGATCATCTCGTCTTGTACAAACGGGACAGTTGAGTGGGGGGCGAGACCCTGAGCGTGAATACAGTTCGACACTGCCTCAGTCCGGGACCGGAGACGGAACGGATTCGGTCCCAGGGCCGGGTAGCGGGCGAGCGAGGCGATACGACCCCGCGTCAACTTCCGGTTGGGGCGGGGTCGCCGAGAGATGACTCTTGGTCTGTCGGCGGACCGAGCTGGGCGTTGACCTCGAGGTAGGGATAATGCCGGAGTCCGGACTTGCTGGACCGGTACTCCATGGAGGTCTTCAGTACCCCGAGGCCGTAGCGCATGCTTCTGCGGAAATTGATGGAGGAAGCGTCCGCGTGGTAACTCGTCGGGCACGAGAGCTCGCCGATGCGCGCACCGGCCGCAAGCGCCTGAACGATGATTTGATTGTCGAAGATGAAATCGTCGGAATTGGCTCTCCAAGTTCAAGGCGTTCAGCAACTTCCTTACTAAAGGCACGAAGGCCAGTGTGGTATTCGGAGAGCTTGTAGTGCACCAAGATGTTCTCGAACATCGTCAGTGCCCGATTCGCGACGTACTTGTAGATCGGCATGCCGTTCTTGACGGCATTCTGCGAAAGAATCCGCGAACCGAGAGCGACGTCATACTCGCCATACGCGATCAATCCGGCGAGCGGCACGACCAGCCGAGGCGAGTACTGGTAGTCCGGATGGAGCATGACGACAACGTCAGCCCCACGGCCGAGAGCCGCTGTGTAACAAGTCTTTTGATTCCCGCCATAACCTCGGTTGCGATCATGCACAATCGGTTCGAGCCCGAGTTTCCTCGCAACCGACACCGTCTCGTCGGTGCTCGCATCATCAACGATAAGGACGTCGTCGATGATGTTCCGATCGATTTCTTGGACGGTCCGGCCCAGGGTGAGCTGCGGCGTTATATGCCGGCAGTACGACGGCGATCCGCTTTCCGTTCAACATGCAACGAGTTTGCGCCAACATGACGTTTTCATCCCGCATTGCGCTCGTACAGGACCAATCGATCCTGCGGGAATCTTCCACACCTCATGGTAGTTGGAAGGCACCTTCGGGTCACGGATGGACGGATCCTCATAGTGGAGAATGTAACGATAAGACAGGCCGAGAGCAGATTTGATGGATGCCCTGTCGGAAGGGCCGAACGACCCGGTGAAATATAGGCCATCGATGGTGATGTTGCGATCGGGGAGGAAGCCTGCAGCGCCGACGAGAGCCTGGGTCTTCTGGACTGTCGAGTATCCGTTCGAGCCGTCCGAGGCGTACATCAGGACGCTGGCTCCCTTGGGCACCTTGGATGCGATGCCCGCCAGCTTCAGATTCGTCGGTGAGAGCATGCCCGGTTGGTGAATGAAAAAGGCCTCGTCCTCTGCTGTCGCTGCCACCTGTGAGGCGGCGATGAGGCCGAGCGTGCCCAGGAGAGCAAGCGTCCCGACGACGGCGACGCGTGACCTGATCACCTGCGCATGTCGGGCCACGCGCTCAGTGCGTATTCGACGCCAGAGCCGGTCGGTTCCGTAGGCGGCGAGGACGGCGGCGATCGGTATCAGGTAGAGGACCGTCTGGACTGAGCCAAAGCCGCCGCGATTGTCGACGTAAACCGCGGCGCCGTAGAGGAGCGGCAAGAAGAGGGTCGCGGCCGGAACCAGCCTTCGTGCTCGCACCAGGCCCACCGCTCCGACAATGGACAGGACAAGCGCGGCGAGCGCGATGACAATGCCGACGTCGCTCCAGAACCTCGTCCAAAACAGCGGCTTCACGGCGGCGAATGGAGCGATGCCGGCGGTGCGCAGCACGAACTGGAACGGTGCGAAACCGGCGAGGTACTCGAACGGGAATTTGGTGAAGAAGACATCCCGTCCGTAACCCGTCTGCAGCACCCAGGCATGAATCCCGCCATTGAAGAGGAGCCATCTGATGTTCTGGAGACCCAACACGACGCCGCCGGCGATGAACGCGCCCACCACCTTCCAGGGCACCGCTGAAGATCGGTGGCGTAGCGCAGGGGCAAGAACGACGATGAGTCCGCCGACGGCGGCAGCGAGCGTGATGAGGAACGCCGGCATGTAGACACCGGCCAGCACTGCGATGATTCCTCCGGCAATGACGGCCAATCCGACACTTCGCTTCTCGAAGCGCAATCATGAAGACGAGAATCGCCCCCAACATCAATGCGGTTCCTCGGGCCGCCTGGGCGAATCCGAAGCCCGAGGTCAGGAAGCGCGACTGGTTCGTGGCCACAAGGACGAGGCCGAGCACGGCGATGATCCGTGTGGTCTTCAGACCCGTCCGGAGGATCAGATACACGGCGCACACGCCGAGCGAGAGGCAGACGGCGGTGAGCGCGTCGACCAATTTGATAGGAGTGCAGCCCGAACACGGTGAGCAGTCCGCCGTCGACCGTGCTGACACTTCCGGGATAGATGTTCGTCGGGAACAGCCAGAGCAGCGGCGAGACATAGGCCGTCGCGTGCGGCGCGGAGTACGCATGTGTCTGCATGTACGCGGCGCTCGGGGCCCAGGTGAAGAGGTCATCCCCGCTGAAGTCCGCCAGCGTCAAGGTTCCCGTGTGCAGGATCGGGAGCTGCAGGACGAGGGCGACGACGAGCCCCAACCCGGCCAGGAGCGCGATGTCCGACCCGGGCGGCCGAGGCCCGGGCGAGTACGTCTCTCCATCGGAAGGCGACGACGACGACCGAAAGGCAGCCGAACGCACTACAGGTGGTGACGATCACGGGCCCGCTGGCGAATCGCAGGGTGAGCCATTGTGAGGCCAGGTAGAGCGTGGCGAGACCGACGAACGGCGACAGGAGGAGCTCGGTTCCCCCGCAGTCAGGGGCGAACAGGACAACCGGACCGAGACCCACGATCGTCAGGAGCGCGGCGAGGCCGGCAACCAGCAGGATCACCTCGAGAACTATCAACGGGGGACGGCCTCCCTGGCCTCGCTCGTATCGGATGCGGCGCGGTCGGCGGCGCGCGCATGGGGATTTGGGGAGGCAGCATAAGGCAGGCGGGTCGTCGGTACGGGGGCGGTGCGGGCGGATATTCAACCCGGCTCGGCTGGCCGCCGGGGTCACCGAGGAGGGAGGGGAAGGGCCGGCGGGCGGGTCGCTCCGGGACAACGCCGGAGGGGGTGTGGCTCCACGCGTCGGGCTCTTTTCGAGGAGGCCCGGTTCCCAAAGAATCGGGATCGAAGGGATATAGTGTCCGCACGGGCCAGCGGGAGATTGGTGCGCCGCGCCACTTCCAGGAGCAGGGAAATTGTCATTTATTTATGAAACTGCGGTCGATCCTGACGCTGAGAACAACAGCCATGCATTCGCCCTCTCACTGATCGGTTTCAACAAGTCCGTCCTCGAGGTGGGGTGCTCCACCGGGTACCTGACCAAGGTGATGTCCGAGCGGGGCTGCAACGTCGTGGGCATCGAGATCGACCCCGATGCCGCCCTCGTTGCCGAGCAGTGGGCCGAGCAGGTCGTCGTGGGCAACATCGACGAGGGTGAGGTCTGGAATTACGTCAAAGACGAGGCGTTCGACGTCGTCGTGCTCGGCGACGTGCTCGAACATCTGCGTGACCCGTTGGGGTCCCTACGACAGGCGGTGCGGAAGATCAAGCCGACGGGCTACGTGGTCACGTCCCTGCCCAACATCGCCCACGGTGACGTCCGCATCGCGCTCTTGCAGGGGAGATTCCGCTACGTGCCGACGGGTCTCCTGGACCGGACGCACATGCGGTTCTTCACCCTCGAGACCATCCGTGACCTCCTGAGGGAGGCGGGGCTCGTCGTGGTCGACACCAAGCGCGTCGTCATGCCGCTCTTCTATTCGGAGATCGGAGTCAAGCGAAGCGACGTCAATCACAAGACGCTTGATGAGTTGCATGCAGATCCCGAGGTCGAGACCTATCAGTTCGTGATGAAGTCAGTTCGTGACAACGGACCGCAGGCGGTGAACGAGCTGGCCGACCGGGTCCAGGAGCTCACCGACAGGCTGCACAACCAAAGGATGCGGATCGCGCTCGATCAGGAGGATGGTCCGGGACAACAGAGTTCTGGACGGGCACCTCCGGGAGCACCAGAAGTACATCGAGGCCCTGGAGGGTCATGTGTCCGGGCTCGAGCACAACATTGAGGTCCTCACCGATGGTTTGACGGCATCCGAGGCGAGATACCAGTCCCTCCTGGGCGCGCCGCCGGCGGCACCGGCCTCTTTCGAAGCCCGTGCCCGCCGCCTGTACCGGCGGATCTTTCCTTCCCCCAAGAGACAGGGCTGAGAGACTCCGCCCGTGACCGATCCGACTGTGCCGGTGTCCTACGAGGCGCCGCAAGTTCTCGCCTTCTATCTCCCCCAGTTCCACCACGTCCCGGAGAATGACGCGTGGCACGGCCCCGGCTTCACCGAGTGGAGCGTCGTGGCGGAGAGCAAGCCCCTCTACCCGGGACATCGCCAACCCGACCTACCGGGCGAACTCGGCTTCTACGACTTGCGTGTCCCCGAGACCCGCTACCTGCAGGCACGGCTCGCCCGAGAGCACGGGATCACCGGTTTCCTGTACTACCACTACTGGTTCGGCGGCCGCCGCATGCTGGGCCGACCCCTGCAAGAGGTTCTCGAGTCCGGCCAACCCGACTTTCCGTTTGCGCTCTGCTGGGCCAACGAGAGCTGGTTCAGAAGGTGGCAGGGCACGCTCGACGAAATGATTTTGGAGCAGCAGTTCAGCGAAGAGGATGACATCGCGCACATCCGCTGGCTGATCGAGTGCTTCAAGGACCCCCGCTACATCCGGGTGAACGATCGACCGTTGTTGACGGTCTACCGGCCGCACTTCCTCCCGAATTCCCAGCGCACTCTTGACCTGTGGCGCCGCGAGTGCGAGAAGGCGGGCATTGCGCCCCCGTGGCTCGTCATGTTCGAAACGGGCGCTGACCTCGATGACCCGGCCACCCTGGGGTTCGACGCCAGCGCCGAGTTCGTGCCCCACCACCTGCCGCAACTCGTCGGCAAGAAGCCATCCCGGTTCGGTGCAGAGAAGTCGCACCGGATGTACGACTACGAGGAGGTGGCGGCGGCCTACCTCGACCGTCCTCCCGTGGACTGGCAGCGGTACCCCTGCGTGCCGACCGCCTGGGACAACGCACCCCGTCGGCAAAACGGCGAAGCGTTGATTCTGCAGGGCTCGACTCCGGAGCGCTACGGACAATGGCTCGACACCGCACTGGAGCGGCAGAGTCGCGCCGCAGGCCGCGACGGCATCGTCTTCATCAACGCCTGGAACGAGTGGGCGGAGGGCGCCCACTTGGAGCCGGACATCTTCTGGGGGAGGGCGTACCTGGAGGCGACACGGGACGTCCTGCGCAATCGCTTCGGCGTCGGAGCCGCCGGCTCCGAACTGGCCGAGCCCGTCCGCCATCCCCAACCGGTGGCGACCGACGCCCTGTACCACGACCTCTACGAGAACTTCGTGGCGTTGCAGCAGGAGGCGAGCGGGGTGCTCTCCTACGCGGATCGAAGGATTCGGGAGTTGAAGAAGACGTACGAGTCCAAGCTGGGGTGGACCCGATACGAGACCGACTTGATCGTTGAGATGAACGAGTGGCTGATTGAGCAGTTGCAGCTGCAAGAGGACCGCATGCGGGACCTCGCCATACCCGACGTCCCTTCGACCGATTGGCTGACCGGTCGCACGCCCGCGCCGAGGGCGGATCGCGTCAACGAGGTGAAAGATGACGGGGAGGACGAGGACGAGGTGCTCGACCACGACGAGGAAGATGACGCCGAGGCGATCGCCGTTCGAGCCGAGGACGAGCGCCGGCGCGACGAGGGGTTCGACGACCCGCCCGGAGAGCGGACGCCCCAGTGGTTGCTCGACGTCCAGCCACAGGACTGACGTCGAGCACGCGGAGCATGGCAGAGTCGAGCACACAGACGAGCACCAAAGGTCGTTCCGAGGTGGCAGCCTGCCCGTGGTGCGGCTCCCCGGTCTCGGCCCAGGCGCACCAGGGCTTCTCGGTCACGCGCTGCGACTCGTGCCGGACGGCGTTTACCTGGCCCCTGCCGAGCGACGCGCAGCTCGACGCCGCGTACGGCGACTGGTACCGGCCCCAGGAGGGTCGGTTCAGCGGGCCTGGAGACCGGCTCTTGCGCTGGACCCGTTCTCGGCTGGCCGGCCGCATCGACAGGGCGGCGCCCGCCGGCCGCGTGCTCGACGTGGGCGCGGGTGACGGGACCCTCGTGGCCGCGCTGCGCGCGGTGGGCCGCGACGCCCTCGGCCTGGAGCGATCCGGGTCGGGTCCGCACGTGCAGAGCGGGGAGGTCGGTGACGTCGGGGGCCACTGGGCGGCCATCGTGTTCTGGCACTCGCTGGAGCATCTTCGCGAGCCCGCCGACACGCTCGCCGATGCGATCGCGATCCTGGAACCTGAGGGCCTTCTGGTGGTCGCCGTGCCGAACTACGACAGCCTCCAGGCCCATCTGTTCGGCGATCGATGGTTCGCTCTCGACCTGCCGCGACACCTCGTCCATTTCGACGCGCCCACGCTCATTTCGGGACTCGAGAAGCTGGGCCTCCGAGTGGAGAGGCAGAGCTACGTGCGGGGTGGCCAACTGTTCTTCGGGTGGGTCGACGGACTCGTGGGCAGCCTGCCCGGCCACCCGGACCTCTACGCCGCCATCCGACGCTCGTCCGCACGAGACGAGGCGATGGGCCGTGGAAAGCGGCTGCTCGCCTTTTTCGCCGCCCTGTGCCTGTCTCCGGTGGCGCTGATCGGAGCCGGCATTGAGGTCGCCCTGCGCCGGGGCGGGACCGTCTACGTCGAGGCACGGAAGTGATCGTCCTGCGGAGGTAGGTCCGCTCGGCAGGGTCCGGTCCGGGCGGGTGCGGCGGTTGGGAAGCCAGGACCTGAGCGGCTACGCTGGTAGGCCGTTCGCCGGAGCCCTTGGGCCGTCCGCGACCACCGCTCTCGCCACCTGAGGAGATCCGCAATGGCCGAAGTCGTACTCGCCGCCGAAATCGGGCGCCCCACGGGCTCGCGCGCCGTGCGCCGCCTGCGGCGTGAAGGCAAGATCCCGGCCGTCATCTACGGTCACGGCACCGATCCCTTGCCGGTCGCCATTGTGGCCCGTGAGCTCCGCGTCGCGCTCAACAGCGAGGCCGGGGCCAACCAGCTCCTGTCCCTCGACACCGGATCGGGCACGTACCTCGCCCTGGCCCGCGAGATGCAGCGCCATCCGGTCGCCCAGACCGTGACGCACGTGGACTTCGTCATCGTCCGCCGAGACGAGGTCATCAGTGCCGACGTGCCGATCCTGCTCGTGGGCGAGGCGCTCGAGGTGCACCACGGCGACGGCCTGGTGGACCAGCAAATGTTCACCCTGGCCATCAACGCGCTGCCGACCGCCATTCCGTCCGCCATTGAGGCCGATATCAGCGACCTCACCATCGGTGGGCAGGTGCGAGTCTCCGACCTGTCGCTGCCGACCGGCGTCACCACCGACATCGACCCCGAGAGTGCGGTTGCCATCGGGCAGCCGCCGCGGGTCACCGTCGAGGAGGAGGCGGCCGAAGGCGAGGCCGGCGAAGAGGGTGCCGAGGGTGCCGGTGGCGCCGAGGCGACCGGGGACGCGTCGGCCGAGGCGGGCAGCGAAGAGAGTTAGGCCCTGCGCCGCCCTTTTGCCCGGTCCGAGCACCGGGGGACTCCGGCGGACCTGCTCGTCGTCGGACTGGGAAACCCGGGAGCGGAATTCGCCGGGAGCCTGCACAACGCCGGTTCCGACACGGTCGAGTTGCTGGCGTCTCGCCACGGCGCGTCGCTGCGGGCCGAGAAGGGCGTCCAGGCGCGGGCGGCCGTGCTGACCTTGGCCGCCCAGAGGGTGGTGCTCGCCGTCCCGACCACCTACATGAACGACTCGGGGTCGGCCGTACGCTCGTTGGCCACGCGATTCGGGATCGACGAGCCGGCCTCCATCGTGATCGTCCATGACGAGCTCGACCTCCCGCCGGGGACGGTGCGGCTGAAGGCGGGTGGCGGCCTGGCCGGCCACAACGGCCTGCGCTCGGTGCAGTCGCATCTCCACACCTCGGACTTCCTCCGGGTGCGCATCGGGGTGGGCAAGCCCGCCACCGCGGCCCAGGGCGCGTCGCACGTGCTGCGCCGCCCGCCGAAAGCGGTGCGCGAGCTCCTGGCCGAGTCTGTGCAGGTCGCGGCCGACGCCGTCGAGCGCATCGCGGCGGACGGACTCGACGCCGCCATGGCGTGGTGCCACTCGCTGCCGACCTGATCGATGACGACCGACCCTTTGACTCCCGTGCGGAACGCTGACGCGCCGGCCGCTCCCGCCACCGCCGCCACCGCCACCGCCGGCAGCCTGGCTGCCGTGCCGCTCCTCCTGCGGGGCGACCCCGCTCTGGCGGTGCTCATCGGCGCGGGCGACGGCACGGTCGCCGTACCCGAGGCGGCGCAGGCGGTCGTGGCGGCGGCGCTCGCCGCTTTCACCCAGCGCAGCCCGCTGTTGGTGGTCACCGCCACCGGATTGGACGCCGAGCGGTTGGGCGACGATCTGTCCTGCCTGATCGCACCCGAGAGCGACGAGATCGCCGAGCCTGATACGGGGCCGGTGGTCGGCGCGCTGGCGGGCCCGGTCACGGTGTTGCCGGCCTGGGAGACGCTCCCGTTCGAGCGCGTCAGCCCCGAGACGGAGACGATGGGCCGCCGCCTCGCCGTGCTGCACGCGCTGACCGGGACGCCGGACCCCGCCCTCCCGCCGCCACCCCGGATCATCGTCGCCCCTGTGCGGGCCATTCTGCAGCGGCTCGGCCCGGTGGAAGGCACGGCTCCCGTCGTCATCCGCCCGGGCCAACAGGTCGATGTGGCCGAGCTCCTCCCGGCGCTGGTGGCCATGGGCTACCGGCGCGAGCACCAAGTGGAGCACCGCGGCGAGTTCGCGGTGCGCGGCGGCATCGTCGACGTCTTCCCCTCCACGGCGGACGTACCGGTCCGCATCGACCTCTGGGGCGACGAGGTCGACCGGCTGACCGCGTTCTCCGTCAGCGACCAGCGATCCTCGCACGACCTGCGCGCGGTGGCGCTCTACGGCTGCCGCGAGCTCGTCGTCACACCGAGGTTGCGCGAGGCCGCCGAGGCGCTGGTGACGCGACGGCCCTGGGGCGCCCCGGTCTGGGAGCACCTGGCCGAAGGTGAGCAGTTCGACGGCATGGAGTCGTGGCTCCCGTTCCTCGACGACTCGGCGCGGGTGATGCCGGACCTGCTGCCCGCCGGGGCGCAGGTGGTGCTGGTCGAGCCGCGTCGGATCCGCGACCGCGGCGTCCAGCTCCTGGACGAGGAAGCCGCGCTGGCCGAGACGCTGGCAGCGACCTGGGGGGCCAAGGAGGGAGACGAGGAGAGCTTCCCGCGCCTGCATGTGCCGTTCGAGCGCCTGCTCAGTGAGAGCGCTGCCGGCGTCACCTCTCTGCCGCCCGTGCCGGAGGGTCCCGACACCGCCGCGCTCACGGTGCGCCGCTTCGATCCGGTGGCGGGAGACCCAACCCGGCTGGCCAGTGGGGTCACGGCCTTGGTGGGCCAGGGCTACGCGGTCACGCTCTGCGCCGCCACGGTGGCGGGGGCCGGGCGGCTCTCCGCTGCTCTGGCCGCCGAGGGCGTGCACGCCCCGGTGCTGGCGGCGGCGCCGGGCGGCGCGGGGGTCTGCGTGGTGGCGGCCCCGTTGACCAGCGGGTTCATCCTGCCCGAGGCCAAGGTGGCGGTGCTCTCGGAGACCGACGTCACCGGCCGCCGGGTGCCGCACCGACGGGCCCGCCCTCGGGCACGGGCGGCGGACGGATTCTTCGACGACCTGGAGGCCGGGAGCTTCGTCGTACACCGCCAGCACGGGGTGGCGCGCTTCGAGGGCGTGACGACGAGGACGATGGGGGGAACCACCCGCGACTACCTGATCCTGCAGTATCGGGGTTCGGACCGCCTCTACCTTCCGGTCGAGCAGATTGAGGCCATCACCCCCTACAGCGGTGGCGAGTCCCCGACGCTCTCGAGGATGGGCGGGGCCGATTGGCAGCGCACCCGGGCCAAGGCCCGGGCCGCGGCCAGCGAGGTGGCGGCAGAGCTGGTGGAGCTCTATCGCCGCCGCCTGGCCGTCGAGGGCAGGGCGTTCGGCCCCGATACCCCGTGGCAGACCGAGATGGAGGCGTCCTTCGGGTTCGTGGAAACCGAGGACCAGCTGAAGGCCATCGCCGACGTCAAGGCGGACATGGAAGAACCGCGGCCGATGGACCGCCTGGTGTGCGGTGATGTGGGCTTCGGCAAGACCGAGGTCGCGGTGCGCGCCGCGTTCAAGGCGGTGCAGGAGGGGACACAGGCCGCGGTGCTGGCCCCGACCACGCTGCTGGCCAGCCAGCACGCGCAGACCTTCGCCGACCGCTTCGCGCCGTACCCGGTCCGGGTGGAGCTGCTCAGCCGGTTCCTCTCGCCGGCCCAACAGCGCCAGGTGGTGCAGGGGCTGGCCGACGGGAGCGTCGACGTCGTCGTCGGCACCCACCGCCTGCTGGCCCAGGACGTGCTGTTCAAGGACCTCGGCATATTGGTGGTCGACGAAGAGCAGCGCTTCGGTGTGACGCACAAGGAGGCCGTGAAGCGCATGGCCGAGGGCGTCGACGTGCTCACCCTGACGGCCAGCCCCATCCCGCGCACGCTGGAGATGGCGCTCACGGGCATCCGCGACCTCTCCATGGTCAACACCCCGCCGGCCGACCGCCGGCCGATCCTCACCTATGTCGGGGAGCACGATCCCTCGGCCATCAGCGAAGCGTTGCGACGCGAGATGCTGCGCGAGGGGCAGGCGTTCTACGTGCACAACCGGGTGTCGGACATCGACCGGGTCGCCCGCGACATCCGGGGGATGGTGCCTGAGGCCAGGGTGGCGGTGGCGCACGGGCAGATGGACGAGGGGAGCCTCGAGACCGTCGTGCTCGACTTCTGGGAGCGGCGCTATGACGTGCTGGTCTGCACGACCATCATTGAGTCGGGGATCGACATGCCCTCGGTCAACACATTGATTGTGGACCGAGCGGACCTGCTGGGGCTGGGCCAGCTGCACCAGATCCGGGGCCGGGTCGGCCGCAGCGGCCAGCGGGCTTACGCCTACCTGTTCCACCCGGCCGATCGGATCCTCTCCGAGCAGGCCTACGAGCGGTTGCGGACGATCGGGGAGCACACCGAGTTGGGCTCGGGTTTCAAGATCGCCATGCGCGACCTCGAGATCCGGGGGGCGGGCAACCTGTTGGGCTCGGACCAGTCGGGGCACATCGCCGCGGTCGGCTACGACCTCTACGTGCAGTTGGTGGCCGAGGCGGTGGCGGAGGCCCGCGGCGAGCCCAGACCGACTCCGTCCACCGTCTCCATCGACGTGCCGGGCGACGCCCACCTGCCCAAGGATTACGTCGCGGCCGAGGACGCCCGCCTGGAGGCATACCGCCGCCTGGCCGCTGCGACCTCCCTGGCTGACGTAGACGACATCGGCGCCGAGTGGGTGGACCGCTACGGCCCCCTCCCGGTCGCCGCCGACGGCCTCCTGGCTCTGGCGCGGCTCCGGGCCAGCGCCCTGGTGCGCGGCATCAGCGAAATCGTCATGAGCTCGGTGCGGGCGCCCGCCGGGCGCCCGCCGACGGTACGGGTCTCCCCGGTGGCGCTACCGGCCAGCGCACAGGTACGCCTGCGTCGCTTGGTCCCGGGGGCGACGTATCGAGAAGACCTGGCTCAGCTGCTGGTTCCGATCACCAACGGGGATTCCGCATCCGACAGCGTGCGCGGCCTGATCGAAGAGTTGCTCCCGCCGGCCGATGTGAGTCCCACCGGGGACACCTTGTAGAGTGCGCGGCGCGTGAAGCGACTCATCGCCCTCCTCATCGTGCTGGCCGGCGGCCTCGCCTGGGCGGCGTTCGCGGTGCCGTCGAATGCGGCCACCGTCAACGGCACCGACATAAGCCAGCAGGACCTCAATGCGGACGTGAACGCCATAGCCGGCAGCGCGTCGTACCAGTGCTACCTCAACTCCCAGGCTTACCTGTCCTCGCAGGGGACCGAGCAGCTGCCGTCCGTTGTCGGCGCCGGCACAGGCCAGGACGTCGGGGACCACCCGACCGCCACCACCGGCTTCACGGCCAACTACCTGGAGACGAAGATCGGCCACCAGCTGGTGCTGCAGTTGGCCGACGAGCGCAACGTCGTGGTGACCCAGGCCGATCTGACGACAGCCCGCGCCAATCTGACCCAACAGATCTCGAGCGTCATGTCGCAGATCCTGCAGACCCAGCAGGGCCAGGACGTGCGCTACGGCTGCAGCCTCACGGGCCAGGCGCTGACGGGGCAGCAGGTCCTGAGCACGCTGCCGGCCTCGTTCGTGGACGAACAGGTGCAGTTCGTGGCCACAGCCACGGTGCTGCAGGAGGACCTGGCGGGGGTGGGCTCGACCCAGGCCGACCTGGAGCGTTATTACACAGCGCACAGGGCCGAGTTCGACACGGCCTGCGTCAGCGCCGCCGTCTTCTCCAGCGAGAGCGCGGCACAGGCTGCGGCGCTCCAAGTCCTCGGCGGCACCCCGTTCGCCACCGTGGCGTCGAACACAGCCAGCAGCGGCGGCGGCGACCAGGGCTGCCACGTGCTGACCGAGTTGGAGTCGGCGTTGCCGGCGGACGCCAATCTCAAGAGCCTGGCGACCGGGGCTGTGTCGCCGCCGATCAACGACAACGGCACCTACCTTCTGTTGCAGATCACGTCGCGCACACCCACGCCATACGGCACGGCGAAGGCGGACGTGGCCAACGCCGTGCAGCAGGCGGGCGCGGCAGCGACGCAAAAGCTGCTCACCTCCGACGAGCGTCGCTCCTCGGTGAGTGTGAACCCGCAGTACGGCGTGTGGGTGCCCGTGAACGCCGCCGTGCTGACACCGCTCTCGCCGGAACCGACCGACGTGCTCAACGCTGCGGCCAACGTGGGCCGCGCTGCACCGGCGTCGGCGTCGGGTGCGGCGTCGGGCACTGGTTCGTCCATCCCATCCAGCGGCTGAGCGTGCCGCGCCCCCACGTCACGGTGGTGGGCCTCGGTCCGGCCGGCACCGACCTGATGGGCAACGCCGCCGCCACGCTGCTGGCGGAGGCCAACGCCGATGGACGGGCCTTCCTGCGGACGGCGCGCCACCCGGCGGCCGCCGGCTTCGAGCGTCTGCCCGCCTTTGACGGCCTGTACGAGGCGGCCGCGACCTTCGAGGAGGTCTACGAGGGCATCGTCGAGGCAATCGTCGCGGCCGCGCTCCGGACGGCCTCCGGCGTGGTCTACGCCGTGCCAGGCTCGCCGCTGGTGGCCGAGCGCACCGTCGACCTGCTGCGGGCCGACGGCCGGGTCGACGTGACGGTCGTACCTGCGCTCTCCTTCTTGGACCTGGCATGGGTGGCACTGGGACTCGACCCCGTAGCCGAAGGGGTCCGACTGGTCGACGCCACCGCCTTCGATGCCGCAATGGCAGGGGAGGGTGGCCCGTTCCTGGTGGCCCAGTGCTGGTCGCGCCACCTGCTCTCCGAGGTCAAGCTGGCCCTTCCCGACGACGGCCATGAGCCGCCCCGGCCGGTGCTCCTGCACCATCTCGGGCTCGAGGACGAGGCGGTGCTGACGGTCGACTGGTGGGAGCTGGACCGCACGGTGGAGCCCGACCACCTCACCTCCCTGTTCGTGCCCGCCGTCGCCCCGGGCGGGAGCCGTACCGCCGGCCATGAGGTGGCCCGCCTCGTGGCCCTCATGGATACGCTGCGCGCCCGTTGTCCGTGGGACTCGGCCCAGACCCACACGTCGCTTATGCCCCATCTCATTGAGGAGAGCTACGAGGTGCTGGACGCGCTGAGCGCCCTGACCCGTAGAAAGGCCGATGCCGATGCCGATGCCGATGCGTACTCGCACCTGCAAGAGGAGTTGGGCGATCTGCTCTTCCAGATCGTCTTCCACTCCCGCCTGGCGGAGGAGGCAGGGCAGTTCGATCTGGCCGACGTGGCGCGCGGGGTGCACGACAAGCTGGTGCACCGACACCCCCACGTGTTCGCCGACGTCGATGTCGACGGTGCGGAAGAGGTCGTCAGCAATTGGGAGGCGATCAAGAAAAGCGAGAAGGGGCGCACCAGCGTGACGGAGGGTATTCCAGCGGACCTTCCCGCGCTCATGCTCGCGACCAAGCTGGCGCGCAAGGCACGCGCCGTCGGCCTGGAGCCGGACGCCACGAGTGCCGAGCAGACGGCGCAGACGCTGGCGGCGATGACCCGGCGCGCCGAGGACACCGATCCGCGGGCCGACGATCCACTGGCAGGTGACGGCGGCCACATGCAGGCCGCATTGGGGGAGCTGCTCTTCGCGGTGGCGAACCTGTCCCAGCGGCTCGGCGTGGACGCGGAACAGGCGCTGCGTGACCGGGTGCTCTCGTTGCGCGTCGACATCCTCACCGCCGAGGGCGTCCCCGAAGACCGGGTGGGCAAGCGCTAACGTTGTGCCCCGGTGTCCCACCAGGGGAGACACCCAAGGAGAGATGTCGTGAGCAGCATTGAGCACGTGATCGGGCGCGAGGTTCTCGACTCCCGCGGCAACCCGACCGTCGAAGCCGAGGTGCTCCTCGATTCAGGTGCACGGGGCCGCGCCATCGCTCCCTCCGGCGCCTCGACCGGCATCCGTGAAGCGGTGGAGCTGCGCGACGGCGGTGCGCGCTTCTCGGGCAAGGGTGTGCTGCAGGCGGTGGCGAACGTCAACGGTGAGATCGCCGATGCCGTGTGCGGGCTCGACGCCCTCGACCAGCGTGCAGTCGACCACACCATGATCGACCTGGACGGCACGCCGGACAAGGCCCGGCTCGGCGCCAATGCGATGTTGGCGGTCTCACTGGCGAGTGCCAAGGCCGTGGCGGACGACCTGGAGATCCCGCTGTACCGCTCCATCGGAGGAGCGAATGCCCACGAGCTTCCGGTACCGATGCTCAATGTGCTGAACGGCGGCGCCCACGCCAACAACTCCGTCGACTTCCAGGAGTTCATGCTCATGCCCGTGGGTGCGGCCTCCTTCAGCGAGGCCCTGCGCTGGGGCACCGAGACTTACCACGCGTTGCGGACACTCCTGGCGGAGCGGGGCATGTCGACGGCGGTAGGCGACGAGGGTGGTTTCGCACCCGACCTCCCGCAGAACGAGGACGCAGTGAAGCTGCTGCTCGAGGCGATCGAGCGTTCGGGGCGGATGCCCGGCGACGAGATCGCGCTGGCGCTCGATCCGGCCACGAGCGAACTCTGGGACGACGGGGCCTACGTGCTCGCCGGGGAGGGCCGGACCCTCAGCCCGGCGGAGCTGGTCGACTACTGGGTCGAGCTGGTGGACCGCTACCCGATCGTGTCGATCGAGGACGGCATGGCGGAGGAGGACTGGGACGGCTGGGCCGCCTGCACGAAGGCGCTGGGCGGGCGGGTGCAGCTGGTCGGAGACGACATTTTCGTCACCAACGCCGAAATCCTGGAACGGGGCATCCGTGAAGGGGTGGCCAACGCGATTCTTGTGAAGCTGAACCAGATCGGGACTCTGACCGAGACGCTCGACACCGTGGCGCTGGCCAACGGGGCGTCGTACGGCACGGTGATCTCGCACCGCTCCGGGGAGACCGAGGACACGACGATCGCTGACCTGGTGGTGGCCGTGAACGCGGGTCAGCTCAAGGCGGGCGCACCGGCCCGCTCCGACCGGGTGGCCAAGTACAACCAGCTCCTCAGGATTGAGGAGGATCTGGGCGAGTCCGCGGTCTTCCCGGGATTGGCGGCCCTCGCGGGCGTCGGTGGGGGCAGGCATGGCGCCCGATAAGGGCAAGGGTCCCCGGCGGCCCCGAGCCGCCAAGACGGGAGGAGCGAAAGGCTCGCTCGGGCGCGCCCGGCTGGCCTTCGTGGGGGCCATCGTGGCCGCCACCATCGTCCTCTTCGCCTGGTTCCCGGCCGGTTCGCTGCTGAGCCAGCGTTCCAACCTGCACGGCACCGAGGCCGAGCTCAATGCGCTGCACGCCCAGGACTCGGCGCTGGCGCAGGAGAACAAGAACCTCAGCGACGCCGGCGAGATCGGGCGCATCGCCCGTGAGCAGTACCAGCTGGTGAGCCCCGGCCAGCAGGCCTACGAGGTGCTGCCACCCTCGGGGGCGACTGCGGCCGGCACGCCGTACGCCGGAGACCCGGGATCGCACGGCCCGGTGACCCCGTCGGCGACGCCGGAACTCCCGCCGGGTGGCGTCACCACCACGACCACGACGCCAGGCGCGACACCCGCGGCAGCGCAGTCGCACCAGGGGGTGGACGGCTCGCACACGTCTTCCGGGTCGGCGTCGTCGGGGGGCTTCCTCTCGCGTATGGTGCAGTCCCTCGAATTCTGGCGTTGAGCCCCGGAGAGGAGCCGCGTGGGGCGTCGCCGGGCGGGGAGACCGACGCGGCGACCGTGGCGCAGCTCCTCGGACGGGACCCGGGCGGCGCCTTCACGATCGTCGTGCGCGGCGACACGGGTCGCCCGGTGGTGATCGCCAACGAGCCCTTCTTGCGTGACGGAACCCCCATGCCGACTCGGTTCTGGCTGGTCGACCCCGAGTTGCGGACCCTGGTTGGTCGGCTCGAGGCGGCCGGTGGCGTACGGGAGGCGGGGGAGCAGGTGGACGCCGCAACGCTGGCGGCGGACCATCGGCGCTACGCGGCCGAACGTGATGCGCTGATTCCGGATGACTGGACCGGGCCGCGTCCCAGCGGGGGCGTGGGCGGCACTCGTCGGGGCGTCAAGTGCCTGCACGCCCACGTGGCCTGGTGGCTGGCGGGCGGTGACGACGCGGTGGGGGCGTGGGTGGCCGAGAGGTTGGGCCTGACCCGGCAGGAGGCTTGAGAGCAGGCGTTCTGTGATACTCGGCGGCGTGAATGACGGCGGCGCGCTGGCAGCGCTCGACTGCGGAACGAACTCCACCCGCCTGCTCGTGGTTGGTTCGGCGGGTGACGTGCGCGCCCGCGAAATGACGATCACCCGCCTGGGCGTGGGTGTCGACGCGACGCATCGACTGCAGCCCGAGGCCCTGGAGCGGACGTTCGCCGCATTGCGCGGCTACCGCGCCATCATGGACCGCGAGGGCGTGGGGCGGGCGCGCCTGGTCGCGACGTCGGCAGTGCGGGACGCCGTCAACGGCCAGGATTTTCTCTTCCCGGCCGGCGACATCATCGGTGCCCCGGCCGAACTCCTTTCCGGACAAGAGGAGGGCCGGCTGTCCTACGCCGGCGCAACCGCTGACCTTCCCAGCGGCGACGGCAGGGTCGTCGTGCTCGACATCGGTGGCGGGTCCACGGAAGTCACCACCGCAATCGGGGGCACGGTCCGCTCGTACTCCATGGACGTCGGATGTGTGCGTCTCACCGAACGGGTCCTGCGTAGCGACCCGCCGACTGCGTCCGAAGTGGCTGATGCCGTTCGCCTCATCGGTGCACAGCTGGCGTTAGCGGAGCAGGAGATCCCGGAGCTGGTGAACCTCGGTCGGGCGCGGCTCGTGGGGCTGGCGGGCACGGTCTCGACGCTGGCATCGCTCGAACTCGGCCTGGTGGACTACGACCGGCAGGCGATCCATCATGCGGTACTGCCACTGCAAGCTGTCGAGCGGTGGTGTGACCTCCTCGGGGCGGAACCTGTCGTCGTGCGAGGACGTCGACCCGGCCTGTCGCCAGGGCGCCAAGACGTCATTTTCGGCGGAGCCCTGGTGCTCAGAGAAGTGATGCGCCGCCTCAGTCTGCGGCGGTGCATCGTGTCGGAGTCCGACATTCTCGACGGCCTGGTGCAGTCGCTGCGGGAGGCCAGCGTGAGGGAATGAAGATCGAGTCGTCGCGCTCCTCGACCACCGTGTGGCGACGACTAGGTCGAACCGAGACCTGAAGAGGCGGAGGCTCGTCGAACGGCTGAAGCCACAGCCTTGAGACGAGCATCGCCGCGATCGAGATCGGGCTCCAGCTGCGAGCCTTCTCCCCACTCGTTCCATGAGTTGATGAACAGAAGCCGGGCTTCGGGATCTCCGAATCGATATGTGTAGTCAATGAGACCGTCAAGCCACCGACGAAACGCCTCTGCGTTGTCGTTGACGTACATGGTCGAGCGAACACCGCGGCGTGGCGAGTTGTCCCAACCCGGCATGGC
The DNA here is from genome assembly GCA_963783965.1 of uncultured Acidimicrobiaceae bacterium. GTDB lineage: Bacteria > Actinomycetota > Acidimicrobiia > Acidimicrobiales > RAAP-2 > Bog-473. Next base: position 440,759 of record CAWAPQ010000014.1, on the reverse strand, counting down.
CGACCGGAACCAGCGGAACTCCGGTGTGGGCTTCGAAAGCGCCCAGTCCACCGTCCGGTCGTAGTCGACGAGCGTTCCGTTCCACGACATCTGATCGTATAGGCGGGGCGTATCCGGGCCGGAAGGATCGATGATGTTCGGCGGTTCGACAGAACCGTGAGGTGGGAACTCGACCGCCGAATCGAACCCGTACACCTCGGGGTCGATCAGATTGAAGCTCTGGACCATCGACAGATGGAGGTCACCAACGCCAATGGCGTGTGCTCGCTCGCGCAGAGCACCGATCGTCCGTTTCGGCTCGTCGAGCAGGTCCGCCCGGTAGATCAAGAAAAGCGGATTCCCGTGGATCCGGACGTACCTGGGATCCGAGAAATGGTGAGCGAAGTCGTCAACGATCCGAGTATCGCCATGAGCTGAATGCGTCTGCTCCAGTAGGAGATCGTCGTTTCCCCCGTCCCAGACCCGCGACCAACTCTCGTTCGCCCAGCAGAGGAAGTAGCGGACTCCGAGGCCAGGGGTTTCGAGGAGCCGCTGCAGCGGCTCCTCGAGTAAGCGACGACCTCCGAACCAATAGGCGTACAGACAGAAGGCACTGATGCCGTGCTGTGACGCCAGGGAGAATTGTCGTTGCATCACCTCAGGCTTGTCCAGCGAGTAGTAACCATCCCGTGGAATCTGTGGCTGCCTGTGGCCTGGATACATCGGCCGCGCACGGCGGACCTTCGTCCATTCCGTAAATCCCTTACCCCACCACAGGTCGTTCTCGGGAATTTCATGGAACTGCGGCAGATAGAAAGCCGCGACTTCGAGCTCCGACGAAGGATCGGCCGGGAGGCTGCGCTCACGCAGCCCGAGCCGAGTGGGCGCCTCCGGCGCGGTCATGAGGGAAGATCGAGACCCATGCTTGTGATCGCCTCCGCCACCCGAACGCGAAACTGCTCTGCCGAGAACAGCGCGGCACTGCCGATCAGGTGCTCACTGAGCGCCGTCGACCCCAATGGATCGCCCAGGAGCGATTCCACGATGTCGACGCACTCGTCAATGGTCCGAAAGCCTGTGTCACAGCCGAGCTCGCGCACGACATCCTTCGGGCCACCCCCGGCGAACACCACCGGGATGCAGCCGAAGCTGGCGGCTTCCACCGGGGTAATACCGAAATGCTCCATCTGCTCGGGAAATTCGAGCTCGTCAACACCCATTCCGGCTGCGTGGATCAGGATGGCGGAGCTCATGTACAGCCGGGCCAGGTCGTCTCGGCTGATGTTGGGGTGGAACGAGGAGTTGAGTCCATCCGCCATGTCCTGGAGGTCGCGGAACCGCTCCCTGCCCTCGGCGGTCGGATGGATCGATCCCGCCAATGCGAGCTCCAGACTCGAGGGCATCCGCTCGTTGAGCCGACGAAAGGCTTCGATGACCGCGTCCTGTCGCTTGTTGTGTCCTCCGGCGAAGAAGCGCCCGACGGTGAGGATTCTCGTTCGTTCCGGCCACGGTGACCCTGGCTCTGCTCCGGCCCATTGAGCCGGCGGCGGAACGATGCGGATCGGAGGCGCGGGCAGTCCGTAGAGGCGGATCAGGCCGTTGACGTGACGGCGCACGAACTCCGAATAGACCCAGATCTCACTGAGCTGGCTCAGCCGGTGTCCGTGCTCCGCTATTTCCTCATCTGGCATCGAAAAAGGGAATTGGAGGATGTACGCACAGCGGAGTCCGAAGGGTTCAATCGGGGGCACGATCGAGTTGCCGAGAATGACTGCGAACTGGCAATCCGATCGGTCGATCTCGGCGAGTGGTTGGGGGGTTGCCACGGGGTTGGTGAATCCGAATGTTGACGAGATCTGGGCCATCCGGATGGAGCTGTAAGGGTGCGGCGTGCTGAAGATGACGTTCTCCACCCCGGCACCAGAACTCAGGAAGTCCGCCAACTCGAACATGACCCGCTCTCCGCCGCCGGGTACGAGGGGATAGGGCGAAAAGAGTACATAGGGTGGCCGGGCTGCACGCGCCTGCGACCTCAGAGGAACCGGAAGATGCGCGACGGTTGCTTCGTGGTCAGGCGCCGGCGCTCCTCCGGTCACGAAGGTCCCCGCGAGTTGCCGCAGCGCAAGCCAGGAGCCCCACTTGGACACGAAGCGTGCTCTGTTGATTTCAGAAATGTTCTGGAGCTGGAGCCGTCGATCGGATGTGGTGTGACTCTCGATATGTGTGACGCGGGCCAGCGGATTCACGACCACCTTGCCGCATGAAGTCCAAAGCTTGAGACAGAGGTCAGTGTCTTCGTAGTAGGCCGGTTCCCATTCGAAGCCGAGTCCGCCCACCTGGAGGTAGTCTGCCCGACGCATCATGAGGCACGCGGCCGAGCAGAAGTCAACGGCACAGACCGTGTCGAAATGCTCGGGGCCCCAGACCGACCCTTTGCCGATCTGCACCACATCTCCCGTCGCGAGCGCGACGCCACCGACTTCCTGGACGCGACCATCGGGGTACAGGAACATCGGCCCCACTGCCGCAATCGATGGGTCCTTCTCCATCGTTCCCGCCAACGTCTCGATCCAGCCCGGATGCACGAAGGCGTCGTTGTTGAGCAGAACGATGTAGTCGGTCGAGGTGTGATCCACCCCGATGTTGTTCCCCTCGCTGAAGTATCGATTCTCTCCGACCTCTACAAGCGTGAATCGCCGGGAGCGCCCGTGTCGACGGAGAATGGCAACCTCTTCGTCATCGGAGCCATTGTCCACGACGACAATTTCCCGAATCAGCTCGCTCGAAGCTCGATGAAGGGCCTCGATGCACTCAACCGTTGTGTTCGCCTGGTTGTAGTTGAGAACGATGATTGAGATGTTCTGGTGAAAGTCTGCATGCTCTCCCTGCAGCGCCATCTGATTCTCAGTCGCGAGGCAGGGATGCATCTCTGGTGCGGCCCGATCCAATGAGGCGTGACAGCAGTCGGACGGGAGCGGTTATGCGCCAGGAGGAAGAGTGCATGAGCTCGGCAACCCGCCGTTGCGCCTCGGCGGCTTCACCGGCGAGCACTTCGGCTTCGCGCTCTCGCGCTTCAAGGGCAAGTTCCCGAATGGTGAGCTCTCGGGTGTAGCGAGCAGCCGATGTCGACAACTTTGCCGTGAGCTCGTCAAGTCGTCCGAAGTATTCATCCAACATGGCGGCTTTCTCCAGACTCGCCTGTTCCTTGAACTGGGCCAACTCGACCCTCAACCCCCCCGCCTCCGTCGCCAGGACCGCCATCGTTTCCCGGGTTGCGTTGAGGGCGATCTGAAATGTCTCCCTCTCCGTTTGTCGGCTCTCGTGTATGGAGGCGATGAATGCGCTGAGAGCGGATGGTGATATCGGCTCTGACCCCAAGACATGACGGAATTCGGACCGTTCCGCGAAGAGTGCAAAGAGCCCGCGAAACGCCGGGGGAGCGTCGTCGAGGAGGTTGACCAACGGTGTCGCACCATTGCGTGGGACCTGCGCGACCAAGATCTCCGAGTTGGGTCCGAAACTGATGACCGTGGAAGGAACACGGTCTGCGACGTAGCGACGGGCTTCTGCGAACTCGGAGCTTCCCGTTGATCGGGTGTTCGGGATGACGAGCACACCGCCGGGCGCCATGCCATCGATCCATTTCTGCAGGTAGCTCGGAGCCCGCCGTCCATCGTGAGAGAGTCCCAGGTGCAAGAGGTGAATCGGGGGGAATCCGGATGTGGCGACTCCGCCCTCATCGACTGGGCTATCCGGCTCCTCGACGACGCCTTCGAGCGTTCCGCCAAATCGGAGTGCTGATTGCGCGATCACAGCGTTGAATCGTTGCTCCGCCGACCGGCGCTCTTGCTCTGACTGCCCCGCCTCGGCCAGCAGCACCACAACGCATTTGGACGGAGACTCCAGACGCTGGGCGGCTCGCCACACTGCGTGGAAGGGTGAATCGACCTCGAACCCGAGATCGACCGTGAGTTCGGGATTGAGCAAGGAGACGAGCCACGACAGGAAGGGAAGGAAGGGGCTCCACGTGCTGTTGGCAACGGGAAGATCGTCTGTGCGAAGGATTGCCTCGAGGGCCGCCGCGTCCTGGGAGAGGAGGTTCACGACGGACTTCGAGGATCCCAGCTCTGAGGAACCGGATTGCGGAGCGATGGTCACGTGTCCAAGTAGGTGCCGGTCGCTAGGGACGCCGCGGCGGACGGCCCGGAGACATTTGGTTGCTCGTGTCCATCTGTCGTGTCACCACTTGAAATCGAGGTTGGGCCTGCTGCCGGAAGAGATGTGCTGGGCTCTTGCCACCATAGTAGGGATCCATGAATCTCGTGAGGAATCGGGTCTCGTCTGATCTTCCTCGACGACGTGGATCTCGCGAAACGGGCCGTGCAGGCCACCACGCCGCCACCGTGGAACGGCCTGGTCGCCGGAGGTCCTCCTACCAATTTCCGGTTGACGCGACCGGCACTGCTGGACGACACGAGCTCTTCGGGTTACCGGTCTCGAGGCGGACCGCGGGATCATCCCTCACCGAGCAGTGCCTGCACGCGTGTGACAAGGCTGGCGGGGTCGCCGAAATGACTATCGGAGTAGCGCCGACCGGCATTCGAGACCTCTGACCGTTTCGCCTCGTCCTTCATGCTGGAGACAGCCGCCAGCAGGTCCTCTGGGTCACTGAAGGTGGAGCCACCGCTCGCCTGAGCGTGGAACGCGGCGGGTCCGGTCTGGTTCGGCACGACGATTGGTGTCCCGAAGCGGAGGGCCTCAATGCATTCTCGGGCTATGTACGGACCGGGCCCTAGGTCGATGCAGACGTTTGCGTGCGCGAGAAGCCGCCACAGATCCATCCGTGTGTCAACCGAGACCTTGCCTCGGAGCGCACGACCCTTCCATGCCCACGCCACCGCGTCCTCGACGACCACGACATCGGCTTCGACGTCGTCAGCGCTGATCCAGGCCGCGGCCGGAGGAGGCTCCTCACCCTCGGCGCCCGTTCGGTTACTCAGCACAAGCGGGTAGTCCGTGAAGCCGAATCCGTGATGGCGATACTTCTCGGCCAGCCGGTTGACCGGTACGTGGACGCCGACCGGTTCGGGGCCGCCGACCAGTGGCAGAGGGCGCCAGGTCGGCTGTTGCGTGTCACGTGGAGCCCAGATGGCGAACACGGATGCGGGATGCGTGGAGGCCAGCAGCGTTGCGACGTCGGTTGTCAGCTCGTCCACAATGACGGTCGTCTCGGTCGACAGCTCCTCCGGCCACCGCAGGGCTCCCGGCGACCCCATGCCGCGAAGATCGAACGCCCCGTCGGCGGCGCGCCTCCCTGGGTCGCCCGGGACCAGAATGGCCACCGGTCCGCAACGACTGGCCGCCGCCGCCAGCGAACGGGTCGCGAAGGCCAGCTCACTCCGGGGTTCGAGCCAGCGGCGGCCGATGACGACCGCCACTTGTCGGGTCACGACTCCGCCTCGTTGAGTGCGGCCAGGCTGCGCCGTAGATGGATGACCTCCGCCCGCAACTTCGTGATTTCCTGGCCGAAGGTGCTGGCAAGGTCGGCCGTGACCGCCTCCTGCGTCGTGAGGCGGTCGACCAGTAGATCGCAGTGGGCCGCCATGGCTTCCGTGGCGCTCGCGAGTGCAAGCAGAAGCCGACGATCCGATCGTCCTGTTATCCGTCCAGCCCAGCGGCGGAGTGACCGGTTCGTTGCGTTCTGTCGGTCCGACCAGACACGACGGAACAGCATCAGGGAGCTCGTCTCACCGACGTGTCCTGCCGGGGGAGGGAAGTCTGCAGGTTGGTGCAGCATGCGCGGCGCGAGCTCCGGCTCGTCCGTCACTGCATCGTGAGCGTCGCGTACCATCGGTTCCAGTCATCCTCCTCTCCGGGGCGTGCCAGTGCGCACGACGGATCCGCACGAGTGAGGTGTGGACTCAAGTAGCGGTCGCCTTCGGAAATGTACGCCTTCCATCGGTCGACGAACTTGAGGACATCCCCCACGCCCCCCGCCGTGCCGCGACTCGGCGACTCATGGTGGATCAGCTCCGCCGCGGGCTCGTACAGGGTGCGGAAGCCCAACGTGGCGGCGCGGAGGCAGTAGTCGACGTCGTTGAGATCGACCCCGAGGGTCTCGTCGAATCCTCCCAGAGCCTCGAAGACGACGCGCCGCGTCGCCAGGCATGCACCGGTCACGGCCGAGCATTCACGGGTTGCGGTCGCCATCAGCAAGTAGCCGGGGTCGTCCTCAGGCAGCCCAGCGAGGACATGCCCCGCAGCGCCGGTGAGCCCCACGACGAGACCGCAGTGCTGCAGTCGCCGATCGGGATAGAGGAGCCGGGCTCCCGCCGCCGCGACGTCCTGCCGCAGGGCCTGGGCCAACAGCGCGGACAACCAACCATTCCGAATTGCCTCGATGTCATTGTTGAGGAACAGGAGGACGTCCCCGCGGGCCTCCCGCGCTCCCGCGTTGTTGAGTTCCGCCCAGTTGAACGGCCGGGGGTCGGTCAGCACGCGCACGTCCGGGCTGTCCGCCAGGCGCTCGACCAACGTGTGCGTCTCAGGATCGGAGGATCCGTTGTCGATCAGCACGAGCTCGACGCTGGCATGCTCGCCAGTGGTGGCGACGATGGAGTCCACGCAGGCCCGCAGGAGTCGCGGCTCATCGCGAAAGGGGATCAGAATGCTCACGGGAAGATCGGTCGGGGCGGACCGCACAATGCGGTATGGGCCGGAGCCCGCACCGGTCACAACTCCCGCGTCGTCCTCCCGGCGGCGCAGTGCCTCTGCAACATGGCGGACGGATGAGGGTTCCGGACCCCGCGTGATCGGCTCCGTCCGATGGCACAACACCTCGGGAATGTGGACAACGGTGTCCGCTGCTTCAGTGGCGGCCAGCGCACATTCGTGTTCGAGAGCGGCCCTGCCGGACGCGGCGAGACGGGGCAGATGGTCCGCTACATCTGCCCCCATGGCCAGGGGGCGTCCGACGTACGCGCTCGTGAGCAGGAACTCGGGTGAGAAGTCGGGCTTGAACCGGGGGGCTGTCCCCACTCCGTCGGCGCCCAGTGCGTCCTCGTCGGCATAGACGACGTTGGCGGGTGTGAGGGCGGCGCCCAGCCGGGCGACTGCATCGGGCGCCCAGACGTCGCCCGGGAAGAGCAAGGCTCGTGGAAGCCCCCGGCCGGCCTCGATCCCGATCCCGAGGAGCTCGCACTCGTCGCCGGGTCCGCCGGCACCCAGGACCCGGACCCGTCGGCGGTTGCGGAGCGCGGTGCCGCTGTGGACCAGCGCCCGAAGCTCGGGCAGCCGGTCCTGGGCTGTGACCACGGTGAGCGACCACCCTCCGCGCTGGCGCCGGACGCTCTGGAGGGTGCGCCGGATGTCGGCCGGGTCGTCGTCCACCACGGCCATGACCAGGCACAGATCGGTCCTCCTGGTCGAGCGTGTCCCTCTGGCCCGCTGCTCCTCGTGGCCACGAGACCAGGCAACGTAGGGTCCGGGGTCCTGGGACACGTCTGGGGGAAGGGGTGGTAGCGCCCGAGGGGCATAGAGCACCCGTTCCACGCGGGCAATCTAGTTGACCCCGCTCAGATGGACGGCGCGTTGGCGCAGGTGAGCGTGGACCTGCCACGATTCGCCGATGGGGATATCCGACCGCCTCCTGATGGGGCCGGGACCTTCGAATGCCTACCCGGAAGTCACCATGGCCCTGGCCGGTCCCGTGCTCGGGCATCTCGATCCACAGTTCCTGGCCATGCTGGACAGCACGAACGACCGATTGCGTCAGGTCTTCGCCACGTCCAATGCGCTCACGCTGCCTTTGAGCGGAACAGGTTCTGCGGGCATGGAGGCGTCCTTCGTCAACTTCGTACGGCCCGGTGACCCTGTCGTCGTCGGCGTGAACGGCGTGTTCGGCGAGCGGATGTGCGAGGTCGCCTGCCGCCATGGGGCCGACGTCCTCCGTGTCGATGCCGATTGGGGCGAGCCCGTCGACCCAGACCGCTTGCTCGGGGCGCATCCCTCTCCGGCGATGATCGCTGTCGTGCATGCCGAGACCTCAACGGGGGTGCGCAACGACATAGCGTCCCTGGGCCGGGGCAAGGGCGACGCTCTGCTCCTGGTGGACATGGTCACGTCACTCGGGGGAATCGAGGTGGCCGTCGACGACTGGTCGGTCGACATCGCCTACAGCGGAACGCAGAAGTGTCTCGGCGTCCCGCCCGGCCTCTCGCCCTTCACTGTGTCCCCGCGGGCCGTCGAGCGCATCGTCGAGCGCCCCTCGAGCTGGTACCTCGATCTGCACCTCCTGGCGCGCTACGTCAACGACGTCTCGGGCAGGGCGCGGGTCTATCACCACACGGCGCCGGTGACCATGGTGGCGGCCCTGCACGCCGGGCTCGGCGTTCTGCTCGAGGAGGGGCTCCAGGCTTCGTGGGAACGCCACGCGGAGTGCGGACAGGCGCTCCAGGACGGTTTGACCGGGCTCGGCCTCGAGCTGCTCGTGGCCGCCGATCATCGTCTCCCGCAACTCACGACTGTGCGTGTTCCGGACGGTGTCGATGACGCCGCGGTACGGCGCGAACTCCTCGCGACCTATGGCATTGAGATCGGAGCGGGCGCGGGTCGTCTGGCCGGGCAGATCTGGCGTATCGGCTGTATGGGGCACACTGCACGTCGGCGCAACGTTCTCGCCCTGCTGGGTGCGCTGAAGGAGGTACTGGGACGATGACTGCGGCCAGGGCGGTCCGTCACGCTCCCTTGGAGCTCCGGGGGAAGCGGGTGTTGCTGCGTTCGTTGACGGAGAACGACTTTGCCGCGTGGCACGAGGTGCGTACTCGTTGCGCCAGCTGGCTGCTCCGATGGGAGCCTCGACCCAAGGGCGCGCCGGCACCCTCGGAGGACCGGCCCAGCTTCGCGGCGCGGTGCGGCATTCGCGAACGCGAGCGGCACTTGGGCACGGGCTACGGCTTCGGGATCTTCGTGGGTGAGCGATTCGCCGGCGAGGTGACGCTGTCTTCCATTCAGCGTGGACCCTTCCAGAGTGGGGTCATCGGGTACTGGATAGACGAAGAACTGGCGGGCCGGGGCTTGGTGCCCGAGGCGGTCGTCGTGGCGCTGCGGTTTGCCTTCGAGGCCATTTCGTTGCACCGCGTGGAGATCGCCATCATCCCCAGGAACACGGCCAGCCGTCGCGTGGTCGAGAAACTCGGCATCCGCGAGGAAGGCACCGCGCTTCGCCTGCTCGAGATCGACGGGCAGTGGGAGGACCACGTGCGCTACGGCATCACGGCGGAGGAATGGGCGGTACGTGAGCGCGAGCTGGTCGAGGAGTGGTTGGAGGGCTGAGCGCTCAGGGCTCGCCGCCACTGACGATGGAAGGCGAGTGGCGGAAGAACTGCTCGACGTCGTGCTCGTAGGTGTACGACGTCGGTTTCCGGCCCGTCTGCCGACGTAGCCGCAAAGCCCTGATGAATGTCTGTACGGCGCCGGCGCTGGTGGCGTTGTAGGCGAAGCCCGTGGCGGCGAAGCGCCTCGTGTCCACGCCCCGGCCGTAGCGCAGCAGGTCCTCGAGCTCCGCAGGCAGGTCGAAGAGGCGAGCCAGGGGGCGGATCTTGAGGGGGCTGTAGGGCGAGAGGGGCACGAGCCGGGTTCCACAGATGTTCGCCACTTCGCTCCAGGGAAGCCGTCCCTCGGCGGCCACGTTGTAGAGGCCGGGGATGCCGGCCTGGGTGACATGCAGCAACGCGCGCACGACGTCGCCCTCCTCAATGAACTGCAGGAGCGGGTCGAAGCCGAAGATGGACGGGCAGACGGGCCGCGAGAGGTTCCGGCTGATAGGCGTGGTGAGGTGGTCGCCCAGGACGTTGGCGAAGCGCAGCACGGTGACCTTGGTGCCCGGATTGTCCTCGGCGAAGTCGCGCATGAGGCCGTCCGCCTCGACCAGTGCACGTTCCACACTGTTCTTGACCGGACTCGTCCTCGCCGTGTCCTCGTCGAAAGTGTTCGGGTCACTGGCGGCGGAGCCGTAGACCAGCGTCGAGGACTTGACGACGATGTGACGTACCGAGGAACCGGCGGCCCCTGCTGCCGCCAAGAGATTCATGGTCCCGATGACGTTGATCTCGTGCATGGCCCGCCTCGGTACCGACGAGGAGTTTGTGATCATGAAGGTGTGGAGGATCGTGTCGACCTGCGTCGCCCGCACGATCCGGTTCATGATGGAGTAGGTCTGGTCGGCCCGGACGAACTCGGCTCGTTCGAAGGGGACCGACGGTGTCCCTGTCCCCATGCCGAGAATCACGTCCATTGTCGGGTCGGTCTCGAGCGCCTGGATCATCCGCCCACCCCAAAAGGTGTCGGCTCCGGTCACGAGGACTCGACGGCTCACGAATGCCTCAGCCGAACCAGACGCTGCGCCGGTCGCGCAGCATGTCGTAGACCGATTCCTGGAGCAGCGAGCGAATACGCTCGGACTCCTCCATGATCCGACTCTTCGAATACCGGTCCTGGTCCGCGGGAACGTCGAATCGCACCGGCTCCAGGACGCGCAGCTTGAACTTGGCCGGGAAGGGGGTCACGACCCCGATGGGCCCGAGGGCGAGCAGGTTCGCCGTGATGGGGAAATAGGGGAGACCGAGGACGCGGGCCACCGTCGGCAGCCGCAGAACCACCGGCATCGCCTCTTCGGCGCCGACGACGGCAATGGGGATGACCGGGACGCCGGCCCGCATGGCGATCTCGACGAAGCCACCACGACCGAAGCGGCGAAGCTGGTAGCGATCCGTGTACGACTTGGACGTTCCCTTGGTTCCCTCGGGGAAGACCAGGGCGAGCTGCCGCTGCTCCTTCAAGAGCCTGTACGCGTTGGCGGGGCGGGCGGAGACCCCGCCGGCCCGCGCCCAAAGGGTCCCGACGACGGGCACGGTCCGGAAGAAGTAGTCAGCCAGCCCATAGACCGGTCGCCCGAGTTCCTTCTCGATCCCGTGCATGATGACCGGCGCGTCGGAAGGGATGGCGCCGGCATGGTTGGCGACGAGCAGCGCTCCGCCCTCGGCCGGGATCCTCTCGAGTCCCTCCCACTCCGTACGGAACCACTTGGAGTAGATGGGTTCGTAGAGCGCACGCGCCAGTGCTCGTGTCCGTTCGGAACGCCCCCATTCGTCGACGTCGGACAGGCGCGGATCGTCCGGTTCATCTCCGTGCTCGGAGGCGATGCGGATCGGCACCACAGCAGTCGATCGGCTCTTCTCGCCCACGATCTGGCGCCCGCTGGCCACTGGGCCATCGTACCGATCACTCGGGCGACGGGATCCTGGCCGAGGGGGCTACGGGCGGGCCGCCCCGATCAGGTCCTCGGTGAAGATGGGTGAGTAGGACACGGTCGATCCGGTGAAGGGGGCTTGGATCACCGTGTCGGTTCCATATGGCCCCGACCCTGTGTACATCACGACGTGGTCGACCAAACCACCGTCGTTGTCGAGGTTCTGATAGAAGAGCAGGTCACCGGGTTGGAGCGCATCGAGTGATACGTGGGTGAGGTTGGGCCACTGCGTCTCGGTCGTCCTGGGGATGGTGACGCCGGCTTGGGACCAGGCCCATTGCACGAGTCCCGAGCAGTCGAACCCGACCCCGGGCTGTTCGCCGCCGAAGACGTAGGGCACGCCCAGCTGGGACACGGCCGCCCGCACGGCGGCCATCCCCGCGCTGCCACCCGAGGCGGAACCGCCAACCGGCCCGACGGCACCGCCGGCTTGGTTGGCTGCCGTCGTCGCGGCCGCGGCGCTCGATGAGCCGCCGACCGCTCCGGCCACCGTGGCGGCCGTTGCCGCGGCCGCGGCCGCTTGGTGCTGGGCCGCCGCGCTGCGCGCGGCGGCAGCCGCAGCAGCTTCCTGCTGTGCCTCTTGAATGGCCGCGGCAGCGACTTCCTGGGCCAGCTGGCCCTGCACCTGGTTCAGGGTCGATTTCGTCGCGGCAGCCTCCTGCTCATTGGCCTGCGCGAGCGACTTCGCCTGTGCGGCCTCCGACTGGGCCTGCGCCTCCTGCGATTGCTGCGCGGTCTCCTGTGACTGCAACCGCGTCTCCGACTGCAGCAACGCGGTCTCGTCCTTGGTGAGGTTCCCGATGATCTGAGACGTGTACTGGTTGCGCGCCTCGCTCATGGTTGCCGACGTCGAGAAGTAGGAGGCGAACCCCGTCTGAGGTGTCCCGTAGACGTACGCCGCGACGGCGTCCTTCGAGACGAGCCGGCGGTCTGCGTCCACAGCGGATCGCGCACGAACGAGGTTGGCGGCAATCGTCTGCAGCGCCGTCTGCGCGTCCTGAAGGTTCTGCTCAGCCGTGTTGTACTTGTCGTCGAGGATGGAGGTCTGCTGCTCCTCCTGCGCCAGCGTCGCCTCTATCTGGCTGACTTGCGACTGGGTGGTGTTGATCTGCGACTGGTTCGGCGCCGGTCCCGGCAGCGTGGTGGACGTCGTCGCGCCCGCGCTGGTCGCCGCCGCTGTCGTCAACAATGCGACGAGCAGACCCACGACCATGGTCACTCTCACGAGAGGACCCCGCCTGCGGGCAGTGTCCCGACAATTCACTGCATCCACGGCGCAACAGCGTAATGGCTGCATAGCGGTATTTTCGGCATCCCCTCTGTTACGTTCCGATTGCGTCATGAGTTCGTGTGCAGTTCACCTCCTGTTCGTGTATCGGTTCGAAAAACGATCCGATTGACCGTTCACGTTTGTCTCCATAGGGTCCACGTCTATGCAAGGCGTGGTATCCGTCACCCAGGGCAGACTCAGGGGCGTCTGGCGTGGTGACCTCTGGACGTTCTCGGGGATCCCGTACGCACGTGCGCCGGTCGGTGCGTTGCGGTGGCGCCCCCCGTTGGAGGTCGAGCCTTGGGACGAGATTCGTGACGCATCCACGTTCGGGCCGATTGCGCCGCAATCGGCTTCCGTGCCTGGCATCACGAGCCCGTCGGATCCGTCGGCGTCCGAGCCACACAGCGAGGATTGCCTCTCGCTCAACGTCTGGACGCCGGAGATTCCCGCCTCACCGACGCAGGAGCCGGGCCTGGGTCGACCGGTCATGGTCTTCATTCACGGGGGTGGCTTCACATCGGGGAGCGGATCGGTCTTCCTCTACCGGGGCGGGAACCTTGTGCGCAACGGCGATGCCGTGGTCGTCACCATCAACTACAGGCTCGGTGCCCTGGGTTTCCTTGGTCACCGGGACCTGTCCGACCCGGACGGGCTGGTCGGGAACTGGGGCCTGCAGGACCAATTGGCCGCGTTGCGCTGGGTGCGGGACAACATCGCGGCTTTCGGCGGTGATCCTGGCGCCGTCACCATCTTCGGGGAGTCGGCCGGAGGCTTCAGCGTGGCCACCCTGCTCGGAACACCCGCCGCCAGAGGGCTCTTCCGACGCGCCATCGTGCAGAGCGGGGGAGTGCACGTCCATACGGTCCCAGAGGCGGAGCGGTCAGCGGAGCGGTTGGCGGCTGTCCTCGGCCTCGCCTCGTGTACGAGAGATGCATTGGAGGGAATTCCGGCCACCGAACTCGTTGCCGCCACCGAGGAGTTGGGGAAACGGCGTCCTGACCCGGGGATGATCCCGCTTCCGTTCCTTCCCGTCGTCGACGGTGTGCTGCTGCCCGATCATCCGCAGGCCGCTGTGGCCAATGGATCAGCGGTGGGCATCGACCTGTTGATCGGGACCAACCGCGATGAGTTGACGCTTTTCGGGTTGGGCAATCCCGCTCTGATGGCCCTCGATGCGGACGGTGTTGCGCGCTGGGTGGCGAATGCCGTTCCCGACATCTCTGCGCCGGACATGATCGACGCCTACCGATCCGCCCGGCAGTCGCGTGGTGAGTCGATCGAGCCCAACGCCATGTGGGTCGCCATGGGGACCGACATCGTCTTTCGCTGGCCGAGCCTTCAGCTGGCGGCAGCGCATGTCGCCCACGGCTCACGCGCGTTCGTCTACCTGTTCGACTGGGAATCACCGGCGTTCGGCGGGATCCTGGGCTCCTGTCACGCGCTCGAGCTGCCTTTCGTGTTCGGCGCAGTGCACCTGCCGGTCGTCCAGGTCTTCTCGGGCGGTGGCCCAGCCGTCGAGAAGCTCTCGCAGCAGATGCAGACCGCATGGCTGGCGTTCGCCGCGACGGGCGAGCCCAGCCACGACGGCGTCGGCAGCTGGCACCCCTGGCTCCCGGCCGACCGCTCCACGATGATCTTCGGTGCCGACACCCGGCTGGAGACGGCGCCCCGCGACGAAGAGCTGGCCGTCCTGGAGCGTGCCCGTCCGTTCGTCTCGAGCGTGCCCGGTTAAGCGGACCGGACGCAGCAGGGCCCCATGCCGGCCCCGGGAAGGGGCAGACCCGGGGCCAGGGTCAACGACGGTTACCGGTGGCCCCCGAAACCGACGCCGTGACTGCCCCCGGATCCGGGACCACCCGGTCCACCCGAGGGTCCATGGCCGAACGAAGCCCCGTTCGGGGTCGGCTGACCCCAGCCCGGAGCGCTCGGCGCGCGACCGGATGGTGGCGCGACCGGTTGGCCCTGGGGGTCGCCGACGTGGGGCCCTGGGCTGACGGGAGCCCTGACAGGCTGGGGGTGCGGCTGCGGTACCGACGGTGTGGTGGCTGCAGGCCGCGGCGCCGGCGGTGGCGCCGGACTGAAGATGGCGACGACCTGCGCGTCGAGTTCGCCCGGAGTGCCCGGGTCCGGCAGCCCGAAGACCGAGACCAGCTCACCGTTGCTCACGCTGGTCGCTGTGACGCCCTTCTCGTAGTACTTGGTGCTGGACGACACGAGGACAGTGTCGGTGCCGCGCTTGTTGGCCAACGTGACCGTCGAACCAGCGACGTTGCTGACGCGCCCGCTGATCCTCTCGGGGAACACGATGACGTTCGTCGCCGTGGGGCTCGACGCGGTGGAGTCGAGTTCGACGGCCACGTGCTCGCCGTCCTGTAGCCCTTCGGGAGCGACAGCCGTTCCGGGCTCCGAGTACGTCGTCGCGTCGGTCGTGTCCACGGTCTCGGTGGTCCCGTCGTGCTTCTGGAGCACGAAGTCCCCCGAAGCCACCGAGGTCACACGACCCTGCAGGTCCGGCGAGGACGTCCGCTCCTGTGCTGCCGCTGTGCCCTCTGCAGTGAGTAGGGCAAGCGCAGCGGCCGAGAGTGACACTCCCGCTCTACGCATAGTCTTGTGCAGCTGCATCGTTGTCATGCACCTCCGCTCGTCGTGAGCCCAGCCGGCAACCGGTCTGATCGAAAATGCAAGAGATTTGCACCATCGGCTGAAGTCTTCTTCCTTTCCAGAACGGGATGATCTATGCGGGAGTGCAGCCGGCTTTTGTGTGTGCCAACGTCACACGCCGGTGGCCGGCGCGGATGTTGTGGTGCCCTTGCGCAACCGCAACGGCAGATGGCGGATCCCGGTATGACGATTGCTGCGCGTCCATTCCGCCGGTGCGGCGAGTGTGAACGACGTGACGGCACGGAGCACCTCTTCGAGCGCCACGCGGATCTCCAGGCGGGCGAGGTGCGCGCCGAGACAGAAGTGGGTTCCGTGACCAAAGGACAAGTGTGGGTTGGGGTCGCGCGACAGGAGAAAGGTGTCGGGCTCGTCGAAACGCAGCGAATCGCGGTTCGCCGAGCCTTCCCAGACGACCACCTTCTGGCCGGCACCGATGTGCGCCGCGCCGAGTGTGCAAGTTCTGGTGGCCGTCCTGCGTTTCGAGGGGGATGGCGTCGTCCAACGCAGGATCTCCTCCACCGCGGTGTGCATGGCCGCCCGACCGGAGCGCAGAAGTTCGAGTTGCTCTGGCCAATCGAAGAAGGCCAGCATCGCCCCGGCAACGGCATTGCGAGTGGTCTCGGCACCAGCGGAGAACAGCAGAGAGAAGAAGGCGGACAGCTCGTCGTCGCTCAACCGGGGCTGCTCCGCATGGGGGAGTTCGGCGTGGATGACCGTCGACAGCATGTCCGGGCACCGGACAGCCCGCTTCTCCGCAATCAGTGCGGCGCCATATTCGTACAGCAGGCCTACTGCGGCTTCCCGCTCGGGCGTCATGGAGAGGAAGTCGGACTCGTCGGGAATGTCGAAGATGTGTTCGACCGCTTCGAACAGAAGATGACGGTCGGCCTCCGGCACGCCGAGGAGGAGGCAGATCGCCTGCATCGGGAGCTCGGCGGCCACCTCGACGAGAAAGTCGCACTCCTCGCCGACCGACTCGACGAGCTGGCGCATCCGGCCTCGCAGCTCCGGCTCCAGGTCCCGCACGGCGGCCGGCGTGAGGCCGCGGGAGACAAGACGGCGGATGCGGGCGTGTCGGGGGTCGTCCATCATGTTGAGGACGACACCGGCAACGGGCAGGTCTTGGATCATCGTGCCCCCGTACGGACGGCCGCCACCGGTCTGGGACGAGTAGGTCCGCGGGTCGCTGAGGACCTGGAACACCTCGTCGTACGTGGCCACCGACCAGAACCCCTCGCCGTCGGGGGTGTGGCCGGTGGGCTCGTGCCACCACACGGGTGCCTGTTCCCGGTGGAGCCGGAATATGTCGTGCGGAAAGCCGCGGGCGAAGGTGTCGAGGTCGGTCAGGTCCACCTGCCCGAGGTCGTCCACCACGGGGCCATCCTCACGAGCGAGCGCGACTCGGTCAAGAATGGTCGCTAGGGGGCGTAGCCCAACTGGCAGAGGCAGGGCGCTTAAACCGTCCCCAGTGAGGGTTCGAATCCCTCCGCCCCCACGAAGTGGGCCGACCGACCGTTCCCCCTCGTGAGCCACGAGGGCATCGAGGTCGCGGTCCTCGGGCCGGTCTTGGTGCGCGGCGCGGCCGGGCCGTTCCGTCGCTCGGCGGCGCGCGAGCTGGTGGTCTACCTCGCGTTCCACCGGCAGGGGGTGCGTCATGCCGAGTGGTCCCTGGCGATCTGGCCGGAGCGGCCGGTGTCGCTTGCCACCGCCCACTCCACCTCGTCCGACGCCCGTCGGGCATTGGGCGGGGACGCCGACGGCCGCCCCCATCTCCCGCGCGGGGTCGACCTCCGGCTGGGCGACTCGGTCACGACCGACGTCGAACACTTCGCGTCGCTCGCCGCCGGCGACGATCCCCAGCAACACCTCGAGGCCATGCGATTGGTCCGGGGCCCGCTCTTCGCCGGGTTGCACCGGACGGATTGGGCGGTCTTCGACGGGACACTGTCCGAGATCGAGGCATTGGTCGTGCGCACGGCCCTCCGCGGCGCCGACGCCCTCGTGGAGCGGGGACTCGGGGACGAGGCGGAGTGGATCGTCCGGCAGGCGCTCCACGTGAGCCCCTACGACGAGCGTCTCTACCGCGCCCTCCTCGTGGCCACCGCAGCCCAGGACAACCGGGTCCGGCTGCGCTCAGCCATGGCACAGTTGCGGACGTTGGCCGGGGAGGGAGTCCGTCCACCTGCCCGGACGGCCGTGCACGCCACCGCGGAATGCCTGCATCCTGCGACGATGGCCCTCTACCGCGACCTGCTCAGCGGGTCACCTGCCGCGGGAGGGCACCCCGCCAGGCTGTAGGGTTGCCACCCGCCATGGCGAGAAGCTCTTCTGGGAAATCAGTCGCACGCGCCGCCGCAACGGGCGGCGGGACCACCTATCGCGGGCAGATGCCCGTGAACTGGTACGCCGCGCTCGTGATCATCGTCATCCTTGGGATCGGGTCGATCGCCGTGGCCAAGTACAACTACAACAAGGTCCCCGCCGTCGTCGAACCGACCGTCGGGACGTCGTGGCACGCCGGCCTGGCCTTCGACATCTGCGGCACCATGCAGCCTGCGCTCCCCGCTTCGCCAAGCTCGGCCAAGACGGGCCTCACGACCACTGGGAGCGGCGTCCTCTCCATTACGCCGAAGACCGCGAGCGAGGCGGGCAACAACGCGACCCTCGGGAAGTTCGCCGACGGGTACACCGGGTTGACGTTGACCAACACCAAGCTGGGGTATCCCTCGACCACCACAAAGGTCCCCGAGTACGCCAATGGCCAGAAGTGTGCCGCTGGGACGCCGGATGCCGGCAAGGCCGGGGTGGTGCAGGCGCGGGCCTGGCTGATCTCGACCAAGACGGCCAAGAACGGAGAGGTCGAGGAGACCGGGGGCGTGACGACTTTGAAGCCCGCTGATCTCAAGCTCCTCAATCGCCAGCTGATCACGGTCGGATTCGTTCCCGACGGTACCCAGATGCCGAAGCCACCAGCCTCGACGATCCTCGCCCTGCAGCAGGTGCTGGCTGGCGATCAGACGCCAACGGCCTCGACCAGCACGACCGTCGCCGGCACCACGACGTCGATCGTGCCGGCCACGACGACCACTGCTCCGGCGGCGTCCAGCACGACGTCGAGCGTGCCGGCCACGACGACGACGAAACCTTCGTCCACGACGACGACCAAGTAATGAAAGCGGTTGTCCTTGTCGGGGGCGAGGGAACAAGACTCCGTCCCCTGACGCTTTCGGCGCCCAAGCAGATGCTCCCCATCGTCGGGGTGCCCATGATCGAGCGGGTGCTGGGGCAACTCGCCGCCCACGGGATCGACGAGGCCGTCCTGTCCCTCGGCTACCTGCCCGACGCCTTCATGGAGGCCTACCCCGACGGGCGGGCCGCCGGCATCGGACTGACGTACGCGGTCGAGCCGGAGCCGCTCGACACGGCGGGTGCCGTCCGCTTCGCAGCCAGGTTCGCCGGTATCGACGAGACGTTTGTGGTCGTGAACGGCGACGTGCTGACCGATCTCGACTTGACGACGCTGGTGGCCTTTCACCGCCGAGCGCGGGGCCGAGGGGACGATCGCCCTGCATCCGGTGGCCGACCCCTCCGCCTTCGGCGTGGTGCCCACTGACGAAGACGGTCGGGTGCTGGCCTTCGTCGAGAAGCCTCCCCGCGAAGAGGCGCCGACCAACGAAATCAACGCGGGGACCTACATCCTCGAACCGTCGGTGCTCAGCCGCATCCCCGAGGGAGGACGCGTGTCGATCGAGCGCGAGACGTTTCCCGCCATGGTGCGCGACGGCGGACTGTTTGCCCGGTCCGACGACAGCTACTGGCTCGATACGGGGACCCCTGCCGCGTTTCTCGAGGCCAACTTCGACTACCTGAACCGCAAGCGCGGCCCGGTCGTGACCCCAGGGGCGGTCGACAGGGGCGATGGCGTTCTGCTGGAGGGCAAAAGTGACATCGACGGCGTGGTGGCGGGCCCGACGGTCGTCTTCTCGGGCTGTGTCGTCGAGTCCGGGGCTCGCGTCGAGCGCAGCATCCTCGGGCCGGGCACGGTTGTGTCGTCCGGCGCCGTCGTGACGGACTCGGTGCTGATGGGCGGGTGTCACGTTGCGGCTGACGCCAAGGTGGCCGGTTCCGTCATGGGACCGCGTTCGATCGTGGGGCAGCGGGCTGATGTCCGGGCGGTCTCCGTGCTCGGTGCCGATGCAGTCGTCTCGTCAGGGACGCTGGTCGACGGCGAGCGGGTCTCGGGCTAGAAAGGCCGGGGCATGCGCACGCTGGTCACGGGAGGTGCCGGGTTCATCGGGTCCAACCTGGTGGATCGTCTCCTGGTCGAGGGGCACGAAGTCGACGTGGTCGACGACTTCTCGACGGGCTCGCTGACGAACCTCGCCGAGGCCCGTGGCAGTGCGGGCCGTGCCCTCACCATCCACCACCTCGATATCAGCGCGCCGGCCGTCATAGAGCTGATGGCACGCCGCCGACCGGAGCTGGTCTTCCATCTCGCAGCCCAGGCCGACGTCCGCGTCTCCGTGGCCCGCCCGGCCTTCGATGCCACGGTGAACGTCGTCGGCTCGCTCAACGTCCTTGAGGGCGCCCGCCAGGCCGAGGCTGAGCGTGTGGTCTTCGCGGCCAGCGGCGGCACGTTGTACGGCGAGCCGGCCGCGGAGGATCTCCCCGTGCGGGAGTCGCACCCTCAGCAGCCTCTGTCGCCGTACGGCGTCTCCAAGAAGGCAGTCATCGACTACCTGGTTGCGTATCGCGAGCTGCACTCCCTCGAGTTCAGCGCCCTGGCTCTGGGCAACGTCTACGGGCCCCGGCAGAACCCCCACGGCGAGGCCGGTGTGGTGGCCATCTTCGCCGACCGCGTCCTGCGGGGTGAGCCGGTGACGATCTTCGGCGACGGCGAGCAGACCCGGGACTATGTCTTCGTGGACGACGTCGTCGATGCCTTCGTGCGGGCAGCCACTCGCGGCGGTGGCCTCGTCTGCAATATCGGGACGGGTCGCGAGACGTCGGTCAACGAGCTCGTGGAGGCCATCGGCGCGCAGTCCGGGCTCGAGGTCACGTCCGTCCTGGCGCCCCTACGACCGGGCGAGCTGCTCCGGTCCAGCCTCGATGTCGAGCGGGCGGCCATCCAGCTCGGGTGGCGTTCCTGGACCCAGCTCCATGACGGCGTGCGCGCCGTCCTCGAGTTCGTGCGCGCCGGCCTCGGCTGACGTCAGCGGAAGAGGTCCTCGTCCGGAGGCCGGATTATTTCGGCGCGTACGGAAGCGGGGCGGAGCCACGCCGTCGGCACCCCCCGGACCACCGCCACCGGGACTCCCCGATCCTTGCCCATGACGAGCTCGGCGGCGGACGCCAACTCGTCGGCAACGCAGATTTCCGTGGCGACGAGCTCACGACCCCCGGCGTCGGTCGTTCCCTTGAGGTCGATCACCGCGGCCACGCCGGCACATCCGA
Source organism: uncultured Acidimicrobiaceae bacterium (assembly GCA_963783965.1). Lineage (GTDB taxonomy): Bacteria > Actinomycetota > Acidimicrobiia > Acidimicrobiales > RAAP-2 > Bog-473. Next base: position 420,084 of record CAWAPQ010000014.1, on the reverse strand, counting down.
TGGCCACGTCCGTGACGCCCTTCCGCCACGGGCGTCCGAAGGTGTCCGAGACGATCACGCCGAGTGTGAGCCCGAGGCTGTTCTCCAGACCGGCCCGGATGCGGCGGGCCGAACGATCCGAGTCCTCGGGCAGCAGTGCGGCGGTTCCTTCCGCCACGTTGGACAGGTCCACGCCGGCGTTGGCACAGACGAAGCCGTGCCGGGTCTCACTGATCACCAGGTCGCCGCGCTGACGCAGGGTGCGGACCGATTCCTGGCGCACCAGGGCCAACTTGGCCGCAGGGTCGCTGTGATCGAGCTCGACCAGACGGCCCTCCGCCTTCGAGACGATCTTCTGCGTGATCACGACGACGTCGCCGCTGGCCAGCTCGGGTCCACCGGCGCGGGCCGGCGCGACGGCACCGGCGATCAGCGCGACCAGGTCGGTGCCCGGTGTCACCTCGCCCAGGCCGGCGATGGGAAAGATCTGCACCCCCTCAGCTGACGGCATCGACCACCACCCGGCCCAGCGCCGCCGCCCGTTCCGGCGTGCTCATGACGGTCGGCGTGACGACGCAGCGCACGCCCTCGGCCTCAATGGCCGCGACGTGCGCGGCGTCTGCGGTGTCCACCACGAGCGAGCCGACGAACGGCGCGTACAGACGGGCCACTCCCACCACCGAGGGCTCGGTGCCGAGCTCGGCCATGAGCCGATCGGCGGGACCCTTGAGCGCCGCGCCGGCGACGATGGGCGAGACGGCCACGACCTGGTTCCGGCGCGCCACCAGGGCCTCGCGCACGCCCGGTACGGCGAGGATCGGGCCGATGGAGACCACCGGGTTCGAGGGACAGACGACGATCGTGCTCGCGTCGACGAGCGCCTCCACGACGCCGGGCGCGGGCCGGGCCGTCTCGGCGCCCTCGAAGCGGACGCCTCGAACCGCCACGTCGTGCCGCAGCCGCACGAAGTAGTCCTGGAAGCTGACCTCTGTTCCGGGCGGCCCCAGGGTGCTCGTTTCGGCCAGCGCGACACGGGTGCGCACCTGGTCGTCGGTCACGGGCACCAGCCGCACCGCGATGCCGCGCCGTTTCGCCAGTTCCGCCGTCACCGTGCTCAGTGGCGCGCCGGTCCGCAGCCGCCCGGTGCGGAACAGGTGCGTGGCCAGGTCGCGGTCGCCCAGGCGGAACCAGTCCTCGCCGCCGAGCCGCCCCAGCTCGTCCATGACGGCCCAGCTCTCGCCGGCGACGCCCCAGCCCGTCTCGCGATTGTCCATGCCGGCCAGGGTGTAGGTCACGGTGTCGAGATCGGGGCTGATGGAGAGGCCGTGCAACTCCATGTCGTCGCCGACGTTGACGATGGCGGTGATATCGCCGGCCGGGACGACGCGCACCAGACCGGCGAGCATTCGAGCGGCCCCGACGCCGCCGCACAGGGCCACCAGCACGTCGCGAGCATAGGAGCGCCAGGACTCGGGCCATTCCGCCTGCCCCTGGTACCATCGCCGCCCGCCATGCCAGTGCGTATCCCGTCGGATCAGCACGAGACCGTGGTGTCGGTCTTGCGGGAGGCAGCGCACGTCAACGGTGCCGTCGAGGCCTACGTCGAGCCGGGCGGCGAGGGGGGCCGGCAGAGCCTGACCTTCGCCGAATGGGACCGGGCCGCCGACGGCGTGGCAGGACACCTGTCCCGCCTCGGTGTGGCCAAGGGCGACGTCGTCGCCCTGCTGCTGCCTTCCTGCATCGACTACGCCGTGCTCTATGCCGGATTGCTCAGGCTGGGGGCCATTACGTCAGGCATCAACCCCCGCATGGGCGCGGGCGAGGTGGCCTCCATTCTGGAGCGGGCCGCCCCGGTGCTGCTGGTGCTCGATCCCGGGACGGAGGTGACCCCCGAACCGGGAACCGTGCCGGTGGTCACGCGCTGCCGAGGCGCGGACGTGGTGGGGAGAGGAGAAGCCGGCGGCCCGGCCCGCGCTGACCGCGTCGGACCCGGTCGCCGTCGTCTGGACCAGCGGGACCACGGGCCGGCCCAAGGGCGCGGTCTTCGATCACGCCAATCTCGCTGCGGTGGCGCGCGGGACCGACGTGCTGAGCCACCCGGGGGATCGCCGGCTCTCCCCGTTGCCCTTCGCCCATGTGGGTTACATGACGCGCGCCTGGGATGAGATCGGCAACGCCGTGACGACGATCATCACACCCACCCCGTGGCGGGCCGACGACGCCATCCGGGTCATGGCCGACGAAGGGGTGACGGTCGCCCAGGGCGTCCCGACGCAGTGGGCGCTCATGTTGGCGAGCACCGAGCTCCCGCGGTCCGACCTCGGTGCGTTGCGCGTCGCGGGGACGGGCGCGGCCCGCATGACCGCGTCCATGGTGGCCGAGGTGCGCCGTCGCTTCGGGGTACCTGTGGTCGTGCGCTACACCTCCACCGAGTCCTCCCTGGGAACGGGCACGACGCTCACCTCGTCGGACGAAGAGGTGGCGACCACGGTGGGCCGTCCGGTGGCCGGAGTCGAGCTCGCCATCGTCGACGACGTGGGCGACCCGGTGCCCGCCGGCTCGGTGGGCCGCGTCCTGTTGCGATCCGCCGCGGCCATGCGTGGCTACTGGGGGCGCGGTCCCGGCCGCGGCCGCTCCGTCGGGGAGCTGATCGACGCCACGGCGACCGCGGCGGTGCTGGCCCCCGACGGATGGTTGACCACAGGTGACTTCGGTCGGCTCACACCCGAAGGCAACCTGCAGCTGTCGGGGCGCGCCCACGAGCGCTACATCCGGGGCGGCTACAACGTGTACCCGGCCGAGGTCGAGGAGGCTCTCTCGTCACACCCCGCAGTGGCCCGGGTCGCCGTGGTCGGGGTCGCCGACGAGGTCCTGGGCGAGGTGGGCGTGGCGGTCGTGGTGGCGGCGGAGGGAGCGCAGCCGGAACTCGGCCCACTGCGCGCGCACTGTGCCCGGGAGCTCTCGGACTACAAGGCGCCAGACGCCCTGGTCGTGGTCGACGAGCTGCCCTTGACGCCGATGATGAAGGTCGACCCCGTGCGACTCGCCGCTCTGGCGACCCGTGGCGCAGAGGAGCGACAGAGGCGCCTGGCGCAAAGTCGTCACCCCAGCCCCGGGGTGCTAGGCAGTGGCCCCACCGGAGAAGACGAGAAGGAGCGCGCATGAGCCCCACGACACGAGTCGGGGAGTCCGATCCCAATCGGGGGACCGCCCCCGAGGCCATCACTCCTGGTCGCTACCAGGGTCGGGTCGCGCTGGTCACGGGCTCCGGTTCGGGGATCGGGCGCGCCACGGCGCGCCGGCTGGCGGCCGAGGGTGCCGCGGTGGCCTGCCTCGACGTCACGACCGACGCCATTGAGTCGGTGGCCGCAGAGATCAACACCGAGGCTTCCGGGGCGGGTGGGCGCGCCATCGCCGTGCCGTGCGACGTGACCGACGAAGACGCGGTGGCGGCCGCCGTGGACCGGGCCGCCGGGGAGCTCGGATCGATCACCAATCTGTGCAACATCGCCGGCATCGGTGGCTTCGCCCATACGCCCGAGCAGTCGTTGAGCGGCTGGGACAAGATCATCGCCGTCAACCTGACGGGGACCTTCCTCATGTGCCGGGCCGTGCTGCCGAGCATGCTCGAGCGCGGCGGGGCCATCGTCAACACAGTCTCCACCGCCGGCATGAAGGGCCAGCCGTACTCGGCGGCGTACTGCGCCTCCAAGGGCGGCGTACGGCTGCTCACCATGGCGCTGGCCGTTGAGTACATGGCGCGCGGCGTACGGGTGAACGGCGTGGCGCCGGGCGGGGTCGACACGCCGATCATCCACAACTTCGGCCCGCCCGAAGATGCCGATTGGAAGCTGATTGAGCGGCTGATGTCACCGATCGGCTTCGCCTTTCCGCACGAGATCGCCGGCGCCTTCGCCTACCTCGGCTCGAGTGAGGCGGACTACGTGACCGGGGCGATCCTCTCCATCGACGGGGCGATCACCACCTGAGCACGTCCGACGCGTCCCGGGTCCCCGCAGCGGCACGCCTGCGCGTCGCACTCGACGCCACGCCGTTGCTCGGGCTGCCCACGGGCGTCGGCGTCTTCTGCCACGGCGTCTTGGCGGCACTGGCGCAGCGACCGGAGGTCGACGTCCGGGCCTACGCCATCAGCTGGCGCCGCCGCCGGCTGATCGAGGCAGAGCTCCCGGACGGCGTCGCCGCACACCAGCGGCCCATGCCGGCCCGCCCCCTTCATGCGCTATGGACCCGAGGGGACGTGCCGGCCGTCGAATGGTTCATCGGAGCCTCCGATGTCGTGCACGGCACGAATTTCTTGGTGCCCCCGACCCGGCGCGCGGCCGCAGTCGCCTCGGTGCACGACCTCACACCGTTGCACCATCCCGAATTGTGCGACCAGGCGACGTTGGCCTATCCGGGGTTGATCCGGCGTGCCCTGGCCCGCGGCGCGTGGGTCCACGTGGATTCCGCCTTCGTGGCCGATGAGGTGATGGAGGCCTTCGGCGCCGATCCGTCGCGCGTGCGCGTGGTCAACCCCGGCATCCCCGATCTCCCCGTCCCGAGCGACGCCGAGGCCGAGGCGGTGCTCGGTCGGCTGCTCCCGGCCGGTGTGCGCCGGTTCTGCCTGGCGATTGGGACGGCCGAGCCGCGCAAGGACCTGCCGGGGCTGGTGCGGTCGTTCGGCGCGGTGGCCGGCCGGCAAGGCGATGTCGCACTCGTCCTGGCGGGCCCCCCCGGATGGGGTGAGCAGGCGCTCGACGAGGCCGTCGCCGCGTCGGCGGCCCGGGCGCGGATCGTCCGCACGGGATGGACGGCACCGTCCGATTTGGCGGTCTTGCTGGCGCGGGCCAGCGTTTTGGCCTATCCCTCGCTCTATGAAGGATTCGGATTCCCGCCGCTGCAGGCCATGCGCGCCGGGGTGCCGGTGGTGGCGACGCGAGCGGGCTCGTTGCCCGAGGTTCTCGGGAACGCTGCCCTGCTTGTCGACGCCGGTGACCATGACGCGCTGGCCGAGGCGATCGCCACCTGCCTGCAGGACCTGGAGGTGCGGCGCCGTCTCACTGCGGCCGGGACCGCCTGGTCCGCCCGCTACTCCTGGGAACGCTGCGGGGAGGGGCTCGCGGCCCTGTACCGCGACGCGGCGGCGGCCCGTGGGTGAGCGCTCCGCGCCCTCGGTGCTCCTCGCCGTCGAGCAGCTCCGGCGACGTGTGCCCGGCGGCATCGGCTCCTACGCGCGTGGTCTGCTCGGCGGCCTGGCCACGGTTGCGGCGGAGGGCGAGACGGTCGAGTTGGCACTCTTGGCCAGCCGGGCACCCGCCGGGATCGACGACCCTCTGGCCGCCTTCGGCCGCCCGGTGTTGACGTCACGGCTGCCGAGCCTGCTCATGACCCGCGCCTGGGACCACGGGCTTTCCCGCGCACCGGCGGGGTTCGACGTCGTGCATTCGGTGTCGCTGGCCTCACCGCAACTGCGGCACTCCAGCCCGGAACGCCTGGTCGTGACGGTGCACGACGTCGCCTGGCGCCGGCATCCGGAAGCGACGACACGGCGCGGCGCGCGCTGGCACGAGGCAGCGTTGCGGCGCGCCAGTTGCTCGCGAGCCGCGCTCGGTGGTCCCGTCCCGCCTGGTGGCGGCCGACCTTTTGGCGAGAGGTATTGCGCAGAGCCGCGTCACGGTCGTGCCGAGTGGCGCCGACCATCTCCCCCGGCCCGACCCGGACGCCACCGACGCACTCTTGCGCGGGGTGGGCGTCTCGGGTGCGTTCCTCCTGACCGTGAGCACGCTCGAGCCCCGGAAGAACGTGGACCGGCTGGTGCGGGCGTTCGGCCGGGTGCGGAGCTCGCTCCCGGGTCCTTGGCCCCTGGTGATCGTCGGGCCGACGGGTTGGGGCCCCGGTCCGGAGAAACCTCCGGCGGCCGACCATGTCGTCTTCACCGGCCCCGTCCCGGCCGCCGTTCTGTCCGAGCTCTACCGGCGGGCCCGTGCCTTCGCCTACGTGCCGCTCACCGAGGGGTATGGCCTGCCGCCGCTCGAAGCCATGCGGGCGGGTGTCCCGACGGTGGTCTCCGACGAAGTGCCCAGCGTGCACGACCTCGGCGCGCCGGACCCGGCGCCGGCGCGCATCGTCGACGCCCTCGATGTCGACGACATCGCCGCCGGCCTCGCCGCGGTCCTGACCGACGAGGTCCTGCGCGCCGCATTGGCGCGCCAAGGTGCGGCCTACGCAGCGGGGCGGACCTGGCGGGCGACCGCCAGCGCCCACCTCGAACTCTGGCGGTCGCTGCAATGACGGACCAGCACCTCGCGGTGTCGCTCGACGTCTCGGCCGTCCCGGCGCGACCCGGCGGGGCGGGCTACTACACCATTGCGTTGGCCCGCGGGCTCGCTGACCGTGACGACGTGGGGCTCTCGCTCGTCTCTCGCCGCGGCGACGAGGCGCGCTGGAGCGATCTGGCGGGCGGCGCTGCGCTGCGAGGGGCGGTGCCGGTCTCGCGGCCGGGCCGGCTCGTGTTCGAGCAGCTCCGCCTCGGTTCCGTGCTGCGTTCGCTCGGCGTCCAGGTCCACCACGGACCGCACTACACCATGCCCGCCCGATCGCCGGTGCCCTGTGCCGTGACGATCCACGACTGCACCTTCTTCGACCATCCCGAGTGGCACCTGCGCTCCAAAGCGGCGTTCTTCCGACGCGCCATACGCCGCGCGGCGCGGCATGCGGCGGTCCTCATCTGCGTCAGCCAGGTCACCGAGGATCGCCTACGTGCGGTGTGCGACGTGCGCGCGCCCGTCGTGGTGGCGCCCCACGGTGTCGACCACGGGCGCTTCACACCGCGTGAGTCCGCCGAGGGGGCCGACCGCGCGGTGCTCGCCGCACTGGGCGTACCGGTGGACCGGCCGCTCGTCGCCTACGTCGGCACACTCGAGCCCCGTAAGGGGGTGGTCCCTCTCATCGCTGCCTTCGACGAGGTGGCGCGGCGTCACCCTGATGCCGTGCTGGTGCTCGGAGGCCAGGCCGGCTGGGGAATGGCGGAGACCGAGCGCGCCCTGGCGGCCGCCCGGCACCCCGAGCGCATCGTGCGGACCGGCTATCTGCCCGATCCCGCCGTCCCCGCATTGCTGCGCCGGGCGGCCGTCGTCGCCTATCCCGCCCTCGAAGAGGGGTTTGGCCTTCCTGCGCTGGAGGCCTTGGCCTGCGGCGCACCGTTGGTGACCACCGAGGGCACGGCCATGGCGGAAATGGCCCGGGGCGCGGCGCTCCTGGTGCCCCCCGCCGACGTTCCGGCCCTGGCCTCGGCCCTGGGGATGGCGCTCGACGGAGGCCGTGCCACGGACCGCCAAACGCTCGGGATCATGGTGGCCGGGGAGCGGACCTGGGAGGCCAGCGTCGCCCTGCACCGGCAGGCCTATGCGCTGGCCCTGTCGGCCTCGCAGTAGGGTTCGGCCGGTGCGCGCGCTGATCACGGGCGGAAAAGGGTTCGTGGGGCAATGGCTGGCCGCGCACCTCAAGGACCGCGGTGACGAGGTCGCGGTGATCGACATCGAGACGGACGTGGCCGACGGCGCCGCGGTACGCCGCGTCATGGCCGACGTGGTGCCCGACGCCATCTACCACCTGGCCGCCATGACCCACGTCGGGGAGAGCTGGGAGAACCCGAGCCAGGTGCTGCGCGTCAATGTGCTGGGCACAGCCGAGATCCTGGCCGCGGCGCGCTCCATCGAGAGCACCCCCCGTGTGCTGGTGGTCAGCTCGGCCGAGGTCTACGGGATCGTCACCCCCGAGCAGCTCCCCCTTGGCGAGGACACTCCGGTGGAGCCCGCCAGCCCGTATGCCGCCAGCAAGCTGGCGGCGGAGACCGTGGCGCTCCAGGCCTGGCGCGGCTACGACCAGCCCGTGGTGGTCGTGCGACCGTTCAACCACATCGGCCCGGGCCAGTCACCCAACTTCTTCGTGCCGGCGTTGGCCAAGCGGATCGTGGAGGCGCGCCGGAGCGGCGCCCGCTCCATGCCCGTGGGCACCCTCACCACCCGGCGCGACTTCACGGACGTGCGGGACGTGGTGGTGGCCTACCGGCTCTTGATCGAGAGTGGTGAGCCGGGTGTGGTCTACAACGTCTGCTCCGGACGCGACGTCGCCATGTCGGAGGTCGCGTCCCAGCTCCTCGAGCTGGCGGGGGCGGACCTGATCCTCGAGACAGATCCCTCGCTGCTGCGACCGGTCGACGTGCCTGTGTTGCGGGGCAGTGCGGCGCGGCTGCAGGCCGTCACGGGTTGGCGGCCGCAGATCCCGCTCGCGACATCGCTCGCCGACGTCCTCACCTCGTGGGAGGGGGACTGACGGCGAGCGATGTCGGTGTGCGGAAGGGTGCTGCTCAGGCGCTGACGCGCTGGCGGATCTGAATCCGTACCTCTCGAGCCTGTTCCCGGGCCTTCGTGGTGACCTGGGTCACCGAGGCGGGAAGCTTCTCCTCCAGCGGCTGCAGGGTCGTCTCGACGAACTGCACGGCCGTCTCGGCCAGATCGTCGATCTGGTTGTAGCCCTTGGCCACACCGTGGCGCACCCCGTCGATCCGCTGGTCCAGCGAGAAGTCCTTGGAGAGCCGGTTCTGCAGCTCGACCCGGTGGACCTGGGCCCGCTGGTAGCCGAGCACGCCGAGGCCGACGGCCACGTATGCAGCGTCGCGGGCGAGGTCCGTGACACCCTTGGAGATGTTGGTGATGTTGCTCGGTACTTCAGGCATATGGAGCCTCCTGTCTGGTCGGTTCACTCCGACGTTCCGGACGCAGCAACCGCCGGCAGGTCACTGCGTACGTGTACAAGAGTATCACGAGTGTTAAACAGTAGCAAGCACCAGGGGTGAGTTTCGTGCCTGCTGGGGAGGATGTCGGACCGGATAGCCTCGTCCCCCTGATGGACGCCCAAGTGCCGGCCGTGGTCGCCGTCATCGTCACGACCGACCCCGGGCCCTGGCTCGAAGAGGCGCTTTCTTCGCTGGCGGCCCAGGACTACGAGGAGCTCTCTGTGCTGGTCCTGTCCACCGGGGAGGACGATCCCGACGTCACCGACCGGGTGGCACGGGTCCTGCCCGATGCCTTCGTGCGGCACCTGCCGGGACGGCCCGGGTACGCCGCCGCATCCAACGAGGCGCTCGCCATGGTGGAGGGGGCGGCGTTCTTCTTGCTCTTGCACGACGACGTCGCGCTGGACCCCGATGCGGTGCACAAAATGGTCGAGGAGTCGTTTCGCTCCAACGCCGGGGTCGTCTCTCCGAAGTTCGTGAACTGGGACGACCCCCGTGTCCTCCTCCACGTCGGGATGACCTGTGACAAGACGGGTGCCGTGGTGGATCGCATCATTGAGGGCGAGGTCGACCACGGCCAGCATGACGCCGTCCGCGATGTCTTCGTGGCCCCCGGCGGCTGCACTCTGGTGCGGGCGGATCTCTTCACCGAGCTCAAGGGATTCGACGCCGGGATCGTCGCCATGGGGGAGGACCTCGACCTCTCCTGGCGCAGCCAGGTGGCCGGCTCGCGCGTCGTCGTCGCCCCGGACGCGCGCGTACGCCACCGCGAGGTGGTGGCCGGGGGGCTCGCGCCGCTGGCGGTGGCCGGCGAGCCCGAGGGTCGCCACCCCGCGACCCTGCAGTCCCTGCAGCGGCGGCACGAGCTTCGAGCCGTCCTCAAGTGCTACACGCGGATCCACCTGTTGCGGGTCTTGCCGCAGGCCGCGCTCCTCGCTTTCGGTGAGGTGGTCGTCGCCGTGCTGGCCCGCGATCGCGATCGGGTCCGCGCCGTGACCGGGGCCTGGCGCTGGAACTTCCGCCGGCTGACCGAGATCTCGATGCTGCGCGGTGAGCTGGCAGAACACCGGCTCTTTCCCGACGCAGAGGTGCGCCGGCTGCAGGTGCGTGGGAGCGCGCGGCTCTCGCGTTACCTGAGCCGCCTCTCCCATCAGGGCCTCGAAGCGGCCAACGCCGTGGCCGTCACCAGGGAGCGTTCCGAGCGGGCAGACGAGCGGGCGGCCCAGGTCGCACTGCTCACCGGGAGCGTGGGCTCGGCCTTCAGTGAGGATGCCGATTTCGACGAGCTCGACGACCTGGGGCGGCGCGCCGGGCGCGACCGCTTCGGGCGACGTGTCCGTTCGTCGCCCCTGAGCACCGGGCACCAACGCACCTTGGCCCTGGTCATCGCGCTGCTCGTCATTGCGGTCGGGACGCGCGAGCTCTTCTTCGGGACGCTGCCGCTCGTCGGGCAGCTGGCTCCGCTCCCCTCGTGGTCGGCCAGCTGGCACCACTTCTTCTCGGGCTGGCAGTCGTCCGGCGTGGGCACGACCGCACCTGCCTCGCCGGCCTTCGGGCTCGCGGGCCTGAGCGGCACCGTGTTCTTCGGCGCCATGGGGACGTTGCAACGCGTCCTGCTCTTGGGGTGCATCCCGCTCGGCGCGTGGGGAATGTCGCGCTGCCTGCGACCCCTGGTGTCGCCCCGGGCCCGGGTGGTGGCCGTCATCTGCTACCTGGGTCTCCCGCTGCCCTACGGCGCACTCGGGACCGGCCGCTGGGACGGGCTCGTGGCCTACGCCCTGTTCCCCTTCATTGCGCTGGGCCTGGCCCGCACGGCCGGAGTGGCCCCCTACGCCGTCGAACCCGGACCGCGCTGGCGGAGCCGCCCCACCGGCCAGGTCGTCCTGCTCGGTGCGGTCATCGCCGCCGCCGCGTGCGTTGCGCCGGCCGTCGTGCCCATGGTCCTCGTCACGGCAGTGGCCTGGGTCCTCGGCTCCCTCCTTGTCGGCGCTCGCGAGCCGACGTGGCGTGTCCTGGTGGTGGCGGTGGAAGCGGTGGTGGTGGCCCTGGTCCTGGCCCTGCCCTGGGTGGTCGGCACAGCACTGGCGGGCAAGGGGTCGGTGGCCATCTTCGGCCTCCCGCTGTCGGGAGCAACGGCGCCCAGTTGGGGCGACATCCTCCGCTTCGCCGTCGGGCCGGCCGCCCGCTCACCCATCGCCTGGCTCCTGGTGGTCGGTGCGGCGCTGCCTCTTGTGATCGCCCGCGGCACCAGGCTGGCCTGGGCGGCGCGCATGTGGGTCCTGGCCCTGGCCTCCTGGGGACTTGCCTATGCCAGCACCCGTGGTGATCTCGGCTCCTTCGCCCCCTCCGAGACCGTCGTGCTCGCTCCCGCCGCCCTCGCCGTCGCGGTCTGCGTCGGCATCGGCATCGCCGCCTTCGAGAACGACCTCAGCGGCCGCGAGTTCGGCTGGCGACAGCTCGCCAGCGCCGCCGCCATCGTCTGCGTGGCGCTGGGGCTGCTCCCGGTGCTGGGTGGCGCCGTCGGGGGTCGGTGGGATCTCCCGGCACAGGGCGTCGAGCAGCCGCTGGCCTTCCTGGCCCGGCCCGGCACGAGCGTGGCCCGCGTGCTGTGGCTCGGTGACCCCCGGGCGCTGCCGGCGGGAGGATGGTCGGTCCAATCCGGCCTGGCCTACGCCCTCACCCCGCAGGACCTGCCTGACACGGCCCAGGTGCTGACCCCGGCGGGCCCGGGGCCCGCCGACGAGGTGGCCGAGGCCGTGCGCCTCGCCCAGGCCGGGGGCACCGTCCACCTCGGTCGGCTGCTGGCTCCCGCCGGCGTCCGCTACATCGTCGTGGTCGACGCGCTCGCCCCGTCGCTGGTCGGAACGAGTCCCGAGTCGGTGAGCGCGCCACCACCGGCCGGTCTCAACGCCGACCTCCTCCAGCAGGACGACCTGCAGGTCGTGCCCGGGGTCATGGGTGTCCAGGTGTACGAGAACGGGGCGACCATGCCGGTCACGGCCACGCGAGCGGCCGCGCTCCCGGTGCGGGCGTCGGCCTACCCGAGCGCGACGGACGTGGTGGGCTGGCAATCGGTGCTCAGCGGGCTGGCCGACGGGGGGCCCGCGACCGGTGCGGTGCCGGCGGGCACGCTCTACGCGGGCTACGCCCCGTCCGGAGCGTTCACCCTGACGGTGGACGGCCGGACCGTGGCGCGGCAGCCGGCGTTCGGCTGGGCCGCGCAGTACGCGGTGCAGGCCAAGGGCCGAGCCACGCTCTCGCTCTCGCGGTTCCCCATCGTTCCCCTGGCGGTCCTCCTCGAACTGGCGGTGTGGGTGCTGCTGGCCCTCGTCGTCATCGGGCGGCCCCGGCGCGGGCGCGCCCCTTCCGCTCCCGCGACCGTGCCCCTGCTCGCCGAGACGGTGACGATCGGCGAGACGGTCTCGCTGTGACGCCGGCGCACGGGGCGCACGAGCGCCGGTGGCGGGTGGCCGCACTCGTGATCCTGGTGATCGCCGGCGTCGGCATCGCGGTGGGGGTGCGCGGGACGCCGCAACCCGTCGGTGCCGCGGCCACCCCCAGCGTGCTGGTCGGTGCGCCGGACGCGGAGTCGTCGGCCTGGTACTGCACCGGGCAGTCGACCGCGGGTGGCGGGTCGCCGGGCATCCTCGTGCTCACCAACACCACCGCGCGTCCGGTGACCGCGGACATCACGGTGACGTCCGACGCGGGCGCCACGGCACACACGGCCGCCGCCGTCCCGGCGCACGGTGTGGTGGCGCCGGAACTTCCTACGCCGTCGTCGGGTTCCTGGCAATCCGAGACCGTCATCACCTCGGGCGGGGGCGTGGCAGTGACCCAGACGGTGGACGGCCCTCTCGGGTGGTCACAGGCGCCCTGTCAGAGCTCCACCTCGGCCTCGTGGTACTTCGCCAGCGGCACCACCGCCGCCGCAGACACGCTGACCGTCGCGCTGCTGAATCCCACGTCGACACCGGTCGTCGTCGATCTCAGCTTCCTGACGCCGAGTGGCATGGTGCACCCGATCAACTACCAGGGGATCGTGTTGCCGGCAGGACAGATGACGGTGGAGAACGTCACGTCGGAGGTGCAGGACGTCAACACCATCAGCACCGTCGTCACCGCCCGGACGGGCCGCGTCGTCGCGTCGGAGGTGCAGGGGATCGTCGGAGCGGGCGCGGCATTCGGCGGGCTGTCCCTCGTTCCCGGCGTGCCGGCGCCGCAGTCGCATTGGGCCATCCCGCAGGCACAGGAAGTGACGAGCGGTGCTTCCGAGATCGATGTCTTCAACCCGGGGTCGACCACCGAGACCGTGACCGTGCACGTGCGGCTGCCCTCCGGCCCGCTGGCCCCGCTGACGGACAAGGTCCTGCCCGGCACGACCTGGGTCCTCCAGACCAGCGCAGAGACACGCATCCCGGACAACCAGACGTACGCCACCACCATCGACGCCACGGGAGGGCCGGGCGTCGTCGTGGGTCGGTCCGTCGCCCTGCCGGGGACAGCGACGCCACCGCCCCAGGCCGGTGTGGCCTTGGCCGTGGACGGGCTGAGCAGTGCGTCGCCCAGCGGGGAGTGGGTCGTGCCCCCACCGGGCACCGCTGACACGCCCGCGGTGCCCGGTGCGGCCCCGGCCTACCTCGCACTGTTCAACACGTCGGGCAACAGCGAGCGCTACGACGCCGTCGCCACCACGGCGTCGGGGAACCGTGTCGTGGCCACCGGCACCCTGGCCGCCGGCACCTCGGTGGTCGTCTCCGGAGCGCCCCTCAGCGCGGCCGGACTCGACCCGATCCTCGTCCACGCCTCGGGTCCGATGGCGGTGAGCGAAGATGCCGGCCCCTCCTCGGGCGTCGGCGTCGTGTCGATGCCCGGCATCCCGCTGGCGCCCGCCATCGGGGCCTGAGCTTCCTACAGGTTGTGGCGCTGGTAGCGCCGCCACAGGACGCGCCCGCCGACCAGGACGGCGCCGAGGAGCAACAGGGCGAACAGCACCGGTCCGGCCAGCCGGATCACGCCCTCGACCCCGGCCACGAAGCCGCCGATGCTGGCGTGCCAGGCCCGCACCAGGCCGGACTCGGGCAGCGGTCTCGGCGGCGGTGGCGGCGTGGGCGTGTGCTCGTTCACCGTCACGGTCAGCGTGGAGTAGGTCGTCTGGCTCGTCAGCAGCTGCAACTGGCCCTGCAACTGCTCTATCTGGGACTGAATGCCGTTGATCTGCTCCTGCACCGACAGGATGTCGCCCACCGTCGTGGCCTTGGCCAGGATGGTCAGGTACTGCTGGAGGCTGTCCTGCAGGGCGGTGATGCGCGCCTGCAGATCGACGTACTGGCCGGTGACGTCGGTGGCCTTGGTCGTCAGGTCCGAGACCTTGCCGAGCGCCTTGGCGCGCGTGAGGACGGTCGTGAAGCTCTGCACCGGGACCTGCAACGTCACGCTGCCCGATGCGCCGCCGCCCGTCTGCGTCTGCGAGTTGGCCACGAAGCCGCCGTAGGCGCCGGCGAGCGCGGTCAGCTGATTGACCGTCGTGCTCAGCTTGCCGCGGCCGACGGCGAGCGCCAGGGTGCCGGTCTGCTGGATTTTGGCGGACTGGCCGACGGCACCGCCGGGCAGAGGCGGCGTGGTCGTCGGCGTCGTCGCGGTGGTCGGGCCCGCCACGTTGCCGTGCGCGGTGCCGGAGGAGGGGGGAGCGGCTCCGGCGGCGGTACTGCCCTTGGACTGTGGCGCCGAGTTGCTCGTGAAGCCTCGTGGTGTGGTCGTCGTGGTGACCGGTGCGTTGACGGGCGTGCGGGCCGCGACGCCCGGGCGTGCCAAGGCGGACGTCCGGCCGGGCTCGGCCGGACCGCGCGTCAACGCGACGACCCCCCCGGCCAGCACGAGGAGAGCAACGAGTCCGGCGGCGACGGAGAGCGTGCGGTGGCGGCCGGCCAGGCCGGCGAGACGGCGCACACGTCGGCGCGGCGCCTCCTCGTCCGCTGACGGGCCGTCGCCGTCGCCGTCCCCGCTGCCGTCGTGGCCGTCGGCGATCCGGGCCAAAATGTCCTGGGCGCCCGTGGCGGGGACCGCAAAGGTCGCCGCGGCGTCGGCGAGGAGCGAGGCCAGACGGTCGTCGTCGAGCATGGTCATGAGCTGGTCTCCTCGGTACGAGGTGTCTCCCCGGCGCCGATGAGGGCGCACAGGGCGGGGTCGGCCGCCAGGCGGCGGCGGGCCTCGTGCAGGCGGGACTTCACGGTGCCGGGACGCCGGCCGATGGCCAGCGCGATGTCGCGCTCGCTCAGGTCGGCGTAGTAGCGCAGGACGACCGGGACGCGCAGCGACAGCGGGAGCCGCTGCAGCGCGGCCAGCACCGTCTCGGCGACCTCACCCTGCTCGGCTCTCGTCTCGGGGTCGGCGCCGGTCGTGGGCACGTGCGCCAGGGGCTCGTCGCCGGCGCGCCGGTCGCGGTGGGGGATCTCGCGGCGCAGCTTCGAGTAGCAGGAGTTGACCACCACGCGGGCGAGCCAGGGCCGCATGCTCGGGACGGCCGAGAGCGAGTCGCGGAAGCGCCAGGCCCGCAGGTAGGCGTCCTGCACGGCCTCCTCGGCGTCGGCCCGGTTCCCCATGATCAGGCAGGCGGTACGGAAGGAGGCGACGTAGCCGTCCTCGAGCCAGTCCGCCAGCTGTTGCTCCACCATCCCCCTTCATGACGCTGCGCCGCCCTGATCGGTTCGATCCGATGGCGTGGGGCGGCGGTGCGGCAGGCCTAGCGGGCTGCGGGTCCCTCCGGAGCACCGGCCGAGGGGTTGGCCGGTGGCGGCCAGGGCGGGGGAGCCCACGTCTCAGGGTCGGCCTGGGGTGCCGATGCGGTCGGAACGGCGACGGCACTCGCGCTGTTGCCGAGGGCGCTCTCCGTCTCGGCGTGAGCGCCGTCCCCGTTGCCGCTGCCGTTCGCGCCGTTGGCGGCCGGACTGCTGATGGCCGCCTCGTGGAAGTGCGGCACGGACTTGGCGCCCTCGTCGTGCACGGGCGAGCCATGGGCCTCGTCGACCAACCGGGCCACCTCGGCGCCGTCGATGATCTCGTTGTCGAGCAGGGCGCGCGCGATGGCGTTGAGGCCACCGCGGTGCTTGCTCAGCACGTCGTGGGCGCGCTGCTCCTGAATGCGCAGGATCCGCTCGACCTCGTCGTCGATGATTTTGGAGGTGTCCTC
Source organism: uncultured Acidimicrobiaceae bacterium (assembly GCA_963783965.1). Lineage (GTDB taxonomy): Bacteria > Actinomycetota > Acidimicrobiia > Acidimicrobiales > RAAP-2 > Bog-473. The sequence continues at coordinate 404,119 of CAWAPQ010000014.1, read as the reverse complement.
GGAGTAGTCACGCGTGTGCATGAGGTCCTCGCCGAGGAAGACCTGGCCCGCCGAACCCCACGCCATGGGTCCGATGGCGTCGCTCATGCCCCACTCGCGCACCATTTTGCGGGCGAGCTCGGTGTTGCCGACGAGGTCGTTGGCGGCGCCGGTCGAGAGGTCGCCGTAGACCAGCAGCTCGGCCACCCGGCCACCCATGCGGACGCAGAGGGAGTCCTCGATGTAGTCGCGGGGGTGGATGTGCCGCTCCTCCATCGGGAGCTGGTGCGTGACACCGAGGGCCATGCCCGTGGGCAGGATCGTGACCTTGTGCACCGGGTCGGCGTGCTCGAGGACGTAGGCCAGCACGGCGTGGCCGCCCTCGTGGTAGGCGATGCGCTCCTTCTCGGCCTCCGAGAGGACCATGGACTCGCGCCGCTGGCCCAGCAGGACCCGGTCCCGCGCCGTCTCGAAGTCGGCCATGGCGATGTCGAGGCTGCCCCGGCGCACGGCGTGCAGGGCCGCCTCGTTGACCAGGTTGGCCAGGTCGGCGCCGCTCATGCCGGGCGTGCCCCGGGCCACCACACTGAGATCGACATCGTTGGCCATCCGCTTGCCCTTGCAGTGCACCTGCAGAATCGGGAGCCGCTCCTCGAGGTCGGGCAGCGGCACCACGATCTGCCGGTCGAAGCGACCCGGCCGCAGCAGGGCTGGGTCCAAAATGTCGGGCCGGTTGGTGGCGGCGATCATGACCACGCCCTCGGCGGTGTCGAAGCCGTCCATCTCCGAGAGCATCTGGTTGAGCGTCTGTTCACGCTCGTCGTGCCCGCCGCCGAGGCCGGCCCCGCGCTTGCGGCCGATGGAGTCGATCTCGTCGACGAAGACGATGGCCGGTGCCTGCTTGCGGGCCGTCTGGAACAGGTCACGCACCCGGCTGGCCCCGACGCCGACGAACATCTCCATGAAGTCCGAGCCGCTGACCGACATGAAGGGCACGCCGGCCTCGCCCGCGACGGCGCGGGCGATCAGCGTCTTCCCGGTCCCGGGCGGCCCGACCAGGAGCACGCCCTTGGGAATTTTGGCGCCGATCTCCTTGAAGCGGGCCGGGGTCTTGAGGAAGTCCACCACCTCGCTGATCTCCTGCTTTACCCCCGTGTAGCCCGCCACGTCCTCGAAGGTGGTCGAGGGCCGGTCGCTGCTGAAGGTCTTGGCCTTGGAGCGCCCGATCGACATGATCCCCGACATCTGGCCCCGGGTCTGGCGGCCGATGAAGTAGATGAAGGCGGCGCCGATGGCGATGATGAAGAGGTACGGCAGCAGGGCCGTGAACAGGTTCGACGAGGGGGTGGGGAAGCTGACCTGGACGCCGTTGTTGCGCATTTCGGTCACGTCGTTGGGCAGCGACGGGCTCGGGCCCTGGACCGTGTAGGTCGCCCCGTCCTTGAGCTTGCCGGTGATCGTCCCGCTCGAATTGGAGATCTGTGCCGTCGAGACGTCCTTGGAGGTCACCTCCTGCAGGAACTTTGTGTAGGAGATCGACTTGGCGTTGTTCGTCTTGATCGTGCCGACGGCGAGCAGGATGGCCACGATCCCGATGGCCACGACGCCCCACACCCAGCGCCAGCTCTGCCCCGACGGTGCCCCCTTTTCGGGGGTGCCATCCCCGTTGGCGGGCGCGTTCGGCTTGTTGGCCGGCTTGTCCGCACGCTGGGGGCTCACGGCATCCATGCTAGGCGCCGACCCTGCTCGGTGGTGACCGCCCCGTCACCCGGCCGCTCAGCGGTCTCCCTGCAGGTGGGGGCCCTGCGGGCACCGGTAACGTCTTGGCGATGACCGATTCCGAGCCCGGCGGGGCGGCTCCAGGCCCACCGGGCCCTCCGGCGCGCCCGCCCGGGCCCGCCCCGGAGGGGTACGTGCCCCGCGAATGGCTCCAGCGGGCACATCCCGTGCAGCCGGTCGCGGCCCCGCCGCCACCGCCATCACCCTTGCCCCCCGAGGACCCCACGTTCTCGCTGCTCCCGCCGCCGCCCTCGGTCCTGCCCGCGGGCGACCTGCCCTTCCTCGATACCCCGTGGGTCCCTCCTCAGACCAGGCGCCAGGGCTGGATGTGGCTCGTGTACGCCGTGGTCGGCTTCGTGGTCGGCCAGATCGGCGCCCTGATCTTCGGCTACATCGCGGGCGCCATCGCCGGGAAGACGGGCGCGCAGATGACCGCCATCGCCTCGGCGTCGGTGCCGCCCGAGTGGTACGTGGTGACCACGCTCCTCGGCCTGTGGATCGGCTTCATCGGCGCGCCCTGGCTGGCCAGCCGGACCCAGGGGACGCGCCACTTCTTCCGCGACCTCGGGGTGCGCTTCCGGCTCATCGACCTGGTCGGCATCGCCATCGGCATCGGAGGCCAGATTCTGGTCGCCATCATGTACGCGCCGTTCCAGCACGACATCAAGAACTTCAACGGGCCGTCCCAGCGCCTGACGGGCGCGTCGCACGGCGCCGGCTTCGTGGTCATCGCCATCGCCACGGTCCTCCTCGCACCCGCCATGGAGGAGCTGTTCTTCCGGGGCCTGCTCCTGAAGTCGCTCGTCCGCCTGTTCACGAAATTGGGGGCAGCCGGCGGCGCCCGGACCGCCGGAGTCGTCCTGGCCGTGATCGCCGACGGGCTCCTCTTCGGCCTGGCCCACGGCGAATGGGTGCAGCTGGCCGGACTGGCGACCTTCGGCATGATCCTGGCCGTCGTTTCGTACCGCACGGGACGGCTTGGCATGAACATGGTCGCGCACGCCAGCTTCAACCTGGTGGCCATCATCGCCATTGCGACCAACGGGAGCGTCATCTTCCACTGAGCACGTTCGATTGAGCACACCGCGCGGGTGCGGTTCGGAGCCCCGCGCGGGCGCCCCCTATGGTTGGGGCCCGTGAGCCGCATGGACCAGGTCTTCAAGGCGTACGACGTGCGCGGCACGGTGCCCGACCAGCTCGACGCCGACATGTGCCGGGCCATCGGCCGCGCCATGGCCCGCTTCGCGGACGCCCCTCGAATCCTGGTGGCCCGCGACATGCGCGAGAGCGGGGTGGAGCTGGCGGCGGCGTTCTCCGACGGGGTACGGGCCGAGGGCGTCGACATCACCGACCTGGGCATGGCCTCGACCGACTTCTTGTACTTCGCGTCGGGCCATCTCAATGCGCCCGGTGCCATGTTCACGGCCTCCCACAACCCGGCGCAGTACAACGGGCTCAAGCTCTGTCTCTCCGGCGTGCGACCGATCGGGCGCGACACCGGCCTGGCCGACATAGAGGCCGGCGCCGAGGAGCTGCTGGGTCAGCCGCTGCCGCCCCTGACGGGGACCTGGCGCGAGCAGAACCTGCTCGACGAGTGGGCCGATCACGTGGTGTCGTTCGTCGACGTCGCGTCGCTGCGACCGCTCAAGGTGGTGGCCGACACCGCCAACGGCATGGGCGGCCTGGTCGTGCCCATCGTGTTCGAGCGGCTCCCGTTCACCGTCGAGATCCTCTTCCCCGAGCTCGACGGCAACTTCCCGAACCACCCGGCGGACCCGATCCAACCCGAGAACCTCATCCCTCTGAAGGCGGCCGTGCTCGAGCACGGCGCCGACATCGGGCTCGCCTTCGACGGGGACGCCGACCGCGTCTTCCTTGTCGACGAGAAGGCCGAACCCGTGTCGGGCTCGTTGACGACGGCGCTGGTGGCCGCGTCCATGCTGACCAAGCACCCCGGCGAGAAGATCCTCTACAACCTCATCTGCTCCCACGTGGTGCCCGAGGTCGTGACGGAAATGGGAGGCACGCCCATCCGCACCCGGGTCGGCCACTCCATCATCAAGAAGGTGATGGCCGAGACCGGGGCCGTCTTCGGCGGGGAACACTCGGGCCACTACTACTACCGCGACAACTTCCGGGCCGACTCGGGCATCATCACCGCCCTGTTGGTCCTGGAACTGCTCAGCCAGAGCACGCAGTCGCTCTCCGAGATGCTGCAGCCGTATCAGCGTTACGCGGACTCGGGGGAGATCAACACCACCGTCACCAGTCCGGCCGCCACCGTGGAGGCCATCGCCACGCACGAGCGCAAGGCCGGCGCCTCGGTCGACATGCTCGACGGGCTCACCGTCGAACATGGCGACTGGTGGTACAACGTGCGCCCGTCCAACACCGAGCCGTTGCTCCGTCTCAATGTGGAGGCCAAGACGGCCGAACGCTGCGCCGCCCACGTGGCGGAGGTCCAACGGCTCATTGCCGACAACGCCGGCCTCGCCGCCGGCCCGAACTGAGGAGATCCCGATGAGCCTCGACCCGCTCCTGCTCGACGTGCTGGCCTGTCCCGAGGACAAGGGACCGCTGCTGTGGTTCGAGGACGAGGACATCCTCTACAACCCGCGGCTGCGCAAGAGCTACGCCGTGGCCGACGGCGTGCCAGTGCTGTTGCTCGACGAAGCGGTCGCCGTCGGCGAGCCCGAGCACGAACGCCTGATGGCCAAGGCCGAGCACGACAAGGTTCGGGCCACGGGTCCGGCGTCTGGGTGAACGGGCGGGCCCCCCTCGACACGCTCGGGATGTGGGAGGCCACGGCCGCCCTGCCCGAGCAGCTGTCCGGGGCGTTGCGAACGGCTGAGGACGCCTTCGGTGGGATCGCTCCTCCCGGTGGAGGTCGTGGCGCCCTCCGTGCGGTCGCTGCGTTCGGCCTCGGAACGGGGGCCGCGGCCTGCGCGGCCGCAGCCGCTCTCAGCGCCCCCGACCTGGCGGTGCCCTTCTGGGTCGGGCAGGGGTCCGCGCTCCCGGCCTTCGTCAATGCGGCCACGCTGGTCCTGGCCGTGTCGCCGTCGGGGGACACCGAAGAGACGCTGACGGCGGCGGAGAAGGCCGTCGGACGCGGGGCGATGGTGGTCGCCGTCGGCGGCGCGCCCGGAGGGGCGCTGGCGCGCTTCGCCACCGAGGCCGGTCTGCCCTGGTGCCCGGTCGCGCCCGGTGGGCCCGCGGCGCGGGCCGCTCTAGGCGCCGCCACGGTGCCCTTGCTCGTCGCGCTGGCCCGCGCCGGCCTGCGGGCGGATTGCGCGCCGGCGGTGGACGCGGCGGCGACAACCCTGGCCCGACGGCGTGATGCGCTGCTGGCGCCCTCCGGGCCGGCGGCCCAGTTGGCGCGCCGCCTCGGCCGCACCATCCCGCTGGTCTACGGCTCCGCCGGCACCGCCGCCGTGGCGGCACGGTGGTGGAAGGCCCAGGTGAACCTCAACGCCAAGGCCCCCGCCTTCGCGGCGACGCTGCCCGAGCTGACCCACGACGAACTGGCCGGCTGGGGCCAGGGCGGTGACGTCACGCGGCAGACAATGTCGCTGGTGCTGCTGCGCCACGCCGGCGAGGCGCCGCGGGCCGCCGGTCAGTTCGACGCGGTACGGGCGGCCACCGACGAGGTCATGGCCGACGTGTTCGAGGTGCGGGCCGAGGGCGACGACGAGCTGAGCCGCTTCTTCGACCTCTCGTTGCTGGGCTCGCTCGTCTCGCTGCACCTGGCCGCCCGCGAGGGGGTCGATCCCGGCCCGGTGCCTGCGGTCGACGAGGCCCAGCTGGGGCGGACGCCGTAGCGCGCTCCTGCGAGCGTCTAGTTCAGGCGCTCCACAATCATGGCCATGCCCTGGCCGCCGCCGACGCACATCGACTCGAGCCCGAAGGTCTTGCCCGTGTCCTCCAACGCGTTGAGCAGCGTGGTCATGATGCGGGCGCCGGTCTGGCCGAACGGGTGCCCGAGCGCGATGGCGCCGCCTTTGACGTTGAGCTTGTCCCAGCTGATGCCGAGGTGCTTGGCCGACGGGATGACCTGGGCCGCGAAGGCCTCGTTGATCTCCACCAGGTCGATGTCGTCGATCGTCTTGTTGGCCCGGGCCAGCACTTGACGGCAGGCGTCCACCGGGCCGAGACCCATGATCTCGGGGTTGATGCCCGTGACCCCGCTGGCCACGATGCGCGCCAGCGGGGTGATGCCGAGCGCCTTGGCCTTCGTGTCGCTCATGACGATGACGGCGGCGGCGCCGTCGTTGAGCGGGCAGGCGTTGCCGGCCGTGACCGTCCCGCCCTCGCGGAACACCGGCTTGAGGTTGGACAGCCCCTCCAGCGTGGTGCCGGGCCGCGGGCCGTCGTCCTTGGTGACGACCGTCCCGTCGGACAGCGTGACCGGGATGATCTCGCGCTCGAAGAACCCGTTCTGCTGGGACTCGACCGCCCGCGTCTGGGAGAGGAGGGCGAACTCGTCCATCTCCTCCCGCGTCACCTTCTCGTACTCGGCCACGTTCTCCGCCGTCTGGCCCATGGCGATGTACACGTCGGGCAGACCCTCGGGCGGGGACCACGGCTCCGTCACGGCGGGCGCGCGGACCTTCGTCCGCTCCTCGGCGGCGGCGAAGGCCGTGTTGTGGGGACCGGTGTCCGACGCCCCGTGCGAGTACCGGCTGACCGTCTCCACGCCGGCCGCGATGAAGACGTCGCCCTCGCCGGCCCGGATGGCGTGGGCCGCCATCCGGATGGACTGCAGGGAAGAGGAGCAGTAGCGGTTCACCGTCACGCCGGGCACGTTGTCCAACCCGGCCAGGAGCGCGGCCACGCGGGCCACGTTGTAGCCCGCCTCGCCGGCCGGCTGTCCGCAGCCGAGGATGACGTCCTCCACTTCGGCGGGGTTGAGTTGGGGCACCTGCTCCAGGACGGAGCGCAGGACCAGCGCGCTCAGGTCGTCGGGGCGGCACTCGACGAGGGAGCCCTTGTTGGCCCGTCCGATAGGGGTGCGGCCGGTGGCGACGATGACGGCTTCAGGCATGGTGACGGCTCCTCGGGTTTCGGTTCGGGGACTCGGTCGTGCGCCGGGGAACCCGCCCCGGGGCGGATTGCAGGTTACTTGGCGGTAGCGGGGCGCTCCGCAACCCCATTGGCCGCCTGAGCGAGACGGACTGTAACGTGTTCTCGCGCGCCGAGCCCACAGGGCCGGGCCGGCGACGACATGGCGCTGACGTGGGCCGATGCAGCCACGCCACCCGGGAGGGACTCGTATGGAAATTGCCTTGACCGAGGAGCAGCAGGCGCTGAAGAGCGAGCTGCGCGCCTACTACCAGAAGCTCCTGACCCCCGAGCTCGAGCAGGAGCTGGCCCGGGCGGGCGGGATCGGGCCCGTGGTGCGCAAGGTCGTGAAGCAGATGGGGAGCGACGGCTGGCTCGGCATCGGCTGGCCGACCGAGTGGGGCGGTCAGGGGCGCTCGGCCGTCGAGCAGTTCATCTTCTTCGACGAGTCGATGCGCAGCGGGGCGCCGGTCCCGATGCTCACCATCAACACGGTGGGCCCGACCATCATGAACTTCGGCACGCAGGAGCAGAAGGAGTTCTTCCTCCCCAAGATCCTGGCCGGCGAGATCTCCTTCTGCATCGGCTACACCGAGCCGAACTCGGGCACCGACCTGGCATCGCTCACGACCCGGGCCGTGCGCGACGGCGACGAGTACGTCATCAACGGCGCCAAGATCTTCACCAGCCTGGCCGGTGACGCCGACTACATCTGGCTGGCGACGCGCACGGACCCCAATGCGGCCAAGCACAAGGGGATCTCCATGTTCGTGATCCCCATGAGCACCCCCGGCATCCGCGTGGTGCCCATGAAGCTCCTGGGCGACCACAACATCAACTACACGTTCTACGAGGACGTGCGGGTCCCGGCCACCGCGCTGGTCGGTGGCGAGAACCAGGGCTGGAACCTCATCACCAACCAGCTCAACCACGAACGGGTGACGCTGTGCTCGCCCGGCATCATTGAGCGCGTCCTGACCGACGTGCGGGCCTGGGCCCAGAGCACCAAGCTCCCCGACGGCCGAAGGGTGATCGACCAGGAGTGGGTGCAGGAGCTCCTGGCCCGGGTGCACGCCGAGCTCGAGTTCCTCCGCCTCATCAACTGGAAGGTGGCGTGGCAGGCGACACAGGGTCACCTCGACGTGGCCGACGCCTCGTCGATCAAGGTGTTCGGCACCGAGTTCTACCTGCGTGCCTTCCGCTCCCTGATGGAGATCATCGGGCAGGCGGGCTACCTGACCCGCGGCTCACCCGCCGCGGTCGTCGCCGGTCGCTTGGAGATGTACGCCCGCTCCATGATCATCCTCACCTTCGGTGGCGGCACCAACGAGATTCAGCGGGACCTCATCGCGATCTTCGGCCTCGGCATGCCGCGGTCGCTGCGCTGAGCCCGCCCAGAGCCAGGAGATCGATCCCATGGATTTCAGCTACAGCGAAGAGCAGGAGGCCGTCCGCCAGTTGGCCGGACAGATCTTCGGCGAACGGTCGACGCACGAGCGGCTCAAGGAGATTGAGGCGACGGCCGGCGACGACGGGCCCTTTGACCGCGAGCTCTGGAAGGAGCTGGCCGATGCCGGCCTGCTCGGCATCCACCTGCGCGAGGACGTCGGCGGTGCGGGGCTCGACTTCGTGGCGGCGTGTCTGGTCGTGGAGGCGGCGGGTCGCACGGCGGCCTACGTCCCGGTGGTCGAGTCGATGGTCTACGGCGCGCTGCCGCTCGATCGTTTCGGCACGGATGCGCAGCGCAAGACCTGGCTGACCGGCGCCGCCGCCGGCGAGACGATTCTCACGGCCGCCATGGCCGAGCTGGTGGGCGAGGTGGTGCTGCCCGGCGGCTCGGAGCCCGCCACCGCGGCGACGGCGCAGGCCGACGGCAGCTGGGTGCTCTCCGGCACCAAGGCCTGCGTGCCCGCCGCCTTCGTGGCCGACGCCATCCTGGTCCCGGCCACCTGCCGGACGGAGGACGGTGCCACGACCGGTCCCGGCGTCTTCATTGTGGAGCGCGGCGCCGACGGTGTCACCCTGACGCGGCAGACGACCACGACGGGGCGCCCCGAGGCCATCGTCGAGCTCGACGGTGTGCGCGTCGGAGTGGACCGGCTGGTTGGTGAGGGCGCGGACGGCGCCGCCGTCATCGACTGCATCACCGAGTTCGCCACGACGGCACTCTGCATTGAGGAGGCCGGCGTCTGCGCGTCGGCCCTCGAGCTCACGGCGGAGTACACCAAGACGCGGGTGCAGTTCGAGAAGCCCATCGCCACCTTCCAAGCGGTGGGCCAGCGGGCGGCCGACGCCTACGTGGACACCGAGGCCATCCGGCTCACCGCGTGGCAGGCGGCGGCGCGGCTGGCTGCGGGCCTGCCGGCGTCGGCGGAAATTGCGATCGCCAAGTACTGGGCGGCCGAGGGCGGTCAGCGTGTCGTGCACGCCGCGTCGCACCTCCACGGCGGCGTGGGCGTCGACCGCGACTACCCGCTCCACCGCTTCTTCCTCCTGACCGAGCAGATCGAGCTCACCCTGGGCGGGGCGAACGAGAGCCTGCGCCGGCTGGGCCGGATACTGGCCGACGAGCCCGTCTGATCCGTCCGCTCCGGCGGCGATTGCTCAGCCGGACGCGCTCGGGATTCGAGAGGCCGAGACCGTACCCGGCCAGGAAGACACCCGCTTCCTCGTGACGCGGGTAGGCGCCGGCCAGGGTGTGGAACGCGCGCGAGTGGTCCGGGTGGGTCAGGTGTGCCACCTCGTGCACCAGGACGGAGTCGAGCACCCACTCGGGGACGACGCGCAGTCGGTGCGAGACGCGGATGTCGCCCGAGTAGTACGAGCAGGATCCCCAGCGCGCCGTCTGGTTGGTGACCCAGCGGACGGACTTGGGACGCGCCCCGACGAGGTAGGTGTCACTCAACTCGATGGCCCGGGCCAGCAGCCCGTCGTTGTCGAGACCGGATTGGAGTTTGTGCCGGGTGAGGAGGCGCTCCACCAACCAGTCGACGGTCTTCTGCCGGCTTTCGAGATCGAGATGCGCCGGCACCGACACGACGATGCGCCCGCCGACCCATTTGGCCTCCGACGTCTTCTTCCGACGCTTGCTGATGCGGACCTCGACCTCGGGTGCGGCCTCGACGGCGCTGTCAGCGTCGTCCGGCAGGTCGGGCGGATGAGACTCGGGGGGCGTCTCGCCGTGGGCCGGGTCCCTGAGCGGCGCGGCCACCTTGGGTGGAGCGGACGGATCGGAGGGAGGAGGTTCGGTGAGGTCGGCGATGTCGAAAAGTGTCACTCCCGGCATTGTGGCCGACCCATGTGACCGGGACGGGCATGCCTGGTCAGCGCCGCATCCACCCCGGTTGCCGAGGTCTGGGATGATCCCGCTTCCAGCGGGGGGCCGGGGCTAGCCTTTTTTCATGACCACCTCGCCGGTACCACTTTCCGGGTTCCCCCTCCAACTTGAGCTGGACGCTCCGGCCAAGATCGCCCGTTGGCGGCCCATCGTCCAATGGTTCCTCGCCATACCCCACTTCGTCGTGCTCTACGTGTTGGCGATCGTCCAGCGGGTGGTCTTCATCATCTCCTTCTTCGCCATCCTTTTCACCGGCAAGATGCCCGACGGACTCTTCGGGTTCAACGCCATGGTCTTGCGCTACCAGTGGCGGGTGACCTCCTACGCGCTGTTCCTCCGTGAGGAGTACCCCGAGTTCGCTTTCCCGACCGAAGCGGCGGACCCCGGCACGGAGCCGGCCCGGCTGTCGGTCGAGGAGGCGCCCAGGCTCAGCCGAGGGCTGATCTTCGTCAAGTGGCTCTTGGCGCTCCCGCACTACATCGTGCTTCTCTTCCTCTTCATCGCGGTGTACGTGGTGGTCATCATCGGGTTCTTCGTGGTGATCTTCACGGGCGCCTGGCCGGCCGGCATGCGCAACTTCGTGGTGGGCGTGATGCGCTGGTCCTCGCGGGTGAGCGCGTACATCCTGCTGATGACCGACCAGTATCCGCCGTTCAGCCTCGACTAGAACGCAGGAGCAACGGTCCCGGTGACTAGCCGAGCACCAGCTCGGCCAGGGTCCGCAACGTGGCGACGTCGCCGTTGACGAGCATGGTGGTGGCCCGCGACTCACGCCAGGCCTCGAGGTCGTCGCGGATCTTCGCCACCGGGCCGACCAGGGCGATGTCCTCCACCATGGCGGTGGGGACGGCGGCAGCGGCGTCGTCCTTGCGCCCGTCGAGGTAGGCGTCCTGAATTTTGGTGGCCGCCTCTTCGTAGCCCATGCGGGCGAAGACGTCGAAGTGGAAGTTCATCTCCTTGGCCCCCATGCCGCCGATGTAGAGGGCGAGATACGGCCGGAATCCGTCCGCTGCCGCGTCCGTGTCATCGCTGATCACGGTCGGCGCGAAGGCCAACACCTCGAAGTCCGCCGCGCTGCGCCGGGCGGTCGGTCGGGCGAAGCCCTCGTCGAGCGACGCCTCGAAGGAGGACATGGCGCGGGGGGAGAAGAAGATGGGGAACCAGCCGTCGGCGATCTCCGCGGCCAGGGCGACGTTCTTCGGCCCCTCCGCCCCCAAAATGATCGGGATGTCGGCCCGCAGGGGATGCACGATCGACTTGAGCGGCTTGCCCAGGCCCGTCCCGCCGGGATAGGGGAGCGGGTAGTGCGGGCCGTCGTTCGTGACCGGCTTCTCGCGTGCGAGGACCTGGCGCACGACGTCGACGTATTCACGGGTGCGCGCCAACGGGGAAGGGAAGGACTGGCCGTACCAGCCTTCGACCACCTGGGGCCCCGAGACGCCGAGGCCGAGGACGAAGCGCCCACCCGACAGGTGATCCAGCGTCTGGGCGGCCATCGCCATGGCGGTCGGCGTGCGGGCGGAGAGTTGGCACAGGGAGGTGCCGAGGCGCACCCGCTCGGTCTGCGATCCCCACCAGGCCAACGGGGTCAGGGCGTCGGAACCGTAGGACTCCGCCGTCCAGACGGAGTCAAAGCCGAGGCGGTCGGCTTCCATCACGAGCTCCACCGCGTTGGGCGGAGGACCCGCGCCCCAATAGCCCATCTGCAGGCCGATCTTCATGGTCTTCACGTGTGACTCCTCTCGGCTTCCTGACGCGCCCCAGAGCCTGTCAGACCTTGGCGACGATCTCCTCGGCGAACCAGTGGACCGGGGCGAGGCGCGTGGCCAACGCTTCGTCGTCGGGAGTCCCCGGCGCAATGGTGGCGAACATCCAGGGCGCGCACACGAAGTCGGTCACCCCGGCGTCGGCGAAGCGGCGGTAGAGATCGACGCTCGGGCGCTCGTTGAGCGAGAGGTAGATGGTGAAACCGTCCTTGTCCCGCCCTGCCTTCTGCAGCGCGTCGTGCAGCTCGGCCAGGTGCATCCACGCCTCCTCTTCGCTGTAGGCGCCGGCGGCGATCCAGCCGTCGCACAGCTCGGCGGTGCGACGCAGCGCCACGGGGGAGTGGCCGCCGCAGATGAACGGCACGGGTTCGGTGGGCGCGGGCTCCATCTGGCACTCCGGCACGTCATAGAAGTCGCCGTGGAACTCGACCCATCCGCCGCGCCACAGGGCGCGCAGGGCCACGATCATTTCGTCGAGGCGCTTGCCCCGGTTGGCGAAGTCCTGTCCGGTCAGGTCGAACTCCTCCTTGCTCCAGCCGACGCCGATGCCGAGGCGCAGGCGGTTGCCCGACAGCACTGCGGTCGTCCCCACGGTTTTGGCGACCGTCATGAGGTCGCGCAGCGGGGCAATGTAGATGCCGGTGGTGAAGAGCAGGTTCTGCGTGGCGCCGGCGCAGGCGGAAATCACGGACATGGGGTCCGGCCACGCCGTGTGGTCCTCCCAGCCCGGCGCGCCGTCCTCGGTCTTCGAATAGGTGTAGCGGGACGAGCGCTGGCGCGGGTTGAAGAGGTGGTCGGAGACGTACATGCCCCCGTAGCCCAGGCCGTCGCACGCCTTGGCCATCGGGAGGATCTGGTTGGTCGGCAGGAAGGCGACGGCCTGATGGAACCGGACTTCGTGATCGCGCACGACGCGGGCCTCAGCGGGCCCGGGCCGGCAGCGGCGTGCCCCCGACGGGCGCGGAGGGTGCGAAGGCGACGGGGATGTGTTTGGTCCCGTTGATGAAGTTCGACTGCAGGCGCTGGACCTCGCCGTCGAGGCGGATGTCGGGAATGCGCTCGAGCAGACGGTCGAACATGACCATGATCTCCATGCGGGCGAGGTTCGCCCCCAGGCAGAAGTGTGGTCCGCCCGCACCGAAAGCAATGTGGTTGTTGGGGGAGCGAGTGATGTCGAACGTGTTGGGATTCTCGAACGCCGCGTCGTCGCGATTGGCCGAGGTGTGCCAGAAGACGACCTTGTCGCCCTCTTTGATGTCCTGCCCGTGCAGCTCCAAGTCCGCGGTCGCCGTACGGCGGAAGTGCATGACCGGCGTCACGTAGCGGAGCATCTCCTCCACCGCACCGGAGAGCAGCGACCGGTCCTGGCGCAGCATCTCCCACTGCTCGGGGTGGTCGAAGAAGGCGGTCATCGCCCCCGACATGAGGTTCCGGGTGGTCTCGTTCCCCGCCACAATGAGGAGGAGGAAGAACAGGTCGAGCTCGAGCTCGTTCAGCTTCTCGCCCTCCACCTCGGCGTTGAGCAGCACCGAGATGAGGTCGTCCTTGGGCTGGAGCCGCCGGGCGGTCGCCAGCTCCTCGGCGTAGGCGTACACCTGCATGGCCGACTCGCCGGAATCGGCGCCCTCGACCTGGTACTCGGGGTCTTCCGAGCCGATCATGCGGTTGGACCAGTCGAAGACCATGCGCCGGTCTTCCTGGGGAACGCCGAGAAGCTCGGCGATCACGAGGAGCGGGAGCTCGGCCGAGATCTCCTCGACGAAGTCGGCCGTGCCGCGCTCGCACACGGCGTCGATGATGCCGTCGGCGTACCCGACGATCTGCTGCTCCAGGTCCCGCACCATTTTGGGGGTGAAGCCCTTGTTGACCAGGCGCCGGTAGCGCGTGTGCATGGTCGGGTCCATGTTGACCATCATCAGCTGCTGCTGGGCGAGCTGGTCCTCTTCCATCTCAGGGAAGAGCGAGCCACGCCGTGCCGAGGAGAATTGCTCCCAGTCCCGGTTGACGTGGACGCAGTCGTCGTAGCGGGTGATGGCCCAGAACCCGCCCCGGGGCGCACCCTCCTCGGGGTGCCAGTAGGCGGGCGCCTCCCGGCGCAGCTCGGCGAACCACTCGTGGGGCACGCCGGCCACGAAGTTGCGCCCGTCGATGAGGTCGATCTCCTCGAGGCTCAAGGCCCCCCCTTCGCGCACGCCGGCGTTCTGCCCCACGCCGCCTGGTGCCTGCCCTTTCGAGGCAATTTCTAGAACGTGTGTCAGTGATCATAGGCACAGACCAACCGGGCCCGGCCGGCTGCGGGGGAGGCCCGGCTCAGCAGGTATGTTCGCCGGGCGGCCGTCGGCGTTCCAGGTCTGGCCGAGCGAACCACCGAGCAAACCACCGAGCGAACCGAGGACGGCGTCGTTGACCTACTGCCTGGCCCTGCGCCTCCACGAGGGCATGCTCTTCCTGGCCGACACCCGCACCAACGCGGGCGTCGACAACGTCGGCACCTACCGCAAAATGCACGTGCTCCAACCAGCCGAGGATCGCATCTTCGTGATCGAGTCCGCCGGGAGCCTGGCCACCACGCAGCAAGTCCTCGACCGCATGGCCCGGGACCTGGCGGCCGGGGAGGCCACCGAGAGCCTGGCCACGGTCGGGCATCTGTTCGAGGCCGCGCTGTATCTCGGACGCGTGAGCCGCGAGGTGGCGAACGAGCACAAGGAAGCACTGGGCCAGGTCGGAGCCGACGGCACGGCGACGTTCATTCTGGGGGGCCACGTCGGCGACGAGGAGCCCGACATCCTGCTTGTGTATCCCGAGGGCAATTACATCCGCGCGTCGGACGAGCGCCCCTTCCTGCAGATCGGCGAGAGCAAGTACGGGAAGTTCATGTTGGAGCTGGCCGTGGAGGCGCACGTCGACCTGGTCACGGCCGCCAAGATCGCGCTGGGCTCCATGCTGAGCACGGCGGCGGCCAACCTCTCCGTCGGGCCGCCCTACGACATCGGCTTCTACTTCAACGAGACCCGCACCCTCAGCCAGTTCCGCATCGACAGCGACTCGCCGCTGCTCGAGAAGCTGCAAAAGGTGTGGGAACGCCATCTCCTCAATGGCATCGCCAAGCTTCCGGCCATCACGCAGGACGACCTGACCGAGGTCGAAGACCCGACCACGTAGGTCGACGGGCCGGCTCGCCGGCGGGCCCGATCCACATCCGACGAGGAGGAGACGAATCCGATGGACGACGGCAGCCTTCCCCTTGAGCATCCGGCCCCGGCGTGGGTCTCCACGGGGACGCTGCCCTCCGACGAGGAGGTGCGCGCCGTCGTCGAGGCCGGCTACGGGCGCTTCCGCCACCTGGGTGAGGGGAAGGTGGCCGACTACATCCCCGCGTTGGCCAAGGCCTCGCCCGACGCCTTCGGCGTGTGCGTGGTCGGCGTGCGCGGGCGGGTCTTCGCCATGGGCGACGCCGAACAGGAGTTCACCATCCAGAGCATCTCCAAGCTTTTCGTCTTCGCTCTGGTCTGCGACGCCCTCGGTCCGGCCGAGGCCCGGCGCAAGCTCGGCGTGAACAGCACCGGGCTGCCCTTCGACTCGGTGATGGGTATTGAGCTCAACGAGGACCGCACCATGAACCCGATGGTGAACGCCGGGGCGCTCGCCACCACCAGCCTCGTCCCGGGCGGTTCACCCGAACAGAAGTTCGCGCGCATTGCGGCCGCGCTCTCCCGCTTCGCCGGACGGTCGCTGACCGTGGACGAGGAGGTGTACGAGTCCGAGGCCACGAGCAACGACCGCAACCGCGGCATCGCGCACCTCCTGGCCGGCTACGGCCGCCTGTACTGCGATCCGGACGTGGCCACCGACATCTACACCCGGCAGTGCTCGCTACGGGTGTCGGCGCGCGACCTGGCGGTCATGGGGGCGACGCTGGCCGACGGCGGGGTCAATCCGCTGACCGGCGAGCGGGCCATCGCGTCGGAGACGTGCCGACGCGTGCTGCCGGTACTGGCCACGGCCGGGCTCTACGAGCGATCGGGGGACTGGCTCTACGACGTGGGGCTGCCGGGGAAGAGCGGCGTCAGCGGCGGGTTGGTCACCGTGTCGCCGGGGAAGGGCGGCGTCGGCACGTACTCCCCGCCACTCGACGAAGCGGGCAACAGCGTCCGGGGCCAGTACATGACGACCTATCTCTCGGAGCGGCTGGGCCTGAACCTCTTCGCCTCCACGCCCCTTCCGGACGGCCTGACGGAAGGAGGGGCGACAAGGGGTTGACATCCGGTATTCACAAGTTAATACTTGTACAAGTAAGTAATTGTGAATATGCCCGAGAGGATGCCGCCCATGCCCACCGCCACCCCGCACACCGACACTCCGTCCACCGACACCAGTCAGGACTTCGAGGCCACGTTGACCGTGGCGGCGCCGGCCGACGCCGTGCTCGCCGCCCTGCGCACGACCGAGGCGGTCTCGTCCTGGTGGAGTCCCGCCAGCGGATCGGCCGAACCGGGGGGCACCCTCGAGATGGCCTCTCGCTCCGGCAGCACGATGGTCGAGATGCTCGTGGCGCCGGCCGAGGAAGGCCGGGTGGCCTGGACCGTTCGCGAGGCGCCGCTCTCGCCCGAGTGGGTCGGCACGACGATCGTCTTCGCAGTGGAGGACGCGGGCGTAGGGTCCACGCTCCGCTTCCGGCACCACGGGCTCACGCCGCAGTGCGCGTGCTACGACATGTGTGACGAGGGCTGGACGAACGCGCTGGATCGCCTGGTCTCCTTCGTCGAGACGGGTCGGATCACCTACGCGAGGGACAGCTTCCAGTCAACGAGGAGCATCAGCGCCGCGCCCGAGGCCGTGCTCGCCGCACTGCGCTCACCGGAGGCGGTCACGTCCTGGTGGACCCCGACCACGGGATCGTGCGAGGCGGGCGGCACCCTCGAGGTGTCGTTCTTCGGCGGCGAGGAGCGGGTCGTCATGCGCGTCGAGCCGGCCTTCGAACGCCGGGTGGTGTGGTCCGTGCGCGCGGCGCCTCTCACACCGGACTGGGTCGGGACGACCATCTACTTCGACGTGGCCGAGGCAGGCGATGGGACGATGCTCTCCTTCCGCCATGAGGGCCTCACTCCAGAGCTCGAGTGCTACGACATGTGCCACAAGGGCTGGACGCACTATCTGGGAAGCCTGGTCTCCTACGTCGAGGCCGGCCAGATCGACGACTCGCCGGAGAGCTATCGGTCCACGCAGACGGTTGCCGCGACTCCCGAGACGGTGCTCGCCGCGCTGCGTTCGACGGACGGCGTGAGTGGCTGGTGGGGCAGCGCCACGGGCTCGGCCGACATGGGCGGGACGCTCGAGGTGTCGTTCCTCGGTGGCCGGCAGCGGATCCGCATGCATGTGGAGCCCACGTCGGAGCACCGGGTCGTCTGGTCCGTCGAGGCGGCGCCGCTCACGCCCGAGTGGGTGGGCACAACCGTCATCTTCGAGGTTGAACAGGCCGGTGACGGCACCACGATCCATTTCCGCCACCAGGGCCTCACTCCCGGGCTCGAGTGCTTCGACATGTGCCACCAGGGCTGGACCCACTACGTCGGCAGCCTGGTCTCCTACGTCGAGACGGGTCAGGGTCAGCCGTACTCGGAGGATTGAGCCGCATGGCGGCGCGAGATACGGGAAGAATGGCGGCCTGATGCCAGCCCTCGACACGGAGAGCCCCACAGCGACCGATGCTGTCCTGCGGGCGCTCGCCGACCCGCACCGGCGCGAGATCATCCGCCTCATTCGGGACAGCGAGCTCCCGGCCGGACAGATCGCGACGCACTTCACGCTCACGCAGCAGGCGGTGAGCCAGCACCTGGCGGTGTTGAAGAAGGCCGGCCTCTTAGAGGAGCGCCGAGAGGGCACCCGCCGGTTGTACCGCTTCCACTCTGATGCCCTGACGCCGGTACGCGAGTTGCTCGAGGAATTCTGGCCGGACGCGCTGCAGCGACTGAAGCGCACGGTCGAACGCGACTACCCCAAGAAGGGAGCGGCGCGCCCATGACGCCATCGACACCCTCACCTTCGGACTCGTCGACATCGGACTCGTCGACATCGGACACGTCGATCACGGCCAGCGTGCGCATCGCGGCACCGCCCGACGTCGTGTTCCCCTACTTCACGGATCCGGCGTTGGCCGTGAAGTGGATCGCCGACGCGGCGTATCTCGATGCCCGCCCCGGCGGCACCTTCTCCCTCAGCGTGCGCGGCAACCCCGCCCGCGGCGAGTACGTCGAGGTCGACCCGCCGCACCGCGTGGTGTTCACCTGGGGCATTGAGGGCAGCGGCGACCTCCCGCCGGGGTCCAGCACGGTCGAGGTGGTTCTGCAGCCGGACGGGGACGAGACCGTGGTCACCCTCACCCACCGCGACCTGCCGACAGAGGAGTTCCGCCGCTCCCACCGGGAGGGTTGGGGCGAGTTCCTGGGCCTGCTCGGGACGCTCCTCGGCTCGGCCTCCTGATTTCGGTCCGGCCGCCGCGTCGGCTCGGGGCAGATCGGGGCGGCGGCCTCACCAAGGATCACCAAACGAGAACGTGTTACAGTTTTTGCGCGCGGCCTTGACCTGGCAGGGACCGCTGAGTGCACGCGAGGCTGCCCACGATGTTCCTCGAAGAGAGCCCCGAACAGCAGCAACTGCGTGCGGAGTTGCGCCGGTACTACGCCGAACTGCTGACGGACGAGGTCCGCGCCGGCCTGGCCGAGGGCGGTGAGGGCGGCGAGGCGTGGAGCCGGGTCGTGCGCCAGATCGGCAAGGACGGCTGGCTCGGCATCGGATGGCCGAAGGAGTTCGGGGGGCAGGGCCGACCGGCGACGGACCAGTTCATCTTCTTCGACGAGACGCGGCGCGCCGGCGCGCCGTTCCCCTTCGTCACCATCAACACCGTCGGGCCCACCATCATGCGCTTCGGCACCGACGAGCAGAAGTCGTTCTTCCTCCCGCAGATCCTCGCCGGCGAGCTGAACTTCGCCATCGGCTACACCGAGCCCGAGGCCGGCACCGACCTGGCGTCGTTGCGGACGCGCGCCGTGCGCGACGGCGACGAGTACGTCGTGAACGGCGCCAAGATCTTCACCAGCGGGGCCGACCAGGCCGACTACGTGTGGCTGGCGTGCCGCACCGATCCCGAGGTGCCCAAGCACAAGGGCATCTCCATTCTGTGCGTGCCCACGACGTCGCCCGGTTTCGAGTGGTCGATCATCCACACCGTCGGCGGGCTCACGACGACACAGACCTTCTACGACAACGTGCACGTGCCCGCGGCCAACCGCGTGGGGGACGAGAACGAGGGCTGGCGCATGATCACCACCCAGCTCAACCACGAGCGGGTGGGGCTGGCCGCGTGGAGCGGTCTGGCCATTTCGCTCTACCAGGACATCGTGGATTGGGCGGCGGCGCAGCCGACCGACGACGGCAAGACGCTCATTGAGCAGGGCTGGGTGCAGATGGACCTGGCCAGGTGCCACGCCGAGCTCGAGGCGATGTGGTTGCTGAACTGGCGCATGGCCGTGCACGTGGCCGACGGGGAGCTGACCGGCGCCGAGTCGTCGTCGATCAAGGTGTTCGGGACCGAGCGGATCATTGAGGTCACGCGTCTGCTGCTCGGCGTGGTGGGCGCCGTCGGCTACCTGGTGCCGGGCTCGCCGGGCGCCGTGCTGCGCGGACGGGTCGAAGCCACGGGACGCCAGGCGCAGATCAACACGTTCGGGGGCGGCGTCAACGAGGTGCAGCGCGAGATCGTGGCCACGGCGGGGTTGGGCATGACCCGGGGATCGCGGTGAGCGCGCGCTTCGAGGAGCTGGCGGGGTTCCCCGACCACGGTGCCGAGCTGGCCGCGCTGGTCGGGCAGTCGGCCGGCCCGCCCAATCTGGCTCCCGACGCGGTCAACGTGCCGATGATCCGGCACTGGGTCGAGGCGATGGGCGACCACAACCCGGTCTACGTCTCCGACGATGCGGCCCGCGCCGCGGGCTACGACGAGCTGATCGCCCCGCCCACCATGCTGCAGGCCTGGATCATGCGCGGCCTGCGCCTCTCGCTGCTCACAGAGGAGGCCCGGGCCCAGGGGGCCGAGCAGGGGAGCGGGCCCAACGAGAAGATGATGGGCCTGCTCGACGACGAGGGCCTGACCTCGGTGGTGGCCACCAACTGCGAGCAGCAGTACGGGCGCCCGTTGGTCGTGGGGGATCGCCTGCTGGTGCGCTCGGTCATTGAGGCCATCTCGGATCCCAAGCGCACCGGGCTGGGCACCGGCCGCTTCATCACGACCCGCCTCGACTACGTGGCCGTGCCCGATGCCGACGTGCCGGTGTGGCCGGTGTCGGACGACAAGGTGCAGGCGCTCTACGACGCCGGCGAGCCGGTGGCCACCATGCGCTTCCGCATCCTCAAGTACCTCCCGCCGGCGAAGAAGACCGCCCGCCCGCCGCGCCCGCGGCCGGCGATCACCCACGACAACGCGTTCTGGTTCGAGGGCGCCCGCGCGCACCGGTTGTTGATCCAACACTGCACCTCGTGCGGGACGTTGCGACACCCGCCGCTGCCGGCCTGCGCAGTGTGCGGCTCGCTCGAGTGGGACGCGGTGGAGTCGAGCGGCTACGGCACGCTGTACTCCTACGTCGTGGTGCATTATCCGCAGGTGCCCTCGTTCGAGTACCCGCTGCCGATCGGCCTCGTCGAGTTGGCGGAGGGCACGCGGCTGGTGGCCAACCTCGAGGGCATGGAGCTCAATGCGATCGAGGTCGGCATGGCCCTGCAGGCCACCTTCGTCGATTACGACGAAGAGCTGTCGCTGCCGGTCTTCGTGCCGGCGGGTGCGGCCGGCGGGCAGGGCGGGCATGGTGGGCAGGGCGGGCAAGGCGGGAAGGGAGCCTGATGGACTTCGCACTGACGGAAGAGCAGCTGGCCGTGGCGGAGGCCGCCAAAGCGATCTTCGCCGGGCTGGTGGACGCGGAGAAGATCGCCGCCATTGAGGTCGGCACCGAGCGCATCGATCGTGTGTTGTGGAAGGCACTGGCGGCGGCCGACCTCCTCGGGCTCGCGGTCCCCGAGGCCGACGGCGGCGCCGGCTACGGGCTGCTGGAGCTCTGCCTGCTGTTGGAGGCGCAGGGCAACGTCGTGGCTCCGGTCCCGCTGTGGTCCACCCTGGTGCTCGGGGCGCTGCCCCTGGCCCGCTTCGGCTCGGCGGACCAGCGCGGCCGCTGGCTGCCCGGCGTCGTCGCCGGCGAGGTGATCCTCACCGCCGCGCTCAGTGGCAGCGCGAGCAGTCCGACGTCCATGCCGTCGGTGCGCGCCGGTGCAACGGGTGACGGGTGGGTTCTCAATGGGACCGAGCTGACCGTGCCCCACGCCCACCTGGCGGACCGCATCGTCCTGCCCACCCGGACCGAGGACGGTGGCGTGTTGCTCGTCCTGCTCGATCCGGCGACGCCGGGTGTCACGCTCGAGCGTGCCGTCACCACCAACCGCGAGATCCATCCGCACCTCCATGCCGACGATGTGACGGTGGCGCCGGGTGACGTCCTGGCCGGTCCCGACGTGGGGCGCGCCGCGCTCGACGTCGTGCTCGTCGCCGCCACCATCGGCTTGTGCGCGTTGCAGGTCGGAGTGTGCGAGGCCGCACTGACCAGGACGGCCGCCTACCTCAACAGCCGCCAGCAGTTCGGCCGGCCCTTGAGCACCTTTCAGGGCACCATGCTGCGGGCGGCCGACGCCGCCATCGACATTGAGGCCATGCGAGTGACGTGGCAGAACGCGGCGTGGCGCTTCGACACGGGGCGCCCTGCGGCCGACGCCGCCCGGGTGGCCAAGTGGCAGGCCTCCGAGCGCGGGCAGCGGACCGTGCACGCCACGCAGCACCTGCACGGGGGCATGGGGGCTGACATCTCGTACCCGATCCACCGCTACTTCCTCTGGGGCAAGCAGATTGAGCTGCTCCTGGGCGGTCCGAGCGCGCAGCTGGCGAAGCTCGGGGCGGACATCGCCGCGCAGGCGCTGGCGCGGGCCGAGGCGTCGTCGTGAGCGCGGCGGGGTTCGGTCCTGCGCTCGATCTCTCCGGTCCCCTGTTCGGCGCGGTCTCGGTGGGCGACGAGCTCCCGACCCTGGTGCTCCCGATCACGCGGACGCTGATTGTGTCGGGCGCCATCGCCAGTCGGGACTACCAGGACGTGCACCACGATTCCGTCCTGGCCAAGGAGCGCGGCTCCAAGGACATCTTCATGAACATCCTGACCACGAACGGACTGGTTGGGCGCTACGTCACCGACTGGTCGGGCCCGCGCAGCCGGCTGGCCGACGTCAGCATCCGGCTCGGCGCGCCCAACCACCCCGATGACACCATGACGCTGACAGGGTCGGTGACCGAGAAGGGTGCGCAGACTGAGGACGGGCGATACGGCTCGGTGACCGTCTCCCTCCGTGGCGCCAATCACGCGGGCGACCACGTCACGGGCACGGTGACCGTGCTGCTGCCGGTGGCCGAGGCGGCGCCGGTGGCCGAGGCGGCGCCGGTGGCCGAGGCGACGCGCACCTGATGGCCCGTTCGCATTCCTTCTCGGGCGCGACCGCCATCACCGGTATCGGGGCCACCGAATTCTCCAAGGATTCGGGCCGCTCGGAGCTCCGGCTGGCCGTGGAGGCGGTGGCCGCCGCCCTGGCCGACGCCGGCATCGCCCCGTCCGAGGTGCAGGGGATGGTGACCTTCAGCTCGGACACCAATCCCGACATCGACATCTCGCGCAGCCTCGGGATCGGCGACCTGACCTTCTTCAGTCGCATCCACTACGGGGGCGGCGCGGCGTGCGCCACCATTCAGCAGGCGGCCCTCGCGGTCTCCTCGGGCGTCGCCGATGTCGTGGTCTGTTACCGCGCCTTCAACGAGCGCTCGGGCAGTCGCTTCGGTGCCGGCGTGCAGGGACGGCCGCCGCTGCCGACGGCGGAGAACGCGCACATGGCGTCGTACCTGCCGGTCGGGCTGCTCACGCCGGCCTCGTGGGTGGCCATGGCGGCGCAGCGTTACCTGCACGAGACCGGTGCGACGAGCGAGGACCTGGGCCGGGTGGCGGTGGCCGACCGCAAGCACGCGGCGACCAACCCCAAGGCCTGGTTCTACGAGCAACCCATCACGCTGGAGGACCATCAGAACAGCCGCTTCATCGTCGAGCCGCTGCACCTGCTCGACTGCTGCCAGGAGACCGACGGGGGACAGGCACTCGTGGTGACCTCCCTCGAGCGCGCCCGTGACCTGCGGAGCGACCCGGTCGTCATCCGCGCCGCCGCGCAGGGCTCGGGTGCGGGTCAGGACATGATGACCAGTTACTACCGGGACGACCTCCTCGGTCTGCCCGAAATGGCGGTCGTCGCCCGCCAGCTCTGGGAGACCTCGGGGCTGGGCCCCGACGACATGCAGGCGGCCATCCTCTACGACCACTTCACCCCCTATGTGCTCTATCAACTGGAGGAGCTCGGGTTCTGCGCCAAGGGCGAGGCCAAGGACTTCGTGCGCGACGGGCGCCTCGAGCTCGGCGGGGCTCTCCCGATCAACACCCACGGGGGCCAGCTCGGCGAGGCCTACCTGCACGGCATGAACGGCATTGCCGAGGGTGCCCGGCTGGTGCGGGGCACCTCGGTGAACCAGGTGCCCGGGCTCGAGAACGTGGTGGTGACCGCGGGCACCGGCGTGCCAACCAGTGGGCTGGTCCTTGGCGTCGATCGCTGACTCGAGGACTTTGCTGGGTGGCTACTGGGAACGACATAGGAATCTGGTGAAACAACCGGCCCCAGTCGCGAAAGAACCGGTTTGGGCGCGCTGCGCTCGTTAGATTCGTTCTTAGTGAGTTCCCCCCTGCCCGAGCGCCCGGAGGCGTCACGCAGGCGCCATGCGATCATCGCGGGCACCGGCCGCGCCGGCACCAGCTTCCTGGTCCGATTCCTGGAGCACTGTGGACTCGACACCGGCTCACAGAACATTCCGGTCGACCCACGAGCGCGCGCTGGTCTGGAACACAGCATGCTCGAGGACAACGCTCCCTACGTCGTCAAGGATCCGTGGTTCTTCGCCTACTGCGATGAGCTGGACGAGAACGACGTCGGCGTCGATGTGCTGTTGGTTCCCGTCCGCGAGCTGATGGCGGCGTCCACCAGTCGTGTCCTGCAAGAGCGCATCGCCATGGCGGAAGAAACCCAGTGGTCTGCGTTGGCCGCCAGCAGCGATGTGCATGGCGCAGTCGCCGGCGGAGCCGTCTACTCGCTGGATCCCGTCGATCAGGCACGGCTGCTTGCCGTCGGCTTCCATCGGCTTGTGCATTGGGCCACCGCTCGTCGCGTGCCCTTGATCTTCTTGGAGTTCCCGCGCATCGTGCACGATGGCGAGTATCTGGTGGAAACGCTGTGGCCGTGGCTCGGCGACCACTGTCAGAGCGATCGCGCCCTGGCGGCGTTCGCTGCAGTGGCTGACCCCGCTCAGGTGAGGGTCCGCGCGCAGGCGCTGACGGTCGCCGATGTGGGAGCGACTGATCGCGTCCTGGCCGCGGCAGACGCCGAGGTCCTCGATCGATCGGCGCTCAAGGCGCTTCTCGCCGAACGCGATGACGCGCTGCGCGCCGCACTCGAAGATCTGGAAGTCGTCCAGCACGAGTTGACCGAGATGCAGGGCCAGCTGGCGGAGTCACAGGCCCGTCTCGTTTCGAGCGAGCGCCGGGCCACGGAGACGGAGCGGGGCCTGGGGGCGGCGCTGGCCGCGTCACAGGACATGCTCGCTCGTGAGTCCCGCCGACTGGAGCAGACCGAGTACGCGCTGCAGGGGGCCACCGCCGAGAGGGAAGGCATGCTCCAGACCTGGAGCTGGCGGCTCACCCGACCGTTGCGGTCGATCAAGGCACGACGTCGAGAAGGATCCGGGGGCGAAGGTGCCGGGGGCGAAGGTGCCACGCCGCAGGAGCCGGAGGTGCCGCACCTGTGGGCGCCGAAGGCTGGACTCTCGGTCGTGCCCGAGCCGAACGCCGAAAAGTCGGTCGCAAGTGAAGGTGCGCCCTAGGGGTCGTACCGCCTGGCGATTCTCAGAGCGCCCGGTCGCCCACGGCCTTTTCGAGGTCTGTCGCTTCGGCATGGGTCAGGAGTGTGTACGGCCCGCCCTTGTCGGACTGCCAGAGGACGGGATCGGTGCAGTTCCAGCGCTCGGCCCGCAGCGATCGCTTGAGCACCTTGTTGGTGGCCGTGGCGGGCAGCTCGGCGCTCATGCGTACGAAGCGCGGCGCCCATTTGGTGCCGAGGTCGCGCTGGGCGGTGAGGAACGCGCGGAAGGCCGCAGCGTCGAGGCCGTCGACTCCGGGCCGCAGTTGCACTGCGGCCATGACCTGGTCGCCGACCACGGGGTCCGGTACGGCGTAGACCGAGGCCAGCACGATGTCGGGGTGGCGTTGCAGGATCCGTTCGATCGGGGCCGACGCGAAGTTCTCGCCGTCGACGCGCAGCCAGTCGTGGTCCCGGCCAGCGAAGTAGAAGAAGCCGGCGTCGTCGCGGTAGGCCAGGTCGCCCGTCCAGTACCAGCCCTCCTTTAGCCGGGCCGTTTCGGCTTCGTCGTTGCGCCAGTAGCCCTCGAAGCCGGCGCCGCCCCCCTTCGAGACCAGTTCGCCGATGGCCTCTTCGGCGTTGATGAGCCTGCCCTGGTCGTCGAAGCGCGCCGGTGGGCACTCGGCCCCGGTGGCGGGATCGAGCACGACGGTGCCCTCGGGTGCCCGGCCCAGTGCGCCGGGGGGTGTGTCCGGCGTGCGCTGCACCGTGGCACCTCCCTCGGTCGAGCCGTAGGAGTCGGTGACGTCGACGCCGAAGCGCTCGGCGAATCGAGCCACGTCCTCGGTGGTGCCCTCATTGCCGAAGGCGCGGATCAGGGGGTTGTCCGCATCGTCGGGCCGCTCGGGCGTGGCCAGAATGAAGGACAGCGGCTTGCCGACGTAGTTGAAGTAGGTCGCGCCGGTCGCCCGCACGTCGGGCAGGAAGCCCGACGCGGAGAACCGACCCGAGGAGGGGAGGGCAAAGGCCGAGCCCGACATCAGTGCCGGGCCCCAGCCGGCCATCAGCGCGTTGGAGTGGAAGAGCGGCATGGAGAGGTAGCAGACGTCTGCCGTCTGGAGCGCGTACATCTGCGCCACGATCGCCCCGATGCGGGCCAGGCGACCCTGGCTGCACAGGCAGGCCTTGGGCGCGCCGGAGGTCCCCGACGTGAAGAGGAGGTACCCGAGGGTGTCAGGCGTGACCGACGGCTCGGCCACCTGCGCCGGATCCGCGGTCGCGTAGGTGTCGATGGTGTTCTGCGCCGGGGCGGTGTCGAGCACGAGCACACGGTCGTTCTCGGGGCCGACCTCGCCGAGGGCGTCGCCGATGCGGGCGCCGTCCACCAAGGGGAGGTACGTCGAGTCCGTGATCAGGTACTGGCACTCGGTGTGCGCCAGGTCGCGCACCAGCTCGTCCCCGCGGTGTGTCGGGTTGGCCCCGACGACCACTGCGCCGGCCAAGGCCGCCGCCTCGAGCCAGAAGATGAACTCGGGGACGTTGTCGAGCATGAGGGCCACGTGGAAGGGGCCATCGTGGCGCGTGGCCTGCAGCCAGGCCGCCCGCGCGGCGGCCCGGGCGACCACCTCGGCGTGGCTGAGCCGGAGGTCGTTGGCCACCAGGCCGAGCTGGTCGACGTCGGCCAGGGCCAGGACGGCGCCGGTGATGGTTTCCGCCGGCGGCGCCGATGGGGCCGGCGGCGCCGGGCGGGCCGGCGGCGGGGGGACACCATGGGATGGCGGTTGCGCCTCAGCAGGGGTCACTGCATCTCCGAACGTCTCTGACCTGGGGTGGAAGCCCCATTATTGGAACACGTTGCATTTTAATCAGACCCGTGTTACCGTCGCTGGAGCGCCGGCGGAACGGACCGCGGCACCGTAGACGAGGACGTGCAAGCCCATGGAATTCGGCATCTTCAACGCCGCATGCCTCCTTCCCCGATACGTCGAGCAGCATGGAGCATCGGCCGAGCATGACCGCATCATGGACGAAGTCGCCTTCATCGTGGCGGCGGACAAAGCCGGTTTCAAGTACACCTGGGCCTCAGAGCACCACTTCCTCACCGAGTACTCGCACCTGTCGGCCTCCGAGTCGTTCCTGGCTTTCTGCGCCGCCAAGACGAGCAACATCCACATCGGCTCGGGCATCTTCAACATCACGCCGCCGGTGAACCACCCGGCCCGCATTGCCGAGCGGGTGGCCATGCTCGACCACCTGTCCGAAGGCCGTTTCGAATTCGGCACCGGCCGTGGATCCTCGACGACCGAGCAGAAAGGCTTCGGGATCCAGGACTCCGATCTGACCCGCGAGATGGTGGCCGAGACCCTCCCGCAGATCGTCCGCATGTGGAAGGACGAGGACTACAGCTACGACGGCAAGTTCTTCTCCATGCCCTCGCGCAACGTGCTGCCCAAGCCCTACTCCAAGCCTCACCCCGCCATCTGGATGGCGGCCGGAAGCCCCTCGACGTTCGACCTGGCCGCCGAGCTCGGCGTGGGCGTCCTCTGCTTCGGCTTCTCGACGCCGGACCAGCTGACGCCGCTGGTGAGTCGTTACAAGGAGAAGATCGGGGACTGCAAGAACCCGGTGGGCGGCTTCGTCAACGACAACGTGATGATCACGACGACGATGATCTGCATGGAGGACGGCGCCAAGGCGCGCAAGACGTTCCTGGAGGCGGACTCCAACTACCACCTGAGCCTCGTGTTCCGGTATCTCGACACCTTCCCGAAGCCGCCCGGGGTGCCGGAGTGGCCCCAGATCGTGCCGGCCATGGACGCCGACTCGCTCGATTCGGTGATCGCCTCGGGCGACGTCGCCGTGGGCACGCCCGACGAGGTCAACAAGGCGATCGAGCACTACGCCGCCACAGGCGCCGACCAGCTCTCCTTCGGCATGCTGTCGAGCTCCATGTCGATCGAGTCGTGCGAGGAGGCGGTCGAGACGTTCGGCAAGCACCTGCTGCCGGTCTTCGACAAGGACCCGGTGCACAGCACCACCAAGCAGCGTCTCGCCGCCGGCGGCTCCTAACTCTCGAGCCCGAACTCGCCGGCCTGCAGCCGGCGCTCGATCTCCTCGGCGATCTCCTCGGGGCTGCGCGCACCGACGTCGACCAGATGTCGCGTCTCGACGCCCTTCCTCTCGAATTGGGCCCACAGGTCCTCGACCACGGCCGCGTCGGCCAACGCTGCCGCATGTTGCGGCTCGCTCCTCCGGCCCTGGACCCGCTGCTGCACCACCTCGATCGGCGCGCGCAGCACCGCGTAGTGCAGGGCCACGTTGTACCGCGTGCAGGCGGTGACGAACAGGTCGAGCATGAACGGGTAGAGGATGCCGTCTGCCACCGTGAGGTAGCCGCCGCCGGCGAAGGCGGCCGCGGCTTCGGCCGCAGCGTGCAGCACGACCCGGTTCTGGGTGTGCGCCTCGGTGCGCCACGGATCGATCGCCCCGCGCCGCAGTTTGGCGAAGAACCAGTCGAGGTCGAGGCAGGCCGAGGGCTCGTGACGGTCGGCTACCAGCGGGGCCACCGTGGTCTTGCCACATCCGGGGGAGCCGGTCAGGAGGAGCAAGGCGGCGGGTGGCACCGCTGCATCATCGTGTGAGATGGCGTCGCCGGCGGCATGCCGGATGACGAAAGTCCGGTCGAGTCAGCCTTCCGCCGCCACGCCGACCACCGGTTTGTTCAGCACGATGCTGCCTTCGGAGCCGCTGAAGTTGGAGTCCCCGTAGTTGAAGATGCCGCCGTCGGAAGCTGCGATCCAGTAGCCGCGACCGTCGGGCGTTGGCGCCATGCCGACGGCCGGCTTGCGGAGCGGGAGCCCACCCCCCGAGCCGAAGAATCCGGCATCGCCGAAGTTGAAGATGCCCGCGTCAGAGGCGACGAGCCAGTACCCCAGCCCGTCGGGGGTGGCCGCCATGCCGACGATCGGCTTGTTCAGCGGCTGGCCGCCCATCGATCCGTGGAAGGAGGCGTCCCCGAAGCTGAAGATGCCACCGTCCGACGCCACCAGCCAGTAGCCCAGCCCGTCATGGGTCGTCGCCATGCCGACGATGGGCTTGTTCAGTGGCTTGCCGCCCATCGATCCGAAGAACGCGGCGTCCCCGAAGCTGAAGATGCCGCCGTCGGATGCCACCATCCAGTAGCCCCCTCCATCGGGTGTCGCCGCCATGCCGACGATGGGCTTGTTCAGTGGCTTTCCCCCCATCGATCCGAAGAACGCGGCGTCCCCGAAGCTGAAGATGCCCCCGTCGGACGCCACGAGCCAGTAGCCCCCCTTGGATGGTGTGGGCGCCATGGCGACGACTGGCTGGTTCAGATGGATGCCCCCGGTCGAACCGTAGAAGCCGGCATTGCCGAACGTGAAGATTCCTCCGTCGGAAGCGACGAGCCAATACGACGAATTCGGTGGGGCCGGTGGAGGCGGTGACGGCGGCCCGGGAAGACCCGCCGAGCCGGCGAAGGCGACGACCTGGTCGCTCGCCGGGGCGAAGAGCAGCCCGTCGCCGACCGAGGGCGTCGGGAAGTGATTGGCCTGGCTCCCCACGTTGAGTTGCTTGACCGTGGCACCGGTCGAGGGATCGATGCCGTAGAGCGAGCTCCCGCCGATCGACCAGATCAGGCCGCCGGCGCTGATGGGCGGACTGTGGGCACTGCTGTTCGTCCAGAGCACGGAGACTGAGGGCGGGGACGCACTCGTCTGCACGGCCTGGAGCCCGCTCTCGCACGGCACGTAGACCACGTTTCCGACGACGGCATCGCCACCGCCGGCGATGGCCCCGGGGCACACCGACGCCGTGGCGATGCCCATGCCGGTGTTGCCGCCGAGGTTCGACTGGCTCGTGAGGTAGGCCAACTGGTTCTTGCCGACCTGCAGCACGGTCCCGTTCGGGAGCAGCGCGGGTGCGGTCGAACCGAGATCCTGGTCGGCGTTGTTCATCGCTTGCCAGTTGCTCGGGGCGAAGTACTGGGTGCGGGTCAGGCCGGGCGACAGTTGCAGGACCGAGTCACTGAAGTCATATGTCGACGATGTCGACCCATTTCCAGTGGCGACCCAGATGTTGCCCGCGCCGTCGACCTCGGGAGCGGCGCCTCCCATCCACACGGCCCCGTCGTTACCGATCGGTACCGCCTGGTAGTAGCCCGGCGTCCCGCCGCCCTCGGGCACCGAGCCGACCCAGCCGCTGTACGTCGAGCAGTCCCCGTTGTTGCCGCCGTAGCCGAAGATCACGTTGCCGTTGCTGAGGTTCAAGCCGGTGCGCTGCAGGATCGCCGCCGTGGGCTGGCCCGGAGGATCCACGTCTTGGGCCAGCAACGTCGTACCGGTGTACATGTTCAGGCCTACGAGGACGTGGGCCGGTGTACTCCCGTTCAGCTCGTCGGCGACCGCGTAGATCTCACCGCGGGCGACGTCGAGCACCGGCGTCCCGGTGATGCCGACCGTCGGGCTGATGTTGCCGCAGGGCAGGTCACCTGATGGAACCGGTGTCCCCACGTGACTGGACCACAGGACAGCGCCGGTATTGGCGGCCAGTGCGTAGATGGTGTCGTTCTCGGTGGCCACGTAGACGCGCCCGGTGGCCTCGAGGGGCTCCCCATAGACCTGCCCGTCGAGGACGGGGGAGGACCACGCAGTGGTCGCCGAGGAGAAGGACACGCCCGATGTGTCGACCCCGGACCCGAGCGGGTTGCCGTGGTAGACGGTCCACGATGTGGTTGCATCGACGTGGGGTGTGGCGGCACTGGCAACCCCGCCCAGGGTTCCAGCCGTGATGATGCCGATCAGGAGGACGCCGATCCCGCCGCCCACCGTGGCGATATGGCGCAGCCTGCCATGCGCCTTTCCGCGGGTCCGTGGGCGTTGCTTTGAGGTGATCGGGTTCGCGTCGATGGGCAGACCGTATCGGGCTGCGTGGACGCGCGTCGATTGGATCTGTGGGCCAACCGGGGTAGCTGCTTTGCCGAACACGATCGGACTCGGTGTCGACGACCGGACGCCGGAATCCCCGCGTTCGGTCCCTCGGTAGAACCTACGTCGCTGCCCCCGCGTGCACGATGGCGCCGGCCCAGGTGTAGTCGGGCTTGCCCGACGGCGAGCGCTCCACCGTGTCGACGACGTACAGGCGGCGGGGCAGCTTGTAGCCGGCGATCGTCTCCCGGCAGTGCTCCTGCAGCGACTCCAGCGACGGCGCCTGGTGCCCGACGCGGGGCTGCACGATGGCGGCCACGGTCTGGCCCCAGCGCTCGTCGGGCGCCCCGCACACGATGGCGTCCATGACGTCGGGATGCGAGCGAACGGCGGACTCGACCTCCTCGGGGAAGATCTTCTCGCCGCCCGAGTTGATGACGATCGACCCGCGGCCGAGCAGCGTGATGGAGCCGTCCTCCTCCACGGTCGCGTAGTCACCCGGCATGACGTAGCGGGTTCCCCGCACCTCAATGAACACTTCAGCGGTCTTCTTCGGGTCGTTGTAGTAGCCGAGGGGGATGTCGCCCGAGCGGGCGATCTTGCCGATGACGCCCGACCCCGGCTCCACCAGCTCGAGGTTCTCGTCGAAGACGACCGTCGCGCCGAGGAGATGCACGGTCGGCCCGCTCTTCATG
Organism: uncultured Acidimicrobiaceae bacterium; assembly: GCA_963783965.1. Lineage (GTDB taxonomy): Bacteria > Actinomycetota > Acidimicrobiia > Acidimicrobiales > RAAP-2 > Bog-473. The sequence goes on along the minus strand of CAWAPQ010000014.1, from coordinate 372,534 downwards.
GCCGTGTTGCCGGCGGTCACGACCGTCATGCCGTTGTTGCCACCCTCGGACGAACCGATGGCGTCGGTGATCACGAGATTGGGCAGGTGCTCGAAGAACTGGTCCTTGACCGGCGCGGAGAAGAGCGCGGCCGACGACACCACGGCCAGGAGCGAAGAGAGGTCGTGGTCCGTTCCCTCGTCGTCGAGCGACTCGATCAGCGGCTTGCCCATGGCGTCGCCGGTGATCATCACGGAGTTGACCTTCTCGTCGCCGACGAGCCGCCACACCTCGTGCGGGTCGAACTTGGCCATCAGGACGATCTTGGAGCCCACGAAGCTCTGACCCATGACGCACCACTGCGTGGCGCCGTGCATGAGCGGTGCTACGGGCAGGTGGACGAGGCCACCGTTGGCACCCTTGGGTACCATCTGCGCAGGGTCGGTGGCGCGGACGTTGGTCACGGGGTCGGTCCCGCCGCCGAGGGCGTAGAAGACGTCCTCGTGCCGCCACACCACACCCTTGGGCATGCCGGTGGTGCCGCCGGTGTAGAGGATGTAGAGGTCGTCCCCCGAGCGGGGTCCGAAGTCGCGCTCTGCTGACTGACCGACTAGGACGTCTTCGTACCGCGCTGCGCCCGGTGCCGGGTCGGCGTCACTCCCGTCCTCAATCACGATCACGTGTTGCAGCTGGGGGAGTTCGGGCAGCAACGACGCGACGAGCGGCGAGAACTCACGCTGGTAGACGAGCGCCTGCAGGTCGGCGTTGGTCAGGAGGTAGCGAAGCTCGTCCTTGACGTAGCGGTAGTTGATGTTGATCCAGATGGCCCGGAGCTTGAAGACGGCCCAGGCGGTCTCGACCCACTCGACCGAGTTGTAGGCGTATATGCCGACGTGATCGCCCGGCCCGATGCCCTGGGCGGCCAAATGGTGGGCCAACTGGTTCGCCCGCGCCTCCATCTCGGCGTAGGTCCGCCGCTTGCCGTCGGCAACCAAATACTCCCGCTCGGGGTAGGCGTCGACGGCCGCCTCGAACAGGTCGGCGAGGTTGAACTCCATCAGGTCGAGATTAGAACAGGTTCTCGTTCTGTGGGCAATCGGCTGACCCGGGACAGGGTCGGGTCAGCCGAGGCGCCTCAACCGCTCATTCCGACGATGGGCTGATTGAGCTTGATGGAGCCGGTGGAGCCCAGGAAGGGTGGCCCACCGGACGTCGGGAAGGCGAGGCGCGGCCGTCCGAGCCGCTGAGCGAGTAGGCACCGATTCAGTCGAACAGGTCCGGATCACTCCGGCAGATTTCGTCCCAGAGCGGCTGGAACGACAACCAGCCGCCGTAGGGCGAGGCCGAGTTGTCCCGCGTGTACTTCGCTCCCTCGTCGTCGATGAGCACAGGGGTGCCGGCCGCCTCGGCAAGGAGCTGCGCCTGGCAGGAACGCTCCATGGTGATGAACCACCAGGCTGCCTCGTCGACCGTGTGCCCGACCGTGAACAGTCCGTGGTTGCGGTGGATGGTGGCTTTGTGTGGACCGAGCGCAGCAGCCAGAGCCTTGGCGGCGGCCTCCTCCAGGACGATGGCACCACCACCTTCCTCGCACACGGTGTGGTCCTCGTAGAAGACGCACGCGTCCTGCGTGATCGGACTGAGCGGTCGCCCGAGAGCCGACCACGCCTTGCCGTAGACCGAGTGGGCGTGGGCGGCCGCCATGACGTCGGGCCGCGCCGCGTGCACCGCGGAATGGATGGCGAAGGCAGCCGGGTTGACCGGGCGATCGCCCTCGACGACCTCACCGGTGTGGCTCACGAGGATGAGGTCGGACACGCGCACGTGGCGGAAGCTCATGGCGAACGGGTTCACCCAGAAGTGGTCGGTGAGCTCGGGATCGCGTGCCGTGATGTGCCCGGCGACACCCTCGGAGAAGCCGAAGCGCCCGAAGAGGCGCAGCGCGCCGGCCAACCGTTGCTTGCGGTGCAGGCGTTCTTCTTCCACGGTGGCGAACTTCGGCGGGACCGGCATTTTGAGTCTGCGCGGCGCCACCTGGCTCGTGCCTGCGTTGGAGTCGGAAAGGGCTTGTGCCATCCCTAGAAACTATCGTCTGCCCGATGGCCTACCCCACCGCCGTCACGCGCGATATCGCCGCACCCGCCGAGAAGGTCTGGATGCTGGTCACCGACCTGCCCCGGATGGGGGAGTGGTCGCCCGAGAACGCCGGCGGGAAATGGGCCAAGGGCGCGACCGGACCGGCGCTCGGTGCCGTCTTCACGGGCACCAACAAGAACGGTCTGCGGCGCTGGTCCACCACCGTGACGGTCGTCGGCTGCCAGCCCCACACGCTGTTCGAGTTTGCGGTGACGTCGGGACCGCTGGCCGTGGCCACGTGGCGTTACGACATTGAGGACACCGACAACGGTTGTCGGGTCACCGAGTCGTGGATCGATCAGCGCAAGCGGTGGTTCGCCACCGTGGCTCGCGTCATGGGCGACCACAGCGCCGCGCACGCCGAGGGGGAGATGGCGGCGACGCTGGCCAACCTGGCCGCCGCCGTCGAGTAGCCGCCCTCGTAGTCAGCACACAGGACTCAGGCCTGCAGCCGCCGCACCACGTGCCCGGCCGCCACCTCGTCGCCGGGTCCACCCCGTTCCCGCAACCGCTCCACCACGGCCCGGCGATGCGCCTCGTCGACGTTGCCGCCGTACTTGAACTTGGCCGACACCAGCTGCACGTCGATGGTGATCCCCAGGATCCCCAGCAGCCTCGCCGCATGCGACGTGCCCGGGTCGGCGACGCCGACGTCCGGTTGGAAGGTGGCGAGTTGGCGTCGGAGGATCGCAGCGACACTGCCCGGCTCCGACCGCTCGTCGTGCACCGTCGCCGTGCCGGTCAGCTGCACCGCGCCGTAGTAGGTGGTCGGGATCCCGAGGGCCGGGTCCTCGTCGCCGACCACCTTCCACGACGACGGGATGAAAGCCCAGTCGTCGGCCACGCTCAACAGCACCCGCGGATTCTCGGTCAGGGCGGCGAACACGGGGTTGGCCCGCACGAGATGCAGCCACACCTCGTCACCTTCCAACACGAACTGCGTGGGCACGACGACCGGCAGATCCCGTCCCGGACCGCCGGGCGCCACCAGGTGGCCGAAGGGGTGGGACGCGAGGAAGGGGCGCCATTCGTTCTCCCCGCTGGTGGCGTCGACCGGGGCGATGAACATGTCTCAGTCTGTCCCAGGCCGAGGGTTCAGCCGGCGGCTGACCCGAGCGCGTCCACGGACTCGGCCCGGTGGCGCTTGTAGTCCACCTTGCCGTTGGCCGCCCGCCCGATGGTGGTCACGACCCGCACACGCCGGGGCGACTTGTACGAGGCCAATTGCGACTTCACGTGCTCGATCAGTTCGGCCTCGGCGGGAGACTCCCCGGCATCGGGATGCAGTTCCACCACCGCCACGATCTGCTCGCCGTAGGTCGGGTGCGGCACACCCACCACCACGGCGTCGCGCACCGCGGCGTGCGTCTTCAGTGCCTCCTCGACCTCCTCGGGGAAGATCTTCTCGCCGCCCGAGTTGATGCAGACCGACCCCCGGCCCAGCAGGTGGATGGTCCCATCGGCTCCCACCTGCGCGAAGTCCCCCGGGATGGAGTAGCGCACCCCGTCGATCTCCTTGAACGTGCGCCCCGACTTCTCCTCGTCTTTGTAATAGCCCAGCGGGTTGCGCCCGCCCAGGGCGAGCACGCCCACCTCGTCCGACCCGGGCTCCACCGGCCGCCCGTCCTCGTCGAGCACCTTCACGTCGGGGCCCAAGGTGAACGATGCCGTCTTCGCCGCGGCGCCGCTGGACGAGACCGACACGCCCATGCCGAGCGCCTCCGACGAGCTGAAGGCGTCCACGAGGAGCATGCCCGGGTGGTGGGCCAGCAACGCCTCCTTCACCGGCTCGCTCCACATGGCCCCCGACGAAATGATCATCATGAGCGAGCTCAGGTCCCAATTGCCCGGATGCGCGTCGAGCGCGGCCAGCAGCGGGCGCGCGAAAGGGTCGCCCACGAAGATCAGCCCGTTCACCTTCTCGCGCGCAATGGTGTCGAGCATCTCCACCGGGTCGTACTTGCGTGACTCGAGCAGGCAGACCCGCCCGCCCTCGGCCAAAACGGTGTTGGAGGGGAAGTTGCCGGTCCCGTGCATGAGCGGGCAGGCCGGCATGATGGTGACGCCGCCCGGGCTGGCCTCGAGCGCAGCGCGCACTGCCTCCATGCCACCCTCGACGGGGTAGTGGCGCACGGCGCTGTCGATCAGCCGGGCGAACAGATCGTCCTGGCGCCACATCACGCCCTTGGGCATGCCGGTCGTCCCGCCGGTGTAGAGCATGTAGAGGTCGTCGCCACTGCGGCCCCAGGGTGCCGACACCCGACCGATGGCGGACTTCGCCGCGTCCTCGTACGGGGTGGCCCAGTCCGGGCAGGGCCCCGAGCCGTCGTCGACCCAGAGCCAGCCCTTCACCCGGGGCACGCGGTCGAGGATGCCCTCAATGCGGTCCGTGAACGCCCCATGGAAGACCACGGCGATGGCATCCGCGTTGTCCCACAGGTAGCTGAGCTCGTCGTCGCCATAGCGGTAGTTGGTGTTGACGGGGACGAGGCCGACCTTCACCGCGGCGAAGGTGGTCTGCAGGTACTCGGGCGAGTTGTAGAGGTAGAGGGCGACCTTGTCCTGCTGCGCCACATTCAGGTCGAGCAGGAACTGCGCGACGCCGTCGGCACCGCGGTCGAAGTCGTCCCAGGCGATGTTGCGGTCGCCCTGCGTCACTGCGATGGAGTCCGGCTGCACGTCCGCCACGGTCTCCCAGACGTCTGCGTAGTTCCAGTTGCTCATGCGGCCACTCCCATGTCGACCCCCCGCCCCCGCCGAGATGCACGAAGCGCGGCGATGAGCCTACGCTCCGCGCGTGGACCTCGGCCTGCCCGGCGACGACGACACCCGTCGGCAACGGGTGCGGGACTGGCTCGACGGGCACCCGAGCCCCACCGGCCGCCAGTTGGCCGAGGCCGGGTACGTGGCACCGCACTGGGCGCCGCCGTACGGGCTCGATGCCGATCCGCTGACCCAGCTCATGATCGACGAGGAGCTGCGGCGGAAAGGCGTCAGGCGCCCGATCAACCCCATCGGCATCGGGTGGGCGGGGCCAACCCTCATGTACGCCGGCACAGAGGAGCAGAAGGAGCGCTGGCTCTGGCCGCTGCTCAGCGGGGAGGACTTCTGGTGCCAGCTGTTCTCCGAGCCCGGCGCCGGCTCGGACCTCGCGGCGCTCACCACCCGGGCCGAACGTGACGGCGACCACTGGGTCGTCAACGGGCAGAAGGTATGGACCAGCTACGCGCACATCGCCAAGTGGGGGATCCTGCTGGCCCGCACGGATCCCACCGCCACCAAGCACATGGGGATCAGCTATTTCGTCTGCCCCATGCGTGCGCCGGGAATCGAGATCAGGCCGCTCATCGACATGACGGGGGAGCACGCCTTCAACGAGGTGTTCCTGACGGACGTGCGGATCCCGGCGGATCATCTGGTCGGCCCCGAGCACGGCGGCTGGGAGCTGGCCAAGGTGACCCTCGGCAACGAGCGTGTGTCACTGTCGGGCGAGGGGGCGCTGTGGGGGATGGGCCCGACGGCGGAGGATCTCGTGGATCTGATCCGGGGCGCCGGCGGTGCACCCGACCCATCCACACGGGACCGCCTGGTCGACCTCTTCGTCGAGGCCCAGATCCTGCGGGTCCTGCGGCTGCGGATGGTGTCGGCCGTCCTGGCCGGGCGTGCGCCGGGCGCCGAGGCCTCCGTGCGCAAGGCCATCGCCGACGCCCACGGCCAGCACATCATGGACCTGGCCCGTGATCTGGCGGGGCCCTTCGGGATGTTGGCCGGGACGGGCCCGGTGGGTGGCTGGGGCCCATCCGGGGCTTCGGGGGCTCAGGATTCGACCTGGTCCCGCGGCTTCCTGTTCGCCCCGGCGCTGACCGTCGGCGGCGGCACCGCCGAGGTCCAGCGCAACATCGTGGCCGAAAAGGTTCTCGGTCTCCCGCGAGATCCCTGATCCTCGACCGTTACTCACTCGGTCCGGGGGGTGCCTCGGCCTGCGCCGATGTGGGAAGCGGGCTCGGGTGAGCCCACGAACGGGAGGTTGCGAATGCGGAAGGTGTTTCTGTCGGGTGCGCTGGCGTTGATCGGCCTGGCGGCCCCGGCCGCCTCGGTCCTGGCCCCCGCCGCCACCTCGCCGGCCGGTGCGGCCACGGCGGCGGCTTCATTCCGCGCGGCGGGATCCACCGGCCCTGCGGTACCGGGGCTCTATCACGTGCCGATCATCGGCAAGGTGACGCTGCCCGGCGTGCTGGGCTCGGTCCTGGGCGGTGGCGGTGGCAACGGGCTGCGACACGCCACGGCGGTGCAGTCGGCCAACTGGGCCGGCTACGCGGACACCAACGACACGTTCAATTCCGTGACGTCATCGTGGACGGAGCCCACCGTGAACTGTGCCAACAGCAACAGCGGGCTGAACGGCATTCTCAGCTTGAGCAACCTGCTCGGCGGGCCGGGCGCGGCGTCGGCCTTCTGGGTCGGGCTCGACGGCTACAACTCGACGAGCGTGGAGCAGCTGGGGACGGACTCGGACTGCGACTCGGGCACGCCGTCGTACTACGCCTGGTACGAGATGTACCCGAACCCCTCCGTGACGCTGCCGAGCCAGTATCCAGTGCAGCCGGGTGACCACCTGACCTCTCTGGTGGCGGCCAACTCCGCCGGCACGTCCTTCACGTTGGAGATCAAGGACGCCACCGCCGGATGGACCTTCTCGACCACGCAGACCGGTAGCGGCTTCGCCCGCTCCTCGGCCGAGGTGATCGCCGAGGCGCCGTCGTCGTGCAGCCTCCTGTTCTGCAGCGAGGTGCCGTTGGCCGACTTTGGTCAGATCAATTACACGGGCTCGGGAGCGATCAACGCCGCGGGGACCAAGGGGTCCCTGGCGTCCTTCGACGCCAACGAGATCACCATGTCCGACAACGGGACGACGCTCGCCACACCGAGCAGCTTGAGCTCTGACGGGTCGTCGTTCTCGGTGGCCTGGGACAACTCGTAACAGGGTTCAGGGGAACAGGGGTCAGGGGTCAGGGGTCAGGCCGGGTTTGGCGGCGGCACCCGGTCTGACCCGGATCCGGCGGGTCCCGTCAATCGGCGGGCCCGCCTGGCAAGGACGGCCTACAGCTCGAGGGGCCCCGCGTTGGCGAAGCCCTGCCGGATGCCCTGGCCGGCCCGGGCCGTGAGCGCCTCGGGTTCGTAGAGCATCAGGTAGGCGTTGCGGGCGTGGTCCCGCGAGCGGTTGCGGAAGACCATGGCCAGCTCGGCCGGGTCGTCTGACTCGTCCTCGTGGACGAAGACCTCCAGGATCGGCGTGTTCGTCATGAGCTGGGCCGTCATGATGCCCGTCGAGGCCTCGTGGGCGCAGACCTTGTCCACCTGCTCCCGGCCCGGCATGCCCAGGGCCACCACAATGCTGCAGCCGTCCTCCTCGATCATCTTCTTGGCCGCCACGGCCAGGTCCTTGAAGCCGGGCACGGTGCGGCGCAACGTGGTGAATTGCGTGCCGTATCCAGGGCATTCGGACAGCTCGTCGAGCGCCTCGCCGCCCATGTCGTAGCGGGCGAACATGGTGTCGACCACACCGATCAGGTCCATGAACCATTCTCGCGCAGAGCGTCGCCTGGTCCGGCCGGCGCCCCTGGTCCACAATTGCCCGGTGAGCGACCCCGATCCACCTAATCCAGAAGCGCAGCGCCCGGCCGCCGCAACCGCCGCGGCAGCCGCTGCGCCCGCCGCGGCGCCCGCCAGCCAGACCGCGAGCTGGGTCGAGCGTGATGCGGCCGTGGTCTGGCACGGTTTCACCCAGATGGCGGCCTACGTCGGGAACGCGCCCCTCGTCATCGACCGGGCCGAGGGCCGCGAGCTGATCGACGCCGAGGGCAACCGCTATCTCGATGCCATCTCGTCGCTCTGGGTCAACACGCTCGGTCACCGCGTCCCCGAGCTCGACGCCGCCCTCGTCGCCCAGGCGGGCAAGGTCGCCCACTCCACCATGCTGGGCAACGGCAACACCGTCGTGGTCGAGCTGGCCGAGGCGCTCGCCCCCGTGGTGCCGGTCGACGATCCCCATTTCCTCTTTGCCGCCGACGGGGCGGTGGCGGTCGAGCAGGCGATCAAGATCGCCTTCCAGTACTGGGTCAACCGCGGCGTCGGCGGCCGCACGCGCTTCCTCGCGCTCGGCGATGCGTACCACGGCGACACCCTCGGCTCACTCTCCGTCGGGGACGGCGGCGTGTTCAGCGCGGTGTTCGACCCGCTGTGCTTCCCCGTCGTGCGGACGCCCGGCTACGCCGACCCGGGCTGGGCCGACAAGGCGTGCGCGACCATCGAAGCGCACGGCGCCGAGCTCGCGGCCGTGGTGATCGAGCCCCTGGTGCAGGGTGCGTCCGGCATGTTGTGTGCCTCCGCGTCCGATGTGCGGCGGATCGGCGAGGTGTGCCGCCAGGCCGGCACCCTCCTCATCTGCGACGAGGTGGCGACCGGATTCGGGCGGACGGGGACCCTGTTCGCCTCGGAGCAGTGCGGCCTGCGGCCCGACCTCATGTGCGTGGGGAAGGGCATCACGGGCGGGTACCTCGCCATGTCTGCGACGGTGGCGTCGGGCGAGGTGTTCGGCGCCTTCCTCGGCGCCGATCTCGGGCCCGAGACCTTCTACCACGGGCATTCCTACGGAGGGAATGCCTTGGCGGCGGCGGTGGCGCTCGAACACCTGCGGCTGATTGAAACGTGGGACGTGTTGGGGAACGTGCGGGCGCGGGCGGACCAGTTGTCATCGTTGCTCGGAGAACGGTTGGCCGGTCGGGCCGAAGTGCGCGAAATCCGCCAGCGGGGCCTCATGGTCGGCGTCGAGCTGGCGCCGCCCTCGCCCGGGCTGCGCTGGGGCCGTCGGGTGTGCGCCGGTGCGGTGGCCCGGGGCGTGTTGCTCCGTCCGTTGGGCGACGTCGTGGTGGTGATGCCGCCGCTGACGATCACGGCGGAGGAGATCGTGCGGATCGTGGACGCTCTGAATGGGGGCCTCGACGACCTGGGTGAGCCCTCGCCGGCCTCGGCCTCCGCCCCCGCCTCCACGTGACCGACACCCCGAACGCTTGGGAGACGCGCATCCGGGCCGCCCTGGATCGGGTCGTCGACGAGGGTCGCTGGCGTGCGCCGCGTGAGTTCGATGCGCTCGGCCCGGCGGGCCTGCTCGAAGGTGGGCCGGTCGTGTCCTTCGCGTCCAACGACTATCTCGGATTGAGTGCGCACCCGGCCGTGGTGGCGGCCGCCCAGGATGCGCTCTCCCGCTGGGGCGCCGGCTCCGGCGCGTCACGCCTCGTGACGGGCAGCCGCCCCATCCACAGCGAGCTGGAGCGGGCGCTCGCCGAGTGGAAGGGCACGGAAGCCGCCGTGTGCTTCCCGACCGGGTTCGCCGCCAACCTCGGCGTGCTCAGCACCCTGGGCGGGCCGGGTGTCCGTATCCTCTCGGACGAGCTGAACCATGCCAGCATCATCGACGGCTGCCGGCTGTCCCGTTCGGCTGTCGTCGTCTACCGCCACCGTGACATGGGCCATCTGGAGGAGTTGTTGGCCGACGGGGACGCCGCCGCCGCCGACGCCGGCGCCGACGCCGGGGGCGCGATCCCGAACATCGTCGTCACCGACTCCGTCTTCTCCATGGATGGCGACGTCGCCCCCCTCGCAGACCTCGTCACACTCTGCCGGCGCCACAACGCCCTCCTCGTCCTCGATGAGGCACATGCCGTCCTCGGCCCCGACCTCCCGTCGGCCTCCGGGCGGGAGGGAGGCGGCGGGATGGGAGACCGGGTCCGGGACGGCATGCAGGGGGGAATGGTCGTGCGGGTGGGCACGCTGTCCAAGACATTGGGATCGCTCGGCGGTTTCGTTGCGGCGTCCCGTGACGTCGTCGACCTCATCGTCAACCGGGCCCGCTCCTACATCTTCTCCACCGCGCCCGCGCCCGCCGACGCCGCGGCCGCCCTCGCCGCGCTGCGCGTCCTGCGCTCCGCGGAGGGATCGGCCCTGACGGATCGCCTCGCCGCCCTGATCGACCGGGTCGCCGAGGCCGGGTTCGCACCGCCCGGGCATCCGAGCCCGATCATCCCCATCGTCCTCGGCAGCGAGCAAGCGGCGCTCAGCGCGTCGGCGGCGCTGCTCCAGGATGGCCTATGGGTCCCGGCCATTCGCCCGCCCACCGTGCCGGTCGGCACGAGCCGTCTGCGGGTGACGCTGTCGTCTGCGCACAGCGACGACCATGTCAGCCGGTTGTTACACGCGCTGACCCTGCTGCCGCGACCGGCCGCCACGCCCGCCGCGCTCTGACGCATGGTGCGCCCGCGCCGAGTGGTCGCCGTAGTCGGCACGGGGACTGACATCGGGAAGACATGGATTGCCGCCCGTCTCCTCACCGACCTCCGCGCGGCGGGCTTGCAGGTGGCCGCCCGCAAGCCGGCGCAGTCCTTCGAGCCTGACGACGACCCCGCCGGCCTCGATGCGGCCGTGCTCGGCGCCGCCACGGGCGAGCCGCCCGAGCAAGTCTGCCCACCGCACCGCTGGTACGAGGTCCCAATGGCGCCCCCGATGGCCGCCGAGGCACTGGGGCGCCCGACCTTCACGATTGCGGACCTCGTGTCGGAGCTGCGTTGGCCCGCGGAGGCGGTCGACGTCGGAGTGGTCGAGACGGCCGGCGGACTGCGTTCGCCCTTGGCGGCCGACGGCGATTGTCTCGCCTTGTGTGCCGCCCTGTCCCCGGACCTCGTGGTCCTGGTGGCGGACGCGGGCCTGGGAACGATCAATGCGGTCCGGCTCACCCTCGCCGCCCTGGGACCCCTGGCGTCATCCGCGGTGGTGGTGCTGAACCGCTTCGACGCCGGCCTCGATCTGCATGTGCGCAACAGGGAGTGGCTCCAGGCGCGGGACGGGCTCGACGTCGTGACCGTGCCCGGCGGGGAGCATGCGCTCGCCGCCCTCGTCTCAGGTTGACTCGCCACCCTCGTGTCGGGTTGAGAGGCATCGTGTCTCACGCACGCCGGGAGCGACCGTTCATCAGTCGTGCGAGAAGAAGGTTCGGCGGTGGGCGGTCGGAAACTGCGGCGCCGGCCCCCGTGCCGCAATTTCGGGGGCGACCCCCGTTCGCAGGAGTTGGCGCGACACATCGTGGAGCGGTCGGCCCGGATCTCGGCGCTGCACCGGCAGCAACTGGCCGACATTGCCGAGTTCGACCGTGCGGAAGCCTGGCGCGGCGACGGTGCCGTCTCCATGACCGCCTGGGTCACCGCACAGTGCGGTGTCAGCACATCGACCGCGCGGCAGTGGGTGCGCTCCGCAGTCAACCTCGAGTCGTTGCCCTGCCTGGCCGAGGGACTGGCTTCGGGAGCGCTCTCCCTGGACCTCGTGGAGCCTTTGGCGGAGGTGGCCTCGCCTTCCAGCGATGCCGCGCTACGGGAGGCGTCCACCCATTGGAGTGTGCAACAGGCACGCGAGTTGGCGACCTGGCACAAGGCGCAAGCGGAGGCAGCGGCCGAAGCAGCGGCCGCTGCGGAGTCGGAGGGGACATCCGAAGACGGTGTGGCGGCACCGGGGGCGGCGGCTCGGGGCGGCGGCCCGGGAGTTCGAGCACCGGACGCTGCGCTTCAACGATGCGCGGCGGTCGGTCTGGGTCGCGTTCACCAGAGACGACTACGCGACGGCCAAGTCGCTGTTGGTCGGACGGGTCACGGCAGAGGGACAAAGCCAAGAAAGAGAAACCCAAGAAAGAGAAAGCCAAGAACGGCAATCGCCGCCCTCCTCCGATCCGCTCGGCTACGTGCCCTACGACAAGCGGCTGTACGACGCGCTGATCGACGTCTTCCGAGCAGGGAGCGGGTCGCGTTCCGAGGCCGGTCGGGCTGCTGGCGTGACCGCACAGCCGAGGGTGGTGGTGCATGCGCCCCTGGACGTGCTGGTCGACTGCTCTGCTGAGGGCGTGGCCGAGATCGCCGGCGTTGGGCCCGTTTCAGTCGAGGTCGTCCGGCGGCTGGCGTGTGACGCCAGAGTGGATCTCGCCGTTGAGGGTCGGGACGGGTCGATCATGGATCAGGGTCGGGTCCGGAGGGATCCGACACCCGTGCAGCGTGTGGAGATCGATCGGCGTGACAGGGGGTGTCGGTTCCCCGGCTGCCGGTACACGGAGTTCACGAACGTCCACCACATTCAGCATTGGGCCGACGGTGGGCTCACGAACCTGGACAACCTGGTCACGCTGTGCGGTCGGCACCATCGCGCCGTGCACGAGCTGGGCTGGGCCATGTCCGGCGATGCCGACTCGGTACTGACCTTCACGAGTCCGCACGGGCGCTCCATGCGGTCGGTGCCTTCACCGACCTGGCGCCAATCGGCCGTCGTGCGGGCGGCTCAGATGGAGCGGCAACCGGGTCGGAACGCGCCGATGCGGCGTTGAGGGAGGCGTGGGGACCGGTTCCGGTCAGCGGGAGTTGAGCTCCGGGTGACCGGGCTCGCGGCAGCGCGCCTGCCAACCCGTGGGGATGACGCTGACGGTCATGCGGCGGCCGCATTCGGGGCAGAAGCGTGGCGGATCGAGCGCGCGCCCGCAACCGGGGCATTCGGTGGACGGTTTGCCGCAGCCGGTGCAGTGGGTCGTCGCGTTTGTCACGGGGAGAGTCACCGACGGGCGGGTCGGGCGGGTCGGATCGGTCGGGCGGTTCAGATGGCGGCGGTGAGGGCGCCGATGGGCATGCGGAGGTCCTCGAGCATCTGGAAGTCCTCGTCGGCCGAGCGGCCGAGCGTCGTGAGGTAGTTGCCGACGATGAGGGCGTTGATGCCGGCCGTCATGCCGATGGCCTGGAGGTCACGGAGGGTCACCTCGCGGCCGCCGGCGTAGCGGAGGATCACCGAGGGCAGCGCCAGGCGGAAAAGGGCGATCCAGCGGACGGCCTCCCACGCGCCGAGGATGGGCTGGTCGCCGAGCGGGGTGCCGGGGCGGGGGTTGAGGAAGTTGAGCGGCACCTCGGTGGGATCGAGGTCTTGCAGCTGGGTCAGGAGCTCGACCCGTTGCGCCACGGTCTCGCCCACGTTGATCAGGGCGCCGCAGCACAGCTCCATGCCGTGCGCCTTCACGAGCCGGCAGGTGTCGGCCCGCTCGTCCCAGCTGTGGGTGGTGACGATGGACGGGAAGTAGGAGCGCGCCGTCTCGACGTTGTGGTTGTAGCGGTGCACGCCGCCGTCGGCCAGGCGGCGTGCCTGGTCCTCGGTGAGGATGCCGGCGCTGACGGCGACGTTGAGACCGGTCTCGTCGTGGATGCGGGGGACCAGATCGAGGATGCGCCGGATGGTGCGCTCGTCGGGGCCGCGCACGGCGAGGACGATGCAGAACTCCGAGGCGCCCAGGGCGGCGGTCTCGCGGGCGGCGGCGAGGACTTCGTCCGTATCGAGGAAGGGGGTGGCCTTGACGGGCGTGTCGAAGCGTGAGGACTGCGAGCAGAAGTGGCAGTCCTCGGGGCAACCGCCGGTCTTGGCCGAGAGGATGCCCTCGATCTCCACCTCGGGCCCGCACCAGGCCAGCCGGACCTGGTGCGCCAGGGCGGCGAGGTTCATCACGGCTCCGTCGGGGAGGGCGGCCAGGGCGGTGAGCTCGCCCGCCGTCAGGAGGCGGCGCTCGTCGAGGAGCGCGGTTTCTGCTGCGGCGATCACAGCTCTGTCCGCCGCGCTCAGGGCGACCTGGGCAGGAGGCGGTGGCGCCGCGGGAGCGGCGCCGGCACTGGCGGCGGAACGGAAGGCGACAGGGCTCGTGGTGGTCACGGCGCCCACGGTAGTGGCAGGGTGTGGGCCGCCGGAAGTTGGGCGGCGCGCTGGGAGGAGTGGTCATGGCCTGGGATTTCTCGACCGAACCGGAGTTCGAGGAGAAGCTGGAGTGGATGCGCGGCTTCGTGCGGGAGGAGGTGTTCCCGTTCGAGACGCTGGATCTGACGTACGACCAGGTGCGGGTGCTGATCCGGCCGCTGCAGGAGCAGGTCAAGGCCGAGGGGCTGTGGGCGGCGCATCTACCGCCGGCGCTGGGCGGCATGGGGTTCGGGCAGGTGCGGCTGGGGCTGATGCACGAGATCCTGGGGCAGTCGCCGCTGGCGCCGGTGGTGTTCGGCAACAATGCGCCGGATTCGGGGAACGCGGAGTTGCTGGCGGTGGGGATCGAGGCCAGCGGGGATACGGCGCAGCGGGAGCGGTGGCTGCAGCCCCTGCTGAATGGGACGCTGCGTTCGGCCTTCTCCATGACCGAGCCCGACACGGCTGGATCTGATCCGACGCTGTTGAAGACCTCGGCGGTCCGGGATGGCGAGGAGTGGATCATCAACGGGCACAAGTGGTTCACATCCAACGGATCGGTGGCTGATTTCCTCATCGTGATGGCGGTGACCAATCCAGACGTCCATCCGTACTCGGGGTCGTCCATGATCATCGTGCCGGTGGACACACCGGGGGTGGACATCGTGCGGGACGTGTCGACCATGGAGGACCCGCACACGCCGTACGGGCGCTTCGGGAACCACGCCGAGATCGTGTACAGGGATGTGCGGGTGCCCGCCGGGAACCTGATCGGTCTCGAGGGCTCGGGGTTCGCGCTGGCACAGCACCGACTGGGGCCCGGGCGGATCCACCACTGCATGCGGTGGTTGGGGCAGTCCCGGCGGGCGTTCGACATGTTGTGCGAGCGTGCGGTCTCTCGCTACGCCCACGGGTCGATGCTGGCGGAGAAGCAGACCATCCAGAACTGGGTGGCCGACTCCATGGCCGAGATGCAGGCGGCCCGGCTCATGACGCTGCAGGCCGCCTGGAAGATGGATCAGGAGGGGGCGGCGGCCGCCCGGGTGGAGATCGCCATGATCAAGTACTTCGGGGCCAAGGTCCTGTACGACGTGATCGACCGCGCCATCCAGGTGCACGGCTCATTGGGGTTCTCTTCTGACCTGCCCCTCGAGTCGATGTACCGGAACGCCCGGGCGGCCCGGATTTACGACGGCCCGGACGAGGTGCACCGCCAAACGGTGGCGCGACGCGTGCTCAAGGGCTACGAGCCGCATGAGGTACCGACCGAGCACATCCCGACCCGGCGGGCCGAGGCGCAGCGGCGCTTCGCCGACCTGTTGGCGGATCTGACGGTCGACGCATAGGGGGTGTCGGTCTCGGTGTCACGTGGGGCGGGGTTGTTGAGCCTGCTGGTGGCGGCCGGGGCGCTGGTCATGGCGGCGTGCGGGTCGTCAGGGCCGAGTTCGACGACTGCGACGACCCACCCGAAGAAGACGACGACGTCGACCACGAAAACATCGGCGTCCGGCTCATCGACCACGACCTCGACCGCGCCCGGCACGCCGACCACCGCCTCGGGGCCGATGGCGACCGCGATGCTTCCCGTGGTGGTGTGCCAGACGTCCTCGGGCGTGACCACCACGACGGCGGCACTGCCGGGTTCGGTCTCCGTCAGTGTCCCTGTGGCAGATGCGCAGCAAAACAACCTCGCCGTCTACAGCGACGAGACCGGGAGGTTGATGCTCGTCGGGCCGACGGTGGGCTGGACCTGTACGGGAGCCTTCGGCGCCGACGGCAGCGGCGTCATGGCGCTCGCACCGGTCGGGACATCGGTGCCTCTGTCCGGAACGACGTGGCACCTGGCTGCGGGCTCGCCGACGCAGGCGATCGTCGCCATGGAGAGCGGGGGCAGCACCGTCCAGGGCGCTCAGCTCGTGTGCCCCTTGTTCAGCGCGGCGCAGACGGCCGTGCAGCAGGACATTGGCAAGGCGTGCGCCAGCAGCCCTTCGCAGGAGCAGGTGACGAAGATCTCAGCAGTCGCCGTCGGCTTCCGGGATCCGGCCGGCGTGGCCGGGATCGGCTTCCCGTCAGGTGGGCAGAACCCGGCGAACGGCGTTGCGCTCTATCTGCCGAGGCCGACGGAGTCGACTGCGTATCTGGCGACCTGCAACCTGCCGGTGGCACAGCAGGACCTGTGTACGGCGGTGGTGAATCACTTCGTGGCGACGTTCGGATGAGCCCGGGAGTGCGTCCGGGCTCGGGCCCTGACGTCGCCCGCCCCGCTCAGCCGCGGGAGTGCGTCACCGCCTCGATGTTGTTCCCGTCCGGATCGCGCACGAAGGCTGCGTAGTAGGCGGGGGCGTAGTCAGGCCAGAGCTGCGGTCCGTGCAACGATTCGAGCCCGAGGGCGATGGCGGCCTCGTGGAACGCTTGGACGGCGGCGCGGTCGGGGGCCTGGAAGGCGATGTGGGTCTCCCGGAACCCGTCACCGGTCTGCTGTCGGCCAATCCAGAAGGACGCCGACGGCGGGATGCCGTAGCCAATGGCGTCGCCGGCGTCCATGACGCGCACGACGCCCAGAGGGGCGAGGACGGCGTCGTAGAAGGCGGCGCTCCGATCGAAGTCGGCGCACTGAATGGAGACGTGGGCAAGCATGGGCTCAGTCTGTCAGCCGCAGCTGCCGCCCGGTCCCAGGCGCTCTCTCCGTCGTTGCCGCTTCGACCTTCCTCCATGATTGTGGCGCCGGTCGCGGCCGGCCTCAAGGTCGTTCGTCCTCGCTGCGCTCGGGCGCTCCACCTTGACCCCGACCGCTCCTTGGCGCATTTCCGCGGTCAGAAGGTCGTCGGGACACCATGCCGTGCCGGCATCTGGTCGAGGGCGTGGGTGGATGGGACACGGTGCGGGCGGCGGACTGTGACGTAATCTGCCCGCCGTGGGTGCTGAGACGGTGGCTGCGACAGTGGCGTGGACGGCGTGATGCTGGGGGACACGGACTGGGCGACCATTGCGTCGTTCGCCACCGCGCTGGGGACGCTGGTGCTGGCCGTCGCCACCTTCTCCGCCGTCCGCTCCTCGAATCGCTCCGCCCGGATCGCCGAGGCATCGTTCCAGGTGAACCTCCGGCCGGTCCTCGTCACCTCACGCCTGGAAGACCCGGTGCAGAAGATCCGCTGGGTCGACAATCACTGGGCGCGGGTCGACGGGAGCCAGGCCACGGTCGAGTGGGAGGACGGAAGCATCTATCTCACGATCTCGTTGCGCAACGTGGGCCCTGGCCTGGCGGTGTTGTACGGATGGTCCGTTCGGACCGAGTTGGTGACGGGCCGCGAGGTCGGCCACGCGGATCCGGAAGACTTCAGGATGCAGACGCGTGATCTCTACATCGCTGCCGGTGATGTCGGTTTCTGGCAGGCCGCCGTCCGCGAGTCCAGCGATCCCGACTACACGGGCCTGAGCAAGGACGCTCGGGATGCCCTGCCTTTCACGATCGACCTGCTCTACGGCGACCACGAGGGAGGACAACGCGCCGTCACGCGGTTCGGCATGATTCCCGTACACGTCGGAGACGAGACGAGGTGGTATCCGTCGGTGGCGCGCCACTGGAACCTGGATCGGCCGGATGTGCGCTAGGCACGCCGGGATGGGCCCGGCGGATCAGGGGCGGAGACCTCGCAGCAAAGCCTCACAGAGGCGGTCGTAGCCGGCGTCCCGATCCTCGATGAACCCGAGGCCGAGGAGCTCAAGGGAGACCCAGCCGTGAATGGTGGCCCAGACCAGCTGCGCCGTCTCTGTCGGCTCGCCCTCGGCCATGACGCCGGCCTGCATGGCGCGCTCGACGGCGGCCACGAGGTGTTCGTAGGCCCCGGTGCATTCGCCGATGGCGTAGTCGCTCGGCTCGAAGCCTGGGACGGCCCGGAGGAACATCAACTGGTAGGCCATCGGGTGGGCGAGGGCGAGGGCCCGGTAGCGGCGGGCACCTTCGAGTAACGCCTCGGATGGGTCGGCGATCTGCGCCATGGCCTGCATGGCGGCACCGAGGCGTCCGAAGCCCTGGATGTAGAGCGCTTCGATGATCCCGGACTTCGACTCGAAGTGGTTGTAGACGCCCATCGGGGCCACGCCGGCGGCGGCGGCGATGCGGCGTACCGAGAGGCCGTCCGGGCCCTCGGACTCGAGGATGTCGAGGGCCGAGGCGAGGAGTGCCCCTTCCATCCCGGCACTGGGAGTCCTCGTCCTCGTCCTCGGGTGCCGGTGTTTTTCGTCATGGGTCTAGCCTACTGAAGAACATCGTGCTATAACACTAGCACAGCGTTCTATAAGGGATCGTGCCCAATCCAGGAGGAACCGTCGATGCCCGGATCAACCCTCGAAACCAAGGTCATGGCGCCCGTCGAGGAGATCTCCCCATCCGGGGGATCGGCGGATCGCCGCTGGGTCGTGCTGCCCGTCCTGTGCCTCTCCGTCTTCCTGGTCGTGGTGGACAACACCATCGTCAACGTGGCGCTGCCGACGCTGAACCGCACGCTGGGGGCGTCGATCACGTCGCTGCAGTGGATCGTGGACGCCTACAGCCTGGCGTTCGCAGGCCTGCTCCTCGCCGGCGGCGGCATCGGGGACCGCCTCGGCCGCAAGGGCACCATGCAGGTCGGCCTCGTCTTCTTCGGCCTGTTCTCGGCGGCGGCGGCCTTCGCCGACTCCACCGGCACGCTCATCGCCACGAGGGCGCTCATGGGCGTGGCCGCGGCCTTCATCTTCCCGGCCAGCCTGGCCATCCTGACGAGCGTCTTCCCGGACCCATCCGAGCGGCAGAAGGCGCTCGGGATCTGGGGCGCCACGTCGGGCATCGCCGTGGCCTTCGGGCCGATCGTCGGCGGGGCGCTGTTGGAGCACTTCTGGTACGGGTCGATCTTCTTGGTCAACGTGCCGATCGTGGCGGTGACGCTGATCGCCGGCGGGATCCTCATCCCGCGGATCCCCCGGATACGGCAGCACCGCTTCGACATCCGGGGCGTCGTCGTGTCGACGGCCGGGATCCTGCTGCTGGTGCTGGCCATCATCGAGGGGCCGCAGTGGGGCTGGGCCTCGGCGGGGACACTGGCCTGCTTCGCCGGCGCGGCGGTGCTGTTGACGGCGTTCACGCTGCTGGAGCTGCGCACGGACGGCCCGCTGCTCGACGTGCGGGTCTTCAAGATCCCCCGCTTCACCGGCGGGGCGGTGTCGATCTCGGTGGCGTTCTTCTGCCTCTTCGGGTTCATCTTCCTCATCACGCAGTACTTCCAGTTCGTCAAGGGCTACTCGACGCTGTCGGCCGGCCTGCACACGCTGCCGTTCGCCGTCGTGGCGGCCGTGGCGACGCCGATCGCCGCCGTGGTGGCGTTGCGGGTCGGCACCCGACTGGTTGTGAGTCTGGGGTTGCTCCTTATGGGAGGTGGCCTCGTCGTGGCTGCTTTCAACTCGTCGGAGGGCACCACCTACTGGGGCCCGATCGTGCTCGCCATGGTGCTGCTGGCCCTGGGGCTGTCATCGATCACGGCGCCGACCGCCGAGGCGGTCATGGGCTCGGTGTCCGACGAGCAGCGCGGTGCCGCCGCCGGCGTCAACAACACGACTCGTGAGTTGGGTGGGACGCTGGGCGTGGCGGTCTTCGGTTCCATCTTCGCCTCGTCCTACGCCCCGAAGATCATCAGTGCGTTCCGCCCGCTGCCCATCCCGGCGGGACCGAAGGCCGAGTCACACCAGTCGATGGCGGCTGCATTGGCGGTGGTGGGCCACGCGCCGCGTGCGGCACGGCCGGCCTTGGAGTCCATCGCCTTCAACGCCTTCCACGGCGGACTGCAGGTGGCCTGCATCGCGGGCGCCGGCGTGGCGGTGCTCGGTGCGCTGGCCGCCTTCAGGCTGCTGCCGGGACGGGGGGCACCGGAGGTGCAGGTGGCGCCCGAGCCGGCGTCCTCGTACGACCCCGACCGCTATCCGGAGTACGTGCCTTACGTCAGCGCGTGAGATCGACGAGCGCCGTAGCCTCGATCGGCAGGGATGCGGTGCCCGTCACGTCCAACCCGGCGTGCGTCCCGCTTGCTCGATCCAGTTCTCAAGCTCCTGTCCCTGCGCCTCCTCCGAGCTGGTGACCTTGACGTAGCGGGTCCGGTCAGTCGTCCCCAGCGAGGGCGGGGCCTCGAAGTCGGCACCGCCGAAGAAGACGACATTCACGGATACGTCGTAGGCGGCTATTTCGATTATCCAGCCGAGTTCTGGGAGCCCGTAGTACGGCCGCTTCCACTTGACGGCGTAGTGGAGGCCGGGGATCGTGGCGCGGATCGACTCGTCCAGCCGCTTGACGATGGGCTGCAGATCCGGCACCAGGCGCCGGCACCAATCGTCGATGTCGGCGTGGTTCGCCGAGGGCTCTGGCGGCTTTCGGCCGGTGTTACCCTTGATCGACTTCGGCACCGCGTGCGCCCCTGGCTCCTACGAGAACACCAACGAGGCGCGCCGCACGCCGGCGATGACCGGGCTGGGCGTGCGCTGCACCGGGCCGGCCAGGGACAGGGTGTCGAAGCGGTCGAGCAACTGGCCCAGGACGACTCTGCCCTCGAGCCGGGCCAGCGCCGCCCCGAGGCAGAAGTGCGGCCCGAAGCCGAAGCTGACGTGCGGATTGGGGTGCCGGTCGATCCGGAGCTCGCCGGCGTCGGGCCCGAAGACCTCCTCGTCCCGGTTGGCCGAGGCGTAGACCAGGAGGACGGGGTCGCCGGCGGCCACCTCGACGCCCCGGATGGTGGTGGCGGCCGTGGCCGTGCGCATGAAGGAGATCACGGGTGTCGTCCAGCGCAGCAG
This sequence comes from uncultured Acidimicrobiaceae bacterium, assembly GCA_963783965.1. GTDB lineage: Bacteria > Actinomycetota > Acidimicrobiia > Acidimicrobiales > RAAP-2 > Bog-473. The sequence continues at coordinate 351,810 of CAWAPQ010000014.1, read as the reverse complement.
CTCTTCGACGGCGGCCGGGATCAGTGACCGATCGGCCTGCAGGGCGGCCCACTGGTCGGGGTTCTCGGCCAGCGCGACCAGCCCGCCCGAGATCAGGTTACGCGTGGTCTCGTTGCCCGCCACCAGCAGCTGGATCAAGAACATGGCCAACTCGGCCTCGCTCAGCTCCTCGCCGCCGCTCTCCGGATCCGAGCCGACGTTGGCCAGAACCGACACGAGGTCGTCGGCGGGAGCTTTGCGCCGCTCCTCGGCCACGCCGATGAGGTACTCCCACATCTCGACCTGGTACGCCGCCCGCTGCTCCTCGGTCTGCTCGACCTCGCCAGGGATGACGGCCTCGGACCAGTCGAAGAAACGCGGCCACTGGGAGCCGTCCACGCCGAGCAGCTCACAGATGACGAGGAGGGGGAACGGGATGGAGAGGTCTTGGACGACGTCGAACGCCTGTCCGCTCTCGATCTGATTCAGGAGCGCCGTGGCCTTGGCGGTTACGCCCTCCTCCATGAGACGCACCATCGACGGCTTGAAGCCGGGCTGCACCAGGCGCCGGTAGCGGGTGTGCTGCGGCGGGTCCGTGTGCATCATGGTGGGGGGCGTCTCGTAGGTGGTGCCGATCTCGTCGGTCAGGATCCCGCGCGACGAGCAGAACCCTCCCGGGTCGGCGCCGATGTGCGACACCTCCGGATGGGTCGTCACCGCCCAGAATCCGCCGCGGTCGAAGTCGACCCAGCACACGGGCGCCGTTCGCCGGAGCTCGGCGTAGAACGCGAAGGGGTCGCCCTTGGCGTAGAGGTCGGGGTCGAGGAGGCGGCCGGCGTCGGCGGTGCCTGCCGCGGCGGTGCCGGTGCCGGTGTCGGTGGGCGGGCTCACGAACCGGGTCTCAGACGATCAGGCCGCTGGGGCGCGGGTCACCCTGGGCTTCGAGCAGCGCGTAGTAGGCCTCGAGCGTGCCGGGCCCGTCGGAGACCGACTCGACGGAGCCGTCCTCGGCCAGGTTCAACAGCGCGCCTTCGATGATGAAGCAGACGTCGGTGTCCTCCGTGTTGTCGTCGGGCACGTGCAGTGTGTGCACCGAGTTGGCCGGCTCGTAGAGGTAGGAGCCGGGATAGATGTAGAAGTCGTACTCGAGGTAGTGCCAGCGCCCGGCCGACGTGTAGGCGTCGACCGAACCGGTGTGGCGATGGGTCTGGAGCTGCACGCCGGGTTGGAAGCGGTTGAGGATCACCCAGGTGCCGTGATTCGAGTCGTAGCGCACGACCTTGAGCAGGACGCCGGTGCCGGTGTCGGCCCAGGGTGCGTCGTCGATGCCGACGAGGCGGACCGCATCGGCCGGATTGGCGGGGGTGGTGATCGACATGGGAGCGGCTCCTTCGTGGATCTGTGTGTAGTCGGCGGGTCGGCGGGTCGGCGGGTCGGTGGATTCAGTCAGGCAGGGCGGCGAGAAAGTCGAGGTCGATGGCCGCCTCGAGCGCGGCGGCGGTGCGCAACACGACGAGGTCGCCGTGTTGGGGCCCCACCAGCTGCAGGCCGATCGGCAGGCCACTGCTGCTCATGGCGACCGGCACGCTGGCAGCAGGGGAGCGGGTCATGTTGAAGGGATAGGTGAACTGCACCCAGTTGGCGGTGTTGACCCCGTTGACGGGACTGACCATGTCGTCGGCCAGCGGCGCCAGGGCCGAGCACGTCGGCGTGACCAGGATGCGGCAGCTGTGGAAGAGCTCGACCAGGCGCAGGTTCATGCGGTGGTAGTTGTCGAAGACCAACAACAGCTGCTCGGCGGTCGTCGCCTGGGCCGCCTCGACGTAGTGGCGCAGGACCGGATGGACCTCCTCCCAACGCGGGTGACCCATGAAGGGGCGCAGGGTACGCAAGGTTGCCGCCCCCGTCACGGTGAGGAAATCACCGACGGGGTCCCCTTCAAAAACAGAATCCAACACGACGACCTCGGCGCCCAGTGACTCGAGCACCCCGACGGCACGCTCGCAGGCCGCGGCCACCTCGGCGTCGACGGTGGCGTAGCCGAGGGTGGGGGCGTAGGCGACCTTGACCGGGACGTGGGCGTCGTCGAGGGCGGCCAGCCAGTTGGCCTCGGGGCGGGGGAGCGAGCGCAGGTCGGTCGGATCGGGGCCGACGGCGACGTCGAGGGCCAGGGCCACGTCGGCTACGCGTCGGGCCATGGGGCCGTTGGTCGAGAGGTCGGGCCAGCCGGGCGGGTTGGGGCCGCCGGCGGGGACGCGGCCGAGGCTCGGCTTCATGCCCGCCAGGCCGCAGCAGGCGCTCGGGATCCGGATGGAGCCGCCGCCGTCGGATCCGGTGGCGAGGGGGACCATGCCGGCCGCCAGCGCCGCCGCCGCACCGCCCGAGGATCCGCCGGGCCCGCGGGAATGGTCGAACGGATTCAGTGAGGGGCCGAAGATGCTGTTGGTGGTGTTGCCCATCCAGCCGAACTCGGGCGTGTTGGTCTTGCCGACGACGACGCAGCCGGCGCCGCGCAGGCGGGCGACGAAGGGATCGTCGGCGGTGGCGGGCGGGTCGTCCTCGTAGAGCGCCGAGCCGTAGGTGGTGGTGTAGCCGATGGCGCTCTGCAGGTCCTTGACCCCGAGCGGGATGCCGGCCAGCGGACCGGGGTCCGCGCCCACGGCGATGCGCTCGTCGATCCCGTCGGCCTCGGCCAGCGCCCGTTCCTCGTCGACGGCGACGAAGGCGTTGTAGGTGGGGTCGAGCCGCTCGATACGGTCGAGTGCGGCCCGGGTCAGCTCACGTGCGCTGACCTCCCTTGCCCGGACCGAGCGGGTGAGCTCGGCCAGCGGTGTGGTGCGGAAGTCGATCTCGGTCATGGCGCCACGCCCCCTGTCTCCTGGTGCAGTTTTCCCTGCCGGGACGAGTCCGGCCAGCCCGGCGCAGCCAGCTGCCCGGATCGGTCGTGTCCGCCGGCCTGTCCTACCCGGCCGAGGGCGACAGTCCAGCCACCGCCTCGGCCAGGTCGACCCCGATCGGAATCACCGCGGGCGCCGGCACCGTGATCCCGTTGTCCACGTAGCGCTGAATGTGGGCCCGGCACTCCGCCACCGACCCGTGCACGACGAGCTCGTCCACCACCGAGTCGGGGATGGCGGCCAGCGCGCCCTTGCGGTCGCCGGCGGCCCAGGCGTCCCACATCGGCTGCAGTGCGGGGCCCCGGCCCAGCCAGCGGTGGAACTCCGCGTAGGCGGACACGTTCAGATAGGCCGTGATCATCCGGCGTCCGATGGTGCGGGCGACAGCGGCGTCCTCGGTCACGATCACGAAGATCCGGGCCACGATCTCGCGCGGGGCCCCATCCGCCGCCGCAGTCACCTCGGCCACGGATGTGGCGACGTCCTCGGCGCTCAACCAGTTGAGGATGGCGCCGTCAGCCTCCCGGCCGGCCAGGTGCAACATGCCCGGACGCAAAGCCGCCAGGTACACGGGCGGCAGCTGCTCGGGCAGGCGCGCCAGTCGGAATCCCTTCACGTGGAACGTCTCGAAGTCCTCGGTCACCTTCTCGCCGCTGAAGGCCAGGCGCAGGAAGCGCAGCGTGTCCCGGATGCGCCGGTACTGGTTCTCGAAGGCCAGGCCGTTCCAGTCGGCCACGATCACCTGGGACGAGGCGCCGAGACCGCAGAAGAAGCGACCCGGCGCGGCGTCGGCCATGGAGGCGAGGCTCTGGGCCAGGAGTGCGGGACCCCGGGTGTAGGCGGGGGTGATGGCCACGCCCAGATTGAGTGTCGGCTCCCACGCCGCAGCCAGGGCGAGGGGCGTGAACCCGTCCGACCCGTCGACCTCGGCCGACCACAGGTCCGTGTAGCCCAGCTCCCGTAGGCGGGCGAACCACTCGCGGTGGGCGTGTAGCGGGATCCCGTCGAAGGGGATCGTGATGCCGGGCCGGGCCGGTGGGACCCCGGCAGCAGGACTCATCGGGGAGTGCTCACGTCGTGGAGGGGCTCCTCGGCGCCGGCCGAACCGTTCGACCCGGGACTCGACCCCGGACTCGACCCCGACCCGGGACCCTGCGCAAAATCGGCGTCATCGAAGGACAGCGCCAGCTCGGTCTTCTCCTCGTCGTCACGGTCCGGCACCGGCACGCCCCAGCGCAGCATCCCCGCCTCCATGTGCCGTATGACGGTCTCGATGACCTCGACCCGCCCGTTCCGCTTACTCTCCGACGAGATCACGTCCCAGGGCGCCAACGGGCCATTGGTCAAGCGCAGCATGTCCGCCACCGCCTCGTCGTACTGCGGCCGCTTCTCCCGGTTGCGCCAGTCCTCGTCGGTCAGCTTCCATGCCTTGAGCGGATCGTCCCGGCGCCGTTCGAACCGGCGCAACTGCTCTCCGTCCGACATGTGCAGCCAGAGCTTGATCACGACCATTCCTTCTTCGGCCAACGAGTGCTCGAAGTCCGTGATCTCTTGATAGGCGCGGCGCCACTGCACTTCGGTGGCGAAGTTCTCCACCCGCTCGACCAACACGCGCCCGTACCAACTGCGGTCGAAGATGGCCATGCCGCCCCATCCCGGCAACGGCGGCCAGAAGCGCCACAGGAAGTGGTGCCGCAGCTCGTCCGGCGTCGGCGCGGCGAACGGTGCCACGTGCACGTGGCGGGGGTCGAGCGGCTCGACCAGCCGCTTGATGGCGCCGCCCTTGCCGGCGGCGTCCCAGCCCTCGAAGACGATGCAGACCGGCGGACCGAGTTCGCCGTTGTTGAGCTGACCGCCATTGATCAGCCGCAGGTGCAACAGGCGGCGTTGCGCCTTGCCGAGCCGCTTCGCCTCCTCGTCCTTGGAGAGCTTCAGCGAGAGGTCGCAGTCCTCCAAGCGTGGATAGGACAACCGGGGAGCGGTCCGATCGGCGTGGTCGTGCTTCGTAGAGCCCGCTGTGCCGTCCCCGCCCTCGTGGGATCCACGGCCGTGGGAATCGCCGTCGTGGGCGCCACCGTGATCGCCCCCGTGATCGTGCTTGCTCACGTCGCCTGTTGTAGCCGATCCGACCGACCGGTGGCGACCGCACTCGATGCAGCGCCCGTGGCGCCGCCCAGTTCCGCACCTTCGCCGGCCTCAGCCGCCTCCACCACTCGACGCACGAGCGCCGGCTCGCCGGCGATGACGATGAGCTCCTGATTCGAGAGGTGGCTCACGCGCCCGACCTTGCGCCCGGATGGGTCGAAGATGCCGATGCGCGCCCCCACGTAGCGTGCCGAGTCGAACGACAGCGTCGCCACCTCACGTCTGGTGCTCCTGCCGCTGCCGGCGGTTCGGATGGAGCACATCGCCTCGAGCTCTTCCAGCCCCAGCCACGACTCGTTGTTGTAGGACAGCACCAGGAGTTCGCAGTCGATCGACTGCACCACCGAAGCCAGTGCCGTCGGCATCGTGCGCTTCGAGTTGAAGGCGGATCGTGTGGATGGGTCACGCGCGTCCAACCGTTTGCGGGCCACGCCGTAAGCCTCGGGCGCATCCCAGGCCACCAAGGTCTCCCACACGTGGTAGTTGGTGAAATACCGGTGCTGGTTGTACGGCGGATCCAGGTACGCCAAGTCGAACGACCCCAGTCCCGATCCCGTTCCCGGTCCCGATCCCGATCCCGATCCCGATCCCGACGTCAGCGCCACCGCATCGCCCTGGATGGCGCGCCCGGGCCCGTCCAGCAACTCGGGCACCCGGAGCTCCAACGCTTTGGCCGAGCGGGGCGCCCACTGCTTCACGTACGCCATCTGGACACCGGTGGTCGAGTCGACGCGGTCCGCCGCCTCGATCAGAGAAGTCAGCAGGAGGGGGAACAAGGGTGACCCCGCATACTCCGAGTCAATGGCGTCCCGCACGGCATCTATCCGAGCGGCGTTGTGCGGTTGGAAGAAGCGGGCCTGATGGCTGAAGGTCTCGGTGACGTAGCCCGGTTTGCCGGGGATGGCGTTGAGGCGGGTGACGGCCGCCTGGAGCGCGCCGGCGTCGGTGGCGGCGGCGTCGGTCTCGATGTAGGCGCGGGCGAATGTGTGGGCGTAGCGGGCGCTGTCGACGGCGGTGACGTGGACGCCCTGGGCCTTGAAGGCCTGGGCGACGCGGGTGGTGCCGGTGAAGAGGTCGAGGGCGGTGCGTGCGCCGGAGGCCTGGCAGATGCGGGCGAGGACCGGGACGAGGCGGCGTTTCGAGCCGATGTATTTGATCATCGAGGGCCTTTAGCGGTCACGGCCGACCACCCTACGATGGGCGGTCATGGCGCCCGGGGACCATCCAGACGCTGGCGGGCCTGGGGCTGGGACGGGCGCAGAGTCGGGCGCCGAGTCGCACTGGGTGCAATGGCATGCGTCCTACGAGGACCCTTCGTCGAACCTCTCGCTGCGACTGCGGGCGGTGCAGTCCATGTTGCGCGCCGCCCTGGACGAGGTGGGGCCGAGGGGTGGCGCGTCAGGTGGCACCCATCCAGAGCGCATCCGGATAGTGAGCCTGTGCGCGGGCCAGGGGCGTGACGTGATCGACGTGGTGGCGACCCATCCGAGGGGCTCAGAGGTCTCGGCCCTGTTGGTCGAGCTCGATCCCGCCTTGGCCGCCTTCGCCCGGGAGCGCGCCGCCGGCGCCGGGGTGGCCGACCGGGTGCGCGTCGTCGAGGGGGATGCCTCGCAGTGCCGGTCGTACATCGATGCCGATGCCGATCCCGATGCCTATGCCGATGCCCATCCCGATGCCGGTGATTCCGGCGCCCTGCCGGCCGACATCGTGTTGGTGTGCGGGGTGTTCGGGAACATCAGCCCGGCGGACATCACGCGCACCATCCAGGCGATGCGGGGCTTCTGCGTCCCGGGCGGCCAGGTGCTCTGGACCCGGCACCGGCGCCCACCTGACCGGACGCCGGCAGTCCGGGCCGATTTTGCCGCCGCCGGCTTCACCGAGCTGGACTACGAGGCACCCGAAGGGACGATCCTGGCCGTCGGCCGCCATCGCCTCCATGGGCCAACCGCACCGTTCGACCCCGGCCAGCAACTCTTCGAATTCGTGGGCGACGGCTGGAACCCCGCGTGAACGTTGGCGACCCTGGGACCGGCGCCTGAGATGGCCGAGCCGTCACGCCCCAGCCTTCACCTGCTCGAACTCGTTGCGGTCGCCTGGCGCACCGCCCGGATGGAACCAGCCCGTGTCATTGTGCCCGGCCTGGTCATATTCGGCCTCGATGCGATCCAGGGGACCTTCTACACCGAGGTCGCCGTGGACCACCTGGGTATCGGATCGGTGGTCGGGGCGGTCCTGTTCGCATCCTCCGCCCTGGGGCTGACCTTCTATGCCGGCATGCTCGAACGCCTGGTGGGCTCGGTCGAGCGGAACGAGCCGGCCCAACCCGTTCTCACAGTGCTGCGGACCCTGCCCTGGGGGCGCCTGCTGATCGCGGAAGGGATCCTGGTCGTCTTCAGCGCCGTGGCCTCGGTATTGCTGGTCATCCCTGGTCTGATCGTCGGGACACTGTTCGCCCTGGTCGGTCCCCTCATCAACCTGCTCGACAGCTCGGTCCCGGATGCCTTCAGGCGGTCGCTGCAGCTGGTGTGGCCGCGCTTCATGATGGTCTTCCTGATCATCACCCTTCCGCTGGCGGTCGAACACGAGGTCGTTGTCTTCGTGGCCGAGCTCGTGCCCCATGAGCACATCTGGGCGGTCTTCCTCACCACCTTCATTCTGGGCGATCTCTTCGGCATGGCCTTGGGGCTCATGGAGGTCACCATGGCGGAACGTCTGGTGAGGGGAGCGCAGGGACCCGGACAGGGCCTACTGTCGGCAGACGTGGAGCTGCGGGACCAGCCCAATCCAAGCAATGCGAGCAATCCGAGGCGCCCATCGACGGCGTAACCACCGGGTCCCTCAAACCGTCTGAGAAATTCTCCGAGTATTCGAGCACGCGACCGAGTTAGGCCACACAGACCACCCTGCCCACACAAGACCCAGACCCAGACCCAGACCCAGACCAACAGACCGAGGAGGCCAAGCCATGGAAGAGACGATCCACGGAACCACGATGCCGGTACTCGAGCTCTCGCTCGCCGACGGCGAGTCCATTGTGTCGGAGGCCGGCGAATTCTCCTGGATGTCAGATGCCGTCCAAATGGCCACCAACACCGGCGGCGGCATGGGCGGCAAAGGGATCATGGGCGCGGTCAAGCGCGCCGTGTCGGGCGCCTCGTTCATGATGACGACCTACACCGCCCAGGGGGGAGCCGGCTCCATCGCCTTCGCCTCGAAGTTCCCCGGTCACATTCTGCCGATCGACGTGGCACCGGGGAACGAGTTCATGGTCCACCGCCATGGATTCATGGCGGCCACGCCCGGGATCGAGCTGTCGATGGGATTCCAACAGTCGTTCCGCGGCGGTGTGTTCGGCGGTGAGGGATTCATCCTGCAGAAGATCGGCGGCTCCGGCCGTGCCTTCGTCGACCTCTCGGGCGAGGTCATCGTCTACGACCTGGCCGCCGGCCAGACGATGCGCGTGCACCCGGGCCATGCCGGCCTCTTCCAGTCCTCGGTCCAATTCTCGGTGCAGAAGGTGCCCGGCCTGGCCAACCGCTACATGGGCTCGGACGGCCACCACTTCGCCGTCCTGACGGGCCCCGGCCGCATTTGGCTGCAGTCGATGCCGATCGCGGTCCTCGCCGGCGTCATCGGCGAGTACCTGCCCGACCGCGATGACCACCGCGGTGTCGAGGGTGCCGCCGCCGGCGTCGGAGCGGCCAAGGTCCTCGGCGACATGTTCAAGTAATCGCGCGACCGTTCCCCTGGGAGGGTGGGCTGCGCTCCGTCCGCCGGAATCGGTCCGGCAGGTGGGCTCGGCGAGCCGCCCGGAACGGCCCTAGGACAAATTGATCGCGTTGGGTGGGACGGTGAGCGGGACCGCCTTGCCGTAGTGGTTGAAGACGACGGTGCTCACGTGGCCGGGGGTGTCGTCGACGATCTTGTACACCAGGGCCGGCCCTTTGGCGGCGATGTACATGAGACCCGTGCTCTTCTTCCCGTTGCTCACCACCGTGTCCTTGACGACCACCACCTTGTGGCCGGCGAACGTGGTGGGGCGGCCGAGGGTGAGCGGTGCCGTGTGGCCCTGGAAGGCCGCCACGGCGAGGTCGGCCGCATCGAGGAACTGGTCGAAGGAAGTGAAGCGTTCGTCGACCGCCGAGAGCTCGATCCACTTCCCGCCGTACACCTTGGTCTGCGTCGCCGTGGCGTGCGTCGCCCAGAACGTCGCTGGCGCATTGAAGTAGAGGACGGGGCCGACCCGCTCGATCTTGATCAGGTTGCCGTCCTGGACGAACTCGCCGCCGCCCTCGCCATCGGAGTTCACGAGAAGCTCGAGGAGGATCTTGGACTTCCCCTGGGAGATCTTTCCGTCGACACGGACGCTGCCGAAGCGCTGCTCGGCCGCGACAGCCTTCAGGACCCATTTGTCGGCCGGGGTGGCTCCGGGGGGGAAGGTGGTGGTGGTGGTCTTGGATGCGGCGGCGGTCGTCGTGGCGCGGGCCGCGGCCGCGGCGGCGGGAGGCGCTGTGGATCCAATCCAGAGCGTGGCGGTGGCGACGAGGGCGGCCAAGGGGAGTGCGCCGGTGATCAGGGGTCGGCGCCGGCGGCGATCGGGGTGCCCTTCATGCCGGCGAAGCTGGGCGACGGGCGATTCGTTGGATCCATCCACAGCAGGGAAACCCGCCACGACACCGAACATGGCGGTTTGAGGCCAAAGTCGGTGGTGGCCGGCGCCTGGTCAGCGTCACGACCGTGTTCACACCGGGGTAGGGCCTAGGTGTTGTCCGCGGATGTGTTGTCGGTGGGTTTGTTGTTCGTGGGATGTCAAACGCTGTCGGCGGGCGCAGGCGCGTCCGGCTGGTTCCACTCGATCCATCCGGCGCCGCTGCGGCCGTCGTCGGTCCTGCACTGCACCATGGCCCGGGGGAACCGGCTGGTGCGCCCGCTCTCCTCGTCACGCAACAGGACGGGCCCGAAGGCGACCGGCGTGACGTCGAGGCCGAGCGGCTCGCCGGCGCCGCCTGGTTCGGCGCCGGGCCCGACGGCGATCTCGATGCGCGCCTTGGATGGGAAACCGTGCGCCCCCAGATCTTCGGTGACGGTGAGCGCCGTGGCGGGATGCACCTCACCCGGCCGCTGGATATATCCAAAGAAGACGGGGATGCCGATGTTCATCCGGATGTCGGCCAGGTGGATCCGGGTCCCGTCCTCGAGACGCATGGAGCACCAGCACCATCCAAAGGCCCACCAATCCCGCACGCCCCAGGAGTGGTCGCGCTGGCCCTGCCCGTCCACCGCGAAGGACTCCCCGTCGACGGTGACGGTCCCGCTCACGAGACAGGGGATCTCGTAGCGCGTCGTGAGGTCGTAGTGATACGGGACGCCGTCGGTCGTCCACGTCAGGTCGAGGTCGAGCTGGGCCGGGGTGCCGCTCTGCTCGCCCTGCCCGCCGTCCTCGTAGACCTGCTCGGGTGGGTCGATGACGTGCGCCGGCGCACTCGCCGCCAGGCGGAACTCCTCGAGCGGACGGCGCAGGTCGATCTCGATCCGGGCGTCCTCGGATTCGGAAACAAGCCCGTCGCCGGGCGGGACCGGCGCCGTGTAGTCGACGGAGCAGACACCGGGGCGGTCGGGGAACACGATCCAGGTCGTCCACCAGGCCAGCTGGCGGTTGGGATAGAGACCGAGCCGCAGCCAGCCGCCCATGGAGCCATCGGCCCGCACGAAGTCGCAGTAATAGGACTCGTTCCACAAGCCTTCGTCGTCGGGCGTGTGCCGGCCCTCGTCGTCTGGCAGGACGACGTGCTCCGCCCTCACCGATTCGGTCCCGGATGCATGGCGGTCGAACCTACTGGGCCTGGAACCTCGACGACGGGATCGGCGCGGTCGTCGAACTCGGTGCGGAGGGCCTTGGACATCACGGCGTGCTGGAAGTACAGCGTGGTGATGTAGGTCAGCTCCAGGATGGCGACGTCGTCGAGGTGGCGCTGCAGCTCGGCGAAGAGTGGGTCGGGCACACGGCCGTGGTCGTAGACGAGGCAGTCGGTGTAGGCGAGGACGGCCCGCTCGGCGGCGTCGTAGGTGCCCTCGGGCGCCGTGCTCCAGGCCGGGATGTGCGCGATCTGCGCCTCGGGCATGCCGAGCTCGCGCATCGACTTGGCGTGCTGGCTGAAGACGAACTGGCTGGCCGCGGCGTAGCCCGCCCGGATTTGGCCGAGCTCACGCAGCTTGGGGTCGAGCACCCGCGTGGGCGATTGGTACAGCCCGAAACCCTTGACGCAGTGATCGAGGATGTCCGGGCTGTTGGCGAAGACGGTCCACCAATCGCCGGTGGTGCCGTCCCAGCGGCCGGGCTCGGCGACGGGGTCGCGGCCCTCGAACAGCCACTCGTACATGGTGGTGACGATCGGTGCGGTGGCTTCGTCCTTGGGGACCTGGCGGAGGCGGGGCATGGGGCGGGCGGTGACTGTTCGTGAGGGATTGTTCGTCAGGCCCGGATCGGCTCGGCCGGCGCCGCCAGCTCCGGCTCGGCCGCCATGACAGCGCCCTTCGCCTTGGCCGCCCGGGCCGGCGCATGCGCCACGTCGCCCGGTTCGAAGTCACGCATCCAGCAGGCGAATTCCAGCAGGATCCCGTCTGGATCCTGGAAGTACACGCTCCGCACGAACACACCCGGATGCAGCGCATCGCTGATGCCCCATTCGGAGTCGTCGTGATTGGCGACTTCGGTGCACGGGATGCCGGCGGCCATCAGGCGGTCGCGATACTCGGAGATCTTCTCGGGCGCGACGTCGAAGGCCACATGGTTCATCGATCCGACCGCGCTGGTGAGGTCACCCTGGTCGGGGCGGGCCGCCGGCGCACTGATGCCGGGGACACCGTCGGGCGCGTCGGGGAACCAGAAGAAGGCAAGGCAGTCACCACCACCGCAGTCGAAGAAGAAGTGCTGTCCCATGTCCGCCGGCAACTCGATCGTCTTGACCAACGGCATGCCGAGGACATTGGCGTAGAAGTCGACGGTCCGCTCCATGTCGCGACACACCAATGCGAGATGGTTGATGCCCCGCAGCTCGAACCCGCCGGCTCCACCTGCTCCACCCGCGTGACCCGCGTGCCCCGCGTGACCCGCGTGACCCGCTTGACTTGTCCCGCCCGCGTCGCCTGCCATGAGCATTCCCTCCCTTGGCGCCGCCGCAGTTCGGCCCCCGGCGACACCGACCCAGGATACGCCGCCACCCGCCACCGCAATCCTGCTGCGGTCCCGGCCCGTATGACCCTCGAGACATTCGAGACGAACGAAGGGACGACGCGACATGGCGGCAGAGGGTCACGCAGGCACGGGTGGGAGTCAAGAGAGTCCAAATCCAGGTGGCCGGAAAGTGGAGGGAGTCCCGGCATGCGGAGCCAGACGACGTTGGCGTCGGGGCGTTGCCGGGACTCTCTCCGCTGTGGGAGTGGCCGCCGCGGCTTCCTCACTCGCCCTGGTCCTGGCGGTGCCCGGTGGGACCGCCGGAGCCACCGGCAACCAGGCCAAGACGGTCAAGATCTCGACCGCCAAGATCTCCGGGGTCGGGACCGTTCTCACCACCTCCACCGGCCTGACGCTGTACCGCTTCACCGAGGACAAGCCGGGCACGTCGGCGTGCACCGGAGCCTGCGCCAAAATCTGGCCACCGCTTCTGGCCTCGAAGGGCGCGCACGTGTCCGGACCGCAGGGCGTGAAGGGCCTGTCCCTGATGAACGTCGGCAACGGTCACTGGCAAGTCACGTTCCACAAGCTGCCGCTCTACCGCTTCGAGGGGGACACGAAGAAGGGCCAGGCGCACGGGCAGAAGGTCGGCGGCGTGTGGTTCGCCGCCTTGAAGAGCGGCATCCCCGCCTCGGCGACGGCGGGTGCCACTGCCACGCCGACCACCGCGCCGGGAGCATCGACGACGCAGCCGGTGACATCGACGACGTCGGGCTCGGGTTCTGGTTCGAGCTCGAGCTCTGGGGCGAGCGTGACCACTCCTGCCCCAGCGCCCACGCCGGTCACCCGTCCTCCCACACCGACCACGACTCCGCCTCCCACCACCGCGCCGATGAGCCCTGGAGGCGGAGGGGTCGGCTTCTAGCCGCGAGTTTCGCAGGTGCGGCGGCCTCTCGGGGCCTGGGCTGTCGTTGGCGCCACGACGGTCCGGGCCTGCCGAGGGCGGGAGGTCGCTCGCCACCGGGTCGTGGTGGTGGCGCTCGGTTGCATCGTGCTGATGCTGGACACGGTGGTCGGGTTCATCCTGGCCGACACCGTGCGGATCTTCGGGTTCAAGCTGCCGGCCGTGACCGGCTGGGCCTACGAGTCGCTGATCGCCGAGCTGTTGAGCGCCGTGGTGCTGGCCGTGCTGGTGGTGCGGTCGTGGCGAGCGGTCTCCGCTGCACCGCCGGCGTCGGTGACGCAGGGGATCGTCGGCAGCGGGTAGCCGGCGTCGGGCGTCGGGCGTCGGGCGTCGGGCGTCAGCGTCGGGCGTCAGGTGGCGGCGATGCCGACCATCGGCGCGTTCAGGTGCCGGCCGCCCATGGATCCGTAGAACTGGGCGTCGCCGAAGGTGAAGATGCCGCCGTCGGAGCCCTGGAGCCAGTAGCCGGCGCCGTCGTCCGTGGTGGTCATGCCGACGACCGGTGCGTTCAGAGCGGTCCCGATCATGGAGCCGTAGGGCGCGGCGTTGCCGAAGTCGGCGACGTTGCCGTTCGCGCTGGCGAGCCAGTACCCGCTCGAGTTCTGCGTGCCCGCCATGCCGGTGATGCTGTACCCGCCGGGCGCCTCGGTGGGCTGACCCTCGAAGCGGGTGTCGCCGAAGTTCAGGACCTGGCCGTTGGCGTCGACCATCCAGTAGCCGCCACCGAGGTAGCCGGGTGCCGCTGCGGTGACGGGGTAGGCGAGGTTGTCGCCGCCGGCCGACCCGTAGAACTTCGCGTCGCCGTAGGCGAACACACCGCCGTCGCTGGCGATCAGCCAGTAGCCCCGTCCGTCGAGCGAGGGGATCATGCCGATGATGGGTTTGTTCAGCACGATGCTGCCCGTCGATCCGTAGAAGCCCGCGTCGCCGTAGGCGAACACCCCACCGTCACTGGCCACGAGCCAGTAGCCCCCGCCGTCGGGTGTCGCCGCCATGCCGACCACCGGCTTGTTGAGCCGTATGGACCCGGTGGAGCCGTAGAACTGGGCCGAGCCGAACGTGAAGATGCCCCCGTCCGCGCCGACCTGCCAGTAGCCGGGCGCGGGGTGCGACGATGCCGGGCAGCTCGGGCTGTCGGCCGGCCCGGTGTTGGTCGCCGGCGCCAGCGAGGGCGCTCCGCCCGGCGAGGCGATGGTGAGCGTGGCCAGATACATGGGTCGGAGACCGCAGCTGAGGTAGCCGATGGTCGACCCCTGCCAGGCGGCGAAGGCCATGACGAGCTGGCCCGATGGCAGGGTGTACACGTCCGGGCCCCCGGGTCCCGACATGCCCGGGGACGTGCCGAGCAAGGCTCCCGTCGTGGACATCTCGTCGCAGGCGGCACTCGGGCCCGACGGGCAGCTGGCCCACCCGATGGCGTAGGTCGTCGCGCCCTCGTCGCTGCCGGCGTAGAAGAGGTAGTAGCTGTTCTGGATCTCGACCATGTCGGGCCCCTCGACGATGTTGCTCTGCCAGGGCTCGTCGTCCCACAGGAGCGTGGTCTGCTGGCCGGCCGGCGCCAGGAGGTTCGCGGTCAGTGGCACCGACCTGATGGGGGTGGACACGCCCATGTGGTTCCCGTCGCTCTTCCAGAGCAGGAAGGAATTGCCGGCGTCATCGGTGAAGATGTCGGGGTCGATGCTGCCGCCCCAATTCCCGTCGTCGAGGGTGGTCGACGACGAATCGACCCCGTTGTCGCAGACGATCGGCGCCGCGCTGGAGTCGGTGTAGGGGCCGGTGGGCTGCTGGGACGCGGCCACCCCGATGCACTGGTCACCCGTGGAGGTCTCCGTCGCCGTGTAGTACATGACGAAGTCGTTGCCGACGCTGCTGTGGGCGACGCTCGGGGCCCAGGTGTCGCCCACCTCGGCCCACGAGGGAAGTGTCGGGAGGGCATCGATGCCCGTGGGCGTCCAGTTGACCCCATCCAGAGACGTGGACACCTGGATGTTGGTGATGTCGCCGGCGGAGGAGAAGCTCTGGGTGGCGAACCCGTAGTACACGCCTCCCCATTGCAGGATGCTCGGGTCGGGGAAGTCGCTGGGGGTGCACCGGGGACCAGTTGGCCGCACCAGCCGGCGGCGCGCCCGCCAGGGCGACGGATCCGGCGGTGCCCATGACCACGACGAGAGCGGCCAAGGCGGCGAGAGCGGTCCGCCGCATGTCCCGCGTTCTGTGCCGCCGTATGGCGCAAAGGTGTCGTCGCATGTGCAGTGGTGAGAAGGTCACCGTTCTCCCTGTCGGATCCGTGATCGCCGTTCCCAACCGATTCCGCACGTGGTGCGAGCGCACCATGGTATCGAGCGGTGCATGCTTCAGGGGGTCAAGAACAGGCGTTCACCAGGAGTTCACGTCGGTATGGCCTGGCGTTGTGATTCGTGTCGTCGACCGTCCACGGCCGTTCCCTATAGGTTCGGCGGGAACAACGGGGGATGGGGAGACCGAGACAGGCACCGGACATGCAGTGTGAGCGTGGCTGCGTCCGCAACGAACGGCGCTGAGCCGCCAGCCCCACAGACGCCAGCCCCACAGACGCCAACCCCACAGACAAGGATGACGATGCCCGAACAACACAAGCCCGTCGTCGATGCCGGGTTCAAGCTGTTGAACCTCACCCACAAGGCGGTGCTGCGCGTGACCGGCGGCCGCTGGCCCACCGTCCTCTTCGGCATGCCGGGCGTGGAGCTGCGGACCGTCGGGCGCAAGTCCGGGGAGCCCCGCACCACCATGCTGACGTCGCCCATCCACGACGAGAACCGGGTGGTGCTGATCGCCTCGAAGGGCGGCGACCAACGCGACCCGCAGTGGTACCGCAACCTGGTGGCCAACCCTGACGTACAGATCACGATGAACGGGGAGACCCGCGCCATGCGGGCCCGCACGGCCTCGCCGGAGGAGAAGGCGGCGCTGTGGCCCGACATCGTGGCCGCCTACAAGGGCTACGCCAGCTACCAAGAGAAGGCGGGCCGCGAGATCCCGGTCGTGATCTGCGAACCGCGCCCGGCCTGACCACCTGCCGGAGGTTGCCGAGGGCGGGGCCGCCAACCGGCCCGATCGCCGGCCGCAGGATCATCGCCCGAAGGTGGCGGTACGATGCGCCCGATGTCAATGGAGCCTGCCGGCTCATCAGGTGGATCGATTGAGGGCACTGACCCCGGGACAGGCACCGGGTCGGAGGACGCCGCCTTCGACCTGAGCATGGCCGTGTCGCAGCTGGCGTCCAACAGCACCGATCTCCGCATCATGCTCAAGCTGCTGGTGGCCCAGCTCTCCGACGCACTGGGCGACCGGATCTCGGTGGAGCGGGCGGGACGGTTCCGCAAGTCCGACGACATCAAGTCGGTGCGCATCGCGCTGGGCGACGACACACTCGAGGCGGCGGTGGAGGGCGGCACCGTCCGCTGCACCATCGGGCACTCCTCGGGCGGCATCCGGATCCGCAGCGAGAAGGTCGGCATCGACGTCTGGCTCACGCGGCTGCTGACCATCCTGCAGGCGGAGGCGGCCAACAGCGACCAGACACGTCTCGCGTTGGAGAACATTGTGATCGGAGGCCAATCGTGACGGAGGAGACACCGCAGTCGGCAGCGGCAGCGGCAGCGGCGGGGGCGGGGGCGGAGGCGGAGGCGCAGGCGGCCCCGGTCGTGGCGCCCCCACCGCTCCCCAGCGACCTGCCGAAGGACGCCGCCCACCGGCTCGAGGAATTGGAGCACGGCCTCTTCACCTCCGACCTTTCTGTCAACGAGTTCCTGTTGGTCAAGGAGGCCGGGTTCCATCCGCTGGGCTTCGTGATGGGATCGTCGATCTACCACATCGGTATCCAGACCCGGAAGTGGGGGCAGAGCCAGGAGCTCACCAAGCTGACGGAGGCCATGTACACCGCCCGCGAGCTCGCGATGACCCGGATGGAGGAAGAGGCCCAGGAGCTCGGGGCCGACGGCGTCGTCGGCGTGCGCCTCGATGTGAACTACTACGAGTGGGGCAACGACTCGGCCGAGTTCATCGCCTTCGGCACCGCGGTCAAGGCCGAGGACGGGACCTCGTACCGCAACGTGCAGGGCAAGCCCTTCACGTCGGACCTTTCGGGCCAGGACTTCTGGACCCTCATGCAGACCGGGCACGTGCCCCAGGGTCTTGTCATGGGGACCTGCGTCTTCCACATCGCGCACCGCAAGCTCACCCAGGCGCTCGGTTCCATGGGGCAGAACGTCGAGCTGCCCAACTTCACCCAGGCGCTCTACGAGGCCCGCGAGCTGGCCATGACACGGATGCAGGACGAGGCGGGCGTCTTGGAGGCGAGCGGCATCGTCGGCGTGCGCCTGGAGGAGAAGTCGCACCAGTGGGGCTCGCACACCATTGAGTTCCTGGCACTCGGCACCGCCGTCACCAAGCGCAGTGGTGAGGTCACGCTGCCCAAGCCGACGACCATCATCTCCTTGGACAACTGATGCCGGTCGGGGACGTGCCCGATGGGGGAGGCTCACCGCCCGATGCCGTGACGAGCCCGGCCGGCGGCCCCCAGGGCGACCTGCCCGAGGCGGCGGTCCGCCGTCTGGAGTCCGACACGTTCTCCTCCGGGTTGAGCGTGCCCGACTTCGCGGCCTGCCTCGAGCTCGGATTGGAGCCCGTCGCACTCGTGCAGGGCTTCTGCGTCATGCAGTGGGGCTGGTACGGCCCGGGCTCGGGCTCGGGGACCATGCGCGGCATGTCTCCCTACATTGGCGGACAGCAGGTGCCGGGCGCGTACACCGAGACCTACCGCTGCCCGCACGGCTTCGTCTCCAACGAGCACCGCAGCTGGGGCCAGAACCTCGAGCAGCCCTGGGTCGAGGAGGCCTGGGCCCACGGCTACGGGACGGCCTACTCCCGCATGCTCGAGGAGGCGGGCACGCTCGGCGCCCACGGGGTGATCGGCGTGGTCGACCGGGTCTCCAACGTGGCCGACACCGGGACGACCGAGTTCCACTTCCTGGGCACGGCGGTGACGGTGGAAGGCGGCCCCCCGCCGGCCGGCGGCGTGCCCTGGAGCACGTACCTGGCGGGCCAGCGCCTGACCAAGTCGATTGAGGCGGGGTTCATGCCGGTGGCCGTGGTGGCGGCTTTGGCCTCGGTCCGGCTCTGGGCCTACTGCATGACCGAGTACTACATGGAGGGCTCCATGGGCGGGTGGGGGAACAACGCGGGCCCGGCGCTGGTGGAGCAGGTGAGCAAGGCGCACATGGCCTCCCGCCGGCTGGCCCGCAAGCACGTGCGCCAGCAGCTGGCCGGCGACGAGTTGCACGGCGCGACCATGGAGGTCGTCACCCGGGAGCTCTCGGCCGGCGACGAGGTGATCGACTGCACCCTGCGGGGCAACCGGATGCGGCGCTTCAAGGACTTCGATCCCGTGGTGCTGCCGCGGCCCACGGTGCGGCTGGCATGAGCACCGCCGGCCTCGACGCGGCCGACCCGAGCGCGGGCGTCGCACCCATGCAGGACGTCCGGGCCGAGATGCTCCGGGGCGCCCAGTCCCTGGCCAGCGCGGTGGCACCATCGAGAGAACGCGGCATCACCTCGGACCTCTCGGTGGACGAGGCGCTCCTCCTCCACGCCGCCGGATGGGAGCCTCTCGACCTCGTGTGCGGCGTCGCCGTGGTGTCGGTTCCCCTCGGGGTGTGGAACTGGGGCGCGGGAGGTGGCATCTCCATGGCCTCGGACGCGCACAACGCCGCCGTGGATCAGGCCGCCAACCTGTTGCGCGCCGAATGCCGCCAGGTGCACGGGCATGGTGTGGTCGGGGTTCGGGTCGAGGTGTCGGTCCGCACCCACCACATTGACGTCGAGCTGGTGGGCACGGCGGTCCGGCCGATGCAGAGCAGTAAGGACCCGCGTCCCCCGGGCACCGACGCCGCCCTGGCCACGCCCTTCGTCTCCGACCTCTCGGCCCGGGACTTCACCCTGCTCCAGCGCGCCGGCTGGAGGCCCGTCGGGCTCGCCTTCGGCGCCAGCTTCGTGTACGCCCCGCGGCGCTCCGCCGGCACCGCCATGAAGCAGACGAGACAGAACGTGGAACTGACCAACTACACCGAGGCCATGTACTCGGCTCGCGAATCGGCCATGGAGAAGATGCAACGCTCGGCGCTGGACGCAGGCGGCGAGGGCGTGGTCGAGGTCAAGGTGACGGAAGGGCCCATGAGCTTCGCCCGCCACGCCATCGGGTTTACGGCCTGGGGCACCGCGGTCAAACTCGTGGCCGAGACGCACCAGTTCGTGCAGCCCCAGGTGGTCCTGCCCCTCGATGATGCGGTTGTCAGCTTCGAGGCCGAGAGCCTGCGCAGCGCGACACAAAGGAGACATCGATGAGTCCGACCAGAGACTGGGAGGCCTGGGCGCGCACGTTCGAGTCCATCGACGGGCCCGACGACTTCGCCGCCCTGTTCGCCCCTGACGGTCAATTCTGCGACCCGGTCACGCCCTGGACCACCGACCTGCACAAGGTGGCCCGGGACACCGACGCCATCTTCCCGGACTGGAACCAGCGGGTCGACCGCATCCGCGGCGGGGCGGACTGGGCCGTCTTCGAGTGGACGGGGACGGCGACGTTCCATCCCGGCGAGGGCAAGGCCGGGGTCCCCGTCTCCATGACGGGCGCCACCGTGATCGACGTGGACAGCGAGGGCCTGGTCATCAGCTGGCGGGACTATCTCGACACGAACGAGCCGACCCAGCAGATCACCGCCGGCCTCGAGCGGGCCCTGGAAGGCGGCTGACGTTCACATCTCGGGCAGGCCTGACGTGCCCAATCGCGTGGCGATGTGCAACCAGCCCAAAAGGAGAAGCCTCCCGTGACGGCGGATCCAACCGATCTGACGACATTGCTGGTCGCGCTTGCCCACCTCGACCGCGACACCGCGTTGCACGCGGCGGCCTTCAGCTACGACACGGACATGGCCCGCGATCTGATCGCACGGGGTGCCGACATTCGGGCCAAGAACCGGCGGGGTGCCGAACCGCTCCATGCGGCGGTGATGGGAGTCCCCGGCTCGCCGAGCTGGAACCCCACGCGGCAGCGCGAGATCATCGTCTTTCTGGTCGAGGCCGGAGCCGATCCCAATGCCGCCGCGGTGGGCGGTGTGACACCCCTGCACAGAGCGGTCCGTAACCGTTGCTCCGCCGCGGTGGATGCGCTGCTCGGCGCCGGCGCCGATCCTCGCCTGCAAACGGACAGCGGGTCGACGGCCACCGACCTCGCCCAGAAGGCGACGGGCCGGGGTGGCACCGGCAGCGCCGAGGCCAAGGCGGAGCAGCGGGTCATTCTCGGGTTGCTCGGGCTCCGTACCGGGTGACGTCCTCGGTCGGGGCGACGCCGACAGCCGTCAGGATGACGCTGTCAGGATGACGCCGTCAGGATGAGGGCGCCTCGTGACCGGTGTGTGGAGGCGGGTCGGTGCCGGGGATGCCACGGTCCGTCACGTGCTCCGTCCAGGCAGACCCGGACCAATACCGTTGCTCGTGTCGGCCCGAGGGGTCCCTGAACCAGCCGGGAGGCACGCCGCCGAAGGCGACCTGGTCGGATGGTGCCTCGGCCACGTCGGATCCGTCCTTCGAGAAGGTGGGCTCGGTGAAGGAGCTCGCGGGAGGTGATCCCCTCTGCCGACCCTGGTGGCGTCGCTGCGAGGTAAAGGCCCTCATCGCGAAGAGGCCGAAGAACACCAACAAGGCGATCCAAGAACTGTGGACTCCGTAAAACGTGAGGACAGACTACCCCCAGGAAAGGGCGGCCAACCGGGCGCGGGCCGCCTCAGGCCTCCTCCGCCACCGCCTCCACGTGCGCCATTCGGGCGTCACGGGCCTCGTCGAGATCCTCCGCCGCCTTCTCGTCGCTCGCCATCTCGGCGTCGATGTCGGCGTCGGCCCAGCCGATCACGCCCATCTCCTCGAAGGCTGCCCGCAGCTTCGGACCCCACAGGCCGATGTCCCGCAGGATCGGCACGATGCGCATGAACAAGAAGTTCCGGAACTCGCGCAGCGTCTCGCTGTTCTCCACGTAGACGGCGATCTCGGGCGGCAGGTCGAGGCGCTCCCACACCTCGTCGCCCAGGAAGCGGTCCCGCATCAGGTAGCAGGCCTCAATGCAGAAGTCCTCCCGCTCGCCCCGCTCGGCATCGCTCAGCTGCGGGTAGTAGTCGCGCAGCGCCAGGCGCCCGAACATGACGTGGCGCGCCTCGTCCTGCATCACGTAGGCGTTCAATGCCTTGGCCAACGGATTCTGCGCGTTGTTGCGGATGACGCCGAAGGCCGCCAACGCCAGCCCCTCAATGAGCACCTGCATGCCGAGATACGTCATGTCCCACCGGCTGTCGGAGATGACATCGTCGAGCAGCGCCTTGAGATACCGGTTGAGCGGGTACACCAGCTGCACCTTCTCGTGCAGGTAGCGGCTGTAGACCTCCACATGGCGCGCCTCGTCGATGACCTGGGTGGCCGCGTAGAACTTGGAGTCGATGTCGGGGACGGTCTGCACGATCTTGGCCGTGCAGATCAGCGCACCCTGCTCGCCGTGCATGAACTGGCTGAAGCGCCAGGCCTCGACGTGCCGACGCAGCTCGCCGCGCCGCTCTTCGTCCATGTCGTCCCACCACGGCGTGCCGAAGATCGGCATGATCTCGTCGGGCATGCCGACGGGGTTGGTCAGGTCGACATCGGTGCTCCAGTCGAGCCGGTCGCTGCCGATCCACTGGCGGCGCGTCCCCTTGTCGTAGAGGCGCAGGAGCTGGTCCCGCCCACCGGTGTAGTTGAAGTCGAACATGGTGGTCGACGGCGACTCGATGCCCCACTTCGGGTCGAAGGCGAAGTCCGAGTCAGTGATGGACGGGCTCGTGGTCATGAGGCCCCCTTTGGGTCGGCAGTCGGCGCCGTGCGCCACCCGCGACGCTAGCCCTTCGGGTGCGTGGAGTCA
Source organism: uncultured Acidimicrobiaceae bacterium (assembly GCA_963783965.1). GTDB lineage: Bacteria > Actinomycetota > Acidimicrobiia > Acidimicrobiales > RAAP-2 > Bog-473. The sequence continues at coordinate 329,674 of CAWAPQ010000014.1, read as the reverse complement.
GGTGGGGGGCCGCTCCGCCGGCCCGGGCAGACCGTTTGCCGGGAGCCGGAAGGCGGCACTCAGCGGAAGTCGAAGGCGACCTTGATGGCCCCGCTCTCCTCCTGGTCGGCCAGCACGGTGAAGGCCTCACGCCACTGCTCCAGCCGGAACGTGTGCGTCAGCATGCCGGTCATGTCGATCCGCCCCTCAGAAGCCAGGCGCAGGTAGTGCGCGATGCCGTGCATGCGCACCCCGTCGACCTCCTCGACGCCGAAGGCGTTGGAGCCCACCCACGAGATCTCCTTGAAGTACAGCGGCGACCATTCCCAACGTTCGGGCGCGTGCACGCCGCTCTTGACCATGGTGCCGCGTTGCTTCAGGAGGCGGACACCGACCTCTGCCGTCTGCGCGGTGCCCACGGTGTCGTAGACGACGTCGAAGCCACCCGGGTGCGCCATGGGCAGCGAGCTGCCCTCGAACCGGTTCAGGACGCCGCCCGACCACGCCGCCGCCTCCTCGAGCAATTGCTCGACCGGGAAAGGGTCGACGACGGTGGCACCGAGCCTGCGGGCCAGCGCGGCCTGCGCGGGCCAACGCGCCACGACCATGACCTCGACGTCGGGGTAGAGCGCCTTGATGATGGCCACCGCCGTACTGCCCAGCGCGCCGCCCCCGTAGACGAGCACCTTGCCGCCCGGCGGCGGCGGGTGGCGCGTGACCGAGTGCAGTGACACGGCGAAGGGGTCTCCGATGACGGCCACCTCGTCGGTCACGCCCGCCGGAACGGGGATGAGCATGGACTCGTGGGCGGGCAGGTAGTCGGCGAAGCCGCCCGGAGCGTCCTTCGACGTCCCGGTGTGGATGCCGGCTGCGATGGGGCCCTGGGTGAAGTGCCAGCACAGGCTGTAGTCACCGTCCTGACAGGACGGGCAGGGCGGGTCGATGCCACGCGGGCCGCAGGAGAGCCAGGGGTTGAGGACCACGCGCTGGCCGACCTCGACGGTGGTCACGGCCGGGCCGACCTCGACGACATCGGCCACCACCTCGTGCCCGAAGACCGTCGGGAAGGTGAAGAACCCGTTCAGCGCGCCGTCGCCGAAGTCGTCGCCGAAGTCCATGAAGACCATTTTGGCGTCGGAGCCACAGATGCCGGTGAGCCGCGTCTTGGCGACGCACCAGTCGTCGCGCAGGAGCTTCGGTCGCTCGAGCTCCTCCAGGCGCATGGGGGTCCGGGACAGGCCCCGCATGAGGCTGTTGGACTCGTCCGGCGGTGTCCAGCGGTCACCGCGGACGCCGTAGAGCAGACCTTGCATTCGTATCCTCCCCTAAATGAAGGCGCCGCTACCCACCGGCGCCGCCGAGGCCGAACAGCCCCGTCAGGATCCCCGGGCCGACGATACCGCTGTTGCCGCTGCTGGAATCGCCGGCGCCGAGGACGAGGCCGAGCACCACCAGTGCCAGCCAGCCGAAGCCGACGATGATGCCGGCGAGGGCGAGCCCGTTGCCCTTCTGGCCGCCGCCGGAACGCTTGATCTGCGCGCGGGCGATGAAGCCGAAGACCACGCCGGCGATGGCCGGGAGGAAGAACAGCCCCGCGCACGAACAGACCAAGGATGCGACGGAGAACCCGTTGGTCTTCTGTTGCACGGCCTGGCCGTACGCCCCCAAGCCCTGCGGTGTGCCGAAGCCCTGCGCAAGGTACTGGCCCTGCTGTGGATACTGGCCCTGCTGTGGATACTGGCCCTGCTGTGGATACTGGCCGTAGCCCGAGTTTGAAGCGGGATACGTCGGCACGGGTTGGGCCGGCGCCCCGGCCGGTCGCGCTGCGGGCGGGCCCGTCCAGAGTTCAGGCGGGTACCACTTCCCGTCGGAGGCCAACCACCATCCGGGACCCTGTGAGGTGTCGCTCATGCCGTACCCGATCCGTCCGCGCCGCGTGCCGCCAGGAGCATAGGAGGTGGCCCCGCGCCGGATCGTGCTTCATATCCGACGCTCGCTCACGAGACGTAGGGGCAGTGCCGGCACCCGTTCTCGCAGCAGTAGCCGCGTCGGGCGAGGTAGCCGGCGGTCAGCACGATGAACCCCGAAGGCGGGTCGACGTAGGTGTCCTCGCCGGAACGGAGGGCCTCGGCATGCACCCGGACGATCTGCGCGTAAGCGGGATTGTCCGGTGACAGTCGATCAGGATGCGGCTCCGTGAGGGGCCGCGCCGCCAGCTCGTCGCCGGAAGGAGGGGGTTCGTGGGAGGGAACAGGCCGATTGTCTGATCCGAGGTCTCCGTGCGGCTCGTCGTTCATGGTGCGGCTCGTTCATCCGACCGGCGCCGCAGGACAAAAGCAAAAGCCCCGACCCCCCCCGGTGAGGTGGGGGTCGGGGCCCGCTCTCTACCTCTTTGCGGCCCTCTTGGCGGGAGCGCGCTTGGCCGGGGCCCTGCGGGCCGGTGCCTTCTTGGCGGGAGCCTTGCGTGCCGTGGCGGCCTTGCGGGCCGGTGCCTTCTTGGCGGCAGCTCGGGCCGGAGCCTTCTTGGCCGCAGCCGGAGCGGCGGACTTGCCGGCGGCGGCGACGGCGGCGTCGTTGGTCGGGTACGCACCCTTCACCAACTTCGGTGCCGTGGCAGGAGCCAGGACGGCGTCCTTGAATGCCTTCACCGGGGTGATGCGCGCCTTCTTGGAGGCCTTGATGCGGATCGCCTCACCCGTGGCCGGGTTCCGACCCATGCGCGCCGCCCGGTTCACCTTGACGAACTTGGCGAAGCCAGGGATGGAAACCGGCTCTCCCTTGGAGACGACGGCGGTGACGACATCAGTGAATCCGTCGATGACGGTGATCACGGTCTTCAGCTCAACGTCGGCCTGGACCGCGACTGCTTTTGCTAGTTCTCTCTTGTTCATGGCGCCATTGTGGCCGACGCGCGCCCTGTGATGCACATCTTTCCGGGCACGAATGCAGATTTTTGTGCTTGAAATTCGCCCTCAGAGCCCTCAAAGACGTCTTTTCCAACGGCCGTCACGCATGACAGCGGGCTGCCGGAGGCCGCGCCGATCGGGTGTGACGCCGGCGTGCAGCCCCGTTTTACGGCCTCCATTGGCCCCAGTAGGGATGCGCATCCTTGCTCTTCTCCATGAGGATGATCACCGTTCCCCACGGGTCGTGACACCAGGTCGTCTGCAGGCCCGCCACGTCGGCGGTCCCCGTCGTGAGGAACTCGACGCCACGTCGCTCGAGCTCGGCGCGCGTGGCCCCGATGTCGTCGCACAGCATGCCGATGTGCGTGATGCCCACCCTGGTCACCGAGGGTTGCCCCGGTTCCGGCGGTACGACGTTGGCCGCCGGATACTCGATCAATTCGATGACGCGGTCGTCCTGCCCAAAGCCCACGATCGACGCGTGGAGAACCACCGGTGAGGGCACGAGCTCACCCATGTCGCGCTCCATCTGCTCGCCTTCCATCCGGTACGGCGGGGACAGCACCGTGAGGCCCAGAACGTCGGAATACCAGCGTGTGGCGGCCTCGACGTCGGGGACGCAGACGGCGGCATGGGCCATTCCGGTGAGCACCCGGTCAGCGTAGGCCGGGGAAAATCGGGTGGGACGGGAAGAAAACGGCCAGAAATCGGATCAGACCGGCTGGAATTGTGCCGGAAACACCGGAAATTCCGAAATGTGGAACCGCCAGGCTGGGTTCGGACCCTCAGGTCCAGCGGGCGATCTCGTGCTGCATGCGCTTGTTCAGCTGGCGGAATTGGACCTTGCCCCGCCGGCTGACCTTGCGGAGACCGATCACGCCGACGAAGACCAGCGGTGCCGCGAAGGCAGAGAATGCGCTGAGTATGGTCACGCGCAGTGCGCTGGAGAGGCTGGCCTTCTGGCTCACGCCCGTAGTTGTACACCCTGCGAACGTGTCCTGTACATCATGAAATAACGTGCGTTTCGGCTTCGTAGGCGCTAGGCATTGGGTGATGAGAAGCCCAGATGAGCGACGCTGAACCCCCGATGCCGCCGGATGATGCAGGCGCGTCGGGCGCTCCCACGCCAGAGTCGTCGGACCCGGCGGTGGCCGTGAGCACGACCAACGGCGTGACGGAGGGCAAGACGAAGACACGGCGCGGGCACCTCCCGCGCCGGATCTCGGCGTGGGTGCTCGTCGTGTTGGCGTCGATCTTGATCCCGGTGTCGGTGATCTCGGTGTGGGCCATCCGCACGGTGACCGACACCGATCAGTACGTCGAGACCATGGCCCCTCTGGCGCGCAACGAGGTCATCGTCGACGGCTTGGCGACGCGGGCCACCGACGCGTTGTTCTCGACGGGCGTGGTGCAGAAGAAGGTCACGCAAGCCCTGCCGAAGAAGGCGAAGCCGCTCGTGGCGCCGGTCGTCAAGGAGGTGCACTCCTACGTCTACAGCCTGGCGTTGAAGGTCTTCTCGAGCCCGAAGTTCGGCACGCTGTGGGACACGCTCAACCGGCACAGCCACGATGCGGTGATCAACATCCTCACCGGCAAGCAGACCCCGCTCCAGAAGAAGCTTTCGAAAGGCGGCCAGATCGCTCTCAACCTGTCGCCGGCGCTCAACAACCTCGTCGCCCAGGCGAACGCCCATGGTGTGACGCTCTTCAACCCGGTCAAGTCGATCTCGACGGGCTTGACCTTCACGGTCGTCTCCCAGAAGCAGGTCTCGAAGTTCTCCGGGCTCTTCAACCTCATCGTCAAGCTCAAGTGGGCCGTCCCGGTCATCGCCCTGGTGCTGGCGATCCTTTCGGTGGCGCTCGCCATGGAGCGGCGCAAGACGCTGCTCCGGCTGGCCATCGGGGTGGCCTTGATGAGCATGCTGATCCTGGGGGGCCTGGCGGCGGGCCGCGGCATCTTCATCGGTCAAGCCGCCAGCGGCGGCTTCAAGACCGAGGGTGCCGCCGCCGTCTGGGACACCGTGTTGCGGTTCCTCAAGACGGATCTGCGCTGGACGCTGCTGATCTCGGTGCTGGTGGCGCTCGGCGCCTGGCTGGCCGGGCCGGCGCGCTACGCGGTCTGGATCCGGCGGACCGTCGCCACGGGCGCCCGCTGGGTGGCGGCCCAGGCCCACGAACTGTCGTCTGGTGCCGGGCGGGCCGCCGCCGAGTCGGGGCGGGTGCGCCGCTCCGCCGGCTGGATCCTGGAGCATCTCAACGGACTGCGCATCCTCGGCGTGGTCGTGGCCGGGCTCTTCCTGGTCTTCGGCGGCAACCTCACCGGGTGGAGCCTGCTGGTGATCGTGATCGTGCTGGCCGTGTATCTCGGGCTGCTGCAGCTGGTGGCCGCTTGGGCCCGCAAGGCGGCCGCGGCAGCGTCCTCGTCCGGACCGATTGCCGGAGCCGATGGCGGGACCGACGCCGGCGCCGGCCCGGAGGGCGGGTCCCCGGTGCCCTCAGGCACGACGTAAGGGTGAATTTCGCCCGGAAGGGGACTTTTACCCCTAGCGGCCGGTGCCAGCGACCCCCACACTGAGGAGATGGCGGAGATCATGTTTGTGCTGGGCGCAGTCGGGCTGTTCGTGACCGGTTTCGTGGGTTGGTACACGTTGTGGCACCGCCGCGCGGCCGCGGCCCTCGAGCGGGTCCCGGTGGGCACGGACCGCTCGACGCCAGTGGTCCGCCGAGGTGCGGAGCGGCCGGGGGACAGCATCCGGTAGGCGAATGCGGGCCCGGCGACGCCGCCGCGCCGGACGGCGGACAGCCGCCCCACGTTTCTCCCTGCACAATTCTTTCGGGCCACCTGTCCCGCCGCAGATTCTTATGGCGTCTTTATTGACCACCCGTAACCTGCATGGCATGTCCCTGCGGTGGCGGATCGGTCTGGTGGCGATCATCGCCGCCGCGGTCGTCGGCGGCTTCCTGCCGCACGGCGTCCCGTCCACCGCTGATGCCGCGGCCGCCCAAGCGGCCCGGATGGCCGAAGTCCCGTTGTCGGCTCCGGTGACCTGCCTCGATGCCTCCTGTGGCAAGGGGAGCCCGGCACCGGCCGCACCTTCGCCGGGCGTCGCCCTGGTGGCGGTCGTGACCGGCATGATGGCCGCCGCCGCGGCCGCCGCCCGCATTCGTCGCCGGCGGGGACGGGTGCTCACCCTCCCGGCAGGCGTGCGAGACCCCTTGTTCCACCCGCCTCAGTTCTCCTAGCTCGACCCCGCGCTGCGCCGGGCACCCGACCGCACCTCCCGTTCTCGAGCGAGGGCGCGGGACGCGGCAAGTGCAGCAGCACCCGGAGACCCCCACGCGGTCTCCATCTCGAACTTCCGAGTGCGGGCGGCGTTGCCGCCCCTCGGCCCAATCCAAGGAGAACAGCATGTCGAAGTCACCAACGGGTCCGTCGCGTCGGCCGCGGCCCACCACCCAATCCAGGAACACGAACACCACGAAACACACGAACCGCAACGCCAACCGCAACGCCACCACGACGAGGTCGTCCACCGCCTCGCCCCACCAGGGCGGCCGCTTCCGCACCCGCCACCCGGTCCTGACCGCGCTGGTCCCGGTCGGGCTGGTGATCGCCGCCATCGCCACCTTGGTCGTGATCAAGGTGGCCGGGAACGGCAATCCGTCGGCGGCGGCTTCCTCGCACCTGACCACGGGCGGAACAGGCGGATCGGGCGCATCCGGCGGATCAGCCGACCCGGGGACCACGGCGCTGTCCGCACAGGTGGTGGACGCGCTCTCGGTGCCCGCCTCCACGCTCGACGCGGTGGGCAGTCCCTCCTCGGTCGCCCTCCCCACCACGGTCGGCAAGGGCGCCATCCTGAAGGGCACCGACGACAAGCCGCTGATCACCTACGTGGGCGCGGAGTACTGCCCCTACTGCGCGGCCGAACGGTGGGCGCTGGCGGTGGCGCTGTCGCGCTTCGGGACGTTCGAGAACCTGTCGGGCACGCACTCGTCGGGCTCGGACATCTACCCGGACACGCAGACGCTGTCGTTCTACGGGTCGAGCTACACCAGCCCGTACGTCGACTTCCGGAGTGTCGAGGAGGCCACGAACCAGCAGGTGGGGGACAGCTACCAAGCGCTGCAATCGCCCACCGCGGCCCAGACCGCCCTCATGTCCACCTACGACCCGGAGGGGAGTATCCCGTTCCTCGATATCGCCAATCGCTACGTCATCACCGGATCGAGCTTCTCGCCACAGGTGCTGCAGGGGTTGTCACGCGGCCAGATCGCGTCCGCGCTGTCCAACCCGAACAGTGCGGTGGCCCAGGCGGTCGACGGCGCGGCCAACGTGATCACGGCGGCCATCGTGTCGGTCACCGGGAGCCAGCCCTCCAGCGTGGCGAGCTCGGCGACCATTGCCGCGATCGCCCACAAGTTGGGGGCGTGACGATGGCGATGCGCACGCAGTCCCGCCGCCCGCCGGCCTGGGTGCCGGCCGCCTCGCTCACGCTGTCCCTCGGCGCACTGGCCATCGCCTCGTATCTCACGGTGACGCATTACACGGACCCGGCCGCGCTCGCCTGTCCGGACACGGGCATCGTCAACTGCACACTGGTGACGACGAGCTCGTGGTCGGTCGTGCTCGGCGTCCCGTTGGCCGTCCTGGGCGTGGTGTGGGCCGTCGTCATGACCGGCCTGACCGTGCCGTGGGCCTGGCGCGCCCGGGCCCCGTGGGTCGACGCCGCCCGACTGGTGGTGTCGGGTGCCGGCGCGGCGACGGTCGTGTATCTCGTCTACGTGGAGCTCTTCAGGATCGGTGCCATCTGCCTGTGGTGCACGGCCATGCATGTCACGGCCGTGTGCCTCTTCGGCGTGATCCTGGCCGGGCGGGCCGCCTCGTCGGCCGTGCTCCCGGCCCGTTCCTGAGGACGGAACCGGCATGACACCGGGCCGCTGCGGGGGACATGACGACTTTCGCCTCTCAAGGGTGCGCGGGAGTGTTCGGCACAATGAGAGGGCAAGGCCATCTGTTCCCGTGGCGGGAGCGGCCCCGGGTGGCAAGGGAGAACACGACGTGCGCAACAACGAGCTGGACACGGCGTCCGGGACGATCGCGCTGGAGAGCGCGGCCTTCCTCGACGGGACCCTGGCCGAGTACTGGGACGAGAAGGGCAGGGATGTCCCCGCCTGGACCTGGATGAACCTGTTGGCGCATGGCAGCGTGCGCCAGGTCGGCGAGTGTGTCCAGCGTCCCTACGGGCGCCAGCGGGGGAGCCGCGGCTGGCGGGCCGCCCGCTCGTACCTGGCCTACGAGGTGCTCGACCTCACCGACCTTGAGTTCACCCTGGCCGATCTGCAGGCGACCCTCCTCGTCCCCCTCGAGCTCGAGATGGCGGGTCGGGACGACGACGCCGACTGGACTCCCCGGCAGTGGGTGGACCTCGTGGAGGACGCGCTGCGCGCCCACCTCTGGGCCCTGGATCAGTAACGCTCCATCCAACGCTCGACGGTACGGGCCAGCGCCGGCAAGGGCAGGATCCCGGCCCGCAGCACCAGGTCGTGGAACTCGCGCAGGTCGAAACGTTCCCCCAACCGGTCGGTGGCCACGGCGCGGAGCCGCACGATCTCGCGCCGGCCCACCATGTAGGCCAGGGCCTGGCCGGGGAACGAGATGTAGCGATCGATCTCCGTCTCGACCTCCAGACGGGGGATCGGCGTGTGCGCGGCCATCCAGTCGACCGCCTGCGCGCGCGACCAGCCCAATGCGTGCAGGCCGGTGTCGACGACGAGTCGGCTGGCCCGCCACGCGTCAGCGGCGAACAGGCCCATGCGGGCCAGGTCGTCGGTGTAGAGGCCCATCTCGTCCGCGAGGCGCTCGCTGTAGAGGCCCCAGCCCTCCGCACAGGCGGTGTCGTGCAGCACCTGCCTCGCCGGCGCCAGGTCCTTGGACTCCAGGGCGATGGTGAGCTGGAAATGATGGCCCGGCACCGCTTCGTGAAACGCGATGTCCTCGGCCACGTAGCGGTGGCGCGCCGCGGGATCGGACGTGTTGAGGTAGTACGTGCCCGCCCGAGAGCCGTCGATCGCTCCCGGCATGTAGTAGGCGGCTCCCATGCCCGCCTCCTCCGCCTCGGGGACCGGTGCCACGGTGCACGGCACGTCCGGGACGGTGGCGAACCATTTGGGAGCCTCTGCTTCGGCGGCGGCCACCACGCGCCGGGCGTGCTCCAGCATCTCCTCGCGGCTGCTGTACCGCAGAGAGGGTTGGGACAAGCGCTCGAAGATCTCGTGGAAGTCCGTGGTGCCGAAGAGGGCGGACCCCGTCTCGACCATCTCCTTGAGCACGTCGTCGACGATCTCGCGTCCCATGGCATGGAGCTCATCGGGCGTGTAGCTCATGGACGTGTGCTGAAAGGCCAGGGCCCGGTACATCTCCTCGCCGTCCGGGAGGTAGCAGAGGCCCGGGTGCTCGTCGTCGCGGGCGGTCGGGAGCACCGTGGTCCGCAGCGCATCGCGGTAACCCGACAGCGCTGCGCGCGGCATGGTCGTCGATGGCGGCGGAGACGGCGGCGGTGAAGGACGCGTCGGGATCGGTCCGGATCATGCCGCCGACAGTGGGATCCTCGAGAAGCAGGTCGAGTTGGGCGATCGCCGCCTCGACGAGTCGCGCCACTGCGGTGCGGCCCTGACGCGCGCCCTCCTCGTGACGCTGCGCCACGGTGGTGAGCATGTCCGAGAGGCCGCGTAGCCGGGTGAGGTAGCCCGCGCGCCGCCCCTCGGAGTCGAGCGGCAGCTTGGGCAGGGAGGTCAGGACCCCACCGACCGGCGCGGCGAAGGTGTCGCTGATGGTGAACTCGATGACCGGCACCGCGGCGGCGCCGGCCATGCCGCGGGCGAGGTAGCGCACGAAGTCGAGCGTCTGCAGCTCGGCCTCCTCGAGCCCGGTCTCGGACGCCTGTTCGGCGCGCGCGGCAATGGACTCGAGCGCCCGCGTGCGCGCTGTCTCGGAGCTCTGGCTGAAGTCGGGGAGCAGCGCGTCGTAGCCGGGGACGCCGGAGAGCGAGCCGGCCAAGGGGTCGGCGTTGAGCGCCGTCGTCAGCAACTCGGCTGCGAGTTCGTCTCCGGGCATCGGGGGAGGCTACCGCGGACGACCGGCAGCACAATGCCCGTGACCAGGAGTGCAGACGGACTCCGACCGCGCGACCGTGGGCCGGACGGTGCCTGGGCACGAATCACTGCACGGCGTCTGCAACAACTTTTCGTGACATGGGTCAGTCGATGACGTCGGCCCGTGCGGCGAGGATGGCCGCTGAGGCGCTCCTCGACGAGAGCGGTGCTGTGGTCATCGGTGAAGACGTAGTTGCGCCCGCGGCGGATGGCATCGAGCACGTTGGCGGCCACGGTGCCGGAGGAGACCGTCCCGACGGGGTTCATGGCGGTCTTGATCATCCCGGGCATGACCACGCTGACGCCGATCGGCGCGTCGAGCGATGCCGAATTCGGCGCGCAGGACGTCGGAGAGCCCGAGCACCCCGTGCTTGGCCACCGTGTAGGGCCCGAGGCGCCCCAGGGCCAGCACGGCCGCCATGGAGGAGGTGTTGACCACGTGACCTTCCTCCCCTGACGCCAACATGCGCGGCACGAAGGCGCGGATGCCGTGGATCACGCCCCACAGGTCGATGTCGATGACCCGGTGCCAGTCCTCGAGAGGGATCTCCCACGAGTAGCCGCCGTTGACCACGCCGGCGTTGTTCACGGCCACATGGAGCTTGCCGAAGCGCTCGATGGCGACGGCACCGACCCGCTCGACCGCATGGGGGTCCCGGACGTCGGCCGCGACGGCCACCACCTCCGCCCCTTGTCCGGCGAGCCTTGCCGCATGTGACCGGAGGGGCTCCTCGGCGATGTCCGCCATGACGACGCGCATCCCCGCCGCGGCGAACGCTTCGACGACGGACAGCCCGATCCCGCTGGCCGCGCCGGTCACGACCGCCGTCCGTCCTTCGAGCCGCTCCATGGTGGGCCGATGGTACCGGAGGGTGCAGACGACCCTCCGGCCCTCCCGGACGTCGTCCGTCGGCGAAGATGGTGCCGGGAGGAGTGGTGTGACTGATTCGGCCGACGGCACCTGGGGACGGTTGGCGCCCCTGCGACGAGCGCTGCCCGGCCGCAAGGTCGACACCGAGGGCGAGCTCCTCAGAGTGCCCCTTCCCCTCACCTTCGTGTGGTTGGTGCTGGGCGTCCTCACGGTCCTCGAAGCGCTCAACGACATGTTCGGCGTCGGACCCGACTGGATTTACGACAACTGGATCCACAACGTGGTCCTGGGAGCCTGCGCGGCGCTCGTCCTCGCCCGGGCCGCCTTCGAACCGATCGCGCGGAAGGCCTGGACGTCCTTCGGCATCGCCCTGTTTCTGTGGTTCATCGGGAGTGCCGCCTGGGACGTGTTCTACGCCGGCCACTCCCAGGTTCCGTACCCGTCGTTCGCCGACGTTCCCTGGCTGGCCTGGTACCCGCTCGTCGCCCTCGGGATCTTCTATCTGATCCGGGTGCGCGTCCCGCAGTTCGAGCTGCACCGCTGGATGGACGGCATCGCCGTCACGCTGCTCGTGCTCGCCGTCGGGTTCGCCCTGGTGATTCAGCCCGCGACCGCGCACAAGACGGCCGGGTCGCTCGCCACGTTCGTGGTCTTCCTGTACCCGGTGCTCGACGTGCTGCTCATCGGCGCCATCCTCGGCGTGTACGGCCTTCTGGGGTGGCGGCCCGACACCATGTGGATCCTGATCGGCCTGGCGATCGTCAGCACATCCGTGGCCGACGCGGTCTTCGCCATTCAAGAAGCCGAGGCACGGGCGGTCGTGTCCGCCAACAGCTACAACTTCATCTGGACGGCGGGCGCACTCCTTCTCGCCCTGGCCGCCTGGGCCCGGGCCCCCGAAGCCGACGAGAACCCCGAGACGGTGGTGGGGATGCGGGCCATTGCACTGGCCCTCTTCGCGCAGGCGCTGGCGATCTTCATTCAGTTCTACGCCATCTTCAGGGAGGTCGGGAAGAGTGAGCGCGTCGTCACCATTGTGGTGTTGGTCGTGGCGTCCGTGCAGATCATCCTGACCCGGCCCCGACGCAAAGCGGAGGTGGCTCAGGCAGACGACGACAAGGGGCCTTAGAGTGCCGCAATGTCCCCTGCACTGATGCCGGCGGCCGTCTACGTGGGCGACGGCAGGATCGAATTCGACGAGGTGCCGCGACCGGAGCCGGGGCCCGGCGAAGTCCTTGTCGAGATCGCGGCATGCGGGATCTGCGGCTCCGACCTCCATATGGTGCTGGAGCGCTACGCCCGACCGGGCGCCATTCTCGGCCACGAGTGGTCGGGCATTGTGGCCGTTGCGCCGAGCGACTCCGACTGGTCCCCGGGTGACCGGGTGGTGGGGAACGCGGCCGCCGGGTGCGGCAAGTGCCGGCCCTGCCGGCGGGGCCGTCCGTCGGTGTGCCTGCGGCGCGCCTCGGCGGACTTCGTCGGGTACCGGGGAGCGTTCTGCCAGTACAAGACGGTGGCCGCCAACGGCCTCATCCGGATTCCCGACACCCTGGCGACCCGAGCGGCCGCGTTGGCCGAGCCGACGGCCATCACGCTGCACGCGCTCCGCCTGGCCGACGTCCACCCTGAGGATCGGGTGCTCGTCACGGGTGCCGGACCGGTCGGCCTCTTGATCATCGCGGTGCTGCGCGCCCAGGGGATCGCCGACATCACGGTGAGCGAGCCATCGGCGGTGCGTCGGCAGCAGGCACTCGACGTCGGGGCGGCCCGGGTGGTGGTGCCCGAAGCCCTCGAGGAGCCACCCATGACCTTGCCGGTGGCGGAGCCGTTCGCTGTGGCCTTCGAGTGCTCGGGCCGCGCCGGCGCAGCCGAGGCTGCGTTCGGGCAACTGGACTACGCAGGGACTCTCGTCATTGTGGGCACCGGGTTCGATCCACCGCGCTTCAACCAGAACCGCATGATCATCTTCGAGCTCGAGGTCATCGGGGCCTACAACTACAACGACGAAGGCTTCGCACCGGCGGTCGACCTGCTCGGGAGCGGGACGCTGCCGCTGACATCGCTGATGGAGCCCGAGGACATTGCGCTCAACGAGGTCATGGACGCCATGGAGCGCCTGGCCCGGGGCGAGATCCCGAGCAAGGTCATGGTGCAACCGGGCCTGTCGTCATGAGCACGAAGCCCTTCGCACCCAGGATCAACCACGTGGCGATCAGCGTGGACGCCGATCTCATGGACGAGGCCGGCCGGGCCGCACTCCTGGACTTCTTCTCCGAGGTCTTCGGCTGGGTCGAAGGGGACAACAGCACCGAGAAGGGCAATCCGCTCATCCTCTACACGGGGTCGCTCGGCCAGTTCCTCTATCTGCTCCCGGCGAAGGACGAGTTCATGGTCACGCCGAACATGGATCACTTCGGCATGGAGGTCTCCTCCATGGAGGAGATGGCGGAGATACTCGAGCGGGTGAAGACCTACAAGGCCAAGGACGACCGGGTCCGATGCACCGAGGTCGGCACCATGGTGACCCGGTACGGCGACAAGCGGTACACGCTGACCAACGCCTACATTTGGTTCGTGATCCCGCTGTGGATAGAGCTCCAGCACATTGCGCAGCTGCCGGCGGACTGAATGCGGTTCGTCGGATTCTGGCGGGGAGCACTCATCCGACTTGGCGGACGGTCGTTCCTTGGCTACTTCCGCCAAGATCGGCGTCGTGGGGCTGAGACGACGTAACCGGAAGTACGGTCTTGAGATGTCGAACGAGTACGAGGGCGTGAGCAGCGGCGGGTCGGCCTCAAACGTTGAGGAGCGAGTAGCTGAAGCGGGACTGATACCGGCGGCCACGGTGATCCCACTCCGGCAGAGTTCCGCTGGTATGGAGGTACTCCTGCTCCAGCGCAACGCACGCGGGCAGTTCGGGAACATGTGGGTCTTTCCCGGCGGCCGGGTTGACCCTGAAGACTCTGGCTCGGCGGTTGGCGACAATGCTGCGGTCGAGATGCATGCAGCTCGAGCTGCGGCCGTGCGCGAAGCGGCTGAAGAGGCATCGCTCGACCTCGACCCCTCCGGCCTGGTGCCCTTCTCGTTCTGGGTACCCCCGCTTGGTGGCGCGAAACGCTTCGCCACGTGGTTCTTCCTCATTGAGGTTCGGAACGACGAGAGCGCAGTGGTGGTCGATGAACTCGAGATCCACCGGTCCGAGTGGATGACGCCGGCGACGGCGATCGCCCGGGTCAACGCTGCCCAAATGGACATGGCACCTCCCACGTTCGCGACTCTGTGGTGGCTGAGAGACCAGACCGACACGCAAGGGGCTACAGCCGCCGCTCGCTCACGCGAACCGGAGCGGTTTTCCACCCGCATTCGTGTCGACGGGGGCGTGATGACCGCACTGTGGCAAGGCGACGTCGCCTACGACGACGGAGACATCGATCAGGTCGGTCCTCGTCGACGGTTGATCATGGATCCGGGTTCATGGCGGATCGAAATGCATCCCTGAGCAAACGCCGCCTTCACCGAGGGTCTCCTTGTCCCGGGTGGCCTCGGTGTGGGCTCCCCGCCAGAATCCGAAGAGCCCTGACTGCCCTCGCCCGGCATGACGCGAACTTCACTGCTCACCGTGGTTGGTGGAGGCGATGGGACTTGAACCCACGAACCTCCTGACTGCCAGATGTGTGCGGGTCTCGGGTCGTCACCGCTCTAGTAAGCTCTAGACCTGTTCAGAGCACCTTTCCGATGCCAGTCAGTTGGAACGTGTCGGGTCTTTTCGGAGGGGGTCTGAGGGAGTTTTGATGACAAATGTGGTAACAAATCGCGATCAGCGATCTGGCTGCGAATCCACGCGCGGGGTTGGGCCGCGTGCGGCTTCCCAATGGGTTCTACTTGGACCCAGACCTGCTGAACACGAGGCCAAGGGCCATGCACGCGAACAGTGCGATCCATGCGACCCACCCCAGCCAGGCGAGCGGATGCGTGGCGGTTCCCCTCTCGACGTTGGTACCGCTTATGACGACGGTGCTCACGATCCCCACCAAGAAGAAGACTCCGGCTGCCGCCGCGAGGATGACTTGTTTCTGATCCCAGTTACTCGATTCCTGCTCCATGCGCGTCAACCTAACTCGGGCGCGGTGCTAGGCGGTGGCGGGGCGACACCTACGCCTGGTCAATCCCCAGACTCGCCCAACAGAACTGGCATCGGTCCTCCTCGGGAGTCTCGTGCCACGTCCTCAGACGACGGGACCCGTAGTAGATGGTCTCTCCGCAAAGCGTTACAGGAAGAAGAGAATCGGCCAGATGCCACGTGGTGCCGTCGATCGGTCTGACTGCTTCCGGACCTGCCTCCGCAGTCATAGTGGTCATCGTAAGGCGCTCGGAGCGATCGGCACAGAGGACCAACGTCCCCAATTTGCCGATACCGGCCGTCGCGTGAGTCGCCGAAACGAATCCGATTCGCGTAACGCGCCCTTCGTCTACCCTCGAGCCATGGACCGGATGCCTCAGCCCGGCGACCCCTACGCCAAGGCCTTCGTCCGAGGTCGGTCAGTGCTGGCGAATGGTCCACGACCGCCAGGGACAAGCCGACCACTGCCACGAGACCCCGTCGTGGACCGGGCGCTGGTTCTCGCCCTCAGGGGACCGCTGGTGGCGTGTGTGGAGCTGCCCTGACCACCTGGACGGCCTGACGGGGCTCAGGGAGTTCGGGCGGCGACGGACCATTGCTGATCAGCTTTAAAAACCGGGCGCACCCCCCCGGTACGTTGCACTCCGGGAATCGGACGACCAAGATGACCCTTGGGTGTCCGACCCGCCGTCCCGCCACGGCGTGATCGTGAGCCCGTATTGGGGGTGAGGATTTGCCCCAACCTTGCGCCACCGCCACGCGAGGTTGGGGCACCTCCCTCTGGCATACCTCCGGGAGTTCGGCCAGCGGCGCTGACAACCGTACCGAATCGGCACCCTAAGGCTGAGGGAACATCCAGAGCCTTATTTTGGACTCCGACTTGTTGAACGACGCCGACTCAGTGAGACGCCTGAAACACGGCGATGCCAGACCTGCATTGAGTGGTTCGGCGAGGGCGTCATCCGTCACCCAGTCAGCTGATTCACGGAAACAGGGTCCACAAGAGCAGAACCACCCGAACGGGTGATTTGCCATCGGCCGACAATGGGTACTGTTCGATTGCACCCACGTCAGTCACGATGGCAACGGTGCGCGTGAGCGGCTCCCCGGGCAGGGAGTCTTGCTCCGCGTCGGGCGATACCGGCGCCCAACCCAGGGGCGTTGTGGCCATCTCCACCTTCGCTTTGGCCACTTCGCGCCCACTTGATTTGGTCCGTTTGGGGCGACTTTCCGTTGGGTAGCTATTCGGCGGATCCGACTCCCTCCAAGGTTGGGTCCCTGGCGACGGCCCCGCGGATCTTGTGCGCTCCGCGGGGCTGTTCGCGTCTGGACTCGCTGCCTTGCCGAGCCTCACTCAAGTCGGCAAAATGATTGCCGGGAAGGGGCTACCCGACGTTGACATGCCAAGTCGTTGTGGGTAGTCCCTTCCCACTCTGGCAATCTCTAGTCGCTCCTCCTGGGATCAGGCTCCGGTGACGAGCCCGGTTTCGCGTGCGCTTGTGGAGGGTAGAAATGCGTTGCTCTACCCCCCGAGTGTTGGGGTGAGGAACAACTCCCCGGATCAATGGCGCTCCGGGGAGTTGTTCGCGTCTGAGGGGCGAGCGCGGGCCGCGGGTTAGAAAGGTAGAACCCCACGGCCGACGCTCAGCCCCGTACGGCGCGAATCGGGCGGGGAGCTTAATCCCGCTTGCGATTCTTTTCAGAGTGCTGACTAAGCACCAATAGCCGTGGACGGCGCGAGTTGCAGCGGGGGATATGAAACACCGCTCAACATCAGGTGACAAGCCCTAGCGCCGAGTACCCGCTGCGAGAATCGAACTCGCATACAACCAATTGCGGGACCAGAACTCCGCGGACAGTTCTTAGTTACTGCTATTTCTTACGAGTCACCCGCGGAGGGCAGGTACCTCGGGTACGCCACTTCCAGCGATTCCGCTGATCAAGGCATTCCACTGAGGCGCGTTATGAGCCGTTGAAGCTGGACGTAATCCTGAACGACAGCCATTTCGGCTGTCTGGGATATGTTCGCATGTGGTAGTGGCAGCGTGGTTTGCCGGACAAGCATATTGCCCTGAGCAAGCCAGGGATGAACCTGGAGAGGAACCGACTTGCCGGTGACCTCGTTGGTAAAGCTGGAGACCAGCGCGCCAACAGTGACGTTATTCATTTGATTGTTATCGATGAACACCGTGTAGCTGGTGTTGTTCGGACCGTTGAGCAGAGAATTGCTGAGCTGAAGACGGTCGTACCCATTGCAGTACACAACGTCAGGATCGCCCTTCACGGAGTCCCACAGGCTCGCGAATACCGTCGTGGCGGGTCAGCCCCACGATTCCGACCTCCCCAAGACAAAGAAGAACCGTAGAAGCCTGAGCCTCGGCCCCGTGATGGCGCACCTGAAGGCTCTTCAGACTCCCCAGAAGGAGGACAAGCTCAAGTCGCACGGTGCCTACGTTGATGACGGCTGGGTCTTTGCGACTGAACTGGGCACCGCCTACTACCCAGGGATGATGTCAACCTGGCTCCGTCAGGCGGTGAAGGAGTGCGGCGACGTTCGTCCGATCTCGTTTCACGGTTGCCGTCACACCTGCGCGACGTTGACGCTGAAATCGGGACAACCGGTGCATGTCGTGTCGCGATTCCTTGGACACGCCAGCGTGCAAATCACGTTGGATTACTACGCGCACGTCATGCCGGGTCAGGACGAGAGTGCCGTCGTTGCACTCGTTGCGATGTACTCCTGAGTGAGTGGTGGACAAAATTGGTGACATCTGGATCTGTCACCAGTTGTCACCTGAGCGCGTTGGGCGCTCTACCTGCGGTGATTGGTGGAGGCGATGGGACTTGAACCCACGAACCTCCTGACTGCCAGTCAGGCGCTCTACCAGCTGAGCTACGCCCCCAGTGGTGGAGACCAACGCTAGCAGTCGGCGACACCCCCTTGGCCCGTCCCGAACGCCTGCGGACGGCCGAATTGCGCTCCCGCCGACCCGACGGGACACCCTGATTCGGCTCAGAACCCACCGGGGTGTCGCCTACCCTGGTGGCATGGCACGCGCATACGACGTCACTGCGGTGGAGCGCAAGTGGCAACGTCACTGGGATGACGAGGGCACCTACGAAATCGACAACGACGATCCTCGGGAGAAGTTCTACGCGCTCTGCATGTATCCCTACCCCTCGGGGGCGGCCCACCAGGGCCACGTCCGGAACTACACCTTCGGCGACCTGACCGTCCGCTACCAGACCATGCTGGGCAAGGGGGTCCTGAGCCCGATCGGGTTCGATTCCTTCGGCCTGCCGGCGGAGAACGCCGCCATCAAGACAGGGACGCATCCGCGGATCTTCACCGACGCCCGGATCGCCGAGCTCACGGCGTCACTCCGTCGGCTCGGCGCCGTCTACGACTGGCGGCGCGAGATCCACAGCCACGATGCCGCCTACATCCGGTGGAACCAGCTCATCTTCCTGCGCCTCTGGGACGCGGGACTGGCCTACCGAGCCCTGGCCCCGGTCAATTGGTGTCCCGGCTGTCAGACCGTGCTGGCCAACGAGCAGGTATTGGCCGACGGCACGTGTGACCGCAGCGGCGACCTCGTCGAGAAGCGTGACCTCGAGCAGTGGTTCTTCCGCATCACCCGCTACGCCGACGAGCTCCTCGAGGCGCTCGACGACCTGGAGTGGCCCGAACGGGCCAAGACCATGCAGCGCAACTGGATCGGCCGGTCCGAGGGCGCCGAGTTCGACCTGCCCGTCGAGGGCCGCGACGGCCTCACGCTCCGGGTCTTCACCACCCGGCCCGACACCAGCTTCGGCATGACGTATGCCGTGATGGCCCCCGAGCATCCGCTCGTCGACGAGCTCACGACCGCGGACCAGCGCGAGGCGGTCGACGCGTTGCGCACCCGCGCCGCCGCGTCCACCGACATTGAGCGCATGGCCGAGGGCGACGCCGCCGCACTCGGCAAGCGTGGTGCTTTCACGGGCAGCCGCGTCGTCAACCCGTTCACGGGCAACCCGGTCCCGCTCTACGTGGCCGACTACGTCCTCATGGGTTACGGGACCGGGGCGATCATGGCCGTGCCCGCGGAGGACGAACGTGACTGGGCCTTTGCCGTCCAACACCAGCTCCCGATCGTGCGCACGGTGCAACCACCCGACGACTGGGACGCCAACGGGGGAGAGGCGTACACGGGCGAGGGGGCGAAAATCAACAGCGGCTTCCTCGACGGCCTCGACATCGACGAGGCGAAGGCCCGTGCCATCGACTGGCTCGAGGAGAAGGGTCTCGGCGAGCGCAAGGTCAACTACCGGCTGCGGGACTGGCTGGTGTCTCGTCAGCGCTTCTGGGGTTGCCCCATCCCGGCCGTGTACTGCCCGGACCACGGCGTGGTGCCCTTGCCCGAGGAGCAGCTCCCCATCGTGGCGCCCGACGACGTGGAGTTCCTGCCGACCGGGCAGTCACCGCTGTCGTTCCACGAGGGCTTCCTCCACACCACCTGCCCCATCTGCGGGGGACCGGCTCGCCGCGAGACGGACACCATGGACACCTTCGTCGATTCCTCGTGGTACTTCCTGCGCTTCTGCGACCCGTGGAATACCGAGCAGCCCTTTGCCCCGATCGCCGCGCAACATTTCATGCCCGTCGATCAGTACATCGGCGGCATTGAGCACGCCATCCTGCACCTGCTCTACGCCCGCTTCTACACGCGGGCGCTGATCGACGTCGGGCTGGCGCCCGGCGTCGAGAGGGAGCCGTTCAAGCACTACCTGGCCCAGGGCATGATCCGGATGGACGGGACCAAGATGTCCAAGTCCAAGGGCAACCTCATCGCTCCGGAGCACTACTTCGACACCGTCGGTGCCGATGCCCTCCGGCTGTTCCACCTCTTCGCGGGGCCCCCTTTCGACGACATGGACTGGTCCGACCAGACCGAGCAGGTCATTGAGGGCTGTGGGAAGTTCTTCGACCGGTTGTGGCGCACCTGCACCGCCGAGCAGCCGGAGCGCACCGGGGCGCATACACCCGCCGACCTGGCCATGCGTCAAGCGGTGCACCGCATCATTGCGGACGTCACCAAGGATGTGGAGCGCTGGTCCTACAACACCGCGGTGGCGCACTGCATGGAGCTGCTCAACCTGGTGCAGCGCTACGGCCGAGGCAGCGGCACGGACACCGGCGCCGCCACCAACGCCGGCGCCGCCTCCAACGGCAACACCGGCGACACCGCTCCCCATGCCGAGGTGTGGAACGAGGCGCTCGACACGCTGCTCAAGCTCCTCGCCGTCATGTCACCACACGTGACGGCCGAGCTCTGGGAGCTCCGCCATCCCGGCGAAGCCTCGGTCCACCTGCAGCGCTGGCCCACCTTCGATCCCGAGCTCGTCCGGCAGGACGTCGTCACAATGGTCATTCAGGTCAACGGGAAGGTGCGGGACCGCATCGACGTCGATGCCGGTATCTCAGAGGGAGATGCCGAGACGGCCGCGCTGGCGTCGGCCAGGGTGATCGACGCGCTCGACGGAGCCACTCCGACGCGCGTCGTGCTGCGTCCACCACGCCTCGTGAACATCGTCGTCTGAGCTCCGGCCCCTCCCAGCAGAGCGGGCCCGGTCAGGAGGCGACGACGGCGACGCCAGTCCGTCCCCCGTCGACGTCGATCACGCTTCCGTGCACGAACACGGCCTCGTCGCTGGCGAGGTAGACCGCCGCGTGGGCGATGGCGTCGGGGGTCCCGCTCCCGCCGGCGGGAGTGCCGCGCATCATGAGCTCGGCCACCGGGTGCGTGCCGCTGTCGGACCCGTCGGGATTGAGCGGACGGATCACGCCGGGCGAAATGGCGTTGACCCGCACGCCGGCCGGCCCGAACTCCGCCGCCCAGGCTTTGGTCAAGGTTTCCACCGCGCCCTTGGTGGAGCTGTAGAGGGCGCTCGCGATCCCGAGCCGGGCGATCCATGAACCGAGGTTGATGATCGCGCCGCCACCGGCGTCGGCCATGGCCGGCGCGACCGCTCCGGTCAGGAAGTAGGGCGCCTTGACGTTCACCGCGTAGACCTCGTCGAAGGTCGTCTCGTCGGTCGTGGCGGTCGTGGTGCTGGGGAAGATTCCGGCATTGTTCACCAGGATGTCGATGCGGCCCCCCAGCACCCGCGTCGCCTGGCTCGCCAGAAGGCGCGAAGCCTCTTGCGAACCATCGAGTTCAGCCGCCACGAAATCCGCTCTGCCACCGCCGGCCCGGATCCGCTCGACGACTTCCGTGCCGCGTTCGACGCTGCGTCCGCTGACCACGACATGTGCCCTCTCGGCCCCGAACGCCGAGGCGATGGCGCGGCCGATGTTGCTGGTCGAGCCCGTGACCAGCGCTGTCTTGCCTCCGAGGCGTGTGCCCATGTGACCCCTTCCGTTCCGGCTGGTCCTGGAATGGACCGCGTAGTCCAGGAGCGTAGCCATAAATGGACTCTCTAGTCCAAAAACGCTGTACGGTGGAGGAAGTGGGCGCCACGACGAAACTGACCCCCAAGGGAACGGCCACACGAGCGCGGATCGTTGCCAGCTCGGCTGATCTGGTGCTGGCTCGGGGGGTCGGTGGCACCACGCTCGACGACATCCGGGCCGGGACGGCGACCAGCAAGAGTCAGCTGTTTCATTACTTCCCGGGCGGCAAGGCCGAGCTGGTCGGCGCCATTGCGTCGTTCCAGGGCGAGCGTGTGCTGGACGCGCAGCGTCCCTACCTCGAGTCCCTCGATTCCTGGGACGCGTGGGAAGGCTGGCGCCGCGCCGTCCTCGATCACTACGGCTCCCAGAAGCATTGGGGCTGTCCGGTCAGCGCCCTGGCGCGCGAGGTCGTCGGCAACGATCCCGAGCGTGCAGAAGCGCTCGCGGCGTACATGGAGCGGTGGCGTGGATACCTGCAGGCGGGCCTCGAGCGCATGCGGACCGCCGGCATCCTCGGGCCCGGGGCCGATCCCGAGAGGCTGGCGCTGTTCGTCTTCGCCGCGCTGCAGGGTGGTCTCCTCCTGACGCAGTCCATGCAATCGCTCGAACCGTTGCGTGCCGCTTTGGATGGTGCGCTCACCACCCTGCGCGCCGCCAGCACGGAGGGCGCCGGCTCTGAGGGTCGCGACGCCTAGCGGAAGCCCGCCACCACCCCGTCCCACATCCCCTGGTCGACCTTGTAGGGCGCGTAGAAGCTGAAGCGGTCCACCACGTCCTCGAAGCGACCACGCACCTCGCCGGCGACCTGATCGAGGGGACACACGACGGCGAACGCGTTGAGGATGTCGTCGTCGATCAGCTCGCCCATCTTCACCCACTCGCCCCGCTTGGACAGGGTGTTGAGCTCCGGCTGCAGGTCGCCCCAGCCGTGCAGCTCCAACACCGGGCGGTAGGCCGGTGTCGAGGCGTAGAAGGCGATCTGCTCGCGCACCGCCTTGGCGGCAACGGCCATGCTCTCCTCGTCCGGGCCGGTGACGATGAAGCCGGGGTACGACACGGTCAGATCTGCCGGCGTCTTGCCCGCCTTGGCGGCGCCGCGCTCCAATGCCGGCAGGCTCACCTCGCGCAGGTAGCGCTCCGTGGAGAAGCCGTGCACCAAGAAGCCGTCGCCGACCTCGCCCGCCACCTCGGTCATGAGCTCGCCCACGCCGGCCAGCAGGATCTTGGGGTTGCCGTGCGGGTTCGGCCCCGGGTTGAAGAAGGGCGTCATCAGGGTGTGCGTGTAGAACTCGCCGCGGAAGGCCAGCGGCTCACCCGTCTCCCACGTCTTCCAGATGGCCCGGATGGCGAGGATCAGCTCCCGCATGCGCGGCGCCGGGTGTGACCACGGCATGGAGAAGCGCTTGGTGATGTGCGGCTTGATCTGGCTCCCCATGCCGAGGATGAACCGGCCCTTGGTCAGGAGCTGCAGGTCGTTGGCCAGGACGGCGAGCGTCATGGGGTTGCGCGCGAACGCCACGGCGATGCCCGTGCCGAACTCCAACCGTTCGGTGGCGGCCGCCCCGATGGCGATCGGGAGGAAGGGGTCGTGGTTGGTCTCGGCCGACCACACGCCGTCGTAGCCGCTCTGCTCCGCCTTGACCGCCTGTGCCGCAATGCCGTCGGGATCGAACCCGATGCCGCCGTCGATCTTCATGTCCGGTCTCTCCTCAATCCCTGTCGATCGCCGCGCATCCCGTCGATCCGAGTCCCTACTGTTCCTCGCCCCGCAGGAAGCGTTCGAGCTCGGCCGCGATTTCGTCGCCCGACGGCACGGCGTCGACCCCCATGGCATTGCCCTCCGAGGCGTCGATGTTCTCCTCGAGCTTGCGCACCATGGCCTGGTGCTCGGCGTTGTCGGCGATGAGCTGGTCCACCTGCCGCCGCGAGCTGTCGCCCGCCCGGCGCAACGCGGACGAATCGAGCGACAGCGAGCCCACCGAGGCGAGCCCTTCCATCAAGGCGGCGCTCGCCTCCGGGAACGGCATGCCCGCCACGTAGTGGGGGACCCGAGCCCACAGGCTCACGGCGGGCGTCCCGTTGGCGCCGAAGGCCATCTCGAGCGCGGCCTGGACGCCGGCGGGCACCTCGAGCTCGCCCTGCACGATCCCCACCTGCTCAATGAGATCGGCGGACTCAGCAGGCGCCGTGGCGGCCAGCTTCACCGGTCGCGTGTGGGGTGCCGGAGCCGGGAAGGCCCCCAGCCCCACCACCATGCGGACACGCCAGGAGCGGGCGAGGCCCACCACCGCGTCCGTGAAGGCCCGCCAGTGGAAATCGGGCTCGGGCCCGACCAGGAAGAGCATGTCGCGCCCGGACTCGTCCGTGCCGTGCCGCACGACGGTGCGGGGCCAGGTCAGGTCGGTCGTGATCCCGTTGACGATGCGCGCCACGGGGCGCCGGGCCCGCTGGTCGAGGAAGTGTTCACCATTGAAGGTGAGGATGGGCTCCGTGTGCGCCTGCCCGAGCAGCGTGGCAATCGCAGTGGAGGCACCCAGGCCGGCGTCGACCCAGCCCTCCAGCGCGACGACCAGAATCGGTTCCCGCAGGACGGGTTCCTGGTGGACCTCGAAGATCTCAGTGAGCCCGTTGCCCTCGGGGCTCACGGGGCAGTCTCCAGCGCCTCGGCCGCCATGTCGAAGAGCCGGCCGATCTGGAGGGGGAATCCGTCGACGCTCCCTTGGTCGCCCGCACCGGCACCGGCCACGTAGCGGGCGTAGACGCCCTGCAGAATGCAGGCCAGCTTCCAGTAGCCGAAGGCCTGGTAGTACCCGATGCCAGAGACGTCGAGATCGGAGACCGCGTCGTAGCGCTCCTTGATCTGGGCCTTGGTGGAGAAGCCCGGTGCGGTCGTCGGCGACATGCCGAGCACCGCCATGGAGTCGTCGGGGTCGGACCAGTAGTCCATCAGCAGCCCGAGATCGGCCAGGGGATCGCCCAGCGTGCAGATCTCCCAGTCGAGGATGGCCCGGACGGTGCCGTCGTCGGCCAGCACCACGTTGTCCATCCGGTAGTCGCCATGCACGACGGATGTCCGCTGTTGCTTGGGGATGCGCCGTGCCAGCTCGTCGCTCACCCGCTCGACGACCGCACCGTGGTCGACGCCCTCGACCTGCATTTGGTCGTACTGTCCGCGCCAGCGCTTCAGCTGTCGCTCAATGTACCCCTCGTGCCGCCCCAGATCGCCCAGCCCGACTTCGTCCGGGTCCACCGCATGCAGCGCGGCGAGCGTGTCGGCCATGTGACCACCGACGCCCCGACGGGTGGCCACGTCGAATGCGGCCTCGGCCTCGGGCGCGCTGCGCAGGATGTGGCCTTCGACGAACTCCATGACGTAGAAGGGCCGTTCGTTGACCGCCTCGTCGGTGCAGAGGCCGACGGTCACCGGAACGGGGATACCCGCCGGCCCGAGCGAGTGCATCAGGCGGTACTCGCGAGACATGTCGTGCGCGGTGGGCAGCACGTGGTGCAGTGGGGGCCGGCGCAGGGCCCAGGCCCGGCCGTCGGCGTCCGCCACGCGGAAGGTGAGGTTGGAGCGGCCGCCGGCGATCAGCGTGAATGTCAGCGGCGGTCTGATCTCGCCGATCTGCGCCACCATCCAGTCGGTGACCTCGTCTTGGTGAATGCCTGCGGGCGCCTGCGACACGCAAACGACGCTAATCGGTGCCGTGTCACCCGTTCAGACGCCCCGGGGCCGCAGGGGCCACTCGGATCCGATCCCACGGACCCCCTCCACCGCCGCCCACGTGGGGCGTCGTTCCCCGCCGGAACAACCATTAGCGTCTTGGCCGATGGACGTCACAGACCAAACATTCCAGGCCGACGTGCTGGACCGCAGCACCACGGTGCCCGTGATCGTGGACCTCTGGGCCCCGTGGTGCGGGCCCTGCAAGACCCTCGGGCCCATGATCGAGAAGGCGGTGGCCGACACGGGTGGCGCCGTCGAGCTGGCCAAGGTCAACGTCGACGACAACCCGGCGGTGGCGCGGGCCTTCAACGTGCAGTCCATCCCCGCCGTCTTCGCCATCAGCGGGGGCCAGGTGGTGGACCAGTTCATCGGCGCGATCCCCGAGGCCCAGATCACCGCCTTCGTCGAGCGGCTGGCGCCCGCCCCGAGTGAGGCGGACACCCTGGTCGCGGTGGGTGACGAGGCCTCGCTCCGCAAGGCCCTCGAGCTCGAGCCGGACCACGCCGGTGCGACCGAAGGCCTGGCCCGCATCCTCATCGACCGTGGCGACGCCGCCGACGCGTTGGCCCTCCTGCAGCGCCTGCCCGAAACGGAGACCGGCCGGGTGCTGGCCGCTGAAGCACGCCTGCTCGAAGCCGGGGTCGACGTGTCGGGCACGGGCCGCGAGGAGATGGAAGCCAAGCTGGACGCGTTGCTCGATCGCGTGCGCGACGACGACGCGGCCCGGCAGGAGTTCGTGGACCTGCTCGAAGCGATGGGCCCCGACGACCCGCGCACCAAGGAATACCGGCGGGCGTTGACCGCGCGCCTGTACTGATGGCCGGGCCGGCCACCGGGACGCACACCACCGGGACGCACGCCGCCGCCGCACACTCCCCCGACGCCGGACCCCGACTCGCCCCCTTGCTGCATCTCGGCGGCCGGCGCTACGACCTGACGCACCGCGCGCTCGTCATGGGGATCCTCAACCGCACCCCCGACTCGTTCTACGACAAGGGCGCCACCTTCGAGCTCGACAAGCTGTACGGCCGCGCCGAGCAGCTGGTGGCCGACGGGGCGGACATCCTCGACATCGGGGGGGTCAAGGCCGGACCGGGTCCCGAGGTGACCGAGCCCGAGGAGCTCGACCGCGTCGTGCCCGTGGTGTCCGGGCTGGTGGCTCGATTCGACACGCCCGTCTCGGTCGACACCTGGCGCGCCGCGGTCGCCCGTGCCTCCTACGCCGAAGGTGCGGTGATGGGCAACGACATCAGTGGCCTGGCCGATCCGGACTACGCGCCCGCCGCCGCCGAGCACGGCGCTGCCGTCGTCATCACGCACATCCGCGTCGCCCCCCGGGTGCCCGATCCCGACCCGCACTACGACGACGTGGTGACCGACGTGGCCCGCTTCCTCACCGAGCGCGCCGAGGGCGCCCGGGCTGCCGGCCTTCCGGCGGAACGGATCGTGCTCGATGCCGGCCTCGATCTGGGCAAGACCGCCGAGCAGTCGCTGACCTTGCTGCGCGCCTCGTCGACCCTGGCGGCACTCGGCTATCCACTGCTGCTCTCGGCCTCGAACAAGACCTTCCTGGGCAAGATCCTTGATTTGGAGCTCACCGAGCGGCGTGAGGCCTCCATCGGCGCGGCGGCACTCGGCATCGCGTGGGGCTGCCGCATTGTGCGCGTGCACGATGTCAAGGGCACCTGCCGGGCCCGCGACGTGCTCGCCGCCATCGGTGAGGCCGAGTGAGCGGGCCGGCGCCTGCACCCGTCTATCTGGTCAAGGGGGACGACGCCGCCCTGGTGGCCCAGGCCGTCCGCGCGCTCCTCGACGAGGTGGTGGGTGACGGCGACCACGCGCTGGTCGTCGAGGAGATCGGTGGCGGAGCCACTGACGAGCTGAGCGTCGGTGCCGTCGTGGATGCCTGCCTGACCCCACCCTTCCTCGTCGACCGCCGGGTGGTCGTGGTGCGCGAGGCCGGCCGGCTGCTCACCGCCGACGTGCCGCGGCTGGTCGAGGTGGTGCAGGACCCGCTGCCGTCGAGCGTGCTCATCCTGGTCGGTGGGGGAGGGACGATCCCCGCCCCGCTGGTCAAGGCCGTGACCGCCGCCGGCCGCGTGATCGACGTGACGACGAGCAAGGCCGGGGACCGCAAGGCCTGGTTGCACGAACACCTGCGTGCCGCGCCGGTCAAGCTCGAGCCGCAGGCTGCCGATCTGCTGGCCCGGCACGTCGGCGAGGATCTCGGTCGCGTCGAGGGTCTGCTCGGTGCACTCGAGCGCGGCCTATGGCGAAGGCGCCCGGGTGACAGCCGACGACCTGGCGCCGTACCTCGGCGAGGCGGGCAACGTCCCGCGCTACGAGCTGACCGACGCCATCGACAAGGGCGAGCCGGGTCGGGCCCTCACGGTTCTCCGGCGCATGCTCGAGGCGGGTGGCCTGGTGCCGGTGCAGGTACTGGCCACGCTGCACGGCCACTTCTCCAACATGCTGTTGCTCGACGGCGACGACGTCAGCACGGACCGCGACGCCGCCGCCGTCCTCGGCACCGCTCCCTTCGTGGCCAAGAAGGCGCTGGAACAGTCACGGCGCTTGGGCAGCACGAGGATCGCCGAGGCGATCAACCTCATTGCGGCGGCGGACCTGGACGTGCGCGGCGCCAGCGGGATGGACGCCGAAGTCGTGATCGAAGTCTTGGTGGCCCGGTTGGCCCGCCAGACCCGCCCCGTCCGGGCGGCGCGCCCCGCGCCGGCGCCCGCCGTTGACGCTTCAGTCCAGCGGCGAAGCGAACCACCACCGGTGGTTCTCGAGGTCGCGCACGCCGTACTCGCGCAGGCCGTAGGGCTGGTCGGTGGGCTGGCTCTCTATGCGCGCGCCGGCCGCCTTGACACGGGCGTAGTGCGCGTCGACATCGGGGATGCGGACGGACAGGCCGCCGTGTGACGCGGCGGCGTCACGCGGGGAGTCCATCGCCGCCTCGGCGGTGACCCTGTGCAGCCAAATGGGGGCGTCGCCGTTGCGGACCTCACCGTGCACGACGGTGCCGTCGTCGAGGCGGTGCAGGCCGCCCGAGGTGAGGCCGAACACCTCGACCAGGAAGTCATGGCCCGCCTGTATGTCCTCGTAGACCAGGATGGGTATCACGGCGGTCGAGGTGGTCGTGGCGCTCGCACTCATTGTGTAATTGTGCGCCTTGTCCGGCCCGCTGTACACCCCGTGCCGCTCTCGCCGGCACCCGAGACCAAGGTGACGAGCACCGCTGTGTTGGACTGGGCCCATGCTCGAGACACCCGAGGAAATGACGGACCTCCAGACGCTGCTCGATGCCTCCATGGCGAACGCCGGCCCCCATCTGCGAGATATTGCGGACGAGCGCGGGCTCAGTGCGGTCGAACTGACGGAGCGCCTGCAGGGCATGCGTCTGCTTGTACTCGCCACGGTGACCGCCGACGGGCGCCCACTCGCCGGTCCCGTCGACGGCTACTTCCTGCACGGAACCTTCTGGTTCAGCACCGGGCGTGACGCGGTGCGACTGCGCCACCTGGCCCGGCGTCCCGCCTGTAGCGCCACCCATCTCCCGGGGGAGGAGCTTGCCGTCACCGTGCACGGAAGGGCCGAGTACTGGGCCCTCGACGACCCGGCCAACGCAGAACTGCGTCAGGCCATGCTCGACCAGTATCTGCCCAAGGCGGGCCCGGAGTTCGAGGAGGGGCTGGAGGCGATGGACGCCGTCGGGATCCGCATCGTGCCCGAGAAGATGTTCACCTTCCACATGGACGGGTAGCTCCTCCACGGACTGAGCAAAAGCGCGCTCAGGCCGGCGGACGCTCCGGCAGGTTTTTCTTGGCCCAGGTGGCCAACGCATCGAGTGCGGGCATCAGGGCCAGGCCCGACTGCGAGGCCCGGTACGTCACGGCAACCGGGGGCCCGTCCTCCACCGTGCGCACGACCAGTCCTGCCGCAACCAGTCCGCTCAGGCGCTCGGACAACACCGAGTCGCTGATGCCCGCCACGAGGCGCTTCAGTTCGGCAAAGCCTGCGGGTCCCTGCACCAACGCGCCCAGGAGCACCCCGTTCCAGCGCTTCCCCAGGAACCCGAAGGCCTGCGTCAGGGCGGCGTCGCAGACCCTCGGCTCGTGCTTCACGATCGCCTCGGTTGCCATGGGCCCATTCTACCGAGCAGCCCGCAAAATCCGTGCTGCTTCTGGAATAGAAGTGCATCCCCTACGTTGAAGGAGGTAACTAGGAAATACAGAGCACCTAAGGAGCGACGAGCCATGACTGTCACTGAGACGCTGACCCGGCCTCCGGGTTCTCAGGACGCCGGCCATTTGAGCGCGGAGGGCCGGGCGCTCCTGTTCACCGAGGCCCGCACGGCCAACTCGTTCGCACCCTTCCCCGTGTCCGACGAGGAACTGGCCGGCATCTGGGACCTGGCCAAGTGGGGGCCCAGCGCAGCCAATACGCAGCCCCTTCGTGTCCTCTACGTGCGGACGCCGGAAGGCAAAGCCCGACTCCTGCCCCACATGAGCGAGGGCAACCGGGACAAGACGGCGTCCGCCCCGGCGGTCGCCGTGCTGGCTCGGGACACTCGGTTCCACGAGCACATTCCGACCGTGCTGCCGTTCCGCCCGGAAATGAGAGAGGTCTTCGAGGAGAACGAAGAGATGCGGCACGGCATCGGTACCTTCAGCGCAGCGCTGCAGGCGGGGTACTTCATCATGGCCGTACGGGCCAGTGGCCTGGCGGCCGGCCCCATGGGTGGCTTCGACGCCGCGGGCGTGGACGCCGAGTTCTTCCCGGACGGGCGCTGGACCAGCACGCTGGTGGTCAACATCGGGCACCCCGGCGTGGACCCTTGGTTCGAGCGACTTCCCCGCCTGGAGCACGAGGCGGTGCTGGATTGGGCCTAAAGGCGGTCTCGCTCGACCCGGGTTCGGGTCTCAGCCAGGTTCAACTCTGAAGCCGGACCTGGCTCGGAGCAGCGCGAAGCACTGAAAGAGAGAGGGAGAGGGAGAGGGTCCGCCGCTACTCGGCGGCTGACGCCTCGATGGCGGCGACGCGCCGGACCAGCCGGGACTTGTGATTCGCGGCAGTGTTCTTGTGGATGACACCCTGGGCGGCAGCCTTGTCGATCCGCTTGACCGCCAGGCGCAGCGACTCGACGCTGTCCTCGGCACCGCTCTCCGCGGCGGTCACGGCCGTCTTCGTGCGGGTACGCAGTTCCGCCCGCACGGACTTGTTGCGCAGCCGGCGCTTCTCGTTCTGGCGGTTCCGCTTGATCTGGCTCTTGATGTTGGCCACGTGTCGATCCTCGGTCTTCTTCGAAAGGGGGCTGCGGCGGGCGGGGACCTCACCGGTGCGGGAGACAACTGTAGCAGGTGGCGGGCCTATTTCGGCCGGCGCCACACCGGCGGGCGCGGTCCGTGCTGCCTGGCCAGGCGACCGGGGGCGCCGACCTGGGCCGGTACGATCGACTGACCGTGCCGCCCCCCGTTACCGCAGCTGGACCCGTTGCGGTCGAGCGCATCCGCAACTTCTCCATCATCAGCCACGTCGACCACGGCAAGTCGACCCTGTCCGACCGCATCCTCGAGATCACGGGGGCCGTCGACCCCCGCCTCATGCGGGAGCAGTACCTCGATTCCATGGACATCGAGCGGGAGCGGGGTATCACCATCAAGGCCCAGAACGTCCGGGTGGTGCACGGCGGTCACATCCTCCACCTGATCGACACGCCCGGCCACGTCGACTTCGGGTACGAGGTCTCACGCTCCCTGGCCGCGTGCGAGGGGGCAGTCCTGTTGGTCGACGCGTCGCAGGGCATTCAGGCCCAGACCCTGGCCAACTGCTATCAGGCCATTGAGAACGACCTCGAGATCGTGCCGGTCCTGAACAAGATCGACCTGCCGGCGGCCGACCCGGTCCGTTGCGCCCTCGAGATCGAGCACGTGTTGGGACTGCCGGCGGAGAGCATCCTGCACATCTCGGCCAAGACGGGGGAGGGGGTCCCCGAGCTGCTCGATGCCATCATCGCCCGCATTCCTCCGCCCCAAGGCGATCCCGAGGCTCCGTTGCGGGCGCTGATCTTCGACTCGTCCTACGACCAGTACCGCGGCGTGGTGAGCTCCATCCGAATCGTGGACGGTTCCCTCCATGACGGGGCGCGGTTGCGTTTCATGCAGGCCAATGCCGTGCACGACATGGAGGAGGTGGGCGTGCGCACGCCCGTGGCGGTTCCCGTGAAGGCGCTCGGGCCGGGCGAGGTCGGCTACCTCATCGCCGGGATCAAGGACGTCGGCGAGGCGCGCTCGGGAGAGACGGTCACCACCGCGCAACACGGTGCGACCGACGCGCTGGCCGGTTATCGGGACCCCAAGCCCATGGTGTTCTGCGGCCTCTACCCGGTCGACGGCGACGAGCTGCCCGACCTGCGCGACGCCCTGGACCGGCTGAAGCTGAACGACGCCAGCTTCACCTTCGAGCCCGAGTCGTCCCATGCGCTGGGGATCGGGTTCCGCTGCGGCTTCCTCGGGCTGCTGCACATGGAGATCGTCCGCGAGCGGCTGGAGCGCGAGTTCGATCTCTCGCTCATCGCCACGGCGCCGAGCGTGGAGTACCGGGCCTTCCTGACCGACGGGACGGAGCTCGACGTCGACAACCCCACCGAGCTTCCCGACGCCAGCCGCATCGATCACATCGACGAGCCCATGCTGTCGGCCACCATCATCACGCCCACCGAGTACACGGGCACCGTCATGGAGCTCTGCCAGGGCAAGCGGGGCGAGATGACGCGCATGGAATACCTCTCGCCCGAGCGGGTCGAGCTCGTGTACACGCTGCCGCTGGCGGAGGTGGTCATCGACTTCTTCGACCAGCTCAAGAGCCGGACCAAGGGTTACGCCAGCCTGGACTACGAGCCCGGGGACTACGCAACCGGCAATCTGGTGCGGGTCGACATCCTCATCAACCATGCGCCGGTCGATGCCTTCTCGACCATCGTGCACAAGTCGACGGCGGACACCTACGGCCGCAAGATGGCCGAGAAGCTACGTGAGCTCATCCCACGCCAGCTCTTCGACGTCCCGATCCAGGCGGCCATCGGCGGACGCATCGTGGCCCGGGAGACCGTCAAGGCCAAGCGCAAGGACGTGCTGGCCAAGTGCTACGGCGGTGACATCACCCGCAAGCGCAAGCTGCTCGAGAAGCAGAAAGAGGGCAAGAAGAAGATGAAGAACATCGGGCGGGTCGAGGTGCCCCAGGAGGCCTTCATCTCGGCTTTGCGCCTGGGGGACGACTGAGAGCACACGGCCGGCCGACACCCTGGCCGAACGCCTGCGCCGCGCTCATGGCCGCGGCCCTGGCACTCGGTAGACTTGAGTGCCAGGCATCTCATGACACCGCCCACTGATCCCATTCCGCTCACCGACGTTGCAGGAGACCTGCGGGACCTCAACGCCCGACGGGCGGCCATTCTGGAGGCGGTCGTCACCGAGTACATCGGGACCGCCGAGCCCGTCGGCTCCTCCCACGTCGCGAATTCGCCCGGAGTGCGGGTGTCCTCGGCCACCGTCCGCTCGGAAATGGTGGCCCTCGAGCGCGAGGGTTACCTGGTCCAGCCCCATACCAGTGCCGGCCGCATCCCGACCGACAAGGGGTACCGCTTCTTCGTCGACCACCTGGCGGGTCCCGGTGTCCTCGGCCCGAGCCAGCGCAGGCAGGTCAGCCAGTTCTTCGAGCAGGTCCACGGCGAAATGGAGACCGTTCTGGAGCGGGCATCGGGCCTGCTCTCCGAGCTGACCTCCTATGCCGCCGTGGTCGTGGGTCCCTCGCATGACACAGCCTCCATCCGCTCTGTCCAGCTGGTGGGCCTCTCGCCGCTCCACGCGCTCCTGGTCGTGGTCCTCTCCGACGGCGCAGTCGAGAAGCGGACCATCGACCTGCCCGCCGAGGCCTCCGAGGACGCCCTCGCCCGCGCCGGCGCGTTGCTCGCCTCCCACATGATCGGGCGCACTCTCGCCCAGCCGTGGGCCATCCCAGCGAGCGGATCCGCCGACGTCGACCAGCTCGTGACCGCCGCGCACATGGCCTTCGACTCGCTCGAGGGAGCGATGGAGAGCGATCAGGTGTTCGTGGGCGGCCCGGCCCGGCTGGCCGAGTCGTTCGACGCCGTCGAGACCGTGCGATCGGTCCTCGCCATCCTCGAGCAGCAATTGGTCGTGGTCTCCCTTTTGCGCGACGTGCTCGACCGCGGGCTCTCGGTCGCCATCGGCGCCGAACACGGATTCGAGCCGCTCTCGTCGTGCGCCGTCGTTGTGGCGCCGGTCTCCATTGACGGACAGGACCTGGGAGCAGTGGGCCTGCTCGGCCCGACGCGCATGGACTACGCCCGCGCCATGGCCGCGGCCCACGTCGTGGGCGAGCGCCTCGGGCAACGCATCAGCGGGGGTCACGATGGCCGTCACTGACGGACTGGGTGACCTCTACGCGCTGCTCGGCGTCGGACCCGACGCCAGCGACGACGAGATCAAGCGGGCCTACCGCGCCCGCGCCCGCGAGCTGCACCCCGACACCAACCAGGGCGACCCCGAAGCAGAGGCCCGCTTCAAGCAGGTGACCGTGGCCTACGAGGTCCTGCGCGATCCCGAGCGACGCGCCCGCTACGACCGCTTCGGCCCCGAGGGCGTCTTCGGCGGGCAGCCCGGCGCCAACGGAGGCTTCGGTTTCGAGGGCGGCCTGGGCGACATCTTCGAGGCGTTCTTCGGCCAAATGGGTGGGACCGGCACCCGTCGCCGTGGTCCGCAGGTGGGCGCCGATGCAGAGGTGCGTCTGGATCTCGAGTTCTCCGAGGCCGTGTTCGGGGCTCGCAAGGAGATTTCGGTCCGCCTGCCGGCCATGTGTGTCACCTGCGAAGGCCGCGGTACGGCCGCCGGCACCGAGCCCGCGCCGTGCGTCGAGTGCCAGGGCACCGGGGAACTGCGTCGGGTGCGGCAATCCCTGCTCGGGCAAGTGGTGACCAGTGTCGCCTGTTCGCGCTGCAGCGGGACCGGTGAGATGATCCCCAGCCCGTGCGCCGATTGCCGCGGCGAGGGTCGCCGGATGCAAGAGAACACCTTTACGGTGGAGGTGCCCGCTGGTGTCGAGGAGGGTTCGACGCTCCGGCTGGCCGATCGGGGCGCGGCCGGTCAGCGGGGCGGGCCGAACGGCTCGCTCTTCGTGCACCTCGTGATCAACCCCGACCCGCGTTTCGAGCGTGAGGCCGACAACCTCCACACCACGTTGGCGGTCAGTGTGGCCCAAGCGGCGCTCGGCACCGAGACGGAGGTCGAGACGCTGGACGGGAAGCAGCGTCTGACGATCGGACCGGGCACGCAGCACGGGTACGTCCAGCGGGTCCGAGGTCTGGGCGTGCCTCACCTACGCGGTCGAGGCCGGGGCGACTTCTACGTCCACGTGCAGGTGGAGACGCCGATGGATCTCACCCCAGAGCAGGACGAGCTGTTGCGGCAGTTCGCCGCGTCACGCGGCGAGACGGTCGCCGCCCCCGGAACGGGCGACGACGGCGGTGGCGTGTTCTCGCGCCTGCGCTCCGCCTTTGGCTAGCCCCGGCGCTGCGGCCGCGGCCGTCGCCGTGCGGGCGGCCGCCGCCGCGCAAGTCTTCGTGGACGACCCGGCGCACCCCGTGCTGGCCGAGGAGGACGCCCACCATCTGGGCCGGGTACTGCGGCTCCGCGACGGCGAGGAGGTCATCGCCGCCGACGGGCACGGCCACTGGGCGCGCGCCGAGTGGCGGGGTGCGGCGACCCTCGAGCCGATCACGTCCGGGACCGAGCTCGGCGGCGACGCTGTGGTGCAATTCGAGCCACGGGACGAGCCCGCACTCACGGTGGCCTTCGCCCCGGTGAAGGGAGAGCGTCCCGAGTGGGTGGTCCAGAAGCTGACCGAATTGGGCATCGACCGCGTCGTGCCCCTGCGCACCGAGCGCAGCGTCGTGCGGTGGACCGGCGCTCGGGGACAGGCGAGCGTCGAGAAATTGCGCCGGGTGGCGCGCGAGGCTGCCGCGCAGTGCCGTCGCGTCTGGCTCCCCGACATCGGCGACACCATGTCGTTTGCGGGCCTGCCGGCACTGGGTGGGTCCGGCGAGGTCGTGCTGGCCCAACTGAGCGGCAACCGGCCGACGCTGGCCCAGCACGTCGTGGCCGTCGGGCCCGAGGGCGGGTGGAGCACGGATGAGCTGGACTCGGGGCTGCCGACCGTGGGATTCGGCCTGAGCGTCCTGCGGGCCGAGACGGCAGCGGTCACCGCCGGCGCGATCCTGGCCTCGCTCCGGACTGGCACCGTGGCGGTGGCCGGGGGTCCGGCGCAGTGACCGCCGTCCGTGGTCACGGCCGCCACCTCGGGACCGGTAAGTTCGGAGCAGTGATCAGGCTGGCGCAGAGGGAGGGCGACCCCCGGGTATGACCGACCCCGCCGACTGCCTCTTCTGCAAAATCGTGGCTGGTGAGGTGCCGGCCGAGACGGTGCACGAGACGCCGACCACGGTGGCCTTCAAGGACATCAACCCGGCCGCACCGCTCCACGTCCTGGTCGTGCCTCGGCGCCACATCGAGGACGCCTCGACGGTCAGCACCGAGGACGGACCGGTCCTGGCCGACATGCTTTTGAGCGCCCGGGCCGTGGCCGACGCCGCCGGCCTGGCCGTACCGGACCGGGGCTACCGCCTCGTCTTCAACATCGGGCCCGACGCACTCAACTCGGTCCCGCATCTCCACCTCCATGTGTTGGGGGGCGAACCACTGAAAGGGCACCTTGGCATCACGTGACCGCACTATGACCACGGCCCTGCGGGCCGAATGCTTCGTTCCCGGTAATCATCTGATGGCCGGACTCCTCGGGATGCGCGACGAGCATCTGCGTCAGATCGAGCAGGCCTTTCCGGACGACCAGATCGTGGTGCAGGGAGATCGCATCTCCGTCGAAGGACCGCACGCCGAGCTGGTGGTGCAGCTGTTCGAGGAGCTCATCCTCATGGTGCAGGCGGGACGGAGCCTCGACCTCTCCACGGTGTCACGGGCCATCGACATGGTGCGTGAGGACATCCGCCCGAGCGATGTCCTGCGGTCGGAGGTGGTGCGGGCGGCCGGTGGCAAGACGGTGCGACCCAATACCGCCGGGCAGAAGCGCTACGTCGACGCCATCTCGCAGAGCATCATCACGTTCGGCATCGGTCCGGCGGGGACGGGCAAGTCCTATCTGGCGGTGGCCCAGGCGGTGCACGCCTTGCAGTCCCGGCAGGTGACCCGCATCATTTTGACCCGGCCCGCCGTCGAGGCGGGCGAGCGGCTCGGCTTTCTGCCGGGCGACCTCATGGCCAAGGTCGACCCGTACCTGCGGCCGCTCTACGACGCCCTCTACGACCTCCTCGAGCCCGAGGGTGCGCAGCGACTGTTGGATCGCGGGACCATTGAGGTGGCACCGCTCGCCTTCATGCGGGGCCGGACACTCAACAGCTCGTTCATCATTCTGGACGAGGCGCAGAACACGACACCTGAGCAGATGAAGATGTTCCTGACCCGGATCGGCTTCGGCTCCAAGTGCGTCGTGACCGGGGACGTGACCCAGATCGACGTGCCCGGCGGGCGCTCCGGTCTGGTCGGTCTGGAGCCGGTGCTCGGCGGCATCGACGACATCTCGTTCGTCCATCTGAGCCGCCGGGACGTGGTGCGCCACAAAATCGTGGCCGACATCGTCGACGCCTACGAGGTGGCAGAAGGGCGGGCGGGTTCCGCCCAGTGACGATCGACGTCTTTGCCGCCGACGAGCAGCAGGACCATCGCATTGACGTCGCGTTCTGGGCCGCGTTGGCCCGCGAGGTCCTCGTGGCGCGCGGCGTCAAGGGCGAGACCGAGGTCTCGCTCCTCTTCGTGGACGAGGAGTCCATCGCGGCTCTCAACTCGCAGTTCCTGGGCAAGAGCGGCCCGACCGACGTGTTGTCGTTCCCGATCGAGGACGAGCCGGGGCCCACGGGTCGTTCGCCCGACTTCGGGGGCAGCGGCCCGGGTGCATCACCCGAGCAGGGCGCCCTGATGCTGCTGGGCGACGTCGTCGTCTGCCCGTCGGTGGCGGCACGCAATGCGGTCGAGCACCAGGTGTCCTTCGAGGACGAGGTGGCGCTCCTGGTCGTCCACGGGCTCCTGCACCTGCTCGGCATGGACCACG
This sequence comes from uncultured Acidimicrobiaceae bacterium, assembly GCA_963783965.1. Lineage (GTDB taxonomy): Bacteria > Actinomycetota > Acidimicrobiia > Acidimicrobiales > RAAP-2 > Bog-473. The sequence goes on along the minus strand of CAWAPQ010000014.1, from coordinate 292,280 downwards.
AGGACGAGGCGGAGGCTGAACGGATGGAGGCGCTCGAGCAGCAACTGCTCACTCGCTTCTACCGCGTCCGCCACGAGGCCTGACCGTGCACCCTCTCCTGGCGACATCGGGCTTCCACGCCGAGGACGCCATCCTGATTGTGGTCATCGCCGCGCTGCTGGCGGCCTCGGGGGTCCTGGCCATGGCCGAGACCAGCCTGGTCCGGATGAACCGGATCAAGGCCAAGTCCCTGGTCGACGAGAAGAAGCGCGGCGCCCGGCAGCTGGCCCGGCTGGTCGAGAATCCCGCCAACTTCCTCAACCCGATCCTGCTGTTGGTGCTGATCTGCCAGCTGGTCTCGGCGACCCTGGTCGGTATCGTCGCCGAGCACCTCTTGGGCGGGCTCGGCGTGCTCTTCGGCATCGTGTTCGAAATTGTGGTGATCTTCGTCTTCTTCGAGGCGGTGCCGAAGAACTGGGCGGTGCAACACGCAGACCGGGCCGCCCTGCTGAGCGCGCCCTTCGTCAGCACCCTGATCCGCTTCCCGCCCATCCGCTGGCTCTCGGCCGTCCTCATCGGTCTGGCCAACCTCATCATCGGCTCCGGTGGGGACGAGGAGGGGATGCCGCGCTCGTACATCACCGACTCGGAGCTCAAGGCCATGGCCGACGTGGCACACGAGGAGAAGGTGATCGAGCACGACGAGCGGACCTTCATCCACTCCATCATCGACTTCGGCGACACGGTGACCCGCGAGGTGATGACGCCCAGGCCGGACATGGTCACGGTCGAGGGAGACGTGACCGTGCGCGACGCGTTGGAGGCGGCCCTCGGCGCGGGATACAGCCGCATCCCGGTGGAGGCGGAAGGGATCGACGACATCATCGGCATCGCCTACGCCAAGGACCTGGTCCGCGCCGAGCGGGTGGGTAAGGCCGCGCAGCCCGTGCGTGACAGCATGCGGCCGGCCAAGTTCATCCCCGAATCCAAGGAGGTCTCTGATCTCCTGCGCGAGATGCAGGAGGAGAAGTTCCACATGGCGATCGTCGTCGACGAGTACGGCGGCACCGCGGGACTGATCACCCTGGAGGATCTCCTCGAGGAGCTGGTGGGTGACATCGTCGACGAGTTCGACGTGGAGGAGCCCACGGTCGAACGCCGCGACGACGGGTCGGTGCTGGTGAGCGCGGCCTACTCGGTGGATGACGCCGACGAGCTCCTCGGCGCGGAGCTGCCGCACGGCCCGTGGGACACCGTCGGGGGGCTCATGTTGGACCTGGTGGGACGGGTGCCCGATCCGGGCGACTCGGTCGAGGTGGACGGCTTCCGCTTGACCGCGGTGGATGTGCGCGGTCGACGCATCGAACGCGTCCGGATCGAGCCCACGAGCGAACCGACTGACCTCGAGGGCGGCGCGGCGGGCGACACCGCGGACCACGCCTCCCGCAACGGGAACTGAGGGCGGTGCGTTCGGGCTTCGTGGCCGTCGTCGGCCGCCCCAATGTCGGAAAGTCCACCCTTGTCAACGCCATGGTGGGCACCAAGGTGGCGATCACCTCGTCACGGCCGAACACGACGCGTCACCGCATCCTCGGCGTCCTCCACGACCCCGCGGCCGATGCCCAGGTGGTCTTCGTCGACACACCGGGCATCCACCGCCCCCGCAGCACTCTCGGCGCGCGGTTGAACGAGACGGCGACCGACGCGCTCAACGACGTCGACGTGATTTTGGTGATCGTCGACGGGACGGCGGCCATCGGCCCGGGGGACCGGACGGTACTGGAGCGCTCGGTGCGCCAGGTCCAACGCATCACCGCCGCTGTCCGCCAACTCCGCCGCTGAGCCCGAGTCCAACGACACCCGGCGCCCCCTGCGCGACGCCTTCGACGAAGACGAAGACGACGACGAGGACGACGACGAGGCCGTCGAGCCCCCTGGTCTCATCGTCGTGGTGAACAAGGTCGACAAGGCCAACAACGCCCAGGTGATGGAGCGCCTGACCCAGGCCAAGGCGGCTGTCGATGCTCTCACGGCACCCGACGAGTTGGCCGACGTGGAGTACTTCCCCGTCTCGGCCCGCACCGGCAAGGGCGTGGACGCATTGACCGCATTTCTGATCGACCGGCTCCCCGAGGGCCCGCCCTTCTTCCCACCCGACGTCGTCACCGACACGCCCGAGGCGCTCTGGGTGGCCGAGCTTGTGCGCGAGCAACTGCTGGCCAAGACCCGCGACGAGCTCCCACACGCCATCACCTGCCGGGTGACCGAGTGGGAGTGGCCGCACATCCGCGTCGAAATCATCGTCGAGCGCGACTCGCAGAAGGCCATCGTCATCGGCAAGGGCGGCGAGGTCCTCAAGGCGGTCGGGATCGCCGTGCGCGAGGAGCTCCCGGAAGGCACCTATCTCGACCTCCACGTGAAGGTGGAGCGCCACTGGCAGAACCGGGACGAAATGCTGAACCGCCTCGGCTACTGACGTCGCCTATGCCGGCTCGTCCTCCAGGGCCCGGCGCAGGAACGACTCCACCTCGTGGATGTCCACCGAACGCCGCATGGGTGGCAACGTCGCCAGCAGCACGCCACGGTAGGACGCTGTCGCCAGCCGTGGGTCGAGCACGGCGACCACGCCGCGATCGTCCGCCGTGCGGATGAGCCGCCCCGAGCCCTGCGCCAGCAGCGTGGCCGCCCGCGGGAGATCGACCAGCGAGAAGGCGCCACCGCCGGCCCGTTCCCGGCGCGCCTGGAGCAGTGGGTCGTCGGGCCGGGGGAAGGGGAGCTTGTCGATCGTCACGAGCGACAGGGCCCGGCCCGGGATGTCCACCCCCTGCCAGAAGCCCATGGTGGCGAACAGGCAGGAGGTCTCGTCGGAAGCGAACTTCTCGAGCAGGAGGCTCTTCGGGAGATCACCCTGCAACAACACCGTGTAGGGGATCTCGGGCGCCAACGCGGCCGCCGCCGCTTCGGTCGCCCGCTTGCTCGTGAACAGGGCCAGGGTCCGTCCGCCGGCCGCCTCCAGCAGCTGGGACAGCTCCTCGTGCAGCGCCTCCTCCGCTCCCGCGGCGCGGCGATCGGGCAGGTGGCGGGCCACGTAGAGCAGGGCGTGCGAGCGGTAGTCGAAGGGGCTCCCGACGTTGAGCTCTTCGGTGGGGAACGCTCCGAGCCCGACCCGTTCGACGACCCGGGGCGGGATGGTGGCGCTGGTCAGGACCGATGTGACCTCGCCCCAGAGCATGGTGGCGAGCACGGGACCGACGTCAATGGGGGAGAGGCGCAGCCGGACGTTGCGTCGCGTCCCGTCGACCCAGGCGACCTCGCCGTCACCGCGGGTCTCGAACCGGTGCAGGTCCTCCGCCAGGTGCGCGGCAGCCTGCAACGTGCGCGTCTTACGGCTGGCGCGGTCGGGGTCGGGTTCGGACCCCCCGTCCTCCATGAACGATCGCTGCGCGCCACCGCGGCGCAGCGCGTCGGTGACCCGACGGCTGACCTCGGCGCCGCGGGCCAGGAGCTCGGCCAGCTCGCGGTCGTCGACCGGTGGCTTGGCCTCGTCGTGCAGCACGCGCGTGCCGACCCGGTCGGCCAACAGCGTGCCGAGCTGGTCACCGACCGACGCCAGCCGGTCGAGCTGGTCGGCGTCGCGCGGCTCGACCAGGGAGCGGGCCGAGGTGACCAGCGAGCGGAAGCGTCCGGGGGTGACTTCCACGCCGAGGCTCGACGTCATGACCTCTTCGAGCTCGTGGGCCTCGTCGAAGACGACCACGTCGTGCTCGGGCAGCACCACGCCGCCGCTGGCCAGATGCGCCCCGTACAGATGCGTATTGACCACCACGACGTCGGCCACCGAAGCGCGTTCGCGGGCGGCTTCGGCGAAACAGCGCCCGCCGGACGGGCAGTTGTACGCGCCCGGACACTCCCGGGGGCCGACACTGACCATGTTCCAGGCCCGGTCGGACGGCTCGAAGCTCAGGTCGGCGCGATCACCGGTCTGCGACTTCTGCGACCAGGCCACCAGCTGGCGGACCTCCTCCACAATGCCCTCGGGCGGTGCACCCGAAGGCTCCCGCCCCTCGCTCTCCTCGGCCGGCGCCGGTTCGTCGGCCCGGCCGGCGCCCTGGTCGCCGAGCTCGGCCTGAATCCCGCCCGAGCCCACCTCGGCCACCCGCTGCCGGCAGACGTAGTTGCTCCGTCCCTTCAGGACCGCGAAGTCGAGCGGCGCCGGGAGGCCGAGCCCGGCCTCCACCTGGGGGAGGTCCTTCTCGGCCAACTGGTCCTGCAGCGCCTTGGTCGCCGTGGCCACGACGACCTTTTTGCCGCTCAGCGCGGCGGGGACGAGGTAGGCCAGCGACTTGCCTGTTCCGGTCCCGGCCTGGACGACGAGGTGCGTACGGGTGACCATGGCCTCGGCCACGGCGCGGCACATCTCCTGTTGCTCGGGGCGGTGCTCGCCGCCGGCCATCTGGGCGGTGATCTTGTCGAGGCCGCCAACTGCGTCGTCGCCGGCTTCTCGGGCTTCGGCTTCGGACCCGCCCGAGGAACCGAAGACATCGAGGTCGTCGAGCCCGTCGGGCTCGAAGTACTCGAGGTCCTCGTCCGTCATCGGAGATGACGCTACAGCGGTGGTGTCGCGCGCTCGGTTCCGGCCCAGGTCACGGCCGCAACATCCCCAGCCACCGCAACGACCGCAACCTCCTGAACCGGGACAACCGCCCGCTCAGGCGCGGTTGACGACCGCCACCTCGACCACCGATGCGTAGTCCTTGAAGGCCTGCTCGCCGAAGGTGGTCCACATCTCGAGCGCCGGCGGTGGCATGTGCGCGGCCATCGCTTCCCGCTGGGGTTCGGTCATGCGCTCCCGGATGAGGCCGAGGATCAGCCAGATCTTGTCGCCGTCGAAGTTGGCCATGCCATGTTCCGGCATGGCGCCCCATTCCTCCATGGAGAGGTGCTCGCCCGCCAACGGCAGTATCTTCTGCTCCTCCTCGGCGAGATGCTCGTTCAAGTGCGAGCACAGCTCGTCCAGGCGTTCCTGGCTCGCCTTCTGCGCCGTCGCGCCGCCGCCCGGCCACGCGGCCAACGCGGCCCTGGTCTGTTCCAGCAGCTCCAGTGCCTCATGGTGCTGCTCGGCCATGCGGTCCAACAGGTCGCCGGCGCCGTCACAGCGTTCCCGCAGCAGCGGGAAGACCAGGACCTCCTCGCCGTCGTGGTGGGCATGCAGAAACGACAGGATGTTCTCGTAGTAGTTGGCGATCATCGCCACCCGTTGGGCATCTCCGGGCGCGATGCCGCCCACCAGCGTGGGTGCGGCGCCGAGAGTGTCACGGAAGACTCCGTGGACAGCAAACATGTCGGTGGTGTCGGGGCGGGGTGCCGCGCCTGGGTCGGACATGAGTCCCTCCTTGATCCTCCCCACACCGCCTGGCCGGGGGTGTGGACACTTGAACACGAATGGCACCCCCCGTGCCAGCAGTGCCGGAAACGGCAGGAGGGGTGGGCCGCGGTAGGTTCATCCGGTGACCTCTGCCGTCCGCGACCCGGGGGGTGTCCAGGGACGGGACCCGGACCACGACCAGCACGTGGGACCGGGCTCGAACAACGGCGCCACGCCCGACGAGACGCCTGACCCGATCCCGCCGGAGCTGGATCTCTCCCGAGTGCCCGTCCATGTGGCCTGCGTCATGGACGGCAATGGCCGTTGGGCCAAGGCTCGGGGACTGCCCCGCACCGAGGGGCATGGGGCGGGTGAGACCGCGCTGCTCGATGTGGTGAACGGGGCCCTCGAGATCGGCATCAAGTGGATCACCCTCTACGCGTTCTCCACCGAGAACTGGCGGCGCCCGCCCGACGAGGTGCGCTACCTCATGAATTTCAACCAGTCGCTCCTGATGCGGCGCCGCGACGAGCTCAACGAGAAGGGGGTGCAGATCCGCTTCGCCGGCCGGCGGGATTGGCGGGTGCCCCGCCGGGTGCTCAAGCGTATGGACGAGTCGATCGAGCTCACGAAGCACAACCGGCGCATGGTGATGACGATGGCGTTCAACTACGGCGGCCGGGCCGAGATCGTCGACGCCGTGCGCGCCCTCGTGGACGAGGGCGTCCAGGCCTCCAAAATCGACGAGAAGGCGATTGCGAGCCACCTCTACTTCCCCGACATGCCCGATCCCGACCTCGTGATCCGGACCTCGGGCGAGACGCGGATCTCGAACTTCTTGCTGTGGGAGATCGCCTACAGCGAGCTGGTGTTCCCCGAGACCCTGTGGCCCGACATGCGCCGGCGCCACCTCTACGAGGCAGTCATCGACTACCAGCGCCGGGTGCGCCGGTTCGGGGCCGTCAACCCCTAAGGCCTAGACCGCCGGAGCCGCCGGCTCCGCCCCGCCGGCGCCCGCACCAGCCGCCCGCCGAGCCGTCACCACCCGCTGCGTGTACGAGTAGGCCCAGGCCAGCGCCCCGAACGGGATGAGGATGCGCAGGAGGAACGGCCGCCCGGTCACGCTCCCCGCCACAATCAGCGAGACCGTGCCCACCAGGAAGGCCAACCCCCAGACCAAGGAGATCGTGCGGTTGATCGCACGGAACTGCGGGGTGCCCCAGACTTCCTTCGGCGTGGTCTCCCGGGCGTAGGACTCGGTGAAGGGGTGACCGATGAGCACGGATCCGAGCACAATGAGGGTCAGGAAGGCGTGCGCACCGGCCTGCGCGTAGCGCGACCAGTAGATGACGCTCGCTGGGTGCACGATCTCGAGCGCCAGCCCGAGACCCGTGAAATAGAGCACGCTCGCCCCGTCGAGCAGGTGGAAGCGGTGATGGCCGAAGGCCCGGGCGGCCACGACCAGGGAGGCCACCAGGCCCAGCGCCACGGCCCCGGAGAACGACGTGAACCTCGTCGCCAGGAGGAACAACAGCCACGGCGAGAAGCTCCAGATGAGATCGGTCACGTCGTGCCCCTTGTCTCGAGCGCCGGGAGCGTCCTCGGCAGCGCTCGGTCGTCCACCCAGGGCAAATGTACAGGCGTTGGCGTCGGGCCGGCCCTGGGCCCGCGGCGCCCGCCCGGCTGCGAGAATGGTGGGGTTATGACTTGGAGCCGGATCGCCGTCGCGGCCGGGATCGCCGTCCTCACCCTCTTCGTCGTCGTGGTGATCGCCGAGGGGCAGGCCGGCGCCGGCGCGGCCGTCGTGGCCTTCATCGCCATCGCCGCGCTGGTGGGGGCCGGCAACGCCCTCTACGGCCGCCACTCACACGGCAAGAAGGCGATGGACCGCGTCCGGCCCGCCCAACAGGCCCAGAACCTGGCGGCGGACCGGGCCGCCGAGGCCCGCCGGGCCGTGGCCGAGGCCGAGCGCCGGGGTGAGCGCTACTGCCCGCTCGACCCCGCCCGCCGCACCACCCACACGTGAGCCTCTTCCGCGACAAGGGCGTCGTCCTGCGCACCTACCGCCTGGGCGAGGCCGACAAGATCATCGTCTTCCTCACCGAGCGCCACGGCAAGGTGCGCGCCGTGGCCAAGGGCATCCGCAAGACCACCTCCAAGTTCGGCGGAAGGCTGGAACCGCTGACCCAGACCGACCTGCTCCTCTGGCAGGGGAGGGGCGACCTCGACATCGTCAACCAGGTGGAGGTCATCAACGCCTTCCGCCCGATCAGGGAGCACCTCGACCGCATGCCGCGAGGCATCTCCCTGCTCGAGGTCACCGACCAGATGGCCCAGGAGCGCCATCCCGACCCCCGCCTGTACGCCATGTTGGTGGGCGCCCTCGCCGCGCTGGCCACCGAGCAGGCCGATCCCACGCTCGTCGCGCCGGCGTTCTTCTTGAAGGCGCTCGTCCTCGAAGGCGCCGGCCCGATGCTCAATGCCTGTGCCGCCTGCGGCGAGCCCGACGGCGTGGTGGAGCTGGTGGCCTTCGACCTGGTGGCCGGCGGGACGCTGTGCCGGGCGCACCGCAGCGGGCGACACATGAGCCCGGGCGCGTTGGTGTTGCTGCGCCGCATCCTCGGCGGGGACCTGGCCGCGGTGCTGGCGGAGCCGCCGCCACCGGCCGCGGAGGAGGTGGCCGAGCTGGCCACCGAGGCGATGGAGGCCCACCTCGACCGACGCATCCGCTCGGTGCGCTCGACCGCCGGGCTTTGACCCCCTTCGGCGTCTACGTCCACGTCCCGTTCTGCCGGGAGCGCTGCGACTACTGCGCCTTCGCCACCTACACCGACCGCGACCATCTGATGGAGCGCTACGCCGACGCCTGCGTCCTCGAGTTGCAACGGGTCTTCGGGGCAGGTGACCTCGCGCTCCCGACATCCATCTTCTTCGGAGGGGGCACCCCTTCCCGCCTCCACCCCGACACCCTGACCCGCATTCTCGACGCCGTCCCCCGTGCGCCGGGCGCCGAGGTCACCGTCGAGTGCAACCCCGAAGATGCCGATGACGCCCACCTCGCGACGTACCGCCGGGCCGGCGTCACGCGTGTCTCCTTCGGCCTGCAATCGACCCAGGCCCACGTGCTGGCCGGCCTGGGTCGGCGCCACGTGCCGCACGCGGCCGAGACCATCGCCGCCGCGGTGCACTCTGCCGGCTTCGCCACCTGGAACCTCGATCTGATCTTCGGCGCCACCACCGAGAGCGACGACGACTGGGCCGCCACGCTGGACCACGTCCTCGCCCTCGACCATGCGCCGCCGCACCTGAGCGCCTACGGCCTCACCGTCGAGCCGGGCACCCCGCTGGCCGCCGACCCGGCGCGCCACCCCGACGACGACGTCGAGGCCAGGCGCTACGAGCAGGCCGAGCGCGTCCTCACCGCGGCCGGCTACCGCTGGGAGGAGATCTCCAACTGGGCCCGCCCCGGTCATGAGTGCCGGCACAACCACCTCTACTGGGAGCAGGGTGACTACGTGGGCATCGGCTCGGCGGCCCACTCGCACCGCGCCGGCACGCGCTGGTGGAACGTGCGCACGCCGGACCGCTACATCGACGCTGTCGTGGCCGGGCGCTCGCCCGAGGGCGGACGCGAGGAGCTCACCGCCGAACAGCGGGAGTTCGAGGCGCTGTCGCTCTCCCTGCGCACGCCACGCGGCGTGCCCTGGGAGAGCCTCGAGCCGCCCGAGGACCTCGACGGCCTCGTCGAGCGGATCCACGGCCGGGCCGTGCTCTCCCTGCGGGGCCGGCTGCTGGCCAACGAGGTCAGCGCCAGAATCCGCTCCGGTATCCTGCACCGATGACAGAGACCGCCGAGGCGCCCCAGGCTGCCAGCGACGACCTGATGGAGAAGGTGGTGCGGCTCTGCCGCACCCGAGGCTTCATCTTCCAGTCGGCCGAGATCTACGGCGGTTTCCGTTCCACCTACGACTACGGCCCGCTCGGGGTCAACATGTTGCGCAACGTCAAGAACGCGTGGTGGCGCTCTATGGTCCAGCTGCGCGACGACGTCGTTGGGCTCGATGCCGCCATCCTCGGCCCGCCGGCCGTATGGGAGGCCTCAGGCCACCTGGCCACCTTCACCGACCCCCTGGTCGACTGCAAGAACTGCCACGAGCGCTGGCGGGCCGACAAGATCGAGGGTGTCTGCCCCAACTGCGGCTCCCACGACCTGACCGAGGCCCGGGCCTTCAACCTGATGTTCAAGACCCACGCCGGCCCGGTCGAGGACGAGGGGCACGTCGCCTACCTGCGCCCCGAGACGGCGCAGGGCATGTTCACCAACTTCGCCAACGTGCTCGGGACGACGCGCAAGAAGCCGCCTTTCGGCATCGCGCAGGTCGGCAAGTCGTTCCGCAACGAGATCACGCCCCAGAACTTCGTCTTCCGCACGCGCGAGTTCGAACAGATGGAGATGGAGTACTTCGTCCCGCCCGACGAGGCCCAGAAGTGGTTCGACTACTGGCTCGAAGAGCGCATGAACTGGTACCTGGACCTCGGCATCCCGGCCGACAAGCTGCATCTGCGTCAGCACGAGCAGAGCGAGCTGTCGCACTACTCACGCGGCACGGCCGACGTGGAGTTCCTCTTCCCCTGGGGCTGGGACGAGCTGGAGGGCATCGCCAACCGGGGCGACTTCGACCTCGCCGCGCACGCCAAGGCCTCGGGGGAGCGGCTGGACTACTTCGACCCGCAGACCAACGAGCGCTACACGCCGTACGTGATCGAGCCGGCCGCCGGCGCCACCCGCACCATGATGGCGTTCCTGCTGGCCGCCTACGACGAGGACGAGGTCGGGGGAGAGTCCCGCACCGTGCTGCGCCTGCACTGGCGCCTGGCGCCGTACCAGGTTGCCGTGCTGCCGCTGTCGAAGAAGGACACGCTCGAACCGCTGGCCCGACAGGTCCTGCGGACGCTGCAGCCGCACTTCATGTGCGATTACGACGTGACCCAGGGCATCGGCAAGCGGTACCGCCGCCAGGACGAGGTGGGCACGCCGTGGTGCGTCACAGTCGACTTCGACTCGCTCGAGGACAACGCGGTGACCGTGCGCGACCGGGACTCGACCGAGCAGGTCCGGGTCCCGGTCGACGAGCTGCTCGGGGAGCTGCGCCGGCGCACCGGCGAGGAGTGAGAGCGGTCGCTCAGGCGACCTTGCGGTACTTGCGCACCGCGATCGGCACCAGGAGGATCAGCAGGCCGATCGTCCACAACAGGGCGGCCACCACGGCGCCCGAGTTGTGCAACACGCCGCCGACCATCAGCGACCGTGCGCCGTCGACCACCTGGGTCACTGGTTGATGCTCGGCGAACCCCTGCAGCCACCCGGGCATGGTCGCCACGGGGACGAAGGCCGATGAGGCGAAGAGGAGCGGGAAGATCAACGGGAAGACCATGACCTGGGCCGTCTCCGCGTTGGGCGCGGACAGGCCGATGATGGCGAAGCCCCAGGCCAACGCATAGGCGAAGAAGAGGATCAACAGCGCTCCGCACAGGAACAGCGCCACGTTGGTCCCGATGCGGAAGCCGACGGCGTAGCCGACGATCGTGATCAGCGCGACCACGAAGACGTTGCGGACGACGTCTGACGTCGTGCGCCCGGCCAGCACGGCGGAGCGGCTCATCGGGAGGGCGCGGAAGCGCTCGATCAGGCCCTTGTGCAGGTCCTCGGAGAGCCCCGAGGCCGCGCTCATGGCGCCGAAGATGACCGTCTGCACGAAGATGCCCGGCATCAGGAACTGGATGTAGTGGCCACCCGGGACGTGGATGGCCCCACCGAAGACGTAGGTGAAGAGCAGCGTGAACATGATTGGCTGCAAGGTCGTGAAGAAGAGCGCCTCGGGTGTGCGGACGAGCGCGAGGAGGTTGCGCTTCGTCATGGTGCCGATGTCGGCTACGACCCACGTCAAGCGGTTGCCCTGACTGGGCTGCATGACGGGGACCGGTGTGGTGATGGTGGTGGTCGTCATGCGGCATCCTTTCCGTCGGCCACGTCGCCCTTGCGGGCCCGGCCGAAGCCTCGCTTCGGCTTCGCCGCCTCGTCCTCGGCCTCCTCGTCGATCACGGTCTTGTGCCCGGTCAAGTTCAAGAAGACGTCGTCGAGGCTGGGCTCGCGCAAGGCCAGGCCCGCGATGGCGATCTGTGCGGCGTCGAGCGAGCGGAGCACGTCGGCGCCCGCTCTGGGCCCGTCCGTCACCGTCAGTTCGATGACGAGGTCCTCGACGATCGGCGCTTTCTCCGAGAAGGGCGCAAGGAGCTGGACCGCGCGGCCTACGGCATCCCGGTCGCCCAGCGTCACCGACACGACCGAGGTCCCCAGGTCGGCCTTGAGCTGGGCCGGGGTGCCCTCGGCGATCACGCGTCCATGGTCGATGACGACGATGTCGCGGGCCAGCCGGTCGGCTTCCTCGAGGTACTGGGTGGTCAACAGCACCGTCGTGCCCTCGCGCACCAGTTCCTCAATGGCCACCCACAGGCCCTGACGGCTCTGCGGATCCAAGCCCGTGGTGGGCTCGTCGAGGAAGAGGACGGGTGGGTTGGCGACCAGTGCGGCGGCCAGGTCCAACCGCCGCCGCATCCCACCCGAGTAGGTCTTCAGCACGCGATCTCCGGCGCCGGACAGGCCGAATTCCTCGAGCAGCTCGTTGGCCCGGCGCGCCGACACCTTGCGGCTCAGATGGGAGAGGCGCGCCACCATATGGATGTTCTCCCGGCCCGTGAGGTTCTCGTCCACTGCGGCGTACTGCCCGGCCAACCCGATGATGCGACGGACCGCGTCGGGCTGGGCGACCACGTCGCGTCCGAGCACCGAGGCGCGCCCGGAGTCGGGGCCGAGGATGGTGGAGAGGATGCGCACGACGGTGGTCTTGCCCGCCCCGTTCGGGCCGAGCAGGCCCAGCACCGTGCCGGCCTCGACCTCGAGGGAGACCCCGTCCAGGGCGCGGACGTTGCCGCGCGGGAAGACCTTCACGAGGTCGTGGGCCTCGACCGCCAGCCTCGGGTTGAAAGAATTAGCCATTACCAAAGAAACTTAGTGATAAAGTTACTTACGTGTCAAGGCAATGGTCGCGCTCGGAGCTGGCGCAACAGCTGCGCTCGGAGATCATGGGGTATTTCGGCGCCGCCAGTGACTTCGACGACGGCCTGGCCAAGAAGCTCAAGCTGAGTAGGACCGATATGCGATGCCTCGACCTTATTGGTCGTCGCGGACCCCTGACCGCGGGCCACCTGGCCGAGGAGAGCGGCCTGACCACCGGGGCGGTGACATTCATCCTGGACCGTCTCGAGGAAGCGGGCATGGTGACGCGGCGACGCGACACCGAGGACCGGCGCCGCGTCTGGGTCGAGATCGTCCCCGCGGCTCGCCTTCGCCTGGACGGCCTGCAACAGCCCGTCGCCGAGGAGATGCGCCAGGTGGCCCAGCGCTTCAAGGCCGACGAGCTTGCCATCGTGCGCGACTTCATGCGCCAGGCCAAGGAGGTCTTTCAGCGCCAGGTCGCCCGTGAGACAACGGGCGATGTCGGGCCGTCGGACGCATCGGAGTAGCGCCGGAGGGAAACTAGGCTGAGTTGGCCCGTCCCAGGTTGGGAGGGGCGATCAGTTCGAGCGACTGCGCATTCGCGACGCGGTTCGCCCGTCCAAGGGCAAGGAGGCCCGATGCCGTTCGTCTTCGATTTCGACCACAAGCACGCCCGCCCGCCCATGGAGCTCAAGGATCTCCTCGGTGGCAAGGGCGCCAACCTGGCCGAGATGACGTCGGTACTCCAGCTCCCGGTGCCGCCGGGCTTCACCATCTCGACCGACGCCTGCCGCGCCTACATGGCCGGCGGGTGGCCCAAGGAGCTCGACGCCGAGGTGGCCGGTGCCCGCGCCCGGCTCGAGAAGGCGATGGGCAAGACCATCGGTGACGCCAGCGATCCCTTGCTTGTGTCCGTGCGCTCGGGGGCGAAGTTCTCCATGCCCGGGATGATGGACACCGTCCTCAACCTGGGCCTCAACGACGAGTCCGTCGAGGGCCTGGCCAAGCAGACCGGTGACGAGCGCTTCGCCTTCGACTCGTACCGGCGCTTCATCGCCATGTACGCCCGCATCGTCCTGGAGCTCCCCGGCGAGGAGTTCGACTCGCTCTTCGACGCCGCCAAGGAGTTGGCCGGGACGACATCTGACGCCAAGGTTCCGACCGAGCTGCTGCGCTATCTCGTCGATTCGTACCAGCAGATCGTCGAGCGCCACACCGGCAAGCCCTTCCCTCAGAAGCCGACCGAGCAGCTGCGCGGCGCCATCGAGGCCGTGTTCCGCAGCTGGAACGGTCCGCGCGCTATCGCGTATCGCGACCGGGAGCGCATCGCCCATGACCTCGGCACCGCCGTCAACGTCCAGGCCATGGTCTTCGGCAACCGCGACGACAACTCGGGCACCGGTGTCGGCTTCACCCGCGACCCCGCCACCGGCACCAAGGGCGCCTACGGCGACTTCTTGGTCAACGCCCAGGGCGAGGACGTGGTGGCCGGCATCCGCAACACCGAGCCCATTTCGGAGCTCAAGAAGCAGTTCCCCAGGGTGCATGCCGAGCTCCTCAAGATCTTCACCCGGCTCGAGGGCCACTACGCCGACATGTGCGACACCGAGTTCACCATCGAGCAGGGCAAGCTCTGGATGCTCCAGACCCGTGTGGGCAAGCGCACCGGTGCCGCCGCGCTGAAGATGGCGGTGGACATGGTGCGCCCGAGCGACCTCGGGATCTCCAAGGAAGAGGCCGTCTCGCGCATCACCGAGGACCACCTCGACTCCGTCCTGCACCCCCAGTTCGCCAGCTCGGGCTACACGACCTGGGCCAAGGGCCTGGGTGCGAGCCCCGGCGCCGCCGTGGGGCGCATCTACTTCACAGCAAACGACGCCGCCGCTGCCGCCGAGCGCGGCGAGGCGGTTGTGCTGGTGCGCAGCGAGACCTCACCCGAGGACGTGCACGGCATGCTCGCCTCCGAGGGGATCTTGACCGCGCGGGGCGGATTGGTCAGCCACGCCGCCGTCGTGGCCCGCGGCTGGGGCAAGCCCGCCGTTGTGGGTGCCGAGGTCCTGCGGATCGGCGACCGTCAGGTCACGGCGAACGGCGTGACGCTGAACGAGGGGGACTGGGTCTCCCTCGACGGGGGAGCCGGCATCGTGGTGGCGGGGGAGGTGCCGCTCACCGCGGCCAAGCCCCCGGCCGCCTTCGACACGGTGCTCTCCTGGGCCGACGCCATCCGCAAGGGCAAGTTGGCCGTGCGGGCCAACGCCGACACGGGGGACGACGCCGCCAACGCGCGGAAGCTCGGCGCCGAGGGGATTGGTCTCTGCCGCACCGAGCACATGTTCTTGGGCGAGGACCGCCTGCCCGTCGTGCGCCGCATGATCCTGGCCGACACGCCGGCCGAGGAGGCCGAGGCCCTCGAGGAGCTGCGCCTCGTCCAGCGCCAGGACTTCATCGCCATCCTGGCCGCCATGGATGGGCTGCCGGTCACGGTGCGCCTGCTCGACCCGCCCTTGCACGAGTTCTTGCCCTCCACCGAGGAGTTGGCCCATAAGGAGGCCACCGTCGGGTTGAACCCCGAGGAACGGCGGCTCTACGAGGCCGCGCTGTCCTGGAAAGAGGCCAACCCCATGCTCGGGACCCGCGGCGTCCGCCTCGGGGTCATCAAGCCCGGCCTCTACGCCATGCAGGTGCGCGCGCTGATGGAGGCGGCCCGCCAGCGGGTGGCCGACGGCGGGCATCCGATCGTCGAGATCATGATCCCGCTGACCGTGGCCCGAGCCGAGCTGGCGCTGGCCCGCGGCTGGGTCGAAGACGCCGTCGCCGACGTCAACAAGGAGCCGGCGCCGCGTCCCTCGAGGGGGGCCAAGGCCGCCACGGCCAGGCGGGGCAAGCTCGAGGTGACCATCGGGACGATGATCGAGACGCCCCGGGCCGCCCTGCGCGCGGCGGAGATCGCCGAGGTGGCCGACTTCTTCTCCTTCGGGACCAACGACCTGACGCAGATGACCTTTGGTTTCTCGCGCGACGACGTCGAAGGCCGCATGATGGACGCCTACCTCGAGCTCGGCCTCCTGCCGCGCAACCCGTTCGACGTCGTTGACTTCGACGGCGTCGGCGAGCTGGTGCGTCTCGGGACCGAGCGGGGCCGCTCCACCCGCCCGGGCCTCAAAGTCGGGGTCTGCGGGGAGCACGGCGGCGACCCCCAGTCGATCGGCCTCTTCTACGACGCCGGGCTCGACTACGTGAGCTGCTCGCCCTTCCGGGTTCCCGTGGCCCGGTTGGCCGCCGCTCAGGCAGTCCTGACCGAGCAGGGGTAGTCGGCCCTGACCGAGCAGGGGTAGTCGGCCCCCGGTCCGGACCTGCTACGACGTGGCGTCGCCCGAGCGCCCGGCAACGAGGTAGCGCCGGAGCGCAATGAGGGTCCACAGGGCCTCGACCACGCCGAAGGGCCAGGCCCCGGACAAGAAGCCGTACGAGCTGGACAGGGCACAGCCAAGGGCGAAGGCCAGGACGAAGACCCTGCCCCGCGCCTCCAGGGCGTACATGCCCATCATGAAGGTCAGGGCACAGACGCCATAGATGGTGACAGCCATCGGCCGACGCTAGGTCAGAACGGATCCGGGACCCGTCGGAGCGGGGGCAGCGCCGCGGTACCGTCGTGCCTGTGGGGATACCGGACGAGGAAGTGGCCCAGGTCCGGGCCGCCACCGACATCGTGGGGCTCATAAGCGAGCACGCCGCGCTCAAGAAGGTCGGACGGCGTTGGAGTGGGCTGTGCCCCTTCCACACCGAGAAGACGCCCTCCTTCAGCGTCAACGCCGAGGAAGGCTTCTACTACTGCTTCGGCTGCCAGGAGTCCGGTGACGCCATCACCTTCGTCCGGGCCATGGACCACCTCGATTTCGTTGATGCCGTTCGCTTCTTGGCCGACCGGGCTGGCATCACGCTGCACGAGGACCAGGAGATGGGGCGCGACCACAAGCGCCGGTCCGAGCTGCTCGACGCCATGGAGCGTGCCGTCGAGTGGTATCACCAGCGCCTCCTGCGCTCGCCCGACGCCGGCCCCGCCCGCGACTACCTCCGCTCTCGCGGGTACGACGGCGAGATCGTGCGGCAGTTCCGCTTGGGCTGGGCGCCCGACGATTGGGACGCCATGGCGACGTCACTCAAGCTTCCCGAGAACGTGCTCTCCGACGCCGGCCTCGGCTTCATCAATCGACGTGGCCGCGTGCAGGACTTCTTCCGGGCCCGCGTCCTGTTTCCGATCTGCGACCCGTCCGGGCGGCCCGTCGCGATCGGCGGGCGCATCCTGCCGGCCCGGCCGGGACAGGCGCCGCCGGACCGGCCCGAACCGAAGTACAAGAACTCGCAGGAGTCGCCGATCTACTCCAAGCGCCGCACTCTCTATGCGCTCAACTGGGCCAAGAAGGGCGTCATCGCGCAGGGCGAAGTTGTCGTGTGCGAGGGCTACACCGACGTCATCGGCTCTTTTCAGGCCGGCGTGCCGTGGGCCGTCGCCACCTGTGGCACGGCACTTGCCGAGGAGCACTTCACCCTGCTGCGGAACTTCGCCAAGCGCATTGTCTTGGCGTATGACGCCGACGCGGCCGGGCAGAGTGCGACCTCGCGCGTCTACGAGTGGGAGCGCAAGCACGAGGTCGATGTGGTGGTGGCCGATCTTCCCGGCGGCAGCGACCCGGGGGAGTTGGCCCGAACCGACCCGACTGCGCTGGCCCGAGCCATCAAGGAGGCCCGGCCGTTCCTGCAGTTCCGCGTGGACCGCATGCTCAACGCAGGTGATCTGACGACGGCAGAGGGTAGAGCCCGGGCGGCCGAGGCGGCCCTCACGGCCGTGGCCGAGCACCCGGACGACCTGGTTCGTGACCAATACGTGATGCAGCTCGCCGACCGTTGCCGCGTCGATTCGGCCAAACTCCGGGACCGTCTCGAGTACCTACGGGCCCATCCTCCGGCGGAGAAGCCGGCCCGGCGTACCAGGGGATCCCAGGACGAGCCGCCGCCCCGTGACTACCCCGAGGACGACGGCGACGTCATGGGGAACGATGGCGGCGGCAGCGGCACAAATCTGACAACAGCGCTCCGACCTGGGCCAGGACTCGAGGCACTCAAGTTGGCCGTGCACCGACCCGAAGATGTAGTGGACCGTGTGCACGCTGTTCTCTTCACCGACCACGTGCAACGCCAGGCGTTTATCGCGCTCTTGGAACACGACAGCGTGCATGAAGCGGTGGAGTCCGCGTCCCCGGAGGTGGCAAGCCTGTTGCGACGCGTCATAGTCGAAGAGCCAATGACGGGCGACCCTGACCTGGGTGATCCGGTGGACTCGGTCATCGTCGTGATGCTCCGCGACGCGGCGAAGCGCGCCCTGGGTGACATCGAGATCGAATCGCGTATGAGCGACGACTCCGGCAAGGATCGGGCGGCGTTGGAATCCGCCCAGGTGCAACTCTGGCTGGCCGAACTCGGAGAATCCGGTTCTGGGCGCGACGCGGCCGACCGGTTGGTAGCGTGGTTGATTCAGAGGGAACCCGAGGAGACGATGGCAGGTCGAGGGTGAGCGAAGAGTCAGCGGTGGCTATCGACGACGGGGAAGTCGAGCGGTCCCACGCGTCCTCGGAGACGCTGGCGCCGATCGCGCACGTCGCCCTTCCACCAGGCGTGTCGCAAAGGGACTTCGACGCGGCCCTCGAGGCGGGACGCGCCAAAGGACAGCTGACGCAAGCAGAACTGATCGAGGCGTTGCACACTGTCGAGCTGACACCTGAGGTGCTCACGACACTTATCGATCGTGTCACGGCCGAAGGCGTGGCGCTGGTGGCGGATGAAGAAGAGGACCTCGTCGTTGAGGTGACTCCCCCGAAGGAACCACGAGCCGTACCGAAGTCCAACGGCGCGTTGCGTGCTGACGCCCGCCGCGAGAGCAACGGGAAGCGGACCGCCTCCAGCGGTGATTCGGGCGGCAGTTCTGAGGACCCCGTCCACACGTATCTCAAGGAGATAGGCCGGGTTCCGCTCCTCAACGCCGAGCTCGAGGTCGAGATCGCGAAGACCATCGAAGAAGGCAACGCGGCGGCCACCCGGTTGGCCGCCCACGAGCTCGCGCTGACCGGTGAGGGACCAGCCGCAGACCTGCTGGACGCCGGGGGCGTTTCCCGGAACAAGCGACTCATGCGCAACGGGCTCAAGGCGAAGGACGAGCTCATTGAGGCCAACCTGCGCTTGGTCGTCTCCATCGCCAAGCGATATCGCAACCGTGGACTCGCGTTCCTCGATCTGATTCAGGAGGGCAACCTCGGGCTCATGCGGGCAGTCGACAAGTTCGACCACACAAAGGGCTTCAAGTTCTCGACCTACGCGACGTGGTGGATCCGTCAGGCCATCACGCGGGCGATCGCGGATCAGGCTCGGACGATCCGGATTCCTGTCCACATGGTCGAGACGATCAACAAGGTCGTGTGGGCACAACGTCAGCTCTTGCAAGAACTTGGTCGCGAACCGACCATCGAGGAGGTGGCACACCGCGTCGAGCTCCCGATCGAGCGCGTGCGCGAGATCCTTCGCATCAATCAGGACACGGTGTCGCTCGAGCAGCCCGTCGGTGACGAGGACGACTTTAACTTGTCGGACCTCATTGAGGACAGGGGAGCAGTGGTCCCCGACGACGCGGCGACACGCTCGCTCTTGGACGCCGCAGTACGCGAGGCGCTGGGGCATCTTTCCGAACGAGAGCAAGACGTGGTTCGCCTGCGCTTCGGTCTCGATGACGGCAAGATCCGCACCCTCGAAGAGGTCGGTCGGGAGTTCGGGGTGACCCGGGAGCGGGTCCGTCAGATCGAATCCAAGACCCTCGCCAAACTGCGCCGGCCCGACGCCGCCCATCTCCTGAGGGATTACCTCGAAGAGTCCTGATCCCCTTGAAAATGGGGTGCAGTTTCAACTCTGGGCGTATGGCCCGCTGATATCGTTCGGGGTCAGTTTTCTCAGCCCTTTCCGGGGTAGCTCAATGGCAGAGCAAGCGGCTGTTAACCGCTAGGTTGTGAGTTCGAGTCTCACCCCCGGAGCACTCTTCTTCGTTCTCCCTGGTAAGAGGGTCTAAATCGAAGACCTCTCCCTCGTCTCCTTCCGTTTCATGGTCGTCGTGCGCGCTACGTGCGTGATCTCCTGGTGACGCATTCGTGATCGAGACCACGTTCGAGGACTCTGCGAACTGGTTCAGCGCTTGCGCAAGGAACACGTCGCGTTCCTCCGACCCATGCTCGTAGCGCACCACGATGGCGACCGACTTCCAGCCGCCACGGCTCATGATCTCTTTGGTGCTGGCGCCGGTGGAAGCGAACATGGTTGCCGCGAAGTGCCGGAGGTCGTGGAAGCGCACCCACTTAGGGTCGACCCGCCGCCGTGCGGTCTCCCAGATGACCCCGAAGTTTTGGCCCTTCTTGGGATTCTCTACTCGCTGACTACTGAAACACGACTGTTTTGCGGACATCCGGAGCTGTCCGGGCAGACTCAGTCCGCCACAAGCAGGTAACTGATCTTGTCGCGGCGCTCGCGATAGGGGAGGGCATACCGACACCCGCTGTCTATGTCATCGAGGACCCATCTCCCAATGCCTTCGCCACTGGCGTGAGTCCCAACAAGGCGGCGATCACGTTCACATCGGGCCTTCTTGCCACCATGGACCGTGAAGAGCTCGAAGGTCTAGTCAGTCACGAGATGAGCCATATCAAGAACCATGACATTCGGCTTCTCTTGGTCGTGGGGACTCTGATCGGACTAGCGGCGCTCTTGGCGAGCATCCTTTGGCGGACCGCTTTGTGGGGGAGTGTCGGAGAAGGCGAGGACAGTGGTGGAAGTCAGCTCCTGATTGCCCTTGTCGCTGCGGCGACCTTGCTAACCGCGGTCGGATTCATCTTCGGCCCGCTCATTCGCCTAGCCCTCTCCCGTCGTCGGGAGACGCTCGCTGATGTAAGTGGCCTGGAACTCACGCGCAACCCCGTTGGATTGTTGAGTGCTTTGAAGAAGCTTCAACGCAACGACAAGCCCTTTCGAGGAATGAATCATGCGCCCGCTCCAATGTGCACCGACGACCCTCTGCGGCATCATCAGTCGTGGTACCACCGACTGTATGACACGCATCCGCCGATTGAGGAGAGACTCGCCGAGCTCGAGAAGCTGGCAGTGGCGCAAACGGTTTGACCTTGTTGGTGGTCACCTCGAAGTCAGCAACATCGAGCGGTCGTGATCTCATGAATCACCCCAGCGCCACACCGCAGATGCCCAGGTCATTCCGGCCCCGAATCCGGCCAGCAGCACGAGATCTCCGCGGTTGAGTCGGCCACTATGGACGGCCGCGGCGAGGCCAAGTGGGATGGATGCCGCGCTGGTGTTACCGGTGTACTCGATGACAGAAGCGATTCTTTCGCCTGGGATGCCGAGTCGTTCGGCCACGGCATCCATGATGCGTCGGTTTGCTTGATGTGGAACGAAGAGCGCAACCTCCCGGGCTTCAACCCCTGCCCGCCTGAGCGAAGCGCTGGCTGATTCTGTGCTGACCCGGACGGCGTGGCGGAAGATCTCCTTCCCCCGCATGACCATCCCCGATCCGTGATCGGCATAGAGCAGCTCGACTAATGAGCCATCGGCTCCGAGGTCACATCCGAGGAGTGCGCCAGGACCGGGAACGGCTTTGAGTACCACCGCTCCAGCCCCATCACCGAAGAGAAATGCACTAGACCGGTCCTCCCAGTTGGTGATCCGGCTCATCGTCTCGGCTCCGACCAGAAGCACATTGCCCACGCCTGAAGAGACGAGTGCGGCCGCCGTGACCAACCCGTAGGTGAAGCCGGCACAAGCCGCGTTGAGGTCCATCGCACCCCCGCCAATTCCGAGCTGGTGGGCCACGGCCGAAGAGGTGGCGGGCATGGCCTGGTCAGGCGATGTCGTACACAGGATAAGGAGGTTGATCTCCTCGGCCGTGGTCCCGGCCGATTCGAGGGCATGGCGCCCTGCTTCGACGGCCAAGGCAGCGGTAGTACCTACGCCCCCAGGTGGATGAGCGGGAGTCGACGGAAATACGAACGGGCCAGCGGCAGCCCGCCGAGATCGGATACCCGAGCGCTCGACGATCCATGCATCGTTGGTGTCAATCAGTGACTCGATGTCGTCGTTCGAGACCACGGCGGCTGGCAGAGCGCTGCCCCATCCGGCAATGACACACCCTCGTTCGATCACCCAGAGCCAATGAGATTCGGACGATCTGTCACGACACTGGCGCCATCCCAAGAACCATGTACCACGGTACGACATGCATCCGCTGACTGGCGAGTAACCATCGGACTTCGAACTGGACCGATGTCGGGAGAATCACGACGTCAATTTCCGCCTGCCGCCGGCGCGAGCTCGAACACCGCACACTCCTCCTTCGGCTGGGCCTCCGTCGACTGCGATATGCGTCCCCGGCGGATTCCAATCGCCACAACTGCCCCGAGGACCGAGGCGCCAGCAGAGACGGCCAGTGCGGGCCGGAACCCATTTGTCACCGCAACCGGGCTGGCAAAGCTGCCGTGTGAGTTGAACACCGCCGTGACGATAGCGACGCCGAAGACGGCGCCGAACTGCTGCATGGTGTTCAGCGTGCCCGCCGCCTTCCCCAGCAGATCGGCCGGCACGGCGTTGAGTCCGCCCGCAGTGACGCACGGCAGCGCCATGGAGATGCCGACGCCTGCGACGATGAAGGGCGCCACAAAGTTCGCGTAGTCGGCGTGGACCGTGGCGAGATGGACGATCCACGCGAACCCGAGGCCCTGCATCAGGAGTCCAGGCACAATGAGCACCCGCGGGCCGAGCCGGTCGGACAGGGCCCCCGCGATCGGGGCGATGACGAGCGGGGTCGCCGTCCATGGCAGGAAGCGCAATCCGGCTCCGAGCGGTGAGTCGCCCAGCGAGAACTGGAAGAACTGGCTCACGAGGAACGCGGCCGAGAAGATAGCCGCGGCCATGAAGAACTGTGTGGTCACGGCACTAGTGAAGGAGATCCTTCTGAACAGGCCCAACGGGATCATGGGCTCCGGTGCCCGGGCCTCCCACCACACGAAGCCGCCGAGCAGCGCAAGGCCGGCGAGCAACCCTACGAGGTTCTGACCGGTACCCCAACCATCCTGCCCACCCTTGACGAGGCCCCAGATGAGAACGCCCACACCCGAGGAGACGAGGACCAGCGCAGGCACGTCGAGCCGCGCTCGGGGCCCGTAGCTCTCTTGCAAGAAAAACGATGCACCGATCGTTGCCGCGATGCCGATCGGGACGTTGATCCAGAAGATCCAGTGCCAGCTGAGTGCCTGGGTAATGCCGCCACCGATCAGTGGCCCGCTGGCGACCGCGAGGCCGGCGATGCCTCCCCAGATCCCGACGACGGCTCCCCGCTTCTCGGGCGGGAAGGCGGACGTCAGGATTGTGAGGCTGAGTGGCATCACGATGGCGGCACCGACGCCCTGGATGGCGCGGAACGCGATGAGGATGTTCGCGTTCGGCGCCAATGCACACGCGGCCGAGGCGACGGTGAAGAGCGCCAGGCCGACCACGTAGACCCTGCGTCGTCCGAGCCGGTCTCCGAGTGCGGCAGCGGTGAGGATTCCGGCGCCGAAGGCGATCGTGTACGCGCTGATCGTCCACTGGAGCGACGCAATGTCCCCGCCGAAAGTTCTTTGGATCGACGGAAGCGCGGTCACGACGACCAGCGCGTCGAGCGTCACCATGAAGTAGGCCACAGCCGTCAACAGCACCGTCATACCTCGGCCCGAGCGAGAGCCAGTCTTCGCGTCCTGATACGCCGTGTTCGTGGTCATGCCGTCCTCTTCCTCTGAAATGCGTCTGAAAACCGGTGGATGGGTCCGCTCGACTCGCGATCGGCCAGCGGACCCACCCGCTGGCGTGTTACATGAGCTCGGTGATCTCACCGACGACGACGCCGCCCCCCGTGGTCAGTGTCGGCGACCCCTTCGCCAGCGCCACAGCCGACTCGAGGTCGTCCGCCGTGACGAAGGAGTAACCCCCGAGCCGGGTGCTGGCGTCCTCGCAGTTGCCCAGGCTCGACGACTCGAAGACCGGGTTCCCGAAATCGACGACCTGGTCACCCAAGAGGTCATGGAATTCAGTCCAGGCGGCCACCGCGTCCGGCTCACCCGGCACATAGTCGTTGGGCGTCCGGTAGACGAATACATACTTCGGCATCGTGCTGCTCCTTTCTGTCAACCGGCTCGTGCCGGTCGTAGGTATCGACACCAGCTCGATGCGAAATTGGGCGCCTTGCGCCCAATTTCCAGTTGCGGCGGTGTCAGTACCGCTGCAGACGAAGAAAACCGGAGGATGGAGATGAAAGGATGGAACCGTGACCGACTTGATCACGAGGGCTCACGCCGGTGATGACCTCGCCTTTGCTCAGCTCGTCGACCCGCACCGGCACGAACTGCAGGTGCACTGCTATCGAATGCTCGGATCGTTCCAAGACGCAGAGGATGCCCTGCAGGAGACGTTGCTTGCCGCCTGGCAGGCTTTCGGCGATTTCGAGGGTCGAGCGTCGGTGCGCACGTGGCTATACAAGATCGCCACGAATCGCTGTCTCAATGCACTCCGATCATCGAGCCGTCGTCCTCAGGTGAGCTCTCCGACGCGACCAGACGTGGTGGTCCCCGAGCCAACGCGGCTCGGGGAGATCCTCTGGCTGCAGCCGTATCCGGATGTCCTTCTCGATGGCATCGTCGACGCAGCACCAGGCCCGGAGGCGCGGATCGAGGCGCGTGAGGCCATCTCGCTCGGGTTCGTCACGGCGCTGCAAGTCCTCCCGCCGTTGCAGCGAACGGTGCTCGTGTTGCGTGACGTGCTGGGGTTCCACGCGGCTGAAGTAGCCAAGATGCTCGACACAACTGGGGAGTCCGTGTCGAGTGCACTCGAACGTGCACGCGCGGCGCTTCAGGCGAGGCAGCCCGCCGGCGAACCGGTCGAACCACCTCTGACGCCAGGCTCAGAGGCCGAGCGCGCCTTGATCAACCGGCTCACCGTCGCCTGGGAGACCGGCGATCTCGAAGCCATTTTGGAGTCGCTGACCGACGACGTGTGGCTGTCGATGCCACCCATGCCCCTTGAATACCAGGGTCGCGAGCTGGCGGCACGGTTCTTCGAGGCCGTTGTCTTCCGTCCGGGCCATCACCCATTCAAGATCGTGCCGACTCGTGCCAACGGCCAGCCGGCTTTCGCGTTTTACTTCATCGACCTGGTGACTGGGGCGGCGCGGGCCGGCGGGATCCTGGTGCTAACGCTGGCCGGAGAGCGCGTCAGCGCGATCACGCGGTTCGACACCGCTCTCTTGGACCGGTTCGGCTTGCCCCGCACGATCCCGGCTGACGCCCTGGGTTTTCGCACCCGACTCTCGTGATCAGTGCTATCCCGATCTGAACGCTGTGGATATCAATTGGAAGGGATCGATACGACGTGGCGGGCTCGTCGGATGAATCGATAGATCCCCACGAAAATCCCACGGATTCGTGTGTGTCGCGAGTTGCTTTGCAGGCCAGTCGGCTGATCGGCCTATCGTCCCAGCTGAGGTGCCAATTCGGTGGTACGCAGCTAATCAGCGAATTGCCCGGTGGACGACCGAGGTAGGTCTCATAATTCTCCGATCATCGTCCACTCATTTGGTCGCGTCCTCGCTCAACGAACTCTCTGTCAGGACGAGCAGACACTTCGCGATGACGAGCTGGATGAGACGTTTCGCTTCGTGCCACGTCCGTGCCACTACCACACAGAATTCAGTTGTGTCCGCTGGAGTCAGGAAGACAAGGAAGACACTTCTGGTAGGGCATTTGTCTTGAGGTCCACTTAGAAGTGATTGTTGGATCGAATTGCCAAGGTGAGGCCCACCACCGATTGGCAGACCTAGGCGCAGAGAGGCCGGCCCAGACGGTCCGGCCTATTTCATTCTGGTCTCTGGGGTAGTCCGGTGCGTCAAGGGTCACTGCGGGACTCCGCTTCGCTCCGTGTCCTCGTTCGCCTGACGGCGACCCTTGACGCATCTCGCGATCAGTGGAGAAGCTTTAGAAGAGTCAAGCGTCGCGCGCGATCCGCGCGCGACGCATCGGAAAAGTGTGGTCATTGGCGGTCAACAGCGGCGTGACCAAATGTGGATCTAGCTGGGATTATTCAAGTTGGTGCTGTTCAGAATCTTCGTCCGGGGCGTCCGCTAGGTTGTGAGTTCGAGTCTCACCCCCGGAGCATTTCTCTTCGTTTCGCTGATCATCGACGGTAGGTCCCAACACCTCACCTGCCATTTGAGCTTCGTCGCGCGCCCCTATCGCGCGCGCTCGGGACGGTTCGAGCTCCGCGATCTGAGTGTGCGACTCCGCGAAGAGCGCGTTGCGGTTTCGGATGCGTGCTCGCGATCCGCATCGCCATTAGCGACGGGATTCGTGGTCGCGCCTCATGCTTCTCGTTGCTGGCACCCGTGACGTCGTCCAATCGCGGCCGTGACTCCCCACATTCCTTCGTCAGAGGCCAAGACAACCGTCACACAAGAAACTGGTCGTCTCATGACACTTCCGATCTGACCAGATAGCTTCGACTCAACTGATATTGCATCCATTCGATCGAGTGGTTGCGAGCCGCGTCACGCAAGGGTGCGGTGGAGCCAGTGTCGAGGGGGTAACTGTCGTGCGGCAACCGTTGACCATGGTTTGGCGGCGTCAAGGTGCAGAACTCTCGGGGTGGTGCGATTGGTGTTCGCTTCCGCACGCGCGAGGTCGATTTAGATCCCGATCGCTCGGACGCCGGCAGTGCGAGCGACTCCCGCTCAGAGCAGGGCGGCGCCCACCGCCCTGCCCGGCCCTTCCTCCACGGCATCTCCGCGCGTATTCGTCGATCACGACGGCGACTACGACCCTCGGCGCGAGGCGACCTGGGGCGACTGGAGGTTCGTCGGTGACTCTCTTCGTGGCCGCACAGTTCGCCACGCCTCGTAAGCGCTCGTCTCCACCGGCAACGGAAGTCGGATGGCAAGACCTAGGGACAGGGTGCTTGCCGCGAACGGTGGGAGAAAAAAGATGAGAAGGGCGCAAACACTCCTGATTCCCGTGATGGCAGCGATTGTGATGCTGACGTTGTTCACCACAACAGTGAGCTCGACGATGGCGTCGGCGGCTGTACCGACGCTGGTAAACGGCACGCCGCCGACGTATTCGTGGCCGGAGTTTCATTACGGCCCGGATCTGCTGGGGACGAGCGCCGATCCGACGATCACCAGCTCCAACGCCCATCAGCTCGGAGTCAAGTGGATGAGCCCGATTGGGGGGTCTCTTGCCTCGCCAATGGTCGCCTACAACGCCGCGTTGAGTGAAACGCTGGCCTACGTGGGGACCTCGGCGGGATATTTCGATGCGGTCGACGCTGCCAATGGGCAGATCGTGTGGTCGGAGCCGTTGGGGACCTCGGCCACAAGCAGCCCGTTGATCGAGGGCGGCAATGTCTGGATCGCCCCGACGGGCAATGGTCGGGCCTACAAGCTTGACGCCGCCACCGGGGCGATCGAGTGCAGCGCCAACGTGAGCCACACCATTCTTTCCACACCGGTCATTGCCACGCCTCCGGGCGGTTCCCCTACCGTCTACTTCGCCTCACTCGGAGCGGGACCGACGAATGGGAATGTGTGGGCGTTTTCGGAGGCAGATTGTTCGCAAGAGTGGTCGTGGGACAGTTTCAATACGAGCGGCCAGGACAGCGGCGTGTGGGACGAGTTGGGTTACAACGTCGACGCGAACGGTGATGGGTTGTTGTTGTTCGGCAGCGCCAACCCGGATTCGTCTGTGTACGCGTTGAATGCCGTAACCGGGTCGGAGGTCTGGCGGTTTCAGAGTTATCAGCCGGCGGGGGAGGACTGGGATGTTGGAGCTGGGGTGACCACCACGGCTCCTGGGGTCAATGGGTTCGCAGATGGGATGGCGTATGTCGACGGCAAGGACGGCATCTTCTACGCCCTGGATCTCACCACTGGGGCGATGGTGTGGTCGTACAACTTTGGGGGCAATGGGCCGGGTGTGACTCCAGTCAATACGGATGCGCTGACGGCGCCAGCGTTGAGCGGAAACACGGTGGTGTTCGGCGCGACTGGTTTCGAGGATGCGCTCAACGCCGTCACTGGGACATTGTTGTGGCAGTACAGCGACCCTGGTGACGACATCAACTCGTCCGCCGCCATCGTGGGCCCGCAAAACGGCCGCGTCGTCGTGTTCGGGGGGCTCAATGGGATCGTCCACGTGCTCTCCCTCTTCACAGGGAAGTTGCTGTACAGCTACCAGACCGGTAACCAGATCACCGGCTCGCCGGCGGACGTGGACGGCAATCTGCTGATCACGTCCCAAGATGGATTTTTGTACGACTTCGGGTTGGGGGGCGGCAACGGGTCGGTGCCCACGACGGCGGTCACCTCGCCTGCTCCGGGGTCTGTGTTGACCAACCCCGACGGGCCGCTCACCCTCTCAGGTACGGCCAGCGCCCCCGACGGTGTGAGCGCAGTTGACGTGGAGGTCCAGACCCCGGCCGGAACCGGGCAGTGGGTCGACGCGGCCACCGACACACTCACCCCGGGCCTGATGATCAACCAGGCCACGCTGGCGACACCAGGTGCCGATAGCACGACGTGGTCGCTGCAGGTGCCCACCACATTGAGCGGGGGTACCTATCAGGTCCTGGCGGAGGCCGTCGGTACCAACGGTGTGGTCGATCCAACGGCTGAAGTTGGCACCGCCAGCTCCGACAACGTGACGTTCAGCGTGGCCGCCGATGCCTCGGCTCCCCAAATCGTCCTCAGCAGCCAGCGGGCCGCTCCCGCCTCTGCGTTGTCGCTGACCGGCACTGGATTCGGGAGCTCAGAGACCGTGACCGTGACCGTCCCGGTGTCGACGACCAGCACCGCGACGCTCTTGACCGTCACGACGACCAGCACCGGGGCCATTCCGTCGTCCAAGATCGTCGTCCCGAGCACCATACCCTTCGGCCCGAATTCCGTGACCGCGACTGGAAACTCGAGCGGCAAGGTGGGGTCGACCCAGCTGTATGTGTCCAACGACTCGCCTCAATCGGGCTATGGCGCCACTCGCACCGGATTCGAAGCCCACGACACCGTCCTCACGACGCATCAGGCCACGACCCGAACAAACATGTTGAACCTGGTGTGGACCTTCTCGGCCGGAGGTCCCATCGACTCCACTCCGGCCGTTTTCCAGGGTGTCGCGTACCTGGGCGACGAGACCGGTGACGTGTACGCCGTGAACGTGACCACAGGTTTGCCGGTCTGGTCCGCCACCGTCTCCGCCGCGGTGGAGTCATCGCCGGCGGTCGACGCCGGTTTGGTCATCTTCGGTGATGACGCCGGAGTGGTCACGGCGCTCGATGCCTCCACCGGGGGCGTCGCCTGGGCGAGGTCACTCGGTGCGGAGGTCACGACCGCTCCCGCTGTCGCTGGCAACGTGGTGTACGTCACGTCCACCAACGGCTGGTTAAGGGCACTCGACGAAACCGACGGGAAGACGATCTGGAGGGCGAAGGTCTCCGGTGGTCCGCTGTCCTCGCCGTCGGTCGACACCGCCGACTCGCTGGCGATCGTCGGCGACAGCACCGGCAAGGTTGACGCCTACTCGCTCAACGGCACTCCCGCCTGGAGCGTGTCGCTCGGCGGCCAGGTTGTGGCCACACCGGCTATTGGCGCCGGCAAGGTCTATGTGGGCTCGACGACCGGCACGTTCTACGCCTTGAACGAAACGAAGGGAGTGACCGACTGGAGCGCCGTTACCTCAGGCCCCATCACCGCAGCAGCCAACATTGCCACGACCTACGTCGTCGTCGGCAGTCAAGGCGGCGACGTCTACTCCTATAATGCGGCCAGCGGGGCACTCACCGGTACTGAGCCCGTCGGTGCGCCGGTGACGAGCGTCGTGTCGACCATCGGTATTTCCGTGGCTGGCACCTCAACCGGTTTGCTCGCCCTCAACCGCCAACCAACAGGCGCGGTCGAGGCGTGGAAGTACAACGGCGCGTCGCCGAGCTATCCGGCCCCCGGTGTGCTGCTGAACGGCGAGTTCTTCGTCGCTGGCAGCAACGGCAAACTCCAGGCCTTCGCCATCCCGGGTCACACGCTGTATTGAGCACGGCTCGCGCAAGCGGGCGTTTCAGCGTCACCTGCGGAGCGCCGGTGTGTCATCCGATCCGTGTTGCCCGCCCGGCACTGACCTGAATATGTGCGTGAACTGCTCCGGGACCCTGTTCCTTGGTCACGCATCGGCCAAACTCGACCAGCTTCATCATCTTCTTCTTCTTCTTTCGTTCATAGTGTCTGTTTCGCGGGACTCTTAGGTCCCCTTGAGATTCACAATCTGGTGCAGCTCGTGGACGACCTGGACCAGGTCGGCCTGGTCGGCCATGACCTGGGCGATCGGCTTGTACGCATCCGGGTGCTCGTCGACAAGCTGCTCAGCCATCGTGTCGTCCCATGCCCTGCCCGCCATGGCGGTTCGGAGCGACTCGGTGGTCAACTGGCGGAACGCCGCCTTGCGACCGAGCCGCCGGCCGGCGCCGTGCGAGCTCGACTCGTACGAGGCCTCGTTGCCCTTGCCGCGGACGATGAACGACGATGCGCCCATCGAACCCGGGATGACGCCCATGTCCGAACGCCCCGCCCGGATCGCACCCTTGCGGGTGATCCACACCTCTTCACCGCGGTGGGTCTCCTTGGCGGCGTAGTTGTGGTGGCAGTTGATCCGCTCGGTCTCGAGTGCGTGGCGTACGGTCGTTCGGAGAGCCGCCAGCGCGGCATCCATCATCTGCTCGCGGTTGCCCCAGGCGTAAAGCTGGGCCCACAGCATGTCCGCCACGTAGGCGTCGAACTCCGGGCGGCCCTCCGCCAGCCAGGCCAGGTCACGGTCCTCGAGGACCTGACCCTCCTCCTGGGCGAGCAGGCGAGCCGTCTTGATGTGGGCCGTGGCCAGCTGGTTGCCGATGCCCCGGCTACCCGAATGGAGCACGATCCAGACGCGGTCGCGCTCGTCCAGGCAGACCTCGACGAAGTGGTTACCGCTGCCGAGGCTGCCGAACTGCACGGCGATGGTCGTCTTCTGACGCTCCGAAAGCTCCGGAGCCGAGCCCGGCGGCAGTCCCAGGGCCTCGAGAGCCGGCGGCGCGCTGCCCTCGGAGCGCTCGTGCCCTTTTCCCACACCGGCGGGGATCCGGTCGCGCAGCAAGCCGTGGAGCGCGGACAGGTCGTCCGGCAGCTCGGCTGCCGTGAGGTTGGTCTCTGCCGCCACCATGCCGCAGCCGATGTCGACACCGACCGCCGAGGGCAGGAGCGCATTCTTGGTCGCCACCACGCTGCCGACCGTTGCCCCCAGGCCGAAGTGTGCGTCCGCCATCAGACAGACGGGCCCGGCGAGGATCGGCAGCCGCGAGGTCCGGAGCGCCTGCTCGAGGGCGTTGTCGTCGAGCTCGCTGGCCCACGACGTCAGGTTTGCGTTGATCTGCTTCGGCATCGTGTTCACTTCCCGTCCGCATAGTGGACACAGTGACAACCAAATAGTGCGCCAGATTGGGTCGTCTGACCGACCTCTGTGTTCGAACGAGGTCGTACCCGGACGCTCGCTGTGGGCGCTGGCTGCTCGAGTGGCATGTCTACTGCTCCACCATTCGAACGTGGTCCGGTCCTCGGGCTGGTCTGCAGAGAGCCGGTGGAGAGTGTCGAACTCTCGCGTTCCCGCGTACGAAGCGGGCGCTCAGCCACCCGAGCATCACCGGCGAGGTACCCCCGACACGATTCGAACGTGCACACGCTGGGTTTGGGCCAGCTGCCTCTTCCGTTTGGGCTACAGGGGCCAGATGGTTGGGGCCCCGGGTGCTGACCCCGACGCGGATGGTTGAGAAGACCGTCCTGGGCAACCGGCCCGGCCCCAGTCGCAGCGCTCCGTACTGACCGGAGATCTTCGGGCTTATGAGACCCGTGAGGTCACCATCCCTCCCCGCTGCGGTGTTGCGGATCCGAAGACCCAGGGTGAATGAGGAGAATCGAACTCCCTGCTGGGTGGGTCACGACCACCCGCCTCTCCATCCGGCTCCATCCACCATGTCGTGGGCAGCTTGTGCCCCAAGTGCATCCGGGAGGTGCTGACCCTCCGACTTCCACGGTGTGAACGTGGCGCTCTGCCGTTGAGCTACGGATGCATGATGAGCGTGCTGGCGGCCGGACTCGAACCGGCTCAGGCGGGATGAAAGGTCCCGGCCCGTCCCGTCGGGTGCCACAAGCGATTGGTCGGCCCGCCTCGTGTCGAACGAGGCCTTCCGCTGTAGCAGAGCGGCGTCGTCACCGTCTGACTCCGGGCCGTGGGTGCGTCGGTGGACACCGGGCATTTCGAAAGCCCGACCTCCGGCGTGTCGTGCCGGCGCTCTGCCCCTGAGCTAGGTGTCCGTGGTGGTCATGGGTGGTTTCGATCCACCGCCTCGCGTGTTTCAGACGCGCGCCCTCCCAACTGAGCTACACGACCATGGGGCCGGCCCCGGGACTCGAACCCGGATCAACTGGATTACAAAGCCAGCGCCCATCCCGTTGGGCCCGGCCGGCATTACTCCCGGAGAAGGTCACGCTGCGTCGTCTGGGAGGGATCCTTCATCGACCCGCACGAGGCGCAGCGTGGGTGCTCCAAAGTCCTGCGTCGTCAGCACCGGGGGAGGGTTCGTCGCGTCGTTGGTGGGGACGTCTACCCCGTCCTCCGGAGCGACGAGTGTGAGCCGATTGCGTTCCATATGAGCACTCCTTTCAGGTAGTTCGGGAGGAAGGTGTCGAACCCTCATCTCAAGGACCAAGACCTTGCGTCCTGCCGTTGGACGACTCCCGAGCGGACAGATGGAGGGGTCAATGGGTACCGCCCCCATTACTCGTGGATGGAAGCCACGCGTGTATCTGTCAACACCTTGACCCCGACGAGCAGTAGGCGGGTCCTGACCCCGCGGCCTCCTCGTTGGCAACGAGGTGCTCTTCCGCTGAGCTACTACTGCGATGGAGGCACCGGCTGGAGTCTCACCAGCGTGTCCCGGGTTGCAATCGGGTACCTGAATCCTCGGCCACGGCGCCAGGGCTGCGGAGGAGGGCATCGAACCCCCGACGACGGTGGTTAACGGCCACCCGCTCTGCCGCTGAGCTACTCCGCAAAATGTGCGCACTGGATCACGTCATGCCCCGGGGGGAGTGCATGCCGGCTTTCCTTTTGTGCTGTCCACCGCAGGCCTTGCGCCCACAGGACGGACCGGGGTGCGCGTCTCCGGCCGATGGTGACCCGTGCAGGACTCGAACCTGCGTCCGCTGCGTGAGGGGCAGCCGTCCTACCGCTGGACGAACGGGCCGTGAACTTGAGCGGAAGGTAGAGGTGTCGAACCCCCACGGCAGAGCCGTGTCACTGTTTTCGAAACAGGGTGCCCCCAGCCAACGAGGCATACCTTCCAGGGCGGAGGGGCAGCGAATCGAACGCTGGCGAGGTTGCCCTCGGCCATCGCTTAGCAAGCGAGCACCTTTCCTCTCGGTCAACCCTCCAATGCATACGTCGGGACGACGCTCTTCGTCCGACGGCGCCCCCGGCTCGATTCGAACGAGCATCCTTCGGTGTAGGAGACCGTTGCGCGTCCAGTCGCGCCACGGGGGCAAAGGGACCCGACTGGGTCCAGAGCCACCACCCGGAGCCGACCCGGGGACCTCAGCCGTACCAGGGCTGCGCTCTTCCCACTGAGCTATGGCGGCGTGGCCTCGTCGACTGGACTCGAACCAGTGGCCTCTGCCTTCGGAGGGCAGCGCTCTTGTCCATCTGAGCTACGACGAGCTGGCACCCCGGCCAGGATTCGAACCCGGAACTGGAGATCCGTAATCTCCTGTGATCATCCGTTTCACCACCAGGGCTTGGCGCCACAGACGGGTTTCGATCCCGTTGCCTCCGCCTTGACGGGGCGGCGCTCTCCCGATTGAGCTACTGCGGCACAATGAGGCATTGACCGGGCCTCGCCGGTGCTCGGGAAGATGGATTCGAACCACCGTCTCTCGGTCCAGAGCCGAGCGTCCATGCCGCTGGACCACTCCCGAATGCTGCGGTGCGAGCGCACCGCTGGTCTGGTTGAACGGACTCGAACCGCCGACCCCCCGGTCCCGAACCGGGTGCTCTGTCCAAACTGAGCTACAACCAGGTGATTCGGCCGGACCAATCCGACCGAGTGCGCCTGGAGGGACTCGAACCCCCGACGACATGGATGAAGGGTCCATCGCTCTACCAACTGAGCCAGAGGCGCCTGGTACGGGCGGAGAGAGTCGAACTCTCAAGGGCGTGAGCCCACCGGGGTCTGAGCCCAGCGCGTCTTCCATTTCCGCCACGCCCGCATGGTGGACCCAGCCGGGCTCGAACCGGCACGCGTCTCGTTGCAAACGAGGTGCACTGCCACTCGTGCTCTGGGCCCGAAGTCCCGGTGGGTCGAATCGAACGACCGCAGGCAAACGCCACGCGGTTTACAGCCGCGCTCCTCTAGCCAACAGAGGTCACCGGGGCGGAATCGGTCGGTGTGGCGACGTCGAATAGACGTGGCCCCGATCCCCAATCTGGCGTACTATTTAGTTGTCAATGTGCGATGGTCTATTCGCCGATTTAGGCAAAAAGGGCAAAGCTTTGCCCAGCAGGGGTGGCAGGAGTCGAACCCACGTCCGCCGGGTTGGAGCCGGCTGTCCGTTCCGCTGGACTACACCCCTTCGAGTGTTCGCTATTCAAGTTGTCCGTCCGGCCCAGGAATACAAAAGAGCCGCCCCCTCTCGGAAGCGGCTCCTCAACGAACTGGACGTATGTAAGTCCTAGTTATGCCGTTGAGGGCACCTCCTGGGGGTCGGTCGCGACCCAAATTGAAGGATTGGGCCTTCAATGTCTGGGCCATGGCGCGCCCGCGCGACGCCAAAAGGCTCTCAGAGCCTTCTGGGTGCCGGTGCGTCCGGCAGCTGCCCGCAGAGACGTGCTTCATGGTGGGAATCATATACCGATCAGCGTCCGTGCGGGAACACTTGCTCAATTCCGTACAATTCTCTCGTCCACCATTTAGATATTTGCGTGAGATTGCTCTGTCATATACCTAAGAGCGACAAACCCGCGACCCCGAGCCGCTTCGCACCTCTTGGAAGAGCATTCGCAATGGGGATCACGTTCGAGCCCTCCGCGAACCGATCGAGCGTCGAGCCGACCGGTGCGCCCCGTCCCTCTCTGCATCGGGCGCCCTCGCTCGGTAAGTGCAAGAGTGAACCGCAAAGGGAGACTTGATGGCGCACACGATTCGGCACCTCACAGGGGCGGCGAAGCCGGGCCCGCCCAACGACCGGCCCCCGGCGCCCGCTGGTCCTCCTCCGCCGCGCTGGCGCATGTGGCTCCTGCCGGTGGGGATACTTCTCACGCTGCTCTTGTTCCTCGTTCCCCACATGACGAGCACGCCGACCAAGAGCCTCACCTATTCGAAGTTCTTGTCCGAGGTCACCTCGGGCGACGTGCGCACGGCGTCGGTCAACCCCGGAGGCGCCCTTAGCGGCGCCCTCAAGGGTGGCGACAACTACACGAGCCAGATTCCGACAGCCATCGACGACCAGCAGCTGGCCCCGACGCTCAAAGCCCATCACGTCGACGTCACCGGTGTCGGGGCCGGCTCAGCACTTCTGACCGATCTGCTCTCGTTCCTCCCACTGCTGCTCTTCGTCGCCTTCTTCATCTGGATCGGGCGCCGCAATGCCAAGCAGCTGTCCGGAGGGATCATGGGCTTCGGCGGGTCCAAGGCCAAGGTCTACGACGAGGAGAGGCCCACGACCCGCTTCGCCGACATCGCCGGGTACGAAGGCTCCAAGCGCGAGGTGTCCGAGGTCGTCGATTTCTTGAGCCATCCCGATCGTTACGCCCGTGCGGGCGCCGTCGGTCCCCGAGGGGTCTTGATGGTGGGGCCACCGGGCACGGGCAAGACCCTCATGGCCCGGGCCGTCGCCGGCGAATCAGGCGTGCCGTTCTTGGCCCTCACCGGTTCGAGCTTCGTCGAACTGTTCGTCGGGGTCGGGGCATCACGGGTGCGGGACCTCTTCGCCGACGCCCGCAAGCGGGCTCCCTCCATCATCTTCATCGACGAGATCGACGCCATCGGCCAGCGCCGCGGGGGGAACGCCTTCGGTTCCAATGACGAACGCGAGCAGACCCTCAACCAGCTTCTGGCCGAGATGGACGGCTTCGACCCCACCACCGGGGTGGTGGTCATGGCGGCAACCAACCGACCCGAGGTCCTCGACCCGGCCCTGCTGCGCCCTGGTCGCTTCGATCGTGAGGTCGAGATCCCGCTGCCCAATCAGGCCGAGCGGGCCGCCATCCTGGCTGTCCACGTCAAGGGCAAGCAACTCGCCCCCGACGTCGACTTCAACGCCGTGGCGCGGGCCACGCCGGGTTTCTCGGGAGCGGACCTCGCCAACCTGATCAACGAGGCAGCCATCGTCGCCATCCGCGACAACCGCGACATCATTTACGCCAGGGACATCGACGAGGCGAGGGATCGCGTCATGCTCGGCCGCCGTGACGGGTCCAATGCGCTTCTCCCCGAAGAGAAGCAGTCGGTGGCCATCCACGAATCCGGGCACGCGCTCGTCGCCTTTCTCTCCGAGCACGCCGACCCGGTGGCCAAGATCACGATCCTGCCCGCCGGCCGGGCGCTCGGCGTCACCGAGCAGCTCCCGGTCGATGAGCGACACCTCTATTCGGAGAGTTACCTGCTCGATTCCCTGGCGGTCCGCCTGGGCGGGCGCGCGTCAGAGAATCTCGTCATCGGTGAAGCCTCCACCGGCGCGGCCAGCGACCTCGCCAGTGCCACCCAGCTGGCCATCAAGATGGTGACGGAATGGGGACTGTCACCCCGGCTCGGGCCCATTGGCTACGGATCGGAACAACTGTCCGGGCAGTCCGGGACCGTGTTCGGGCAGGAACGACCCTATGCCGAGGGCACGCAGCAGGTCATCGACGAGGAAGTGAGCCGTCTGCTGTCCGAAGCCGAGGACAGGGCAGGCGTGCTGCTCAGCAGCAACCGGGCCGCGCTCGACGCCGTCATCGCCGCCCTCCTGGAGAAGGAGACGATCTCGGGAGACGATCTCACACGGATCGTCGATCGAAGCCGAGGTCAGGCGAACGGCCAAGAGCCCGTTTCTGCAGCGGCGTCTCCCAACTCGAAGGCGCTGCCAGGTAGTTGAGGATCGCCGTTACCCCGCCGCCTGGCTGCCCTGAAGGTCCATTCGATCCCAGAGGCATCCCACGGCTCGAGGCCCGGGATGTTCACGGTTCGATCATCCACTGGGGCCGCTAGCTCTGGAGATGCTCGCCGAGGAACTGCAGCGACGGCGGCTCCTGCGCGGTGAAGAAGGGGCCGGTGTGGCACCCCTGGGACAGCACGACCGTCGACGTCTTCGGCAGGTTCTGGGCGAGAGCGAGAATGCCGGCATGGAACGGATCGTCGTTCCCGGAGGCCACGCGGACCGGCATTCCCGAGAGCGCTCCCGCGTTGGTCACCGCGTCGTCCGCCGTGAAGTCGGCCGCTGACGCGTAGGCCCCAGGGTTGGCCGCCCGGGCTTCCTCGTAGCTGGTCCAGATCGCCGGGCTGATGGCGGCCACCGCGCCAATCAGTGCAGGGTATTTCTCCGCCAGCAGGAGAGCCCCGTAGCCGCCCATCGAGATGCCCATGGTGCCGATCCTCTGCGGGCTCTGGCCGAGGTGCATCCGTTGGCAGAGGGGGATGAGCTCGGAGATCACCATCTCCATCGGGTTGTCGCCCGGATGGGGATTCCAATAGCCGCCGCCTCCGTCGACGGTGACCATGGCCATCGGCGGCAGGGGCTGCCCGTCGACGACGAGAGCCACGGCTTCACGCGGCGTCATGCCGGTCAGGGCGTTGGTGTGGTTGGCGCCGTAGCCGTGCAGCATGACGACGAGCGGCAGGGGAGTCCCGGGCTCGGCTCCGGGAGGCCAGGCGATCGTGTAGCCGACGGTCCGATTTCGCGCCTGGGAATGGAACGTGCCGGAGAGCAGATGTCCGAGCCCCCCGAACTGGGGCCCGGGGCTGGACACCGAGCACGCACCGTCGAGTTGATCCAACTCCGGCTGCCCGGGCAGGACGCCGTGCGCGATCAACTCGACACCGGCGGCCCCCGCGAGGACGATCCCCGCGGCGCCCCCGAGGCCGACGGTCAGGATCCGCCGCCGCGTCCATCGGCTCCGGCTCGGCGTGTCGGGATCGCTCGGGACGTGCGGGTTCATGGCGAGCTGGGCGAGGACTCGGTGTGCCGCGGGCTCAACCGGGGGAGAGCCGGCCGACGTCGGAGCCCACCCTGCGCACGGCCAGCCCGGTCAACGCCATCGCCAGCACAATGGCTCCGAGGTCGACGATGTCGATCGCGCCGATGTGGAAGAGGTTCCGCGGCCCGCCGCCGCCGTCGAACACCCACAGGCCGGCCCCGGTGAAGAAGGTCGCCATGATCAGCGTGGTGGCGTACGTCAGCCGCCTCTCGTAGCGCAGTACGCCTGGCGAGAGCTCGAGCCGGCGAACCAGCTGGGCCAGGCCGACCAGGACCGACGCCAGGGCGATAGGGCTCACCACCATGTAGGCGACCTCGCCCGCGGGGAAGGCGCCGAGGGCCGCGGGGTGGGCCCAGTACGAGGTCACGAAGAGCGTCGAGGCCCAGGCGGAGGCGGCGACGCCGCCCGGCACGATGCCTTGGCGAACCCAGGCGTGTCCGCCCGTGCCCGGCCAGCCGTTGGCGAAGTGGTGGGTGCCGACCACGAGGATCCCGATGCCGCCGATGGTCAACAGCAGGGGAGGCAGCAGATCGCCGATGTGGCCCCGACCGAGCCCGTGGGCGACGGACCAGACGACCGGCGCAGCGGAGGCGAGGCACAGCATGCCGAACGCCACGATCGCGGCTGACATGACGAACATGGCCAAGGAGGTCGACTCGGTGTTGGGAGACGACCACTGCCACCCGATCGTGAGCTGGGACCACATGGCCAGCGCGAACACGATGAAGAGCGACAGCGCGCCGCCCACGGCGACGAGGCTCCGTCGCTCGGAGGCCTCGTGGTCGAGGGGCTGACCGGCCAGTCCGGCCGCGGCCGACCTCGCCAGGGCGCCGCCGCGCATGACGTCGAGCGTCCGGTGGACCGAGCGGGGTCGCTCCTCCATGTCGGCGACGAGGAGCTCCACGAATTCGTCGCCGTACCGGGAGCGCCACCCCTTCGGATACCAGCGGAGCTGTCGGAGCGCCCGGTTGTGGAGCACCGATTCCGTCCTCCTCATGCCGGTCCCCACGTGCCGGCGAGGCGACGCAGCCCCACGTCGGCGATCCGTCGCTGGGCGGCCAGGTGGCTCCGCAGCGCCTCGGCTCCGAACGCCGTCAGCTTGTAGGGGCGCCGGCGATCGTCACTCTCGACCGACTGAATCAGGCCCTGCCCTTCCAACCGGCTGAGCGCCTCGTACAGCGTCCCCGGTGCGAGGCGGACGTCCGCGAACCGCTCGATGTCCTTGGTGAGGGCGTAGCCGTGCTTGGGGCCCTCGGCCAGGCTCGAGAGGATCAGCGTGGCCGGGCCGGCGTAGCGCCCGAACCCCGACAGGCGCTCGGCGGGCCGGGATGGTGCGGCCTCACTGGGTTTGCGCCGCGGCATGCCCCACTCTATATCGGCTGACGATCTATCGGCAACCGGTTTATGTGGTCGTCGGCTCAGGAGCCGGCGACCAGCGCCTGCCGCAGGTCGGTCAGCGTGTGCGGGAGCTGTTTCGGGCAGAGGTACTCCGCCGCGAACTCGCTGACGACGTACGACTGGAACAGGCTGAGGTGGCGTTGCTCGAGCGAAGCGGCGACGGTGCTCGTGTCCCCCTGCTCGGCGAAATCGCTGCACGCCAGCCGGCCGTCGCTCACTGCCGCCTGAGAGTTCGTGCCGGCGAGGGTTCGGGGCACGACGGAGACCATGTGGAGGTACGCGGCCTGGGGTTGTGTCGGAAGGTCCGGGTCCTTGTAATACAGCGCCTCCTCGGCCAGCGCCGCAGCCGCCGGTCTGGGCGCGATCTTCGGGAGCCCCTTGACCGGGAACACCATCAGGTCGACGTAGAGGCGGCGTTCGGCGTAGTCACCCGACTGTCCCGGCACGAGGCCGTGGTGCACCATCCAGATCAGTCCCCCGCCGGCTGAGAAGAATTTCGGACCCGCCGTAGCCCTGTCCGTTGGCGCTGTTCGTGCTCGTGTGCCAGGCCCGGTCGAGCGGCTTGGTGCACGGACCCGTCACGGACTGGCACTCGGCGATGCCGATGCTGTAGTTGGGCGTTCCCCACAGGTTGGCCGAATAGAACAGCCAGAAGGCGGTGCCGGATTGGACCATCGAGGGTGCCTCGACGAGGCCGCCCTCCCAGGGTTGGGTGGCGCCGATGAGCTCATGCGGCGGACCGATGGTCGAGAGGCCGTCGGGCGAGAGCTGCTGGGAGTAGATGTACGTCGGCAGGTTGCAACAGTCGCCGTCGGCCTTCCACAAGAGCCACGGCGTGCCGTTCGTGGCGACGAAGATGCTCGGATCGATCGCGCCGCCCTGTGCCGTGGGGCAGATGAAGGCTGAGCTCGAGTCGTCGACGAAGGGCCCCGCCGGGCTGGTGCTGGTGGCCCGGGAGATGCACATCGCCGTGTTCGCACCGTGCGTCGTCTGCACGCATCCGGGATTGGTCGCCTTGAAGACGCAGTCCAGGGGTTGGGTGGCCGGAGTCGAGTAGTACATGACGAACGTCCCGTCCGGGCGGGCCCAGACCGACGGGGCCCACTGGTAGCCCGCGACGGTCCATGTGGGCAGCGTCGGCAGGGCGTCGCCCACATAGTGGCCGGCGAATCCGGTGGCCCGCGTGACGGCGATGACGGGGATGTGCGCCGCCGCCGCGTAGGGCGATGCCGTCGTGCTCGTGGCATACGCGTAGACCGAGTCACCGTCGACGAGGGCGTAGGGGTCGGCGAAGTCACCGTTGAAGATGGGCAGACCCTGGAGGAGCCCGCTCAGAATGCTGAGCTGGATGCCGTGCGACATGGAGGGGTTGGCGCCGATCGGGCCCGTCGTCGCCGCGTGGCCCGGCGTGACGTAGGGCTGGCCGGGCCGCACGACCGGGGCGAGAGGGCCCGTGTTCTGAGGTTGGGTCCGGCGGGCGGTCCCTTTGGCGGCGGCGGCCGATCCGGGCGCACCGGTCGCCACGACGCCGACGGCGGCGCACACGATCACGGCCATGAACGCGGCCCGGAGGACGCGCTGACAGCAGTGCGGTCTCGCGTCTCGCGCCCCGGGGGCGGTCACCGTCGGGCGCATCCCCCGATTCTGGCCTCTGCCGAAGCTTCCGCTGGCGGGCAGAGTGGCCGCCCGGCCCGGCGATACGCCGTCAGCCGGACTTCGACATGAGCATGAGCGCCGCACCCTCCGAGCCCGGGATCTCGATCACGGGAGCGAACTCGAGCTTGGCACCGCCCAGAATCCACTCCTGCAGGTCCTCTGCCTTCTGGGGCTTGGACAGGTAGTAGCCCTGAATGAAGTCGCACTCGGCCTCGGCCAGCATGGCGCAGGTGAGCTCGTCCTCCGCCCCTTCGGCGATCACGTAGAGCCCGAGCGAGTGCGCCATCTGAATGGAGGAGCGCACAATGATGCGGTTGCTCGCCTCGTTGGGCAGGTTGGTGACGAACGAGCGGTCGATCTTCAACTCGTTCACCGGCAGCTTGTGGAGGTACTGCAGCGAGGAGTAGCCGGTGCCGTAGTCGTCGATCCCGAGTTTGATCCCCAGCTCCGAGAGCTTGTACAGCACCTTGGTCGCGGCGCCGAGGTCGGCCATGATCTCGGTCTCGGTCACTTCCAGCGTGAGGAGGTGCGCGGGGATGTCGTACTGACGGAGGCACGTCTGCACGCGTTCGACGAGGTTGATGTCGGCGAACTCCCGGCCGGACACGTTCACCGCCAGGCCGATGGTGATGCCCGCCTCGCGCCAGCGGGCCAGCTGGGCGCAGCCCTCGTTCAGGACGAAGTCGGTGATCTGCGGGATCAGGCCCATCTGCTCGGCGATCCCGATGAATTCCTCCGGCGGGATGAACCCCTGTTCTGGGTGGTTCCAACGGCACAGGGCCTCGACGTACGCGATCTCCCGGGACTGGACGTCCCCGATCGGCTGGTACATCAGGCTGAGCTCCGTCCCGGTCTCGAGCGCATGCGTGAGGAGGCCGCCGAGCATGAGCCAGCGCTGCATGCTCTGGTCGTGCTCGACCGAGTACACCTCCACCGCGCCGCGGTGCTCCTTCGCCACGTACATGGCGATGTCGGCCCGCTGCAGCAACAGCGCCACGTCGTCTCCGTGCTCCGGTGCCATGGCGATGCCGGCGCTGGCGGTAACGGCCAGCGTGAGGCCGTCCATTTTGATCGGACGCTGCATTTCGACGTTGAGCTCGTGCACAATCTCGATCGCCCGCGCCGGATCGGTCACGTCCGCGATGACGAGGGCGAACTCGTCGCCGCCGAGGCGGGCCACGGTGGCGCGGCCCGAGACGGCCCGCAGCAGGCGCTCGGCGATTTCGCACAGGAGCCGGTCACCGATGGCGTGACCGAGCGTGTCGTTCACGTCCTTGAAGCGGTCGATGTCGAGCAGCACGATGGCCACCCCGCCGCTCTCGCTCAGGGCGGCGGCGGCGCGGGTCAGGAAGAGGATCCGGTTGGGCAGACCGGTCAGCATGTCGTGGGTCGCCTGGTGCGACTTGGAGTCGACCTCGTAGCGCAGCTCCTCCACCAGCCGGGCGCGCTCGAGGCTGGTGCTGGCGTGGGCGACCAGCGTCTCGAAGAGGCGGAGGTCGTCCTCGTCGAAGCTGTCCTGCTCCTCGTCGCGGTCCAGGGCCACGATGGCACCGATCGCCGTGTGCCGGTTCATCAGGGGTGCCACGATGGCGTCGCGGTACTCGCCGGCGATCCGGTCGACGGAGAGGGGCTCCTGGGGCGGCGTGTTGTGGAGTGACGCCTCGCCCGTGGTGATGGTCTGCGTGACGATGGAGTCGTCGACCAGCGTGATCGGCTCAATACCGGAGGGCCCCTGCTCGGTGAACGAGATGCGGCGGGGGATCCCCGACGGCTCGGCGAGGATCAGGACGGCCCGGCGGGCCCGCATCACCGTGCAGACCTCCTTCAGGACCTCCACGCTCATGGACGAAGGCTCCAGGTTGGCCGTACCCATCGTCCGGCTGAAGTCATAGAGGTGCTGCAGGGACGAGAAGCGGAGCGAGAGCCTCGTGTACCCGCGGTAGGCGAGAATGATGAGCGCCGCCACCAAAAGGAGGGGCACCGTTGTCCACGGGTCGAACCAGGCTGCATCGAGGACGACGAAAGCCAAGCACATGCTCGCCGCCATCAGAAGGGCCTGACCAGTCATCTGCAGCAGGCCTGTCCGGCGCTCGGCGGTCTGGCCATTGAGGGTCGTGACCACCCGGAGGCAGACGGCCGTGGTGATTTCGGTGGCGATCAGGGCCGCCGCTGCGGCCAACCAGCCGCGCAGGCTGACCGGGCTGTGCGACCCCAGAAGTTCGCGGAAGACGATGGCGGCGATGGCAGCCCGCAATCCGACCGAGGTCACGTTGAACGTGACTTTCAGCAGCGGCTGCCGGCGGAGGACGGCGAAGGCGAACGCGACGGCGCACACGGCGCTCAGGACAAGGACGTTGGGGGACAGGAAGACCAATCCGATGAGGAGCGGTACCTCTTCCAGCACGAAGAGGTAGGTGTTGCCGCGGTAGTGCAGCGAGACGGGCGCCCAGACGGCGGCAGCCCACAGCAGGCAGACGATGGCGAACATCGCCGGTTGCGGGAAGAGCAGGCGCAACGGGCCGGCGCCGTCGAGCGGGCCCTTGAAGCAGAGCAGCAAGGTGAGCAGACCAAGGGAGACGGAGAAGGCGTAGATGGTGGCGGGGACGAGCCAGTCAGGACGCTTGGAACTCCGTGCTTCGCTGCGGACTTCGGCCGAGGCAGAGACCACCACCGGACTGACGGGATCGTCTTCGAGAGCCTTCGTCACATCCATGGAGTCCACCGACTTCGCACGCATGTGAATGGCGTCGGAGCCATCCGCGAGCACGTCTCAGACATCGGCGGAATGTGTTCACAACTTGAGATTGCGCGGGTAGGCGTCCCTTGGTGCCGAGTCAGGCACGGAAGCGTGCGCTGGAGCCCGAGGTTCGATCGGACAGGTGTTGGGTGGGGCCGAGGGCCGAATCACGCGGGAATCCTGCGTGGGTTGTCCGGACGTTGTGCGGAAACGCCCGGGCCTATCCGGCTGATGTGGCGCCGTCTCGCAGGCTCTCGAGGAGCGGTCGGGCCAGGACGACTCCGACGGCGCACTGCAGCACGCCGGCCAGGACCAACGGAAGTCGCAGCCCCCAGATTGCAGCCAGGGTTCCCGCCGCCAGGGCGCCCACCGGCGCAGCGCCCCACACGAGGCCCCGCCACGCACCGCCGACCCGTCCCATCAGGTCGTCGGGAGTCAGCCTCTGGCGCAGAGAGATGGCAACGACAGATCCGGCGCCGACCGCATAGCCGACGATGGCAAAGGCCGGGCCGGCGAGCTCCCAGCCCTGGGCGACGGCCATGATCAGGTAGCCAATGCCGGAAATGAGCGCGGCACCGATGAGGGCACGGCCGCTGCCGAAGCGTCGGACCAGCCGATTCGCGCCCAGACTCCCGAAGAGGTTCCCGGCCGCGCCCGCGGCCAGAAAGATCCCGTAGGCGCCTTCCCGGACCCCCCACTCGGTGGTGGCCAGCAGGACGAGAACGCCGGCCTCCATTCCCTGCAGACCGGCCAGGGAGGCCACCATGAGGAGCAAGATCCGCAAGCGCCGGTCGGCGAAGAGAAGGCGGACCCCCTCCCAGGCCGACGTCGAGGCCCCCTCCGGTCGTGGTGCTTTCGAGCGGAACTTGAGAAAGGGGAAACACGACGAGACCAGCGCGACGGTGTCGGCGAAGAACGGAACGGCCTTGCTCATGGCGAAGAGCCAGGTTCCGATGACGGGTCCCACCAGGTGCTCCGTCGCCGCCTCCGTCCCGGTGAGGACGCCATTGGCATATTCGAGCGAATCGGATGCGACCAGATCTGGGACGAGCGCCTGCAGCGAGGAGTAGTAGATCGCCCGGAAGCTGGCGTTGACCAGCACGACGAGGATCAAGAAAGCCAACGTCATGTGGCCACTCAGAATGAGGAAAGCCCCACCCAGAATGGCGAGGGCGCGCAGCACATTCGAGATGGCCATGAGCGGCCCGCGTTCGAACCGGTCAGCGAAGGCGCCGGCCGGCAGCGCCAGCAACAGCCACGGAAGGCTGTCGGCTGCGACGACCGAGGACACGGCCAGGGGATGGGG
Source organism: uncultured Acidimicrobiaceae bacterium (assembly GCA_963783965.1). Classification (GTDB taxonomy): domain Bacteria; phylum Actinomycetota; class Acidimicrobiia; order Acidimicrobiales; family RAAP-2; genus Bog-473. Next base: position 247,361 of record CAWAPQ010000014.1, on the reverse strand, counting down.
GTTGACGACCACGGCCATCAGCGGCACGGCCCCGGCAGCCAACCCGTCGCCCGAGCTGGCGAGGGAGAACCCGAGCCAGAGCCGTGTGAACGGACGGCCGAGCCGTTTCCGCCTGATCCGATGTTTCCCCCGACTCATTGCACCCGGCGTCGCGTCACGTCATGCAGATCGTCACGCCTTCGCATCGGTTCCGGCAAATTCCCCCCCTGCCCACTGGCGCGACAGCGGCGGGGGCCACCTCAGCGTCCAACAAATTCGCTAAAGGCGGCGACCCGCCGTGTCGATAATCACAAGGCATCACCCCGTACCCGGTGTAAGGAGACGGAGCGAAGCCTTGGTATGTATGAGTAACGGTCAGCTGACCGTCGGGGTTACTAGCCCCAATGCGTGCCTCTGGTCATTCGGCACCTCCTTCGCACGTCGGTACAGGTAGGGGAGTGGAGGGCAAAACACCGTGCTACCGGCGCCCTTCATTCCCACGCCCAAAGTTTCTCCCAACCTGCAACGGGTTTGCAACCATCCGTAGTGCGTTCACCTGGTGAATTAGCGCGCGAAGGGGTTGCGACGGCCCTGATTTACGAACGGAATTAGGGCCTTCGGACCGGTCGGGGGGTGACAACTCTCTGACAAAACTTTTTTTCCAATTCGGCCCTTTCGCGGGGCGAGAAACGCTTGTTGGGGTCCGCGGGAGCTGAGTTACAGCCGTGTACTTTGGAAGCGAGGCAGGGCGGCCTGGGCGGGTCAGCCGATGGTCGACCGCGGCACGGCGGCTGCGCGGGCGGCGCGCCGGGTTGGTTTCCGGACCGAATTCGGACTGGGCAGAAGCTGTCGCCGCAGGGGCCTTCGGCGGGCGGAGCAGGGGGCGCATTGAGGCTTTCGCGGGCCCTTTCCGATGGCTCATTGAGGCGATAAGGGTCAACGGACGCACAACCCATATGCGACACACCCGTGTGCCGCGGCCAGTCTTTTGGCGCTGTGCGTGTGCTGTGTCGCGCGACACGCGTCGTTCGAATTCATTTCATCTCGCCTTCACTGCTCGTCCGACCACGCGTCACAGACCCTGGGTACCAAACGCGTCGTCGCGTTGAAAGAGCGACGACGAACGAAAGGTGCCCACTCATGCCCACCAGCCGAACCCGACTGGCCGTCGTGGCCTGCGCGGTGTGCGGAACCGTTGTGTCGACTGCCGCGGGCAGTGTCGCCACGGCTTCCGCCGCCACGCCACTCACCATTGCGGCGGTGACCTTCACCGCGCCGCCCGGAACCTCGCTCGACGATCCGCAAGGCATTGCCGCGGCCGACGGCACCATCGACGTGTCGAACACAGAGGACAATGTCGTGGCGAGCATTGTCGGCAGCGCGACCACGACGATCGCCGGGTCGTACGAGGCAACGGGGGAGAGCGGCGACGGCGGTCCCGCCACGGCGGCGACGCTCGGTCAACCGACCGCGTTGGCGCGCGACAAGGCGGGCGACCTCTTCCTCGCCGACACGCAGGACGACGTCGTGCGCGAGATCACTCCCGACGGCACCATCCACCTCGTCGCCGGCAACGGCACCGAGGGCTTCCGGGGTCAGTTCGGCGGTCCCGCCACGCGGGCCGAGCTCGACAGCCCCCAGGGGGTGGCGGTCAACGCCAAGGGCGACGTCTTCATCGCCGACACCTTCAACAACGTCGTGCGCGAGGTCACGCCGGGAGGCTCCATCTCGACGGTGGCCGGTAACGGCACCGCCGGCTACAGGGGCGACAACGGTCCGGCCTGGCGGGCCGAGCTCTCCTCGCCTACGGGGCTGGCGGTCGATGCCCTCGGCAACCTCTACGTCGCCGACTCGGGCAACAACGTCATCCGGCGCGTCTCCACCAACGGGATCATCACGACGGTGGCCGGCGACGTGGCGGCCGATCAGCCCTCCGGCGGTCTCGGCGGCTTCAGCGGCGACGGCGGGCCGGCCACGCAGGCCCGCCTGAACAGCCCGCAGGGCGTCGCCCTCGACCAGGCCGGCGACCTCTTCATCGCGGACACCTTCAACAACGCCGTGCGCGAGGTGACGCCGAACGGGACCATCTCGACCATCGTCGACACGACCGCGGCCAAGGGGAGCAGCGGCAACGGCGGGCCGGCCGCAGCGGCGAAGCTCAACACGCCCTTCGCCGTCGCGGTGGACGCCGGCACGGCGGACCTGTACGTCGCCGACACCTCCAACAACAAGGTGCGCGTCGTCACGGGCTTCGCCGTCCCGACCACCACCGCCGGTGGCCCGGTGGCCCCCACGCCCCCCACGCCGCCCCGGCACCCCCACCACTGAGTACCCCGTCCCACCCGTCCCCCCGACCATTCGTCACTCCCACGAAAGAGGACTCCCATGACCACTGATGCCAACTTCCTGTCCACGCCGTTCTCCCGTCGCCAGCTCCTGAAGGGAGGGGCCGGCGCGGCGGCCGGCGCCGCCCTGGCGGCGTATCTGCCCTCCAGCGTGCGCAAGGCCATCGCCGGGGCCAACCCGGCCAGCTTCGACCTCAGCCAGGTCAAGCACGTCGTGCTCCTGATGCAGGAGAACCGCAGCTTCGACCACTACTTCGGCACGCTCTCGGGCGTGCGCGGGTTCGGTGACCCGCGCGCCATGCGGCTGGCCGACGGGCACTCCGTCTTCGCCCAGCCCGATCCGGACAATCCCGACAGCTACCTGCTGCCGTACCACCTCGACACGTCGAACTCGTCGGCCCAGGCCGTGCCCTCGCTCAGCCACGCCTGGCAGGTGCAGCACTCCTCGTGGGCCAACGGCCAGATGGACGGCTGGCTGCGCTCGCACATCGCGGCGGACAGCGACACCAACGGACCGTTCACCATGGGCTACTACACGGCGAACGACATCCCGTTCCAGTACGCGCTGGCCAACGCGTTCACCATCTGCGACAACTACTTCTGCTCCATCCTGGGTCCGACCCACCCCAACCGCTACATGTGGATGACCGGGACGGTCGATCCCGACGGGCAGGCCGGCGGCCCCGCACTGGACAACAACGCGCCCAACGGCACCTACAGCTGGACCACCATGGCCGAGCGGCTGCAGAACGCCGGCGTCTCGTGGAAGTGCTACCAACAGGCGGACAACTACGGCACCAACGTGCTCGAGTTCTTCAGCCAGTTCATCAACGCCCCGACGACCTCGAGCCTGTACCAGAACGCCTTCGGCGTGAGCACGCTCATGAACGGCCAGCCCGCCAGTGACCCGACCATGGCCTTCGAAGAGGACTGCGCCAACGGCACGCTGCCGACGGTGAGCTGGCTCTTCCCGACGTCGGTGGCGTCGGAACACCCGTCCTTCCTCCCCGCCGCAGGCGCGCAATTCGTGGCCTCGAAAATAGAGGCGCTGGCGGCCAACGAGGACCTGTGGAACTCGACGGTGTTCATCCTCAACTACGACGAGAACGACGGCTTTTTCGATCACGTGCCACCCATCACGCCGCCCACGGGCACGGCGGAGGAGTTCGTCACGCTCAACTCGCCGGGCGGCACCCCCGGCGGCGGGCTCAACCTCGGCTCGGGTTTCCGGGTGCCGGCCATCGTCGTCTCGCCCTGGACCGTCGGCGGCTGCGTCTGCTCGACGCCGCACGACCACACGTCGGTGCTGCGCTTCCTCGAGCGCGTCACGGGCATCACCGAGCCCAACATCAGCGACTGGCGCCGCAGCACGTTCGGCGACTTCACCACCGCCTTCCAGCAGTCGCCCGAGGCCGCGCCGTCGATCCCGGCGGCCAGCGCGTCGGCCACCGCGGCCCAGCTGGCGTACCAGACGCAGCAGTCGTCACTGCCCCTGCCGGCCTTCCCCGGCGCGCTCCAGACGCCCCCGGCGCAGCAGCCGGGTCGGCGCCAGACCGTGGGCTGAGCGCGTTGCCGGGACGCGGCGGGGTGGCGGGTTCAGGCGCTGAGGCTGGGGAGGCGGTCCGGCGCGCTGGTGGCGTCGGCGCGCGCCACCCAGACCCGCTGCCCCGCCTGCAGCCCGAGCTCGGCGGCGCTGCCCCGGCTGAGCTGGACCCAGCAGGCCTCGTCGTCGGCCAGGTCCACGTCGACCTTGACCTCGAATCCGAGGTGCGTGACCCGCGCCACCGTGCCCTCGACCGCCGTCGCACTCGGTTTGCCGGCGTCGACGGGGTGCACCACCAGGTCGTGCGGGCGCACCCACTGGCCGCCGAGCCGGGTGGCGGAGCCCAGGAAGGTCAGGACGAACTCGTTGGCCGGGTGGTCGTACATGTCGGCCGGCGCGCCCACCTGTTCCAGGCGGCCGTGGTTCACAATGGCCAGGCGGTCGGCCACCTCCATGGCCTCCTCCTGGTCGTGGGTGACCAGCACCGTCGTCACCGGCAGGGTGGCGTGGAGGTCGCGCAGCCACAGGCGCAGCTGGGTGCGCACCTGGGCGTCGAGCGCGCCGAAGGGCTCGTCGAGGAGCAGCACCTTGGGCTCAATGGCCAGCGCCCGGGCCAGGGCCATGCGCTGGCGCTGGCCCCCCGAGAGCTGCGACGGGTAGCGCTCGCCGAGGTGGGACAGGCCGACCAGCTCGAGCAGCTCGTCGACGCGGGCCGTGATCTCGGCCTTGGGACGGCGGCGGATCTCGAGGCCGAAGGCCACGTTGCGCCGCACCGTCAGGTGGCGGAAGGGCGCGTAATGCTGGAAGCAGAAGCCGACGCCGCGACTGCGCGCCGGCGTGTGGGTCAGGTCCTCACCCTCAATGCGCACGACGCCGGTGTCGGCCGTGTCGAGCCCGGCGATGATGCGCAGCAGGGTCGACTTGCCGCCGCCGCTCGGGCCGAGCAGCGCCGTCAGCGAGCCGCTCGGCACCTCGAGCGACACGTCGTCGAGGGCGACGGCGTCGCCGAAGCGTTTCGAGATGGACTCGACCTCGATGCTCACGCCGGCACCGTCCCGTGCCAGGCATCGCGGTTGCGGTCGGTCAGCGTCAGGGCGCTCAGGACGATCAGCGCGGCCAGGCAGAGGACGACCGCGCCGACGTAGGCGGCCTGGGGCTGGAGGTTGTCGATGCTCTCGGAGATGAAAATAGTGTAGGTCTGTGTCTTCCCGGCGATGGCGCCCGACACGACGGAGACGGCACCGAACTCGCCCAGCACGCGGGCCGTGGTGAGCGTCACCCCGTAGGCGAGGCCCCGGCGGATGTTGGGCAGCGTGATGCGGCGGAAGATCGTGAACGGCCTGGCCCCCAGCGTGCGGGCCGCCTGCTCCTGATCGGTTCCGATCTCCTGGAGCACCGGGAGCACCTCGCGCACGACGTAGGGCAGCGAGACCGCCGCCGACGCCATGATGATGCCGGGCACGGAGAAGATGACGGTGATGCCGCGTGCGGCGAGCCAGTTCCCCCACCAGCCGGTGTGGCCGTAGACGAGGATCAGCGAGAGGCCGATGATGACGGGCGAAATGGCGAGGGGGATGTCGATGAGGGCATCGAGCAGCCACGCGCCCGGGAACCGGTGGCGGGCCAGGATGATCGACACGCCGACGCCGAAGACGGTGTTGAGCGGCACGGCGACCGCCACCACAATGAGCGTGAGCACCAACGCGTGCAGGCCGTCGGGCGTGGTGAACGCGTCCCACGCCTTCCCGAGCCCGGGCGAGAAGGCGTGGTAGAAGACCGCGCCGACGGGCACGATGACGAGCAGCGCCAGATAGGCGAGGACGACGTAGCGCAGCGGGAGGCGCCAGGGGGAGCCCTTCATATGGTGTCCGGTATCTCGAAGCGCCGCCGGCCCCACCCGATGCCGATGAGGACCACCAGCGAGATGGCGACGAGGACCACGGACACCGCGCTGGCGCCCGAGAAGTCGTCGCTCTGGGCCAGCCCGAAGATATAGGACGAGGCCACCTCGGTCTTGAACGGGAGATTGCCCGAAATGAGGACGATCGACCCGAACTCGCCGACGGCGCGGGCGAAGGCCAGGCCGGCGCCGGCCAGCACGGAGGGCAGCACGCTCGGGAGGATCACCCGGAACAGGACCTGGCGGCGCGTCGCACCGAGTGACGCGGCGGCGTCCTCGGTCTCGGCGTCGAGCTCGGCCAGCACGGGCTGGACGCTGCGCACGCAGAAGGGCAACGTCACGAAGAGCAGTGCGGCCGCCACGCCGAGCCGCGTGCCGGCCAGGTCGACGTGCAGCGGGCTGTCCACGCCGTACAGCGTGAGCAGGGTGAGGCCGGCCACGACGGTGGGCAGCGCGAAGGGGAGGTCGATGACGGCGCTCACGAGCGCCTTGCCCCGAAAGTCGTCGCGCACGAGCACCCACGAGATGGCCAGGCCGGCGATGGAGTTGACCACCGCCACAATGGCGGAGAGGACCAGCGTGAGCTCCAGTGCCGAGACCGCGATCGGGTTGGAGATGGCCGTCCAGAACGCACCCCAGCCGCCGCTGAACGCCTTGGCCACCACCGCGGCCAGCGGCAGCAGCACCAGCAGGGACAGGTAGGTGACGGCGAGCGCAGGGCCGCCGATGCGCCCGGCCATCCTTCCCGCCGCGATCAGGGCCGGGGGAGGCGCCGAGGGGGGAGGGCGGCGCCTCCCCCGGCCCTGTCGGCGGTCAGCGGGCGCGCCGGTCGGCCCGGGGAGACCCAGGTCGTCGACCGAGACGCCCGTGCTGCTCACCGCTTCCTACGAGCTGGCGGTGGAGACGCCGAGCGACTGCTCGATCTTCGCCACAATGCCCGAGGTCGGGTCGAAGAACTTCGTGTTGACCGAGGTCCACCCGCCGAGCTTGTCGATGGTGAACAGCGTCTTGGGCGTCGGGAAGTTGAACTTGGCCGCCACCGCCGGGAGCACGGGGCGGTAGCCCTGCTTCCCCCAGACGGTCTGGCCGGCGGGGGAGAGGAGGTAGGCCAGGAAGGCCTTGGCGGCGGGGCTGGCCGTCTTGGTCACCGCGATCGGGTTCTGAATCAGGATCGTCTGCGGCGGGGTGATGACGCTGACCGCCTCACCCTGGCTCTTGGCGTAGAGCCCGTCGTCCTCGTAGTCGAGGAGGACGTCGCCTTGTCCTGAGAGGAACGTCTGCAGTGCGGCGCTGGCGCTGGCCGGTTGCGCCACCGCGTTCTTCAACAGCTGCGTCACGTACGACTGCGCCTGGGCGGGCGACTTGCCCAGCGAGATCTGGGCGCCGTAGGCCGCCATGAGGTTCCACTTGGCGCTCCCCGAGCTGAAGACGTTGGGCGTGATCACCCCGACGCCCGACTTAATGAGGTCGGCCCAGGTGGTGATGTGCTTGGGATTGCCCGGACGCACGATGAACGAGACGATGGAGTTCGTGACCATGCCCTTGGTCGGGGTCCGGTCCCACGTGCTCGAGACGAGACCGGCCTTGACGACCTTGGTCATGTCCGGGCTCAGCGAGAAGTTGACGAGGTCGGCGGGGAGCCCGTCGGCCACCGAGGTGGCCTGGGTGCCCGAAGGGCCGAAGGAGGAGGAGACGGTGATGCCCGCGCCGGCCTTCGTCTTGGCGAAGGCGGCGGCCAGCGCGCTGTAGGCCGGCTTGGGGGTGGAGTAGGCCACCAGGCTCACCGAGCCACCCGAGGCACCGGCCGGGAGGGCGCTGAACGCCAGGCCGCAGAGGGCGAGGGCCCCGATGGCAGCGCTGCGGCCGAGGTGGCGGGTGCGAGCGCCCGCGGGCGCGTCCGGGGGCAAGGGGTTGTTGTGCATGCGAGCAACCTAATACACCTGGATTGCTAAATCCAAGCGGGTTGATCAGGATTTGATGGGTCCCGAGGCTCGGGAAAAAAGAAATACCTGGTCAACCGGCCTGAAACGGCCCGAAGTCAGCCTGGCGGCCCGCCCGGGACTCCAGCATGGCCCAGTCGGAGCGGGCAATCAGGTCCTCCAGCGAGGTGCGGTCGCCGCCCGGTCGCGTGGTCCAGCCACAGCAGACCTCCACCGGGGCACCGACGAAGGCCCGCGTGTCGGGCGCGCCGAGATGGTCCCGGATGCGACCGGTCATGATGGCGTGGTCGGACTCCTCCAGCTGCAGGGTCAGCGCCAGGAACTGGGTGCCGCCGATGCGGGCCAGAACGTCGTGCTTGCGGAACGTCACCGACAGCGCCCGGGCCACCGCCTGCAGTGCCGCGTCGCCGGCGTGGTGACCGAGCCGCTCGTTGAGCGCCTGCACGTTGCCGACGTCGACGAACAGCGCGTGGACCGGTGCGTGCCGGCGGTCGGCCAACTGCAGCAGCTGGGTGCCGGACGCAACCAGGCCACGGCGGTTCTGGAACCCGGTCAGCTCGTCGCCCCGCGACAGCTGCACCAGGCGGGCGCTCAGCTCCTCGAGCTCCCGCTCAATGGCCATGCGTCCCGTCATGTCGTGCAGGATGCAACACGTCTGCGCGGCGCCGTCCTCGGCGCGGAACTGCGACGCCGTCATTTCGATCTCCATGTAGCGCCCGTCGCCCCGGCGCAGGCGGGCCACGCCGACGGCCGATCCCGTCCGCTCCCTCTCGGCCACGGCGATCTGCCAACGGGGGTCCTCCTGGTCCACCAGCCCGTCGCGTCCGAGGGCGCAGATCTCCTCGGCGGTCATGTCGAGCATGGCGCAGGCGGCGGGGTTGACGGCGGTGATCCGACCGTCGCGGGTGCAGAAGAGCACGCCTTCGGCGCTGCGCGTGAACAAGGTGCGGTAGGCGGCGAGGCCGACCGTGTCTGAGTCCTGGACCACCATGGCTGTTCGTTCCTCCACAGCCGTGCTCGACTCCCACCCAGAGCGCACCGCTGAAGAACGAGAATACTGAGGCCCCCTGCCTGCACTGCGGCTCTTGGACCGGGTTGTGACTTTTGGCTCTATTGAGGAATTGCGCCGACCTGCCGATGTGGCGGGAAGGAGACGGGCTGCACGCCGGAACCGGTCCGTGCCATCCGGTCGGTGCCCGGGGTCCCGGTCGGCCGGACGCGCCGCGCGCCTAGCCCCCCAATCGGCTGTTGTAGTTCGAAATGGTGGAGTTGACGTTCTGTGCCGCCGACTTGACGGCGGCGGACGGCCGGACGCCCTGCGTGTACATGGAGATCTCGGCGTTGAGCACGTCGGTGCGCACGTCGGCGTAGGGGCCGATCACCGACCCGGAGGTGGCCGGCGAGTTCACGCCGTTGTTGATTTCGTCGTAGGCCACCTTGTAGCCGGGGCTCGTGGCCCACAGGTGCTGCACCGTGGCGGTCTGCGCCGAGGACTTGCGGACCGGGATGTAGCCGGTCCCGGCCGCCCATGTGGCCTGGCTCTGGGTGTTCAGGAGATAGGAGATGAACTGCCACGACGCCGCCTGCTGCAGCGCGGGGACCTTGTTGGAGATGTAGACCCCGGATCCGCCGGGCTCGACCCCGCCCTTGACCAACGAGCTGTAGACGGGGAAGGCGCCGATGCCCAGCTTCACGCTGGCGTACTTCCCACTGCCGAGGAGCTGGGTCACCGTGCCGAGGGCGGCCGACGTCTCAATGGTCATGCCGTACTTCCCGCTGCCGATGCCGAGCAGGTTGTCGTACTCGTCCGGCCCCGTCGACGGGTTGGTCGTGGCATCGCCCGAGCGCACCAGCGTGCTCAGCTGGCTGAAGATGGAGACGGAGGCCTTGGTGTTGAAGGCCGCCTGTGTGGCGCGGCTGCTGCGCCCGTTCTTGTTGTTGACGAAGAGCTGGTTGGCCGTGGCCAGCCACGTCTCGAGGTGCCAGGGGTCGAGGACGAGGCCCATGCCGCTGCCCGAGGCCTTGAGCGCCTTGGCGTCGCTCACCATCTCGGCCAGCGTGGTCGGTGGGTCGGCCGGGTTCAGGCCGGCCTTCGTGAAGGCGTTCTGGTTGAAGTACAGGATCGGCGCCGAGACGGCGAAGGGGAGGGCCCACTGCACCCCGTTCACCTTCCAGTAGGCCAGGGGACGGGGCAGGTAGTCGCTCGTCGGGTACTTGGCCGCGTTCATGCAGGACTGCACGGGAAGGAACGAGCCCGTGTCGATGGCGGCCTGCGTTCGTTGGTCCTCCAATTGCACGACGTCGGGCAGCTGCCCGCTGGAGAGGCCGGCCAGGTACTTCTGCCAGGTGTCGTCGTACCCGGCCTGGGTCACCAGGGTCACGTGCACCTTGGTCTGGGACGAGTTGAACGCGTTGGTGATGCCTTGGAGCACCGTCAGGTTGGCCTGGGAGGCCGACTCCCAGAAGGTGATCTGCACCAGACCCTTGTGGTTGGCCAGGGTCTTGAGGTTGCAGGCGGGCAGGCTGGCTGCGCCGGCCGGGGTGCCGGCGCCGACGGCGGCGGAGGCCGCCGTGCCGCTGAGCGTCGTGACGAACAGCGCGACGGCGGCGAGTCGTGAGAGACGAGGGGTCCGCATGGCCAATTGCCTAGCACCCGGGCCCGACGCCGCTGCGTCGCAGCGCCGCCCGTCACGCTCCTGTTACTTGACCGCTCCCGCCGTGAGGCTGCGCACCAGTTGCTTCTGGAAGACGAGGAGCAGGATCACCAGCGGCACGAAGGCAATCACGGTGCCGGCCAGCGCCACGGGGATGGTGGACACCTGGGTGCCGATCAATTGCTTCAGCCCGATCTGCACGGTGTCCAGCGGCACGGTGCCGCCGGTCGCCACCAGTGGCCACAGGTACTGGTTCCAGGCGGCGAGGAACGAGAAGACGGCCAGCGCGGCGAGTGAGGGCCGGGCCAGCGGGACGGCCACCCGGGTCATGAACTTCATGTGCCCGTAGCCGTCGAGCCGTGCCGCCTCCTGCAGGTCGCGCGGGATCTGCAGGAAGGCCTGGCGGAGCAGGAAGATGCCGAACCCCGTCGCCAGGAACGGGATCGCCAGGCCCGCATAGGTGTTGAACCAGTGCAGGGACGTGATCGTGTCCAGGTTGGTGATGAAGGTCACCTCGAGGGGGATCATCAGCGTGGCCAGGCAGACCACGAAGAGCGTCCGTTTGAAGGGGAAGGTGAGGAAGGCGAAGGCGTAGGCGGCCAGCACCGAGGTCACGAGCTGCCCCACCACAATGATCAACGTCATGATGGCGGACGTCGCCATGTACTGCGACATCTGCCCGCCGTTCCAGGCCGCGCTGTAGTCGTGCCACTGGGGGTTGGTCGGGAAGAGCGGGGGCGGCTGGTGCACCAGCTGGTCCGCCGGGAGCAGCGAGTTCACGATCGTCACGTAAATCGGGAAAAGGACGATGACGGCGCCGGCCGTCAGCAGCGTGTAGCTGCCGATGGTGCGCAGCCGGCGGCGGGGCTTGTGGGCCGGGGCAACTTCGTCCGCCTCGGCGGGCGCGGGGGCTTCGAGCACGTCAGCTGGCATAGGTCACCCGCCGTTCCAGGAAGCGCAGCTGCAGGATCGTCAGGATCAGCAGGATCAGGAAGAGGACGATGGCCATGATGGCGGCGGCCCCGGCGTTGTTCTCGATCTGGAGCTCGTTGACGATGTTGTAGATCAACACGTTGGTGTGCAGGCGCGCCGCGTTCTGGTTCCCGATCAGGATGTCGACCGCGCCGAAGGCCTGGAAGGCGTAGATCGTGCTGATCACCCCCGCGAAGAAGATGGTGGGGGAGAGCAGGGGCACGGTCATGCGCCAGAAGCGCGTCCACGGGCCGGCGCCGTCGATGCGCGCCGCCTCCAGCAGCTCGTCGGGCACGGATTGCAGTCCGGCCGACATGATGATGAAGGACAGGCCGAGGAACTGCCAGATGGTGAGCAACGCCACCGAGGGGAGGGCCCAGGTCGAATTCTCGAGCGCCGGCGGGGTCGGGTTGATGCCGAGCCAGGGCAAGAGCCCCACGACCGGATTGAGCAGCGTCCCGAACACGACGGCCGCCACGGCGACCGAGCTGACGACCGTGGAGGAGAAGATGACCCGGTACGCGGCCATGCCCTTGAGCTTGCGGTGCGCCGCCACCGCCAGGCCCAGCCCGGCGAGCAGGCTGATGGGAACGACCAGCACGACGAAGACCAGGGTCGTGACGAGGCTCTGCGTGAACTGGGTCGACGTGATGGTGGGGATGATCTGGTGCAGCCCGACGTAGTGGGCGGGCAGGCCCGGCACCGGTGGCGTCTCGTAGAGCATCAATTTGAAGTTGCGCAGGAAGGGATAGAAGGAGAAGACCCCGAAGAGCACCATGACCGGCAGGAGCAGCAGGTAGGCCAGCAGGGCCTCCTTGCGCCGTCGGGAGCGCACCGTCGCCACGTGGCCCCGTGACCCGGGCGGGGTCCCGGGGCCGTCGCTTCCGGCCGGCACGGGATCCGGTGCCGTGGTGACCGCCGTCACGGCAGGTCTCCGAGCCGGCCGCCGCCCTCGGCGTCGAAGAGGTGGAAGGAAGCCGGGTCGGGGTCGACGGCGATGCGCACCGCCTCGCCGATCTTCGGCTTGGCCGCGCCGGCCCCCTGGCGCACGATGACGCGGGCGCCCGTCTCGGTCTGGCAGATGACGTGCGTCTCTGCGCCGAGCAGCTCGACGATGACCACCGAGGCGCCGATGGCCCCGTCGTCGCTCAGGTGCAGGGCCTCCGGCCGCAAGCCGAGCACGACGTCGGGCCCCGAGCCGCGCACGGCGTCGCCCACGGCGGGGGGCAGCGGCACCGACGCCCCGGGGAAGGCCACGCTCAAGGTGCCGCGCGTGCGGCCGTCCCCGGCCTCCTCCCCGGCGGCGGGCGCGCCGCTCTCCACCAGCATCCCCTCAATCAGGTTCATGCCGGGGCTGCCGAGGAAGTGCGCCACGAACGCGTTGGCCGGCCGGGCGTAGAGCGCCTCGGGTGTGGCCACCTGTTGCAGCCTCCCCTCGCTCATGACGGCGATGCGGTCGCCCATCGTCATCGCCTCGACCTGGTCGTGGGTGACGTAGAGCGTGGTCGTCGACAGCCGCGCCTGCAACTCGACGATGTCGGCCCGGGTCTGCACGCGCAGCGCGGCGTCGAGGTTCGACAGCGGCTCGTCCATCAGGAAGACGAGCGGCTCGCGCACGATGGCCCGGGCCAGCGCCACCCGCTGGCGCTGGCCACCCGAGAGCTGGCCCGGCTTGCGGTCGAGCAGCGTCGAGAGCCCCAGCGTCTCGGCGGCCCGCTTGACCTTGGTCGCCCGCTCCTCCTTGTCGACGCCGCGCTGGCGGAGCGGGAACTCAATGTTCTTCGCCACTGTCAGGTGCGGGTACAGCGCGTAGCTCTGGAAGACCATGGCGACGTCGCGGTCCTTGGGGTCGATGTCGTTCACGACGCGCGCACCGATGGTGACAGTGCCGCTCGTGAGATCCTCCAGGCCGGCCACCATGCGCAGCGCGGTCGTCTTGCCGCAGCCCGACGAGCCGAGGAGCACGAGGAGCTCGCCGTCGGCGACGTGCAGCGTCAGGTCATCGACCGCGGTGGTGTCGCCGAATTGCTTGGTGACGCCGTCGAAGCTGACCTGTGCCAACGTGCTCCCTTCGGGCGGCCCGTGCCCGGGCACGGATCATCGGTTACCGCACGGTAGCCAACGGAGGGGGCCAGGGCGCACATGCCGGGAGGGACCCCGGGGAGCCTCAGCTGGCCGGGATCTTCCACCCCATGGACTCGGCGATCTCCTTGCAGGTGGGGCACAGGCCGTAGCGCCGCGGGTCCCGTCCCGGCACCCATTCCTTGCCGCAGAGCGCCCGCACCGCGGTGCTGTTGACGATGCCCTCCACCACGCTGGGCCCGGCCGAGACGAAGTCGCCCCCCTTGGGCGTGTAGCCCTCCAGGACGATGTGGGCCATCCGGTCGTGGTCGCCTTCGTCGAGGTCGGGGTCCGGCCGGGCCGGGGCCAGGGTCGTTCCCCCCGCCGCGCCCGGGGTCGGGGCTGTCTCGGTACCGCTCATGAGGCCCAGCGTATGCCTTTGGGGAGGTCGCCCCGCCTCCCCGCCGGGCCTCCACCAGGGGGGCGGACGCCTGGTTCCGTCCCTCCTCCTCCTATGCTCGGAGGTGGACCATTACGGGATTACAACCCATCGACCAGGGGCCGGACCCGTTCGGGAATGACCGTCCCATCCATATGGTTGATCAGTCAAAGGAATTGCCATTACGGCATTACAAAAGGACACCCGATGACGAACGAGAACGTGACACTCCCATTGTTGCCGCTGACCTCCGGGGTCGTGCTGCCCGGGATGGTGTTCACCATGGCGCTGGAGTCCGACGAGGCCCGCGCCGCGGTCGAATCAGCCCGCTCCGCCGGTGGCCGCCTGCTGCTCGTGCCCCACATTGAGGGCCGCTTCGCCGCCGTCGGCGTCATCGCCGAGGTCATGGAGGAGGGCGACCTCCCGGGTGGCCTGCCTGCCGTGGCCATCCGCGGTGACCGCCGCGCCACCATCGGCACCGGGGTCCCCGGCACCGGCGACGCCCTCTGGGTGGAGGCCGAGCCCCTCGACGAGCCCGAGCCGACCCCGGCCGCCAACGAGCTGGCCCGGGAGTACCGCGCCGTGCTCGAGAACATTTTGCACAGCCGGGGCGCCGGCCGCATCGCGGCACAGCTGCGTGAGATCCACGAGCCCAGCCGCCTCGCCGACATGGCGGGCTACTCGCCCGACCTCTCCCTCACGCAGAAGGTCGAGGTGCTCGAGACGCGCGACGTCGAAGCGCGGCTCCGGCTCGTCCTCGGGTGGGCCCGCGACACGCTGGCCGACGTGACGTTGCGCGAGAAGATCAAGACCGACGTCGAAGAGGGCATGGAGAAGACCCAGCGCGAGTTCCTGCTCCGCCGTCAGCTCGATGCCATCCGCAAGGAGCTCAACGGCCTCAGTGGCGAGAGCGGCGACGAGGATCCCGACGACTACCGGGCCAAGCTCGAGGCGCGGGACCTCCCCGAGCACGTCCGCAAGGCGGTCGAGCGCGAGGTCGACAAGCTCGAGCGCACCAGCGATCAGAGCCCCGAGACCGGGTGGATCCGCACCTGGCTCGACACCGTGCTCGAGATCCCCTGGGGCACCGAGTCCGAGGACCGGCTCGACATCGCCGAGGCCTCGCGCATCCTTGAGGCGGACCACGACGGTCTCGCCGATGTGAAGGAGCGCATCCTCGAGCACCTCGCCGTCCGCAAGCTGCAGGCCGAGCGCGGCCTCGCACCCGTGGACGGGCGCGGCTCGGGGGCCATCCTGGCCCTCGTGGGTCCTCCGGGCGTCGGCAAGACGTCGCTCGGCGAGTCCGTGGCCAACGCACTCGGTCGCAAGTTCGTCCGCGTCTCGCTCGGCGGGGTGCGCGACGAGGCCGAGATCCGCGGCCACCGCCGCACCTACGTCGGGGCCCAGCCGGGCCGCCTGGTGCGCGCGCTGCGCGAGGCCGGGACCATGAACCCGGTCATCGTCCTCGACGAGGTCGACAAGATCGGCGCGGACTATCGCGGCGACCCGTCGTCGGCGCTGCTCGAGGTGCTCGACCCGGCCCAGAACCACACGTTCCGTGACCACTACCTCGAGGTCGACCTCGACCTCTCGCGGGTGTTGTTCATCGCCACGGCCAACGTGATGGAGACGATCCCCGGGCCGCTGCTCGACCGGATGGAGATCATCCGGATTGACGGGTACACCGAGTCCGAGAAGGTCTCCATCGCCAAGCACCACCTGGTGGGCCGCCAGCTCACCCGGGCGGCGCTGCGCGAGGACGAGGTGCAGATCAGCGACGAGGCCTTGCGGGTCATTGTGGCCGACTACACCCGGGAAGCCGGTGTGCGGAACCTTGAGCGCGAGCTCGGCAAGCTGCTGCGCAAGGTGGCCACCAAGCTCGCCTCGGGCGAGCGCCAGGCGCCGGTCGTCGTCGAAGCGGACGACGTGCGGGGCTGGCTCGGCCGGCCGCACTTCTTCTTCGAAGCGGCCGATCGCACCAGCGTGCCCGGTGTCGTCACCGGCCTGGCCGTGACCGGGGCGGGCGGCGACGTCCTCTTCGTCGAGGCCAGCGTGTCCGACGGTCCCGAGGGGCTCACCCTCACGGGCCAGTTGGGCGACGTCATGAAGGAGTCGGCCGAAATCGCGCTTTCCTACGTGCGCTCGCACGCCGGAGAGCTCGGGATCGACCCGGCGGTCTTCGCCGGCAAGCGGTTCCACGTCCACGTGCCGGCCGGAGCCGTGCCCAAGGACGGTCCTTCGGCGGGCGTCACCATGACGACCGCGTTGGTCAGCCTCCTGCGCGACGTGCCGGTGCGCTCGGTGGTCGGGATGACCGGTGAGGTCACCCTGCAGGGCCGGGTGCTGCCGATCGGTGGCGTCAAGCAGAAGGTGCTGGCGGCGCACCGCGCCGGGCTGACCGAGGTGATCCTTCCGGAGCGCAACGGCAACGACCTCGAGGATGTCCCCGAGGAGGTGCGTGACGTCATGACGTTCCACCTGGCGGCCACCATCGCCGACGTGCTCACCCCGGCGCTGTCCGGGTCGGGCGCGGAGGCGGACGGCGGCTCCGAGGAGTCCAAGTTGGGCGCTGCCGCCTGAGTCCGGCAAACTGGGCCAGGCCCACACGTTGGGTCTGGCCCAGTCGCACCGGCACTGGGACCGTCGATCGGAGCTGACAGTGGACGACCAGGACATCGTGGAGCGCATCAACAGGCTGGCCGCCGAGGAGCAGCAGCTCGAGGAGGCGCACGTCGGCGAGGGGCTCAACGACGACGAGTTGAAGCGCAAGCGTGAGCTCGAGGTGACGCTCGATCAGCTCTGGGACATGCTGCGCCAGCGCCGCGCCAAACGGCATGCCGGCCAGGACCCCGACGCGGCGCAGGAGCGCTCGGCCGGGACCGTGGAGGGCTACCTCCAGTAGTCGAGCGCTCCAGTCGTCGATCGGCCGGTCGGATCCTTCAGGCCGCCGGCACCTTTCAACCGGCCGGCATCTGACGGTTGAGCGAGGGGGACACCAGCCCGGCCAGGCCGCGCAGGTTGCCGATCGTCACGTCCAGCCAGTCGAACGAGTCGCGCCACACCGCGATCTTCCCGTCGTCACCCACGACGAAGCGGCCGTAGACCCAAAAGCGCGTGGCGAAGCGGCCGAAGTTGAGCTCGTCGACGCGGTCGGTGAGCACGACGTTGCCCTCGGTGGCCACGTGGTTGAAGTGGACGTTGAAGCCCATGCGCCCGGGCCGTAGCCACGGGCGGGCGATGCGCTCCAGCCGGTCGCGGCCATGGATGCTGGGCAGCGACACGTTGACGTACTCGAGGTCGTCGGCCACGAGGTCGAGCGCAGTGTCGACATCGAACGCGGCCAGGGCCTCCAGGAAATGCACCACCACGTCCGCCGGGTCGGACCCTCCGATGTCCGCGTGGGGTAGGGAGGGCTCAGGGCTGGGCGTGGTCGTCATGACCCTCCATTGTCCCCGCGACGACCGTCCCATGCCGCATCCGGCGCGTACACCAGGGGTGCAAAACCGGCGCACCGGCGAGGGCCAGGAGCGCCGGGACGATCGGTCGGCGCGGGATCGCCCGTCCTGGTCGCCAAAATCCTTTTTGCTCGACGCAGGGCCGGTCGTGTCAGGCTGCAGTGGCGGCGAAGAGAGATGTGTACATCGCAGTCATTTCCGGCATTTGGTAGTGGGCCTGCAGGCCGCTCGGGTTGGGGAGGAGCCACAGCAGGGCACCGCCGAGGCGTTCGGGCTGCCGGCCAATGTCGGCCTTCGGTCTCTGAAAGGCCGTCCGGTACGCCTGCAGCCCGAGTACCGCCACGCAACGGGGTCGCAGCCCGGCCGCCTTGGCCTCCAGGCGCGTTGCGCCCTCGCGCAGCTCCGCGCGACGGAGTTCGCCGGCGGCAGCGGTCGCCCGGTCGACGAGATTCGTGATGCCGATGCCGAGCCCGGGCAGCGTGTGCTGGTCGGCGGGCAGGAGCACCGATCCGGTGAAGCCACCGGCACAGAGCAACTTCCAGAACCGGTTCCCCGGCCGGGCGAAGTGCAGGCCGAGCTCGGCCGAGCGCAGACCCGGATTGATGCCGCAGAAGAGGACGCGCAGATCCGGACCGACCAGATCGGCGAGAGCCTGCGCCATGGCGTCACAAGCTAACGCTCCGCGCATGGTCGGCGGTCTTTGTCGGTGCGTCAGGACGCGACCTCTTCCGGGCTGCTCTCCCGCCGCCGTTGGATGCGACGCCACAAGAGGGGAGCGAGGGCCAAGACCACGAGGACGCCCAGCGCCAGGACGAACAGCGCGTCGTAGGACCCGTAGCCGTCGTAGGTGAAGGTCACCGTGTGGAGACCCGGGCCCACCACGACGCCGACCAAGGCCGGTGCCACCATGACCGTCGGCGCCGGACGGCCGTTGACCGTGGCGTGCCAGCCCGGGTCGTACGACGCGCTCAGCACCACCGTGGCCCGTCGGTTCGTGTGCACCACGGCGCGGGCCGCGCCGTTCTCGAGATCGGCGTGCTCCGTGACCACCCGTCCCGGAGATCCCTCCAGCGTCGACGGGTCGGCCACGGTCGGGGTCGACGCCGCCTGCCCGTTGAAGGCCACGGTCAGGTCGCGCTGCTCGTTGAGGAGCGGTGATTCCAGAAGGGTCTCGCTCTGTGAGCCGACGTCGGCCCGCGTCGCCGTGAGCGTGCCCGTCGTGTCGTAGACGTGGATGTACCCGGTGTGGGGGAGCGCCCACAAGCAGTAGTCGCCCGAGCAGCCGACCTTGTCGGCGTCGACCGGTGACTCCATGTCGAGCGGCAGGATCAGGTAGCCGATGCCGAAGAGCGGGTAGTCGCCCGGGTTGGTCTCGTCGAAGAAGTACTCGGGGTCGGTCATGAGCGACGCCGTGCGCAGCGTGTACCCGACCTCGTCGACGTCCTTGCTCTCCAGGTACTTGAACACGGGCACCGCCCCGACGAGGAAGTCGTTGCCCCAGTTCGTCGGCGCTCCCGCGTACACGCGGCCCCGTGGGTGCGCGCGCACGTACGCCAGCAATTGGTCGATCTGCGGGTCCTGCTGCGCATCCGCCTCCGCCTGCAGGCCGATGTTCGTCGCGTTGTGGGCGTCGTAGGTGTCCATGCTGCCCCAGGCCGGGAGCAGCACGATGACGATCGCCACGATGCACAGTCCGGCGACGATCCCCCGGCCCGTTGGCCGCGTCGCCCAGCCGCGTCGCTCCTCCCCGAACAGGGCGAGCCCCGCACTGAGGAGCAGGCGACCGAGGAAGACGAGGGCGACACCGGCCAGCAGGATGCCCGAGAGCTGCACGCCCATCTGGAAGCGGCGGATGAAGATGTCGCTGCTGCCGGGCAGGATTTCGTAGAAGGATCCGAACGTCGTCCGCCCGAACGTCATGAGCAGCGTGACCACCCAAATGACCACGAGGGCGCGGCCGGCCGGGAAGGAGCGCCAGCGCGCGATGCAGACGCCGATGCCGACGGCGACGAGAATCGTGATGACGGGCAACCAGGGCAGCCAGTGGTTGTTGTCGTAGAGGTTGCCGCTCACGAGCCACCACAACATCTGCCGCGCCCCGTAGCCGTTCTCCAGGCCCGTCCCCTCCAGCACCTGGTTGCGCGCCGCCCAGTGCGACTGTTGCAACAGGGGGACGATGACCCAGGCCGAGGCCAGTACGGCGGCCGCACCGAGCGCCACGGCGCGTCCGAGCCGCCGCCAGAGGTCCGATGGCGAAATGAAGGGCCACACCACCAGCGGCACGAAGGCCAGGTACCCGGTCTCGTAGTGCAGCGCGACGGTCACCGTGATGAAGAGGACGGCCCAGAACGCGCCGCGCAGCGACGACAGCGCCCGGTAGGTGAAGCCCCACGCCAGCGGGAGCGTCCACGACGCCCAGAGCTGGGTCCACACGCCGTACCCCACCCAGACGTAGGCCTTGGTCTCGTACCCGATGCCGGCGGCCGAGGCGAGGAACGGCGCCACCGCGGCCGCCGCCGCCGCTGTCCAGCGGCTCAGCCCGAAGAGACGCCCGCTCCAGTAGACGGCGATCGGCCACAGGGCGAGCAGGAGGTAGAGGGACCAGCGGAACACGGTGTCGGGGTCGACGAACGTGCCGATCGCGCCCGAGACCATGGACGGCAGGCTCTGGTAGTGGAGGAACTGCGGCGAGCCCAGTCCGAGGTAGGGGAACCAGCTGGTGAGGGGGAGATGGCCCTGGCTGATCCGGGCGGACGCGGCACGCACCATCTGCTCGTGGAGAGAGCTGTCGTCGAGGTACGGCACGGCGCGCAGCTCGGGCCGCAGCTCCCAGAGCCCCCAGGCCATGGAGAGGGCGACCAGAATCCAGGGGCCGAACCGCCATGCGGGTGAGGTCGAAGGCGTCGCCGGGGCCGGCGCGGCCGCGGAGGACGATCCGGGCGTCTCCTCATCGACCATGGTCACGGGGCACCATGATGCCGACTCCTCAGACCGGTGTCTGATCGCGCTGCAGGACCCGGAGGAGCTCCTCGTAGGGGCCGAGCAGATACGCGATGTCGCCGCCGGCGAAGACCGTGCCTCGACGGGGTGGATGTTCGAGCACGCCGTCGGCGGCGCGGCTGAGCGCGATGACCCGCGTGCGCGACGAGAGATCCTGCATGGCGAGCCCCTGCAGGCCGCCGTCGGGCGCCACCGTGAGGCCGGCCACCAGGAACGGCTGTTGGTCGACGTAGAACGTGCTGAGCACGTCGAGCCCGAGGGCGGCGCCGACGAACCACGGCGCGGCGAGGGCCGACGTGGAGCGGACGTGTTGGAAGCCGAAGCTCCGTTCCATCATGTGCGCCAGCTCGCGATCGAAGACGCGCAGGACCACCGGGACGTCGTCCCAGCGGTCCCCGAGCGACTCCCGCACGGAGAGCCCGGTCTCGATGTTGGTCAGGTCGGCGCTCGTCAGCACCGCCACCGCCTTGGCGTCGTCGATGTTGACCATGCGGTGCGTCTGCTGCTGGGTGGCATCGGCGATCACGACCGGGACCCCGAGGGCCCGGGCCTGCGCCAGGTAGCGGTTGTCGGCGTCGCGCTCGATCACGACCACGGATTCGCCCTCGGCCACCAGGCGACGGACCACACTGATGCCGACCGCGCCGAGGCCGATGACGATCACGTGGTCGACCATCCCCGGCACCTGACGCCGTCCGAGTGACCGCTCAATGCGCCGGCTCACCAGAATGTTGGTGAACAGCGCGAAGGCCGTCGACACGAGGGCCACCCCCAACAGGATGAGGATGATCCCGCAGACCAGGAGCCACGGGCTCTGGTGGGAGAAGCTGTAGTCCCCGTAGCCGACGGTCGCCACGGTCTCCACGGTGAAGTACAGGGAGTCGAGGAAGCCGAGCTGGGTGTGGGTGCCGTCGGGTCGGAACGTGAAGTGCAAGACGATCGTCGCCGCCACAATGAGGGCGAAGAGGGCCGCCGTCACGACGGCCAGGGCGCGGTTGCCCTCCTCGAGCGCAATGCCGACCTGCAACCGGATGCGGCGGGCGAACCCCACGGTCCGCGTCGGGCCCTGCGCCGGCCTGGTGGTGGAGATCCCCCTGTTCTGCAACTCGACAACGGTGCCGAGGACCGCGACGCGGTCCCCGCCGTGCAGCGGGTGGTCGCGGCCCGGGCACATCTCCATCGGCGCGTCACCGAAGGGCATGATCGCCACAGGGGCGAGATGCCCGAAGTGGGCGCGGAAGGTGTCGTGCGCGGTCTCCTTCGCCTCGACGGTCAGCTTGACGACCGCGAAGTCGATCCCGGCCAACTCAATGGCGTGGGAGGGCCGGAGGAGACACGCCTCCACGAAGGAGGGCGCCGCCAACGAGGCCACGTCCAGCACGCTGCCGGGGCCCGACACCCGCTCGAGGGCCCGTGCCACCGACGGGTTGGCCAACTGCACGACGAGTGGCAGCTCAGGGCGGATCTCCTTGATGCGCAGTGCCGTCTCCAGCGTGTGGATCTCGTCGATTTCGACACAGACCACCGCGGCGGCCCGCGCCAGCCCGGCCTCCTCGAACCCCTCGCCACGGTGCGCGTGCCGGCGGACATGGGGCACGCCCCAGTCGTGCAGGGTCCGCCAACGGCGGGGATCGGCGTCGTCGTCGATCACCACGACCCGGGTGCCGCTCAGATGGAACTGCTCCACGGCGCGCAGCCCCACGCCCTGCAGCCCGCACACGATCACGTGACCCTGCATGCCCTCGGCGTCCTCCCGATCCATCAAGGCATGTTGCCGGGCTGGTTCGCCACCGTGGTTGCCGCCGTGTGAAATGTCGCCGCTTCCACCCCTGGTGGGCTAGAACCCCACCTTGGGGCTGTAGCTCAGTGGTCAGAGCAGGGGACTCATAATCCCTGGGTCGTGGGTTCGATCCCCACCAGCCCTACGAAACCGGTGTGTGCCAGGCCTGATGCTTGTCGGATCGGTCACGGCTGATCATTGCCGCTGGAACGGTTGATGCTTGCCACAGTTCGGGCTGATCCATCAACCCGCGCCTCGACCGGTCTAGGCGTCAGGCTCGCCCTCGGCCCAGGCGACTGCGCCACCGGTGAGGTTCTCGGCCGTCCATCCGGCATCGCTGAGCGCCTGCGCCGCCGCGGCGGAGCGGCCCCCGACGTGGCAGGCCACCACAACGGTGACGTCCCGCGGGATCTCGTCGAGGCGGTGGCCGAGCTCCCCGAGCGGGATGTTGATCCCGATGGGATAGGCCCAGGCCTCGACCTCGTCGGGCTCGCGCACGTCCAGGAGGAAGACGTCCTCGCCGCGGGCGATGCGCGCTTTGACCTCGTCGGGCTCCACCTCGGCATAGGGCATGGCGCAACCCTACGTCCGGCGCGGAGCGTGCCCCAGGGCGCCGGGTGCGCGCCGGTACGCTGGGGCGATGGCCCTGCCTCGGAAATTCCTCAACGAGGACGAGGAACTGCTGGCCGAGTTGCGCCCGCACTGGATCTTCCTCTTCGGCCCGCTGTTCACCTCCATCGGCGTGTGGGCGGGACTGATCGTTCTGGTGATCCTGTGGCAGAAGGCCCCGAGCTGGACGAACTGGCCCATCCTCATTTTGGCCGTGATCCCCGGCCTGTGGCTGCTCGGTCGCTACGTCCGCTGGCGCTCCTACGTGGTGGCCCTCACCTCGACCCGCATCCTCGTGCGCCAGGGCATCGTCGGCCGCGACACCGTCCAGCTGCGCCTGCAGCGGATCACCGAGGTCAACATCCGCCAGGAGCTGATCGAGCGGGTCCTCGGTACGGGCTCGCTGATCATTGACGTCCAGGGAGAGGACGACTCCCTGACACTCGAGTACATGCGCAAGCCGGCGGTGGTGCAGCGCGTCATCAACTCGCAGATCAACGAGATCGTGGGCGGGGGCCGCCGCGAGGCCATCCCGTCGGACATGCAACCGCGGGATCGCTACGGTGCGCCCTACGCCGACCGGGACGCCGACGACACCCGTCACGACGACACTCGCGACGACACCGAGCGCTACGAGGATGCGCACGACACGCCCCCCTTCGGTGTCGGTGGGGCCGCCTCCACACCCGCGGCGGCGGTCACCCCGGACGGCGGTGGCGCGGCGTCGGCAGGCAACGCCACGCCGGGCACCCAGCAGTTCGAGATACGGGACCGGCTCATTGAGCTCGACGACCTGCGCCGCCGCGGCATCCTCTCCGAGGAGGAGTTCGCGGCCAAGAAGAGCGAGTTGCTCAACCGCATCTGACGGGGCACCCGCCAGGTGCGTTCAACCCCTGTGCACCAGCGGCGCTGGCGTGGGAGGCTGAGCGGACCCAGCGAAAAGAGGGCCACATGCACGCACACGTCGTCACGGTCGAGATCACCGATGGGGAGGCCGCCGTCAAAGGCCTGGAAGAGCTCGTTCCGACGGTGAAGGCCCTGCCCGGATTCGTGGCCGGCTACTGGGTCCGCCTCGACGACTCGCACGGGTCCTCCATCTCCGTCTTCGAGACCGAGGAGCAGGCCCGCACCGCGGCACCGCCGATCGGCGGCGGCATGGCAGGCGTCACGGTCACCGGCGTACAGGTCGGCGAGGTCGTCGGCAGCGCCTGAAGCCGGAGGGCCTGCCCCAGGCCGCGGACTACCGTGGGGCACGTGAGCGCCCCTCGATACCGCTGTGACGGCTGCGGCAACCTCACCCGCTTCGACGTCACGGTCTCGCAGAAGACCAAGGCCTTCCACCACTACAGCGTGGGCGGCGACCTCGTCGTCGAGGACGAGGAGGTGCTCGCCCGCAACGTGGACGAGGTCGTGTGCCGCTGGTGCGGCCACGGGCGCAGCGTGGTCGAGTTGACCGGCGACGAGCTCGAGGAGCCCGGCACACCGTCGAAGGCTTCGTGACCGAGCCGCCGGCCGAGATCCTGCGCCGGCTCCGCCCCATCCCCACCTACACCGGCCACCCCACCACGACGACCCACGACGTCGTGGGCGTCACTCCCGACGGCTCCGAGTGCCGGATTGCCGTGGTGGAGGCCGCCGCGCCGGTTCTGCTCCTGTTCCTCTCGGCGGCCTGCCTCGGCTGCCGGGACCTGTGGGAGGGCCTGCACGACCTGCATGCCGGTCTGGCCGGAGGCGCCCGCCTTGTCGTGGTGACGCGGAGCCCGGGGGAGGAGAGCCCCGAGGAGATCACGGCTCTGGCCGGCGATGCCCCGCTCACGGAAGGCATCGACCTTGTCATGAGCACCCGGGCCTACCGGGACTACCGGGTCGGAGGCCCGCCGTTCCTCGCCCTTGCCGCCGCCGACGGCGTGCGCACCGAGAGCGTCGCCTGGGGCGTGGAGCAGACACTCGACACCGCCCGGCAAGCACTCCGCTCCGGCGAGTAACCGGTGCCCGCTGTCACACCCCTTCGCCATGCTTGGCCCCAACAGAGAGGGTCATCGCCATGTCGACTTCCAGGGTCACCGTTTCGAACATCACCGGGCTCCACGGCAACGCCACGCTGTTCGGGCCGACAGCCGACGGGTCGACCGATACGGAGTCGGCGGGCGAACTCACCATCGACTGCGACTGCTGTGCCCTGCGCAACACCGACGCCTGCGACGACTGCGTCGTCAGCTTCCTCCTCGACCGTGAGCCCGAAGACGCGGTGGTCATCGACGCCGACGAGGCGCGCGCCATGCGCATGCTCGAGCGCGCCGGGCTGGTTCCGACGTTGCGCTTCAGCACGCAGGCCGGCTGAGTCCCATCCCGCGCCGCTCCGGGCTCGCCGTCGCACCGGCGGCGCGCGATGAAGCGCCACCTGCTCGTCACCAACGACTTCCCGCCCAAGGTCGGCGGCATCCAGAACTACCTGTGGGACCTGTGGAGCCGGCTCGACCCGTCCTCGTACGTGGTCCTCACGGCGTCCTCCGACGTCGGTGCCGCCGCCTTCGACGCGGCGCAGGCGGCGCGGGGCATCCGCATCGAGCGTGTGCCCGGCACGATCCTCTTCTTCCCTACGCCTGCAGCGTTGGCCGCCGTGAACGCTTCGGTGCATGAGCACGGGATCGACTTGGTCCTGCTCGACCCCGCCCTCCCGCTCGGACTGCTCGGGCCCCACCTCGACATCCCCTACGGCGTCATCCTCCACGGGGCCGAGGTCACGGTGCCGGGCCGGCTGCCCGGCTCGCGTGCCGCGTTGGCGCGGGTGCTCCGCGGGGCGGAGCTCGTCGTGTCGGCCGGTCGCTACCCGGCTGCCGAGGCCCGCCACGCGGTGCCGGACCTCACGGCGAAGCTGGTCGAAATCCCACCGGGGGTCGATGCCGGCGCCATCGTCCCCCTCAAGCCGGCCGAGCGCCGCGCCGCGCGGGCCGGGCTCGGGCTGCCGGCGACCGGCCCGCTGCTGTGCAGCGTGAGCCGCCTGGTGCCGCGCAAGGGCATGGACGTCCTCATTGAGGCGGCCAACCGCCTGGCTCCGTCCTACCCGGACCTGGCTGTGGCCATCGCCGGCGACGGACGGGAGTTGGACCACCTGCGACGCCTGGCCGAGCAGAGTCCCGTGACGGTGCGGGTGCTGGGACGGGTGAGCCAGGAGGACCGCGCCGCCCTCCTCGGCGCGGCCGACATCTTCGTCATGGCCTGCCGCAACCGCTGGCTGGGTCTGGAGCAGGAGGGCTTCGGCATCGTGTTCCTGGAGGCGGCTGCGGCTGGGGTGCCCCAGGTGGCCGGGGACAGCGGCGGGGCATCGGAGGCCGTGCTCCACGGCGAGACGGGCCTGGTGGTGGCCGATCCCGCCGACCCCGGGGCGGTGGCCGAGGCCCTGCGGGGCCTTCTCGCCGACCCCAACCGCCGGCGGAGAATGGGCCGGGCCGCCCGATCTAGGGTGCAGGAAAACTTCGACAACGACGTTCTCGCTTCTAGGCTGGCCGACGCGCTTGCTGGAGTGACAATCTGACGCACCGCCGTGGTGGCAGCACCGACAGGAAGGAAGCACCGACGTGGCCGACCAAGCCACAGAGAAGATCTCGGTAGCAGCGCCGCCCGAGCGCTGTTTTGCCGTCGCGGCCGATCTCGAGCGCTACCCGGAGTGGGCCGCCGATATCAAAGAGGTCGAGATCAAGGAGCGGGACGACCAGGGCCGTCCACTGCTGGTCACCTTCCGCGCCGCCGCCTTCGGGCGCAGCACCAGCTACACCCTCGCCTACGACTATTCCGAGGCGCCGCACGTCCTGGCCTGGAAGCTGACCCAGGGCGACATCACGACCAAGCTGGACGGCACCTACATCTTCGACCCCGGTGAGGCCGGCGGCACCGACGTGACGTACCACCTCGAGGCCGAATTGCGGGTCCCCATCCCAGGCTTCATCAAGATGCGGGCCACGAGCCGCATCATGGCCACCGCCATGCGAGAGCTGAAGGCGCGGGTCGAGTCGACCTCGTGACTCCCGACGGGGGCCTGCCGGCCGCCGACGTCACCTACGGCATCGATATCGGCGGCACCAAGGTCCTCGGCGTCGCCGTGGGGCCCACGGGCGGGATCGTCGCCGAGGCGCGGGTGGCCACCCCGACCGGGACGCGCGCCGTTGTGGGCAGCCACGTGGCCGAGGCGGTGGCCCAGGTGGTGGCCGACCTGGACCGGCAGCTGGCGGCCGCGATGCCGATTCCCGTGGGCGTCGGGGCGCCGGGCATGGTCGACCGCCAGGGCCGGCTCCGTTTCTCGCCCAACCTCCCGCAGGCCCACGGGGTCGACTGGACCGTGCTCATCGGCGATCAGCTGCCGGGGCGGACCGTCCTCATTGAGAACGATGCCAATTTCGCCGTCCTGGCCGAGCACCGCCTGGGCGCCGCCCGCGGGTTCGACGACGTCGTGATGGTCACCCTGGGCACAGGCATCGGCGGCGGCATCGTGCTGCATGGTCGCGTCCAGGTCGGGTCGGCGGGCTTCGCCGGGGAAATCGGCCACATGGTGGTGGACCCGGCCGGCCCGCCCTGCCCCTGTGGCCGGCGCGGCTGTTGGGAGCGCTTCGCCTCGGGCGCCGGGCTCGGCGTCCTGGCCCGGGAGGCCGCCCTGTCCGGGCGGCTGGGCGAGGTGGTCCGCCTCGCCGGCGGCGACGCCGAGAGCGTCCGGGGCGAGGACGTCTCCGCAGCCGCGGCGGCGGGAGACCCGGCGGCCCAGCAGGTCATCCGTGAGGTCGGCTGGTGGATCGGCTTCGGCCTGGCCAACCTGGCCGCCGTGCTCGACCCCCAGTGCTTCGTGCTCGGCGGTGGCGTGGTGCAGGCGGGCGACCTCCTGATGGAGTCCGCCCGGGTCACCTTCGCCGAGCTGGTGGAGGGTGGCGACCGGCGCCCCCGTGTCGTGATCGCGCCGGCGGCGTTCGGCGAGCGCGCCGGTGCGGTGGGCGGTGCGCTGGCGGTACGGCAGGGCGGCTTGGACTGATGCGCACCGGCGTGGTGCTGCCGATCTTTCGCGACCGACCCGACGCGGCCTTTGCCGCGGCCGCGGAGGCGGTGGCAGCCGGGGTGGACGGCCTCTTCTGTTACGACCACATCTGGCCGATCGGCCAGCCCGAGCGGCCGGCGTTGGCGCCCTTTCCCATTCTGGGCGCACTGGCCACCATGTTCGACCCTCTGGACGGACCGGGACCGGGGCAGGGCCCCTACCTGGGCACGCTGGTTGCCCGGATCGGCCTCGTCCCCAACGCGGTGCTCGCCGCACAGTTCCTGGCGCTCGAGAGGCTGGCACCGGGGCGGGTGATCGCCGGGCTGGGTACCGGCGACCGCTTGAGCGAGGAGGAGAACCGGGCCTACGGCATTCCCTTCGCGTCCGCGTCCGAGCGACGGGCCGAAATGGTGGAGCTGGGGCGCGACCTGGTCGAGGCGGGCCTGCCGGTCTGGGTGGCGGGCGGGCCGGCCGCACGGACCGAGGAGGCCAGGGCGGCCGGGGCGGCGCTCAACGTCTGGGACGCTGCGCCCGCACTGGTGGCCGAGCGGGCGAGGGGGCCCGGCGGCGTCGAAGTCACCTGGGCCGGCCCCCCGTCCTCGGCCTCCCCACCGCTGTCCGACAAGCTCCGCGCGCTGCACGAGGCCGGCGCGACGTGGGCGGTCTTCGGCTGGCCCGTCGACGTCGAGGCGCTGGCCGCAGCCGCGCGCCCGCTCGGCACGGCCCCCGGGTCCGTCGGCGCGCGACCCGGGTCCTAGACTTCCACGATGGAGTTCCGCCGCATCAACGGCTTGCCGCCCTACGTGTTCGCCACCATCAACGACCTCAAGGCGGCGTCACGACGGAGTGGACGCGACGTCATCGACCTCGGGTTCGGGAATCCCGACCTGCCGTCGCCCGACGTGGCGGTGGACAAGCTGGCCGAGGCCGCCCGGAACCCGCGCAACCACCGTTACTCCGCGTCGCGCGGCATCCCGAAGCTGCGCAGCGCCATCACGGATCTCTACCAGCGCAAGTTCGCCGTCGAGCTCGATCCCGAGACGCAGGTCGTCACCACCATCGGGGCCAAGGAGGGCTTCTCCCACCTGATGTGGGTGCTGGTCGGCCCCGGGGACACGGCGCTGGTGCCGTCTCCCTCGTACCCGATCCACATCTGGGGCCCGCTCTTCGCCGGGGCCGACGTGCGCCAGGTACCTCTGCAAGGACCCGACGTGGAGTCCGACGACGCGCCCGACCCGGGTGAGGCTTTCTTCGACGGCCTGATGCACGCCTGGGAAGAATCGTGGCCCAAGCCGCGGGTGATCGTCCTGTCGTTCCCGCACAACCCGACCACCGCGTGCGTTGACCTCTCCTTCATGGAGCGGCTGGTGGCCTTCGCTCGCGAGCACGAGGTCGTCCTGGTGCACGACTTCGCCTACGCCGACCTCGGGTTCGACGGCTACGAACCGCCGTCGATCCTGCAGGTGCCCGGCGCCACCGACGTGGCGGTGGAGATCTACACGCTGACCAAGTCCTTCTCCATGGCGGGATGGCGCGTCGGCTTCGTCGTCGGCAACCAGGAGATCGTGCAGGCGCTGACCAAGCTCAAGACGTATCTCGACTACGGGACGTTCCAGCCCATTCAGATCGCCGCCATTGTGGCCATGAACGAGGCGCCCGAGTATCCGAAGGAGATCAACGAGATCTACCGGTCGCGCCGCGACACCTTGTGCGACGGGCTCAACCGGATCGGCTGGCACCTGGTGCCGCCCAAGGGGACGATGTTCGTCTGGGCCCCGATCCCCGAGCCGTACCGCGAGATGGGCTCGCTGGAGTTCTCGAAGTACCTGGTCAACGAGGCGGGTGTCGCCACCTCACCGGGTGTCGGCTTCGGACCGGGCGGGGACGGCCACGTCCGTTTCGCCCTCATTGAGAACGAGCAGCGCATCGGCCAGGCCGTGCGCCATCTGCGCTCCGCCCTGACGAAGCTGGGATGACGGCCCGCGCCTTCTCGGCGCGTTCACAGCTTGGATTGAGGCAAGTGCGGCATCATCCGCAGGTGTCGAGCGCGGACCAGCCGGGCGTGACGCGGGAACCCGTGCCGGTCAACGGCATGCTCCCGGGCACGGGCGGCGGCTACATCAGCCAATTCGACTCGTTCCGGGTCATCGCCTGCTGTGCCGTCGTGCTCCAGCACTCGCTGCTGTGGAACGTCCAGGCGGGCAACACCACGGCGTGGGCGTTCGTCATGCTGCTCCATTTCAGCCGGACGGCCTTCTTCTTTCTTGCCGCCTTCCTGCTGACGTACTCCCAGATCACCCGGCCCCGCTCGACGGTGGGCTTCTGGCGCCGCCGCTACGTGCAGCTCGGCGTGCCGTTCCTCGCCTGGACGCTCATTTACTGGGTCTTCTCCATGATCACGGGCAACTCGTGGGACCAGGCGTGGTCGCTCCTGTGGAACTACACGGTGTACGGCTACTACCAGCTGTACTTCGCGGTCGTCCTGCTCTTGTTGTACGCCGTCTTCCCACTGGTGCTCCGGGTGCTGCGGGCGAGCTCGCACCACGGTCCCATCATGCTCGGCAGCCTGTTGTTCGCGCTGCTGTTGGCGGCAGACCTCCACTACACCGCGTCGTTCGGCGTCGTGGGTGCTTGGACGCACGACATCGCGGGGGTGTGGCCCTGGGCCCGGAACCCGATCACGTACCAGGAGCAGTTCGTGGCGGGCATTCTGGTCGCCCTGCACTTCGACGAGGTGCGCGCCTTCGTGGAGCGCTGGTACCGCCAGGTGATCGCCGGCGCCGTCCTCATGGGGGCCATCGCGACGTTGTGGTACCTGATCGCGGTGTGGACCGGGTCGCCGACCGGCCGCGCCTCGGACCTCTACCAGCCGGTCGCCTTCTTGTGGTTCACGGCCGCGGTGGCGGCGCTCGAGTGCGGTGCCTGGATGTGGTGGCGCCACAGCACCCGCCGTCCGGGGCGCGGTCCGCGGGTCTTCTCGGCCGAGTTCCTCGCCGGGCTGACCGGAGGGATCTTCCTCTGCCATGTGCTGTTCATCAACTTGGTGCGTTCCGGTCTCGGCGACGCCGGCATCACGCCGCACCTCGGTTGGGCAGGGACGGTCGCCGTCACCTTCGTGCTGACCATGGGCGCCGCCGCGCTCTTCACGGCTCTCATCCTGCACACCCCGTTGCGCTGGGTCCTCGGCGGCCCCGTGCGCGCCGAGCAGCGTGCCCGTCTCGGACCAGAGGTCGCGCCGCCGAGCGAACCGGACAACGGGCGTGACATCGTCGTGGCGCCGACGCGCCAACCTGCCGCGCGTCTGACGCGCCGCGCCGACGCCGCGTCACCGCGCGGACGCAGCGCGTGCCTGCGGGGGCGTGAATCTCAGGTTCGACTCAGGAAACTGCAAAATCCGCCCGTTTTGAGCTCATTCTTTCCTTACATATCCTCATGAAGTTCTTCCCCCGTTCCCAGTACAGGCTCAGACGACTTGGGCATTGTGGACAGAGGTGAGTACTCGAGACACGAAGCCGGCGCTGTGGTTCGTCCGCCATGGGGAGAGCACATGGAACGCCGCCGGGCTCGTACAGGGTCAGGCGGAAGGCCCTGTGCTCACCGCCAAGGGGCGCCGAGAAGCTGCACGCGTCGCCGAGAGCCTCGGCGACGTGACCATCACCGCGATCCACACCAGTGATCTGGAGCGGGCATATGAGACGGCGACGATCGTCGGACGCGCGCTCGGGCTTGCGCTCGAGATCACCCCGGCGCTGCGCGAGCGGAACTTCGGCACGGCCCAGGGTCGCCCGCTCAGCGAGCTGGACACCGCGGCCGGCGGGATCGAGGGCGATCGGGTCGTCGACGCCGAGGCCCGTCCACCGCAGGGGGAGTCCCTGCGTGACATGTACGAGCGCGTCGGGGACTTCATTTCCGAACTCGAGCAACGTGCGCCGGACGGCGACGTCCTCGTCGTGACCCACGGGGGCGTGATCCGGGTGGCCCAGGCCTACTGCGCCGGCATCGGCGTCGAGGCCATGACCTGGGGTCCGGTCCCCAACGCAAGCGTCTGGGGCCTCGGACGGTTGCGCCCGTCCGTCGCCGCGCAGTGAGACAGTCGACAGAGACAGCGAGGAGCATCTGATGCGACCAACGATGTTGCAACTACCACCGAGAAGCAGCAAACCGAGGACCGAGGGTCTGACGATGATGGTCGACGGCGGCTTGCCGACGCGCCAGTTCCAGGACGTCGTCGAAAGCGGCGCCGAGTTCCTCGATTTTGTGAAGTTCGGCTGGGGCACGGCGATCGTGACCACCGACCTGCAGCGCAAGATCGACGTGTTGACAGACATCGGCGTCGACTACTACTTCGGCGGAACCCTCTTCGAGAAGTTCGTGCTGCAGGACCGTTTCGATGACTTCCGCGACCTGTGTGAGAGCTACGGCTGCCGCTACGTGGAGGTCTCGAACGGGACCATCGCCCTCTCCCACCTTGAGAAGGCCGGCTACGTGAGGAAACTGGCCGACGAGTTCAAGGTGGTGTCCGAAGTGGGATTCAAGGACTCGGAGCGGTCGGAGCTCCTGGCGCCGGACCGCTGGATCGAATGCATCCACGAGGACCTCGAAGCCGGAGCGTTCCTGGTCACGCTGGAGTCCCGCGAGAGCGGCAGCTCGGGCATTTGCCGGCCGAACGGGGAGCTCCGCTTCGGGCTCATTGAGGAGATCCTCACCAGCGACGTCGATCCGGCGCGCCTGCTCTTCGAGGCGCCGTCCACCCGGCTGCAGTGCTACTTCGTGCAGCGGATCGGCTCGGACGTCAACCTGGGCAACATCTCCTCCACCGCGCTGCTCGGTCTCGAGACGATCCGCCTCGGACTCCGCGCCGACACCCTCGAGTGCTTCGAGAGTGCGGTCTCGTGAGGGAGAGCCGCGACGTCTTCCACCTGGCGATCCCGGTCTACGACCTGGACGAGGCGGAGGCGTTCTACGTGGGCACGCTGGGTTGCAAGCTGGCACGCCGATACGCCGACCGCATCACGATCGACTTCTTCGGCGACCAACTGGTCTGCCACCTCGACGAGCATCCCCGTCCGCCCGCCACCGAACTGCGCCTCTATCCGAGGCACTTCGGTGTCACGTTCCGCGACAGTGACGACTTCGACGCGCTGTACCACCTCTGCGTGCAGCGCAAGATCGAGTTCTTCGCCGACGTGAGCACCCGATTCGATGGACTGGTCGAGGTGCACAGGACCTTCGTGCTGCGCGACCCCTCCGACAACCTGGTGGAGTTCAAGCACTATGCCGACCACAGGATGATGTACTGATGCAGGCCGTCGCCGCGAGAAGGACCGTCGCCGTCGACGAACGACCCGTCAGAGGGACTGCGCCTGCGCCCGAGCCGGCTGTCGCGCTGTGCGATGTCATCCGCGCCCGCTCGGTGATGGTGGGCGATCAGACCTATGTCGAGCACGCGCGCACTGCCGGTGCGACGAGCTTCCGTCAGCTGGAGGGGAGCATGGAGCGCTGGCGTGCCCTGCTCAGCCCGGTGCGCGCCCGCGGCCTCTCGACCATCGGTCTCGTCGTCGGCGACCCCATGGAATTCGCGGACGTGTTCCTCGGGTGCGTGAGCGCCGGCTTCTGGGTGGCCCCGCTCGACCCGTCGATGCCGGCGAAAGGCAGTGGTGGCCTCGGTGTCGCCCTGGCCCGGACCGGCGTCGACGTCGTCCTGGCAGATCGTCCGGCCCCGGCCGGCGTCGAGGGCGAGTGGATCGAGCTGGACCGCCTCGACCAGCTGCACGACGGGCGTGTGACGCGTCCGGGGGCGACCGCACCCCAGCCCGCCGGAGCCGGGGGCGTCGTGCTGTCGTCGTCGGGCACGACCGGGACGCCCAAGGTCGTCCGGCTGGGTCAGGACAAGCTGCTCCACACGGCGCGTTGCGTTGCCTCGCACCTGGAACTCGGCCCGGCGGACCGTGGCTTCAACCCGCTGCCCCTCTTCCACATCAACGCCGAGGTCGTGGGCCTGCTCTCCGCCCTGGTGGCCGGCTCCAGCCTGGTTCTCGACGACCGGTTCCACCGGAGCGGCTTCTGGGACCTGATGGCCGAGCGCTCGATCACCTGGATCAACGCGGTGCCCGCCATCATCTCGCGGCTCGGCGCGCTGCGGCCGGGCGAGACCGTGCCCGGCGGGATCCGGTTCGTCCGGTCGGCGTCGGCGCCACTGCCCGTGGTCGTGGCCGACCGCTTCGAGGAGGGCACGGGCATCCCCGTGATCGAGACCTACGGCATGACCGAGGCGGCGAGCCAGATCACCGCGCATCCGCTGTCCCAGCCTCGTCGTCCCGGATCAGTCGGGCTGCCCGTCGGACTCGAGCTGCGCATCGTCCGCCAGACCGAAGCGGTCGGGAGCCCGCTGGAGGCGCCGGAGTTCCATATCGGCCACGTCGAGATCCGCGGGGTCTCGGTGATCGAGGGATATGTCGGGGCGACGCATCAGGATCGTTTCCACCCCGACGGCTGGTTGCGGACGGGCGACCTGGGCCACAAGGACGCCGACGGGTTCGTCTACCTCGATGCCCGGATCGACGACGTGATCAACCGCGGCGGCGAGAAGGTGCTGCCCAGAGACGTGGAGGAGGTCATCGGCGCCGAGCCCATGGTCGCCTCGGTGGCCGTCGTGGGTCGGGACGACCCCGAAATGGGGCAGGTGCCCGTGGCGTTCGTCGTCCTGCGGGCGCCCGACGGCGTCGCCGGTGACGACGACGTGCCCGACCGCCGGGTCGTCGGCGAGGCGGTGGAGCGCATCGCGAAGGTCCTCGAACGCGATCTCGTGCGCGCCATGCGGCCGGTGACCCTCTGTGTCGTGGAGCAGCTGCCGGCCGGTGCCACGGGCAAGGTGAAGCGCCGCATGCTGGGGACCCCGGAGGTGCCCGTCCTGTACACGTTCGATCTTCAGTGACGACGGTCGAGTCGCCGCTCTCGCCGGCGCGGCCCGTCCGGGGCACCCGCAAACGCCTCGATCACATTGACGCCATGCGGCCCGTCAAGCAGGCAGGCGTGGTGTCGACCCACACGCTGCTCTTCTTCGCTCCCGTGGCGGCGGCGCTGACCGTCGGGGCGTCGCTGCAACTGCTGCACGTCACGCGGGAGGCCTTCCTCTTCGTCTCGGCCTGCATGCTGGCCTACAGCGTCCGCGACCTGCCGGGCATCGACCATCGCACGTTCTGGCGCCGCCGCTTCGCGCTGGTCGCGGTGCCCTACTTGTGTTGGACCGTCATCTACTTCCTGGTCGGCCTCCCGAGCGAGCACGGAACACCGAGGGCCGACACGGTCCACCTGCTCTATCTCTTCGGCACCGGCTACTACCAGCTCTACTACTTGCTGGTGCTGCTGGAGTTCTACCTGCTGTTCCCCCTGCTGCTCGTACTCCTGCGTCGGACCGCCGGGCACCACGGGCTCGTGCTGCTGGCCAGTGGTCTGGTGCAGGTTGCGCTGGTGTCCACCATGCACTGGGGCCTGGTGCCGGGCTGGATGCAGGGCTACTGGGCCACGCGCGAGGTCACGTCGTATCAGTTCTATCTGGTGGCCGGCATGGTCGTCGCCATGCACCTCGACGAGTTCCATGACTGGCTCTGCTCGCACGTGGTGCTCATCGTCTCGAGCACGGTGGCGGCGGCAGTCCTCGCCGAGGTCTGGTACTACCTGGCAGCCGACCATGTGGTCTCATGGCTCGGGTCGAGCGCCGATCCCTTCCAGCCGATCGTGATCCCGTTCAACATCGGCGCCATCGCGTGCATCTACCTGATCGGCGTGGCGCTGGTCCATCGACGGCGATCGAAGCGCACCCGGGCCGTCGTGCGGTCGGGCTCGGACAACTCCTACGGGATCTATCTGGCTCAGGTCCTCTTCATCACGATATTGAGCTGGGTCGGATGGCGGCACCTCAATGTCTTCCTGCCGTGGCCGTTGGTCAGCGTGATCACGGTGGCGATCGTCTTCCTCGCCTGCATCGCGCTGACGGAGCTGCTGGCCCGTACCCCGCTGGCCAAGCCCCTCACCGGGCGCACCCGGGTGCCGTGGCGCCGCGCGTCGACACGCACGGCCGTCGACGCGTCCCGGATGGTCGGGGCGGAGAGCGACACGACCTCCGGTCAGCCGCGGGCGCCCGCCCTCTCGGGGGAGCCGGCGACGGCCGCCGCAATGGCCGAGGCGATCGCGCGGTAGCCGGCGTCGTCGGGGTGCAGGTTGTGGCCGAGCGGAGGGCGGTTACACATCCACGTGAGGGCGCACGTACGCGCCACGTCCGTGGGCACGGTCGGCAGGCCGGACCACCGCACGTGCTGACGGTCCGAGAGCTCGAAGGCTGAGGCCACGTCGGCGATGGGCACCCGGGCCGCGCCGTAGTCCGCCCGGAGGGTGGCGTCGAGCCGCTCCATGACGTCGAGGCTGGCCATCGCGAAGGCCTGCCCGCCCGAGCCCCTGAAATAGTCGCCCAGGTAGGGGTCGTAGTGCCCGACGCCGACGATGCGCGTGCGGACAGGGGTCGCCGCCTTGATCCCCATCAGAATCCGCGCGAGCTGGTCGTGCACCATGGTGAGCTTCACGTCGACGCAGGAAGCGTGGACGACCTCGTGCCGCAGGCACCTGAGCAGGTCGTTGAAGCCGAGATCGACCGTGACCAGCACGGTCGAGGGATGGGCCCGTAGAAACTCCTGCGCGGCCCGCAGCTGGTCGCCCGCCGTGTAGTGGCAATGGCCACCGCCCAGCAGCATGGTGGCCGTCGTGGCGCCCGGACAGCCCAGGTGGACGACTGCCAGTCCCGGCCATCTGTGCCGTTCCAGTGGCACGAGGTCCTCGGCATACCCGTCGTCCGTCCGCTGCCCGCGCGGATGGGCCGACGTCGGTTGGAAGCCGACCGAGGCCGAGCCTCCCAGGGCCAGGACGTACGGGGGAGCGGTCGTCGTGGTCGCTCCGGCCGGCGAGGCGGACCACAGACCGATGAGCACGGAGGCGGCCCCGACCAGGGCGGCGGCCCACGCCGTCACGGTCGAACCGCTCCGGCGTCGCCGGGCGCACCGCTCTGCGCTGTCGCAGCCGCGGGGGCGGCGCCCGACGAGGTTCACGGCAGTCCGGCGCCGGGCACCGTCGTGCGCACCTTCTCGATCGCACCGTCACGCGCCGCCCGCGCCACGGCGGCATTGCTGTCGACCGCGGTGACCATGTAGAGCGTGCGGCGGTCGTCGTCGCCCAGCATGCACGCGTAACAATTCCTCGACGTCGTCACGCGCTCGAGGACCTCACCACCTTCGGCGACGCGCACGCATTCGGCCGCCAGCGCGTTGGCGACCCAGACGGACCCGTCGGCACAGAGGCAGATGCCGTCCGGGGCAATGCCCTCGAGTGTCGCCCACACCCTTCGATTGCTGAGCGCCCCGTCGGTGCCGCGGTCGAACGCGCTCAGCTGGCCGCCGAAGCTCTCGGCGATGATGAGCGTGCCGCCGTCGTCGGTGATGACCGCGCCGTTGGGGAACCGGAGGGCGTCAGCGGCTTCGTGGCTGGTGCCGTCGGGGTCGACGCGGATCAGCGACGCGGGGGCGATGGCGCTCGCGTCCACCGTCCCGTCGTAGAGGCCGTCGAGGTCGAAGCCGAAGTTGCCCGAGTAGGCCTGCCCGTTGGATGCGACCACCATGTCGTTGGCGTGCCACGTGGCCCAGGGGCGCAGATCGCCGTGCTCGACGACCGTCCCGTCGGCCTCGCGGCGGAAGATGACGCGGTCGAGGCGGGAGTTGAAGAGGAGGCGGCCGTCGGGGAGCCAGCCCAGGCCCGCCGGCTCGCCGTCGAAGTCCAGCTCCACCCGGCGCTCGCCCTCGGGCGAGACCGACAGGATGGCCTTGTCGAAGAAGTCCGAGTACCAGAGGCGGCCGTCATGCCAGCGGGGGCATTCGCCGAAGAACAGGCCGGAGACGAACGGCTCGGAGGTCAGGGTTCCACTCGTCATGCTCTCGCACCTCCATAGCCTCGGGACTCCGGCACCGCAGTTCAGCACAGCCCGTGGCCGGTGCGGGCGGCGCCCGGCGGGGGTACCTTTGGCATGTGACGTACTGGGTGCTCAAGGCGATCCTGACCCCGATCTTCTTCGTTCTGTGGCGCGTGAAGGTGGAGGGCCGGGAGAACATCCCCAAGCATGGTCCGGTCGTGCTGGCGGCCAACCACCAGTCGTTCTGCGATTCCTTCTTCATCCCGCTGGTCGTCCGGCGCAAGGTCACCTTCCTCGCCAAGGCGGAGTACTTCGACTCCTGGAAGACCGCGTGGTTCTTCCGGGCCGCCGGGCAGATCCCGATCCGGCGCACCGGGGGCAGTGCGTCCGAGCGCGCGCTGGACACAGCCCGCAACGATGTCCTCGGACAAGGTCACATCCTCGGCCTGTACCCCGAGGGCACCCGCACGCTCGACCCCTACGTGCACAAGGGGCGCACCGGCGTCACCAGGCTGTCGCGTGAGTGTGGCGTCCCCGTTGTGCCGGTGGGCGTCATCGGGACGGTCGAGGTGCAGCCGGTGAACGCGAAATTCATGCGGCCCTTCAAGACTGTCATCATCCGCTTCGGGGCGCCGATGCAGATGGACCCGCCGGAGAACCCCGCCGACCCGCTCGCCAACCACGACCACACCGAGTGCCGGTCGTTCACCGACCGGCTCATGCACGAGATCGCCCGCCTCTCCGAGCGCGAGTACATCGACGAATACGTCCCGACCCGGGCGAGCGTGGCCTCGAGTTGAGCGATTGTCCTGCGCAAACGCCCAGCGCACCGGGTGTGACCGAGTCGATTCGTAAGCAATCTGAAACAGGCAGTTCACATTGAGCGCCTAAGTTGTGTGCCATGGCTGGCTACGTCGTCCGGATCGCGCTGCCGGACCGGCCCGGTGCGTTGGGCCTTGTGGCCAGCAGGATCGGGGCCGTCGGGGGTGACATCGTGGCGATCAACATCTTGGAGCGCGACGAGGGTCACGCCGTCGACGAGTTCGTGGTCGAGATCGGTGGGCAGCATCTCGTCGAACTGCTGCAGAGCGAGATCCACGAAGTGGACGGCGTGTCCGTCCTTGAGATCAGATCGGCGGACTCGACGACGTCGGCGGGCTGACGACGTAGGCGCACACGTGCGCCCCGTCCAGGAGATGCGCCACGCGCTTCACGTCCGCCCCCGGAAGGGCATCACGGATGAAGGCGAGTTCGCTCGAGCATGCCTGCGAGAAGCCGTGCGCGACCGTGAGGATGGCGCAGTTGTGCTCGGTGATGCGCCAGCTGCCGTCAGGGAGTCGCTCCGCGTCGGCCAGGTAGCCGTCCTCGTCGAGGATGGCGGTCAACGCCGCCACCTGCTCGTCGAAGGGAAGGTGGGCCGTCCGGGGCAGCGCACCGGCGACCCGCCGCTGGCGCCGCTGCTCGAAGAGTTCGTCGACCTGGGTGGCGCCCGGCCCGCCCAGATACCCGAGGAGCTCTGTCGTGAGGTCTCCGTAGCGCTTCGGATAGAGCGCCTCGGCCGCCGACGTCAGCTCGTAGACATGGCGGGGCCGCCCTCGGCGCGCTCCCTCGGCGACCTCGTCGCGATGGGCCAGGAGCCCGTCCTCTTCGAGGTGGCTCAGTTGCAGCCGGATGGCGGCCGGGGTGAGGGAGAGGGCACCGGCCACGGCGGACGCGTCCAGGGGGCCCTGGCGCTTCAGCAGGTTCAAGATGGCCCGCCGGGTGGTCGGCAGCTGTTGCAGGGGTGACTCGGGCTCGATGACCTCGGCGGCAATGGCGGGTTCGGTGGTCACGGCAGGATGAGGTGCACGTCGCCGAACTCGTGCCAGAGGTAGCGCTCTTCGAGGGCGGCGGCGTAGGAGGCCTCGAGCAGGGATCGTCCGGCAATGGCCTCGAGCATGGCGAGGTGGGAGGCCTCGGGCTCGTGCCAGCCGGTCAGGAAACCGTCGACGGAGCGCACCGGGTGCTCGGGCGACACGACCGTCTCGGTCCAGCCTTCGCTCGGATGCACGTGACCATGGTCGTCGACCACCGACTCGAGCGCACGCACCACGGTCGTCCCGACGGCGATCACACGCCCTCCGGAACGCCGGGCGTCGTTGATGCGATGGGCCGTCGGCAGCGAGACCCTGAAGTACTCGGCGTACGGCGGCTCGCTCGCCTCGAGGGAAGCGACCCCCGTGTGCAGCAGCAGCGGCGCGACACCGACGCCCTTGGACACCAGTCGCGTGAGCAGCTCCGGCGTGAATGGTCGACCGGCGCTCGGCATCTCGGCGGAACCCGGATCGGTGGCGTAGACGTTCTGGTAGGCGCCGATCGGATAGCTCCCCTGCACGTAGCCGTAGCGAATGGGGCGGCCGTGCCGGGCCAGGTAGCTGTGCAGGCGTCCGGGCGTCTCGACGCTGGAGATCCAGAGCCGGACGCCGAGGCCCCCCGGACCGGGCGAGTAGGGCGCCAGGAGGGAGGCGCGGCCCCCGTCGGGCAGCTCGATGTGCTCGCCCGCCCTGGCTCCGAGATGTACCTGCCCGTCGCGTCGGACCTCTATGGTCCACAGACCGGCGGGGAGCTTGGTCGAGAGGTGCACCTTGACCGCCGACCCGTCCGCCGCGGTGCCGTCGATTTCGGCGGCGAGGGTCCCCGATGTGTTGATCACCACCAGGTCGCCCTCGTCGAGGAAGCGGGGGAGCTCGGAGAAGGTCGAGTGCACCAGGGCACCGTCGGACTTGGTGGCCACGAGCATCCGGACGGCGTCGCGGGTCATGCCGCGGTACTCGGGCGGCGACGGCGCCTCCAGCGCCGGCGGTAGGGAGAACGAAAGTGGCTGCAGTTCGGGCAGTCGGCGCGGGGTCAGATGCTCCAGGCCCGGTGCCGTCACCGCACTCATGCCACCGCTCCCGTCGAGTGGAGCTCGGCGGCACGGAAACGTCCGCTCGGCCGGTCACCGTCGATGAGCCCCAGGAATGCCGGCACCACTGTGCTCGGCTCGGGACGGTCGGAGATGTCCTCACCGGGGAACGCGGCCTGGTGCATGGCGGTCCGCAAGTCACCCGGATCGACCGACCACACCGTCAAGGCGGGGAACTCCGCCGCGAGCACGGCGCCGAGGTGCTCGAGCGCCGCCTTGCCCGCGCCGTAGCCACCCCAGCCCTCGTAGGCCTCCACTGCGGCATCGGACGTCACGTTGATCACGCGCGGGTGGGGCGAGTCGAGGAGCAGCGGCAGCGTGTCCTGCAGCAGGCCCAACGGCGCGACCACGTTGACCTCGAAGGCGATGCGCAGATCGCCGAGCGGATAGTCGGCCAAGGAGGGGAGCGGCGAGGTCCCGAGCGTCCCGGCGTTGTTGACCACGAGGTCGAGGCCACCCAACTCGAAGGCCGCGGCGGTCATGCCGTGGCGGTGTTCCTCGTCGGTGATGTCCCCGACGACCGCAACGACCCGAGCGCCGGGGGTCGCCACGGCACGGATGCGCTCGACTGCGGCGTCCAGCGTGACCGTGTCACGCCCGTCCACCACCAGCGACCACCCGGCCCGGGCCAGCCCAGTCGCCAGCGCCTCCCCGAGTCCCCGGGATGCTCCTGTCACGATCGCCACGCTCATGGCTGCCCACCCTTCCGAGCGGCGGGTCCGCTCTGTCGCGTCAATATAACAAGGATTTCCTTGCTTTATTTCTCAGGGTGACGAGTTTCGTGGGCGCGACCGTCGTGGGATCGGCGAGAGGCCTGCTCAGAGGCCGATCAGGCGCACGGGCCGCCCGGCCTCACTGGGCCGGGAGGAGCGGGGTCGGCGTGGAGCTGGCGATGAAGTCGGCATCCCCGGAGTAGTCGGCCGTGATCGCATCGTCACCCGCCGGCAGGGTGGGCAGGGTGAGCGTGGCCTGCCCGTTCGAGACGGTGCCCGTGCCGATCGGGGTGCCGTCGTCGAAGAACGTGACCGTGCCGGACTCGCCCGAGCCCGTCGCCGGGAAGACCGTCGCGGTGAGGGTCATCGGTGGCCCGCCGGTCGAGGGATCGGTCGAGCCCAGGAGACCGAGCGTGGTCGGCGC
This sequence comes from uncultured Acidimicrobiaceae bacterium, assembly GCA_963783965.1. Classification (GTDB taxonomy): domain Bacteria; phylum Actinomycetota; class Acidimicrobiia; order Acidimicrobiales; family RAAP-2; genus Bog-473. The sequence goes on along the minus strand of CAWAPQ010000014.1, from coordinate 205,631 downwards.
TCTGGAGACGGTGACTGGTGCGGCGGCAGTTGACGCACTGGCCAGGAATGACGGGTCGCCCTCGTAGGACGCCGACACCGAGTCGGAGCCGATGGGCAATGTGGTGAGGAGCATGCTGGCGGAGCTGACACCGTCGGTGGTCGACAGCACGGAGTCTCCGAGCGGCACGCCGTTGAGGGTGAACGAGACGGTTCCGTCGGGGTTCGCCGCCCCCGACGTGGGGGTCACAGTCGCCGTGAGCGTGACGGCCTGACCGGAGGTCGACGCCGACGGTGAGGACACGAGCGCAGTGGTGGTGGACACCGGCGCGACGCGCTCCGTCACGGCGCCCGCCGAAGTGGTGAAGTTCGCATCGCCGCTGTAGCTCGCCGTGACGGTCTGGGTGGCGGTCGAGTCGTACGCCTGTGCACACGTGACCACCGGCGTCGCGTCGGCAGGGAGCACGAGGCCCTGGCAGGTGGGTATTGGGCTCCCTGCGTCACCGAACGACACGGTGCCCGTCGGCGTGCCGGAGCCGGGCGAACCGACCGCGACCGTCGCGCTGTAGACGATGGTCTGTCCGACCAGGCCGGGGTCGTGAGCACTGGTCACGACGGTCGATGTGCTCGCCGGGACGACGGTCTGCATGACCGTGTTCGACGAAGATCCCCCGACGAAGTTGTCGTCCCCCTCGTAAATCGCGGTGATCGGGTGCGCGCCGAGCGCGAGCGACGACGTCTGGAAGGTCGCCTGACCGCCCGAGACGGCTCCGCTGCCGATCAGGGTTCCGTTGTCATCGAACTGGATCGTTCCGGTTGCCCCGGGGACGGACGAGGCGATGGAGGCGGTGAAGACGACGGTCTGGCCGACCACAGACTGCGCCGATGCGCTGGCCACCGTGACGGTCGTCGCGGCCTCGGCCACGTCGACGGTGACGGGCCCCGTTGTGGTGCTCGTGGCGAAGGTCGGGTCGCCGCTGTACGTGGCCGTGAGTTGGTGAGGGCCCTCGACCAGGTCGGAGGTGTCGAGGCTGGCGGAGGCCACGCCACCCGCGGTGGAGACGTTCACCGTGGCCAGAGGAGCTGACCAGTCCGAGAACGTGACCGTGCCACCGGGACTCACCGCTGCACCCCCAGCCGGAGTGACGGTGGCGACAATGAGGGCGGTCTGTCCGTAGGTGATGCCGGGCGTCGATGTCGTGACGCTCGTCTGGGTCGGGGTCTGCCCGACTGTCTGCTGCAGAGAGGCGGTGCTGCCGGCATCATCGGGGTCACCGCTGTAGGTGGCGACAATGGCGTGCGTGGCACCGGAACCGAAGGACTCGGTGCACTGGACGCGCAGTGGTGCGACGGCCGGCAGGGGCAGGGACTGGCAGCCGTCCACCGGGTTGTCGTCGTCGGTGAACGAGACGCTGCCCGTCGGTGTCCCGGCGCTGCGCGGCGAGGGCGTCACGGTGGCCGTGTCCGTCACCGGCTGGCCCGCCACCGGGCTGGCCACGGACGGCGTGATCGTCAGGGAGGTCGGATCCGGATTGACCGCCTGGGTCATGACGGGCGAGGTGCTCCCGGCGAACAGGACGTCACCGCTGTAGGTCGCCGTGATGGAGTCGGCCCCGACAGGCAGGCTCGACACGCCAAGCGTGGCACTGGTCGAGCCGGTTGCGCTGGTCCCCACGACCGCGGAGCCGAGCAGGATGCCGCCGGCGGAGAACGAGACCGACCCGGTGGGCCCCGTGCCCGCAGCCGGGGTCACGACCGCCGTGAGTTGCACCGGCTCTCCGAGAAGGAGGCCGGCAGGGATCGAACTCGTGACGCCGGTCACGGTGGCGGTGGCGGGAGCCCCGCCGACCAATCCGACCTCGTCGGCGTGGGAGTAGTCCGCCGTGGCGCCGTCCAGCACCGTGGCGAACGTGCCGGTCGATGGTCCCGTGCGGACGAAATACTCGGCACCGGTCGGCGGTGTCACGCCGTTCTCGAGCACCGGGTCCACCGTCCCGCCGAGTACCAGGGTGCCGTTGGTGATCCGCCCATAGGAACTGGTTGCGTCGGGCGGCCCATTGATGCCGAACGCCAGCAGCCCGTCCGGCTCGTTGGTGACCGTGGAGGCCCCGTCCACGTTGATGAGCCCGCCCGCTGCGACGCCGATGGTCCCGTCGTTGCGCAGCGCGGTTGCGCTGTTGCCGACGTCGACCGTGCCATCGACCGTGAGGGTGCCCGTGTTGGTGATCGGGCCGTCGAGGGTCAGACCCGGATGGTCCGACGCGCCCGTGGCGGCGATGTTCACCGCGCCGTCGTTCTGCAGCCCGGACACGATGGTCAAGCTCGGCGCCGCCGACCCGGCTTCTGAGGGACCGGCGGTCACGGGCGTGCCGCCGTTCGTCGATGTGCCTGCGGGCGTCGCGTCTCCGATCGTCGCGGCGGTGCCGATGGTGAGACTGCTGCCGGCCGACACGGTCAGCTCACCGACCGAGTGCGTGGCGTCGGAGAGCGTCACGTTCGCGTTCCCGCTGATGCACACGTCGACGCCGGTGCCGTTCGGCACCCCCGTGCTCCAGTTGGCGGCCGAGTCCCAGTCGCCCGACGGACTGGTGCCGGTCCAGCTGTCGTTACAGCTCAACGCCTCCGTAGGTGGGGCACTCCCCAGCACGAACGAGGACGCATTGAAGACTGTCGTCGTCCCCGCCACCACGACGAGGCCGGCGGCGACGGCACCAAGGCGCCGTGCCACCTGGCGGCGGGAGCGGCGTCCCGTGCACTGCACTCCGGCATCGCGACGTCCCACGCTGCCCTCCCTGGGACCGTGCTCCGGCCAGGCCCGTCGCCCACCCACAGCCCGGCGTTCTCAACCCATTGTGGTCGTTGCACCCCGCTGGTGGAAGGCCCAAAGCGACGTCAACCCGCAGATTTCGTGCGTGGCACAGGGAAATGCTGCGCCACCGGCGCGCGGCGGTCACTCGGGGTCGAGGTCGGCCCAACCCATGGACTTCTCCACCGCCCGGCGCCAGCCGGCGTGCAGGGCGTCCGTCAGCTCGGCGGGCAGCTCCGGCTCGAAGACCGTCTCGGCCCGCCAGAGACCGGCCAGCTCGTCGAGCGACGCCCACACCCCCTCGGCCAGTCCGGCCACGGTGGCGGCGCCGAGCGCAGTCGACTGGAGCGAGGCGGGTCGCGCCACCGGCATGCGGCTCTGTTCGGCCTGGAGCGCGAGGAGGAGGTCCATGACGGCGGCGCCCCCGTCCGCCCGCAGCGCGGAGAGTGGATGGGCCGACGCGGCGGCCATGGCATCGGTCATGTCGCGCACCTGGAAGGCCATGGCTTCCACACAGGCGCGGGCGAAATGGGCGCGGCCGACGCCGCGCGTGAGGCCCGTGACGATGCCGCGCGCCCGGGGATCCCACCAGGGGCTGCCCAGTCCGGTCAGCGCGGGGACGAAGATGACGCCACCGCTGTCGGGCACCGACCCGGCCAGCGGTCCGAGTTCCGCGGCCGAGGCGATGATGCCGAGACCGTCGCGCAGCCATTGGATGGCGGCGCCCGAGACGAAGGTCGACCCTTCGAGCGCATAGGCGACGCGGCCGTGCGCGTCGTCGCCGTGGTCGCCCAGGTCCCAGGCGCAGCTGACGGTGAGCCCGTCGGGCGCCGGCGGGCGTTCGGGGCCGGCGTGGGCCAGCGCGAAGCTGCCGGTGCCGTAGGTGACCTTCACCATGCCGGGCTCGAAGCAGGCCTGTCCGAAGAGCGCGGCCTGTTGGTCCCCGAGCACGCCCGACACCGGGACGCCGTCGAGGACGGCCGACGCGGGGCCGAGGTCACCCAGCGCGGCCGTGCCGAAGGGGCCCGCCGACGGGCTGACCTCGGCCAGGGTGTGGGGGGGCACGCCGAAGAGGTCACACAGCTCGGGGGACCAGGACAGGGTCGCCGTGTCCAGGAGCAGCGTGCGGCTCGCATTGGAGGGGTCGGTGGCGTAAGTGCCGCCGCGCGACCCGCCCGTGAGGTTCCACAGCACCCAGCTGTCCACCGTGCAGAAGGAGAGGTTGGGATCGTCGGGCGCGAGAGCGAGGTCGCCGTGTCGCAGCAGCCAGGCCGCCTTGGTGGCGCTGAAATAGGGATCGAGGACGAGCCCTGTCGTGGCGCGCACCAGTGGAAGATGGCCGGCCTCGGTGAGCTCGGCGCACAGCCCGGCCGTGCGCCGGTCCTGCCACACGATGGCCCGGTGCAGCGGCTGTCCGGTCGAGCGGTCGAAGGCGACCAGCGTCTCGCGCTGGTTGGTGATGCCGAGGGCGGCAACCGTGTCGCCCCGCTCGGCCAGGCGGGCGCCGAGCTCGGCCAGGGTGGCGCGCACGGTCTCCCAGATTTCCGCGGGGTCGTGCTCGACCCAGCCGGGGCGGGGGAAGTGTTGGGTCAGCTCCCGGTAGGCGACGTCGCCCACCCGCTTCTGCTCGTCGACGGCGAGGGCCCGGACCCCGGTCGTGCCGGCATCGATGGCGACGACGACCCTGGCCATGACGAGCTGACGCTAACCCTTACGCAGCTCTTCAGCGTCCCGACGGGCGGTTTGGGAGGGCTTCGCGCGCAAACAATCGCGAACGGCCCGTGACCTGCACGGATGATGCGCGCATGTGGTTGACAAGGACGTAACTACAGTGCTGTAATGACACATCATCTCGTGTCTCGGGGAGGGGACGACCACAACATCTTGTGGTTAGGCAGCAAAACCCCCGTTCCAGGCGCTGGATCGGCGGACACGCCGTGCGAACACCACTCCGCTGGACTAGGCGGTGGGGTGACGGCGATGACCGGCAGGCAGCAGGACCCCGCAGCAACGGCAGGACACGAAGCGACACCACCAGAACGACCGAACCGGAACAACCCACTCAGGAGGACCCCAGCGCCATGGCCATCGCCCCCCAGCGATCCGAGATCGGCATCCGCCGGCACTTCACCACCGAAGGTGTCCACCCGTACGACGAGGTCACCTGGGAGCGGCGCGACGCCCGGATCACGAACTACCGGGACGGCTCCGTGGCCTTCGAGCAGCTCGGCGTCGAGGTGCCCTCGTCCTGGAGCGTGAACGCCACCAACATTCTGGCGCAGAAGTACTTCCGGGGGACCCTCGGCACCGACGAGCGCGAGTGGTCGCTGCGGCAGGTGGCCGACCGGGTGGCCGACACGCTGACGGCATGGGGGATCAAGGACGGCTACTTCGTCGACGACGAGGAGGCCCTGGTCTTCAACCACGAGCTGAAGTACCTCATCATCCACCAGATGGCTGCGTTCAACTCGCCGGTCTGGTTCAACATCGGCGTGCAGGGCGTGCCGCAGCAGGGGAGCGCCTGCTTCATTCTGTCGGTTGAGGACCGGATGGACTCGATCCTCAACTGGTACACGGAGGAAGGCATCATCTTCAAGGGCGGCTCCGGTGCCGGCGTCAACCTGTCCCGCATTCGGTCCTCGAAGGAGCTCTTGAAGGGCGGTGGCACGGCGTCGGGCCCGGTGAGCTTCATGCGTGGTGCCGACGCTTCGGCCGGCACCATCAAGTCCGGTGGCAAGACCCGCCGCGCCGCCAAGATGGTCATCCTCGACGTCGACCACCCCGACGTGGAGGACTTCATCTGGTGCAAGGCCATTGAGGAGCGCAAGGCCCGCGTCCTGCGTGACGCCGGCTTCGACATGGACCTCGACGGAGCGGACAGCCACTCGACCCAGTACCAGAACGCCAACAACTCGGTGCGGGTGACCGACGAGTTCATGGAGGCCGTGATCGACGGCCGCGACTGGAACCTGACGGCGCGCACCGACGGTTCCGTGGTGCGCACGGTGCCCGCCCGCGACCTGTTCCGTCAGATCGCGCACTCGGCCTGGGAGTGTGCCGACCCCGGCCTGCAGTACGACACCACCATCAACCGCTGGCACACGGCGCCGGTGACGGGCCGCATCAACGGCTCCAACCCCTGCTTCCCGGGGTCGGCCAAGGTCCACACCGACAAGGGTTTGATCCCGTTCCGCGAACTGCTCGAGCGGGCGAACGGAGGAGAGTCGTTCGGGATCTACACGCACGACGCGACGAACCCCGACGAGCCGTCCCAGACAATGGTGATCACCTCGCCCGAGGCGTTCATGATCACCGGGTACAACGACATTGTGAAGTTGAGCCTCGACAACGGTGTCGAGCTGCGGTGCACGCCGTCCCACAAGATCTTCACGGCCAACCGGGGCTACGTGGAAGCTCGCCACCTCGTCTTCGATGACGATGTGAAGCTCCTGGACCTCCAGGCTCCGGCGGTCGAGGCCGACCTGGGCCTCCCTGTCTCGTCGGACCCGGCGGACTACTGGACGAAGGGCGACCATGCGCTGCCACTCCGCTTCCCCGACATGTGGTCAGAGGAGTTCGCGCACTACGTCGGTTGGCTCGTGGGTGACGGCTCCACCTCAGGGACCACGGTGGCCTCCATTTACGGGAGCCAGGAAGACCGGGACGAGATTCTGCCCCGGCATGCCGAGCTGCTCGACTGGGTGAACTGCGAACGCCCGATCAAGCTGTCCGAGCAGGCCAACGGCACCGCCCAGCTGCGCCTAGCCCGGCGCGCCTTCAAGCAGTTCATAGAGGCGTTGGGGGTCAAGTCGGTCAAGGGTCCGGAGAAGAGCGTGCCGTGGTCGATCGAACAGGCGCCGGCCGAGATGGTGTCGGCGTTCCTGCGGGGCCTGTACGACGCCGACGGGTGCGTCGTGTCGTCTGTGGTCGGCTCCGGTAAGAGCAACTACGTGGGCTTGGGCTCCACGTCGCACGAGCTGCTCAAGGGTGTGCAGACGTTGCTGAGCACGTTCGGCATCATGAGTCGGCTCTACCAGACCAAGGGTGCCGAGGCGGAAGGCTCTCTCACGTACACCAACAAATCGGGTGAGACAAAGACGTACGGCCACTCGGCGTCTTACGACCTTCGCATCTCTTCCGAATCGATTCTTCGGTTCGCCCAGCACATCGGCTTCTCGCTCAGCCGTAAGGCGACACTGCTGCGCGGCATCATCGTCGATTCCCCGAAGAGTCCCTACGCAGCGCGCACAACGGCCCACCTGCTGGAGCGCACCAACGACGGCGCCGAGCTGACGTACAACCTGAGCGAGCCGCGCAACCACTCGTACGTGGTAAATGGTGTAGTTGTACGCAATTGCAGTGAGTACGTCCACCTCGACGACTCGGCCTGCAACCTTGCCTCCATGAACCTGCTCACCTTCCTCGACGAGAACGACGAGTTCGACGTGGAGGGCTTCAAGGCCGGGGTGGCGGTGGTGTTCACCGGGCAGGAGATCATTGTCGGCAACGCCGACTACCCGACGGACCGGATCGGCGAGACGACGCGGGCCTTCCGCCAGCTCGGTATCGGCTACGCCAACCTGGGCGCGTTGTTGATGGCCCAGGGCCTGCCCTACGACTCCGATGCCGGACGGGCCTGGGCGGCCGCCATCACCGCGCTGCTGACCGGGCACGCCTACGCAACGTCGGCCAAGACCGCGGCCCGCATGGGACCCTTCGCGGGCTACCACGAGAACGCCGAGCCGATGCTCAACGTCCTGCGCATGCACCAGGCCGAGGCCGCCCGGATTGACGAGGACGTCGTGCCGCCCGAGCTGCTCTCCGCCGCCCAGGAGTCCTGGGACCGGGCCGTCGACCTCGCCGACGCCTACGGCGTCCGCAACTCGCAGGCCTCGGTGCTGGCCCCTACGGGGACCATCGGCCTGCTGATGGACTGCGACACGACCGGCGTCGAGCCCGACCTCGGACTGGTCAAGACCAAGAAGCTGGTCGGCGGCGGCACGATGTCGATCGTCAACCAGACCGTGCCGCGGGCGCTGGCCAAGCTCGGCTACGGGGTGGAGCAGTCCGAGGACATTGTGGCTTACATCAACGAGAACATGTCGATCCTCGGCGCCCCTCACGTTGCGCCCGAGCACCTGCCCGTCTTCGCCTGCTCCATGGGTGACAACACGATCCACTACTCGGGCCACATCCGCATGATGGGGGCGGTGCAGCCGTTCATCAGCGGCGCCATCTCCAAGACGGTCAACATGCCCGAGGACGTGACGGTCGAGGACGTGGAGCAGCTGCACATCGACGCCTGGCGTCTCGGCATTAAGGCCGTGGCCATCTACCGCGACAACTGCAAGGTGGCCCAGCCGCTGTCGACGACCAAGAAGGAGCCCGCCGCGGTGGGCGGTGACACGGCGCCGGCCGGCTCGGACGCCGAGGCCCGGGACCGCGCGGTCACGGCCCGCATCGCCGAGCTCGAGGCGGCGCTGCTGAGCGAGCAGCAACGGGTGACGTCGTCGGTGGTGGTCGGCGCCGTGCGCGAGCGTCTGCCCCGCAAGCGCAACTCGGAGACGTTCTCGTTCCGGGTGGCCGACTGCGAGGGCTACGTGACGGTCGGCCAGTACGAGGACGGCCGTCCGGGCGAGGTGTTCGTCAAGGTCTCCAAGCAGGGGTCGACGCTGGCTGGGATCATGGACGCCTTCTCCATCTCCATCAGCCTCGGGTTGCAGCACGGCGTGCCCCTGGCGACCTTCGTGCGCAAGTTCGCCAACATGAAGTTCGAGCCGGCGGGCATCACCGACGACCCGGAACTGCGCATCGCCACCAGCCTCATCGACTACATCTTCCGCCGGATGGCCCTCGACTTCTTGTCGGTCGAGGAGCGCGCCGACCTCGGCATCCTCTCCACCCTGGAGCGGACCCAGCCGACGCTGCCGGGCGTGGAGGAGATGGCGACCCCGTCGGTCGGCCTGGTCGAGGACGGGTTGAGCGACGGCCGGGCGGGGTCCGAGCCGGCCGCACAGGCGCTGGCCCGGGCCGAGCAGCTCGATGCGCCCCTCTGCTACAGCTGCGGCAACACCATGCAACGAGCGGGCTCGTGCTACGTGTGCGGGAGCTGCGGGTCGACCAGCGGGTGCTCGTAGCGCCCAGGAAGGACAAGGACGGCACTCGCAGACGGCGGACGAGAGCACACCCCTGACATGGAGGCTGGGGCCAAACCGCGCTCACGCGACGTGATCGTGCCTGCGGTGTGGACCGACTTCTTCGAGTCGACGCGCATTCCCGCCGCCGTGAGGAGCGGCGACACCGTGCGGGTGACGGCGACACCGGCGAGACGCCCGACGGGGTGTTCTCGCCGAACCCTGAGGACCAGATACGAGAGGTGTTCCGCAACCTCTCGCTGATCCTGGCCGAAGCAGGCTGGACTCCAGGACCAGGCAGAGGCCGTTCTGCGGATAGCGGCCGAGTTCCTGGCCGATCCGTTCCCGGCATGGACGGCTGTCGGGGTGACCGAGCTGCTCCTCGCGGAGGCGCTCGTCGAGATCAGCTGTGTGGCTGTTGCCCCGCTCGAGAGTCAGTAGCGGCAGCGCTCGCACACCCGGTCGTCCGTGCCCGGCGTCGTCCGCTCGGACTCCCTGATCCCCTCCATCGCGTGTCGACCAGTTCGGCTGAAGCTTGCCGTCCGGTCAGCAACGAAGATTGTCCGAAGTTCAGCCGGGGCCGTCTGTGGTGCGACGCCAGACCAATCAGGTCGATCAGCGTCCGGGGCCACCACGGCCGGAGCCCGAGCTGTCCCTGCCGGAACTCCCCGAACCGGAGCTGTCCCCACCTGAGCTGCCCAGACCGGAGTTGTCCTGGCCGGAGTTGTCCTGGCCGGAGTTGTCCTGGCCGGAGTTGTCCCCACCTGAGTTTCCCTGGCCGGAGCTGTCCGAGCCGGAAGAGTTGCTGTTCGATCCGTTGGCGTCAGGTCCCGGCCCACCGCTTTGGTCATTGTCCTGTGGGGGAGGTCCTCCTGGCGACCGGTTGGATGTGGACGGGGCGCTCGGTGGTGTCGTCGTCACGGGCGCTGCGCCATTGTCATCACCGTGGCCGTGATCGTCGCCGTGATCGTCGCCGTGGTTCTCGCCCACTGCCCCCGGTGGCGCGACCGCTGGTGCATCGTCGTCGTCATCGTCCTCGCCTTGGTCGTGACCGTGGTCATCGCCGCGATCTTCCCCTTGGGCCTCGTCTTCATTCTCACGGTCGTCGACCTTGGCCGTCACCCGCGGTATCCCGTTCTCCACTTCGACTTCCACTTCGATTCGTTCAGTAGCAGTCGATCCAGAAAAAGGCACTTCGACGCCTTCTTCTCGAAGAACTGGAGCACCAGCTGTCTCCCCGGAGTCGGCCGTTACCATCAAGCCGGTCAAGGTGTGGGTACTCGGGTCGACGCCAAATGCCAGGCTGCCCACGCCAGGAAGCGTCACGGTGAACATGCCGGTTGGCGAGTGCGTCACCGTGGGCGTCGGCTGCGACACCGTCGACGTGGGCGTCGTCACCGTCGGCGTGGGCGTGGGCGTGGGCGTCCCATGCGAGTCTTCAGCCAGTGCCACCGCGGGGACTCCCACAATTGCAAGGCCGAGAACTGTGGCCGATCCAGTTGACAAGAGCTTTCGAATTGACACGCTGCCTCCTCAGGTTGGGATCACGCTGTCAACCCTTCAATCGTTCGAGAGAGGCCGGTGTCACGCGATGGTTCGAATTCCTCCGATCTACATGAGGTGAGGGGGCGGTCAAGGACAGAGAGGGTGCTGCGTCACCCGGGGCCACCGCCGCTGTCACCAGGGCCGCCACTGCCTCCACCTCCCGAACCACTGGTGCCCGATCCGGTCGATGACGAGCCGCCTCCATCGGAACCGGCCCCATCTGAACTACCGCCCGGGGAACCACTGGAGGATGCCCCACCGCCGTCACTCGGCGCGCCGGATGTCCCCTGCAAGGGTGACGACGGACCTTCGGTGTCACCGTCGGCTCCCGGTGAGCCTCCGCCGGACGCGGAGGGCCCAGGACCACCGCCGCCGGCACTCGAGCCCGGGGTACTTCCGCTCTGAGTGCCCGAGGGTCCGGGTCCTCCCCCCGACCCGCCGTCGCCCGGGTTGGCGTCGCTTCCCGACGTCGATGTGCCCGTATCGCCCGATGTGCCTTTGCCGCTCCCACCCCGTCCATCACCGGGGGTGCCCCCGACAGACCGCGGCTGGGTGCTTCCGCCACGGACACCCCGACCGGACTCCGCTCCCGACTTTGCAGGCCCGCTCGCGAGAGCGAGTTCGGCCCGGTCCACGAGCTGGTCAGCAGCTTCCTTCACGGAGGCGAGGTCGGCCGGGTCGAGTTTGGACAGGGCTACCTGCAATGCGGTCAGGTCCCGTGCGATGGCACCCTCGTCCCCGTACCCAAGAGCGGCCGCCAGCGTCGCCATTGCGCCGCGCGCCGTATTCAAGGCCGGGGAAGGGACCGGGAGCCCGAGGCTCACCGCGACGGTGCGCAATGGCCCAGGCAATGTGTCCGTCCCGACCGCTGCCGCTGCCGCACTACTCGTCGCCAAAATGACCACTACCGCCGCCGCAGCCACAGGATGGCGTACGCGGGAGGCGAGGTTCCGGCGCGGTGTGCGCAGGGGGATGATCGGCGCCACAGGTTCCGTATCAACCAGCAACAGACGAAGCCGTGCGCGGTCAGCAGGTGAAGGAGATGCAGGCGGCGCCGCCAAGGCAGCAGTGAGCGTCGCCACGAGGTCGGCGTCATTGAGTCGCGTCATCGTTCGACCTCGGTCTCGAAATGAGACCGCAACCGGTCAAGTGCACGGGCCTGAGCCATCCGGACTGCGCCGGACTTCATGGAAAGGACACTGGCCACTTCGTCAGCGGAAAGTCCTGCAACGACCCGCAACTCGAGTAGGTCACGGTCGCGCGGGGTCAGACGAGCGAAGGCGGCGCGCATCCCCTGGTGATCAACGCCGAGCACCAATCCATCGGCGGGCTCGGGAGCAGGCGCCTGTGGTTCGACGGGCAACGGACGCCGACGGCGATAAGAGGTTCTCTGCTGGTCGACCACGACGTGATGGAGGATCCCGAAGCACCACGCCTCGGGGCTCACCTTTGTTGCGTCAAGCCGATGGAGGCTCTGCACCATTCGGGCGAAGGATTCCGAGACGGCATCGCGCGCGTCGTCGGCCGAATCGACCCTACGCTCCGCGTAGGCCAGCATCCTCGGGTACATCCTGTCGAAGAGCACCTCCCAGGCGTCGACGTCGCGGGCGCGGAGCTGCGCCACGTCGACGACCGGTTCGCCAGGCTCCTCTAGCCACATCCCTTCTATCGACGGTCCGGGGCCCATGTCACAAAAGAGTTCGCGGACGGTCCAACTGTCCGTCGATCACAACCCGATTACGGCGTGGCTCAGCTCATGGATTGCAAGGCGTCACGCTGCACCAACGCGCGACGGGGTCTCCGACCATGGGATGGGACGGCTCTCCCAGCCGCCTCCCAGCGTTGCGAGGGCCGGAGGAGGCTGAGTTGTGGCTCCCCTGCCGGGCACGATCGGGGGCCGATGGTCCCAGTCCCGTCACCCTGTTGCTGATCAAGTGTTGCGAGTACCGTCGTGTCCGAACGGAGGTGCCCATGAAGACACTCGTAGTGGGCGGCGGCATCATGGGTCTGTGCACGGCCATGTTGCTGGCGAACGACGGCCACGAGGTGACCGTGCTCGAGCGCGACGCCGTTTCCCCACCTGATCCCGGCGCTGCCTTCGAGTCGTGGGAGCGGCGTGGGGTCAACCAGTTCCGGATGGCTCACTTCTTCCTCAGCGGGTTCCGCGAGATTATCGAGTCCGAACTGCCGCAGCTGCGCGACGGTCTGGTCGAGGCCGGAGCCGTCAGATACAACGTCCTGTCCAACATCCCTGACGAGATGAAGGGTGGGGTGCGCCCCGGCGACGACCGCTTCGATGTGATCACGGGGCGGCGGCCGATGGTGGAGGCAGTGACCGCCCGGCTGTGCGAAGAGACGAAGAACGCCGACATCCGGCGGGATAGCCCGGTGCAGACGTTGCTCTCGGGTTCGTCCGACCGCGCAGGAGTCCCACATGTCAGGGGAGTGCGACTGGATTCGGGTGAGGAGTTGGATGCCGACCTCGTGATCGATGCCTCAGGCCGACGCTCCCCGCTGCCACGGTGGCTCGCCGATATCGGTGCCGCCCCAATCGTCGAAGAACAGGAAGACTCGGGATTCGTCTACTACGGCCGGCATTTCCGATCTACTGACGGAGAGATGCCGGTGCTGTTCGGTGCCTTGAAGCAGGATCTGGGCACCATCGGCATTCTGACGTTGCCGGCGGACAACGGGACCTGGTCGGTGACACTGACCGCCAGCTCGAAGGACGCCGAGCTCCGGGCGCTGCGTCACCCCGAGACTTGGGAGAGGGTCAATCGCCTGCTGCCGCTGACGGCGCACTGGATCGACGCGGAGCCGCTCGATGACAGCGTGACCGTGATGGCCAAGATTGAGGACCGGATCCGGGATTTCGCACCAGGGGGCGATCCGGTCGCTACGGGCGTTGTGGCCGTGGCTGACTCGTGGTCGTGCACCAACCCGTCGTTGGGCCGTGGTGCGACCATCGGGCTGATGCACGCGACGGTGCTGCGCGACCAGCTCCGGCAGCCGGAGGCCGACCCCTGGACCCTCGCCACCGGGTGGTACCAGCAGAGCCGCTCCATCGTCGAACCCTGGTACCGCGCCACGAAGGCCTACGACAGTCATCGGCTGCAGGAGATTCAGACCCTGATGGAGGGGCATCCCTACGAGACCGACGACGAGTTCTGGCTCCTCAATCGCGGCCTGGAGGAGGCGGCCCTTCGGGACGGCGACAACATCCGCGCCGTCCTCGACATGGGGATGGCGCTCCGCCGTCCCGACGAGGTGCTGCGGGACGGATCGCTCCGCGAGCGGATCCTGGGTCAGGATCGACCAGACGCCACCGAACCCGGCAGGGCACCCGATCGCGAGCAACTGCTCGCCGCGCTGAGCGGCTGAAGAAAAGGAGTGTGGGAAGCATGCGCGTCGACAGCTCGGGCGTCAACCTCAACGTGGAGATCAGCGGGCCCGATGACGGCCGCCCGGTCCTCCTGTTGCACGGCTTTCCCGATTCTGGCCGCCTCTGGTCGAGCCAGGCCGGCGCCCTGTCGAGTGCCGGATACCGTGTGATCGTCCCCGATCAGCGGGGGTACGGGCAGTCCGACAAGCCGGCAGAGGTCGACGCCTACAACATCATCCTGCTGGCGGCGGACGTGGCGGCCATTCTGGACCAGGTCGGCGTCGAGAAGGCCGCGATCGTGGGGCACGACTGGGGTGCCGCGGTGGGCTGGACCGCGGCCTCGCTGGCGCCCGACCGCGTCGACAGGCTTGTCGCACTCTCCGTTGGCCACCCGCTCGCCTTTGGTGCGGCAGGCCTCGAGCAACGAGAGAAGTCGTGGTACATGCTCCTGTTCCAGTTCGAGGGGATCGCCGAGGAATGGCTTTCCGCGAACGACTGGGCCAACTTCCGCTCCTGGGCAGGCCACCCCGATGCGGATGCGGTCATCGCCGACCTCGAGTCCAGCGGGTCGCTGACCCCTGGGCTCAACTGGTACCGGGCCAACGTCCACCCGCGCATCCTGATCGAGCCACCGCCGGCGCTCCCACCCGTCACCGTGCCGACACTCGGCGTGTGGAGCTCCGGTGACTTCGCGCTCACGGAGGCGCAGATGGCCGGTTCGGGACAGTTCGTCGACGCGGACTGGCGTTATGAGCGCATTGACGGGCCCGGCCACTGGATGCAGCTCGAAGCTCCCGACGAGGTGAACCGCCTCCTGCTCGATTACTTGGCCTGAGCGGCTCACGTCGCCGCGTTACCGTGGCGCGAGGGCCATCCGCCCGCTTTCTCATGCCCTCGCCCTCTGAAGCCCTCGCCGGGATCTCCGTTCTCGACCTGACCCGAAATTTCGCCGGTCCCTACTGCTCCATGTTGCTGGCCGACCTCGGTGCCGACGTGACCAAGGTCGAATCGCCGGGTTCAGGCGACGACACCCGACAGTGGAGCCCGCCCCAGTGGAACGGCCAGAGCGCAACGTTCCTGGCCGGCAACCGGGGCAAGCGCAGCATTGCCGTCGACCTCGATCGCGAGGCCGGCCAGGAGGTGGTGCGGAGGCTCGCAGCGAAGTCCGACGTCGTTGTCTCGAGTTTTCGGCCCGGTTCGCTGGAGAAGCGCGGCCTCGACGACACGTCACTGCGCTCAGAGCATCCCGGCCTGATCTACTGCTCCATCACCGCCTACGGCGCGCGGGGCCCGAAGCGTGACTGGCCCGGCTATGACCCCATTCTCCAGGCCGAGAGCGGCATGATGTCACTGACGGGCTACCCGGATGGCCCGCCGGCGAGGCTCCCGATCGCGGCCATCGATCTCGGGACGGCCATGTGGGCATCGGTCGGCATTCAGGCCGCGCTCCGTACGCGGTCCGAGACCGGCCTTGGCGGGCTGGTCGAGGTCAGTCTGTATGAGACGGCTGCCTGGTGGTTGTCCTACCTCATTGCGGGCTACATGGGCTCGGGAGAGGAGCCCCAGCGCCGGGGGAGCGGTGCGCCCTTCCTGGCTCCGTACGAGGTGTTCGCGACATCCGAAGGCGACCTGATGGTGACGGCAGGGAACGACGACCTGTTCGCCCGGCTCTGTGACGCACTGGGGTTTGCCGATCTCGCCGCCGATCCGTCCTACCGTCGGAACGCCGACCGCGTGGCCAATCGAGACGCCCTGCACGACCTCTTGGAGGCCCGCTTCTTCGAGAGGCCTGCGATCGAGTGGCACGCCCTGCTGCGGTCTCGGTCGGTTCCGTGTACTCCCGTGCGCTCGGTGGCGGACTTCGTCGAAGACGACCATCTCGCAGCGCTCGGGATGCTCGTCCCTCTCCCGCACCCCGACATCCCGGACCTGCGGGTCGTCGGCACCCCGCTCAATCTCGACGGCGTCCGGCCGGGATCGCGCCGGCCACCGCCACTGCTCGGTGAGCACACCGAGCAGGTGCTCGCCGACCTGGGTTACTCGGCCGAGGACATCGACGACCTGACTCGACAGGGCGTCGTGGGAGCCGACGAGCCTTAGAAGGTGCCGCTGATGGTCGAGGTGATCCCGTTCGAGGTGCTGACCACTCTCCAAGTGTCCCCCGACGTCACCCGCGGAGACCCCGTTCCGGCGTATTGGGCGGCGATCTGCCCGTTCGAGTACCGAGCGGGGATGCTGCCCGAGGTCAGGGTGTAGGTATAGGTGTAGACGCCGCTTCCGGTACTCCACGCGGCGCTTCCAACGCCGCCGGGCAAGCTGTTGTACCCGCCGTTGGTGGTCACGCCTGTCGTTCGGGCCACGTTGATCGTGACCGTCAGCGCGGTGATCGCCTTGGTGTTGCTCAAGGTCACGATGTCCTGACCGCCGTACCCGCCGTAGGTGTTCGTCGTCGGTGTCGCGGTCACACCGTTGGCGACCTGAGCGGCCGTCGTGGTGGTCGTGGGCGCCGCGGTGGTCGTGGTGGTCCGGGCTGCCGTCGTCGTGGTGGTCGGGGCGGCCGTCGTCGTGGTGGTTGATGTGGGCGGCGCCGGAGCAGTCGTCGTGGTCGCCGCGGCACCGTTGGCCGGAGCGGCCACCTGGGCACCGGAAGCCCCTGCGTTGGCGCAGGCGTTGGGTGTGCCGTAGGCGACCGGGGTGGCTGTACTGGGTGCGGCGATCATTACCTGGCCGCCGACGATCGTGATGTTGTAGTCAGGGCTCGACGGCATGGAGTGCAGATACGTGTGGTTCCCCGTCGTCAGCAGTGCGGCGGTCACCGGGGGCTGTCCGCCGGTCTCGGCGTTGTAGTCGGATACAGCGCTCTCGACGCTCGAAGCATCCGATTTGCATGCAGCAACGGCGGCCTGGGCACTGACCCCGCTGAGAGCGAAGACGACGATCCCGGCGATCACACCCAGGACGACAATCACAATGAGGAGTTCCATCAGGGTGAACCCCGCTTCTCCGGCCGCGTTCCGCGCGGCACTGCCTTCAGTGGACGGGCGCGACGGAATGGTTTTCCTTTCAGCAATCCGCATAGGGGATCTATCGACCACGGAGGCACGACCTTTAAGCCATTCGAACCGCGTCAACTGGGCGTCGCCTGAGCGCGCGGTTCTCCTCGAGGAGCCCGCCGACTCACTGCGCGCGACTCTGCGCAGCCGCTCATCGCCGGAACCGCGGGGACACGAACCGCGCTCGAGCTTTTACGATCTAATAATGACCACCCCACTGAACGAGGCCGAACGCGAGTACCTCAAGAGCCAGCCGCTGGCCCGCCTCGCCACCGTTGATGCGAGCGGGGCGCCGCAGAACAGCCCGGTAGGCGCCTTCCTCGACGAGGAGAGCGGCGACATCCTCATCGGCGGCTTCGCCATGGGTGTCAGCCGGAAATTCCGCAACGTCCGAGCCAACGGCCACGTGGCGCTCGTCGTGGACGACCTCGTCTCGAGCGATCCTTGGACGGTGCGTGGACTCGAGATCCGCGGCACCGCACAGGCGCAGGAGGATGTCGACCCCCCGATGCCGTCCATGAGTCGTGAGGTCATTCGCATCACGCCCACGTGGGTCTCGAGCTGGGGCGTCGACCCGGAGAACCCCGACCGGCAGACCCGTCGCTCCTGACGCCTCCGCGACGCCTACGGACGGCGCCCGTTGGGCATGAGATCGCTCGAGCCCCACTGGCCGAGGGAGTTCAGCTGCACGTGGTCGCCCGTCGCCTCGACGATCTGGTCGCCGCCCACGTACAGGGCCGTGTGGTAAACGCTGGTCCAGTCGGTCTGGCTCGTGCCCCAGAACACGAGGTCGCCGGCCGACAAGGCACTCAGCGCGACCGGTTGCCCCGCGGTGTGGTACTGATCATCGGACACACGGGCGAAGCCCACGCCGACGCTCTCCCACGCGGCCAGCGCGAGACCGGAGCAGTCGTAGCCCACCGGCCCGTTGCCGCCCCAGATGTAGGGCTTGCCGAGTTGCGCGAACGCGAGGATTACCGCCTTGTCGCCGGGAGTGGCGGGGGCGAACAGCAGGGCTTCCGTCGGTGGATCGCCGGCGGCGTCGCCGAAGGGGTAGGCGGTACCGTTCTGCTCTTCCACCCAGTAGCCATGACCCGAGGGCGTCGGGACCACGCGCTCCGCCGGATCGAGGCTCGGCCCTCCGGCGGCGGAACCGTCGAACGCGGCGTCACCGAAGTTGAAGATGCCACCATCGGCCGCCACCATCCAGTAGCCCTTGCCGTCAGGGGTCGCCGCCATGCCGACGATGGGCTGGGCCAGGTGGATGGACCCGGTCGAACCGTAGAAGGTGGCGTCGCCGTAGCTGAAGATCCCGCCGTCGGACGCCACTAACCAATACCCCTTGCCGTCCGGAGTGGTGGCCATGCCCACGATGGGCTTGTTCAGCGCGATGGAACCGGTCGAGCCGTAGAAGGTGGCATCGCCGTAGGAGAAGATCCCTCCGTCGGACGCCACCATCCAGTAGCCCTTCCCGTCCGGCGTCGCGGTCAGACCGACGATCGGCTTGTTGAGTGCGATGGAGCCGGTCGAGCCGTAGAAGGTGGCATCGCCGTAGGAGAAGATGCCGCCGTCCGAGGCCACCAGCCAGTACCCCGCCTGGTCCTTGGTGGCGGTGATCCCGACGATCGGATGGTTCAAGGGAAGGCCGGCCGCCGAACCGTAGGCACCGGCACTGCCGAAGTTCCAGACTGCACCCTGGGCGTCGGCCAACCAGAAATTGTCCGAGGGGATGCTGGTCGACGAAGTGACGCTCGGGATGGCCTGCGTCGACGCGCCGGCGTTCGCCGCGGAGACGCCGCCGATCCCGAGCGACACAACCGCCAGCACGCCCGTGAGCCAGGCTGCAGGCGCCGCCAGGGCGCGACGGACCCCAGGGGGCTCTTCCTTGTTGGGCACGGCTCAGGATTCGACGTGCGGCGGGGTTTCCTGAAGGACTGCATCGGGGGATGGCACGGCGATTTGGTCATCAGTTGCGTTTGCGAAGGGCCATCCCGCCTTCCCCACACCATGTTGTGGCTCAGGTCGCCGGTCAGGAGCGGGAAGCTGGACGAGTCCAGAGTCGATGCGGCAGAACGGCACTCGTCGCTGTCGGTTCCTCCAGCTTCACAACTGGCACCTCAGAACGGCGAACTCGCAACCCGGCGAGGACGGGTCGAAGCCGTGCTCGATCAGCCAGCGGGCCGCCACCAGGCTCCGCAGCGACCACCACGCCCGGATCACGTCGAGGTCGACGTCGGTGCCGTAGCCCGCGACGACGTCGCCGAGGTGCTCCTCGTGTCCGAGCGTGAGGATGGCGAGATCGAACAGGGCGTCGCCCAGGCCCGCCTCGGACCAGTCGATCACGCCGGTGATCTCGTCGCCGTCGACGAACACGTGGTCGACCTGCAGGTCGCCGTGGGTGAAGACCGGTGTCCACGGCCGGAGCGCAGCCTCGGCAATCCGGCGGTTGCGCGTGACCAGGTCGGTGGGAAGGACGCCGTTCGCGACGAGCCACTCGCACTCGCCGTCGAGGCGCGAAGCGAGCTCGTCCAGATTCCGTCCGGGCCATGGTGGCAGCGGCGCGTTGTGCAGCAGCCGTATGGCGGCACCCGCGGCGGCCCACGCTCGCGGCGACGCCGTCGAGGGCTCGCCGAGGCGACCGAGTGCCGTCCCCGGGAGGGCGGCGAGCGCGAGCACGGGCGGTTTCCGCCACAGGACCTTCGGAGTCGGGATGGGCGCCAGGGCCATCGCCTCGACCTCGACGTCGATGTGCGTCTGATCGGCGTCGATCTTCAGGAACACGTCGCCGACCCGCAGGGTCGCGCGCTCGTTATGGGCGACGACGACCTCAACCTCTCCCTGTTCAACGTCGGCCACAATCGTCCCTCCTGTCCACCAATAATCCTCGCTCACTGCGGGACAGTCCACGAAACAGCCGGCCCAATGCAGTCGAGGGCACCGTCAACGAGACCCTCGTTCCAGAGCCTCTCCCTCTCACGAGCTCGCCCACCAACTTGTGGAGGGCGTAAAGGAAGAGCCCTTCGTTTGCCTGCCCGCAGTATTCACTCAGGACACCGGCGCTCCGGTGGCGGCTATCGGGCTGCGTCCTCTAGGACTTGATGAGGAACGAGTAGCTGAAGGGAGCGGCGACCGGCGTCAATGTGGAGGTCCGCTTCCCCGATGTGATGGTCACCTTGGTCCCACCGGCGCCGACATCGACCTGGGAGGGACCGAGGAGGAGCTCCTTCTGGGAGCTGTTGGGACCGAGAACGCCCTCGAAGGTCGGATGCTTTCCCGCCGCCCCGATGCTCACCCAGGAGCGGCCGGTCGAGGTGGTGACGGTGACCAAGTACGCGGCAATGTCGATCCGGTAGGTCGCGGTGCCGTTCCCTGTCGTCACTTGGCTGACCAGCGGGACGGTCGGCGAGCTGGCCGCGTGGTGGTGCGTCGTCGTCTGGGTCGCGCTCGGGCTGCTCGTGTTGTTCGTGTCGATGACTCCGGACTTCACGAGACCGAGCGTCGCACCGGCGGCCGCCACGACCAGCGCCACGATGACAACCAGGACCCGGAGCCACCGAGCCGCGCTCGGCCGCGCCGTGCGGCGCCCGACCGCCGGAATTTTGTCGGTGTCGGCGTAGGTCGGATAGGCGTCGCGGAACAGCTGACCCTGACTGTCGGTCACCGGCCGCTCGACGATGGCCGTGACGGACGGATCAGGCCTGAGCCCTGCCTCGTCGGCTTGCACGTCCATTGCCGTCTTTTCGACCTCCCACGCCCCGTACTTGAACGACGCTAATTACTGGGGCCCGATCCTCCCCGTGGGACCGCGGGGGTTCTTCGGCACGGTCCCGTCCGCTCCCGTCTACCAGGATCGCACGTGGAAGGGGTCAATTGGTGGGCAGGAGCAGTCCGAACCGGGTCGTCCGGCCCAGCGCTGGCGGGGAGGTGCTCAGCGGCCGACGCTGCCGTCGAGGAGCTCGCGGGTGATGTCCATGTGCCCAACGTGGCGCGCCGTCTCCTCAATCAGGTGAAACACAGCCCACCGGAAGGTCGTCGGTCGCAAGGCGCCCCGGGAAGGCAGGTCGAGCGAGGAGACCCCGTCGAGGACGAGGTCAGCCCGCGCGGTCTCCTCCCGGTAGAAGGCCACGCACTCCTCGACTCCCCAGCTTCCGGGCAGTTCGAACATGTGAGCCCGCCAGGCCATGTCCATCTGCTCGCCGGCGCAGATGGCCCGGAGCCAGAGCCGCTCGGAGTATCCGAGGTGGACCACCAAGACCCCCAAGGAGTTGGCCGCCGGCGCAGGCACCCAACGCAGCTGCGTCGCGTTCAGCCCCTCCACCTTGAAGACGACGCTGTCGCGCAGGTGCCTGAGCCAGGCCCGCGCCATCGACAACTCGTCGAGCGGCCGGGTCTCCTCCGGCCGCGGCACGTGCAGCGTGGGTGGTGTCTCGGGCACCGATGCGGCCGGTGACTACGGGACGGTCACCGTCGTCGGGCTGACCAGGGTGCCGCCGCAGACCGACGTGTACCAATTGGCGATGGTAGTGCCGTCCGTCTCGAGCTGTGCGTTCTTGCCCAAGGTGGCGAAGGACGCGATGAGGCCCTGCAGGCTGGACGCGTTCTGAATGGCACTCCGGAACTGCTTCACGTACGAGAGCAGGTTCTTGAAGGCCGTCTGCACCTTGGGCGGGGCCGTCTTGATCACGGCCAGCGCCTTCTGCACCTGGCTGTAGTCCAGGTTGTAGGCCTTGAGCAGGGCCTTCTTGGCGGCAGGAAAGTTGCCCGATGTCATGGCCTTGGCGATCCCGCTCGAGGCTGCCGTCGAGCCGGACTGCTCGGACTTGACCGTCCTGCACATGGCGCTCTTGGGCGCCGACCCCTTCGTCCTCGCCGCCGAGGCGACCGTCAGCGGGGCCAACGCCAACAGGATCCCGAGCGCTCCGCTGCAGATCCCAACCGCCATCGATCGCTGCTTCACGCCGCCACCTCCCAGGTCTCGGACCAGGAGGACGACGCTACAGCACCCCCTCTGCTCACACAGGGGATGAGCCGGCGGTCAGCTTCGCCCCTCAGGGTCCCGGCTTCGGCCTGAACAGGCTGTCGCCGGGCGTTATGGTGGCAGCTGACGGGGCGTCAGAAAGCTGGGGGCACGCGTTGGATGATCTGAACGGCAAGGTTGCCGTCGTCACCGGGGGAGCGGCGGGTATCGGCCGCGGCATCACCGAGTCGCTGCTGGAGGAGGGCGCTCGCGTGGTCATCGCCGACGTCGAGGAGCCCGTCCTCGAGGTCGCCGTGAAGGAGTTGGCCGACGCCGGCAGCGTCCGGGGCGTCGTCACGGACGTCTCCTCCGCGGCCTCGGTCGAAGCGCTGGCTGAGGACGTCTTCGCGCAGGAAGGCGCCTGCCACCTCCTCTTCAACAACGCCGGGGTGACATCGGGCGGGGGTGGGCGACCCTGGGAGCAGGAGCCCAACGACTGGGCCTGGTGCTTCTCGGTCAACGTCTTCGGTGTCGCCAACGGCATGCTGTCGTTCGTCCCCCGCATGATCGCGTCGGGTCAGCCCGGCGTCATCGTCAACACCTCGAGCATGGACGGAGGCATCGCGCCGGTCCCGTACGCGTCGGTCTACGCCTCGAGCAAGGCGGCCATCTCGTGCCTGACCGAGGCGCTGGCCCACCAGCTCATCGCGGCCGGCACCGAGCTGCGGGCCGCCGTCTTCTATCCCTCGGGCGGCCTGCTCGACACCGGGTTGTGGACCGCCCAGCGCAACCGGCCCGAGGCGCTGCAGCGGACGCGGCCGCGCCCACCGGCGCCCGGTACGACCTTCGAGGAGTTCAAGGCGCAGCTCGAAGCAGCGGGTCGGACCGTCGACATCATGGACCTGCGAGAGCTGGGCCGCTTCTGCGTGCGGGGCGTCAAGCGGGGTGACTTCATCATCGGCTACGGGCTCGAAGAGGTAGCGGAAATGCTGCACCGCCGGGCCGACGCCATCGGGTCCGGCCAGCTGCCCCCGGCAGCGCTGAGCTGATGACGGCGACGGCTCCGGCGCGCGCCCGCTACACGGTCGTCTCGGCCGACGGCCATGCCGGCGGCGACATTCAGGACTACAAGCCGTATCTGGCCCGCCGGTGGCACGACGAGTTCGACGCCTGGGCCGCGGCGTACGTGAATCCGTTCGCCGACCTGCTCGCACCGATCGCCTACCGCAACTGGGACAGCGCACGGCGTCTGGCCGAGACCGAGTCCGACGGCATTGCGGCCGAGGTGCTCTTTCCCAACACGGTCCCTCCTTTCTTCACCGAGGGGAACCTGGTGGCGTTGCCCCCGACGCCCGAGGACTACGAGCGCCGCTGGGCCGGCGTCCAGGCCCACAACCGCTGGCTGGCCGACTTCTGCGCCGCCACCCCGGGCCGACGCGCCGGCATCATTCAGGTCTTCGCCAACGACATGGCCGATGCGGTTGCAGAGGTGCGCTGGGCCGCCGAGACCTTCGACCCCTTCGGTGGCATTCTCCTGCCCTCCATCCCGCCCAATTCCGAGTTGCCGCCGCTGTGGGAGGACCACTACGAGCCCCTGTGGCAGGTGTGCGCAGATCTGGACGTGCCGATCAACATCCACGGCGGCAGCGCCTTGCCCGACTACGGCGAGCACGAGGCGGCGCGGGCCATGATGCTCATTGAGATCCCCTGGTTCAGCCACCGTTCGGTCTGGCACCTCATCTTCTCCGGCGTGCTCGAGCGGCACCCGACCCTGCGCTTCGTGGTGACCGAGCAGGGTGTGGCCTGGCTGCCCCGAGGCCTGGAGACTTTGGACTGGTTCTACGGCCGCATGACCACGGCGAACGCGGCCGAGGCGAAGTTCTTCGGCGCCGCCGCCGCCAAAATGACGATGACCCCGACCGAGTACTTCGCCCGCAATTTTTGGATCGGGGCCAGCTTCCTGCGCCCGAGCGAGGCGCCGCTCTGCCGCGACCTCGGGATCGGGCACGTCATGTGGGGGGCGGACTACCCGCACTCCGAGGGCAGCTACCCGTTCACGACCGAGGCGCTCCGGGTGGCGTTCGCCGACTACGCCGAGCCCGAGGTGCGGGCCATGGTGGAGTCGACGGCGGCGTCCTTCTACGGGTTCGACCTCGATCTGCTGCGGCCGATCGGTGACCGCGTCGGCCCGGAGGTGGCGGAAGTCGCCCGGCCGCTGGCGCCCGAGAACTGGCCGACAACGACGACCTGCAACGCGTTCGACCCCACGCAGATCCTGCGTGCCTGGTGAGCTGAGAGGGAGGGCACATGACGACGGTCCGCTACGGCGCCCGAGCCACGCAAGTGAACCGCGAGATCGAGGCCAAGAAGGCCGACATCTGGTCCGAGGCGGTCACCGCCGTCTACGAGACGGACCCCGAGATCATTGCGGCCATACTGCCGCCGCCTCTCGAACCGGGGCCCGAGCCCCTGGTGCGCATCACCATCACCCGGGTCGAGATGCCCGGGCTGCCGATCTTCGGTGCCGGTTGGATCGGCGTGCAGGCGCGTCACGAGGATCGCCTGGGGGAGTACCCGATCCTCATGCCGATGACCACGGAGCAGTCGCTCATCGGCGGCCGCGAGGTCAACGGTGAGCCCAAGAAGCTGGCCGAGGTCGAGGTCACACGCGACGGCGCCCGAGTCTCGGCCCATATCGCCCGCATGGGCTCGGTGATCTGCGAGGTCACGGGCACGGTGAGCGGGACCCGCGAGAACTACGAGCTGGAGAAGACCGACTTCTGGTTGAAGCTGTCGCCCTCCTGCGAAGAGGCGGGCGTGCTCGACCAGGATCCGCTCCTCGTCTACGGGGAGAAGACGGAGCGGACGAGGCTGCACGAGTCGATCGACGGCGAGCTCATCCTCAAGGAGGCGCCGCTCGATCCCGTGGCGGACCTCGTTGTGCGCCGCATGGTGGACCTCAACTGGACGGAGCGGGCCTCCACGCAAGTGGGCCGCGTCATCGGGCCGGTGCCCAGGGCCGGGGTCGAGCCGTTCATCCACCAGCGCTACGACGACCTTTCGGTGCTCGGGGCGAAACGATGAGCGACGACCGCTACCTGATCATTTCCGCGGACGCCCACGCCGGCCTGCCCGCCGAGGGCTACCGGCCCTACCTCGACACGGCCTATCACCCGCAGTTCGACGAGTACCTGGCCGAGCGCCACGCCAACCGCGACCAGCTGCTCCAGATGAATTACGACTACATCATGGGTTGGGAGACCGACAACGAGGAAGGATTGCGCGGCGCCTGGGACATCGACCAGCGCGACAAGGAGCTCGATGCGGACGGCGTCACGGCGGAAGTCATGTTCGCCGACGCCGACGCCATCACGGGCATGGCCTCGCCGCCCTTCGGCGCCGGGCTCTCGGCGGGCGCCATCGCCGACCCCGAGCTGGCCTTCGCCGGCGCGCGCGCCCACAACCGCTTCCTGGCCGAGATGTGCAGCCGCAGCCCGGAGCGCCACGGCGGGATCGCACTGGTGCCCATCACCCATGGCGTCGAGCGCTCGGTGGCCGAGATCGAGTGGCTGGCCGAGCAGCCCGGCATCCGGGGGATCATGGTTCCGACCATGTGGCACGACCTGCAGCCGTACAACCATCCGGACTACGACCCGGTGTGGGCGGCCTGTCAGGAGGTCGGCTTCCCGGTCCACACCCACTCGGGTGAGGCGCCCCAGGATGAGTACAACGAGAACGTAGGGATCTATCTCGCCGAAGTGGTGTGGTGGGCCGCCCGGCCGATGTGGCACCTGCTCTTCTCCGGCGCCTTCGAGCGCTTCCCGCGCCTGAAGTACGTCGTGACGGAGGCGGCGGCCTACTGGGCGGCCGACATGATGTGGAAGTGGGACCAGTACATGGGCGGCGGCCACACCACCAAGAAGATGGCCGCGCTGTTGAAGGGGAAGATCTCCAAGCTGCCCTCGGACTACTTCGGGGAGAACATCTTCATCGGCGCCTCCACCATGTCGAAGGAGGAGATCCGCCGCCGCCACGTCCTGGGCTGCGATGTCGTGATGTGGGGCACGGACTACCCGCACCCGGAGGGCACCTGGCCGCACACCCAGGAGCGCCTGCGGGGCGACTTCGGTGGCATCCCGGTAGAGGACGCCCGCAAGCTGCTGGGCGAGACCGCCGCCCGCTGCTACGACTTCGACCTCGACGCGTTGCAGACGGTGGCCGATCGGATCGGGCCGACCCCGGAGGACCTGGGGCAGGACGCCTCGCTGCGGACCGACCCCGAAGAGGTGCGCACCGCACGCTGGTGGAAGGACGAGTACCAGGTCCAGGCCCCGGGCTGAGCGTCCCGCCATGAACCCGGGCCACATGGAGTACTGCGCCAGTGAAGACTGGCGTCGCCTGGTGCACGAGACGATCCTGCCCGTTGCGTTGAAAGACGTGGACTTGGGCGACGAGGCGATCGAGATCGGTCCCGGGCCCGGGTTCACGACCGACGTCCTGCGCACCAAGACGGCGCACCTCACGGCCGTCGAGCTCGACGAAGGCCTGGCGGCGGGCCTGGCCGAACGGATGGCCGGCCGGAACGTGGAAGTGGTGGTGGGCGATGCCACCGCCCTCGGATTCCCGCCGGACCGGTTCACCGGTGCGGCCTCCTTCCACATGCTCCATCACATTGCGCCGGCCGAGGCCCAGGACAGCGTCTTCGCCGAGCTGGCTCGAGTGCTGGTCCCCGGCGCCACGCTGGTGGCGGCCGACGGCGTGTACAGCGAAGGCAGCGCGCTCTTCCACCAGGACGACACGTACAACCCCATCGCCCCCGATGACCTGGAATCCCGGCTGGGCGCCGCCGGCTTCGAGGCGGTGCGGGTGCGCACGTACGACCTCGGGTGGGTGTGCACGGCTCGACTCCACTGACTGCCGCGGCGGTTCCGTGGTGACGATCCTGTTTGCGCTGGCGGCGGCGTTCACCAACGCGCTGAACATGGTGACGCAGCACATGGCCAGCATCAGCGACCCGGCGCACTCCAAGGGTTGGCGGCTCGTACGTTACCTGGCGTCCAACCCGCTGTGGCTGTTCGGCTGGGTGGCGCTCGCCGGCTCCTTCATCTTCCAATCGCTGGCGCTGCACGACGGGCAGATGTCGGTGGTCCAACCACTGCTCGTCACCGAGCTCGTCTTCGCACTGGTGTTGCGCCGCTTGTGGATCCACCAGCAGATCAGGAACCTCACCTGGTGGGCCGCGGCCTTCACCTGTGGGTCCCTGGCGATCTTCGTCGCCGTGTCCGAGCCCACGGGGGGCCATGCACAACCCACCAGCTCGGCCTGGATCGGCGCCACCATCGCCACGGGTGGTGCGGCGGCCATTCTGACCCTCCTCGGACGGACCGGCTCGCCGGCCCGCCGGGCGGCGACGCTGGGCGCGGCGACGGCGATCCTGTGGGCACTGGTCGCCACGTTCATTAAGGCGATGACCGACACCCTCACGCAGTTCGGGATCTTCGGGATGTTCGCCCACTGGCCCGTCTACGCGCTGATCGTGGTGAGCATTGTGGCCGAGCTGCTCAATCAGGCGGCGCTGCACGTGGGGCCGCTCAGCATGTCGCAGCCGTTCATCGTGATCGTCGACCCGATCGTGAGCATCGTGCTCAGTGTCTGGGTCTTCGCAGAGGTCTTCACCGAGAACGCGCTCCGGCTCACCGTCGGCGTCGTTTCCTTCTCGGTCATGTGCGCCGCGGTGGCCGTCCTGGCCCGCACCGCCCCCGCCACCATGGACCGGGGGCCGAGCGGAGCTACATCGCCTCCTCAGGGAAGAAGGTGACCCAGTTCGTCTGCATAGACGCCCCGTCGGCGACGATGGTGGCGCCACACACGTAGCGGGCTGCCGGCGAGCACAGGTAGAGGATCATGGCGGCCATTTCGTCGACGGTGCCGAGGCGGATGGTCGTGCCCTCGGCCACCAGCTCGTCCGTGAAGCCGGCCTCGGTCCGTCCGACGGTGGCCAGTTCGGACTCGACCATGCCGGGTGTGGCGAAGACGCCGGGAGCGAAGGCGTTGATGGTCACCCCGCGCCGCATGAGGTAGGGCGCCAGCGTCTTGACCATGTTGACGACGCCGGCCCGGGCCGCACCGGAGTGGACGAACATCGGTGCGCCGCGCTCGAAGGAGAACGTGTGCACGACGTTGACGATGGAGCCCGAGCCCGCCTCCGCCATCGGCCCCATGAAGCGGCTGGTGACGTTCCACGTCCCGTTGAGGTTGAGGTCCACCACGGACCGCCACCCGTTGTCCGAAATGGTGCTGGGGAGTCCGGGGAACTGGCCGCCGGCGTTGTTGACGAGGAAGTCGACCTTCCCGTACCGGCCGTAGACGGCGTCGCGCAGGGCGTCGACCTGCGCCGGCTCCCGGATGTTGGTGGGGACGGCCTGGCAGCTGCCGCCGCCGCCCTCAATGGAGGCGGCCACCTCGTCGAGCCGGGCCGCCGTCCTCCCGGCGATCACCACGTGCCCACCCAGGTGGCCGAAGGCGTGGGCGACCTCGCGCCCGAGCCCGGTGCCACCGCCCGTGACGACGGCGACGGAGCCTTCGAAGAGCCCGGCGGCGAAGACGGAGACCGCCGGCCCGGGTTGCCATGTCACGGCGCGGCCGTCACCCGGCGAAGTCCCAGCTCTCGCCCTTCTCGTAGTGGTGCAGCACGTTCTTTGCGATGAGGATGCGGTGGACCTCGTCGGGGCCGTCGGCGAGCCGCAGCGTGCGGGCCCCGAGGTACATCTGGGCCAACGGCAGGTCGCTCGTCACGCCGGCCGCGCCCCAGACCTGAATGGCCCGGTCGACCACCCTGCTGTAGGCCGCCGGCACGAAGACCTTGATGGAGCTGATTTCGGTGCGGGCCTGGGGATCGCCCTTGTCCACCTTCTCGGCGGCATGGATCGTCATGAGCCGGGCCGCTTGGAGGTCCATGTAGCTGTCGGCCACGAAGCCCTGCATGAACTGCTTGTCCTTCAGGAGCCCGCCGTGCACCTCGCGGGTGAGCAGGCGCTCGACCATCAGGTCGAAGGCGCGCCACATCTGGCCGACCGAGTTCATGCAGTGGAAGATGCGGCCGGCGCCGAGCCGGTCCTGGGCGGCCCGGTGTCCGTCGCCGACCTGGCCCAGCAGGTTCTCGGAGGGGACCCGGACCTGGTCGTAGCGCACCTCGCAGTGGTCCGACTTGGCGCTGCCCCAGATCCCGATGCCGCGCTCGATGATGACGCCGGGGTTGGCGGTCGGCACGATGATCTGGACCATCCGTCCCGGCCCGTCGTCGTCCTCGGACTCCTTGGCCCGGCACATCACAATGAAGAAGTCGGCTGCCAGTCCGTTGGACGTGAACCACTTGTGCCCGTTGATGACCCATTCGTCGCCCTCTCGCACGGCGGTGGTCTGAATGGAGCGCGGGTCCGAGCCGGCGTTCTCGGGCTCGGTCATGGAGAAGCCTGACTGCATGGTGCCCTCAATGAGCGGAAGGAGCCACTTGCGCTTCTGCTCCTCGGTCCCGTACTTGACCAGGATCGTCTGGTTGCCCGAGTTCGGCGCCACCACGCCGAAGAGGGAGGCGGCCCCGACGGCGTAGGCGAGGATCTCGTTCATGTAGGCGTGCGCCATGAAGTCGATGCCCATGCCGCCGTACTCGGGCGGGAGATGGGGCGCCCACAGCCCCGCGGACTTCACCTCGTCCTGGATCTCCTGGCGCAGCGCCTTGGCCTCGGCCCGCTCCTCGTCGGTGGCGTTCCCGCCCCGTGCCCGCCAGAGCCGGGACTCGTTGGGCAGGATGCGCTCGTTGACGATCCGGGCCGTGCGCAGGCGGATGTCGTTGATGTGGTCACTCAGCGCCGCATTGGGTGTGACATTGATCGGCATGGCTCGACCCCCCTGGTCGTCGTGTGCTCCGGTCGGAACCTTAGGCAGATCCGGTGGACCGCTTGGCCCGGGCCACCCAGCGCCCGGTGAGGGCCCGTTCGTAGCGCCCCCGGCCGATGAAGCTGACGACCCAACGGGACAGGGCGCCGAACCGGTTCTTGAAGCCGGTGAGGAAGGTGATGTGGACGACGAGCCACAGCAGCCAGCCGAAGAAGCCGCCGACCTTGACGGGGCCGATTTTGGCGACGGCGGTGAAGCGCGAGATCACGGCCAGCGTCCCCAGGTCGCGGTAGCGGAAGGGCTTGGTCGGCTTGCCCTCCACGCGCCGGACGATCGTGCGGGCCGCGTGCACACCCGACTGTATGGCGACCTCGGCCACCCCGGGCAGGTCGTGGAGTGCCATCAGGTCGCCCACGACGAACACCTCGGGATGGGCGGGGAGCGAGCAGTCGGGACTGACCACGACCCGGCCGGCCTTGTCGGTCTCCGCACCGGCGGCCCCGGCGACGATGGCGCCCAACCCCGCGGCGCGCGTGCCGGCGGCCCAGATTTTGGTGGCGGCGGGAATCCACTCGGTCGAGCCGTCGCGCTTGGTGATCTCGACGCCCTCGTCACTCAGGTCGGTCACCAGGGTCTTCAGGTGGATCTCCACGCCCATGCGGGTGAGGTCGCGTGCCGTCATCCGCGACAGGTAATTCCCCATGGAGCCGACGAGCTGGTCGAGGCCCTCCACCAGGACGACACGGCTGTCGACCGGATGGATCATGCGGTAGTTGCGCCGGAGTGCCCGCCGCGAGAGCTCGCGTAGCTGGCCCGCCATCTCGACGCCGGTCGGACCGCCCCCCACGACGACGAAGGTCATGAGGCGCCGGCGCGCGGCAGGGTCGGGCTCGGCTTCGGCCAGCTCGAAGGCGCCGAAGATGTTGCCGCGCAGCGCCAGGGCGTCGTCGAGCGTCTTCATGGCGCACGAGGCGTCCCGGAACTGGTCGTGGCCGAAATAGGAGCTGGACGCGCCGCCGGCGACGATGAGGCTGTCGTAGCCGATGGTCAGGGGCTTGCCGAACTCGTCGACGTGGACCTCCCGCGCCTCCACGTCGACGTCCTCCACCTCACCGAGGATCACGCGCAGGGACGGGTAGTTGCGCAGGACGTCGCGGATGGCGGGTGCGATCTGGCCCTCCGAGAGGATGCCGGTGGCCACCTGATAGAGCAAGGGCTGGAAGGTGTGGTGGTTGGTCCGGTCGATGATCGTGATCCGCACCGGCGCCCGCTTGAGCGCGCGGGCGGCGAAGAGCCCGCCGAACCCGCAGCCGATGATGACCACGTGGTGCAGCCGGTCGCCGTCGGCGCCGGGCCCGCTCACAGCAGCCGGTCCACGACGATCTGGACGTAGTGCGCCAGCGGCATGTCGCGCACCTCCTCGGGGGTGAACCATCCCACGGCGTCGGTCGTCCCGCCGACCTCGGGCCGCAGCGTGCCGGACCAGGACGCCACCCGGTAGATGACGCGTACCGTGTGCAGGCTGGTGCCGTCGGGGATCGTCCGCACGTCCGAGAGGACGTCGAGCAGCGGCCCCACCGACACGGCCAGGCCCGATTCCTCCTCGATCTCCCTGGTGAGCGAGTCGATCGGAGCCTCACCGTGGTGCACCCCGCCGCCGGGGAGGAACCAGCGGCCCTGCAGGGTGATGGCCGGCGAGGCCCGGGCCAGGAGGATCCTGCCCTCGTCGTCACGGCAGACGCCGTAGACGGCTATGCGCTGGCGCCTTTTCTCCCCGGGCATCCGGGAGATGGTGCTCCCGAATGGGTCCACTCGCCAACTCCTCGGGAAAGTACCCTGGCCGCGGCCTGTGCGGGCCAGATCGAAAGGGGTGCACCCGTGGACAACGCGGTCGAGCTGGAGGCCATCCGTCGCCTGAAGTACGCCTATTTCCGGACGCTCGACCTGAAGCAGTTCGACGACCTCGGAGCGCTGCTGACCGAAGATGTGACGGCATCCTATGAGGACGGGAAGACCGTGCTCGAGGGCCGGGCGGCCATCGTCAGCTGGCTCGGCTCGGTCCTGGGTGACACCGGCATGGTCACCGAGCACCATGGTCACCACCCCGAGATCACGTTCACCTCGGACAGCACGGCCGAAGGCACTTGGTACCTCCAGGACCGGGTCATCGTGCCCGCGGCCGACCTGGAGATCTCCGGCACTGCCTTCTATGCGGACCGCTATCGCTTGACCGAGGAAGGCTGGCGCATCGCACACACGGGGTATACCCGGGTCTTCGAGGAACACCGTACCCACACGACGTTGGAGGTGCGCTCCTTCACGTCCCGCTTCGACACGCCGGGCTGAACGGCCCGGCCCGCGTCAGGGCCGGGAGGTCGGGCTGAGCGTGAAGCCGGGATCGAAGAGCGTGGTGGGCTCCAACACCTTCTCAATGGCCTCGACGAAGTCGGGCTCGAGCACGACGTCGAGCGCCTTGACGTTCTCGGCGATCTGCTCGGGGCGGCTGGCGCCCACGATGGCACTGCTCACGTTCTCGTTGCGCAGCACCCAGGCCAGGGCCACCGACGCCGGGGTGTACCCCGCCTCGCGGCACAGCGCGGCGTAGGCCTGCACGGGCTCGAGGACCTCGTCGCGCAGCAGCCAGCTCATTTCGCCGCCCTCGGGACCGGTGGCCCGCGAGCCGGCCGGCGGGCCGGACTGACCCGGGAGGTACTTGCCGGTGAGGACACCCTGGGCCAGGGGGGACCAGACGATCTGGCCCACGCCTTCTTTCTGGGAGAGCGGGACCACCTCGGCCTCGATCACGCGCCAGATCAGGGAGTACTGCGGCTGGTTGGAGATGATGCGGTCGAAGCCCATTTCGTCGGCCAGCCGCAACGCATCCTGAATCTGCTCGGCCGTCCACTCGGAGACGCCGACGTAGTGGACCTTGCCCTGGCGCACCAGGTCGTCGAACGCCCGCAGGGTCTCTTCCAACGGAGTGGCGTAGTCGTAACGGTGCGCCTGCAGCAGGTCCACGTGGTCCGTCTGAAGCCGCTCGAGCGAGGAGTGGATGGACTCCAAGATGTGCTTGCGCGAGAGGCCGCGGTCGTTGGGGTTGGGACCGGTCGGCCAGTAGACCTTGGTGAAGATCTCGACCGACTCACGACGCACGTGCTTGAGGGCGCGGCCGAGCACGGACTCGGCGGCTCCGATGGCGTAGGCGTCGGCCGTGTCGAAGGTGGTGATGCCGGCCTCCAGGGACGCGTGCACACAGGCTGCGGCGGCGTCCTCTTCAATCTGGCTGCCGTGGGTGATCCAGTTGCCGTACGAGAGGGCGGAGACGAGCATGCCCGAGCGTCCAAGGTGTCGGTAGTCCATGAGTGCGGAGCGTACCCGGGTCCTCCTACGCTCGTCCGATGGCCGGAGACGACACCCTCCACGTGCACCGGGGACTGGACCTGCCGCTGGCGGAGATCACCTGGCGCGCCACGACGTCGGGCGGGCCCGGGGGGCAGCACGCCAACCGGACGCTCAGCCGGGTGGAGGTGCAGTTCGATGTGGCCGCCTCCCAGACGCTCGGGCCGCGCCAGCGCGCCCGGCTCCTGGAACGAGTGGGCCCGATCGTGCGCGCCAGCGCGTCGGAGTCGCGCTCGCAGGCGCGCAACCGCGAGCTGGCGCTGCAACGCCTGGCCACCAAGCTCGATGCGGGCCTCCGGGTCCAGCCGACGCGGGCGCCGACCCGGCCCACCAAGAGCTCCCAGGTCCGCCGCGTCGACGCCAAACGACGCCGCTCCCAGACGAAGCGGCGCCGCCGTCCACCGGGGGACGACGACTGACCCTCAGCCGGTGAAGGCGAAGCCCGCCAGGGCCGGTCCGAGCCCTTCGTCGAGCGTGGCCAGCAGCTCCTCGTCGTCGTCGGCCCTGGGTCCTCGCAAAGCGGTGAGCGCGGCGAAGCCCTGTGCGACCAACGTGGCGTCCTCCGCGCCGGAGTCCGCCAGCCCGAGATCGCCGGAGTGGGGGAAGGGTGACCCGACGGTGAGCACGATCTCGCCCTTCTCGTCGGGCTCGCCCTCCATGACAGAGCGCGCCGCCTCGGCCGCGGCCGGTCCCTCGATCTCCTCGATGTTGGGCGCCTCCCAGGTACCGCTTCCCTGCGCCGACTTGATCAGCCCGGCGCCGCTCACCCGGGCCCAGCGCAGCCCCCGGATGTCGGCCAGCGGGAGGTGGGGCACGTTCAGGTTCAGCACCGTGCGCACCGGGGCGCCGACGAGCAGGGGGATGAGGGCCACGGCGAGGTCGGCGGCCGACTCCCACGGATCGGGCTCGTCGCCGACGCGCAAGGAGACGGCCAGCGCGCTGATGCCCAGCTGGCTGGCCGTGAGCGCTGCTCCGACCGTCCCGGAATGCAGGACGGAGCGGCCGACGTTGACACCGTGGTTGATGCCGGAGAGCACGAGGTCGGGCTTGGGCCCGACCGCCCCCAGGGCACCGGCGATCACCGAGAGCGCCGGGGAGGCATCGAGCCCGTAGGCCTCCACCGCCTCGGCGCCCTCGACGTAGGCGCGCTGGTAGGGGATGGTCGTGTGATCGTCCACCGAGCCGACGGCGGCGCCGGCGCCGCTGTAGTTGGAGCTGGGTGCCACCACGATGATCTCGTGGGCCGGGTCGCCGCCGGTGCGCCCGGCCCAGGCGGCCAGGGCCCGTGTGAGCGCGGCCAGCCCGGGGGCGCTGACGCCGTCGTCGTTGGTGACGAGAATCCTCACGTTGCGCTCACCCTACCGCCGGCGGTGCCGCGGGCCCGGTCCGTTCAGCCCGGTGTCACGCGGGCGTCACACCGGGCCCCGGGGCCCCCTCACGCACGCCCGGGCCCTGGTCTGCTTCAATTCACTCGCAATGCCGCCCCAGTCGCCCAGGATCTCCATCGCCTCACCGACCGGGCAGCAGTGGCGCATCGGGCACGGCAGCCAGGAGGTCGTCGTCTGCGAGGTGGGCGCCACCCTCCGGACGTACGCCGTCGGCACGACGAGGGTGCTCGACGGCTTCGGCACCGACGAGTGGTCCCACTCGGGCCGGGGGCAGGTGCTCGCCCCGTGGCCCAACCGCCTGGCCGACGGCCGCTACGAGTTCAACGGCGTGCGGGCGCAGGCGGCACTGGACGAGCCCGAACGCCGCAACGCGATTCACGGTCTGGTGCGCTGGATGCCCTGGACCCTCCAGACGCGGCATCAGAACCAGCTCTCGTTGCGCCTGCAGCTCCATCCGTCGCCCGGCTACCCGTTCTCCCTCCTGCTCGAAATCGAGTACCACGTGGGCCGGGAGGGCCTCACCGTCACGACGCGGGCGCAGTCGCTGGAGGAGAGTGAGATCCCCTTCGGCATCGGCTTCCATCCGTATCTCGCGCCGGGGGCCGACACGGTCGACGGCGCGATCCTGCACGTGCCGGCGCGCCACACCCTCGACGTGGACGATCGTGGGCTCCCGACCGGGGTCCTCTCGCCGGTGGAGGGCACCGAGCGCGACTTCACCACGGCGCGCTTCGTCGGCCCGGCCGTGCTCGATACCGCCTACACCACCCTCGAACGCGACGCCGAGGGCCTGGCCCGCGTCACGCTCGACGCGCCGGGCGGTGTGGGTGGGGCCGCGCTGTGGGTGGATGCGGGCTTTCCCTATCTGATGGTGTACACGGGCGACACGCTGGGTGAGGTCCAACGCCGCCGCCGGGGTGTCGCCGTCGAGCCGATGACCTGCCCGCCCAACGCGCTGCGCACGGGCACCGACGTGCTCGCACTGCAGCCCGCTCAGGAGTGGACGGCCCGCTGGGGGATCGAGCCCAGGTGAGGGCAGCACCATGAGCGCGGGCCCGCTGCAGGGGCAGGTCGTCGCCGTCACCGGCTCCTCGAGCGGCATCGGCGCCGCGACGGCTCGGGCCTTCGCCGGCGAGGGCGCCGCGGTCCTTGTCAATTCGGCGCGCTCGGTCGAGGCGGGCGAGGCGGTCGCCGCCGCGCTGCCCGACGCCCTGTACGTGCAGGGCGACATCACCGAGCCGGACGTGCCCGACCGCCTGGTGGCTGCCGCGCTGGACCGCTGGGGCCGGCTCGACACGCTGGTGAACAATGCGGGGACCACCGCCGTGATCCCGCACCACGACGTGGCGGCCGCCTCGGTCGACGTGTGGCGGCGCATCTTCGAGGTCAACGTGTTCGGGACGTGGGCCATGACGGTGGCCGCGTTGCCGGCACTGCGTGAGGCGCACGGGTCCGTGGTCAACGTGGCGTCGGTGGCGGGCGTGCGGCCCACGGGCTCGTCCATCCCGTACGCCGCCAGCAAGGCGGCTCTCAACCACATGACCGTGTTGCTGGCGAAGGTGGTCGGGCCGGAGGTGCGGGTGAACGCGGTCGCCCCGGGACTGGTCGACACCCCGTGGACCGCGGACTGGGACGTCGTGCGCGAGGTGGTCAGCCAGGTGGCGCCGCTGAAGCGCTCGGGGCAGCCCGAGGACGTGGCCGAAGTGATCCTGGCGCTCGCCCGGGCCGGCTACGTCACCGGCCAGGTCGTCGTGATCGACGGCGGGCTCTCCCTGGCGACCTGAGCCGGTCTCACCCGGGCGGCGTGACGATCCAGCGGAGCGTCGTGGACAGGCCGCGGGCCAGCGGGGCGACCGCGGCGGTGTCGACCAGCAGATCGAGCGGGCCGGCGATGGAGAGGCCGAGCTCCCGGCGGGCCCAACCGGGCAGCACGCCGACCGCGGCGGCCACCATGAGGACGTAGACGGCGCGCTCGCCGGGGCGCCGGGCCACGCCGCGCAACAGCCAGTCGCGGGCCGCCCTGGCCTGCGGGCCGGCGTAGAGCTCGGGGCGGAGGCGCAGGAGGTAGCTCTCCACTTCGGCCGAGGAGCGCGGCACCCAGGTCGCCCCGAGGGCCAGCGCCACCGGCGCCACCTCCTCGTAGTAGCGGTCGCATTCCTCGGGAGTGAGCGGCCGGCTGCCATAGCGTTGCGACGACGTCAGGAAACTGGCGACCTCGGCGACGTGAATGAACGTGATGAGCTCGGGGTCGTCGGCCGAGTAGGGCCGGCCGTCGGGAGCGACGCCCCGGACGCGGCGGTGCACGCGCTGGACCTGGTCGATGGCCGCCTGCGCCTCGGCCACCGTGCCGAAGGTCGTCCTGGCGACGAAGGAAGCCGTCCGGCGCAACCGGCCCAACGGGTCCTCCTGGTAGCTGGAGTGCTCGGCGACCCCTGCCATGGCGAGCGGGTGCAGCGTCTGGAGCAGCAACGCGCTCGACACCGCCGATCAACATGACGGGCAGGTCCGCGTGGACCCGGCGGGCCATACCCCCCGGCGGGACGTACGCGTCGTCGGGGTCGCTGGCCACCGGGGCCGGCTCCCCCGTGATGCCCATGGCGCGCCGGAGGTTGCGCGCCAGGTCGCCCCGGGCCGGCGCGGCGAGGCCGCCGACCAGGCGCAGCGGGGCGGCGGCGACAGAGCCGCCGAGTGCGGTTGCGCGCTCCATCGGGTTCAACGACACCACCGTGAGAGCTTGGCACGCCGCCGTGGCAGAGTGCATGCCATGCGTTTCATTGTGCTGGGAGCGGGTGCCATCGGGGGCGCCGTCGGGGGCCGGCTCTTCGAGGGGGGTTTCGACGTCACCCTGGTTGCGCGCGGTGACCACGGCCGAGCCCTGCGGTCGGGCCTCGTGCTCGAGGCGCCCGACGGCACGGTGACGCTGCCCGTCCCGGTCGTGGAGGATCCCGCAGAGCTGACGTGGGAAGGTGACGCCGACGGCGACGCGGTCGTGCTGCTGGCCGTGAAGGGACAGCACACCGAGTACGCGCTCGCGCAGCTCAGCGCGGTGGCGCCGCCCGCCACGCCGGTGGTCTGCATGCAGAACGGAGTGGAGAACGAGCGCCGGGTGCTGCGGCACTTCGCGCACACGTACGGGATGTGCGTCATGTGTCCGACCACGCAGCTCCGTCCCGGCGTCGTGCAGCTTCACTCGGCCCCGGTCTCGGGTCTCCTCGATCTGGGGCGCTTTCCCGACGGTCTGGGCGACCACGGCGTGGCGATCGCGGACGCCATCGCCACAGCGACCTTCCAGTCGGTACCCCGGCCCGACATCATGCGCTGGAAGTACCGCAAGCTCCTCATGAACCTGGCCAACGCGGTGGAAGCACTGGCCGGGCGGGAGGGCCGCTTCGGCCCGTTGGCGCGCGAGGCGCAGCGCGAGGGCCGGGAGGCCCTGGCGGCCGCGGGGATCGCCGTGGCGAGCTCTGAGGAGGACCGGGAGAGGAGGGGTGACCTTCTGCAGATTGCGCCCACGTCCTCGGGGGAGTGGCAGGGGGGCTCCAGCTGGCAGAGCCTGGCCCGCGGGGCCGGGTCCATTGAGGCGGAGTTCCTCAACGGCGAGATCGTCTTGCTGGGCGGCCTGCACGGCGTGGCCACGCCGGTCAATGCGGTGTTGCAGCGGCAGGCGGTCCGGGCCGCCGCGGAGGGCGCTGGTGCAGGAGCCTGGAAGATTGAGGAGCTGAGCGAGCTGGCGGGCGTGGCCCACAGTGCGTGACCGGTGGCCACGCTGTCCCGTAGGTCGGCCTGAAGAACGCCCGCCTCAGTCGGCGTGGAGCGCG
Organism: uncultured Acidimicrobiaceae bacterium; assembly: GCA_963783965.1. Classification (GTDB taxonomy): domain Bacteria; phylum Actinomycetota; class Acidimicrobiia; order Acidimicrobiales; family RAAP-2; genus Bog-473. The sequence continues at coordinate 167,275 of CAWAPQ010000014.1, read as the reverse complement.
GCGCGGACCTCGTCGGCCGGGTCGGGCCGGAATGAGCCCGGGGTGTCCACGCGGACCCCGTGGACCGTCCCGTCGAGGGGGGCGGGCGGCGCGTAGCGCGCCGACACCGGGAACCCGCTGTCCCAACCGAGGCGCAAGCCCGCCCCGCCGTGCTGGACGGCCAGCGGCAACATGCCCTCCACCGCCGTCTCGTCGACCTCGGTCCCGTCGACGCGCAGCACCATCCGGCCCGGGCGACCGCCCTCGCCCACGGCGTAGGACACGGTGACGTCGTGGCGGCCGACCGCCAGTGGCGGCGGCATCATCAGCTCGAGCACGTCGGCGGCGCGGGCGAAGGTGAAGTGGACCCTGCCCTCGACGAGGTAGAGCGCGTAGCCCCCGAACCAGTCGCCGAGCGCGAAGACGACGCCGCCCGCACCGTCCCGGTCGGTGTCGACGTCGGCCGTGATGTCGAAGCCGCCCCACAGGAGCGGGACTGATTCGTCGGCGACCGGGCCGCCGCCCGGGCGGAACGTCCGCGACGGACCGGCGGGCCAGACCGGCGGGATGAAACCCCCGAAGCGGTCGACCAGGCCGTCGGAGATCGGCAGGACATGGTTGCGGTCCGCCTCGGCATCCCACAGGTCGCGCAGCTGCTGCGTGCGCTCCGGCTCCTCGTCGGCGCGGTCGAGCGCTTCGGAGAAGTCGACCGAGAGGTCGTAGAGCTCCCAGCGGTCCTCGGCGAAGTCGCGGCTGCCGACGGCCAGCTCCTCCTCGTCGAGGATGCCGGTGCTGATGTGGTTGGTCGTGGCCTTCCATCCCTGGTGGTAGATGGAGCGCGAGCCCATCATCTCGAAGTACTGGGTCGGATGCAGTTCCGCGGTTGCCGGGTCCTCCAGCGTGGAGAGGAGGCTCACCCCGTCCACGGGCTGCTGGGCCACGCCGTCCACCTCGTCGGGGAGCTGGAGGCCGACGGCGCCCATGATCGTCGGCATGAGGTCGACTGCGTGGGCGAACTGCGCTCGCACCGTGCCGGGCTGGGCGATCCGTCCCGGCCAGTGCACAATGAGCGGCGTGCGGGTCCCGCCCAGCCAGGTGTAGCGCTTCCACAGCTTGTTGGGGGTGTTGCCGGCCCAGGCCCACGCCCACGAGTAGTGGTTGTAGGTGCTGAAGCCGCCCCAGTCGTCGTAGTGGGCCAGGTTCTGGTCCATCGACTCCCTGACGTGTGCGGTGAACCGGTGTTCGTTGAAGCTGCCGGCCTTGCCTCCCTCAGCGCTGGCGCCGTTGTCGGAGAAGACCATGACCAGCGTGTTGTCCAGCGCCCCCAGGTCTTCGAGCGACGAGAGGACCCGGCCGATCTGCGCGTCGGTGTGGGTCAGGAAGCCTGCGAAGACCTCCTGTTGGCGCGCCAGCATGCGCCGCTCCTCCCCCGAGAGCTCGCTCCAGGCCTGTACCCACTCGGGGCGCTCGGTCAGTACAGTGCCGTCGGGCACCATCCCCGAAGCGAGCTGGCGGGCGAACACCTCCTCGCGCCAGGCGTCCCACCCCTTGTCGAACACGCCCCGGTAGGGATCGACCCACTCGGGGGCCACGTGGTGCGGCGCATGCATGGCGCCGAGCGCGAGGTACAGGAAGTACGGCTTGCCCGGGGCCCCCTGCTGCTGGTCCTGCACCATGCGGACGGCCTGATCGGCCAGGTCCTCGCTGAGGTGGTACCCCTCCTCGGGCCGGCGCGGGGGCTCGATGTAGTGGTTGTCGCACACGAGGTTCGGGGTCCAGTGGTTGGTGTCGCCCTGGAGGAACCCGTAGTAGCGCTCGAACCCCAGTCCGAGCGGCCACGTGTCGAAGGGTCCGGCCGCCGAGCGTTGCCACCTCGGCGTCAGGTGCCATTTGCCCACGGCCAGCGTGGAGTAGCCGGCGTCGCGCAGGACTCGGGGGAGGGTGGCGGCGGATTTGGGCAGCCGGGCGTCGTAGCCCGGGAAGGCCAAGGGGATGTCGGCCAGGAAGCCCATGCCGACCGCGTGGTGGTTGCGCCCCGTGAAGAACGACGCCCTGGTCGGCGAACACAGGGATGTGACGTGGAAGCGATTGAACGGTGCGCCACCGGCCGCCAGCCCGTCCAGGTGAGGGGTCCCGATGTCCGAGCCGAAAGCGCCTAGGTGGCCGAAGCCGGTGTCGTCGAGGACGATGGCAATGACGTTGGGGGCCCCCGCCGGCGGCCTGGGTTCGCGGGGGAAGCGGGGGGTCGACTCGGCCGTGGTGAAGCCGATCTGCTGAGGTTCGTCCATGGGTCGAGAGGGTAGACGCTCGGGCGTTCGTGACTCTCGTCGCAGGGCTAACGTGGCGCCTGATGCTGGGTCATGTTCCTGGACCGCCGCAGCCTCACTTTCCGGACGGGCTGGGTCCTTTCATCGGCTACCTGGCCACCCGGGAGCCCCGACCGCTCGATGCGCGCGCTCCCGAGGAAGCGGCCTGGGCGGACGCCGACGACGTCGAGCTCGACCAGTTCGCCGACGTCGGCGAATGGGAACCCATGCACCGCCCCCTCGTGCAGGTGATGGCCGTCATCGTGTCCATCTCGCTCCTCGTCGCCGGCCTCGGAACCGTGCTCGAGATCCTGCTGTCGGCCCGCTGACCGCAACCCCGGGGACGGGAACCGCCGGCGCAAAGGGTTGTGGACGAGGAGCTCGGCGTCGGCGTGCCGTGCTGTCTCCTTGCGATGTCCTCAGGACCGCCTGGCCGAGGCTCTGCGCCGCCAGAGGAGCCACGAACCCAGGAGGATGACGACGACGGCGCCCACCACGGCGGCGGCCAGAATCTCGTTCGAATGGCTGCTCCCGGTCGGGGTCGGTGCAGCTGAACGCCCAGGCGGAGCGGACGTGCTCGGCGGAAGGGTCGATGTGGTCGCCGTGCCTCCCGGACCCGACGCCGAGAACGCCACGAGGCGATTGGCCGAGGCCGCCAACAGGAGACCCGCGGCGATGGAGGGGGTCGGGAAGTGGTTGGCAGGGGCGCCGATCGTCGCCTGCTTCGAGACCGCGCCGGTCGACGGGTTGAGGCCGTACAGGGTGCCGTTCGAGCCGATGGTCCAGACGAGCCCGCCGGCCACGATCGGGGGCCCACCGCCGACGGAGGCGCTCCAGAGCAATCGAAGCCGGGCCGGTGCGTCCGACGCCATCACGGCGATCGGCCCGTTCAGGCAGGGCAGATAGACGATCGAACCGTCGACCGCGAGGCCACCGTCGATGTCATTGCCGCATGCGTTCGCGAGCGCTGCCCGCTGTCCGCCGATACCGCCGAGGCTCGACCCGTCGAGCAGGTAGACGAAGCGCGACTTGGAGCCGGCGATCACCTGGCCGTTGGCGAGCAACGCCACGCCGGTCGAGAAGTCGAGATCGCTCGCGTTGTCCGACGCCCAGGACGACGGCGCGAAGAACTGCTCCAGCGTGAGCGAGGGGGAGAGCTCCAGCACCGAATCGCTGTCGTCGTAGGCGTGGGAGGAGGACTCCACCGATCCGTTGCCCGCAGTGACCCAGATGTTGCCGCCGGCGTCGACCACCGGCGCCGCACCGCCCATCCAGACCGCGCCCTGGCTCTCGCCCGGACCGGAGTCGACGGCGAACGCGGCGGGCGTCCCGCCGGTCTCGGGTACCGACATGACCCAGCCGTGGTACGTCGAGCAGTCGCCGTAGTTCCCTCCGTAGCCGAAGACGACGTGTCCGGCATTGAGCGTCAAACCGGTGCGCTGCAGGATGGCGGCAGGCGTCGAGCCCTTCGGGTCCACGTTCTGGTTCAACTCGACTTTGCCGGTCGCCATGCTCAGCCCGACCAGCTGGTGCGCCGGCCTGCCCCTGATCATCTCGTCGGCCACCACGAACAACTCGCCGCGCGCCGCATCGAGCACGGGCGTACCGGTGATCCCGACAGTGGGCGAGATGTCGCCGCAGGGAAGTGAACCCGACGGCACGGGCGTGGCGAGGTGCGAGGACCACGCGATCCTGCCGTTGGCAGCCGAGAGGGCGTAGACGGTGTCGTTCTCGGTGGCGACGAAGACCAGACCCGCCGAGGCGAGCGGCTCGCCGTAGAGGGCACCGTCGAGCTGGGAGGACGTCCATGCGGGCGACGTGACGTCGACAGACGTGACCGACGTGGCGGTTCCCGTGCCGGCGGGATCGCCGTGGTAGACGGTCCACGAGGGGATCGCAGCCGCGCTCGTGGTGGTCGTGGTGGTCGTGGTGGCCGGCACGGGCACAGACCCGGCGAGCATGATCACGCCGATGATCGTCGCCGCGGCCACACCGCCCAGTAGTCGCCGCTGGCGGGCAGAGTGCACTCCCGCGACCGCGGCGTCAGCCCCCTGCGCCCGGGCGGCCACGGCGCCGGAGGGTGGCGTCGACCGCCACCGCGACCAGGAGGACGGCGGCGGTGGCGACGTCTGTCCCTGCGGTGGTGATGTTCAACAGGTCGAGCCCGTTGTTCAGGGTCGCGATGACGAGTCCACCGAGGAGCGGGTGGATTGGTTTGCCGTAGCCCCCGAAGAGGCTGGCGCCGCCGATGACCGCGGCGGCCACGGCGTAGAGCACGTACGTACCGCCGTCGAAGCCGATCGTGATGGACCCGAGGCGGGATGCGTAGACAACGGCCGCCAGGCCGGCGGTGAGGCTGCACAGCGCGAACGCGATAGTCCGGATCCGAGCGACGTGGATGCCGGCCCGGCGCGCCGCCTCGGGGCTGGCGCCGATGGCGTACATGTAGCGCCCGAGTCGCGTGCGGGCGAGCAGGAACGACTGGGCGACCAACACGACCAGCACGAACGGTATGACCCAGGGGACTCCGCTGACCGGGGCGGCCGCGATGCCCCGGTTGCGGTTGCAGATGAAGACCAGAACGGCGCCGGCGACCGCGACCGCGCCGAGCGTGAGGAGCGTGATGCTGAGCGGCGGCGTGGTGAGGCCCGTGGCGCGCCGACGCGAGCTGCGGACGACCGTGATGATCGCGTACATGACGACGAGCACGACGAGGAGGATCCACCCCGCCGCCGGGGTCAAGGTGCCACTGACGAGGTCGCGGATGACGTTGTTGGAGATCGTGATCACGCCGCCGACGGCGCCCTTGTCGGTGTCGAAGACGTAGATCAGGACCCCTTGCCAACCGAGCAAGCCGGCAAGGGTCACCACGAACGACGGGATTCTCAGCCGGGTGATGATGGTGCCCTGGAACGCCCCGATAAGGGCGCACGCAGCCAAGCCGACGATGAGCCCGGCCCACCAGACCCAGTTCTGAGGCGAGCTGATCAGAGCCATGGCAATGGCCGCCCCGACAGCTCCTACGAATCCGACCGAGAGATCGATCTCACTCAGGATCAGGGCGTACAGCTCGGCCATTCCCAGCAAGATGATGAACGTCGACTGCACGAAGAGGTTGACGATGTTGGTCGATGTCAGGAAGGCGCTCGACTTGGCCGAGAAAAAGATGCTGATGACGATGAGTCCGATGATGATGGGCAGCGCGCCGCTCTCGCCGCCGCGGATCCGCTTCCACCACGCCCGCAGGTAGTCGCCGAGGGAGTCTGCGAGAACGTCCGGTGCCAGGACGACGAGTTGGTCGGGTGCGATGGCGCTTTCGGGGGTGCTGGTCGTCTCGGTCATGGGTGCGTCACCCCGCGTCTTCTGTTCGGGACGATTGGCCTGTCGTCATGTACTCGACCACGACCTGCGTGTCGAAATCGGACGCCGGTCCCTGCGCGACCAGCCGGCCGAGGTAGAGGATGGAGATCTGGTCGGCGACGGCGAAGACGTCATTCAAGTTGTGTGACACCACCATGACCGCCGTTCCCTGGCTCGAGAGCCGCTTGATGAGGTCGAGCACCTGGGCGGTCTGGGCCACTCCGAGTGCGGCGGTGGGCTCGTCCATGATCACCAGCTTGGCCGCCGACATGACCGCCTTGGCCACCGCAACGGATTGCCGTTGTCCGCCCGACAGGGATGCCACCGGCTGGCGGATGGAGCGGACCGTCGTGACGTGGAGGTCGGCCAGGGTTTTGCGCGCCTCGATCTCCATGGCGGACTCGTCGAGGAGCCCGAGCCGCGATTTCTCGTGACCGAGGAACATGTTCTGCACGATGTCGAGGTTGTCGCACAGCGCGAGGTCCTGATAGATCGTCGTGATCCCGCGCGCTTCAGCGTCGTTCGGGCTGTGAATGTGGGCAGGCGAACCTTCCCAAAGGATCTCTCCTTCGGAAGGCGGCCAGAGCCCGGAGATCGTCTTGATCGTGACCGATTTGCCGGCACCGTTGTCGCCGACGAGAGCCGTCACCTTCCCCGGCGGCACCGAGAGGTCGACCTTGTTGAGGGCTTGGACCGCCCCGAAGACCTTGCTCACACCCCGGAGTTCGAGCAGTGGTGTTTCCTCTGCCACCTTCGCTACCCCCAGTCACACCGCCATCGAGCATTGACCTCCCATGACCGACCCCCCGTCCTGGGAACGGGGGGTCGGTCCGGAAGTACTTCTATGGGATCGACACTACCCAGCCGGGCACCGCGATCCCAATGATGGCTACGGCGTGATGCCTGCCGCGGTGCAGTCAGCGGCAAACGAGCCGGCGCAGAGCTGCGAGGCTGGGACGTAGTTGTCCTTGATCACCGTGGATTTCATGTTCTGTGTGGTCACCCACGTCGGCGTCAGCGCCACGGTCGGGACGTCGGCACCGCCCGTCGTGTCCTTCGTGGTGGCGTTCACCAGCTTCTTCGGCGGCTTCACGCCCGCTCGCAGGTACAGGGCCAAGGCGACGGAGGTCTGCGCCTCAATAGCGTTCGGCTTGTACACCGTGCCGCACTGGTAGCCCGCGAGCACGTTCTGCAGGCCCACCAGGGAGGCGTCCTGCCCCGTGGTCGGGAAGGTCTTGGGCTTCACGTGCAGTGACTGCAGGTAGGTAACGATCGGGGCGTTGGTTGTGTCGTTGGGGACAAGCGCCGCGTTGGTGCCCGGGTGTGCTGTGTACACCGCTTGGAACTCGTTTTCCTGGGTGGGAGCGTCCCAGGTGCCCGCGGTGTGTGCGACCGCCGTGTATTTGTTGTCCTTGAAGAGCGGGTTCAGCACACCGTCATACCCTTGAGCGAACAGCGTTGCGTTGTTGTCCGTCGCCGCGCCGTGCATGACCACGACCTGAGGCTTCTTGACGTGCCAGGCCGAGATGCAGCTCACCAGGCCCTGCCCCATCGTCTTACCGACGAGAACGTTGTTGAAGCTCACGTAGTATGCGCGGCTGCCGCCCAGGGTCAGGCGGTCGTAGTCGATGACCTTGACGCCATGAGACTTCGCGTAGCTCTCGATCTGCGCGCCGACGCCCGAGTCGAGCGGGTCGACCAGGAGGACGGTGGCGCCGTTGGAGATGTCCGTCTGGGCGTCGGTCAGCTGCGTTGCGTCACTGCCCAGTGCGTTCTGCACGACGTAGTTCGACGAGCTCATGCCAGCCGTCTTGAGGGCCTTGGTGATGTCCGGCGCGTCGTACGCGACGTATCGCGTCGAGCTGACCGTGTCGGGCAGGATCGTCGCCACCTTGCCGTGGCCCTCCGCGGCGAGCGACTTGAACTGCTTCATGACGCTGAAGTCGGTGGTGAAAGAGGTCGCCGTGATGTTGGACGGCCCGCTGGCACGGACGGAGGCCGAAGCCCCGCCGTAAGCAGCGCCGACCAGCATCGCCGACACCGCGAGGGAGAGCCCCCCGAACATGCCTGCTCTGCGGAATCGCACATTGTCTCCTTTGGTCCTGGTTCGCCCTTTTGAGCGAACCCCCCCTGCTGACTGCGTTCCACCCGCATGTCGTGGGTTGTGTTGCAGTCTTGTTTCAGGTTCTTGAACCATACCGAGGTCTTCGGGCGGATGCTGGGCAAACCGTGGAAACGGTTGTTGCACACCCTGTGAAGGATCTCAGGGGGGTAGGCCTGCAGGTCAGCCGGGCTGCGTGGCCCGGGCCCAGGCGGCGGCCCCGGAAAGCCCGGCATCGTCGCCAAGCGTGGAGCGGACGACGGCGAGGTCCTCGGGATGATGTCCGGGCCGTTGCAGGACCATGTCACGCAGAGGCTCGAAAAACTCGTCCTGCCTCCCCATGCCGCCCCCGATGACGACCGTGCTCGGGTAGAAGGACATGACCAGCGTCGAGACGCCGGCGGCGCAGGCGGCGATGGCCTGCTCCCAGAGCGCAACGGCCCGGGGCTCGCCCGCCGCCGCGCCGGCCTGGACCTGTTGCGAGCTGACCGCTCCCAGGCCGGCCTCGCGTGCCAGCCGGGCGATGCCGCTGCCGGACCCCAGCTGCTCGACGGTGCTCGGCCCACCGTCACGCCAGGCGCGCCAGTCGATGACCACGTGCCCGACCTCGGCGAGGGACCGGGTGCCGCGGAGGACCCGGCCACCATTGACGACACCGGCGCCGATGCCGGTCGAGATCGTCAGATAGGCGACAGCGGCGCTCGCCGCACCGGCACCGAACCAGGCTTCGCCCACGGCCGCCAGGTCGGCATCGTTGGCGATGTCGACGGGCAGGCCGAGCTGCGCGCGCAATCCCTCGGCGGACAGCTGGTCCGGCCACTGCTCGGGCAGGTTGGGCGCCCAGAGGAACCGGCCGGCCTCGTAGTCGACCGCGCCGGGGAGCCCGATCACGGCGCGGGAGGCCGGTCCGTGGCTGCGATCCGCCGCCACGGTGGCAACGAGGTCGGTGAACGAGGCCGGGACGTCGGCCTCGGCGGGAGTGGGGACGGATCGGCGGAGGAGGATCGCGCCCTCCGGGTCGACCAGCGCGGCCCGCATCTGCGTGCCGCCCACGTCCGCGGCGAGGACGGGCCCCGTCACTGGTGGATCCTCACGTCGGTCAGTCTTGCTTGTCGCTCGTCGCCGCAGGATGTCCTCGCGGCGCGCTCAGTCGGACGCCCCTTCTGGTCCGTATCCCGCCTTGCGGAGCAGCCGGCGAAGATTCGTCAGCTGCTCGGCATCGATGTCCTTCTCGCGCTGCGGATCGAAGGTCTCGCTCTCGTCCCCGATGGTCGCCATGACGTGGCCCTTGTGCGTCTCCTGCACCGTGGCCACCGCCTGCAGGAGCGACAGGACGGCGTGCCACTCGATGTTGTGGCTCAGCGGGTGGTTGAAGATCTGCGCCAGGGTGTCCCGCTGATGGCTGTTCAGGTGCTGGGGCTCTGCCACGTGGACTCCTCTCGTCCTTCTTCGCCGTCGGGCGGAGGGCCCGCTCGGGTCCATCCTGGCACTTGGCGCCCCCGCTGATCGGCGGCTCCACCCCATGCTGGTGGAGCCGGGGCGGAGGGGGGAGACTGCATCGGTCGAGGAGGTGAGGTGGATGTTCCGCGATCGGGTCGATGCGGGTCGCCACCTGGCCGACCTGGTGGTGGCCCTCCCCTGCCTCAGCTGGGGCGGGGTCGTCGTGCTCGGGTTGCCCAGGGGTGGCGTCCCCGTGGCCGCCGAGGTGGCGCGAGCACTCGACGCACCGCTCGACGTCCTCGTCGTCCGGAAGCTCGGTGTCCCGTTCCAGCCCGAGCTGGCGATGGGCGCCATCGGCGAAGGCGACGTTCGGGTGGAGAACGAGGCCGTCCTGGGATCGACCTCGCTCGACGGGATCGACATCGAAGCGGTGGCGCAGCGGGAACGAACGGAGCTCACCTCGCAGGCCTGCCGGTATCGCGAGGACCGCCCGCGCCTGGACCTGCGGGGTCGCTGTGCCGTCATTGTGGATGACGGCCTCGCCACCGGCTCCACCGCACGGGCCGCCTGCATGGTCGCCCGGGCGCAGGGTGTGGCGCGCATCGTGCTGGCGGTCGCCGTCGCACCCCAGGCAGCGGTTGCGGCCTTGCGCGACGTGTGCGACGACTTCGTCTGCGTGGCGCATCCCGAACACTTCTACGCCGTGGGCGAGTGGTACCAGGACTTCTCCCCGACGTCCGATGACGAGGTGGTCGAGTTGCTCCGCCGGGGCGCTAACCGTAGGTGAACGTCACCGCATTGGACGGGCCGCTCGAGGTGGTGATCACGACCTGCGCCGAAGACGCGGTCGAAGAAGGCACCGTGACCGTGCACGTGCTCTGAGCCGGACAGCTCGTGGTCGCCACCTGCCCGTTGAAGGTGGCGACAATCTGACCGTTGCTGCTCAAGAAGTTGGCGCCGGCGACCGTGACGGTCTGACCCGCCGAGCCGCTCGACGGACTGAGCGAGGAGATGGCCGGTGGACCGGCCGGAGTGACCGCCTCGGGTGTCGACGTCGATGTGGGTGGTGACGTCGAGCTGGTCGAGGTCGAACCGTTGGCGCCGCTCGGGTGGCCGGTCGACGGTGAGCGGGATGGCGCGGTCGTGGTGTGGGTCGAGCGAGCGGCGCTGGGGGAGGGGGGCGTCGAGCTGCTGAGCGATGCCAGCAACGCAACCGCAGCGGCCACGACCAGGGCGGCGACCACGGCGACGGCGCGGATCAACCAGCGGTCGCGCCCGGCCGAACGCCTGTCCTCGGCCGGGCGGGGCGCCGGTTCGACCGTCGGGGGCTGCGGTGGCGTGCGTGCAAAGCGGATAGGAGCAGGAGGAGGTGCGGAGGAGGAGAGGGGTGGGGCTCCCGCCGACTCACGGGCGCGCCGGACGGCGCTCTCCATGGCCCCCAGGGCGCGCCGACCTGGTGTTCCCGGCGGCGGTTCCGTTGCGTGCTCGTCTGCCATCAGACCCTCTGACGGGTATGTTCCCCGAACGACGGCTTCCATTCACGGCATAGCATCGTGGGCAGTTGACCAGGAGACAGTGATGACATCGGACCTCATCTCCCGGCCGCGCCCATTGCGGCCGCAGCAGACCCCAGTCGGCGAGACCAACCCAAGTGTCGGGGTGGCGGCGGCGATGGCCCCGCTCCTGGCACATTTCTTCGGCGGCGCGATCCCCGTGCGATTCGAGTTCTGGGACGGAACGTCGCTCGGGCCGGCAGCGGGCGACACGCTGCAGGTGCGCTCGCCCGACGCCGTCCGGCGCTTGCTCTGGGCACCCGGGGAACTCGGGCTGGCGCGCGCCTTCGTCGTGGGCGACCTGGCCTTCGAAGGTGACATCTTCGAGATTCTGGCGGCGCTGCACCACGCGGCCCCGGAGCGCATCCATGTCGGGTCACGGCTGCCGTGGCAGACGCTGCAGGCGGCCCGCCGGCTCGGGGTCATCGGCAAGCCCCTCCCGCCGCCACCCGAGGAAGCGGCGCCGCAGGGCCGCCTGCACTCGCGCAGTCGCGACGCGCAGGCCGTCCAGCACCACTACGACGTCAGCAACGAGTTCTATGCCTTGGTGCTCGGGCCGGCCATGACCTACTCCTGCGCACGGTTCGCCCAGGGGGTCGAGACGCTCGAAGACGCTCAGGCGTCGAAGCACGACCTGATCTGCCGCAAACTCGGGTTGGCCGCCGGCGCGGGACAGCGGATCCTCGATGTCGGGTGCGGCTGGGGCAGCTTCGCCATCCACGCGGCCCGGCACTATGGCGCCCGGGTCGTCGGCGTCACGCTCAGCCCGGCACAGGCCCGCTGGGGGCTCGACCGGGTCGCGGCCGCCGGATTGGACGACCAGATTGAGATCCGGTTGCAGGATTACCGCGATATCCGCGACGGGGCATTCGACGGCATCGCGTCGGTCGGCATGTTCGAGCACGTCGGCTCGTCGAAGAGCGCCGAGTACTTCGCCACCATGCGCCGTTTGCTCGGGCCCGAGGGGCGGCTGCTGAACCACGCCATTTCGAGCGTGGGTGGATCGCGCATCGGCCCGCGGACCTTCATCGGACGCTATGTGTTCCCCGACGGCGAGCTCATCGACGTGGGGCAGGTGGTCCTGTCGATGGAGGAGGCGGGGTTCGAGGTGCGCGATGTCGAGTCACTCCGAGAGCACTACGCCAAGACTCTTCGAGCCTGGGTCGCCAACCTGCAGCACCACTGGGATGCGGCCGTGTCGGAGGTCGGGGTGCGCCGGGCGCGCGTCTGGCAGCTGTACATGGCGGCGTCGGCCAACGGGTTCGAAGACGGCGGCATCTCCATACACCAGGTGCTCGGCGTCGTGCCGGGGGCCGACGGCCGGAGCGGCATGCCTCCCACCCGCGGTGCATGGGGCTGAACTCCGGGGCCGAGCGTTCTGGCACGGACAGCCGATTCGTGCGACCCTGAACCCGTGTCAGAGGGTCGCCGGATCGTCGTCTGCGATGGCGACGAAACCGGGCAGGAATTGCTCAATGAGGCCCTGCGGGTCCTGGACCCCGAAGTCCTCGGGTTCGACGTCCAATTGCTCCGGTTCGACCTGTCCCTCGCGCACCGGCGGGAGACCGCCAACGCGGTGGTCCGCGAGGCGGCGGCCGCCATGCGCGAAACGGGCCTGGGGCTCAAAGCGGCCACCATCACACCGGAGACGACCGGCGACGTCGGCAGCCCCAATCGCATTCTGCGCGAGGGCGTCGGTGGCTCCGTCATCGTGCGGACGGGCCGCCGCATCCCGGGCGTGGCCCCGCCGGCGTCGGTCGTCCACCCGATTGTGGTGGTGCGCATGGCCGTGGGCGACGCCTACGGGGCGGAGGAGCACCGGAGCGGTGCCCCCGGGAGCACCGCTGAGCAGGCGTGGCGGACCGAGCGCATCGACCGCTCGACCTGCCGGTCCGTGTCGGAGTTCTCGTTCGTCACGGCCGCCCAGCTCGGTGCCTGCGTCTACGGGGGCCCGAAATGGACCGTGTCCACCGTCTACGAGGGGATGCTGAAGGAGGAGATGGACGCGGCGGCCGCGCGCTATCCCCAGGTGTCCTACCGCCCCACGCTTATCGACGCTGCGTACGCCGGGTTGATCACCGAGTCCAACGCCAACCCGCTCGTGGTCCCGGCGCTCAACCGCGACGGGGACTGCCTGTCGGACCTCGTGCTGGCCCTCTTCGGTTCGATCGCCGGAGCCGAGTCGGTCCTGCTCGCTCTCGATGACGATCTGCGGCCGGTGGTTGCCATGGCGGAGGCACCGCACGGCACCGCACCGTCCCTCATGGGCAAGAACGTGGCCAATCCCATGGCCATGCTCCTGGCCTGTGCCGCCGTGCTCGACCATGCGGCGCGCGGCGATGAGGTCGTGGCGGAGGCCGCCGCCGCCATCCGCCGGGCCACGCTGGGCGCGGCGGCCGACGGGATACGGACCTTCGACCTGGGGGGCGATTCCTCCACTTCTGACGTCGTCGACGAGGTTCTGGCCCGGCTGCGCTCCGGCTCCTGAGCGGGACGTCCCAGCCGCGACGCGGTGGGCGCATCGGGGAGCGGTCGCCCGGGCCGTCCTCCACAGCCTTTCCCCCGTCTGTGTGGATCCCGGGCCGAACGAAGGTTGGCGGCCGTCGGGTCAGGGTAAGCCGAGGGGAGCGAAGAGGTCGCCGTCCTTCTCAATGCGCCGCAACACGTCGTTCGTCTCGAATCGAAGGAGCCCGGGGTCCTTCTTCGCCGCGCACTGCTCCACCTCGGCGGGGGTGACCGGTGTCGACACCGTCGGCGCCGGCATCGCTCGCACGGAGTAGACGGCGACCGTCGTCTTGGCGGAATGGTTCTGGCTCCAGTCGATCAGAACGCGTCCGCGCCGCAAGGACCGACGCATGTTCGAGACCACCAGCTCGCGGTGGTCGGATTCCAGCTTGCGGGCGAGCTCGTGCGTGCGCTCCCGGAGGCTGTCCCAGGTCGTCTTGGGCCCGACGGCCGCGTAGAGCTGGAGGCCCTTCGACCCGCTCGTCTTGGCGAACGATTCGATTCCTTGGCGCTCCAGCTCGTCCGTCACGAAGGTCGCCACCACGCAGCACTCGACGATCGACGTTCCCTCGCCGGGATCGAGGTCGAACACCATGTGGTCGGGCCGCGCCGGCAGCTTGCGATGGCGGCCGACGTGCCAGAGCGGTACGTGGAGCTCAATGGTCCCGAGGTTGGCGGCCCAGGCCAACGTCGGAAGGTCGTTGACCATGGCGTAGGGGATGACGTCCTGGCCGTCGCTGGCCGAGACATCCACGGACTGCACCCACTCGGGTGCGTGGGAGGGGATGTGCTTCTCGAAGAACGACTTGCCCTCGACCCCGTCCGGGAACCGCTTCATCGTCAACGGGCGCTCTCGGAGGTGCGGCAGCATGACCGGGGCGACGCGCACGTAGTAGTCGATGAGCTGACCCTTGGTGAAGCCGTCGCCGGGGAAGAGCACCTTCTCGAGATTCGTGACCGAGAGCTCCCGGCCCTCGATCGTCGTGCGCGTGGAGTCAGCCATCATTCCCTCACGACCTCACCCGGATGCTTGTCGGGACGCAGCCCGCGCCACGCCGGCTGCCGCAACCTCCCGGCCGTGGTCCACTCGGCGAATTCGACCTCTCCCACCAGCTCGGGCCGTGCGAAGTGGGCCGTTTTCGCGTCGGAGGCCGGGAGCGGTGAGACGAACGGGCTGTCCTTCGTCGCCAGGTGCTCGAGGTCGTGGAGGAGGTCGGCCCGGGCCCTCGCGGTGAAGCCGGTGCCGACTTTGCCGACGTAACGCAGCCCTCCTTCTTCGGGAATGCCGAGGAGGAGGGCGCCAAGGCTGCCCCGACGCTCACCCTGCCCGTCGGTCCAGGCGCCGATGACGACCTCCTGCGTGCGGAAGGACTTGACCTTCGTCCAGTCCGGATGACGCCGACCGGGCCGGTAGGGCGAAGCGCGTCGCTTGGCGACGACGCCCTCAAGGCCGTTGGCAATGGTCGCGTCGAGAATGTCCTGGCCGGAGACGTCACGGAACGCGTCGGTCGTGATGAAGGTCTCACCGGAGAGGTGCAGTGACTCCAGCCGCTCTCGTCGTGTGTCGTACTCCGCGTCCAGCAGCGAATGCCCGTCGACATACAGGAGGTCGAACGCCACGAAGGTGACGGGGTCGGAGAGCGACCTGCGCTTGGCCTCGCGCTGGTTCGACACATGCATGCGTTGCTGTAACCGGGAAAAGCTTGGACGGCCGTCTTCGCCCAGCGCGACGATCTCGCCGTCGATGACGCAGGTGGTCATGCCGAGGAACTTTCCGATGTCGGCGAGCTCCGGGAACGAGACGGTCACGTCGAGATCGTTCCGGCTCAAGGCGCGCACCCGCCCACCCTCGACGAAAAGGATCGCCCGGATGCCGTCCCATTTGACTTCGAACGCCCAGTTCTCGCTGTCGGCCGGGAGCTTTCCGGCCACGGCCAGCATGGGCTTGACTGAGGTGGGAAAGGCGTCGGACCGGGTCGAAGGGCCGTGCCGATGGATCATCCAGTCGCGATCCTTGGTCTGGAAGAGCACGAAGCTTCCCGAGGCCTTCGCGCCATGGAGCACGAACTTGACCTCGGAGTCCGACCACTTCTCCACGTCGTACCGGCCGGAATCCCAGATCGTCATCTGGCCACCGCCGTACTCGCCAAGCGGGATCTCGCCCTGGAAGGTCACGTATTCCAGGGGATGGTCCTCGGTGTGCACGGCCAGGTGATTCTTCTCCGGGGTCTCGGGGAGGCCCTTGGGGAGCGCCCAGGAGGCGAGCACGCCGTCGCGTTCGAGCCGGAGATCCCAGTGGAGGCTCCGCGCGTGGTGCTCTTGAATCACGAAGCGCTGGCCGGATGACGGCCCGGCCGCTCGTCCGCCCATGGGTTCGGGCGTCCTTTCGGGGTCCCGCTTGATGCGATAGGTGTCGAGCTTTCCCCTGCTGCTGCCCTCACTTCGACCCGTGGACCTCGGCGTCACCACGGACCACGCTAGCCACGGTGTTGGGTTGGCCGTTGCAACACGGGGTATGAAAAAGCGAACGCCCATTCCTGGAGGGAAAAGATGGCATGGCTGTGCTGACGTCGCGTGGACGTGTGCTCATCGCTCCACGTACACGGCGGGATCGCGATGAACGTCGCTGAGCGCCTCGTCCGGCGGGTTGACCGGGTGCAACAAGATGTCCGGCCTCTTGCGTTCGCGGTGGGCGTCTTCAAGAAGTTCGGCGACGACCGGGGTGGCTCGCTGGCCGCGCTGCTGACGTTCTACGGCTTTCTGTCGCTCTTCCCGCTGCTGCTCCTCCTGGTCACGATCCTGGGCTTCTTCGGGAGCGCCGACCATTCATTCGTCCAGCGAGTCGAGAACTCGGCCTTCTCCCAATTTCCTGTCGTCGGGACGAAACTCAGCACGAACATCCACGGATTGCAGGGTCGCAGCATCTTCGGATTGGTGGTGGGGATCCTCTTCGTCTTGTGGGGCTCACAAGGAGCGATGCAGACGGCGCAGTACGCCCAGGCGGAAATCTGGAACATTCCTGGCGTGAACCGGCCGAATTTCTGGGCCCGGTTGGGGAGGACCGCCTCAATGACGTTGGTGCTCGGTTTGTTTCTCCTGGTGAGCACGGTGCTCGCCGGCCTGGTGACCATTGGCCACCACGGGGCTTGGGCTGTGGTCGGCGCCGTCGTGGTGTCGTTGTTCGTCAACATCGGCCTCTTCGTCGTCGCCTTCAGGCTGCTCACCCCCAAGCAGATCCCCTGGGGGGACATGCTGCCCGGTGCCATCGCCGGTGCTGCGGGATGGACCGTTCTGCAGTACGTCGGCGGCGTCCTGGTCGAGCACTCGCTGCGGAACACCAGCAAGGAGTACGGCACGTTCGCGCTCGTGTTGGGCCTCATCAGCTTTCTCTACCTGGCGGCCCAGGTGACCCTCTACGCATCCGAGCTCAATGTGGTCCGAGTCCGGCGTCTGTGGCCCCGGGGAATGGTGCAGCCTCCGCTGACAGCGGCCGACAAGGAGGTGCTGTCCTCCATCGCACTCGAAGGAAAGCGCCGGCCAGAGCAGTACGTGTCGACCGGCTTTCGAGCTGAGCCACGCGCGACCGAATCGGAGCCTGACGCGTCGTAGGGCGGTTCATGGTGAGCGCGGTTTCTGCTTTCCTCCCATGGGTATTCCTTTGACGAAGAACTGAATGCGGGAGGTGGCATCGGAATGTCGATCAGACTGCGTGCGCTTGGAATCGGGACGCTCCTGGTGGTTGTGGGTGCATTGATCGTCGGGTTGCGTCATCAACGGACGTCGGGCGCGGCGCCGATGGTCCAGCCGGCGACGGGAGTCGAAGGAGGGATCTGACCGTGGCCGCCGTGAAACATCGCGCCAGGGAAGGAACCGCCATCGATCTCCTGGAAGCCGAGGATCTGAAGTTGCGGCAGTTGTTCACCGCACTCAGGGGAGCGAGAGGCTCGTCGGTCGTGGAGCGCTCCGAGTACGGGGACATTGCAAAGCAGGCGATACGGCACCTCGCCACGCGCGAGGCCGCTCTGGTCGACGTGAGTGAGGTCGCGTCGCACGATCCGGGTCTGCGCGACGTGTCGGACCACTTTGCCGGAGCCATGAAAGAACACCGTCCCCACCTCAATCGGGTCGAGAAGATGTCGCGGGGCGTGCAGGGCATCAACCTCAGGGTGGGCCAGGACTTCGACGGCGAGATGGAGGGGCTCATGCAGGTGGTGGGTACCGAAATCGAATGGGAGCTCGACGTCGGGCTCCCCGAGCTCGAGGGTGTGCTCAAGGCAGCCTGCCGCCAAGACGATCTCAAGTCGGCCGGACACCTCGCAGCGCACGCGCCGACCAACCTCCATCCCGACGGGCCCCGGTGGTGGGAGCGGGCACCGATCCTCTCCCGACTGATCACCGTGTATGACCGGCTCCGAGACTTTCCCCGTCCCACTCGGTGATTCGGAAATGAGTCACCTGGTCCCGTAAGGTCGGTTGCGCGCCGCTGCGCACGTCGGCGACGGGGGGACTGGGGGCCATGGAGCTACAGGTTGACCAACTCGTGGAGGCCGCCGTCGGGCGGGCGGGATCAGACGATTTCGGTGGGGACACCTGGCGAGAAGGTCTTGAAGTCCTGGTGGGCTCGCTCGAGCGCGGAGTCGGCGCTCAACGAATTGGGCAAGAGCGCCATGGTCGACCAGATCGTCGGCTTGCTGGTCAACAGGCTCCAGGTGGAGCACTGGTACGCCCGTCACCCCGAGATCGAAGAGCAGGAGATCGTGGCTCCGTTGTTCGGGCTCGGACTGCCCCGAACCGGGTCGACGGCGTTGAGTTTCCTCCTCGCCAGCGACACGGCGAGGCGGTCGTTGCGCACGTGGGAGGCAGGGAGTCCCTGTCCGCCCCCGGAGACGGCGACCGAGCACAGCGATCCCCGCATCGCCGAGACGCAGGCCGGCATCGACATGGTGAACGAGATGTTCCCCGACTTCGTCGGCATGCTGCCCACTTCCGCCTCTGGCCCACAGGAGTGCATCCTGATCATGGCGCTCGACTTCCGGTCGCAGCTCTTCGAGGGCATGGCCCGCATTCCGACCTACAGTTCGTGGCTGCTCTCCTGCGACATGGAGCCGGCCTATCGCTATCACCGCCGGGTGTTGCAGCTGCTGCAGTGGCGCTGCCCGCCCGAGCGCTGGTGGCTGAAGACGCCGGCGCACATGCACTCGATCGACGCGCTCGACCGGGTCTACCCTGACGCACGATTCGTCATGACGCACCGCGACGTGGGAAAGGTGCTGCCATCGGTGTGCGCGGTCTTCGAGGCGCTGTCGAACGTGCTGACGGATCATCCTGATCCCTTGGCGATCGGCGCGCACAATTTCGAACTATGGCGGTACTCGCTGCAGCGTCTCATCGCCTTTCGTGACAGCGGGAACGAGAGTCGGTTCTTCGATGTCTCGTTCAAGGAGGTCCAGCGCGATCCGATGGGAGCGGTGGCGCACTTGTACGACGAACTGGGCGACGATCTCAGTGACGATGCCGCTCAGCGCATGCGGGACTGGTGGGCGGAGAGCTCGAAGGAGCACTCTGGGCCGCACAGCTACAAGGCGGAGACGTTCGGATTGCATCCGGCGTCCATCCGCGAGCAATTCGCCTTCTACTACGACCGCTTCGACGTCACCATGGAGGGCTGACGCCTCTGTATCGGCGGGACGCCCGCGGGCCGGATCAGCTGCCGTAGGCCCGGGTCAGGACCTCCATGTTGTGGCCGGACGGGTCCTCGAAATAGAAGCCGCGTCCATGTCCGTTGATCCGGTTCGGTTGGGTGTGCCCAGGGTCCGCCCAATACGTCAGGCCGCGCCCCGTGACGCGGGCGAAGATGGCGTCGAACTCCTCTTCGGAGACGAGGAATGCGTAGTGCTGGGGTTCGGAACCACCTCGGTCGTCGTAGTCGAGACTGACGCCATTGTCCGTCTCGACGCACATGAACGGCCCGAACGGCTTTGGCGGAGCGAGTCCGAGGATCTCGGAAAGAAACGTGGCAGAAACCCGTTTGTCGTCGACCGTGACGATGGTGTGGTTGAGGAATATCCCCATGGCGCCTCCTTCTTCCAGGTCCCGATCCATTGTGGACCATCGGGCAGCACCCGTCTCCCGTGGGAGCCACCGCAATTCTCACGCCGGCTTGGGACGGTTCAACGAGGGCGGTTTCCTCCTCGCCCTACGAGCGCCCGCCCTGCTGCTTCAGAGTCGCCTCCAGGCGGTCGATCACGTCGGCGAGGTCCTTGAGACCACCTTTGGTGTGGATGTCGAGTCGGTCCAGTATCTGCACCGTGTCGTCGTAGGTGTGTTGTGACCGGATATCGCTGGCCACACTCTGGACATTTTGGCCCACCATGATGACGGACAAGAGAACCAACTGCAGGAAGGTTTGGGCGATCCATGCGATGAGTCCTTCTCCGCCGGGCTTCAGTGCCGGTCGTAGTCCGATGAGTGCGAGGAGCGCGAACGCGTAGGCGCACCACATCGACCCGACGAGGTTCGTCAGGAAGACGGCAATCTTGGCGTTGATGCCATCGGCTCTTTGGACCTCGGTCCGCAAGCCGTGAAGACTGATCGCCTGGCCGATGTGACGATGTGTCTTGACGGGATTCGCAATTTGGAAGTCGCTCATGGATTCTCCTTTTCCGGTGTCAGACTTTCTCATGGGGGGAACTTCGAGTCCCGCGAAAGAATGGGAAGCCTGATCCGCGGCCGTGTGTGCCGCACGCCTCCCACAAGGTGCTCCGTGGTCTCGCCATCACCCTCTGCCGCCGGGTCTCGCCGGGATCGACGGAGTCAGCGAGAAGGTGGGTCGGGTACCGAACTGAACGCCGCCGCCGGATTGCCGGGTACGTGCGCAGGGTTCGTCCCGGGCCGGCGCCGCAACCCGGCGAAATCGATCTGGCTCGCCGGACATGGGGCCTGAATGGCATAGCCCTGGCCTCCGTCGCACCCGAGCGCAGCCAGGACACTGACGAATTCGAGCCGCTCGATCCCCTCGGCCACGACCCGAAGCCCGAGCGCGTGACCGAGATCGATGATGGATCGGACGATGCCCTCGTCCCGACCGCCCATCTCCGCCACCTGCAGGCTCGACGTGAAGGTGCGGTCCAGCTTGAGCTCGCCGACGGCCAGGTCGTTCAAGTGGGAGATGGAGGTGAACCCGGTGCCGAAGTCGTCGATGGAGACCAGAATGCCAGAGTCCGTCAGGCTCTGAATGACCCTTTTCGACCTGGTCAAGTCGGCGACGACCATCCCCTCGGTGATCTCGAGCACAAGCGCTTTGGTGGGCAATCCGGCGCCCTCGAGGAGGTCTCCCACTCGCCGCGACAGGGAGGAGTCCAGGAGGTCGGTGGCCAGGAGGTTGACCGCGACCGCGGCCCGATGGCCGTCGTGCCACCACTGGGCACATTCGGCGATCGCTTCGGCGAACACCCAGGCGGCGAGCGTGTGGATGAGCCCACTTTCCTCCGCCAGAGCCAGGAGGTGCTCAGGCGGGATGGGGCCGAGCGTCGGGTGGGGCCATCGGAGGAGGGCCTCGACGGTGATCACCTCACCCGTTCGCAGGTCGATCTGAGGCTGATAGTGCAGCGCCAGGGAGCCGTTCTCCATGGCCACCCGCAGATCCTCGATGAGCGCGAAGCGATCAGCCTCGTTGTCGAGTGCCGCTTCATAGACGTCGAAGGATCCGCGCTCCCTCTTGGCTCTGTACATCGCGATGTCCGCACAATGGATCAGATCGGCGGCATTCAGAGCGTGTTCCGGGGCCAGCGCGACGCCAATGCTTGCGCCGACGTGCAGACTGGCAGTGCTGACGTCAATCGGCTGTTCGAGCAGTGTGGTGATGCGTCGAGCCACGGTCGTGGCCTTGAAGGCATCGGCCCCGTGGAGAAGGACGGCGAACTCGTCGCCGCCCAGGCGGGCCACCAGATCGTTGCGACGGACAACCTGGCGGATACGCGGGCCGATCTGGCGGAGCAACTCGTCCCCGGTCTGGTGCCCGAACGAGTCGTTGATCTCCTTGAAGTGATCGAGGTCGATAAGCAGGAGGGCCAGCCCGCCAGCTTGAGTTCCGCCGGCGGACAGCGCGGCCAAGGCCCGGTCGAGCTCGTCGAGGAGTTGTCGACGATTTCCGAGTCCCGTGAGCTCATCGGTCACGGCTTGGTGGTGGCGGGAAGCGTTGAGGGCCCGCTGCTCGCGCAGGGAGACGGCCAGCCGGATGCCGGCAACAAGAAGGGTGGCTCCAGCGAGTCCGAGGGCAATTGGGCTCACGCGCTGCACGTTGCCCAGCACCAGGATCGCGATGCACGACAGCAACGTGATCGTGAGGATGACGACGCGTGGCGTCCTTTCGACGACCGGCGATCGTGCGTGTGCGGGGGAGCCAAGCCAGATAGAACCGGTCATCCCGAGCATGCCCAATGGCCAGAGCAAGGCGAGAGGTGGTCCGACCTGCAGCGGATTCAGTGAGGTCTGATGCAGGTGGATAACGGTGCCAATCGTCATGAGCCCGCAGCCGCCGGCGAAGAGAAGGGCGCGGGCCGGAGAGCGCGGCACCATGACGACCAGCCCGAGAGCCAAAGCGAACAGAGCGAGGCCAGCGAGGGAGTAGGTCAGCCTCATGGCAACCGACGCCGTCCCACCCAACGAAGCGTCGAGCACGAAGGCGCTACAGATGGCCGCAGCACCCAGAGTCGCGATGGCGCCGTTGAGCCAGGTGCTCGGTCGTACCTGTCCCACCTCCGAGCGCGCCAGCACGACCAGCGCCAGCAAGGCCAGAGGGTAGAAGAGAAGGGACAAGCCGTCGGCGGCCGATGGGGTCGAGCGCGATGACGCCAGGCCCCACACGAAGTCGCCGAGAACCCAGGCGAGCAGACTTGCCCCAAGGGCACCTGCCACCCCGCGCCTCGGTCTGTCGAGGAGCGCCCACCCGAGGCACCCCAGCGCCAGGGCCGTCTCGAAGGCGCTGATCAGCTGGTTGTCGATCTGTTGTCCCACTTGGCCGCCGTGCCAGGTCAGGAGCCTGACGACCGTGAGGACGAGGAACGCCATCACGCCGAGAAAGAGAAGAAGCGCGAAATTGGGCGCGGCCAAAGGGCATTGTTTCGTGGGGTCTCCACGCTCTCCGTCCGGGACATCACAGGGTGAAATCGGCGTTTCAACGGCCACGCTTGACCAGGAAGTGCGGCCAGTTGTTGCAGTTCGGTAGCAGGGCGGTCTGGCGACGCCCATTTCCGGATGGAATCAGCTGTACGGCTGGCCTCCTTCGCCCTTCACTGCGCCCAGGTGGGCTCCGTCGTCACGAGCCCGGGCGTAGCCCAGGCTCTGTGATGAAGCCGGGGTGAACCCCGGCCCGGCGTTTGCGAAATATTTCGCGCAGGGTGGCTCGAATGCGAGTCATGAGGAGGCTGGCGCCTGTGACGCTCCTTCCTTCCTGTCCATGTGCGCCAAAGTCCTGTCCATGTGCGTCAAGGGTTCGGGTGGTCACCCTGGGCGGCGCCGGGTCGCGTCTCTTGGCTGACGACATCGGTTCTGAGCAGCGCCGAATGAGGGCGAACTCGGGCCCTACCGGCAGTCCCCAAGCACGACCGCGGTGCCTCGCATGGGGGTGCAGCGCCGCTGACATACCTAGAGTCGCACTTCTTCAAAGAGAGCGCGCACCGACGGCGGAACCGCTGCAGGATCACCTCCGGACAGCGAGCTCGGCGACGTGGAGCCGCCTGGCTGATGCCGTTGTGGGACCGTGACTCCACCGCCCTACGGCGAGCCACGACGTCGCCCGAAACGGGCGACGCTGTCGAGGTCCACGATGTTCATCGCCTCGGGCACGGCGAGCAAGGCCTCATTAGTATCGGGGCGGACGGCGATGTCAGAAATGCCGACTTTGATGCGGCCGGCAGAGAAGGGGTGGGTCCCGCAGGATGCTGCAGTTCGTGATCGCCGGGTTGGTGCTGGGCGGGATCTATGCCATCGCCGCGGCGGGTTTGGTCATTACGTATACCTCGTCAGGCATCCTGAACTTCGCGTTTGGTGCCATGGCGTACTTCATCGCTCGCCTTTTCTATTACCTGCATACGCAGCAGAACTGGGGCATCGCGCAGGCGACGGTCGTGTCAGTGTTGATCGCGGCGCCAGCCATGGGCATCGTGCTGTACCTGGTGCTCTTCCGTTTTCTCCGACTGTCAGCTCCCCTCATCAAGGTGGTTGCGACCATCGGACTCCTGGTCGCCATCCCGTCGCTGGCGACATGGATCTTTGGGAACGAGGCGATAGAGCAGGCGCCGGGACTCGCGCCCGATCCGAACGCCATCTACCAGTTCCTGGGCGTGCCGGTCAGCCAGAACGAAATAGCGGTCTACATCTGCGTGATCATGACGATGGTTCTCGGGGCCGTCGTGCTGCGCTACACCGAGGTAGGTCTGAAGGTCCGAGCCATGGTCGACTCACCGGCGATGACGGATCTGTCGGGAACCAACCCCACAGCGATCTCACTCGGCGTGTGGGCGGTCAGTACTTTCTTCGCAGGCTTGGTCGGTGTGCTGGCCGCGCCGATCAACGGAATCGACCCCGCCAACTTCACGATCCTGGTTGCAGCCTCACTCGCCGCAGTCGTCGCGGCGAAGCTGCGCAACCTACCGGTGGCAATCGTCGTCGGCCTCCTTATGGGCGTAGCGACGTCGCTGATCCAGCGTTATCTGCCTTCGAACAGCCAGTGGACCACGGGACTGATTGACGCCATCCCCTTCATTGTGGTTGCGCTGTTCTTGGTCTACGGATTATTCCGCCGCGAGCGGATCGGTGAAACTGAGGGATGGGGCGGTGCGCTCGATCGTGCCATCAGCCCACAAGGCGAGAGCAAGCTCGCCGGATCGACGAGCAGCGTGGTCGAGGCGGCGTCGCTGGGCGTCATCGGTAAGTATTCGGGTCCGCTGCTCCTTATCGGCGTTGTCGCCATCGTGCCTCTGATCGTCAGCAGTTATTGGGTCGGTCTGTTTCCCTCGGCCGTGGCACTGGGTGTTATCGCCTTGTCGTGGACCCTCGTGATCGGCGAGGGCGGGATGCTCTGGCTCTGTCAGATCACGTTCGCCGGTGTCGGCGCCATCACGTGCGCCCAACTGGCCGACAACCACGGCTGGCCCGTCCTCGCCGCTGCCGTGGTGGGTGGGCTGATCGCGGGGGCGATGGGTGCGATTGTCGGGTTCTTGAGCATCAGGCTCGGCGACCTGTACGTCGCGTTAGTGACGCTGACCTTCGGGCTGTTGATGGAAAACCTCGTCTTCACCCTGCCCGCCTTCGTGAACCAAGGAATCGGCCTCACGTTGAACCGGCCCGGTTTCGCCTCGACCGACCTGGGATATACCTATTTGTGTCTGGTGGCGTTCGTGATCGTCGCCCTCTTCATCGTGAATTTCCGACGGTCCACAACCGGCCTGGCTCTGAACGCAGCGCGCTGGAGCGAGGCAGGCGCCCGGACGTCAGGTATCAGCGTCGTCCAGATGAAGGTGATCGCCGGATCACTGGCGGCGCTGATCGCAGGGATCGGTGGCGCGCTCTACGCCATGGCACAGACCACATTCCAACCGAGCGAATTCGCTACCTTTGCCGGCGTGGTCTGGCTCGCCGTCCTCGTAACCATCGGGGTGCGATCGACGGCGGCGGCGTTGATCGCGGGCCTCGCGCTGGTCTTCCCGAACGCCCTCTTTTCCTACTACCTGCCTTCCGTGAGTTGGCTCACCTATGCCCTCTCAATCGGGTTCGGGCTCGGAGCAATTTCCGCGGCCAAGTACCCCGACGGCGTGCTCGCCGAGCAGAGCCGTCGATTGCAGACCCTGATTGTCCGGCTCAAGCAGACCGGCCCCGCAGATCAGCTACCCGGTGACTTCGGGGTCCCAGAAGGCGTACCGACCGAGGACGCAGTGGGGCGGATCACCGAGCAGGTACCATGACCGGGTCCGAGGTCACGAGCGTGGACGCCCTGACTGCCGGCTCGAACGCAACCCCAGCAATGGCAGCTCACGGAATCACCGTGCGTTTCGGTGGGCTTACGGCCCTTTCGAATGTCTCCATCGAGGTGCAGCCCGGCGAGATCGCCGGGCTCGTCGGCCCAAACGGTGCTGGTAAGTCGACGCTCCTGGCTGTGCTGTCCGGACTGCAACGACCCAATGCCGGCGCAGTCTGGTTTCGCGGAGAGGACGTCACTCGAGCATCGCCGCGCGCACGCGTGGGCAGAGGACTGGCGCGCACCTTTCAACAGCCCGAACTTTTCCAGGGACTGACTGTGCGCGAGCACCTTGTGTTGGCGTATCGCGGCGCGCGTCTCGCCCCACCGGTTGTGGCGAGACTCGTTCAGTGTGCGTTCGTTGCTCCCGCCGTCGAAAGCCGAAAATGACCGAGTAGACAGCCTCCTCGGAATGCTCAAACTCACTCGTGTGGCCAAAGCACCGGTGGCGGCGCTGCCACTGGGAGTACTCCGCCTGGTCGAGGCCGGTCGCGCCTTGGCGAGCGAACCCCGAGTGCTTCTCCTCGACGAGCCCCTGTCTGGGTTGGACATCAAGGCCGCGGAGAACCTGCTCTGGGTCTTTCGCGAGATCGTGGACCAGGCCGATCCACAGCTGTCTGTCGTCATGGTGGAGCACGACGTGGCCGCCGTGCTCGCCCTCTCCGATACCGTCTTTGTGCTGGACTTCGGCGAGCGCATTGCTGCGGGCACACCGGAGCAGATCAGGAGCGACCCTGCCGTACGTGCCGCCTACCTCGGTGACAGCGACCAACCGAGCCACGCCGCCCGGACGGCGATGGCACCGCCCATGGCATCAGTCGCGCCTGCCCCACCTGACGCTCACGCGTCGCCCGAAGCAGACAACGCGTGAGAGAGGCGATTCTGGAGGTAGAGAACCTTGACGTGTCCTACGGCACGTCACAGGCTCTCTTCGAGGTGTCGCTGTCGGTCCCGGCCGGGTCCGTGCTCGCTGTCCTTGGCGCGAACGGTGCGGGCAAGAGCACGCTGGCGCGCACGGTGTCGGGACTCGTGCGACCGGGCTCGGGCCAGGTGCGCTTCGAGGGCCAGGACATCACCGGACAGCCCGCGCACCGCATCCGCAAACTCGGGCTGACCTACATTCCCGAGGGGCGCGGCATCTTCCCGGGACTCTCGGTGAACGATAACCTGCGCATGGCCGTAGCCCAGGAACGCCGTCAGGCACGGGGCGAGGCGATTGATCTGGCTATCGAGCACTTCCCAATTCTTGGGAGCCGGCGTACCCAGCGCGCCGGCAGCTTGTCAGGGGGTGAGCAGCAGATGCTGGCCCTGGCTCGCGCCCTTGCCGTGTCGCCCAAGCTCGTCATTGCCGACGAGATGTCGCTGGGACTGGCCCCCCTCGTCACCGAATCAGTCTTCGAGGGTCTCGCGCAGGCATGTCGGGCCGGCATCACCATCGTCCTTAGCGAATTCGTCCACCGAGCCCTGGCCATGGCGGACATATGCATCATTCTGAGCAGAGGTCGGGTGAGTTGGTCGGGCCCGGCTGACGAGGCGGGCCAAGAAGTCATCGACCGCTATTTGGGCGAAGTGGAGAGCCCGATCAGCGCTGGCATGAGAGCCGAGTGAGGTCACACTTTGTGCGGAGCGAAGCTGGACACCCTTCAGACTGAGACTCCCCGGATGTCCTTGCGCTCATGCCGGACAGGTCAATGGCGTCGGTGACTCGTTGACACCGTCAGCCGACAGAAACGGGTAGGCGCTCCCACCCTCTGGTGTCGATGCCTTTTGTGAGAACTGCGTTCGCATGATCAACGGTCCACTCGGGAATCCTCGGCAAGATCGTTTCGAGAGCGATTCGACCCTCTATTTTGGCCAGGTTTGCTCCGAGGCAAAAATGGGGCCCGAAGCTGAAGGTGAAGATTTGAGCGGGATCGCGGTGAATGTCGAACCGATCGGGTTCGTGCCATTTGCGCTCATCCCTATTCGCCGCGGGAGGCAGCACGACGAGGATGCTCTCTGCCGGAATCGTTTCACCGTGAAACTCCACGTCCTTGGTCGTCCACCGGCAGAAGTGATACGAGGGCGGCTCGCACCTCAACACCTCTTCGAACGCCTGCGGGATCATGTCCGGTTTCTCAACGAGTTCCCGTCGTTGGTCCGGGTGATCGCTCAGCAGGCTGCCCGCCCACGAGATAGCGGTTGCGGTCGTGTCGCTACCCGCTGACGTAATAAGAGTGAGGTAGGTGACGATCTCGTCGCGGCGCAACGTACGCATCGTTCCCGTTTCGTCTTCGAATTCGTAGTGCATGAGGGTGGTCATCACGTCATCCGAGGGATTCTTCTCACGCCAGTCGAGATAGTCGTTGAACCAGGCTGCGGACTCGAGAATGCCGTTCATGAGCTGTTGTTCAGGATCCGCGGAGCCTTCGTGCAGGTTCTTCTGAAACACAGCGAGAAGATCGGTCTGATCCTTCTTTGGTACCCCCACCAACATGCCGATCACTTGCACTGGAAGCTGCAACGAGAAGTCACGCATGAAATCGAACTGTGCGCGACCAACGAGCCCGTCGACGATCTCCTCGCACAACGAACGAATCTGGACTTCGAGGCGTGCAACTGCGCGCGGAGTGAACAGCCGCGAGACGATGGCCCGGTGCATCGTGTGCTGAGGCGGATCCTCATTGATAAAGAGACCTGGAGGCATCTCAACACCCTGACTGATGATGTTGTAAACCATTCCCTTGCCCGAAATGTACGTCTCTCTGTCGGTCAAGACGCGAGCCAGATCATCATGTCTACTCACGGCATAGAAGTTGTATTTGTCGTTGTAATAGAGCGGCGCCTCGTTGCGTAGCTGGCGGAACGTCTCGTACGGGGACGCATAAATGTCCCTGTCGTACATGTCGTAGTAGACGTTCGTCTCAGTCACTGTCATTAGCCCGCCTCCCAAACACGGTCCGAACTTCAGCGAGGGTACACCTCACCGCCGCTCCGTCCGAGTTCTCGCGGCCTCTGGCTTCACTCGCCGAGGTCGCATGGCCCAGGGCGATAGGTCGTCACAGAACACATGATTGGCGGGGTCTTTCGCGCCACGGCGTCCAAACGTCCGGATCACCGCTGCAGACTCGACGGTCCATGGACGTATCGGTCGTGCAACAACACATGCGCTCTGGAGGGGTGGAAGCGTCGAGACCTCCGCGCTTGGCGGCCTGGCGGCTCCCTAGGGAGCCGAGGTGGCAATTGCACGAACCGGCCGGCCGGGGCTTCGGAGACCGTCTAAGTAGGCCTTTCCTCAGTTGGACGACGGGGCGACGGATCACCGAGCATCTCTCGGTTCGCCACTGTGGACGAGTGGCTTGGACCAACCAGATCGAGTCGCCTACGAAGAGCTGCTCCTTTCTTGCACGTGTTGACGGGTCGGCAGCTACGACCGGGGCAACCGCATTCGTGAAACATGTTCGCACACGTGAGGGCGCTGAGCCTCGGACCGTTGAATCTCGCGTCGCGGTGAAGTTCGGCGAGCGGGAGGGGGTTGACGCTCGGCACCCGGCGGCAAAGAGTGCCGGTCGGAGAAACGCGTCCGCAGCAACGGCATATTGTCCTAGTGCATCAACGTTGTTCGATTCGATTCTTACGAGGCAAGGGGGTACGAGTGAGTGAACTGCGATTCGACGGTCGTTCGGTGATCGTGACGGGCGCCGGTCGAGGATTCGGGCGTTGTCACGCGCTGCTGCTTGCCGGCCGAGGGGCCCGTGTCGTCGTAGCCGACTATGGAGTCAATCTGGACGGAACCGGTTCGTCGCCGGAACCGGCAGAACGAGTTGCCAAGGAGATTGAGGCGGCGGGTGGGGAGGCCGTGGCCTGCTTTGCCTCCGTGGCCGAAGAGGAGGGTGCCGCCATGATCGTTCAAACGGCATTGGACGCCTTCGGTGGTCTCGATGTGTTGATCAACAACGCGGGAGTGGCTGATCCCGACTGGTTCGAGGACACCGATCTGGAGCGGTTCCGACGGATGAACTACCACCAGTACTTCGGCACGGTGTACATGTGCAAAGAAGCATGGCCACATCTCAAAGCGGCGAGGAATGGATGCATCGTAAATACGGCGTCAGAGGCCGTGACTGGGTTCGTGCCGAAGTGTGTGAGCTACAGCGGAGCCAAAGGCGGGATCTTCTCCTTCACCCGAGCCCTCGCTCTCGATGGGGCGCGGCTTGGGCTCAGGGTGAATGCGGTGGCTCCGCGCGGGAACACCCGAATGAACGATCCCGAAGTTATGGGGTTCTTCTACGACGTGCCTCCGGAGACATTCGAAGGTGCATTCGACGAAATGAAGAACGAGTATGTGTCGCCAGCTGTTGCCTATCTGGCGCACGAATCTTGCCCACTCAACGGGGAGACCCTCATCAGCGGGGGTCTCGGCGTCATGCGTCTGGCAATGATTCAGACCAAGGGATTCCACACTACGGGCTCGATCACCCCAGAGGACGTTGCCGAAAATCTCGACGCAATCATGGACACAACCGACGCGCCTCTGAGGGACCTCGGGAATCCCCCCCTCTGACCGTGAAGCCGTGTGGGCCGATATCGCCGCTCGCAGGTCTCCGGCGCAGGCAAGGAGAGCTCCGAAGAAGCCTGTAGGGGGCAAGTGAACAGCGGCTGTCGGTCTCGCGGATTCCCGGGACCCCCGTGGTCCAGAGAGCGTCCAACTGGGGGCTTGGGCACAGTTGGACGGTTGCCGCATTGTGCGTCCGAGGCCGTCCCCCTTTGGTTTGAGGGCTGGTCCGTTAGCCTGGTTGGCGTCGGCACGCGCACGACAGTGGGCCCGTCGGTCCCATACAGAAGAAGAAGAAGGACCTCATGGACGACAAGGTGATCATCGTTTCGTGTGATTCGCATGCCGGAGTGCCGAAGGAGCTGTGGCCGGAATATCTGCCCAAGCGGTTCCACGAGCACCTTGACCAACTCCATCGGGACTGCGATGAGATCTACCCGCGTGCGATCTATTGCATGGGTGCAAAGGCCGGCGGGGGTGAGGGTGCAAATGCCGAACACCAGGAGGCCCAGCGAGAGGACTGGCAGGGCTTGTATGACCCAGTGCTCAGGCTGGCGGACATGGACAGGGAGGGGGTCGCGGCGGAACTGATTTACCTCGGTGATTCTCGCTTGGGCGACATGTTTCACAACGTGACCGGCCGAGATTACGGTCTTGAGGCGTGGGAGGCCGGCGCGAAGGGCTGGAACCGATATTGTGCTGACGCGTTCGGATTCGCGCCGGACCGCCTATTGATTACTGGAGCGATAGGGCCGTGCGTCGATCTGGACGCCCAGCTTGCGGAACTTAGCTGGATGGCGGACCACAACTTCGTTGGCGTCTACTGCCCCGGCTATCTGAAGCACGCCGCAATGCTCCCTCTCTACGATCAGTATTGGGATCCGTTCTGGGCCAAATGCGTGGAGCTCGGAGTGGCGCTTGTGGTGCACGCGGGTTACGGCACCATGATCGGCACAGCCTTTCCTCAAATCGAAAAGGTCTATAAGGACGTGGTCGCGGCTGCCGGGACCAACGATCTCAACGCGATGCTCGAGCACGCGGACGCAGTCTCGGACGAGTCGCTGCAATTCTTCGACGACTTCCTCAACAAGAATCTCGACTCGCGCCAACCAATGTGGCAGCTGATGTTGGGTGGGGTGTTCGACCGTCACCCAGGGTTGAAGCTCGAACTGACTGAAATCCGTATTGACTGGATACCGGCGGCGCTTGCTCATCTCGATGAGATCTGGCTACGGAATCGCGGAACGATTCCGGCGATGGAGTCACCCAGCGAGTATTGGAGGAACAACTGTTTGGCCGGAGCTTCGTTTATCCATAAGGAGGAGGTCGAGAGGCGCCATGAGTTGGGAGTCCAGACCATTCTCTTCGGTCGCGACTTTCCCCATCAGGAGTCCACTTGGCCTCAGACGAAGCATTTCCTCCGGTCGGCGTTCGCCGGCGTACCCGAGGGTGAACTGCGGGCCATGCTCGGCG
The DNA here is from genome assembly GCA_963783965.1 of uncultured Acidimicrobiaceae bacterium. Taxonomy (GTDB): domain Bacteria; phylum Actinomycetota; class Acidimicrobiia; order Acidimicrobiales; family RAAP-2; genus Bog-473. The sequence goes on along the minus strand of CAWAPQ010000014.1, from coordinate 136,008 downwards.
GGAATGGCATTGAGTTTTTCGAACTGGACCGAGAGCGATTGGCTGCGATCGCCAAGCGAATCGGCCCGAGGATCGAAGAGATCATTGACGATGGGATCGTTCCTCACGACCTCATTCAAAGTTTTGCCGCACGAAGCGGCTATCTCAAACCGTACGAAGGCGGCGAGAGAATCGCGGCGATGGACGATCTGTTGGTCGACGACCTCACCGCCATCGGTGGAAGCTTTTGAAGCGGGTCCCCCGAGCCGGGCAGAGCCGCTGGGCGCCCCGATTCGCCGGGATGATTGGCGGGCTGTGAGGGGGTGGCAGTCGATAGCGGCGTACGGAGCCCTCAGGCAGAAGTGTTGCTGACTGCCATCGCTGCACAATTCGAAAGGGGCAGTGGCACAGCGTGAGCGAGAGGTCGAAGTTTCCACGCTCGCAGGCGGCCATTGTTGGGATCGGCTGTACCGAGTTCTCGAAGGACTCTGGCACGAGTACCTTGGGTTTGGCCGCTCGAGCCATCAAGACGGCGGTTCGGGATGCAGGTCTGGAACTTCGTGACATCGACGGGCTTGCCACGTTCGGTCCCGGAGACTCGGTGCCGCCAAACGTCTTGGCTCAGTCGCTCGGAATGCAGAGCATGCACTATTTCGTGGACCAGAACTTCGGCGGGAGCGTATCGATGTCGGTGATCGGGTCTGCCGCTCTGGCCGTCAGTGCCGGCGTCGCAGACTGCGTCGTGTGCTACAGGGCGTTGAACGGGCGTTCGGAGCAACGGATGAATGCTTCCGGCGCGGGACAGAAGCAACCCTGGGACGTGCAGTACAAGATGTCGACCGCCTACATCGTGCCGGCACAGGAGATGGCAATGGCCGCACGGGCGCACATGGAACGTTACGGCACCACGTCGGAGGACTTCGGACGCTTGGCGCTTCTTTGTCGAACAAATGCTCTTGACAATGAACGGGCGATGATGCGAACGCCCATCACCATGGACGACTATCTCGCCAGTCCATGGATCACCGAGCCCTTTCGGCTTCTCGACTGCTGCCTTGAGACCGATGGAGCGGTGGCGTTGGTGATCGTGCCCGCGGACCGAGCCATGGATTCCCCCCATCGACCTGTCATGTTGCAGGGAGCAGCCTGGGGGAGCGGGGTCAGTCTCTACAACAACGGAGTCACCGATCTGGCGATATCTCCTGCCAAGCAGATCGCCCCACGCTTGTACAACGCTGCTGGCGTGGGTCCCGGAGAGATTGACTTCGCAGAGCTCTATGACTGTTTCACCTACACGCTTCTCGCTCAGATTGAGGGCTATGGGTTTGCCGAGGAAGGTGGGGTGCCCGACAAGCTGCTGGAGGGCCACTTCGATCGTCGAGGCGGCTCGCTACCCATCAACACACATGGAGGGCTCCTCTCGGAGGGTTACCTGCACGGCTTCAACCACGTCTACGAAGCGGTAGAGCAGATCCGTGGCGAGGCCGGGAGGCGCCAAGTCGACCGGCACGATCTGGCTCTCGTGGCCGGGCAGCTTGGCTACATCAGCGCCTACTCGAGCGCCCTGATCCTGGCGGGTGGTTGATGGCCGATCCCACCACTCCGCTCCCGAGCCGGGACTCCGAGCCCTACTGGGCCGCCCTGGCCAGGGGGCGCCTCGAAGTCCAGCAATGCCTGGACTGTCGCCGCTGGACATGGCCTCCACGGCCGATCTGCTCGAAATGCCATGGCGAGAACCTCGAGTTCCGCCCGGTCAGCGGAACCGGAGAACTCCATAGTTGGGTCAGGCCTCATCGAGCATTTTTTCCCAGTCTCAAGGAATATGTGCCGTACACGATCGCGCTGGTCCGACTGGACGAGGAAGACGACATCCTCATTCCTGGGCGTGTGCGAAACGAGGTCGAACCGAGACAGGGCATGAGGGCGCGGGCCGTCGCCGTCGCGCTCACCGACGACGTGGGAGAGGTCCTCTGGGACCTCGATCTCGACGATGAATAACTGACGGCCACGGCTCCGAAAAGCGGACCGAGACCTCGATGGGCCTGGCGGTCGGCTATCCGGGTTTCGTGCCCGACGTGGTACGTTTTGGTTCAGTTCGAACACCGCTTCTACGTCGACACTGCCCGGTGCGAGGTGACCGTGCGAAGGGGGGAACTTGGGATGCGGTACCGGTCAATTTCCGCAGATGGACACGTGAATGAGCCGCCCACACTTTGGACCGACCGGTTGCCGGAGAAATTCAAAGACCGCGGTCCCCGAGTGATTGAGACCCCCAAGACCAAGGGCCATGCCTGGATCATGGAGGACCAGAAGCGTCCGTCGGTCATGGGGTTCAGTTCCATGTACTCACGCTCGTCCAAGCGGTTCGACCGTGCCTCGCTGATCGATAGCTTCAAGCAGATTAAAGACCGCGGCGTCCGATACGAGGACATGTTCCCAGGGTCCTATGACCCCGCAGCACGGCTCAAAGAGATCACCGAGGACGAGACTGACGCGGAGGTCATCTTCAACGGCGTGGGCACGGTGTGGAACGGGATAAAGCTCATGCGCGACAAGGAGCTCTCGTTGGCCTGCTTCAAGGCCTACAACGACTGGATCGCCGAGTTCCAGGCCTATGCACCAGAACACTTCCTCTGCAACGCCACCTTGCCGACGACGGGCATCAGGGACTGTCTCGACGAACTTCACCGGATCGTCGACCTCGGTCTGCGCACGGCTCAGCTCGAGGCGTACCCGAGCGGGAACTTCTCCGAGCCGATGCCCGAGGATGACCGTTTCTGGGCCACCGCAGTCGAAATGGACATGGCCATCAACGTCCACACCATGTTCTTCTTTCCCTATGGAGACCTCGGGTCACGAATCACTCCCGAAGGTGTGCCCCAGGCCCGTCAGAGGGCCAAGTCACTGGGTCTGGACATGGAGGCGGGTACTTTTCCGGCCATCTTGTTCAAGATGATCTCCAGCGGGGTCTTCGAACGGTTCCCCAGCCTGCGATTCGTCGGCTCCGAGGTGCACACTGGCTGGATTCCCTACTACCTCGAGACTTTCGACGATTCGGTCAAGCGCAATCGCTCGGACTGGAACCTGCCATTGCTACCGAGTGAATATTTCCGTCGCAATGTGGCTGTGGTGTACACGGTCGACGAGATCGGTGCGGCGAACCGCTACGAGATCGGAGTGGGGAACATCATGTGGGGTCCCGATTTCCCGCACTCGTCGAGTAGTTGGCCGCTCGACTACCAGCTCGGCCGCGAGATCCTCGAGCGCGCCGGATGCACCCCGAATGAGATGGAGCGGATCATGTGGCGGAACTGCGCAGACACTTACAACATCCCATATGACGAACACGGGACGGCCGCCGCGTAGATGTTCGGAAATGAGTGCGACCGGCGACGTCTAAGGAGATGCCGTCGCTTCTCAGCCATCTACGACAAGAGGGCGGCTGTCGGTGACTGTGCCGTTGGCGACATCTAGGACAGCGTCCACGTTCTCGGCGACATCTTCGGCAGTAAGAGCGAGCTTGGTCAGTCCTCTCGTGTGGAGCACGGCCAAGCAAGCGACGCTATCCATGCCGGTTCGAAGAACTACTCCGTTCAGCGAGCACGATTCGTGGGCCAAAAATGCGGCCGCGCCGGCATTCATTTCGGGTGCGATGATGGCTTTAATCTGCTCAATCTCCTCGGGTGAACGAGTCGCGAAGGCGTGCTCCGCCGACATGCGGGTAAAACCTCGAGGAGCAATCGCGTTGACTTTGATGTCGTGGTGTTGCGCTTCAGTGGCCAGGCTGCGTGTCAGCGCGAAGACGGCGCCCTTCGCAGACGCGTAACTGGTCAGGTCTGGAGTTCCCCCCAGCATCGACTCCGACACCGTGTTAACGATTCGACCGTATCCGGCTTGCAGAAAATGCGGCCATGCCGCTCGAATGACGAACAGCGTTCCGAAGAAATGTACATCCATCATGGTGCGGAATTGCTCCACAGAAAGCGTCTCGAAGAGGCCCGGATCCGAGATTCCCGCGTTGTTAATCACTGCATCGATCCGACCGAATGCCCTTGTAGCGGTGTCGACGATTGATCGGGCACCGGCTTCGTCGGCAACAGAGGCAGAGCAGGACACAGCTTCGCCTCCGCCCGCCGTGATCTCTGCCGCGACGTCAGCCGCAGGATCCGAGGATGCGCCAGTCCCATCCACGTTTCCACCTAAGTCCGCGACCACAACGTGAGCGCCTTTCGAGGCGAGAAGCAACGCGTGGCCGCGACCGATTCCACGCCCGGCACCGGTCACGATGACGGCTCGGTCGTCGAACCGAAGATCCTTCATGTCCCCTTCTTGCGTTCGACCCTCTCGGCGGTTGGAGCCCTGCGTTACGAGGACGGGGATACAGACGTGGTTCCGGGAATCCATGCCCCGCACACTGGGCTCTTCCCGATAGGCACATAGCCGCTCGTTTCGGCTTTCGTCAGCCACACGCATTGAGAAGGGGGGTCATGCCCGAAAACGGTGGAGTAGTTGATGGTGAAGGGCAAGAGACCGTCGCCGTTCCATGCCTTGATGCTGCGCAGTGACTTTATGACGCTGGTATGGGTCGGATTTGCTCCCGCCCCTTGAAGACCTTGGAACATGAGCTGCGCACCCAGCCAGGCCGTGTCCTGAGAGAACGTCGGGAATTGATTCTTGTTCCAGTGGGCATACTTCTCGAGTGCGGCCTGCATGGCTTCGGTGCCTGCGTTGGGCTCGTAGAAGGGATGAAAGACGACCTCAAATATATCCCCTTGCACGTTGGCCCACGCCGGAGAATGGATGAGTTTCGGGTCGTAGCCAGAGGGGAAGAAAATTGCCTTTGTGTGGATACCTGCCTGACGGTAGGCCGTCGCCAAGGCGATGTTGGAGGCGGAATCGAGATTCGACCACATGACATTGACTCCGTTTTGTTTCGCGATCAGCGCCGTGGGACCGAAGTTGGTATTGCCGTAGGGCACGGCGCGATCATCCACCACCGTCTTGACGTTCGGAGCGACCCTTTGGACCGATTGCGACTCGCTCGAGTTGGCTTGGATTGAGTTCGGCGAGACACCAAGTGCGTAGAGTGCCAGCTTCTTTCCGCCCACTGACTTGACGAGCTTGCCATACAACGTGTTGACCGGATACTTGGGATCAACGCTGCCGACATCGGCAGCAAACAGGTTGGTGAATGGCTGCTCTCCCCACTCAGGACCATCAGTACCCGAGCCGGTGACGGGTAATCCTGCTTTGTTGCTGGCTTGAGCTGCGCCAGCGCCGAAGAGTGCATCGTTAGCTACAAGCCCAATCGCCCCCTTGGATGCGGCGGCTTCGGTCTGTGTTGCTCCGGTCGTTGGGCTCGTCTGGTCATCGATGATGAGCGCTTGGAGCTTGTGACCGTTAATCCCGCCCTTTGCATTTTGCGCGTCGACGGCGGCTTGGAAGACCGCCGCTGCACCGGTGTATTGGGATGCGGCCGGTCCAGTGAGCGAACTGAGATAGGCGATCGTGAGAGGCGCCGGTGCCGCTGAGGCCGGCGTGACCGTCTCGCCCATGATCAAGACGAGGCTGCAGGCAAATATGGCAAACGGCATCAGCAATCGAGACCACGTACGTGTCATCAGTTATCCCCCCGGATCACTTTCAGGTCGTTGCTTCGGTGTTCAGTCCTCCGCAAAATAGCGGTTCTCATGGTGCATTTCAGGGCGGGTCTTGTGGGTATCAGGCTCCCGGCAAGATATTCTCGAACTCGCCGTCCGGACCCTGCCAGGACTCTCCGATCCCGATTGCCATCAGCATGAGGGGCTCTTCGCCCACGTCGCGGCTGATATGTCCGTTCGTTCCGATGTCATCTGCCAGGAGAACATCTCCCGACCGCAGTTCTTCGCACTGACCGACCGACGTGACGATTTCCAACACGCCACGCAGAACGACGAGGAACTGCCGTCTCGGTGCCTGATGCATCCCGACGTCGGGCTTTCGTCCTACGAACGCGCCGAAACCCATCGTCGTGGTGGGGATCTCACTGACTCCCTGGACGATTCCAGCCTCGGTCTCTCTTGTCGGGAGTACCAATTCTGAGATCCGCGAGTCTCCGGACCCAGTAGCGCTCAAGTGATAGCAGGCCATGGCTAGCGACCGGCCTGGGCGGACCCGAGACGATCGGCTCGCCGCACCGACCCGGGCAACGAGATAGTTGCTCCGCCGTCCACGGGAAGCGCCACCCCGGTGATGTAAGAGGCCTCATCGCTACAGAGAAAGGACACCGCGTGGGCTATGTCCCACGCGTCTCCCATACGGCCCAACAAGTTCAGTCGGCTCCGGGTGTGTTCGTCGACGTGGCCCACAGACGCCTGAATCGGGGTGGCGACCATGCCGGGCAATACCGTGTTCACGCGTACGTTCTGCCGTCCGTACTCCCCAGCCAGATCGACCATCAGGCCGAGCTGCCCAGCTTTGGTCGCACAGTAGGCAGGATGGGTAGATCCGGAATCCCTCACCCCGGCGATCGACCCGATGTTCACGATCGACCCTCCGCCACGCTCGATGAGAGCCGGGAGGGCGAACTTGCAGGCCATGAACGACCCCGTGAGGTTTACGCCGATGATTTCCTCGTACAGCTCGAGGGTCGTCTCCATGATCGACACGTGCCGTGAGATGGCGGCGTTGTTCACGAGAATGTCGAGTCCACCGAAGCGATCCACTGCGGCCGCCACCATGGCCTCGGAGGTCATTGGCGATGACACGTCGCCGACGAAGACGGAGCCTGAACCACCCCTTTCCTGGATCACTTCCAGCGTTGCGCCGGCGCGCTCCGCCTCCTTGTCGACGAGGAGTACAGCAGCACCTTCCCGGGCGAGGACAACGGAGATGGCGTGACCAATCCCGATCCCATCACCCGCGGTGCCCGCCCCGGTTACGAGGGCCACCTTGCCCTGAAGACGATCGCTCACTCTTGTACCTCCCTCCCCTTGACCGGTCGGGGTACGTCGCTCTCCCTACTCGCCTCACTCCCCGAGCGGTGCGTAAGTATTTAGCCCCGGAGCACCGACGCTGCCTCCTCCTCAATCGCCGTCTCGGTGAAAAACTCCGGATTGAGGGATCCATAGAAACGTACTGGGTTGACGAAGAGGAAATCACGCAGCTGTCTGGAGTCCAGAAGCCCGCGTTCGAGTAGTTCAAACGCCTCTTCGAGAGGTTCGTCAAACTCGGGAACATCCCAATGTCCCAGGTCGGAAGCGAAGAAGGCTGGCACGAGCGCCCCAAGAGGCGTGACGCGAGTATCGAATGCCACTCCGACTAACGGATCATCTGCTTCACAGCCCCAGGAGAAGTTGGTACAGAACCGGTCGCGGATGTTCTCGACAGACGTCAACTTCGCGTCGACAAAGTCGTCACGCACCCGAGTCATTCCCCCTTGTCCACTCACCAGGGCATCGGCCGAGTAGCGAGCAAGGCTTGGGTCGGCTTCGACGAGCAGTTTCACCAGCAATTCCTTATCGAGATTCTCTGGATTGAGCTCCGAAATAGCGGAACCGCCCCGCTTCAGCCAGTTCCCGACCAGGCTGACATAGAGCTGGACGCCAACTGCAGCACCACCTTCGAGCAGCGCGAGCCGCAAGTCGGGGTAGCGGGCAGTCACGCCGCCCAGGAAGAGCGATTTCGCAAGGGCGCCACCGGCGGCAGCGAAATGCCCGATCTGGTTGAAGACGAAGTTGGAGACGGACGCCCTGTCGCTGGCACCGATGCCGGCCGTGTGCGCCGCCAGCGGGAGTTGGAGCTCGACGGCATTGGCCCAGACGGGGTCGTAGTTGTAGATGCTGTCGATGCCAAAGGTATCGACCCATCCGCGCGTCTCCCATTCGGGCACCCGAACGTCACCCCACGGGTCCTCGGAGGGCCACGGAATGTCGGGTAGAGGTCTGTGGACGTGGCTGGAGATCAAGCCTACTTTGGCGCCAAGCGCTTTCACGTGCGCTAAGGCAGCGATCGCTTCGCCTGGGCTGTGCATTGGGACAAGGGCGGCCACGGTGAAGCGGTCTCCGTATGGTCGGTACTGCTCCGCCATAAATTCGTTATAGAGCCGGCACAGCGTGACGCGTTGCTCGTCCTCCGCGATCTGGAGCAAGGCAATCCCGACTGTGGGGTAGAGCACAGCGAAGTCGATCCCTGCTTCATGAATCCGCTCGTAATAGCGCTTGGGGGACGCGACTGTGGCGACGTACTCCGTACTCGCCGGCACGTGCCACGAATGTGGAAGGACGCCACCACGGCGGCGTTCCTCGATCGATAGATCCTCGATCCTGCGATTCCGGTTGAGCATGCCTTCGAGCAGTGCCCCGTGACCGTGGTCGCGGACGAAGTCGAAGAACACGGGGAGCAGTTCGACGATGTGGCCATCACCGTCGAGAACGGGATGCCCAAGCTCTCGGCGAAGACGTTCCGACCGCGAGCGCGAATTCATTGCCTCGGTCATAGCACCTCCACACCTTTCTCCTCAGGGGGCGGAGCCACTTCTGGGTTCGACTTAGCCGTTGTAGCACAGGGAGTCCGTCATGCGTCCGTGTGCGGAGGAACGGCAGCTGGATGGGAAGCGGTTATGACCCCAGAGTCATCGCCAGAGCGATTCCGGTTCCAACCGGCCGGTTGCGCGGCTCCCCGCGAGACACTCCCGAGCTCGGTTCCACAGCTGCACAGCGGGGATCAAAGCAGTTCGGGCGCCTGGAGAGCAGGTGGACGAAATCGGATTCGCACGTCGCTGGCACGTGGAGTGCGTCTCATGGGGCGCTGGTCTGATCCGGCGGTTGGGACTCACTCGATACCGATTGCCTGTGGCGCGGTGACGGATTACCCTCCATCTACAATCCACATCTGGGCGGAGCACGCACACCAAGGGCTGACGAAGCTTCGTCAACGGAGGAGACGCGTGATGGCTGAACTTGGAGTGCGCCACCTCGACTCGGCATTCGGCGCTGAGATCGAAAACCTTGAACCCCAGGTACCGCTCGATCCCGATACGGCGTGTCGGCTTCAGGAGCTCTTTGACGAGCGGAGTGTGCTGGTCTTTCGCAATCTCGATATCGACGAGGACTTCCAGCGGTATCTCGTTTATACGCTTATCCGAGCGGAACAGCCCCCGGAATCAGCCACTGATCGAGGAACGAAGCGCCCCCCCTTTCTCGTTTCGAACAAGGAACCGGGTGGTGGCGCCCCTTACGGACGGTTGCTGTATCACTGCGACACCATGTGGGCGGAGCGACCGCAGCCTGTCATCTCGCTCTACGGCGTAGAGGTCGAGTCCCCGAGCATCCCGACCATGTTTGTGAGCATGGCCTATGGCTGGGATTCGCTCTCCGAAGCCCTCCGGGTGCGCGTCGAAGGACTCGAAGCCCGGCACGGTCACGAGCACGGGTACCCCAACCGGGGCGGCGATGAGGACGTCATTGACACGTACTATCAGGACCCCCATTCGACTGTGACCTCAGTGGCACACCTTCATCCGCGCACGGGCCGCAGACTGTTGTACGTCTCACAGCAAGCCACGATCGAAATCCTGGGTTTGACGAGACAGGAGAACGAGGAGCTTCTGGAAGAGCTGTTCGAGCATCTCTACGATCCGGCCCACGTTATTCAACATGACTGGCGCAAAGGGGACCTGGTGGTGTGGGACAACCAGGCTGCGCAGCATGCCCGCGGGACGGTCCATCTCGAGGGCCCGGCACGAACGCTTCGGAAGGTGGTCGGGCCCTTGTTCCTCTCCGATGCCGAACAAGTCAGGCCTACGTTCAGCAAAGTCTCGCCGGGCTAAGCCCGCCCTTCCTGCGAGACAGTCAGAGGATATTGATTGGAAGAGAGTCCCAGCCTCTGTTGTCGGCGTGGTACATGAATCTGGCCTCGCTGAGATCCGTGTCGAAGTCGGGAAAGCGTTTGAGAAGCTCTTCCAGAACAATACGGCCTTCGAGCCGTGCGAGTGCTTGACCAAGGCAGTAGTGAGCTCCGAAGCCGAAACCCAACTGATGGTCCATCTTGCGGGCGACATCGAACGCGTCGGGCTCGTGGAAGGTCCGCGGATCCCGGTTGGCTGCCGGCGTTAACGTCACCATAAAGCTGCCTTCGGGCACGATGCGGCCGTACATCTCCACGTCGCGGCCAACGTAGCGGCAGTTCTGGAGCGTGTTTCCCTCGAAGCGGAGCACTTCGTCGACGGCGTTCGCAATCAGTGATGGGTCCTCGACGAGGCGTCGGCGCTGGTCCGGGTGCTCGGCGAGGAGCTTCGTCGCCCACCCAATCAGGATCCGGGTTGTTTCGTTGCCAGCGGCGTCGATGATGTTCACATACGCGAGCAACTCCTCGCGCGTGAGCCGGACCATGTCACCGTGTTCGTTCTCGAATTCGGCTTGGAGGAGCTGGGTCATGATGTCGTCGCGAGGTTCCTCGATTCTCGAGTCAATGAACTCCGCAAACATGCTTCCGCTCAACGACTGGTCGAGAGTGAGCTCAGCGTTATCCCGCGCTCCGAGAATGTGGTCTCGTAGGCGGGATTGTTCGCCTGGGGGGATCCCGAGCAGCATCCCAATCACCCGCATGGGCACGATCGAAGCGATTTCGCTCACGACGTCGAACCTGTCCGTGCCCATCAGCGGATCCATCAGATCGACGCAGAGCGCGCGAACCTCGGACTCGAGAGTTCCCACCCGTCGGTTGGTGAACACTCTGGAGAGCAACGCGCGGTGGATGGTGTGCGAGGGTGGGTCCTCGAAGATCAGAGTCCCGGGGAACTCCATCCCGGACCGAAGCACGTCAAGCGTGACGCCTCGGTACGACGGAAACGTCTCCCGGTTAAGGAGCACCTCCTTGACGTCGTCGAACCGGCTTACCGCCCAGAAGTCCTGTTCCTCGCGGCGGTACAAGGGGACCTCTTCCCGCAACCTCCGAAATAGCGGGTGCGGGTTCATGATTGTGTCACGGTCGTATGGGTCGTAGATCAATCCGTCCGTCGTTGTCATGGCCATCGTGGCCTCCTCCGCTCGACTCGTGACAGCCGCCTTCGGCAATTCCCGCAACCTACCAAGTGCCGGTGGTTATCGCGCCCTCCTGTCCACTCAAACGAGGCTGACCATCGGTCGATGCCGACCTAACGTGTGACAAGTCGAACCCAGAGGGGAAGCAGCATGTCGTACGAAAGCCACGCGGAGCCGATCAAGCTCGGGTATCTGTTCGATTTCCTTCTGCCCAACAGCTACCCGGCAGAAAAGCGACTTGACCTGACTCGCCCGTTTGAGTTGGTCTTTCGGCAGGCGCTCGAGAATGGAATCCTGGACCGACCGGTTGAGATCGTCTTTCGCGAGGTGGAGGGCCTCCCCAGGGGGTCGGCCAAAGCGGTCATTGATGCTTTTGGCGAATTGGTTGACGAAGGTTGCCTGGCTGTGTTTGGACCGGCAATCACGGACAATGCCGTGCCGACCCGAGAGGCCATCGAGTCGCGGTTCCACGTTCCCGCCATCACGATCACCGGCACCGAGGACTGGCTCGGTGAATGGACCTTCTGTCTACCCCAGGGATCGATGACCGACGAGCCGATCTTCTGGGTTCAGCTGCTGGCAAAGGGCGGGCATGCGACGGTTGGGTGTCTGATCGAACAGTCCCTCATTGGCGAGTCATACATCCGTAACTTCCGAAAGGCATGTGCCGCGCAGGGTATCCGGATCGTTGGAGAGGAGTGGATAGCTCAGACGGCACAAGACGTGTCGGGCGCGGTACAGAAGCTTCACGAGGCCAAGCCTGACGCGTTGGTCCACTGCGGCTTCGGTTTCGGCGTTCTGGGTGTGAATCAAGTGCTCGAAGGGATCGGCTGGGATCCACCTCGCTTCATGGGCACCGCGTTTCAGAACGCCTGGATCAATGAGGTGATCTGGAAGGCCATGCTCAATTGGACTGGTGTCGACCAATACGATCCTGCCAATCCAGTTGGCCAGCGGTTTCTTGATGACTTCGAGGCGACCTATGGACGTCGCCCCGAATACTGCGTGTCGGTCGTCAACCGCGACCTGGCAATTGTCCTCATGCACGCGTTCGCGGACGCGCATCCGCTAACGCCGCGGGGAGTAAAGGAAGCTTTGGAGCGGGTAAAGATGGTGCCAGCAGCGAGTGGTGCTCCGGGGACATATCTGTCCTTTGGAAAGTGGACCCGTCGTGGATGGATGGGTGCCGGATATCTGGTTGCACGGCGCCTCGATCCGGATGGGATCTCTGCCCACCTCGTAGATCGGTTTGGCGAGCTCTGATGTTCGGCTTTATTGACGCGCTGATCCTCATCGGAGGTTTGCCTGGAGGAAATGCTTCGATCGAGGCCGAACAACGCGAATCTGACGTGCTGCCCGGTTCGGGGAGAGCCTGCCGGTGAGGAAGGTTGCCTGGGTGACAGGTGCCAGCCGCGGCATGGGTAGGAACACTGCGATCGAACTTGCACGCTCCGGCTTCGACGTGGCACTGACCGCTCGAGATCAGCGACTGCTCGACGAAGTCGCGGCCGAGATCAAGGAGGGTGGGGGAACGGCCTACTCGCTCGCGGCAGACTTGACCGATCGGCAGGCCATCTTACAGTTCGCTAAGACGGCGACCGCGCAATTCGGGCGGTGCGACGCCGTGTGCAACATAGGCATCTACCAAGGCCTCGGCGGTCGGCAGCTCTTCTTGGACACCCCGCCCGATGAGCTCTCGATCTCCTTCGAAGCCGACGTGGTTGCGCCCGCGATCCTCTGTCAAGCCGCTATTCCGCTGATGCTCGATGGCGACGGAGGAACAATCATCAATATGAGTTCGTCCTCGGTACTGATGGATCCGCCAGGGACAGTCGAAGAAAATGGCTGGAGTTTCGCCTATGTGAGCGCGAAGGCCGGCCTGGACCGACTGGCGAGCATCATCAACGTCGAACTCGGGGCTGCCGGAATCCCAGCGTTCACCGTCGAGCCCGGCTTCGTCGCGTACGGCGAGCGACTCCGCGCCATGCTCGAGAAGTATCCCGGTATGGCGGTGTCGCCGCCTGAGGCGATTGGTCCCGCCATTGCGTGGCTCCTCGAAGCACCGGCCGCGGCGGGGTTGCTCACAAAGCGAGTCAACCTCCCCGGCCTCACCGACAAACAGCACCTGCTTGATGGGTGGATGGGACCCGGGAGCAGCTACCCCTGACCACCTTGAACCTCAGTTGAACATATCGATGCCCATAACCTTTGCGTCGGTCGTGTCCATGAGGGTGTCGAGGTTCGCTGCGATCGCCTCGGGGCTCAGAGTGTCCGCATTGAATGTGAGACCAGTGCTCTCGACAACGGCGATACGCATCATCCTGAGGTCACCTGACACGAAAACCTCGCCCGTCAATTCACAGGACTCATGCGCCAGGAAAGCAACAGCAGGGGAGACGTACTCCGGCCGCATGTTGTCGAAGTACTCGTTCTTGTAGTTCTCTTCTGGCTGATCGAATGTGTACGCCAGTACCGAGGGAGCCGACATGCGCGTGTTCCCACGCGGAGCGATGGCGTTGACCCGGATGCCGAGACGCCGCCCGTCGAGTGCCAGGGCACGGGTGAAGGCGAACACAGCGCCCTTCGCAGCACTGTAGGCAACGGCCTTGGGCACGTTGCCGAGGATGGCCTCTGATGAAGTGTTTACGATGCACGGGTTGTCCGCCTTCTGGAGGTGGAGCCATGCCGCTTGGCACACGTACACGGTTCCGAGAAAGTGATGATCGGTCATGCGACGGAAATTCTCCGCGGTCAGGCTGTCGAACCAATAGTGATCGCAGATACCCGCGTTGTTCACGACGACGTCGAGGTGGCCGAACGCGTCGAGAGCAGTCTGTACGATCTGGGCTGCTCCGGCTTCTTCAGCGACTGAAGCGAAGCAGGCGACGGCTTCTCCGCCTGCGGCCTCGATCTCCTTGACGACTTGTTCGGCCGGCTCGGGAGAAGAGCCGGAACCGTCCATTTCGACGCCGTAGTCGGCCACTACCACCTTCGCGCCCCGAGAAGCCAGGAGCAGCGAATGCTCCCGCCCGAAGCCTCGCCCACCGCCGGTGACAATCACGGAACGTCCGTCAAAGCGCATCTCACTCATCTGCAACTCCTTTGGTCAGGGCGGCACGAAGGTCCCTCGAATTGCAACGTAGCATCGAGCTTGGTAGCCCACGACTGGTGATAGCGAAGCGGAACGGCCGCATGTAGCTCCGGAAAGCCTCGTTCCGGCCGAGTTCGCCGCGCGAGTGTCGGGGGCCGTGTTCCACATTGCAGGCGCAGCGGAGCTAGTGCCAACCCGTACTCCTGATCCGCTTCCCGCTGGCTCGTCGTACCGGGACATCGTCGGCGCAGCAACTCGGTTTCCTCCGCCTTCGAGCATCGCTCGTCCTCGGCAGAGAGGGCATAACGTCGGAGCCGACGGAGCGCCGCCGGCCTGGCCTCTGGGCGCCCTTCTCGTGGAACGCATCACGGAGGAGTCGCCGATGGCCTCACGGGATTCACGGGGGGAACCATCGCTACGATGGTTGCGGTCGGCTCCTTCGGCACTCTCGGACGGTGTGCTGTCCAACTGAGGAAATCCACACCGCCAGAGGAGCCGTCACCTGCTGCCGGGTCCAGCTCGATGATCACCGTGACGACCACCAAGGCGTGCTCCGTTGTGACCGGCCTGTCCTCCGCGAAGTCAACGTGAGAACGGTTCCATGTATGGCATTCCGCGGGACCTAGCTTGCCGAGAGGGCGCATTCAGTCCGCGTGGCGAGCCTTTCGCGAGACCTCCCGGTTCCCAGGAGGATCGTTACGTTCGTCTGAACAGGGGAGGAATCAGCCCCCGACGAGTACACTCACAAGCAGCGGCTTCTTCGGAAGGATGTCATGGAAGACAAGTTGATCATCGTCTCGTCGGACTCCCATGCAGGTGTTCCCAAGGAACTGTGGACGCAATACCTCGACGAGCGTTACCACGAGCTGCTGCCTTCATTGCATGCGGACAACGAGATCTATCCGACGGCCATCTTCCTGCTCGGAGCGAAGGGCGGATCCGACACCCTGCCGGAGATCCGAGAAGCTCACCGCACCGACTACCACGGATTGCATGACCCCGTTCTTCGCCTCGCAGACATGGATCGTGAAGGCGTGGCGGCGGAGCTGATCTACCACGGTGACTTCCGATTGGGAGACATGTTCCACAACGCCACCAACCGGATGTACCCGATGGAGGCCTGGGAGGCTGGCGCGCGGGGTTGGAACCGCTGGGCTGCCGACACGTTCGGCTTCGCTATGGATCGGTTCCTCGTCACGGCAGCAATTGGCCCTTGCACCGATATGGGCGCCACGACCGCAGAACTCGAGTGGATCGCCGACAAGCGGTTCACGGCCACGTTCCTCCCTGGATTCCTTCGACATGCCGACATGCCACCCTTGTACGACGAGTACTGGGAGCCCTTCTGGTCCTTCTGCGAGGACCTTGGGCTCGCCCTGGTTGTGCATGCTGGCTTTGGCACGGAGCACGGGGTCGTGTTCCCGCAACTCGAACGGATCTACAACGACGTTGCCGAGGCGGCTGGTAGCACCGAGCCGGAGGCCCTCTTCGCTCATGCGGAGGCGGTCTCTGACGAATCTGTGACGTTCTTCCATGACTTCCTCAGTCATAACGTCGGATCGAGGCGACCGATGTGGCAGATGATGCTCGGTGGTGTCTTTGATCGCCACCCGCGCCTCAGGCTTGTTCTCACGGAAATCCGCCTGGACTGGGTTCCTGCGACGCTGCGTCACTTAGACGCCGCGTTCGAACAACACAGTGACGAGCTGCCGGCGAAGCGCAGGCCCAGTGAGTATTGGGCGGAGAATTGCCTTGCCGGTGCATCGTTCATCCACAAAGCGGAGGTCGAGATGCGCCACGAGATAGGCGTTGAGACCATTCTGTTCGGCCGTGACTTTCCACATCCGGAGGGGACCTGGCCCAACACCAAGGACTGGCTCCGCCTAGCGTTCGCAGAGGTACCCGAAGGAGAGTTGCGTCTGATGTTGGGTGAGAACGCCGTGCGCTTCCTCGACCTCGATCACGACCGGCTGGCCGACATCGCCAAGCGGATCGGCCCCAACATTGAGGACGTGATCGGCGGAGGCGGCCCCGCTGTCCGACCCGAGTTGGTGACCAATTTCGACCAACGTGGTGGATTCCTCAAGCCGGCCGAAGGTGAGGACAAGTTGCCGATGGTCGACTCCTTGCTTCGTCAGGACCTGGAGCTCGTCGGCGTTAGGCATTGAGTCCGGGGACCCGGCTAGGGGCTCAGCCCCTCCAGGTCAACCAGTATGCCGTCGACCCACGTCTTCACTCCTTGGAACGACCCATTCGGGGCGACATGCAACTTGTTCGACTCGATCGCAGCCAGGATCTCTTCGGAGGCTTCTCGCGGTGAAATTACACCGGCCCCACTGACATTCGCCGTCTGGGCACTCGCTGCGCCCTCGGCGAGGCTCGACGTGATCGTGTCTGCGTCGCCACGTCCTGAGTTCAAGATATTGGTATCCACCATCCCAGGACAGACAACCGTCACTCCGACATCCGGTGCGACGAGGGCCAACTCTGCGGCCAGACCTTCTGACAGCGCGACGACCGCGTGCTTGGATGTGAGGTAAGGAGCGATCCCCGGCATCACCGAGATACCTGCCATGGAAGCAGTGTTCACGACGTGGCCGCGGTTCTGGGAGATGAGATGTGGGACGAAGGCTCGGACGCCGTGGATGACACCGCGGAGGTTCACGCCCAGGACCCAATCCCACTCAGAGTCGTCGATCTCCCAGGTGAAGCCCAGGGCGACCACTCCCGCGTTGTTAGCGACGACGTCAACGCGTCCGAACTGATCCAATGTGGCGGCGGCAAGATCGTTCACCTGCTGGGAGGAGCGGACGTCCGTTCGGAACGGCAGGGCAGATCCACCGGCGTCGGTGATGCGAGCAGCGGCTTGCGACAGGCGGGCTACGTCAACATCGGCCAAAACAACGTCGAGCCCTCGTTCAGCGAAGGTCTCGGCCATCGCCAGGCCGATTCCACTCGCGGCGCCGGTGACCACCGCGACCTGCCCACGCTCAAGTTTCACCCGGCCTGTCTAGCAGTCAGTCGCGGACACGGACGACCTCGCGATGCCGTTCCGAGCGGCATGTTGCGGCATGATTCGGAGTGCATGACGGGACTCAATCGCTCATCGGCCATGCGTTCAGCGAGGAACAGAGGCCTGGGGTGCCGATGCAACGTCGCTGACCACCCCGGCGAGCACGTCCGCCAGGGGCGAGATCGTGGAAAGAAAAGGTGAATGATCACTGTCGAGTTCGATGCACTCGCGGGACTCCGATGCCATTATCCGTTGATCGCTCGGGTCGATTGCATGATCGTCCGTGCAGAGCACATAGGTGCTCGGGACCACTCTCCATGCGATCGGCGGTTGATCTTGAGTCGTACCGAAGTCGCCGAGCGGCATCGGGCGAAGGCGTGAAATGGCCCAATTTCGCGAGTTCGGGCGGACAGCGGTGAAAGAGTGCTTGCGTCGCGGTGCTCGGATCGACGCGTGCCATCCCGTCATCGCCGATTTGGATTCCGCTCATCCCAGGTGTGGGCTTAAGGTCCAGGGGTTGAGTGGGGTCGGTGAGGATGGCAGCGAGGTATACGAGGTGGGTTGCGCCTCGGCGACCGTTGTCCGGACCGGCGCCCAGGGTGACGACTGCTCCACCATAGGAGTGGCCCACCACGACCAGCGGACCTTCGCATTCCTCGATGGCCGAGGCAACGGCCGTCGCGTCGTCAGCCAGAGACGTGAACGGGAGCTCGATCGCGTGTGCGTCAACATTCCTCGCAGCGAGTTCAGGGATCAAATGGTCCCAACACCAGGCTCCGTGAAAGGAGCCATGCACGAGTAGAACGCGAACCTGATTCATTGAACCCTCCTTGTGGGGAGCCTGATTTCGGACGGGATGCGAGGTCGACCGCACCCATGGGGAAATCCGGCAATTGTTGACAGTGGGGACACGTCAGTAACCGGCTTCAGAGGGATAGCAGGGAGCTCGCCGCTCGAGTGTTGCCGCTCGGGCCTCAATGGAGTCGGGGTGGCCGGACAGTTCGGTGGTGAGACTCTGCTCGAACGTATAACCGGGTTGAAGATCCATCATCTCGATCTGATTCAATGCCCGCTTGGCTGTCTGAACTACGACCTTGCTGTGACGACGAATCAGACGCGCGTGACGCAGTGCCACCTCCTCGAGTTCCGTGGCCGGGACCACTTCTCGGACCGCGCCGAGCGCGTACATCTCCTCCGCGCCGAGTGACTCCGCCGTCAGATACATCCAACGGACCCAGGGCTCGGGTAAGAGTCGTGCGAGATGCCGGGCAGCTCCCATGACGCCGACTCCTACTTCAGGTGTCCCGAACCTGGCGTCTGCCGACGCAATCACGAAATCGCATGATGCGGCGATGGCCAATCCCGTGCCTAGGGACGCGCCGTGCACGGCCGCGACGACCGGGATCGGGCAATCTTGAATGGCGAAGAAGGCCGCCCTCACTTCAGCCATGCGTTGATCAGCGTTGTCAGGGCTCAGACTCCCGAACTCTTTCAAGTCGTTCCCGGCACAGAAGTGCGGACCAGCCCCATTCAGCACGATGACCTTGGCTGCGTCGACCAACGGGCTGCCCGATCCAAAGGCCGACCTCAGCTCTCCGTACATCCGCTGGTTGACGGCATTGACCGGGGGTCGGTCCATCGTGACAGTCGCGATTCCATCGTCGACGGACCAGCGAAGATGCTCGAAGGAATTCATCGGGCCCCCCTCAGATTGCAGCACCGGCCCAGGCGTAGGCCGTCCGGCACCTGGGAAAGTGGGCGCAGTTAGTCCAGCTGGCTGAAGATCGTCGCCGCGCCGACCCCGTCGTCGGCCCATGGCAAGGCGATGACAACGCCTTTCTCCCGGCTGAACTCGATGGTCTCGTCATGGCCGTAACCGCTTTCCTTGATGCCCGCGAAGGGGATCTCGTGACGAGTCTGCAGGTACGTGTTCACCCAGACGTTCCCCGACTCGATCTTTCGGATGTAGCGGTTGATCCGGGTGAGGTCACGGCCCCAAACGCCCGACGCGAGGCCGAATCGACTCTCGTTAGCGAGAGCGATGGCCTCGTCATCGGTGTCGAAGGGGATGATGGCTCCAACCGGACCGAAGATCTCGTCGCGGCAGATGCGAGGCGAGTTGTCCTTGGCGAGAAAGAGGGTGGGCTCAACCCAGTACCCGCCAGGTCGGTGCGGCACAACCTCGGCACCGTGACGCCCACCGAAGATGAGTTCGGTCTCCTTCATGCCATCCTCGATAAAGGCCACGACCTTGTCGTACTGCTCCTGGGAGATAAGCGGACCCATCGAAGTCGTCGGGTCGGTGGGGTCACCGACGACGATCGACTTTGCGATCCGCTCGATCCGCTCAAGGACCTCGTCGAACACCGGTCGCTGCACGAGGATCCGGGAGCCGGCGACGCATGCCTGCCCGGCGTTGAAGCCGTAAATCGAGGCGTACGTGAGGCCCATTGCAGCGCTGTCGAGATCAGCATCGTCAAGGACGATATTCGGAGACTTGCCGCCGAGTTCAAAGATGGCGGGGGTGAGGGTGTCGGCACCCGCTGCTTGGATGAGCTTGGCCGTGGGGGACGAACCGGTCATGGTGACTTTTGCCACGTCAGAATGACGCACCATCGCATCCCCAACGTCTCCGAGTCCGGACACGATGTTGACCGTGCCTGGCGGCAGGATCTCGTTCAGGAGCTCAGCGAAACGCAGGCTTCCCACACTTGCCTGCTCGGGAGGCTTGGCCACCACGGTGTTCCCCGCGGCCAAGGCGCTCGCGATCTTGTTGCTCAACATGGCCACTGGCATGTTGTACGGCACGATGGCGGCGACGACCCCATATGGCTCACGGAGGGTCATGCCGAGAGTCGTAGGTCCGAGGGGCACCGTCCGACCTGTCGACGCTTCGAGCGTTTCGTGGGCCTTGCGGTCCCAGAGGACCTTCATGTCGTCGAACACCATCTTGCTGATGGCAATCGGGTTGCCGTTGTCGGTGGACTCCAACTGGGCGAGCTCGTCGGCATACTCGGTGAAGAGGTTGCCGACCTTCTTCAGATAGGCACTGCGCTCGTCGGGTGAGAACGCGGACCATGCGGGGAACGCTGCCTTTGCCGCGGCGACGGCCTCTTCGGCATCGGTGCGATCGCCGTGGGGGATCCTTGCCCAGACCTCGCCCGTCGCGGGGTTCAGTGTCTCGAGAAAACGCCCGGACGCTGCATCCTTCATCTGTCCGCCGATCAGGTTCTTGTACTGCACGATCTCAGACACTCCGACCTCCTCGGGGCTGTGGCCGCGCCGCTCGCGCGGCGCTACTTGGATCGTATCGAATCGACGATTGACCGGGATCCTCTGCTGTCCACGTGGCCCTGATTGCATCAGGCGCCGGACGGTCGAAGGGGGAGGGGTGGATTTTGGGAAGATCGCATATCTGCCTCACCTGTGCCGTCAGGACCGAGCGGCCTGGCGGATCGCCCGCGTCCGCTCAGCACAGCGGAGCGCCACGTCGCTGATCGGTAAGGCGAGCAGTTCATCAGAGAACACCTCTATTCCCAGCGGCGCGTTGTACCCGATCACATCTAGCGTGCGAAGGAAGCCAACGAGGTCGAAATCACCGTCGCCCGGTACAAGGCGGCGGTGCATCGTCTCGTCTCTGAGATCGTCCTCTGCCTGGGTCGGCCCATCGTCGACCTGCACATAGCCTATGAACCGGCCTGAGATCCCGGAGAGCTCATCGAGCGTGGCTCCGGACCGGAAGAAGTGCCAGGCATCAACGAGCACGCTTCCGTTCGCCCTACCTGCGGTCCGTACGACCTCGAGCGCATGAGCGAGAGACGGAACACCCGCCCAGGGTAGGAACTCGAGTGTCACGAGCAGATCATGGTCGGCGGCGACATCGCAGACGTGAGCGAAACCTTCGGCGGCCGGCTCAATCTCGACCTCCCGGTCGAACATCTCGACGACAGAGACAGATCGGGCGCCGAGCTCCCCAGCAATCGGACAGATGTGCTCCGCGTCGGCGCCCTTCAACGGGTTCGAGCTCTCTCGCCCGTCGGGTCTCTGATGAAACGGAAGCCATGATGTGACGGCGTCAAACTCGGCGATGGCCAACCCTGCGTCCGCGACCCTCCGGATCAATTCGGCAGTCGAGATCCCCGTCGCACGGGTTGAGGCAATGTCGCCTGCGTTCATCGAGAGGCCCTTAAAACCGGACCTTCGAGCCGGTTCGAGACGGTCCAGGAAGGGAGTCGTCATGACGGTACCGGAGCACAGGACGAGATCCTCGGCCTGCAGGGTCGGCGCCGGCATTTGCGCCTCTCTACCTCACGAGCGTGTTGCGCATAGTTGAACGTCCGGAAGTCTGCCCCAAAAGAGGGGATGAGCTCTCACTTACCGGCACAGCTCCACGAACGCGACTGGAAACGTCGTCAATATTCGATGGATGGAGTGACGGTGTCCCGCCCGGAACGAAGAAGCACCCCTGGGCGGTGTCCGGTGTATTCTCCTCGTTCGACTATCGGCATGCCGTTGACAAGAACGGCTGTGATGCCGTCTGCCTCAGAGAAGAGCCGCCTCCCGTGTGCCGGAAGATCCGCGCGGGTCTCGACATCGCCACTCCCAACGGACTGCTCGTCGAACACGACGATGTCGGCCCATGCGCCTTCTCGCAGCACGCCCCGATCACGCAGTCCGTACAACGCTGCGGGCGCTTGGGTCAAGAGCTGTACCGCTCCCTCGGTCGAGATGAGGCGATGTGTTCGAACGCACTTTTCAAGGAGATCCGTCGTGTAGCGGAAGGTGTCGATCATGTCGAGATGCGCGCCAGCGTCGGACGCGCCAATGACGACCCGAGGATCGCGCAGCAGACGACCGCGTGCATCCCAGTCCGCCCGGGTGTCACCGGCTGCCGGAGGTCCGAACGAAGTGCGCAGGTCATCGGCGACGGCGATGTCAAGAAGTACATCGTAAGGATCACCTCCGACCTCCTGGGCGATGTCCGCCACGCGTCGGCCTCTGTACTGTGCCGTCGACGATGTGAAGGTGTCGTGCAGCTCATAGGCTCCCCAGTCGGTCCAGTGGGACGGGCGTTGTTCCGCCAGTTCTCGCATGTTCGCTCGGCCAGATGGCGAGCGGAACAGCGTCAGCTTCTCGGCTGGCGGGAGTGCCATAAGTTTGTCCCAGCCAGGCAACATGTCGAGCACGAAACCGCTGAGGAAATTGAGGCGAAGCTGTATCGGCATCGGCATGAACAACCCGATGATTTTCCCGCCAGCCTGATGGGCACGATCCGAGACAGCCAACCGTTGCTCAATCTCGGAACCATTCGATGCATTGGCGTGAACGATGTTCCAGTTGAGGGGGCGCCCCGAGCGCACCGTCAACTCGACCATCAATTCTTGGATGGTTTCGGGGAATGGACCGAGCCCGGCGTAAGGCACCATCTCGAGACTTGTGCCAGGGAACTCGCTACACACACAGCCGAGTTCAATGATCTCCTGGAAAGAGGCGTGGCGCGACGGTACGGGGTCGCCGTCCCCATCGTTGTGACTGGCCGCAATGCTTGAGGAGAACCCGAGGCCACCCGAGGCAAGGCCACTGAATAAGAGAGCCTTCATGGCATCGACCTCTTCGGTCGTCGCCTGTCGCTCCTTTGCTGCCGGACCCATTACAGCGCGGCGGATAGCGCTGTGACCCACCATGAAGCCAATATTGGGGCCAAGCGCAGCCTCTACCCGGTCAAAGTAATCCGATGAGCCGTGCCAATCCCACGGGAGCGCCGCTTCGAGCGAGGACAGCGGCATGCCCTCAACGCGAGCGAGCATCCTCATCAAATACGGTGCACCCTCCTCCGTGAGAGGTGCAACGCTGAAGCCACAGTTCCCAGCGACGACTGAGGTAACGCCGTGGAGCGTCGACGGGGCGAGCGTTGGATCCCAGAGCACCTGGGCGTCATAGTGAGTGTGAATGTCGATAAAGCCAGGTGCAACGATGGCTCCGTCAGCATCCAAAGTGTTTGCCGCAACCTCATCGATTGTTCCGAGCGCGTCGATTCTTCCGTCACGGATTCCGATGTCGCCCCCGTAGCGCGGGGATCCGGTGCCGTCGACGATTTGGCCGTTCTTCACTATCAGATCGAGCACCGGTTACCCCCTGCCCTCGGCCGGCGCGAGCTCGGGATCGAGATCGAGCATACGTATTGCGTTCCCCCGAGCGATCTTGTAGATATCCTCGATTGGCAGCCCGGCCACGGCCCGGCAAAAGTCGGCATAAGTGTTCGGCCAGCTGGAATCCTGGTGCGGGTAGTCGGATTCGAACGTGATGTGGTCGATGCCGATTGTGTCTCGTACCCCCAGACCGAAATCATCCTCGAAAAAGCACGCGAAGACACGACCCGACATATAACTGCTCGGTGGTTTCTTGAAGCACGGATCGATGCGAGCAATTGCGTTGTTCATCCGCCAGATGCGGTCCATTCGCTCGAGGACGTAGGGCATCCAGCCCATCTGGCTCTCGGAGAAGGCCAGTTTGAGCCGGGGATAACGCACCAGGAGACCTGAGAACATCCAGTCGGCGAACGCGAGCTGTGCATTGAAGTTCACCGTCGTCATCCGCACGCATGACGGAGCGTCCTGTGCGCTGACTGGAACCGTCGACGACGACCCGATGTGCATGCAGATGACCGTTCCCGTTTCCTCGCAAGCCTCGATGAAAGGCAGCCAGTGGCCATCCTTGTCGTGGATGCTGGGCAGTCCCAACACGGATGGCAACTCCGAGAAGGCCACGGCTCGGACGCCGCGTGCCGCGTTTCGGCGGATCTCTGCCGCCGCCAGGCCCGAGTCCCAGAGCGGTACAAGACAGAGCGGAACCAGCCGTCCCTGGCTTTGACCCGCCCACTCCTCGACCATCCAGTCGTTGTAGGCGCGGATGCACGCACCCGCCAGCTCGCTGTCGTCCATCCAAAGAAAGACCTGCCCAGCGAAGCGGCAGATGTTCGGGAAGCAGAGCGACCTCTCGATGCATGCCTCGTCCATGGCAGCGAGGCGCGCTATCGCGTCGTACGTGGAAACCGGCATGTCTTCGTAGCGAATCGGCTCGTGCGTCACCAGCTCAGGAGCAAATCCGGCAGACACTTCGACCCGCGGCACGGCGATGCGCATGTCTTCCATGACCCAAAAATCGGTCTCCGGCCCGCTCGTGGCAGGCTCCATCCCCTGGTGGCGGAAGCCCCCCCCGTACTGCCAGGGCAGTCGCACGACCCTCGGCCCTCGCTCGCGGTACTTCGCCGGAAGGTACGTCTGCCAGATGTGCGGCGGCTCCATCACGTGATCGTCCACGGAGATGATCCATGGAACCTCGACTTCGGGCATCGGCGTCCCCTTGCTCGATCCCCGCTTTCCAGGGAGATCATACGCTTAGCGTAACAGTATTCTCAGTCGTTGACGCCAGCAACCCAGGCGGCGATTCGCTCCCAGAATCGACTGCGGGTGCCGGCAAAGTTGTGCATGTGCGCCATGCCGCGCTGTCGGTAGAGCGAGATGTCCCACGACCGAGGGAAGGCGGCTGCTTCGGCGTGGAGGTCGGGGACGATGTCGCGCTCGCCAATTGCGAGCAGCACGGGGACATCGATGGTCGCTGCCTCAACGGCAACGACGCCAGGACTCGCCATCTGATCAACACAACCCGGCAGCGTTGCGCTCGCCCACGGTGGGAGTTCGCCTTGGCGAGTGGGGAATCCGGTTGTATCCGTAGCGACGATGTCTTGAGGTACGTCGGACCAGTGAAACGCGTAGCGGAACACTGCATCGCGTCCATCTTCGAGATTGTCTCCCGGCACGGGTGTGAAGGTGATCCCGCGACCGTCTTCCCGAGGGAGGACTGTCTGAATGGCGCTGTATCCGAGAACCGCCACACCGTCGAAGCGTGGCGCACTGCCCTGAAGGGCGATCGTGAAATTGCCGCCCATGGATTGACCCATGCCAATACGCAGGGGATTTACGATTGGCGGGATATCCGCCGACAGTGCCCCCTCCGCCAGCAGTCGTAAGACGTGATCGACCATCGCGCCATTGGCTGCGAGGACGGCGGGGAGCATCGTGAGCGAGCGGTCTGGCACGCTGCTCCCGCCGACACCCAGGTGATCACAGGCGACGAAGATCCATCCATGGTGCTCAGCGTGATAGCCAGCCTGTCCACCGAACCGTGACCCCGGCATGTCGAAGAGGTAATAGCCGCGGCTGTAGCCGGCCCCAGGAAAGCCGAACACGACCACGGGCCGCCTGCCAAGACTGGCGGGATCGGGTGAGACGACCGTCGCCACCGTTTCGAGGGCAAGCCCGGCGCCGACCTCCTCGGTCACATCGGTCCGCACTTCGACAGCAGTAGAGACCGTACTGAATGCAGCCATGGAATACCCCCTGTTGCGTCATACGCCCGAGCGTGAAGCCCATCGCGCAGATCCGCCATCCTACGCAGAGCTACGCGATGGTTCGGCGTTGAGACGTCAGGGATTCAGGCTGTCCAGCGATACGCTCCACAGGATCGAAGCCGTCAGGCGCCAGCAACTTTTCGAATACCCCCAAAGAGACTTCGAGACCGGCTCGTTCTGCGTCATTGAGGTCGGCGATTTGCTTTGCCAGCCAAGCGTTCCTCTTTGATCGATAGACCTCGATGTGCCGGCGTCCTCTGGCACTCAACTGTACGAGATGGACTCGACGATCGGTTGGGTCGATGAGTCGGTCAACCAGGCCCTGTGTCTCAAGCTTGTTCACGATCTTGGTGACCGTTGACGGGGAGACCCCTTCGGCCGCAGCCAGATCTCCGAGGCTGATCGGTCCATCGCGCACGATGGTCGCGTACATGGATGCGGCAGCGGGCGGCAGGCGACCTGAGTCTTTTTGGCGAAGTACCCGAGCAAGTCGGGTGATGCTCAAGCTCAGCCGCCCTACGAACTCGGTGTCGACTACCGCTGGGTTGGCCATCTCTTTAGTCTTACGTCTTCCCTGACACGATGTTACGCTAAGCGCAAGAGATTCGGGTCGGGCCCAGCTACGGAGGTCCTGAGAGTGGGTGGCCAGGCCAGTGCGGCATGGATGGTGACACTTTCGCTGTTCGGTGCCTCTCGTCGAGTGATGGGGCAACGCGGTGTCTGGTCCTACCCCGAACTGGAACGACGGTGTGATCGAAGGGGCAGCACATGCCTGACGACGATGGCGAAGAAGCCAGCGAGTGGGTGGTCTACGAGGTACTCGAGCGTCACATCGCCAAGATCACCTTGAATCGGCCCGAGCGCCGAAATGCCATTCAATTCCCAGAGATGAACCACCTCCTTATGGAGGCTGTGGAGCGCGCCGAGGACGACGACGACATCAAGGTCGTCATCCTGACCGGGGCCGGGGATCACTTCTGCGCAGGTGAGGATGTGAGGAGGACTCCCGTCGAGACCTTCGGACTGGAAAAAGGAAAGCGCCTCCCGCAGTCCCAGCGGATCCGAGGCATCACTAAAGACCTAGACGATGATTTCATGCTGTGCGACAAGGTTGTCATCGCGGCGGTCCGCGGCTCTGCATTGGGTCTTGGCTTCAAACTCGTTCTCGAATGCGATCTGATCGTGGCTGCCGAGAACGCCACCTTCGGCCGACCGCAAACTCGGATCGGTCTGGCCGGATTCGACATGTTCCTTCCGGTCCTCTTGCTCAGGCTGGGTATCAATCGAGGATACGAGGCCCTCATCACCGGTCGAACCCTCAGTGCCCTTGAACTGGAGCAATGGGGCGTCCTAGCCTCAGTCGTTGAGGCTTCCGAACTCGAGAACGAAGCTCTGCGCTATGCCCGCGCGGTGGCGAATCACTCGACGGATGGGCTCATGCTCGGACGCAAGGCCATGCAGATGTTCTGGACGATGATGGGAATGGCTCAGTGGAACACGTTCTGCCAGGTCGCCCACCCATTGTTCACAAATCTTGTATGGCGGGAGGACGAAGCGAACCTGTTCAAGGAGCGCCAACATACTGAGAGTGCGAGCGCCGCGCTCAAAGCGGTCTACCGCCGTTGGGAAGACCTCGGCTTCAAATAGTGTCGAAGTGAAGATGGTCAGCAATCACCGAGCGGTGGTGGGTCGGTGACCCCAGGAGATGCTGGAGCGTCTTGGCCCGACGGAGCAGAAGGTGAGCCGAGTGCTCCCATGTGCACCCGACTCCACCGTGGATTTGCAGGTTCTCCGCAGCGATTCTGAAGAAGGCGTCACATGCGTATAATTTTGCGAGCGAGACATCGACGTACGGTCCGCTACCAGCGTGCTCGTATGAATGTGTCGCGTTGTGCACCACGGCACGAGCCCCTTCGAGCTGCAACTTCATATCCGCGCACTTGTGTTTGATGGCCTGGAATTCTCCGATGACTCGCCCGAATTGGATCCGGTTTGTCGCGTGCTCGACCGAGGCGTCAAGCGCGCGCTCGGCGCCACCCAGAGCCTCAGCTGCGACGGCCAACGCTCCGAGTGCGAGCGCCCTGTCCACAGCCTCTTGGCCGCGATCGTGGTTATCGACAGGTTGTGCCGGGCAGTCGCTCAGAATGATGTCTGCTTGCTTTCGCGTGCGATCGAGCGTGACGAGCGGTCGGATTTCCGCCGAGTCGACCCGAGGGTCTACGACGTAGAGGGACGTTCCTTCTCCGGTGCGGACTGGGACAACGACGGCGTCGGCGTTCTGCCCGTCGAGGACGCGCCTCAGCACGCCGTTGAGATGCCACATGCCTCTCCGGATGGTCGCGGTGACAGGTGGGTCGGTCGAGCCGGTCCAACACTGGGCCTCAGCAAGGGTCCCGATGCTCGTCCCGGCGGCGATCGCCGGCAGCCGCTCGAATTTTGCCGTGTCGTCCTCAGCGACAACGAGCACGGTGGAGGCGAGGACACCCGAGGAGAGGAGCGGTGTCGCCAGAAGGAATCGACCGCCTTCTTCGAACGCCGCGATCAACTCTCCTGGTCCGGCTCCGGAGCCGCCAAGGGCAATGGGGATGAGAAGGCCGGCCAGTCCAAGCTGCCCCGACATGAGCTCCCACACGTCGGCCTCGTATCCGTCGTCGGATTCCATCCATCTTCGCACCGTTGCCTCCGTCAGGTGCTCGGCGAGGAATCGTCTGACGGAGCTGCGAAATTGTTCTTGTTCATCGGTATAGACAAGAGTCACGACACGTGCCTCATCAGTCCGAACCTGCCGGTGCTTTCCATTACAAGCATGGACTGTACCCGGACGGTTACTCAGGGTCTCTGACGCAATGTCGTTCGAGCCGCGCACCACAGTTGCTATGTTCAATCAGAGGCTCCGCCAGGCGTCGGGGAGGGAGTTCCTCATCGACGTGGCTCGACCGAGTTTGAGCTACGCCCACGTCGCGGGGGCGGCCGATTCGCTGGGACGGAACTTGGATCGCTTAGGTCTCCAACCTGGTGACGTCATCGGCCTCTACATGTCGAACCGAGCCGATTGGGTTGTGGGCAGCCTTGGATGCTGGAGTCGCGGCCTGACCGTGGCCGCCGTGAGTAGGGTGATCCCGCCTGCTTCGGCGCTGAACGAGCTGAGACTCTCAAGAGCGAAAGCGATTTGCACCGCGCAGGGGGATGACCCCTTCGACCATGTTGCGATCCCGTTGCTGCCAGTCGCCATAGGGGGTGATGCGCCGCCGCCGGCGAAACTGGACGAGCCTGGGGATGGGACTGACGCAATGCTCGTGTTTACCTCTGGAACGACCGGCGCACCCAAGGCGCTCGTGTCGTCGCACACCCGCTTGATCCAAGCGGCCCGACAGCAAGGCGAGAGTTACGCGACCAGCCCAGGTTTTCGCGACTCTGTCGCCCCTGAGACCGTCGCTCCTATTGTCAGCTTCACGGCATTTGGGCACCAGGCGGGGTACAACTCCCTGGCCTTCTCGCTCTGGACGGGACGGCGACTTGCCCTCGTTGAAAAGTTCAGTGTTGATGCTGCCAAAGAACTGATCGAGCGGTATGAGTTGAGCGCCCTCCGCCTCAACCCAGCCGCCATTCTCATGCTTGCCACGACGGAAGTGGACGTAGACATGTCGCGTCTGCGCTATGTCTACTCGGGTACTGCACCCCTGTCGGCCAAGACGAAGGATCTCTTTACCCAACGATACGGAATACCCATTCTTCAGGGATATGGCCAAAGCGAAACAGGCCCAATTGCCTTGTCGCGTTATGACGACGTCGTGAATCGGCGCGAGCCACCTGGCTCGGTCGGCCGTGTCCTCAATGAAGTGACTGTCCGCGTTGCCGATCCTGACGACCGGCCGCTGCCTGCCGGATGTGAGGGTGAGATCCAGGTGCGGACGAATCAGACGGCCGAAGAGCAGCGTTCGAGTCTGTCGATCACTGACGATGGCTACATCCGGACGGGCGACATAGGAAGGGTTGACCCTGATGGCTATATGTGGGTCACGGGCCGACTGACCGACAAGATCGTCGTTGGTGGTTTCAACCTCTTTCCTCTCGAAGTGGAGGATGTTCTTCGCCGGTTCGAAATGGTCCGCGACGCTGTTGTGGTGGGTCTGCCCGACGACCGTCTCGGTGAGCTGCCCGTCGCGGGCATCATATGGAACGGACCACCGGAAAGGGAGAGATTGGTCAAGTTCGCCGCGCTCGAAGCTCGCCCCGTACAAGGTGCCGCGGGAATGGTTCGATCTCGATGAGGTTCCCCTCACCACCCAGGGCAAAGTGGACCGACGAGAGGCGCTTTCTATCGCTCAGTCGCGGCTGTCGGACCCTTGACCGCGCCCCATCCCGAGGGCAAGGAACCATTGCCCGTGCTTGACCCCGCCGAGCTCTTGCGCCTCGAAGACGACGATCTTCGAATTGCTATCCGTACCTACCTGCAGAATCTCCTCCCATCCGTCTGGCTTCAAGCTCTGGAGCGCGACGACCGAGAAGCCCTCCGGTCAGCTCGTGCGGCACTTGACCGCACCGCGTGGTGGAAGGCACTGGCCAGTTCGGGGCTGGCGGCACCGCGGTGGCCGGTCGGTAGTGGTGGGCTGGCACTGCCCGCTGCCCGGGCGAGGATCGTCACAGAGGAGTTGAATCGCGTTCGAGCTCCTTACTCGACCAATCCCGTCGGCATAGGGCTGGTGGGACCCGTTTTGTTGGCCCACGGCACCGAGGACCAGAAGAAGTTACTGGCAAGGATCGCATCACATGAGGACACATGGTGCGAACTGTTCAGTGAACCCGGCGCCGGATCCGACCTTGCCAGCTTGTCCACCCGAGCCGTCCGGGACGGGGATGAGTGGGTCGTGACCGGGCAGAAGGTGTGGTCGAGTCTCGCTCACGAGTCCCGGTGGGGACTGCTTCTGGCTCGCACCGACCCCAACGCGGAGAAGCATGCTGGGATCACAGCGTTCATCATGGACATGAGCAGGCCGGGCGTCGAGATCCGACCCCTTCGACTCCTGACCGGGGATGCCCATTTCAACGAGGTCTTCTTCACCGACGTCCGGATCTCTGACTTCTTCAGGATCGGAGAGGAGGGCCATGGTTGGGAGGTTGCGCGAACGACGCTCGGCTTCGAGCACAGTGGTGGAGATCCCGACGATGGGATCCAGGGAGGTGTGCCTGGTCGAGACGTCTCGTCACTTATCGAGCAATATGGCCACCTCGCAGACGGCCAACTCAGGGAACGGCTACTTGACGCCTGGATCGACGAACGAGTGGGTCGCGCGTTGAGCGCCATGTTGCGCGAGCAGCGCTCGACAAACGCTGTGCCGGGCGCCGACGGATCGCTGGAGAAGATCTTTCATTCCGAACATCGCCAGCATGTGCAGGAGCTCCTTATCGATCTTGGCAGCGCGGCAGCCGTCGCCTACTCCCCCGATGACGAGTGGGCTGAACGTTCTGAATGGGCCTTTTTGCGCACCCGTACGCGCACCATTGCGGCAGGGACCAGCGAGATACACAGGAACAAGATCGCCGAGCGCCTGCTTGGATTACCGCGGGACGACGCGTTCAAGGATCGTCCATGGAAAGAAATACCGAAGAGCTAGGCGATGGAGGACCAGTGAGTTACGAGACGCTGATTGTCGAGCACCGGGGCCAAGTGGGCTGGCTCATCCTCAACCGCCCTGACTCTCTCAACGCCCATAATGTGAAGATGCTGAGCGAGCTTCCACTGGCATGGAAGGAGCTCGACGCTGATGACGGCGTGCGAGTCATCGTCATGACTGGCAAAGGCAGGGGGTTTTGCGCAGGCGCCGACGTGAAGGAAGTCGCGGCATCAGGTGGTGGGATGGGCGATCGGATGAGCGCTCTCATCGAAAGCAGCGAACCAGTCCTCGCGTCTCGCGCGATCGAACAACGTCTGGAAGCCAGTGATTGCAGCAGTGAACGGAGTCTGCGCTGGCTCAGGCCTTCATCACGTCGCCGAGGCGGATATCGCAGTTGCCTCGAGTTCGGCCACGTTCGTCGACAACCACGTCAGTGTTGGCCAGACAGCCGGTCTCGAACCGATCGCACTGATGAACTCAATGCCCTTCACCGCGGTATTGCGAATGGCGCTCGTTGGGAGCGGCGAGAAGCTCAGCGCGTACGACGCCTTTCGTCTCGGCTTCGTGACCCAGGTTATCGATCCACCGGAGCGATTAGACGAGACCGTCCAGTCCCTGGCCGAAGTAATTGCCAAGAATTCGCCCGCCGCGATACGCCACACGAAGCAAGCAGCATGGGCGGCGCTTGAATCCAGTCGCAGTGACGCGATGGCAGAGGGCTGGCGCCACGTCGTGGCCATGTGGGGACATCCCGACAACCAGGAAGGACCAAGGGCATTCGCAGAAGGACGAACGCCGCACTGGGCTCCACCATCGCAATCAGATTGATGCGGACGCGCCGACAGCAGCGACGAGATGTTGGGAGAGTTGGTACTGGCATGCCCTTGCGAAAAAGAAATGGAGTAGGAATCCTTGGGGTATCTTGATGACCGCGCAGGCCTTGTCGGCAAGGTTGCTGTCGTCATTGGGGGCGGAGCAGGGCTCGGTCAGGCCAGCGTCGATGATCTCGCTCGCTCCGCGGTCCGCGTCGTGGTATGCGATCGCGACGCAGGATCTCTCGCAGCCACCAGTGCACGCTCCCAAGAGGACGGGACGTCTGTGGTCACAGTTGAGGGCGACGGACGGGACCCTGCGGTGTTGGATGAAGTTTTCAGACGAGTAGACGAGGATTTCGGCCGACTCGATATTCTCGTCAACGTCGTAGGTGGAACCTTCCACCAGGCGTTTGGGGCATCGAATCCTCGTGGCTGGGACGCGCTCGTCCGTACCAACTTCACGTGGTTGCTCATGTCGACCCAACTGGCGATACCCCGCATGCGCCAGGCCGGCGGTGGGAGCATCATAAACTTCACATCCATCGAAGGCCATCGTGCCGCGCCAAACTTCGCGGTCTACGCCGCGATGAAGGCCGCGGTCACGAATTTCAGCCGCACTGTTGCCGTCGAGCTTGCACCTGATGGCATTCGCGTCAACTGTGTCGCTGCAGACCTCGTGCCAACCGAGGGTCTTGCCGGTATCAGTGGTCCGCGGGGGAGTGCTGCCCCAATCTCGATCCCACTGGGCCGCACCGGTACATATGCCGACGTCGGCGGCTGCGTGTTGTTCCTCGCGTCAGATCTGTCGTCGTATGTCACAGGGACGACCGTGCACGTGGATGGCGGCACCTACGCGTCATCGGGCTGGTTCAATTGGCCCGATATCGGTTGGTCGAACGTGCCCCCAACTGATGTGGGCGCGCCGGGTGTACCGTGATAACCGAGGAATGCACCTCGCGCAGAGTCCCTGAGAAAGTCGGTCTAGTCGTCCACCATGGTGATGGCATTCTTGGGGCAGGATCGGACGGCTGCGCGAACCTTCTCCCTCAGCTCTTCGGGGGGCTGTTCGTTGAGCACGTAGAGAAAGTCGTCATCACGCACTTCGAACACCTCGGGTGCTTGCGCCATGCACAGCGCGTTCGACTCGCAGAGATCGAAATCGACGATCACTCGCATACGACGACGTTAACCCAGAAGAACCTTCGTCGGACCCAGTGATTGACGTGACCGCACTCTCTCCACGTACACTTCCACGGCCAGACTGGGTCTGAGTGTCCGGCTGAGGAAATGACACAGTTGCACGCGTGACCCTTTTGTGTCGACGCGTGACCGTCCACGCTGCACGCACAATCCCAGCCGCCAGCTTGACGCAAGGGGAGATGGCATTGACTACCGGGCGAAATCGGGGGAGAGGCCGTTGAACGGCTCCTCGAATCCCTTGCCGCCGATAACGAGTGGACCCTTTGTCCGCCAGGTGTCGCTGGAACGACCCGCCCGACGCTTCCTGCACGTCTGTTATTGCTGCAGTGACCTGGACACCGTCACGGCCTCGCTCGTTGGCGGTCTTGGGTTACAACGGACGATGGGTACGCCGATCGAATCCCAGAGCGGCGCAATACTGGGTATCGACCGTGCAACGACGAGCGGAGCTGACTTCGTCTACGACGCACGAGGCCCGCGAACGAGCCCAGCGATCGAGGTGCAGGGTTGGGTTGACCCTCCGCTCGTCGGACGCCCACACGACGATCCGACAGCGAGCGGCATCCAGGCCCTGGGGTTCTCCGTGCCGGCGCCCAGGGCGGTGGCTGAGCAGCTCAAGCGCTACGGATGCAGCATCGTGGGATCGGGGTCGTCGCCCGGTGGTAGTGAGTGGTACTCACTCCGCGACGGTACGGGCGTTGTCTTCGACCTCGTCGCCGATACGACCCTTGCGGTCGGAGAGAGCCGGATGCGGCACGTCCGGCTCACAGTCACGGACCTCAGTTCGTCGCTGCCGTGGTACCAGGGCATGGGCTTCGACATCGTTGACCAAGGCTCCTTTCGGGACGCTTCCTTTCTGGGTGTCTCTGGCGGGAGCAGCGCGGTCTTCGCAAGGCTGCGACTGCCGGATGAGCCTTACGAGGCGCTGTTGGTGGAATGGCTGAAGCCTCGCTCGCATGGACGTCACTACAGCGAGCCGAATCATGCAGGCTTGTTCAGGGCCGCACTCGGGGTTGACGACACTCGAGCGTCATACGAGGCGATGTGCGCCGAGGGATGGGTGTTCGACCGGTCGCCAATGTCAGTCGCACTCACCGGTACGCCAGTGCCGGACATGTGGATCTGCTTCCTCAGCGATCCCGACGGAGTCCCGTACGAACTCGTAGAACGACCTCGGTCGTCGTTCCGGCCCTGAGGATCTGGAACTCGATCCAAACTGTGGATGATGTACTAGCGTTTTCGACGAATCCCAACAGGGGTCGTAGTCTGGCTGACAACTTGGGGGACCACGCATGGGCATTGAGCTGGACGGCAAGGCCGCAATCGTCACGGGAGCGGCGCGTGGCATCGGGAAGGGGATGGCAACTGCGCTACTCAAGGCCGGCGCCATGGTGACCATCACCGACGTCCGCCAAGAAACACTCGATCAGACGAGTCGCGATTTTGACAGCCTCCCCGGAGCGAGGCACCTTGCCATTATCGCGGACGGCACATCCGACGACGATGTGAAAAGCGCGGTCGAGAAGACGGTCGAGGCATTCGGACGCATCGACGTCCTCATTAACAATGCTCAGACATCCGTGACCGGAGTCAATCTCGAGGACCAGAGTGTGGATGATGTGATGAATGGCATCGACTCGGGATTTCTGGCCTCATTTCGTTACATGAAGGCATGTTTCCCGTACCTCAAGCAGTCGCAGGGGACCGTCATCAACTTTGCTTCGCAAGCGGGCCTGCTGGGCAACGTGGGCATGGTGGGCTACAACGCGGCAAAGGAAGCCAACCGCGCCCTCACTCGGACCGCTGCAAGGGAATGGGCTCAGTACAACATCACGGCGAACAACATCATCCCGGGGATGCTGACCGAAGGTTCGAAGGAATTCTTCGAAGCAAACCCCGAGCACTACAAGTACTCCCTTGCCAACATCCCGCTCGGCAGGCTCGGGGATCCCGAGAAAGATGCCGGTGCGCTCGTCGTATTCCTGGCCTCTGAGGGTGGGCACTACCTGACTGGCGATACATTCAACATCGACGGCGGCCGCTGCATGCGTCCCTGACTCGTCGGGATGAGCGCTTTGCGTGGTTTTGAGCGGAGGAGCGCCGATCGAGGAGCCTTTTGATCCGAGATCTTCACGAGGTTTCGGAGTCCAGGGAATCTCGGAGACAGACCCGGAGGAATTCGGGTCACGGTCGAGCCCGAGAGGGGCATCAATGCGATTTGTGCTTGTTCATGGCGGCTATCACGGTGCGTGGTGTTGGGACAGACTCACACCCGAACTGGAGAACCTCGGACATTCGGTCGAGGCGATCGACCTGCCAGGGTGCAACGACCGCCTGGCGGAGATTGCGTCGTTGAATTCTTGGCGAGGCGCCTTGCGCGAAGTCGTTCAAGATGGTGACATTCTCGTCGGCCATTCAATGGGGGGGTTCGCGTTAGCCCTTGCCGCAGACGAGGTACCCGGGAAGATCGGACGGTTGATCTTTCTTTCAGCTGCTGTACCAATTGAAGGCGAGGCGATGGGAGCGGCGACCTCGGACAACGTGGCCAGCGATTGGCCGAAAACGGTCGGTTTGCCCTATGACGAATTTCTCGAAGTCGTGGAGAGCGCGACCCAGGGTCCTTGCGTCCGGCTGACCAGGCAAGTCGCGGCCAATAAGCTCTTCTACCACGACTGCTCACCAGCAGATCAGGACTGGGCGTGGGAGCACCTCAGCCCGTTGCCACTTGCGCCGGCACTCGAGCCGTTCCACGTTCCACATTTCTGGGACACCCCGATCCCTCGTGACTTCGTTCTGACAACCGACGACTACTCACACCCGCGAGAGATGGACAACGTCTTCATGCGTCGACTCGGCCTTTCCACAGGTTTTGGCATCGTCTCCTCGCATTCGCCATTCATCAGCCGGCCGGCACACACAGCGAAGGTGCTCGACGCGTGTGCACAGGGTGTCCTGAGCTGACACACAGTCCGCATGCGACTCCACGGCGACAAGTCTCATGTCTCTCAGAGATCCGGAAACATAGCGTTCACCTCGCCAACCGTGCCGCCATCGACATCGAGGAGCACTCCTGTGATCCACGACGACGCAGCTGAAGCGAGGAACACTGCTGCGAGTCCGATATCGAGAGGTGTGCCGAGACGTCGCATACGCGTTCGACCGACCAGTTGGTCCAGTATGCCCTCATGTGAGGCAACGACTGCCTTCATGGCCTCTGTCTCCACAATTCCAGGCATAATGCCGTTCACTCTGATGCGCGGTCCGAGAGAGGCTGCCATCGAACGGGTGGCATAGAACAGAGCACCCTTTGAAGCATCATAGGAGAGGTGCCCCCGTGTCTGGAGATTGATGGCGCCGGAGACGATGTTGACGACGGAAGCGCCCGGCCGCTCGAGCAGATGTGGTGTTGCCAACTGAACGAGCCGGATCGGAGCTGCGACGTTGAAGACATAGGCCGACTCGAGTTCATCGAGTGTGTTGTCGAGAAAGGCTCGCCACATGTCGCCTCCGCCGGCGCAGTTGACCACAGTATCAAGGCCCCCGAATTCACGGACCGTCTGGGTGAGAAGGGCCCGGTGTGCCTCAAGATCGGTGATGTCCGCTGCCAGCGCAATGGCGCGCCCCCCTGATGCGGTGATCTCCTCCGCAACGCTGTCCACTTGCTCTTTCGTACGTGCCACCAAGGCGACCGCTGCACCGGCATCCGCAAAGGCGAGGGCGATACCCTTTCCGATTCCCCGACCGCCACCAGTGATGAGAGCCACCTTGTCGATCAACGAGAAATGGCTTGATCCCGTCACGTGTCCTCCCCGCAGCGATGAGCCAATGAGACAGCGTACCGACCTCGACGTCACTTCCGGCTCCCTCGCAGGGCTCTGGCTCTATCGGGGTCGCTAGTCGTTCGATACCTGACTCGACGGCCGTTTGGTGGATCGGTAGCAAATGGACAGGGTGCCTGCGTCGAAAATGTCGTCGATACGGTCACAACCCTCGGTCGTCGGGTTCGAGTTGGTGAGGCCAGAAGTCCTTCCGAACGGGGGTGGGCGACTCCGGCCTCCACGTTCGGAGAACGCAGGCAAGCTCCTGCTCGCCCAGCTGACTGCGGAGCCGTCAGCTGGGCGAACGACCAAGGCGTCGACTAGGTGGCGTCGCGGACCAGTTCAGCTTCGAGGGGTCGGACATAGGAGACGTCGGTGATGTCCTGAGCCACCTGAAACTCGGGCACGACTCGAGGACGTCCGCGGTCGGGCAACTTGGACTTAGGAGCGGCCCGCCATTCGGCCGTGCACACCCGGGTCGAGATCGCCCAACGTCCGCCTTTCCGCTCGAAGCGATCTACGTAGCGGCCACCGGCCATGGTCAACGGGGTCTCGCGATCGGGATAACGGGCGACGAACAGGTAGTAGCACTCGCAGTGTGCGATATCGCCGTCAACTTCGATGGTCACGTTGCTGATGAAGTGCTGGTGGTGCAATTGGGGCTCATGATAGGCAAAGGCCCAGTCGATGAACTCCTCGACTTCGAACGCCTGAGAGCCGTGTACGTCGATCGCGCCGTCGTGATATGCGGACCGAACCATTTTGCGATCATGACGGTCCATACCTCTGGCGTAGCGGTTCAGGGAGTCGAGGATCTCGGCACGATCGACGAGGTCCTGGACCCTGTGTTCCATGCTGGCCGACACATCCATAACGTGCCCTTTCTTCGTGGTTCGCGTCGACTCAGAGGGGCGAGCCGTCGAATTGGTCGAGACTTACCACCTCTTCTATTGGTCGCCGCGGTGCCGGCCTGAAGGTCTGCCCGGGACGGAGCCGTCCAACCGGGAGGAGGCAACCCTGCACATACGTGTCGGGAATGCCGAGCAAACCGCCGATCTCTCGCTCGTACAGAAGATGCAGGGTTGTGATGCATGTGCCATAGCCGCGAGAACGTAACGCCAACTGAAAATTCCACACCGCCGGAAAGATTGAGCCGTACAACGTGGCGGTGGAAAAAGAATTGCCGCCCTGGTTGTCGAGGTAAGGCTCGTAACAGGGAATGACATGTAAAGGGATCTCACTCAGGTGATCGACTAGCCATTCGGTCGACGTCATGATGCGGCCGAAAGGAGTCGGGCGGAACGCGTCTCGGTCCGTCTCGTCTCGTCCTGTCTGGGTGAGGTACGCGTTCCTGTAGATGGAGGCAATCTGGTCACGGAGTCCGGGATCGGTGACCACGACCCAGCGCCACCTCTGCATGTTCGTTCCATTGGGGGCTTGACAGGCGATACGAAGACAATCACGAATGTCGTCTCGATCGACGACCCCATTGACGTCGAGCAGTCTGCGCACGGATCGCGTCGTGGTCAAGAGGTCGTCGATGTCCATCATCAATCCCTAGCTCGGCGTCGCAGACACGGCATCTTACGGAGGAACACGTCGGTCACAACGTGCTTGCCGATGCACTCCGGATGGTAGTTGCTCCCGATCGCGTGGTGATCGCCACAATGCGGCTCAGAACGGAGATCACTTCGACAAAGTGGCAAACCCCGGTGTGACGGTGCGCCGCTTTGTTACGCATCAACCGGAGAGGTTCCCGACCGGCGGTTCTGCACCGGGAAGGGTCCGGGGAGGCCATCACGCACGGTGTTGGCGGATGCAGAGGGTCGGAGATCCCTTGAGCAATATCGATCATTTCGTCGACCACCGTCACGGACGACGCCCAGTGCTGATGGGCGCGGCGCTGATGCTCGACAACGCGCAACGCATCATTGGCTGAGGAGATGCGGGTCTCACACTTCCCCGCCGCGGGTCACTGTTGGGTAGACATGCGCTGAGTAGTGAGGATCTGCCCCGCTCCTGAGTGAGGGCCCGGTCGCCCCAGTGGTCCAGTAGTACGCTCCTCGCCTTGTTGTAGGCGACGTGCAGGCCCCGAGCTTGCCCGAGCACAGCTCGGGAGTGGACGAAGGAGGACGGATCGTTGTCGATATCGGCCAGACTTGGGGGCAAGGTAGCGATCGTGACCGGGGCGGGGTCGAGTGGTCCCGGGACGGGTACGGGCAAAGCCATGGCGGTTTTGTTCGCACGCGAAGGGGCGCGAGTGGTGCTGGTCGACATGGTCCGGGATCGGGCCGAGGAGACCTTGGCCATCATCGAGAAAGAGGGCGGAGAGGCGACGATCGTCGTCGCTGATCTGAGCGACCTGAGTCAGGCGCAGATCGTCGTCGACGAAGCCGTGGCCCGCTACGGCGGGGTCGACATTCTCGTGAACAACGCCGCGATCGCATCTTCGACCAATCTCCTCGATACTTCGGTTGAGTTGCTGCAATCGATCCTGACGGTCAACTTGGCTGCCCCGTTCATGCTCACGAAGGCGGTGGTCCCGGTCATGCAGCGTGGCGGTGGTGGGTCCATCGTGAACATTTCGTCGATCGCGGCCCTCCGGGGCCAAGGCGGGCGGGGTCAGGCTGCGTACGCATCCGCGAAGGCCGGGCTCGAGGGTCTCATGAATGATGTCGCCGACGCCTTTGGCAAGGATGGAATCCGAGTCAACTGCGTTGCACCGGGGATCATCAGTACGCCAATGCGCAATCAGGCGATCACCCAAGCTGGGCTGGACCCGGCTGACCTCGATCTCACGTACAAGATCTCCTTGCCTAGCGAAGGAGACGCCTGGGACATCGCACACACCGCCCTGTTTCTCGTCAGTCCCGAAGGGCACTTCATCACTGGAGTCATGATCCCCGTCGATGGGGGAACGGTCGCACGTTCCCACTAGATGCCGAGGAGGGCACGATGGTGCCCGCCCGACCAGAGCGGGCGTGCGGCGGAGGCGGCTGTCGCAGACGGTATCGGGTGGACACTCCGGAGAATTGCCGTTCCATCCACGGTAATTTGTACCCTGAGATTGTCGTTCAACTATCGGCAAGGGGAACGCAATGGGCCAAGGTTTGCACGATCGGGTAGCGCTGGTGACGGGTGCGAGCCAGGGTGGAACTGGTCGCTCGGTCGCGGTGCGGTTCGCGGCAGAGGGCGCCAAGGTGGCCATCACGGCGCGATCGGTTGAGGGGCTGCAGGAGACCCTGTCCAACATCGAGGACCTGGGCGGCACCGCCGTGATGTTCCCCTGCGACCTGAGTGATCCCGATGGAGGCCGCGACTCCCTTGTCGCACGGACTGAGCAGACGTTCGGGCCGATCGATGTCCTGGTGAACAATGCCGTGGCGCATACGTTGAAGCCGGTACACGAATTCGCCATCCCAGAACTCGAGAACTACGCGCAGTGCAACTTGTGGGCACCGTGGCTCCACATGTCCCAGGTGATCCCGGGAATGCAGGCAAGGGGTGAGGGGTGGGTCCTCAATCTGACCAGCTTCAGCGCCGAGCTGCCTCCCGGGCCTCCGTTCGCCTTGAAAGCACAAGACGGCAGCGCCATGTACGGCGCCACGAAAGCCGCGTTGAACCGGTTGACCCTTGCTGCGGCAGGCGAGAACGAAGGGGTCATTGCGGTCAACGCCTTGACCCCCCAGGTGGCGATCCTCACCCCGCGGGTCAAGGCGGGAAACATCGTGAGTCTCTACGAGGTCTGTGAGCCGGTCGAAACGATGGCCGAGAGTGC
Organism: uncultured Acidimicrobiaceae bacterium; assembly: GCA_963783965.1. Taxonomy (GTDB): domain Bacteria; phylum Actinomycetota; class Acidimicrobiia; order Acidimicrobiales; family RAAP-2; genus Bog-473. The sequence goes on along the minus strand of CAWAPQ010000014.1, from coordinate 95,268 downwards.
CCTGGCGCTGTGCACCGGTGATCCTGCAGTGCTGACCGGGCGGATTGCGTACAGCCTGCAGCTGTTGCTCGAGCTCGAGCGGCCTACCTATGACCTTGCCGGCAAGGAGCTCATTGAAGGTTGGCAGCCTGAGGACCTGACTTCGATCATCAGGCGGGACATAGAGTTCCATAAAGGCAACGGGTGGCCCGATGCGTTCAACTTTCATCGTCCTCACACGCCGGTGCCAGTGTCGCTTCGCTAAGTGGCTTGGCGGGCAGAGCAGTTGGTCTCAGGGTTGATGACAATCCTGAGGGGCCAGGGGTCGACTCAGCTCTGATCGGGCATCTTGACCTCCGGGGCGGCTGTCTGAGGCGCCCCGAGGGCGACGCCAGGATCCCCGTGATCGCGGGCATGGTTGAGGACGACCTTGATGGGGGCAGTCAGAGGAGGTGGCCCCTCCCTGCGTCAATTGTGACAGTGCCGCATGAAAAGCAAAGTCCGACTTCTCACGATGAATACTAGATTTGTAAATGCTGATCCGGTCATCGGCCCTCAGTCTCCGGGACCCGTCGCAGAACTCGAAAGGACACCCATGGATGACAGACTCATCTTCGTCTCCTCCGATAGCCATGCTGGGATCCCCAAGGAGCTCTGGAGTGACTACTTGGATCCTCGTTTCCACGACCTGATACCGCGGCTCCACGAAGACAACGCCATTTACCCCGTTGCGACTGCCTTGCTCGGGGCCAAGAAGACGACAACAGCACCGCTTCCCGAGCACCGCGAGGCGCACACGACGGGCTGGCACGGCCTCCACGACCCTGTCCTGCGTATGGCTGACATGGATCGGGAGGGAGTCGCGGCAGAGTTCGTCTTTCACGGGGATTCACGTCTCGGTGACCTGTTCCACAACGGGACAAACCGCCAGTACCCCCTCGAAGCCTGGGAGGCAGGGGCGCATGCCTGGAACCGATGGGCGACTGACGCCTTCGGGTTCGCTCTGGACCGGTTCCTCCTGACGGCTGCTATCGGTCCATGCACCGACATCGACGCTGCAGTGGCAGAGGTCCGCTGGATTGCCGATCATGGATTCACGGCGACCTACGGCCCGCACTATTTGACCCATCCCGGGCTGCCAGAGCTCATCGACGAATACTGGGAGCCGTTCTGGCGGACCTGTGAAGAACGCAACATCGCTCTTGTCGTTCACGCCGGTTTCGGCACCGAGCAAGGGGTTGTCTTCAAGGAGATCGAGAAGATCTATGGCGCGGCAGCCGAAGCTGCCGGCGGCACCGACGACGTGCAGACAATCCTTCAACACGCCGACGCCGTCAGCGACGATTCCGCCCTGTTCTTCTTCAACTGGGTGAATCGCAATGTCCACTCACGGCGCCCGCTGTGGCAGATGATGTTCGGTGGCGTCTTCGACCGACACCCGGACCTCAAGCTGATGCTCACAGAGATCCGGCTCGACTGGATCCCGGCGACGCTGAACTTTCTCGACTCGTTCTACGAGGATCATCGAGCTGAAATACCGGCGGTCTTGAAGCCGAGCGAGTATTGGCGACGTAACTGCCTCGCTGGCGCGTCGTTCATCCACAAGGCCGAAGTCGAGATGCGGCACGAAATTGGGGTCGAGACCATTCTGTTCGGTCGCGACTACCCACATTTCGAGAGCACTTGGCCGCACACGACACAGTGGCTCCAGGACGCGTTCCAGGGTCTTTCCGAGAACGAGCTTCGGCTGATGCTCGGCGAGAACGCCATCGGGTTCTTCGGTCTTGATCGCAACCGGTTGGTGGAGATAGCCAGCCGCATCGGCCCGACGGTGGAGCAGATCAACGCCACCGACCCCAAGATTCGGCCGGAACTCATGGAGAATTTCAACGCCCGAGGTGGCTATCTGAAGCCCCCGGAGGCGGACGAGTGTATTCCGGCGATAAGGGCCCTGGTGGAAGAAGATCTTGTCGGCGTCTCGGTTCGACACTGAGCGGGCGCGCGGGCTCGGCCGATTCACCAGCGAGCAAGGGAGCCAGGAGACGTGACCGAAGCAAATGAGATGATGTATCCCGTCGTTCGGCGAGATGAACTCATTATCGACGATTTCTACCGAGACCTTCAGGCGAAGGGTCCAGTGCGAGTGCAGCTTCCCTACGGTGAGCCGTGCTGGCTGGCCACGAGCTACGAGGACGTGCGAATCGTCTACGGCGATCGCCGCTTCGGCCGGGAGCTCGGCGCGGACCGCGACGCGCCCCGGATGATGGAGCTCAACTTCGCTGATAACCCAGCAATTATCGCGAACATGGATCCACCTCGTCACACCCGTTTGCGGCGCCTGACGCTGACCGCCTTCTCTGCCGCACAGATCCAGAAGTTGCGCGGTGAGGTGGAAAAGATCGTCGATGAGCTGCTGTCAGATCTTGAGGCAGCGGGACCCGGGGCCGACTACGTCGAGATCGTCGCGTGGACGCTTCCCTTGCGTTTACTGACCGGAATTCTGGGCGTGACGGAGTCAGACATCCCTCTGTTCCGGGGGTGGGTCGACACCCTCATGTCCATCGACCAGACCCAAGAAGTCAAGGCTGGCGCGCTCGGACACCTTCTCGAATACATCGGTGCTCTCATTGCCGTACGTCGTGTGAATCCCACGGATGATCTGCTCAGCATCATGGTCAATGCTCGTGACAACGAAGACCAGCTGAACGAAGAGGAGTTGCTCAGCCTGAGTCTGGCCCTCTTCCTTGCTGGTTTCGAGACGACTGCTGCACAGCTCGGTTCCACTCTCTACGTGCTCCTGTCGGAGCGCCGGCTGTGGGGAGAGCTCCTTGACGCGCCTGCACTGCTGCCGGCCGCCGTTGAGGAGCTGTGGCGGTGGATTCCCAGCTTCCGCTTCGGCATGCCCAATGTGCGCTGGGCCAAGGAAGACGTGGAGTTGAGCGGTGGCGTGATCGTGCCAGCAGGAGACCCCGTCCTACCGGAGCACCAGGTCGCCAACCGGGACGAGTCGGTGTTCCCTGGTGGTTGGGAGATCGATTTCCATCGGACCGAACCATGGCCGCATCTGGCCCTGGCTTTCGGCGCTCACCGGTGTCTGGGTGCGCATCTCGCCAATCATGAGATCGAGGCAACCCTCCAGGCGTTGCTCCGACGCTTCCCGACCCTTGAGCTGGCAGTGCCGCCCGACGAGGTCACCTGGTCCTCCTCGACCTTCCTGCGAAGCCCCGAAGCAGTGCCGGTGCGTTGGTGAATATCGTCGAGGGAATATCCCAAGGCACCCTCAGATCGTTGGAGCCATAGCCAAGGGACAATCGCCCGCGCAAAATGGGATCGGATAGTCAGGTCGAACGCCGAGCGAAGGGTGACGTAAATGTCGGTGGGAATTGTCGGACTCGGCCAGATGGGGTTTCCGATCGCCCGGCGGCTTCTTGACCGGGGCGAGCCGCTGACGTTCCACGCACGCCGGCCTGAAGTCGCCGCTGCGTTGACGGACCTTGGAGGCACTCGAGCGCAGACCCTTAGGGGGGTGGCCGACGCGTGTGATGTCGTGATCGTGTGCGTGTACGACGACGCCCAACTGCAGCATGTATGTCTGAGCGACGACGGGATGCTCGGCCACATGTCTCCCGGGTCCATACTGATAAACCACACGACCTGCGATCCCAAAACGGTGCAGCTGGTGGACGAGCAAGCCGAGCACAACGGAGTGGGCGTAGTGGATGCAGCCCTCAGCGGCAGCCCGACTGACATCAATGAGGGGCATCTGACCATCTGGCTGGGAGGACGGGTCGACGTCTTGCGATCCGTCGAACCGGTCATCGGTTCGTACGCCAACCCCGTGATCCATGTCGGGAAGGTCGGCGACGGCCAGTGGGTGAAGCTGGTCAACAATGCGTTACTGGCTGCGAACCTCGTTCTTGTGTCGGAGGCTGAGCGGGTCTTGGATCAAGTTGGGCTCCATACTCTCCAGGCCATGGAGGCCATCCGCCAGGGGAGCGGTGACAGTAGGGCGCTGGGAATCGTCACCGGATTCGGTGGTTCGGAGGCGTTGGCCGCCGCGGCAAGCCGTTTCCTTCGCAAGGATGTCGAGACCGTTATGAGGGTCGCTGTTGATCGGCAGATCGACCTGGGAATGCTGGGACTAGTAGCCGATTCGAAGGGAGGCCAGGCATGAGACCCTCGGTCGAGGAGTTGTGGGACATCGAGCAGATCAAGCAGTTGAAGGCTCGTTACTTCCGATACCTCGACACGAAGGATTGGGATGCCTTCAAGACCCTGTTTACCGACGATTGCGTCCATTACCTTCCGCAGGAGTCGGCCAAGGCGGCCATCTCGAACGAGGAGTACTTTGCGGACCTCACATCGATGCTCGGAGGCGGCATCACGACTCACCACGGACACATGCCGGAAATCACGCTGCTCAGCGACAGTGAGGCAGAGGGGATTTGGGCGATGTTCGATTACGTGCAGACCGACCTGCCGAGCGGACCTCTGAGCATTCAGGGCTACGGGCACTATTTCGAGACGTATCGGAAGGGACCAGACGGAGAATGGAGGATCAGTTCGAAGCGAAATGTCCGACTGCGCCTCGACCATCTGGCTCCTCCCGAGGACGACGAGAGATGACAAACATCTCCTGACGTCCACTGTTCACCGAGCCCCCGCCTGCCGCGTAGGGGACCCACACTTTTCTGACGGGTCAGATACCCGATTGCTCACTCCATGGTGGTGCGCGGTTCGGTCGTCACCGCGACAGAGCGCCGGCAACTGATCTTTTGGGGTGCCACCGTCTTTTACCCGCGTTGCTTTCGGATTTCGGATCGACGATGATCGCCCTCACGATTCATACGCGTTTCGATCTTGAAGGAGCCCGGGGGAGAATATGTTCAAGTCTCGAGTCACGTTCGTGGCGGCTTTGGCCGTCTCCACGTTGGTTCCGGTGTTGGCGTTCGGCGCGGCGACGCCGGCCGGCGCCGCACCTGCACCGCTTACGATTGCTTTCATCACGTCCGAAACGGGCCAGGCGGCCCCCCAGGACGTGGGCGCCGCCGGGGCGTTCGAAGCCAGGCTTGACGCGCAGAACGCTCAAGGTGGCGTGAACGGGCACAAGCTGGTTCCCCTCGTGATCGACGATCAGACGAGCCCCACCGCCATTACGACGGCTGTGCAAGAGGCGGTCTCACGAGGCGCCATCGGCATCGTGTCGGAATCTCCGGTGTTCTTCCTGGCCGCCAAGGTCGCGCAACAGGCCGGGGTTCCGGTCACCGGGGACGACTCCGATGGCCCTGAATGGGGTCAGCAGCCTTACACGAACATGTTTGCATCGGTCTACGGGAGCTTGGATCCCTCCTATCCGGTCAACACGATGTACGGAAAGGTGCTCAAGAAGCTCGGTGCCACCAAGCTCGCTACCTATGCCATCGGGATCTCACCAGACTCGGTCCGAGCGAACAGCGACGTCGCACAGTCCTTTAGCCGTGTGGGGGGTACGACCCCGGTCAACGACGCCTCTGTCCCGTTCGGGAGCGTAAACTTCACGAGCGCAGCGCTCATCGCCAAGCAGAACGGTGTGAACGCCTTGTGGCCCAATCTCGACTCCGCCAGCGACGTGGCGCTGACCGAGGCCTACAAGCAGGCCGGGATCAAGCTCAAGGTGGCCGCCCTGCCGGCGGGGTACAGCTCGAGCTTGATCCACAGCCCGGCGTGGCCCGAGGTTCAGGGCGCGATCTTCGAGGCCGAGGTCCGACCCTTTCAGCTCCCCAATGCCGGCACCCAGCAGATGCAGGCGGCTCTCGAGAAGTACGACCACTACACCAAGGCCGATTTCCCGAGCTTCTCCGAATCGAACGCCTGGCTTGGTGCCGACCTCATGATCAAGGGCCTCCAAGGGGCGGGCTCGAACCCGACGCACGCGAGCGTGATGAAGGCACTCCGCAGCATCAAGAGCTACAACGGCAACGGCCTGCTCCCGAACACGATCAACTTCTCGACTGTCTTTGGGCATGACCTGCCGATCTGCATCTGGACCCTGCGGGCCGAAAAGACCGGCTTTGTCCCGACACAGAGCACGCCCATATGCGGAACGGACATTCCGGGCACGAAGGCCTCGTCGTCGACGTAGGCGGCACGCCGCTGTGCGGATGGAGGATGAGAGGAAATTCCTCAGTTGGACACGTGAAAGCCGCAACCACCTGTCCTGCCTGACGGCGTTACCTTATCGCAGGGACGCGCAAACAAGCCGACACAGTTGCCTGAAGGGATGTCCAGGCTGCACATAAGTGGTGACATCGGGATGTGCCACGCGCGCGGAAACGTCCGGAGGGTGTGGAACGATATCTGGAGCATGGCGCGATCGTGAGGGACGGAGGTCGGAACGTGACCGAATTTGTCATCGACGAGATCAGGCCCGAATTCGGCGCCGAGGTCCGGGGTCTCGACATTCACAAGGCGCTCGGTGAGGGTGACCGTCGCCGTTTGCGTGAGGCCTTCGACAATCGGGGAGCCTTGCTTTTTCGGGACGTGGAAGTCACCAGTGAAGACCAGATGGCCATCGCAGGGATCCTCGTCGGCGCCGATGTGCCACCCGATCGAACGGGACTCGAGAGGTTCGCCCATCTCTACCCGACAAATGTCTCGAACAGGGACCAGGACGGTAACGCTCCTCACGGGAGTCTCCTCTTTCATTCCGACATGATGTGGGGTGAAAACCCGATGCAGCTCTTGTCGCTGTATGGCATCGAGGTCGAGGAGCCGTCGGTGCCAACGATTTTTTGTAGTGCCACGGATGCGTGGACGCGGCTGCCAGAGAGTCTTCGGACTCGGATAGAAGGTCTGAGCGCAGTCCACATGACCGGGCAACAGCAGCGGGGCGACAGGACCGATGAGCTGCTCAACCCAATTCGGACAGAGATGCGATCGACGACGAAGCCCGTCGGGTTTCAGAACCCGCGTACGGGACGGACGATTCTCTACGTATCTCAGATGATGACCAGCGAAATTGCCGGGTTGCCCTCCGACGAAAGCGAAGAGCTCCTCGAGACCCTCTTCTCGTACCTCTATGACCCTGCTCACTCGTGGCAGCACAACTGGAGAAAAGGCGACCTGGTCCTCTGGGACAACCTCGCGGTGCAGCACGCCCGGCCCAACGTCACCCTGGAAGGACCGGCGCGCACGCTCCGAAAGGTGATCGCGCCAGTGCCCAACAGATCAGGTATCCAGACGGAGACGCCACGCTTCAGCCGGGTTAGCTAGGAGCGGGCGACACCTCGACCTTGTGCACCTGACAGTGATGCCCATTTCTGGAGACAGCGAGGGAGGTCGGACGTGGAGACTGGCAGCGAGTTCCAGAATCTGAAGGACCGCCTGCAGCAACTGGAGGACCTCGAGGAGATCCGACGGCTCAGAGCCCTCTACTCCAGGTGCGTCGATATGAAGGATTGGGCCACGTGGAAGTCGGAAGTCCTGACGCAGGACTACCGGTTGGAGAGCCAAGGCGGAGTGCAGCAGGGACGTGACCAAGTCGTGGCGTCGGTCTCGAAGAGTCTGGATGGTGCCACGACGGCGCATCATTGTCACACCCCTGAGATCGTCTTCACGGGTACCGATACAGCGACGGGCATCTGGGCCATGCAGGACCATGTGACGCTTCCAGGTGACGGTCAACCCTTTAGGTTCCGGGGAGCGGGCCACTACCACGATGAGTATGTTCGCACGAGCGAAGGTTGGCGCATACGGAGCACCGTGCAGACCCGGCTGAGCGTCGATGTCCTTGAAGGCCATCCGCCCGAACCAGGGCGGACCGAGGAGGCCCGTCTTTCAAGCCCTTAGGGGATCTCGACGGGGAGGCGGGCCCAGCCACGCGTATCGATCCCTCCCGTCAGCGTCGATTGCTCCTTGTCGACTGTCCATTCAGGGATACGGGGGAGGATCGTCTCGAGTGCGATCCGAGCCTCGAGCCGGGCCAGGTTGGCCCCCAGGCAGAAGTGGGGACCGAAGCTGAACGTGAAGATCTGACCGGGCTCGCGATGGATGTCGAAACGGTCGGGATCCTCCCACTTCCGCTCGTCCCGATTGGCAGCTGGCGGGACCATGACGAGGATGCTGTCAGCGGGGATGACCCGATCATGGAATTCCACGTCTTTCGTGACCCAGCGGCAAAAATGGTACGAGGGCGGTTCGAAGCGGAGAACCTCCTCGACCGCGTTGGAGATCAGTTGTGGGTTCTCGACCAGCTCGCCCCGTTGATCCGCGTGGTCGCTCAGTAGGGCTCCAGCCCAGCTGATCGCTGTTGCAGTCGTGTCGCTGCCGGCACTGGTAATGAGGGTCAGATAGGTGACGGTCTCTTCACGCCTGAGCTTTCGCCTTGTTCCTGTCTCGTCCTCGAACTCGGCATTCAGGAGCTGTGACATGACGTCGTCTGTCGGATTCTTCTCCCGCCAGTCGAGGTACTCATTGAACCAGGCCGCGGCCTCCGTGATCCCGATGAGTTGCTCAGTTTCGAGGTCGTCCTTCAAGTCGTGCAAGTTGCGCTGGAAGGTTTCGAGCAATGAAGCCTGGTCAGCCTTGGGTACGCCGACCAGCATGCCGATCACCTGCACAGGCAGTCGCAGCGCGAAGTCCCGCACGAAATCGAACTGATCCCGCTCAACAAGATCGTCAACGATTTCGGCACACAGATCGCGAATCTGTGCCTCAAGACCGGCGGTCGCACGCGGGGTGAAGAGGCGGGAGACCAGACTCCGGTGCATCGTGTGTGCTGGAGGGTCCTCGAAGATGAAGAGGCCGGGCGGCAGTTCGAGGTCGGGAGCCGCGATGATGTGATACACCCCGCCCTTACCTGAGATAAAAGTCTCCCGATCGGTGAGGACGCGGGCCAGGTCCTCATGTCGGCTCAAGGCGTAGAAGTTGTATTTCTCGTTGTAATAGACCGGCGCCTCGTTGCGGAGCCTGGAGAACGTTTCGTAGGGCGAGGCGTAGATGCCACGGTCGTACATGTCGTAATAGACATCGGTCCCAGTCACCGTCATACAAGACGCCTCCTACCCGGCGACGATCCGCCGAACCACGTACAAGTGTAGGAGCCGTCTGGAACAGGGCGGATGCGGTCGGGATTTGCGGGACTGGGCGCTGGTGTGTCGGAACGCCGCCGTCGCCATTCATGTGTCCTCACTTGGACGGGCGCAACGGACCTGGTCAGTTCTAGGTGGCAGCGCGCGGGATTAGCATCTGAGCGCCGTCGCTCCCGTAGCATCGGGCTGCCTGTAGGCGGAGAAAGTACCGGTCCTGACCATGCAGCATCAGATCGTCATTTCGACCGACGGCCACTGTGGCGCGGATCTGTTGGAGTACAAGCCATACCTGGAACAGCGCTATCACGAGGCATTCGACGAGTGGGCCAGCGGCTTCCATGATGCTTGGGCGGATGAGCTCGATCAGGACCGACCTGTCGACAACCGCTCCGGCGTCGCGTCCGCCGCGTCGTCGCTGAACTGGGACAGCCAGCTGCGGCTCGACTACATCGACGGTCAGGGCATCGCTGCCGAAGTCCTCTTTCCCAACACCGCTCCGCCTTTCTACCCCTCGGGAGTCTTCACGTCACCAGCCCCCCGGAGCCGCGAGGAGTACGAGGCGCGATTCGCCGGGCTGCGGGCCCACAATCGGTGGCTGGCTGACTTCTGCAGCGAGGCGCCTGAGCGCCGAGCCGGCTTTGCACAGGTGTTCCTTGACGACATCGACGATGCGGTGGCCGAAGTGTACTGGGCTAAAGCGAACGGGCTTCGGGGAGTACTCCTCCCGGGCGATCACGTCCTCAAGATGGTCAACCTGTACTACCCCCAGTACGACCCCCTCTGGGCCGCATGCGCGGAGTTGGAGCTTCCCGTGCATCGGCATGCAGCCGCTCCAACCGAGTCGGTGTACGAGGGCGGTGAAGCTTCCCAGCTCGTCCACTTCGTGGAGATCCAGTTTTACACCTCCCGAGCCCTCAGCCACCTCATCTTTTCCGGAGTATTCGAACGCCATCCCGATCTTCTGTTCGTGACCACCGAAATCGCCAGCGCCACCGAGCTGGCTCGCGACCTCATCAAGATGGACATGATGTACAAGCTGCGAGACATGGGTGCAGGTACGCCCTTCTACCCGCACGTGAAAGACGCGTTGGAGAAGCTGCGGCGGACGCCGAGCGAATACTTCGCAACAAATTGCTACGTCGGCGGTCCGCACGATCTGCGTGCCGGCGCGCGACGCCGGGATCCCGAACCTGATGTGGGGAGCGGACATCCCACATGCAGAGGGTACGGGTCCGTTCACCCTTGAGGCTTTGCGCGCGACGCTCTGCGATCTCCCACGACCCGAACGTGACGAACTCCTGGCTGGCCGCGCTGCCGAGGTGTACCAATTCGACCTCGGCTCGCTCCGTCCTGTGGCGGAACGAATAGGGCCCACGGTCGAACAGCTCGAGACCCCGCTCCCGCTCGAGTCCCGACCCAAGTACCCAGAAGAGACTTGCTGCTCAGTCTTCCGCGCCGCCCCCGTCCCCACCTAGGAAGACGACGCGGGTAACAGCAGTCCTGTCGGATCCAGATTGTGTCCAGAGGGGAGTGATGTCGTGGACCGTTTTAGAGACGAAGTAGCAGTCGTCACCGGTTCTGCAAGCGGACTCGGGCGAGCGATGGCGGAGCGGTGTTCGTCTGAGGGGATGACAACTGTCATCGCCGATAACCGTATCCGCGAGGCTGAACGGGTAGCTCGGGAGATCAATGACAAAGGCGATCGTGCCGTTGCAATGGAGGTCGACGTGACCCGGAGCGAGTCCGTCCTCGGGCTGGCGGACCGAGTGGACGACGAACTCGGCGGAGCCAGCCTTTTGATCAACAACGCTGGGGTCGTCTCCTACAGTCCATTGCTCCGAGACGAAGAGCGCGGGTGGCGATGGATCGTCGATGTCAATCTCTTCGGCGTCGTTCACGGTGTACAGGCTTTCGTACCCCGGATGCTGCGGAGCGGCCGCGACTGCCACGTCGTCAACACATCGTCGCTCGCCGGAGTCGTTGGCGCGGGGGCCGTCGAGGGTAACCGGACTCAACTCGGCACAAGGATCCCGGGGGAGCCGAGCGGTATGGTCGGGTACATGGCCACGAAGCACGCTGTCGTCGCAATCTCAGAGACGCTCGCCGGTGAGTTGAGCGGCACGCGCGTCGGAGTCTCGGTACTGTGCCCGTCGCACCACGAGAACACGGGCATCTTCGACAACTCCGCTCGGTACCGTCCCCAGGCCTTCGGGGGCCCGATGACCTCCGAGGAATACAGGGCCACCGTGGGAGAGAGACAAAAGAAGTCAGCAGGGGCGCGAACCTCATACGCCAGATATCCCGATGAGTGCGCCGCAAGGGTGATGCGCGCCGTTCGCGAGCGTCACTTCTTCATCTTCACTCATCCGGAGAATCGGAGTGCAGTAGAGGGGCGGTTCTCCGTGCTGCGGGCGGGATTCGACGACGCTGACTCCTTCTCTGCGTCAGGGGAGCTGTGACCAATGATGCACGAAGAGTCCTGGGTCATGGTGGCAGCATGACCAGAGAACCGGCCCACTCTTTAGGATGCCGGCCATGACAGGCGATTCACAAGTCGATTACCGACGCGACGGCAAAGTCGGGATAATCACCATGTCGCGCGAGCCTTTGAATACCTACGATGACGCCTTCGACCACGAGTTCCAACAGGCTTGGATCTGCGCCAAGACGGACGACAGCCGAGTGGTCGTGCTCCGTGCGTTGGGGAAGCACTTTTGCGCGGGTGCCGAACTCAAGGACCCGCGGCCGGCCCCCGCTGGCGCTCAGGTATTGCCCGCATGGGAGGAGGTGCGTCTGATCATGTCGGTCACCAAGCCCACCATCGCGGCCGTGCAGGGAGGGTGCATCGGCGGTGGCCAACGAATGGTCTGGCCGTGTGACTTGGTGTTCTGCAGCGACGACGCCTTCTTCCGTGACCCGACGGCGGACATGGGTATCGGCGGCATCCAGTCCCACCTTCACACGTGGTTCTACGGGCCTCGCCTGGCCAAGGAGATGATCTACTCCGGAATGCGCCTCCCCGCGCAGCGCCTGTATCAGCAGGGCCAAGTCAACCGAATGTATCCAGATGTGGAGACATTGCACGCAGAGACCCTCGCCTTCGCTCATGAGATAGCCGAAAAGGATCCTGTGGCGCTACGGCAGGCCAAGCGCGCTTCGGACATCACCATGGACATCCAGGGCCAGCATTACGTCCTTTCGCGCATGGAGGAGTTGCTGGACGAGGTCCCTCAGATGCGTCTACGTGGGCCCGAATGACGATGCCTGCGTGATATCTGCGGCCGACTGACGAGCTTGGTCGGTGTTATGGCACGTAGTCCGCAAAAACATCGAGGTATTCGGCGAATGCATGGCGGATCGTCTCCGCTGTGAGTCCGAAATCCTCTGGCTGGTAGACGTGTTGGCCTCGTGATCCAGGTTGGTTTTCGGCGGCCCACTCGCTGAGTGCGGTGCGGGCTGGTTTGTCCAGATCGAGGCCTGCGTGTTCGTAGACGAGTTCGGCGATTGCAATGGGATCAGCGGTGAGCGCTCGTTGGCCCACGTCGACAAATCGGTGCTCGCCCAGTATCGCTCGAGCGGCAAGGGCTTGCCGCACACCATCGAGATAGTGCTCGAGAATCTCGGGGCCGATGGTCCGCGGATCGAAGGTCGCACCGGAGAGCCTCCTCCGCCGAGAGGCCAGAACCACGCTGCAGGTGGACGACACGGAGGCCACCGGATCGCGATGAGTCATGACGAGTCTCGCTCCGGGATAGTGAGTGGTGAGTTCCGGTAGCAAGAAAAGGTAGTTCGGGAACTTCAGCAGCCAATAGCGGGGTGGCCGGTGAGAATGGAGAAGACGAAGAATGCGCTCGTGATAGGCAAAGGCATCCCGGTGATCAGCAGTCCGCCACCAGCTCGTAAAGGAGGGGACGGGGAGCACCATTTCGCTGTGGTGGAAGGACAGCTCGAAGATCGCTCCATCCTCTACTGGGCCATCCACCCGTCGTATGTGCTGAGAATCGGCCTGATCGACGTGCCGACGACGGATATCGGAGAGTTCCGTGGCGAGGTCGGGCGGCGGGACTGGTGCTTCCACTTCCCACTTGCGAAGATACCGAAACCGAGGATCGAGCGAGAGCATGTGGTGCAGGGCCGTGGTCCCGGTACGGGGCAGACCGAAGATCACGAACGGACCAGAAACGGTATGTCTCGCTTGGGCCCCGTAACCGGCGTACCAATCCTCGACGCGGAGTCGCCTGCAGAGACGCGCGACGAGCAGAGACTCGATCGGGTCGATAGATTCGCTGTCCTGACCGATATCGCGTCCCACTGCCTCGACCAGGCGGGTCAAGCCGTCCTGCCAGTCACCCGGTCCGAACTCGGACAATCCGGTGTCCTCATGGGCACGTTCGATGAGCCGGTCGACGACGATCCTCATGGAGCACCATTCTGGCCGGGCCGTCAGGGCTCCCGTAGTGCTCATTCCAACTGTGAGTCTGGTCGGATCGACGCAATGGCGAAAGTGGGGGAGGAACCGTGAACGTCGACCTCAGTGGCGGCATGGAACCGTCCGTCGACGAGATCCAGGAAGACCTGCCGAGCGCGCCGGTGGCCCGCGAGGGCGTTTCCATGTGGATGTGGGACGACGATGGTGGCTGGGGACTCCCACGCATGGGAGTGGAGGCCTTGCGGGTGGGGGATGACACTTCACATTCGGTCATGCTCAACCTGGCCTTTCCGGACGGGCGTGTGTGCACGACCCGCACCAACGCCGAACGAATGCCCGTCCTCAATCGGCTCGGCCGTCCCCGCGTGCTCGGAGCCGGTCCGTTGCGATTCGAGTGCCTCGAGCCGTTCGCTCGTTGGCGCGTGTCCTTTGACGGGGCCGTCGCGCTCCATGAGGCCGGGAACCCGCTGGTCGGCATCCTCCGGCCATCGGGAACGCCATCCGATTTTCCGGGGGACCAGGTTGCGCTCCGACTCGAGCTCGAGAGCACCATGGCGCTGCCTCCATGGGTTCAGGGGTCACTGGAGCCCGAGGGTCATTTCAATCCCGGTGAGCACCGATTCGAACAGTTGTTCAAAGCGACGGGTACCGTGACGCTCAACGGGAACGAGACTCGCTTCGTCGGAGGCGGCCTGAGAGTCCATCGTACGGGGGGCGATCGCGGGCAGTTTCAGGACTGGTACGGGCACTGTTGGCAGTCCTCTTTGTTCCCGAGCGGTCGCGGGTTCGGATTCATCCACTATCACCCGCGTCCGGACGGTTCTGCCAGGTTCAGCGAAGGCTGGATGTTCGACGGGTCCGAGATCGTGCCGGCGCGGGTGGAGGGGACCCCGTGGATGAGGGGTGCAGCATACGGAGGAGAGGACGTATCGTTCACGTTGAGAACTCGGGCGCGCACCGTTCGTATCGAAGGCCAGACCACCGTGTCCACGTTCAGGCGGACCGGACCTGAGGTCGAAAACCACGATCCCCTCGTCCTGCAATCCGGCATCACCCGCTGTCGCTGGGGCAACGAAGAGTCACACGGGATGATTGAGCGCTCCGCCTTCCTGAACTTGCCTGCAGAGAACGACGAGAATCGCGACGGGTGAGCGTATGACTCGTCGAGCTTCGCGGGGTCGTCACGGCGGCCTACCATCTTTGAGCCGAACGAGAAGGCAAGAGAGAGAGATGAAAGCCCGGTATGACTGACGCCAGCCTGCTTGCCCGCATCGATCGTGTCGAGTCCCACCTGGCCATACAACAGCTCGCGGCACGCTACGCGCTCGCTGTCGACTCCAAGGATGTCGAGGGGGTCGTGAGCTTGTTCGTCGAGGACGTGAACGCCGGTGGATCGTGGGGTACGGGACGAGAGGCGCTCACGCGCTTCTACACGGATGCACTCTCACACTTCTACCGATCAATGCACCTCATTGCCGGTCATGTCATTTCTTTCGACGACGGCGATCGTGCGCACGGGGTGGTGCATTGCCGGGCGGAGCACGAGGCCGGATCGCAATGGGGCATCATGGTGATGAATTACAGGGATCACTACGAGCGCCACGGCGAGACCTGGTTTTTCCGACGCCGACGGCTTCAGCCGCTCTATACGACGGATATCCTGTCTCGGCCGAAAGGGCCCGGATTCCTTCGCGGTTGGGCAGAGGCGGCGGGCGAGAGGCCCGAGGGAGAGACCGCTCGGCTCCCCGCTGAATTCCCGACCTTCGCCGCCTTTTGGCGGGACTTCTCGGCCGATCACATTTCTCCTCTGACGGCGGACCCGGTTGCACCACCTGGCTAAGGAGCGATCGTGAAGACAGAGAGTCCCTCAACGAACCCCGCAACTGCCGCAGGCCAGGGTGGCACAATGCTCACGCTCGCCTACGACATGCGTGCTCCGGACGCGGGCGCGGATCCCGTTTCGCTCTATGCGGCCGCCATCGAGCAATGCGCGTGGGCTGACAAGGTCGGGTTCACGGACGTGCAATTGATGGAGCACCATGCCAGCACCGATGGCTACCTGCCTTCGCCCATCGTCCTCGGTTCGGCCGTGGCGGGCGTGACGAGCCAACTCTTTATCAGGCTGTGTCTCGTGCTCCTTCCCCTCTACGATCCGCTCCGCATTGCCGAAGACCTGGCCGTGCTCGACCTCATCAGCGGCGGGAGGCTGCGGCTCACGGTTGGATTGGGCTATCGAGAGGCAGAGTACGAACAATTCGGCGTGAATATGAAGCGGCGCCCCTCGCTCATGGAGGAAGCGGTCGATACCCTCAAGCTCGCCTGGACAGGCGAGCCTTTCGATTTCCGCGGTCGCCGGGTGCGAGTCCTCCCGCGTCCTGCTCAGCGCCCGCGGCCCAGGATCACCATGGGCGGAGCATCGCCTGCGAGTGCCAGGCGGGCCGCGCGAATCGCCGATGCCTACTATCCGATCGCCCCGAGGCTCTACGAGATCTACCAAGAGGAGCTCTTGGCTTTAGGAAAGACGCCCTCCGCGCTGCAGGGAAACGCCGTCACTTCTGATGACGTCTATGTCTTCGTCGCGGAGGATCCCGAGCGCGAATGGGCGCTGATCGCGCCCCACGCGGCGCACGACACGCAAGAGTATGCAAGCTGGATCGATGGCCGCCGCGGTGGCGGGTTCAGTTTCGTGGACGACATCGAGCAACTCAGGACAGAGGGCAACTATCGCGTCTGGACCCCTGCCGAATGCATCGATCAGGCTCGAGAACACGGTGGGCTCGTTTTTAAGCCGTTGGTTGGCGGACTGGAACCGGAGGTGGGATGGAGGAGTCTGCAACTCTTTGCTGACAAGGTTCTGCCGTCTCTGAGAGATGTGGAGTCGGCCAAGTCTGATAACCCGGAGCGGTTCACATGAACGTGCAGCGCCGCTTCCATTTAGGTTGGATGTCCGCTAAGGACGCGACTCGTCATGAGTAGGATCGACGCGTGCTGATCACTCGTACCGTGGGTATGGCGGACGTCGTCGTCTTCCGGGAGCAACCTCGCAAGGGGAGCTGTTGAATTTCGTCTTTCACGCGGGTGTGCGGTCTCGACGACCTGCCGGTGGACACCATGAACTCCTTCTTCGTCGAGGACGTCGAGGTGCTCGTCGTGCGCAGCGACTCCGGGGTGCATGCCTTCGAAGGGATCTGTCCACATGAGGAATTTCCTCTCGTGGACGGATATCTCGTTGATTCCACAATCACCTGCATCGGCCACGGATGGATCTTCGACGCGCTGACCGGCCACGCCGTCTACCCCCCAGGGTGTCGGCTTACGCAGTATCCCCTCAAAATCGAGGACAGCGGGATCTATGTTGACGTCGACTCGGTGGTTCGGACTTCCGAATCGGGTTGACTCCACTGCAAATCCGTCCAAGCCGTCCACGGCCGAGGGCCGTTCCGCTGGCACCACGGTTGGGCTACGTTCGGAAGGGTCAAGGACCGGTGTACCCGACTCGGGAGGACGACGCACCGGTCGGGGTCCGCTCGTCACGGAGGCGCAGGCGCATGACCGTCACCACATCTGCTGGCAAGGAGGCCACGAAGGGCTCCGCGCCCATTGTGATCGTGTCCTGTGACACGCACATCGGCCCACGGTTGCGGGAAGACCTGCGTCAGTACTGCCCGCAAGACCTGATCGACGCTTTCGACGACTACGCCGGGGCCTTGCAAATGAAGCGCGAGGCCGCAGCAGCCAACAAGGAGAAGGTCTCCTTTGGCGGGGGCAGCGTGGGACCGGACTGGGGTGTGCGCTTCGCCAACCTCGAGACCCCCGGGCACTACGACATGGACGCTCGTCTGGCTGATCTGGACAAAGATGGAGTCGCCGCCGAGGTTATGTTCCACGACAGCCAGAACGGGGAATCGATTCCCTTCCAGGTCGACACCCTGCTGATGCGTGGGACGGGACAAAATCAGGACTTCGACCTGCTCCGTGCCGGTCAGCGGATCTACAACCAATGGCTCGCAGACGTGTGCGCTATCCAGCCCGAACGGCACATCGGTCTGATGCACCTACCCATGTGGGACATGGAGGCGGCGCTCGAAGAATTGCAGTGGGCCAGATCGGTCGGGCTGAAGGGCCTCAATTTCCCATATCCGAAGCCGTACATGCAGCCCTACAACGATCCGGCTTGGGACACCTTTTTTTCGGCGTGTGAGGATCTGAACGTCACCCTGTGCAACCACGGAGGGGCTGGCGCAAGCGGCGGGACATACCCCGGCGCCATGTCGATCGCCAAATACGAGCTGTCGATGATGACGAGGATCTGCCCGATGGACCAGCTCGTCTTCGGCGGCGTCTTCGAGCGGCATCCGAGACTTCGGCTGGTCAGCACGGAGTCTCCGGGACTGTGGTGGGAGTTTGTGCTGAAGGAAATGGATAGCATCTACCTGACTGACACGCGTAGCTACGGACCCCGTGAGAAGCAGCGAGTGCCGAGGCTTCCCAGTGAATACGCGTCGGAGCAAGTCTGGATCGGCGCGAGCTTCCAAGCCAGATTCGAAGCGGAGGACGCGATCACGAAGGACTATTCGGACCGCGTGATCTGGGGCTCCGACTACCCGCACTTCGAGGGCACCTATCAGTACGACGCCACCGGACCCAACGGTGAGCCAATGACCTGGGCGTCGCTCCGCTTCACCTACGCCGGGTTGCCAGCCGACCGTGTGCGCGCCATGCTCGGAGGCAACGCCATGAATGCCTACGACCTGAATCATGCAGCTCTCGAGAAGGTGGCGGCACGCATAAATGCGCCGAGCTACGACGATCTGAACTCTGCGGTGGTCGAGAGCCGCCCCAAGGACAGCGGGCACTTGGCGTTCCGAACCTTCGGGTTCTGGAATTAGCACTGCTGCGCCGCGGACCTCAGGGTAAACGCGTTCCCGGTCTGTGACAGCTCCACAGAGCCCGATGACGGGTCGGGTCGCGATCGTGGGCACCGGCTACTCCGCCGTGGGACGCGACACGGGATTCAGCTACAAGGAGCTTGCTGTCCAGTCCGCCTTGGCAGCGATGGGGGATTGCGGTGTCGGGCCGGCTGACGTCGACGGACTCTCCCTTCGGGCGTTCGGACAGCCCGAGCCGTGGGGCGAACCGGCGGAGTCAGCGCTGAACGATCGTATGTTGGCGCACATGCTCGGCATCACACCGCTGAACTGGTACTCGGGCGCGCCATCGACCTTCGCCGATCTCCTTGTGGCCGCAATCGCCGCGTTGCGAACAGGGTTGTGTCACACCTGCATGGTCGTGCATCCGTGTCGCACCTACGCCCGTCTGCGCACCCTGCCCGATCAGTCTCAGGATAGAGGGGCCGTAGGTGACTACCAATTTGCCGCACCTTTCGGAGCGCCGGGACCCGGGATGGTGGCGGGCATCACCATGCAGCGTCACATGGCGGTCTACGGAACCACCGAGGAGCAATTTGGGATGCAGCAGGTCGCTCAGCGAGACCACGCCCGGCTCAACGAGCGTGCTTTGTTTCGAGAACCCCTGTCCCTCGGTGGCTATCTCGAGTCGCCGTGGGTGAGCCGACCGGTCCGAGTACTCGACTGCGACTACCCGTGCGACGCCAGTAGCGCCGTCATCCTGACGACCGAGGAGCGCTCCCGGGACCTTCGAAAGAGCCCGGTGTTCGTCGAAGCTGCGGCGCTAGCCGCCATCGACACGACCTCGTGGGAATATCTGGACAACATCCTCGAAGGAGCGCTGTTTCCATGCGCTCAAGCGCTGTGGTCCAGGACTGACCTCGGGCCTGCTGATGTCGACTGTGCGCAGCTCTACGACGGTTTCTCGGTGTTCACATTGTGCTGGCTGGAGGCCCTGGGATTCTGTTCACCGGGTGAGGCCGGAGCGTTCATTGCCGATGGACATACCGCCCTGGGAGGCACTCTCCCCGTCAACACCGACGGGGGAGTCTGCAACATCGGGCGGCACCATGGATCGAGCCACTGCATCGAAGCAGTCCATCAGCTGCGAGGAGAATGCGGTGCGCGGCAGGTGCCCGGAGCGGAAGTCTCGCTGTACACCGTCGCACACGGTTCTTACGGTCATGCCGTGCTCCTGACGGGATCCTGATGCACCCTGAAGGAGTGTGAAGGAATGGCGTCGCCTCCACGACCTGCACCCGACTCCATGACACAGTTTTTCTGGGACGGTGCGAACAACGGAAGGCTCTTGGTGCTGCGGTGTTGCACATGCGCCAAGTTCATCCATCCGCCGCGGCCGGTCTGTCGATTCTGTCTTTCCACTACTTTGGCGGCCGGGGAGGTGACGGGTCGAGCCTCGCTCTACACGTGGACCGTCGCGGAGCGGGCATTCCACCCCTTCTTCGTTGAAAAAGTGCCCTACGTGTACGCCACAGTCGAGCTCGTGGAGCAGCCCGGTCTCCGACTGATCACGAACGTTGTCAATTGCCCGCACGAGGCTCTCCGAGTGGATATGCCGCTCCAAGTGCTCTTCAGGGAAATCGCTCCGGGCTTCATGCTTCCGATGTTCCAACCTTTGTTCTGAGGAGCGCTCTGGCCACTGCTCGCGCGGGTACGGTCCTCTATCATCACCCTGGTCGCGCGCCGGCCAACCGTTGCGACGCTCGTCGACGAGGTTAACGAAGCGGAAAGGACAACTAGTGCCCGGTCGAATGGAGGGAAAGAAAGCGGTTGTCGTGGGTGGAGGTCAGCCTGCCAGCCAGCACGTCGGCATCGGTCGCGCCATCGCCCAGTCGTTTTCCCGGGAAGGGGCCGAGGTCTGCGTTGTCGATCGCGTGCTCGACCGGGCCGTTGAGACTGTCGAGAAGATAGTGGCAGAGGGCGGTCGGGCCCACGCCATTGCCGCAGATGTCGCCGATCCGGACAGTTGTGCGCGTCTGGTCGTGGACGCTCGTACGGCCATGGGTCGAATTGATGCCCTGGTGAACAACGTGGCGACCGAGGAGGGTGACAACGACCCGCTGAAGCTGGAGGTCGACGGTTGGCAGCGGGTCATGGACGTCAATCTGCGCGCCATGTGGTTGACCTGCCGCGCCGCGCTGCCGATCATGCAGGATCAGCGGGCTGGCACCATCGTGAACACATCGTCGTTGGGTTCCCGGACGGCCGGCGGATCCCTGTTCGCTTACGGCATGTCGAAAGCAGGGGTCGACGCGCTGACGCACAAGCTGGCCGTCATGTTCGCACCGTGGGGTATCCGCTGCAACTCGGTGCTTCCCGCTTGGGTTGCGACGCAACACTCGATGGACGGGTTGATACAGGCGGGTGTGGCCAAGAATGAAGAGGAGATCATGGAGTTCGCTCTGCGGTCCAATCCGTTGGGCCGCATGGGAACAGCCTGGGACGTCGCCAATGCGGTCCTGTTCCTTTCGTCGGACGAGTCCTGCCACACGACCGGTATCAACTTTCCTGTCGATGGCGGAACATCGTCTGTGATCGGGCAGTACCAGCGCCCCAGGAACGCGCCGTAGCCCGTCCCGGCTCGGTGTGGTTCCGATCCGCTCGGTCCGCCGCTGCTAACGCAGCGCCGGAGCCAGGAAGCTCTCGAGGTTGTCGCGCATGATCCGACGCTGGTCGTCCTCAGTGAAGGTGGCGAGCTGGGCTCCGACGTATTGGTCGGGGAAGGCCAGGCCCTCGCCGTGCGGGAAGTCGGAGCCGAACACAATGGGCTCAATGCCGACCTCAGCCACCACACGTTGCACGTTCTCCTCGGGGTACGGGGCCACCACGAAGTGCTCCCGGAAGATCTCGGAAGGACGGCGGTCGAGGCGCCCGGACTCGGACCATTTGATGGTGCGGCCCATGAGGAAGGCGTGGTCCATCTTGCGCATTGTGTAGGGCACCCAGACTGTCCCCATCTCGGAGAGACAGACCTTGATGTGGGGAAAACGTCCGAAGAAGTTCCCCAAAATGAGCCCGGCTGTCAGCTCCATGGCCGGGCGGTCGCCCCAGTACATCACCCATTGGAAGGCGTCGAAGTCCCCAAAGACGGTCTCGGGATCTTCCGACCAGTCTGCTCCGTACTTCTGGTAGTCGGTGCCACCCAGGTGGACGGTCAGGCGCACTTGGGCTTCGTTGACGATGGACCAGAAGCGATCGAAGACCGGATCGGCCAAGGAACGTCCACCGTTTGGGTTGTCCGCTCCGCCGTGGGCATGGCCAGACTTGATTTGGATCAAGGTTGCTCCATCGGCCATCACCGACTCGAGCTCGGCGACGGCCAGATCGGGGTCGGCCAGAGCGATATAGGGAGGCAGGAACATGCGCTGCTCGGCGGCGTAGCCCACCTCTTCGTGCATCCAGCGGTTGAAGGCCCGGATGTTGGCGTAGAGGGCGGGGATGTTGTCGGCGAACTCGTATTCAATGTCGTGGGCCGCGGCTGGGAACATGAGAGCCTTGTCGATGCCCTGGTCGTCCATCAGGGCCAGGCGGAGATCGCGGTTGCCGAACGCTTCGGACTTCTGGCGGAACTCGGCGATGAACTCTTTGCGTTGCTCGTCGTTCAGCCCCTTGAGCGGGTTGAGCCGGGTGAGCAACATGCCAGGAATGGAGCGGACATCGACTTCCTCGTTGGCGTCCCCCGAGGCGGCTCCCTCGAACGCGGGGACAGCGGAGCGACCCATACCGATATTGGACGTGTCACCCAGAAGCTTCTTGAGCTCGTCTTCCGAGAACGTCACATGTCGCGAGTGGAATTTCGACGGCTTCCCCGCGAACAACTGCATCTGCTCACCTTCAGGCCCCGAGACGCTGCGAATGGCCAGGTCGGCCTTGTTGGGGTCGATGTAGCGCTCGAAACAGTCGGCCGGCTCGTTGAAGTGGTTGTCGGCGTCGTTGATCCAGAAGCCCAACTTCGGCTCGGACTTGATTGTCATCGCTGCCTCCTTGCATCCGTTATACAGCGTACAATACCGTACGGGCGACTCCGGGGGAAGGGGCCGTCAGTCCCACGCGAGGGGCTGCGCTACAGGCCGATGGCAGCGGAGAGACGATCGCGGTGGTAGTCGGGGCCACCGTAAATGGCCGCATTCGTCTCAACCCGCCGCAGGTAGAGATGCAGGTCGTGCTCCCAGGTGTATCCGATGCCACCGTGCAATTGCAGGCACTCCCGGAGGATCACCGGGCACCGGTCCGCGACGTAGGACTTGGCCACGCAGGCCATGCCCATCGCCTCGATCTCAGACTGCACGGCCTTCAGGCTGGCAACGGTCGCGGCCTTGCTGGATTCCAGCCACAAGAGCATGTCGACCAGCCGATGCTTGATCGCTTGGTACGAGCCGATCGGACGCCCGAAGGACTTTCGGTCCCTCACGTACTCGAGTAGGACCTCGTACATTCGGTCGGTCGAACCGACGGTTTCGGCACATTGGAGAGCCAAAGCGAGCGCCATCTGCGCGTCGACGTCGCCGCCGGCGTCATCGATCCGCCCGACGACCGCCTCGGTCGGCACCTCGACGTCTTCGAAACTGATTCGTCCGAAACGGCGAGAGAGGTCGAGGCTGTCGAGGTGTTCCATTGTGAGACCCGGTGCGTCAGCCGGAACCAGGAACTGCGTCATGCCACCTGATGTCTTCGCCGTCACGAGGAGGAAGTCCGCGACGTCGGCATCTTGGACCGGCGTCTTGATACCGGTCAGCCGGTAGCCTGTCTGGCTGCTCAGGGCGCGGACGGCGCCGGACTCGGATGCCCATCCGTTGGGCTCCTCGGCCACCGCCCACGCCGCGATTTCGCGCCCGGCAGCAATGGCTGGCAAGTGCAGTTCGGCCATCTCGTCAGTGCTACTCCGCGCCAATGCATAGGCAACGATGTTCGTCGGCAGAATTGGACCGGACAGAAGAAAGCGACCGAGTTCCTCGGCGATGATTCCCAGGTCGCACACCCCCTCGCCCGATACGCTGCCGCCGCCGTATTTCTCCGGAACCAAAAGCGACGTCCAGCCAAGTTCGGCGCCCTGTTCCCAGATATCCCGGTTGAAACCTTGCCGGGTCTCCATTGCCTCGCGCAGTGCGGACGTCGGCCATGTCGCGGTGAGAAACTTGTGCGTCGTCTCCCGCAGCAGCTCTTGGTCGGCTGAGAGGTCGAGGTCCACTCCCGTTCCCTTCGTCGGAGACTAGGAAAAGTAGGAGTGTAGGTGCCGTCTGACGTTGCGTCGGTGAGCGGACACGTTGTGCGTCTCATGGTGCCGCGTGTTGGTCGATGGGAGTCCCTCTTGGGGGGTAGAGTGGCTTCAGGTTGTCGGTCGTTGATGCTTCGCATACGCAGCGAAAGGTGAGGCGTCGTCCATGTGAGGATCTGGCGCACTTGGACGAACCTACCCGTCAGCTTTCTCGATTCGCCCGCAGGGTCGCGAGGTAGGAAGCCCGTGCGGTTCGCTTGTCGACCTTTCCCATCGGTGAGCGCGGCACCTCCGGGACGACGACCAGATTTCGGGGGACCTTGTAGCCGGCGATGGACCTGCGGCAGAACTCGACGAGCTCGTCGGGAGTCGTCTTTGGGTCCTCGAGAGTCACCACACCGACGAGTTGTTCGCCCATGTCTTCGTCCGGGATCCCGAACAGTGCGACGTCAGTCACTGCGGGATGGTCGGCGAGGATCTTCTCGCATTCGGCTGGGTAGATGTTCACCCCACCCGAGATGACCATGTCGGTGACGCGTCCTGTGATGTAGAGGTAGCCCTCCTCGTCGACATGGCCGACGTCGCCCAGCGTGAAAGTGCCCGGGACGAGGTGCACTGCGGCTGTCTTCTCCGGGTCGTTGTGGTAGCGGATACCCCGTCCCGAGTCGTCCGCGAAGTACAGGATGCCGTCGGCACCGACAGGAAGGGCCGATCCGTCCTCGCCCAGAACCAGTGGACGGAATGGAGGGAGGGCGTGGCCGACGGATCCCTGATGCGACAGCCATTCCTCCGAGGTGATCCGAGTCAGGATCCCACTCTCGCTCGCCCCGTACGTCTCGAGGAAGACCGGACCGAACCAATCGATCATCGCCTGCTTGACCGTGATCGGGCACGCGCTCCCGGTCACGGAGATCATCCGTAGAGACGACACATCTGCGGCGAGCCTGCGCTGCTCGGGCAGCCCGAGTAGACGGATGAGGTGGGTAGGGACCATCACGGACGTCGCAATGCCGTGGCGCTCGATGGCATCGAGGATGGGGTCGGCGTCGAACCGTCCCGTCATGACGACGGGGCTCCCCGTCAAGAGGAGTCCCACGGCACCGTGGGGTCCTGCGTGGTAGAGCGGCCCTGCCACGAGGTGGGGTCCCAGCCCCGCCATGTGGTGGCGTGCCATTGACGCCAGCCGATCAGCCACGGTCGGGGTGGTCTGGTTGGGGAACTCGACTGCTTTCGGACTCCCGGTCGTCCCCGAGGTGTAGATGAGGTCCGTGGTCGTCGGTAGATCACCCGGGAGTTGCGTGGTCGAAGCTGCGTGCACCAAGGAGGGCCAGCGGCCCGAGTTCCGCGCGTCCGCCAGCACGGGGATCGTGCGGCCTTCCGCCGCGGCAATGGCCTTGGGCAGGCAGGCGGGGGAGCACCATATCGCCTGCGCTGCTCCATCATCGAGGAGGTACTGGACCTCGTCCGTAGTGAGGTGATAGTTGACCAGGATGGCGCCGACACCAGCCAGCACCGCCGCAGCGTAAACGAGCAGCGTCTCGCCAGAGTTCTCCGCGAGGACCGCCAATCTGCTTCCCCGGGGGAGACTCAATTCGAGCAATGCGTTCGCCGTCCTGGCGACCCGGTCAGCAACGTCGCTCCATGAGAGCCGTTGTGATTGATCCACCAGACCGGGTCCGTCCGGATCGAGGCTCGCACGTTCGAACAACGATGGAGTCCTCATGTCCACGTCCAGTGCGGGGGACGTTTTTCGAGATACGCATCGAGGGCTTCGTCGGAGTCCCGAAACGTTCGGAGCCTGTTGGTGTAGTCGTTCTCTGTCCGGTACTGCCGCATCATCTCGTCGGCCTCAATCCGCAGGATCGACTCTTTGGCCAGCCGCAGCGCGAGCGGGCTCTTGGTGGTCATCTCGGCCGCGAGCCCAAGGGCCCGCTCCTCAGCCCCTCCTGCGGGAACCACTTCCTCGATGGCACCCAATCGATAGAGCTCGCTCGCCGGAAGCAGCTCGCCCGTGAACAGCATCCGGCGGGCCTTCGATGGTCCCAGCAGCCGGAGCGCCTTGCTCGCCCCTCCGAGGACGCCCACTTTGATCTCGGTGAGACCGAAAGTTGCCTGCTCGCCGGCGACGACCATGTCGCAGACGGCTACCAGGGCGAACCCGGCGCCTATCGCCGGATGTTCGACGGCTCCGATCACCGGCACGAGGCATTCGCGGATCGCATACTGAGTCTGGCGCCAGTTCCAATGAGGATCGAGCAGCCCCCTGAGGTCCGACGAGGCGGCCGCACCGTCGGAAGCGGACAGCTCCTTCAAATCGATCCCCCCACAGAAGGCGCGGTCGCCCCTCGCTGCGAGCACCACCGCAGCCACCTCCCGATCCTGAGACAACTCCTCGAAGCAGGTGCGAAGCTCGCGCATCATCTCGTTGCTGACCGCATTGACGGGCGGCCGAGACAAATGCACGACGGCGATGCCGTCTTTCTTCTCGAGCTCGAGGGTATCCATGTCGTGCGCTCCAATGCTCTTCGGCGCCCCGGAGACCTTCAGGAACGAGCCGCCACAGAGATCCGTGAGCCCGACGATCTAGGACCTGCGAGTCGAGAAGGGCAAGGCGGAACAGGAAGCGTTTCCGCCAGCGAGGGGACTAACGTTACGCCCGCCCCGAAGATTCAAGCAAGAGAGGGATGACTCGATGCAGGTGATCGACACCGACCCGAAGTTCCTGCGTCACGCAGCCGACGTGACCTTGCATGCCTATCAACAGTCGATCACGCACGTCGAGGCCGAAATCAAAGGAGTCATCCCCGAACTGATGGAGACCCTCACGCCCGAGGGTCCCTATGGGTACACCATCATGCCGGAGGTCCGAGCCGACGGAAGCGTGGGACTGCCGGTCATCACAAGTTATGAAGGGATCCAGGAGGCGTATTCGTTCATCCGGGGCATGAGCCAGCTTCTCAGTGTCACGCCGCTCACAGAAGTCCGCGGTGCGTGGTACACGTTTCAAGACAACCTTTCACGCGGGCGCATAAAGGAGAATGGGTACGAAGGTCCGCCTCATCAGACTCTGGCCTTGTTCCCGTCGGGGGCGGGAACCGGGATCACTGGCGAGCTTGTGTGGGTCCGAGTACCCCGGAGTCGGCTCGGTGGCGATGCGGAGGTGGCGGACCCAGAGGCGAGCGGCGACACGCTGAGTGTAGCGTTGGAGCGCGAGAAAGTCTACCAGCGCCACTGCGAGTATCTCGATGCAATCCGTCGGTCAGATGTTGAAGGCGTCCTTGCTTCACTGCACGACAAGGCCGCATCCGCTCTACGCGACTACGTCAACGAAACCGGGACACTCACCTCACTCGAGGGCGCCGATGCCCACCGGGCGCACTATGAGGCATTCTTCGAGAAGTTCGACGTCCGTTCGGTCGACGTGCTTTCTCAGGTAGCTGAAGACTGGTACGTCTTCGCCGAGGTTCGCGTCAGTCTCGGCGTTCGCTCGACCGGTGAGATTCTCGGCTTCAACACCGCCGAGTTCTACGTGCCGGCGGCCGATGGCAGGTTCATCGCCCGCATCGGGCACGGAACCGACCCGGCGCCGCAAGCCTGAGCGCTCGCATGTCGATGTCGAGGTCCGGTGGCGCTGCGTCGGCGACTGCGCCCGTTCGCATCCGGGTTCAGAGAGACAGGGTGTACCCGCCATTCACCGGATAAGTCTGTCCGGTGATCCACGAGGCCATTGGACTGGCCAGGTACACCGCGAGTCCCGCCGCGTCCTCGGGCTCGCCCCGCCGTCTGATGATGTATCTCTTGAGCAATTGGTTTGAACGTTGCTCTTCTGCCGGCGACCCCGAGTCCTCGCGGTTGGTCGTCGGAGTGTGCACCGTTCCGAGCGCGATGCAGTTCACCGTGATGCCGTAGCGACCGACCTCGCGGGCTATGGAGCGGCAGAATCCTGCAGCGCCGGCCTTCGCGGCAGCGTACGGGGCGAGATAGGCGTCCCCGTAACGGGCGGCATCGGAGACGATGGTGACGACGCGCCCGCCCGTTCGCTCGATCATCCCCGGCAGGGCAGCACGAGTGCAGTTCATGACGCCGTAGAGGTTCACTCGGATGTAGCGCTCCCATTCGGTGGGCTCGGACTCGGCGAAGGGGCGCAAATCGGCGAATCCCTCGGTGCCCGCGTTCCCAGCGTTGTTGACGAGGATGTCGAGGCCACCGATGGATTCGACGAGTGTGTGCACCTGCGGCCA
This sequence comes from uncultured Acidimicrobiaceae bacterium, assembly GCA_963783965.1. GTDB lineage: Bacteria > Actinomycetota > Acidimicrobiia > Acidimicrobiales > RAAP-2 > Bog-473. Next base: position 67,408 of record CAWAPQ010000014.1, on the reverse strand, counting down.
GTCGGTCACATCGAAAGGTGCCTCCTCTGATCTCCCGCCGAATCGTCTGACCTCCTCGGCAACCTCCTGCGCTCGCGACGCGACGACATCGTTGACGTAAATCGTCGCACCAGCCTGGCCGAGCGCAAGAGCGATCGCCTTACCGACACCTTGACCCGCTCCCGTGACGAGCGCGCGTTTCCCTTCGAGATCGATCTCCAGCGCCATTTCGGTAGGGTAGCGCTCGGCGCCGAGACGATCCTTGTGGCGTTGGCATGGAATGCGTCGCTGGCAGGGTGCGCAGTTGACACCGCTCCGGCGCCACGGACTCTGCCGCCGACGCCATTGGGCCGTAGTCTTGGGACGCCTGCGGGCGTGCAAGATGGTTGGACCGAGCGCGAACCGGGCACGCCCGACACCGAGGTGAGGAGGACCCCATGAAGAGCGACGACATGATCCTGATCAGTATCGACGATCACGTCGTTGAGCCTCCGGATATGTTCCGGGAACACCTGCCAGTCCGCTACATGGACCAGGCCCCACGCATCGTGCACAACGATGAGGGCAAGGACCAGTGGGTGTACGAGGACCAGGAGATGGCGATGGTGGGGCTCAATGCGGTGGTGTCCTGGCCCAAGGAGCAGTGGGGATTCAATCCGACTGCGCATGCCGAAATGCGTCCTGGCGCCTACAACGTGCACGAGCGCGTCCGAGACATGAACCGGAACGGAGTGCTGGCGTCGATGTGTTTCCCCAGCATGGCCGGGTTCAGCGGCCGGACGTTCCAGGAAGCCAAGGACAAGGACTTGGCCCTGGTCATGCTGAAGGCGTACAACGACTGGCACATCGACGAGTGGTGTGGTGCCTATCCGGGGAGGTTCATCCCCCAGGCGATCCTGCCGATCTGGGACATGGACGCGACGATCACGGAGCTCCGCCGAGTCGCAGGCAAAGGTGCTCGTGCCGTGAGCATGCCCGAACTGCCTCATGTCCAGGGCTTCCCGAGCTACCACTCGGATTCGTGGGATCCCTTCTTCTCCGAGATGTCCGACCTCGAAGTGGTCATGTGCCTGCACATCGGCCAGGGTCTGAATGCGATCAACCTGCCCGATATCAACTTCGACGAGTACATGGTCCTTTCCACCCAGGTGACGGTTCTCGCCGTCCAGGACCTGCTCTGGGGCCATGCGATGCGGCAGTTCCCCGACCTCAAGATTGCGTTTTCTGAGGGCGGCATCGGCTGGCTGCCGTTCCTGATGGACCGCGTCGACCGCCACTACGAGAACCAACGGTGGACGGGGCAGGACTTCGGATCGAAGCGCCCATCGGACGTGCTACGCGAGCACTCGCTGGCCTGCTTCATCGCGGATCCGACGTCCCTGAAACTGTACAAGGACATCGGAATCGACATGATCGCTTTCGAGACCGATTACCCGCATTCCGACTGTCTGTGGCCTGACGCGCCCGAAGCCCTGCTTGCACAGTGCGACGGGGCAGGCTGTTCCGACGAGGACATCGAGAAGATCAGCTGGCAGAATGCGGCGCGGTTCTGCCGCTGGGATCCTTTTGCCTCGATCCCGCGTGCGGAAGCAACGGTTGGCGCCCTGCGAGCACAGGCGCAAGACGTCGAGACCAGCGTTGTGTCCCGGGAGGAGTGGCGGGCTCGCTACGAGGCCAATCCGTACTACGCCGCGGCCTCGGTCTGAGCGTCGCAAGACATCCGCTCAGGATTACTGGAGAGAGGGGTTCATGGCTGCCCAACCGATGCAGGGCGTACGAGTCGTCGAGGTCGCCCAGTACACGTTCGTGCCTGCCGCGGGTGCCGTCCTGGCGGAATGGGGCGCTGAGGTCGTCAAGGTGGAGCATGCCGAGCGGGGAGATGCGCAGCGAGGTCTCTTCGCCATTGGATCCGTGTCCGCGGGCGGCACGTTCGCTCCGATCATGGAGCACCCTAACCACAACAAGCGGAGTATCGGGTTGGCTCTCAATGTTCCCGAAGGGCTTGACGTCCTCCACCGGCTCGTGCGGAACGCCGACGTGTTCCTCACCAACTTTCTCCCGGACGTCCGGACCCGCCTCCACATCGACGTTGAGGACATCCGGAAGGTGAATCCACAGATCATCTACGTGCGTGGCACCGCACTCGGCGTGCGCGGCGAGGACCGGTCGAGGCCTGGCTTCGACGGGATCTCCTATTGGTACCGGTCGGGAAGCGCATTCGGTGCGACGCCCCCGAACCTGGAGGGAATCGTGCCGATGCCAGCACCGGCCTATGGGGACTCGATCGGCGGGATGACGATCGCCGGAGGCATCTCGGCCGCGCTGTTCGCTCGAGAGCGGACCGGTCAGCCCTCGGTGGTCGATGTCTCGCTCCTTGGCGTGGGTGCCTGGGCCAACGCGCTCGCGATCGAGACGTCGTACCTCAGCGGCCAGCCGTGGCAGGCGGCACCGATGAGGCCATATCAGAGCGTGGAGACGAACCCGCTGGTTGGCGTGTTCCCGACGAAAGACGGTCGCTGGATCGGCTTGAGCATGCTGCAGCCAGGAAGATTCTGGAAGGGGTTCTGCCGGCACCTCGGCCGGGAGGACCTCATCACCGATCCTCGCTTCGATACGACCGAGAAGGTGATCGCCAATGCCAGGGAAGCCAGCGCGATCATCGCCACCGAGTTGAAGTCTCGACCCTACGCGGAGTGGGTCGAGCGGTTCCGGACCTTGGACGGCCCCTGGGAACCTGTGCAGAACAGCTTGGAGTTGGGTCAAGACCCACAGCTGCTCGCCAACGGTCTCGTCGGCGAGGTCACAGACATCGAGGGTCGGACCCAGCGCCTGGTCGTGGCTCCCGTGCAGTTTGATGAGCGCCCGGCCGAATTGCGGAGGGGCCCGCAATTTGCCGAGCACACCGACGAGATCTTGCAGGAGCTCGGCGTCACGGAGGCGGAGCTGTTGGAGTTGAAGGTGGCAGGCGCCGTCACCTGATTCGACCCGGCGCCCGGAGTTCGGGGCCTGGCCAGCCACCCTGATCCCCAGATGGCTCTACAATTCGCAGATGCCCAAGGGCCAGCGTACGGAAACGCTCACGCTCGAAGCCATCATCGACGAGTCGGAGCGAATCGCCCGAACGCGGGGGGTCGACGGGCTGACGATGAGGGCGGTGGCGGCAGGCCTCGGGGTCACACCAATGGCCATCTACTACTACGTCCCCGGCAAGGAGGATCTCCTGCGCCTCGTCGTGGGTCGGGTCTCGGAGTCCTTCGGGCTGTTACGACGAGAAGAAGACCGGAGCTGGCAGGAAGGTCTGCGTGACTACCTCATCAACATCTGGGAGAGCTTCAGGAGGTATCCAGGACTGAGCTCGTATCTCATCAACCAGCCTGCCCTGGGCGTCACCCCTGACCGACTCGAAGCCGGCATCGGGTTCTTCGTCGATGCAGGTTTCCTTCCCGACTCCTCCCGGCTGGCCTGGTCGTTCGCCACGACGTATATCCATGGCCGCATCAGCGTCGACGCACACCTGGGCCGGAACGCCGACACGCACCATTTCGAGGGCCTCAGGGCCCGCGACTACGTCACGTTCGGCGTTGACGCGGTCATCGGAGGACTCGAAGTGATGCTCGCGGGCCAGGCTCTCGCCTTCCCGGGGACCGCGGTGACCCCTGCACGATGACGCATCAGGCCGACGACGAAATCAGTACCATCTACGCGAGTCTCCTCAAAGGCCGAGAAGAGGAAAGGCCGCGTGTGGCGATGTGACGAAAGAGTACTCGGAAACCCCGGAGTTGGGAGAGTACCGCCAGAGGGCTCGGAGGTGGCTGGCCGAGAACGTTGCCCGTCGCGACACGGTTGACGGGAAGTATTTCGACGATGAGAGGGTTGAGCGACTTGAGGAATTCAAGGCGCTGCAACAGCAGCTCTTCGACGCGGGATACGCCGGCATTACGTTCCCAATCGAGTACGGGGGCCAGGGACAGACGCTCGAGCATGAGCGTGTGTTCAACGAGGAGGCGGCCGGCTACGACATGCCTCCGACGAATTTTGGTGTCTCGATCAACATTCTTGGTGCCACGCTCGTGCAATACGGGAACCACGAGCAGAAGCTCAGGTATGTCCCGAACATCCTCGCTGGCAAGGAGCTGTGGCTGCAGTTCTTCTCCGAGCCGAGTGGCGGTTCGGACCTGGCCGGTCTCCTGACCAGCGCGACCCGCGACGGCGATTCGTTCATCGTGAACGGCCAGAAGACTTGGAGCAGCAGCGCCCATTTGTCCGACTTTGCACTCTGCCCGGTCCGTACCCGGTGGGATGTCCCCAAACACAAGGGCATCTCTGTGCTGATCATCGATTTGAAGATCCCCGGCATCGACTTCCGCCGGATCAAGCAGATCGATGGCGGAGCTGACTTCAGTGAGGAGTTCTTCACGGACTGCGTCGTCCCGGCTGCGAATCTGCTCGGCGAAGAGAACGAAGGGTGGCGGGTCGCCCGTGGTCTCCTCGAGATTGAGCACGCCTGGGTGGGACGGGGTGGTGCGAGCGCCGCGTTCGACGAGCAGTCGGATGCCTTGGTCTCCCTGGTCAAGAGGAAGGGCCTCAGTGGGGATCCCGGGGTGCGGCGCCAGGTCGTCACCATGCACGTCGTTTCGATCGTGCAGAAGCTGGCGTCCGCACGGATTTCCGACGCCATGGCTGACGGGAGGCTTCCCGATGGCTACGGCGGCCTCCTCAAGCTTGGCGAGGACATCGTGATACAGCGGCGGGCGGAGGTGGCCTTGGCCCTGTCCGGTGCCGAGGGGGTCACGTGGGGCGCCGGAGACCCGAGTGGGGGCGACTGGTCCTATCAGCTCCTCAACTCCCGGCGGGTGTCGATTGCCGGAGGGACCGATGAGATCCAACGGAACAACGTAAGTGAGCGCGTGCTCGGGCTGCCTCGGGAGCCTGCGGTCGACCGTGACGTTCCCTTCAACCAGGTCCCGCACAACTGAGGCGCCAGACCGGTCATGCCGGCCACGCACGCGACACGCATTTCGCGGGGAGGGCGACCTGGGGGCGAAGGCGCGGATGAAGGCTGACCCGCCCACTGGCCGCGCAGGCGACGGATCGTGCCCCCTCCATGGGCGCCGGGTACTGGACCTGAGCGGAGGGATCGGCAGCTACTGCACGAAACTCCTGGCGGATCTCGGTGCTGACGTCATTAAGGTAGAACCACCGGGGGGTGATCCGATGCGGCGGCTGCCGCCGCTCATTGGCGGTGACGGCGACGTGGTCATGAGCGCTGTGTTCGCCTCGTATCACGCCAACAAGCGCGGCGTGACATTGGACGTCTCGCGCGACGACGCTGTGATGGTCCTCGAGGCTCTCGGTGTCGCTGCCGACGTCGTGGTGGCATCACCGACAGGGCGGGCTCCTGTCGCGGGGTTCGACCGGGATGCGCGCCGACTCGAGTGGGCGGGGCCCGAGACCATCGTGGCCTCCATTACCCCGTTCGGACTCGTCGGACCCCTACGCGACCTGCGGTCCACTCCCTTCGTGTCCTTCGCCATGGGTGGTGGGATGCACTGGGCCGGTCATGGTGACGGCCCTCCGCTGGCTGCACCCGGTCAACTTGCTTGGGACGAGGCCGGCATCCATGCCGCCTTCGGCATCGTCTCGGCGCTCTTCGGGCACGGCCGTTTCGGCGGCCAGACCCTGGACTTCTCCGTGCACGATCTCGCCGCCGGCAAGGACTTCCTTGTCGAGCGCTTCGATGTCGGTGCCATCAACGAATGGGGCCGTTCGGTGGAGATCGGAATTCCACCGTCGGGCCGGTGGGAATGCCGCGATGGCCTTCTCCGCATTTCGGCTCACCAGCGACACCATTGGGAGGCGTTCCTCACCATGTTGGACCATCCCCACGAGCTCTCGGAGCCCTCATTGGCTGATCCCCGGCTGCGCCGGGAGATCTTCGATGGCCTGCAGGAGGTGATCGCAGGTCTGGTGAAGGATCGAGGTCGGTACGAGCTCTTCGAAAAGGGGCAGGCTGCCGGCCTTCCCTGCGCTCCGGTGAACGGTCCTGCCGACTTCGTCCGTGACGAGCAACCGCTCGCCCGAGAGCTCTTTGCCACCGCCGGCGACGTGGGGGAGACGCCGGTGGCGATCCCCTGGAGGTGGTGTCACTCGAGCCCGCCGATGGTGCGTCTGCGCAGTCCCGCCCCGACACTGGGTGAGCACAATCGTGAGGTGTACGTCGACGGCCTCGGGTTCACCGACGAACAGGTCGCTGCGTGGAGGGGGAGCGGCCTTGCCTGATTCGCCCGGTCTGCTCAACGGAGTCCGCGTGCTCAGCTTCGGCACCTTTATCGCGGGCAACACTTCCGCCACACTCCTGGCCGATCTGGGGGCCGAGGTCGTCAAGGTCGAAGCGAAGAACCGGCCCGACGTGCTCCGCATGCCCGCCTACGCCATCGGCGATGCCGTGACCGAGCCCTCCGGCGCCCCCAACACCGCCATGCAGGCGTCACTCACGCGGGGGCTCCTCAACGTGTCGCTCGACCTTGCCGAAGCCGACGCGCGTCCACTGTTCCACCGCTTGGTGGCTGTCTCGGACGTTGTGATCGAGAACTTCGGGTCTCCTGTTCTCGAGCGTTGGGGCTGCGCGTATCGCGATTTGCTCGGAGACAAGCCCGACCTCGTCATGCTGTCGCTGTCGGGATACGGAAGGGATGGGCCACGGGCAAACTACCTTGCGTACGGGGTGACCGTCGCCTCCTACCTGGGCTTGGCCTCGGCATGGGGCTACGCGCATGGCACGCTGACTGACTACATCGCTGGTGCCACAGGCGCGTTGGCGACGGTCGCCGCCTTGGGGCAGGCGCGGCGCGACGGCATACCCGCATACCTCGACCTCGCCCAGGTTGACGCCGTGCCGCCGCTCCTGGCCGAGCTCTATGCGGCGCCGCTCAACACCGGTCTGGACCCCGTCCGGGTGTTGAATCGATCGCAAGGGTCATGGCTGTGCGGCGTGTTCCCAAGTAGGGGGCATGACCAGTGGTTGGCGGTCGACATCGAGGACGGTTCGGACTGGGACAGCCTCTGCGATCTCCTGGAGCGACCCGACCTGCGGGCGGCGGACTCGAGCACGGCTGCCATGCTCGAGACGCAACTGTCCGAAGTGCTGGGGGAATGGGTGTCGCAGTGCAGCCCGTATACCGCAATGCACCATCTGCAGCGGGCAGGGCTTGCTGCCGGAGTGGTGCAGGATATGGAGGACCTCTGGCGAGACCCGCAGCTCCGCGCTCGAGGCCTCTTCGACGAGGTGTGGCAACAGGATCTTGGAGGAGTCACGTACACGGGGTCCGCTCAGCGCTGGACAAAGTCGCCGGGACACGTCCACGTCGTGCCGGCGCGCCTGGGAGAGCACACCCGGGATGTCCTGCGGCGATGGCTCGGCGCGCCGGACGACGAGCTCAATTCCTTGGAGGAGCTCGGAGCCATTTTTTCGGCACCTGAACGCGGGGCCAGATCTCAGATCGAGCTGTCGCCATATTGAGGAACAGTGGGCACCTCAGTGTGGGACATGGACTCGTTAATATCACGTGACGGAGCCAGAACCAGGACGGGCACGTCGTCGTTTGAGTGCAAGGAGGCATCCGATGCCGTCACGAGTCCTCACTTTCCCGGTGTTCGACGTCGACAACCACATGTATGAGACAACGGACGCGTTCACAAAGTTCCTTCCCGCTGAGTACGAGGGCCTGATCAAGTACGTCGACGTGCAGGGTCGGACCAAAGTCGCCATCCGCAACGTCATCAGCGACTACATCCCGAACCCGACATTTGACGTGGTCGCGGCGCCTGGGGCTCAAGAGCAGTACTTCAAGGAGGGGAATCCCGACGGCAAGTCACGCCGGGAGATCATGGGCAAGCCGATCCGTGCCATTCCGGCTTTCCGCGATCCGGAACCGCGGCTGCAGCTGATGGATGAGCTCGGGATCGACCGTGCTCTGATGTGGCCGACGCTGGCCAGCCTGCTCGAGGAGCGCCTGAGCGACGATCCGCTGGCGACACATGCCGTGATCCACGCCCTCAACCAGTGGATGCACGAGCACTGGACGTTCAACTATCAAGAGCGCATTTTCCCCGCTCCTGTTGTCACGCTGTGCGTCGTCGACCGCGCCATCGCGGAATTGGACTGGTTGCTCGAACGCGGTGCCCGCGTGATCCTCATCCGGCCGGCACCGGTTCCCGGCTTCATGGGCCGCCGCTCCATGGCACTGCCCGAGTTCGATCCCTTCTGGTCGCGCGTGGTCGAGTCCGGGATCTTCGTGGGGATGCACGGGTCGGACAGCGGTTACCAGCGTTACCAGAACGAATGGGAGGGCGTGCGATCCGGGGAGATGCTGCCCTTTCAGGACAATTCGGGGTTCTCGACGATCCTCTTCCACATGCACCGGCCGATCATGGACACGATCGCCTCGCTCATCGGGCACGGACTCTGCAGCCGCTTCCCCGATCTTCGGATCGCACCCGTCGAGAGCGGGAGCAACTGGGTGCGGTATCTCCTCGGAGAGTTGGCGCATGCCTACGAGATGGCCCCGCACGAGTTCGACGAAGACCCGGTCGCGGTGTTCCGACGCAATGTCTTCATCCACCCCTTCCATGAGGAGGACCCGATCGGACTGGTCGACATCCTCGGGGCGGACCGGGTCCTCTTCGGGTCCGACTACCCGCACCCCGAAGGCATGTCGGACCCGATCAGCTTCGTCGACCAGCTGCAGGGCCTCGACGAGAGCGCCATCCGCAAGGTGATGGGCGGCAATCTGGCCGGACTGATGCGCGTCTCGGAAGCTGCCTAATGGGGATCGACCACTTCATTCCCTGAGGGAGTGAGGCTGGTCGCCGAGCCGCCAACAGGTGAGCACTGCGGCCGCCCGGGCCTCGAGCCCTACGGTTAGATCGTGCCCCTGCTGGTCGGTGAGGTCTCCTCGGACGGCTGGTGGGATGTCGTGCCTCGAGCACTGATCCATTAGGAAGCTGCTGGAGCCCTCGGGCTCGTATGTGGTGACCATCGATGGAGAGGAGCGGGGTTGATGATCTTTGTTGGAGTGGACTGGGCTGAAGCCCACCACGATGTGTTCGTCCAGAATGAGGACGGCAGACGACTGGCCGGTGGGCGGTTGCCCGAAGGGGTTGAAGGCATCGCCCGGTTCCACGAGATGGTGGGTGCCCACGCCGAAGAACCCGAAGAGGTGGTGATCGGGATCGAGACCGACCGGGGCCTGTTCGTCGGGGCCCTGGTGGCCGCCGGCTACCAGGTCTTCGCCGTCAACCCGATGTCAACGTCACGCTATCGGGACCGGCACTCGACCTCGGGGGCGAAATCCGATCCCGGAGACGCCAAGGTGCTCGCCGACATGGTCCGCACTGACCGGCACAATCACCGCCCCATCGCGGGCGACAGCGAACTGGCTGAAGCGATCAAGGTATTGGCCCGGGCCCACCAGACAATGATCTGGTCGAGGGGACGCCAGACCAACTTCATGCGATCGACCCTGCGGGAGTTCTATCCGGCGGCCCTGGTGGCTTTTGAGGACTTGACCAGCGGAGATGCCCTCGAAGTGTTGCGGGTGGCGCCCACCCCGACGCTTGGGGCCGGGCTCTCTCGATCCAAGATCGCCTCCGCCCTTCGGCGTGGCGGTCGTCAACGTCGAATCGACCAACGGGCCGCCGAGATCCAAGGAGCTCTGCGCTCGCCCCAGCTGAGTGCATCGACCTTGGTGGCCAACGCCATGGGCGCCTCGGTCTCGGCCACCGCCACGGTGATCGTCACCATGAACGCCCAGATCGCCGAGCTGGCCAAGGAGCTCGACGCCCATTTTGAGCAGCACCCAGACGCCGAGGTGGTCCGATCCCTGCCAGGACTAGGGACCATCCTCAGCACCCGGGTGCTCGGCGAATTCGGCGATGAGCCGAACAGATATGCCACCGCCAAGTGTCGCAAAAATTATGGCGGCACGTCGCCCATCACCCGAGCCTCGGGCACCAAACGGATGGTGCTGGCCCGCTACGTCCGCAACATGCGACTGGCCGACGCCATCTATCAGTGGTCCTTCGCATCCCTTACGGCATCACCAGGAGCGCGAGCCTTCTACGACTACCGACGGGCCGTCGGCGACACGCACCACGCAGCCCTTCGCCACCTTGGCAATCGCCTTGTCGGCATCCTCCACGGTTGTCTCATCCACCACACTGCCTACGACGAAAACATCGCCTGGGGCCACCGCGCGCAGCTCGAACTTTCACGAGCTGCTTGACATTTGGACCCGTGGGATATCTAACCGCCTTGACGGGTGCACGGGCCGTCAGTACTTTCGTACACTGTAAGAAAGGCTGCCGCCGGGGGCCTCGGGCGCACCGGTGAGCGCATTCGGGGGTGGATCGGATCCAACGGTCCCAGCGGCCGCCTCGCTGACCAAAGGGATGGGTGCGTCGATGCAAGGAGCCTGCGCAGGCCTGCGTGTTCTTGATCTGACCCAGGGCATGGCCGGCCCGCTCGCCACCATGATCCTGGCTGATTTTGGGGCGGACGTGCTGCGGATCGAGCCACCCGAAGGCGATCCGCTGTGGAGCGACCCGTCGTACCTCCTGGTGCAGCGGGGGAAGCAGAGCGTCGCCGTCGACAGCCGCACCCACTCGGGGCGACAGGAGCTGACCGAGCTCGCACGCGCCGTGGACGTGATCGTCGAATCGATCGGGGTGGAGGCCGCCCATCGCGCGGGCCTGGGGTACGACGAACTCTCGGCGGCCGACCCGGGTCTTGTGTATTGCTCCATCAGTGGCTTCGGTTCAGCGGGCCCGTTCGCGCAGGTCAAGGCGGACGACGGCTTGGTCATGGCCAAGGCGGGCATCTTCCGCGACCAGCCGGGATGGTTCGGAGACGGTCGACGGCCTGTGTACCGGGCACCGAGGGACGGCTCGTACTTCGCGGCGATGCTGGCCGTCCAAGGAATCCTTGCCGCTCTGATGGCCCGCGACCGCACGGGCAGGGGTCAGCTGGTCGAGACGAACCTTCTGCAGGCACTCTCTTGCAGGCAGAACCCGAAGGTGCGCTGGTTGCTGCGCGAGGGTGAGAGCCTGCCGATCGAGACGAGCTCGCACGGGGTCGCGAAGGAGGACGAGCACAGCCTGGCGCATCACCGGGACCCGCGGGAGATCAACCTCATCGGGATGCGGGTGCAGTGCAAGGACGGGCGGTGGATGGTCCACTCCCATACCGAGCCACACTTCTTCCCGGCCTGGATCAAGGTGCTGGGCTTCGAGTGGATCTGGGAGGACAAGCGCTTCAAGGGCGCACCGCACCAGTTCCCCGATGATGCCGCGAAGGTCGAGCTCGTCCAGCTCATCGCCGATCGGATGAAGGAGAAGACCTCCGCCGAATGGATGGAGGCGTATCTCGAGAACGGCAACGTGTGCGGCGACGTCATCCAGAGCACGCAGGAGGCCCTGCGCCATCGCCAGATCGTCGAGACCGACAACGTGCACCATGCCGACGATCCCCGCGTCGGACCGCTCCTCCAGATTGGGCCGCTGGCGAAGATCCCCGGGGCACCAGCATCCATCCGGAGTGTGGCGCCTACCGCAGGGCAGGACCCTGCAGCCGGAGTGGTCGGTCGGGCCGGGAAGCTGACCGCCTCCGCTCCGGAACGGGCACGGGCGCTCAGGGGCCCATTGGACGGTGTCACCATCGTGGAGTGCGCGTACTACTACGCCACGCCCTTTGCCACCGCCCTCCTGGCGGACCTCGGCGCACGGGTGATCAAGATCGAACGATTGCAGGGCGACCCGTACCGCTTGCTCGGTGGTGATCCCTACGGCATGTCCGGCGGGGGCTCGGATCCGGTGTTGAACCTCGGCCACAACAACATGGTCCGAGCCATGCAGGGCAAGGAGAGCATCGCACTCAATCTCAAGGACGAACGAGGACGGGAGATCCTGCACAGTCTCGTTGCCAAGGCGGACGTCTTCGTACACAGCTTCAGGCCGGGCGTCCCCGAATCACTAGGCATCGACTACGACACCCTGCGTCAAGTCAATCCGGACCTCGTCTACCAGTACGGGGCATCCTACGGCTCGACCGGTCCGTACAGCCGCCAGCCCGCCATCGACCCCATCATCGCGGCGTTCGCCGGCACCACCGTCTACCAGGCGGGTGAGGGGAACCTCCCGCTGACCGAGACGGGTGCGGACCCGGTGGCAGCAGCCGGGCACGCGACGGCCATGATCCTGGGTCTCTTCGCCCGCCATCGCACCGGCAAGGGCCAGTTCGTGGAGTCATCCATGATCGTGTCGAACATCTATCTCAACTGCGACGACGCCCTGTCTTACGAAGGCAAGCCGGCGCGCCGGGAGGTCGACCACCTCCAGCTCGGAACCGGGCCGGCCCGCCGACTGTACGAGACAGCGGCTCCTCCTCGCGGAAGCGCGCGCGCGTCCTACGAGAATCCGGATTCCTGTTGGGTGTTCCTTAGCGCGGAGAGTGACGATGAGTTCCGCGCCTTCTGTGGCGTCGCCGGACGACCCGAGGTCGCAGACGACGAGCGCTTCGCCACCGCAGCCGCCCGAGACGCCAATGCCGCCGCCCTGTCAGAGATCCTCGCCGAGGTCTTCCGGACTCGACCGGCTGAGGACTGGGAGACGAGCCTGCTCGCCGGTGGTGTCGGCTGTGTGACTGCGGACGCCATGTCCAACTTCGCCTTCTTGTTCCGGGACCCTCAGGCTCTTGCGAACGGCATCATGGCCGAAACCGAGCATCCCAGTTTCGGCGGCCGCTATTGGCGTCATGCGCCGATGCTGCGTTTCTCCGAGACGCCAGGTGAGGCGCGCCCCCATTGTGAGCTCGGAGAGCACACCCGGGCGATCCTCCGAGAACTGGGCTACGACCAGTCGGCGATGACCGACCTGCGAGAAGCTGACGTCGTCGGCTGGCCGGCGGCGCACTCGGACACGGTGTCTGTGGGATCGTGAGGTGAGCCGCGTGTCACCCACGTCGCGACGGTCACGTGCACACGAAGTCGAGGAGGACATAGACGATGGAGAAGCACCTCGAAGGCAAGGTCGAGGTCGTGACCGGAGCCGGGCGGGGCATCGGTCGGGCTATCGCTCTGGGCCTGGCGGCGCAGGGGGCGCGGGTGGTCGTGGCCGACTACGGCGGGGCTCTTGATCCGCGAGAGGGGAGCTCGAGTGGGCCGGCGGACGACGTCGTGGCAGAGATCCAGGCCGACGGGGGAGAAGCAGTCGCCTGCGTCGAGGACGTCTCCACGCTGCCAGGAGGTCAGCGGATCATGCAGTCGGCCGTCGACCACTTCGGCAGGCTGGACGGCGTCACGTGCTGCGCCGGGATCATGGTGCAGAAGTTCCTCTGGGAGATGGACGAGCGTGACTGGGACGACGTGATAGCGGTCCACCTGAAGGGCCACTTCAGCTGTGCGCAGGCCGCAGCGCGGATCATGATGCCGCAGGAATCGGGCCGGCTCGTCTTCATTTCGAGCGGATCGTTCGCCGGCATTGCCAGCCAGCCGAGCTATTCCGCGGCCAAGGCGGGAATCCTGGGATTCACCTGGAGTTGCGCGGGCGCACTGTTCCCCTACGGCATCACCACCAACTGCGTCGTGCCCAGTGCGGCCACCCGCATGTCTGACAAGACCTTCAGTGACTACATCCCCCTGAGCGACGAGGTCGGCGAGACGGTCAGGAGCGATCGAGCCGCTGGGTCCTATCGGGATCCGGCGAACATCGCGCCGGTGGTCGCCTACCTCTTGAGTGACGCCGCGGCCGACGTCAACGGCCAGGTGTTCCGCGCCGTCGGCTACCAGATCGATCGTCTGGGCGATCTCACCTTCGACCGTACGATGACGAACGAGACCACCTGGGACGTCGACGAGGTGGTGGATCGGCTTCCCAAGGAGCTGGGGCCCGATCTCAAACGGCAGCCGCTCCCATGGCCTCCTCCTGGTCGGTGATGGCGCCCCAGTTGGTCCGGACTCGGTTGGTCTGAGGAGGTCGTCGCTCGCTCGAGCGGCCTCACCGACGGGTCAGATCGCGTCGAACGTCCAGCGCCGCGCGCCTTCGCCCGGCAGCAATCGGCCGAACTGCAGACCCGGAAAGTGACTGGCCGCGACCGGAACGTCGCTCCCTTCCAGCTCCCGCGCGTACGACTCTCGCACGGCATCGGCCAGTGCCTGATCGTGATCGACCAGGAGATTGAAGTCGTCGTCCATCAGCTCGAGCGGGCAGTGGATGATATCGCCGAGGAGGAGGGCACGCTGAGCTCCGTCGGAGATCACGACGACGCTGCTCCCAGGAGTGTGCCCGGGCGCCAGGCGCACGTCGACACCGGGGAGCAACGGGCCATCGGCCTCCCATGTCTCGACTCTGTCGAGCACCGGACCAAGCCGTTCCGCAACGGTCATCGCCCCGTAGACGCGGCCGGTGAAGGAATCCTCTGGCGTGCCCGGGAGGAAGTGGTCGAGGTCCGCTGCGGCGCACCGGATGGTGGCGTTGGAGAAGAAGACAGAGTTCTCTGCCGTTGCCCATCCGATGTGGTCGAAGTGCAAATGGGTGAAGACGAGGTCGGTGACCTCCTCGGGCGCGACGCCGTTGGCACGGAGTGAGTCCGGCAACTGGCCCTGCTCGACCTCTGTCCGTCCGAGTTCAGCTGCGAACCGGCGCAGCTCCTCCTCGGGCACGCCCTGCGCCAGTAGTGGGCCGATGATCGGATCATCAGCGTCGACCGTGACCGACGGCGGGCTGTACCCACCCGGGGACGCCGGCCCGAGTCCGGCGTCGACGAGAACGAGGCGATCGCCCGACCGCACGAGAAAGCCGCCGACCGTGCTCTCGATCAACCCCCCGGGTCGGAACATGCCGTGTTGTTGGCGCCAGATCGATGAGCCTTCGTCGGGCATCGGCTTCGTCGACTGCAGGCGCCCGACGATGCGGCCGTCGAGGAGAGGCAGAATCTCGATGTCCCCGATCTTCATCGCCCTCCTGTCCGTGACGTTCAAGCCCCACCATAAGGCAGGGTCGTTGGACACACCTCTGAGCTGGCGGGTTATCGTCGGTGCACCACGAGTCGTCGAGGAAGTGGGGACTGCACGATATGTTCGCCGTCTACGCGTCGGGGCCGAGTCCGGAGGACCCGCTGGCATCGCTGGTCGTCGGGGAGCGTCCCGCCCCGACTGCGCGAGCGGGATGGGTCCCCGTCACAGTCGATGCGGCGAGCCTCAATATGCACGACGTCTGGACCCTGCGCGGCGTCGGCATCGCGGAGGATCGCTTTCCGATGATCCTCGGTTGTGACGGTGCTGGCACCCTGGCGGACGGCACCGAAGTCGTCATCCACTCCATCGTCAACGCGCCGGGTTGGCGGGGTGACGAGACCCTCGATCCGCAACGCACGCTCCTCACGGAGAAGTACCAGGGGACCTTTGCCGACGTGGTCATGGTGCCCGAGGGCAACGCGGTCGCCAAACCGGCCCGCCTCTCGACAGTGAACGCTGCAGTCATGGGCACGGCATGGCTCACGGCCTACCGCATGCTCTTCGTCAAGTCTGGACTGCGGCCCGGCCAACGGATGCTCGTCCAGGGCGCCTCGGGTGGCGTCTCGACCGCGCTCATCCAGCTGGGCCGGGCCGCCGGCATGACCGTCTGGGTCGCCGGCAGGACGGAGGAGAAGCGTGCGTTGGCGACCCGCCTCGGTGCGCATGACGTGTTCGAGACCGGTGCCCGGCTTCCCGCCCGGGTGGACGGGGTGTTCGAGACCGTGGGCGAGGCGACCTGGGCGCACTCCATGCGAGCGGTCAGCCCGGGGGGCGTCATCGTGTGCTCCGGCGCCACGACGGGTCCGCATGCAGATGCTGATCTGCAGCGACTGTTCTTCCTGCAGCTCCGCGTGGAGGGTTCCACTATGGGCACCAGGCGTGAGCTGACCGACTTGTTGGCGTTCGTCGAGTCCAGCGGGATCGAACCGCAGGTGGGAGAGGTGCTGCCGCTGGACCGGGCGGCGGACGGGTTCCGGTCGATGCTCTCCGGCGAGACGTCCGGGAAGATCGTGTTCACTCGGTGACCCGCTCCGTCCCGTGCGCGGGTTCTTCGGGGCCGGACGTGCAGCCGCCAGGCGGCCTGCGCGGAGAGGGCTTCGCAACGGCACCCAGGCAGCCCAATTCGATTCGGAGGACGACGACGCACGACTCGTTGCGTCCCGATGGCCTGCGCGGACCGGTCACCCTGGTCGCGACCGCGAGGGACCTCTTCACCGGAACAGGGGAGCAGTGGACGGTCCTCGACCGGGCTCGGGTCGAGATGCACGCTCAGTTCCGCGAGGGTCGCATCGTCGGCCTCTCGAGCGAGCCGCCGGACGCCGCGCTCGAGTCGTTGATCGGCTCGAGCCCCTTCTCGGGATTCCGTGCCTCCATCGCGGCGCTGATCCCGCACGAGCGGGACGCGCACACGCTCCGGTTCCGCTTGCTCGACGACCTGCCGCCCGCACTCCTGGTCAGCGGACGGGCGCTGCGCGTCGCCGGCGTTGCCATCGAGATGTCGGGCAGGGCGCGCAACCCAATCGGAGTGTGCGCCGGCTGGGCCGAGGGCGGGACGCTGGTCGAGGGTCTCACGGACCAGGGCCCACCGCTGCACCTCGGCCCGGCCGCAGGTCCACTGAGTCCCGTCGGGGACCCGTTCGCCTGGCACGAAACAGCCCCGTTGCCCCCGCACGGAACGCGTCGAGCACGGCGGCTCGATCTGCTCGAGGACGACGGCTCCGTCCACCTCGAGGCGTACTTCCGCGACAGTCACGTCGACGCGTACGGTCGTGAGACCCTGGTGCACGAGTACGGCCTTCGTGGGGCCCTCGACTCGACCGGGGAACGGTTTCTTTGGTGCACCGCAGTTCCCGGAGCACTGCCCTACCCGGAATGCCAGAGCGCCTCCCCCAGCGCGGAGCGACTGGCCGGCGTTCGCACGGATGACCTCACCGTGTTGGTTCGTCAGGAGTTCCTCGGTACGAGCACCTGCACGCATCTGAATGACACGTTCCGGTGCCTCGAGGACTGCGGAGCCCTGGTGGGGCTCCTGCGGAAGTCGGCGTAGGCGGGTTCATTCGGGGTCCCCCGATTCCGAGAGAAGGAGGTCGACGACGCGGGGCTTGCTGATCTTCCCCGACGGAAGCCACGGCGCCTCCTCGTACGGCGCAACCTTCACCAGACGCGGGATCTTGTAGGTCGAGAGGAGGTTCCGGAGCTGCTCCGTGAGCTCAGTTGGATCGATCTCCATTCCCGGCTCCGGACAGACGAGACAGCCCACCAACTGATCGCGTTGTGCGTCGGGCAGGCCGACGACGAATGCTGCTTGGACACCGGAGAGCGATTCGAGCGCGAGCTCCACCTCCCGAGGTGCCACGTTGGCACCGCCCGTCTTGATCATCTCCGTCGAGCGTCCGGTGAAGAACAGATACGAATCACGGAAATAGCCCTTGTCGCCGGTCCGGTACCAGCCGTCCTCGTCGAACGTCTCGGCCCGCTCCCTCTTGTACAGGCCGTCCATAAGGCTGTAGCCCCGGACCAAGAGCTCACCTTCGACCCCCTCGGGCATCTCGGTCGAAGGGTTCTCGGGATCGACCACCTTGTGCTGCATCCCCGGCACCGGCGGCCCGAATGAGCCGCGCAGCCGTTCGGGCAGGTCCACCTCCTTCTCCGCCGCGGTGGGGGCGCTGTGGGGGCCGCCGGTCTCCGACATCCCGAGCGAGTTGTGGCGCAGACCGGGGTCCGAGGTTGAGCCGGATGCATCGATCTCCGCGAGCCAGGACAGGTCGCGGTCGGCCAGTGTGGGGTCGGCGGTGATGCGATCGAACAGGGTCCATCCCACCAGGCGGGTCGCCCGCTCGCGCTCGATCACCTCGAGCATGGCGGGTGGATCCATCCTTTCGGTGGTGATCAAGGCTGCGCCGACGTAGAGGTGGGTCAACAAACAGACCGTGAGGCCGCCGACCCAGAAGAAGGGCATCGTCGTAAAGGTTCGAATGTCCTCGGTGAATTCGTAGAGCTGGGTCAGTGACCACGCATGCCTGATCTGTGCTCCGTGCGTGTGCACGACGGCCTTGGGTTCGGCCGTCGCCCCGGAGGTGTAGATCATGACCATGTGATCCGAGGGCCTGACTTCGGCTTCGATCTGTTCGAACAGTTCCTCGCTGACGTCGTCATCGTCGGCGATGTCGGCGAATTCCGGCACAGGGGTCGCCCACGGGCGCTCCGAATCTCCGACGAGCCAGATCCGTCGGAGGTAGGGGGCCTCGGCCAGGTACAGGCTGCGGCGTGGGGAGCGTCGCAGCTCGGGCCACGCGATCTCCAGCTGCTCTTGGACGTCCTGTCCGAGTAGCGACCGCGGCGCCATGAGTGTGTCGAGGTCCGCGTGCCGGACCGCCCGCGCCAGCTCCGGGGGACGCAGGAACGTGCTCAGGAGCACTGCGATGCCGCCGACGCGGGTGATGGCGAGCAGCGCAGTCACAAAGTCGGGGCCCTGGGGGAAGAGCACCCCGACTCGTGTCCCCTTTCCGACACCGGCCTTCAGGAGCTGCTTCGCCAATCGGCGGGATTGTTCCTCGGCGGCGTGGAAGCTCAACCGCCTGTCCTTGGTCACGATGTAGTCGCGCTCCGCGAACCGCCGGTCCGCAGTGCGGAGGAGATGCACGATCGTCGGGGTGAACGGCACCGCAGGTGACATCACAACCATGGGCCGCCCGATGGGCAGGCCGCGGCGTCACCGTCGAGGAGGGGTTCCCGCGGTCCTGCCCACAGCGCGCCCGCCGTACCCGATCCCCGCTCGCCCCCGCCGTGTGCCGATGTCGTCAGTGCCCTCACCTGCCTGGCCGGTACTCCCGCCGACACCTGATCGCGGCGGAAGCCAAATCATGGCGTATGGGGCCACCCCTCGCGACACGACCGGCGAGTCGAGATCTCCCGACTGGATGTCGAAGGGAAGACGGAGCGTCGTGGTGTCAGTAGACTGACAGAAGAGGCAGCGGGGCGCGGTGGGGCAGGACACCACGCTGCGGTCCCGCTCGAAGCGTGCAGTGCACAGAGCGACAGGAGCCAGGACGATGGCGCATTTTGAACTCCGGGACCTCTCACCGACGTTCGGGTCGGATGTGGTCGGGTTCGAGCCCAACGAGCTCGACGCTGTGGCCCGCGCCGAGTTGCGCCAGGCCTTCGACGAACGGGGACTCTTGGTCTTCCGCGGCCTCGACATCGATCGCGCCTACCAGACCTCCCTCGTCGACGGCTTGATCGCATACGACCGACCGGGTGAGGTGGACGAGAACGACAACTATGTCGTCTCGAACAAGGAGCCGGGTGGGTACGCCCCCTATGGGCGCCTGCAATTCCACTCCGACATGATGTGGGCGCCCGAGCCGTTCCAGGTTCTCTCCCTCTACGGGCTGGAGGTCGAGCTGCCGTCAGTGCCCACCGCATTCGTGTCCACCAGCGCCGCCTGGGACTCGCTCCCGGCCGATCTGCGCGCCCGGGTGGAGGGGCTGCACGTAGTCAACGTGACCGGTCAGCAGCGGCGGGGAGGTGACGACGACGAGGACCTGCTCGAATCGGTCCGGGAGCACGAGCAGTCGGTCACCACCTCGGTCGGGCATCCCCACCCCCGCACCGGACGCACACTTCTCTACGTGAGCCAGATGAACACCCGCGAGATCGTCGAACTCTCGCACGATGAGAGTGAGGAGCTCATCGAGGCCCTCTTCGCACACCTGTACGACAACGAGCACGTCATCGACCATGACTGGAGGCAAGGCGACCTGGTCGCGTGGGACAACCTGGCCGTGCAGCACGCACGGAAGACCGTGCAGATCGAAGGGCCGGTGCGGACCCTGCGCAAGGTGGTCAGCCCGATCCCCACGTTGGCGGGCATCGCGGAGACTCCGAAGTTCTCCAAGGTCGGCTGACGCTCACCCCGCCGATCCGTGCGGACCCGACACGGCGGGGTCGCCTCGCCCAACTGAGGAAGGGCGCTCAGCCGGGGCGACTCGTGACCACGGGCGCGCGCCCGTGCCGCCACTGTTAGGACGATGCCTCGACGTTCCCTCCGGTCGAGTCTTCGGGGATCACGGCGACCATGCCGCCGTCGACAAGCACGTCGCTCCCGGTCATGAACGAGGCACCGTCAGAGGTCAGGAAGGCGACGACGCTCGCCACTTCCTCCGGGCGGCCGCGGCGGCCGAGGGGGCCTGCTTTGATGAACTCCCCCATGATCGGGTGGTTCTGCTCGTCGAGCCGGTTCATGGGTGTGTCGTTGATGCCGGGAGATACCGACATGATGCGGGCTCCGCGTGCGCCCCAGGCCGGCGCCAGACGCCGCACCATCCGATGCACCGCGTGCTTCGACACGGGGTAGGCGCCGCGGACTTCGAGATCGAAGCCCAGCTCCTGGAGTTTGTCGAAGAACTGTTCGGACAACGGGTCGTCCAGCACTGCATCGAGCTCCCGATTCGGCGGCACCCGGTATCCGGACATGGACGCGAAGCAGACTCCGACCGAACCGGGACGGAGGTGGGGCTCGACGGCCGCGAGAGTCCTGGCTGTGCCGACGAGGTTGACCTCCAGAATGCGACGACCGGGAGCCATCGAACCGGAGAGGCCCGCCGAGATCACAAATGCGTCCAGATCACCGAGCTCGGCGACTCGGGCCATCAACCCTTCGATCTCCTTCTCGTTCGTGATGTCACAGGTCATTGCTTCGACGTCTCCGCCGATGTCCTTGGCGACGGCTTCCACGCTCTCGAGGTCGAGATCTGCGATGAGCAGGTGCCCTCGCGAAGCGAGCGCGTGGGCCACGGCCGTCCCCATGCCCGAGCCTGCGCCGATCACGACATTGGTCATGTGGGTCTCCTTCGTGTCCCGGCTACCTGGGGAGTGGTCGCGCTCGCTCGAGCGCACCCGCCCGCCTGTCCGGTGTTTGAGAAGTTAGGCCTGACCTCCGAAGGTGTCAACGGATGCAGACCGTCGCTCCCGCCGCGCGGTGGCGGGCTGGCGGGTGCGTCGAGCGCGCCGTCCAGCCCCCGTCCACGACGATGCGCTGTCCGGTGATGTAACGCCCGGCATCGCTGACCAAGAGCAGGAGTGCGCCGTCGAAATCCTCCGGCTGCCCGTGCCGCGGGAGAAGCGTGTTCCGCAAGATCCAGTCCTGCACCTTCGGGTTGTGGATCACCGTCGAGGTCAGCTCGGACTCGATGAAACCCGGCGCGAGACTGTTGACCCGGATGCCGTAGCGGCTCCATTGTGTGGCCCACTCACGGGTGATCGCTTCGAGACCGCCCTTGGTGGCTGCGTAGACCGCCTGGGGGAAGCGCCCGTTTCCCACCAAGGCGGACATGGAGGTGATGTTCACGATCGACCCGCTCCCCGCCGCTTTCATGCCGGGGAAGAACGCCTGCGCCAGCAGGATCGGCGCCTCCACGTTCACCGCAAGGGTGCGCCGGATGTCCTCGTAGGACTCGTCCTGGGCCTTGACCCCGGCGGCGATGTACGCCGCGTTGTTCACCAGGATGTCGACGGTGCCCCCGAGCGCCTCGAGGCTGGCGCGGGCCACCTCTTCGACCTGGTCGCGCTCGGCGAGGTCGGCCGTGATCGCCGTCAAACGCCCTGTCACCGACGCCTCGTCGTCGAGCTCGGTGCGACGGCGCGCGATGGCCACGACCCTTGCTCCTGCCATCACCAGCGTCCGGGCAAGCCGGGTCCCGATTCCCGCGCTCGTACCGGTGACGACGGCGGTCTTCCCTTCGAGGTTGAAGATGTCGGTGACGGAGGTCATAGGGGGATGTTCACGTCGGCGCGGGTCGATTGTCCAATGCCGCGAGTTGCCGGTTCTGCGGGGGCGCCCATGGGCCGCCACACACGAGGATCCTGTGGTCGTTACGGAGCCGCCGCGGCGCGCTGACCGAACTCCGCCGCGAGGATCTCGAATTCCTTGGCCACCCTGGTGCCGAGCTCGACGTCGCCGTCCTCGATCCAGGCGTCGAGCGCGCGCCTGTGCACCATGAGCGAGACCGCCCCCAGCAGAAAACATGCCTCATCGGGCGCGGCAATACCTCGTCGGCTCGCCACCGCCCGCGCGACCTCCTCAACATCCTCCACGTAGCGGTCCTGTTGTCGGCCGCGCAACGTGGTCGACGAAGCCAATGCCTTCGTATACAGAAGTAACGAGCGCCGCTTGGGTGCGAATTCGGGCGCCAGTTCGACGTAGGTCGCCTTCAGGGCCTCGACGTCGCTCAGCGAGTGCGGTTGGTCGAGGAACGTCTCGGTCAACGACTGGAACCAGAGGCGCTCGTGGAGATAGAGCACCGATTCCTTGGTCGGGAAATAGCGGAAGAATGTCCGGGCGGAAACGCCGGCCTTTTCCGCGATCTCCTCGATCGTCGTTGTGTCGTACCCCTGCGAAGCGAAGAGCTTGAGCGCGGCGTCGCGCAGGGAGCGCTCGGTGTGCGCTTTGTGCTCGTCTCGCAAGGAGGGAGCTCGTTTGAGGGCATTCTGCGCCAAGGACATCCCCGCGGCCGAGTGGACAGGATGGACGCAACCCTACTTCCGCCCGCCCGAGCGACCGTGCCCTCGGGGGAGAGTTGCTGCACGGCAACCTGAGCCTTGACGGGCCAGACCCCGTTGACTACGCTGTCAGTGAAGTGACACTTGTGCAGCAGGCTGTCACGTAAAGGGCGGACCCACCAGGTGTTCCGGCCATAGGGAGCGGTGGTCGGAGACGGCTTCCGCACAGGGATGCAGGGGGATCATTGGTCCAGCCGATGGTGCAAACAGTCGAACTGCTGCCACCCAGCACAGAGGTGGTCTCGGTGACCCTGAGTGAGCTCACGGTCACAGCCTCCTTCCGCGAGGGTGGCCTCAACGACGAGCATGTCCAACGGCTGGTCGCTCTGTCCGGGCACTGGCCACCGGTGCTCGTCAATCGCGCCGACGGCCTGGTCATCGACGGCGCGCACCGGGTTGAGGCTGCCCGAATCCTCGGCTTGGACCGGGTGGAGGCGTGGTACTTCGACGGCGAGCCTGACGACGCGCTGATTGAGTTCGTCCGCCGGAACGTGCACCAGGGCCTTCCCCTGACGCTGCGCGAGCGCAAGCGGGCAGCCGAACACGTGTTGGTGGCGCATCCCGAATGGTCAGACCGTCGCATTGCCGAGTTGTGCGCCATCTCGCCCAAGACGGTGGGTCGGCTGAGGGGAAGCAGGAGCGAGCGTCCAACTGAAGGAATTCTTCAACTGGACGCGCGAACTCGGATCGGTCGCGACAACAAGTGGCGACCCGTGCACAGCGCCTCGGTTCGCACGCGGGTCGCGGAGGCCCTGCGGGAGCAGCCAGGAGCCTCGCTCCGGTCGGTCGCCAGGTCAGTCGGTGTTTCGCCCGAGACCGTGCGGATCGTGCGGATGAACATGGACGCGACCCGGGTCACCGACCAGGCCGTCGTACCACGGCCGATGCCCACGGTCTCCCGCCCACCCGAGAAAGCGGTGTCGTGGGACCAGGATCTGGCCCTCGTCTCGAGCGACGACGGAGATGACTTCGTCGCCTGGTTCGACCGGACGACGCTGACCGACGAGGAGTGCTGGCGCTTCATCGATTCGGTTCCGCTGAGTCGCATTTACGAGATCGCAGACGAAGCGCGCCGTCGGTCCGAAGTCTGGACGCAGTTCGCAAAATGCTTGGACGTCCGCTGGAGCAAGCGAAAGTAGGTCGTCTCAACGACTGTGCGACTCGCGATTGTCTGTCACGGGGAACCGACGACGGCAACGGCGTCATTGTGGCGTCGAAGGTAGTGTCAGTCGCCTGAAGAGGCCGACAGCCTCTCACGAGTGCCACATGTGAAGGCAGACATGACCTTTCAGACCATCATCGTGGACGTCTCGCCGGGCGGTGTTGCGACCGTGACCCTCAACCGCCCAGAGGTGCTGAACGCCTTCAACAACGCCATGTGCGCCGAGTTCGCACAACTGTGGGCGCAGATCCGGGCCGACGACGACATTCGCGCCGTGGTCCTGGCGGCCGCCGGCGACCGCGCCTTCTCCACCGGCGTTGACGTCACCGAGCGCCTCGATTCCGACAGCCCGTTCCTTGACCGGGCCCAGCCGTGGGCGGAGCATGAGGATCCGGGTCGAGAGCTGAGCCCACGTCGGAACGATGTGTGGAAGCCGGTGATCGCCGCCGTGCACGGGATGTGCGCCGGAGGCGCGTTCTATTGGGTCGCTGACTGCGACATCGTCGTGTGCTCCGAGGACGCCACATTCTTCGATCCCCACGTGACGTACGGCTTCGTCGCTGCGCTGGAGCCGATTGCGTTGCGCTATCGCATGACGTTCTCTGACGTGATGCGAATGGCCCTGCTCGGTCTGCACGAGCGCATGACCGCCGAACGGGCGTTGGCCGCCGGACTCGTGACTGAGATCGTCCAGCGCGACGCCCTGCTCGGGCGTGCCCAGGAGTTGGCCGAGGTCATCGCCGGACAACCGGCAGCCGCGGTGCAGGGCACCGTGAAAGCCCTGTGGCAGTCACTCGATGTCGCTCGGGGCCAGGCCCTGGCGACAGCGCTCATGTACACCCAGGTAGGCAACCCGATCGGGACCGAGCAGGTCGACCGTAATGCGGTCAAGCCGACAAAGCCGTGGCGTCGGTGACACTGTCGGCGGATCTGCCCGCCGCCGACGTCGATAGCTACCGTACGAGTTTCCGCTGCTGGCTCGACGCACACCGGCCTCAGCTCGCCGACATGTCGGCGTCGCACGAAGACCACATTGCTGCGGGCCTCGCCCTGTCACGCAGCCTGTGGGAGGCGGGGTGGAAGCGGTTCGGATGGCCGGAGTCACTGGGCGGCCTCGGTGGAGGCCCGAGGTTCCGGGCCACGTACTACGACGAAGTGAGCCGCGCCGGTCTCGACATTCCCGACACCGACCTGTCGATTGAGGTGATCGCTCCCGCCCTGCTCTGGTACTCGCCCGCGCTGGCCCAGGCCTACCTCCCTCGGTTCCTGGCCGGCGAGGAGGCGTGGGCGCAGGCGTTCTCCGAGCCCGACGCAGGGAGCGACCTCGCTGCCCTGCGGACCCGTGGTGTCCTCGACAATGACGGAATCGTCCTCGACGGCCAGAAGGTATGGACGAGCCACGGGCATCGTGCGACACGACTTGTCGTGCTGGTGCGCACGGGCACAACCGAGAGCCGGCATCGTGGGCTGGCTGCCTTGCTGGTCGATGCCGACGCGCCGGGACTGATCCGCCGTCCCCTGACGTTCGCCAGCGGCCTGCAGGAGATGTGCGAGACCTTCTTCCAGGAGGTACGCGTCCCGCTCCATCGAATGATCGGGAGCGCGACTGAGGGGTGGAGCGTCGCCATGCACATGCTGCAGTACGAACGAAGCATGTATGCCGCGCAGCGCCAGGCATTTCTCGGGCTCCGCCTTCAGCAGATCCGCCAATTCCTCGAGGAGCACGGCGCGGGCGAGTCCGCAACGGCGGCGCTGCAGGCAGCGTGGTTGCTGGTGCAGACGGTCCGCGCCCGAACCATTCAGAGCGTGCGCCGGCTTGACGCCGGGGAGAACGTGGGCCCGGAGGCATCGGCGGACAAGATTCTCTTGGCGCGGGCGGAGCAGGCGGTCTTCGAGCTCGCTCGGCTGGCGGGGCGCGGGCACTTCGTGTGGGACGAGGCGGGTCAGCCCTGGCGAAACGGCTGGTGGTACAGCCGGGCGACCAGCATCTTCGGAGGTGCCGGCGAGATCCAGCGCTCGATTGTCGCGGACCGGGTCCTGCGGCTCCCCTCGGAGTAGATGCCCGTGGGGATGCCCGACGATCTGTCCGACCTGACGCGTCAGTCCTTGCGGCAGGCGTTGCAGTCGGAGGACGACCTCGAGGCGGCACTCGAGGCCTTCGGGTGGCGATCCCTCGCCGCGGCGGACGAAGCGTTCGCCTTCACTGCGCTCTTCGAGGAGCTCGGGTCTCTGCCGTCTGCGCTGCGACGCACTCGACGTCGTCAGCGTCGCATTCCTTCCCGTGCCCGTTCCGGCCTCCGTCATCTGGCCAGTCGGTCTGAGCAATCAAGGCGCGGCGGCGTCGGCCGTTCCGGTGACCGATGGAGTCGCCCTGCGGAGCCTGCGAGACCCGGGGCGAACCATCCTGGCCCCGTTGGAGGATCATCTCCACGTCCTCGATGTGCACGACATTGAGGAGGAGCGGCTCGGGGGCATGGCCGGAGATACTCGGTGGTGGAGGGTCCGGGTTCACGGCGTTCGTGGCGCCGACGTGGGTTCCTGGTCGGAGGTTTCGCGCCGAGCTCGCCTTGCGGTGGCCAGCGAGCTGGTGGCGGTGGCGCAACGCATCCTGGATGTCGCCGCCGACCAGGTGAGCACGCGCCGCCAGTTCGGACGTCCTATCGGCACCAACCAGTCGGTGCGGTTCCGGCTGGCCGAGAGCTTTGCCGAGTTGGTCGGGGCGCGGGCACTCATTGCCGCCGCTTGGGAGGACGGCTCATGCGACGCATCCGTGTGGGCCAAATCCGTCGCCGGCTCGACACACGACGCGGTGGCCAAGCATGCACTACAGGTGTGCGGCGCCATCGGGCTTTCCGACGATCACCCACTCCCGGGACTCGTCCGGCGAGGATTCTCGCTGGACGCGCTGCTGGGGGGTGCCATGGAGCAGGATGTCCGCCTCGGTGCGGCTCTCCCGGAACCGGTCGGACGGTACTGAGGTCGCATGGAGCGATCGAGTCGCTCGTGGGCATCGCCACCACGACGACGAAGAATCGGACAAACTAACTATGTCGCGAAGAGCGGCGTCAGAAGGGAAGATGCATGGAACGGACTGTCAGCGTCGACGTGACCGGGACCCCGATGGATCTCTACGAGGTGGAGCCGGAGAGAACCTCCCGGGGAGCGGTCATTGTGGTCCAAGAAGCTTTCGGCATCACGGATCACATCAAGGATGTCTGCCAGCGCTTCGCCGGCGCGGGCTACCGCGCCGTGGCACCGCACGTCTTCCACCGCAGCGGGGATCCGGTGCTCGGCTACGACGAGATGGACAAGGTGATCCCCCACATCATGGAGCTCAAGGCCGACGATCTCCTCGCGGACCTCGACGCGACCATCGCGCACCTCGGGAAGGCCGGGTTCGAGCCTGCCCGGATCGGCATCGTCGGCTTCTGTATGGGTGGGAGCGTCGTCTTCCTCGCCTCGGCTCGCCGGGTGCTCGGCGCCGGCGTCACCTTCTACGGCGGGGGAGTCTCCCAAGGTCGTTTCGGGATGCCACCCCTGCTCGAGCTGGCGGCAGAGCTCAGAACGCCATGGCTCGGTCTGTTCGGAGACAGTGACCAGTCGATTCCGGTCGACGATGTCGAGGCGTTGCGCGCCGCAGTGGCGGCGGCGCCAGTCGCTGCGGAGATCGTTCGCTACCCGGATGCCGACCATGGTTTCCACTGCGACGCGCGGAGCTCCTACCACGAAGCCTCGGCGAAGGACGGGTGGCGGCGGACTCTGGAATGGCTCGATGCGCACCTGGCAGGGGAGTGAAGTCCGGTCGCCGGTAGGCGGGCGCCAGTGTCGACGCGCTAATGTGTCAGATGACTGACAGATTTTGATCACGAGTGCGGGCGGGTTCAGATCTCCTGAGGCTCGGCGGTCGTGAGGGACGGTCCATCTGCGCCGGAGACCGGATCTGTCGCAAATGGCCGCACAATCGTCGCAAGAAAGACGAGGTGAGATATGCAGTATCGGGCGATCTCGGCCGATGGGCACGTGAACGAGCCGCCGACCCTCTGGACCGAGCGGCTCCCCGACAAGTTCAAAGAGCGGGGTCCTCACGTCATAGAGACACGCAAGACCAAGGGACACGCCTGGATCATGGAGGGGCAGAAGCGACCGTCTCCGATGGGCTTCAGCTCCATGTACTTCCGGTCGGGTAAGCGCTTCGACCGCGGCATCACTGATCGACAGCTTCAAGCAGATCAAGGATCGTGGTGTCCGGTACGAGGACGTGTTCCCGGGCTCCTACGACCCGGCGGCCAGAGTGAACGAAATCATCGAGGACGAGACAGACGCCGAGGTCATCTTCAACGGTGTGGGGACGGTGTGGAACGGGATCAAGCTGTGCCCGGACAAGGAGCTCAGCCTGGCCTGCTTCAAGGTCTACAACGACTGGATCGCCGAGTTCCAGGCCTACGCCCCCGAGCGTTTCATCTGCAACGCGACTCTGCCCACCACGGGCCTCGGCGACTGCCTGGGCGAGCTCGAACGAATTGATGGCCTCGGCCTGCGCACCGCTCAGCTCGAGTCCTACCCGAGCGGGTCCTTCTTCGAGCCGACGCCCGAGGACGACCGCTTCTGGGCCGCCGCGGTTGAGATGGACATGCCCATCAACGTCCACACCCAGTTCTTCTTCCCGGCGGGTGATCTCGGCTCGAAGATCTCGGCCGAAGGTGTGGCCCAACAGCGCGAGCGGGCCAAGAACCTCGGACTCGATGTGGAGGCGGGCAGCTTCCCGGTCATCTTGGCCAAAATGATCACCTCGGGGGTGTTCGAGCGCTTCCCCGACCTCAAGTTCGTGGGGTCAGAGGTCCACACCGGCTGGGTGCCCTACTACCTCGAGCGCTTCGACGAGTCGGTCCTACGCAACCGGGCCGACTGGAAGCTGCCACTGTTGCCGAGCGAGTACTTCCGGCGCAACGTCAGCGTCGTCTACATCGTTGACGAAATGGGAGCGGCCAACCGCTACGACATAGGGGTGGGCAACATCATGTGGGGTCCGGACTTCCCGCACTCCTCGAGCAGCTGGCCCGTGGACTACCAGCTCGGCCGCGAGATCCTCGAGCGCGCCGGCGCCACCCCGAGCGAGATCGAGCGGATCATGTGGCGCAACGCGGCGGACACCTACAAGATGCCGTACGACGAGCCCGCCACCGTCGGAGAAGCGGCGTAGGCAGCGAGACGCGAGACACGGGAGACCGATGACGGACAGCAACGACTACAGACTGATCTCCGCCGATGCACACGTGTTGGAACCGCCCGACCTGTTCGAGCGTCTTCCCGTCCCGCTGCGGAACCGTGCTCCCAAGCTCGTGCAGCTGGACGGCGGCGACGCCTGGATGATCGACGGGAGCGACCCTGTCCCCCTGCCCATCACTGCGGCTACGGGCTCGGGCTACTCGCGCTTCAACCTCAACCACCCCAATGGGAAGCCGCTCGGATTCGCCGACGTGCTGCCGGGCCTCTACGACCCGGCGGCGCGGCTCCGGACGCAAGATGCGGACAGCGTGCAGGCCGAGGTCCTCTACCCATCGGCGGCACTGTGGGAGGCCATCACACTCCTGGAGGACCGGGACCTCAAACTGGCTTGCGCACGGGCCTACAACGACTGGATCTCCGAGTTCTGCGCTCACAGCCCGGATCGACTCGTCGGGTTGGCGAAGATCCCCTCGACGACGTGCGAGGACGCCCGGGAAGAGCTTCTCCGGTGTGTGAAGGAGTTGCATCTGCGCGGGGCGATTCTCGACGCCTGGCCGAGTGGCAAGGCGGTCGCCGGGAACGCCGACGACGATCCGTTCTGGGATGCGGTGAACGAGTCTCGGGTGCCCGTGAGCCTCCACTACGCGGTCGGTGGGGCCAGGGCGACCCTCCCCCCGAGCGGCATCGCACCCGGCCTGAAGCCGCCCATGGCCGACGCCGCGCTGCCCCTCGTCGCGGCCGGGGTCTTTGACCGGTTCCCGAACGTGAAGATGGTGTTCACCCACGGCAACGCCGGTTGGGCTTTCCACTGGCTCGAATTCATGGACATCAACTACGTCCGCCACCGGCACCTCGACGAATACGCCCTTCCCGATCCCGATGCCATACCGAGTGAGTACATTCGCAAGTTCTCCTGGTTCGTGTTCCACCAGGACCGCTCCTCGGTGAAGAACCGGAGCAAGCTGGGCGCCGCGCACCTCATGTGGGGCAGTCATTTTCCTTACGAGGACGCCAACTGGCCCGACGACCGGGAGCAGGCAATGCGGGTGACCGATGAGGTGCCCGCCGACGACAGACAGGCTTTGCTGGCAGACAACGTGGCACGTCTCTACCGCCTCAGTGGTCACGAGAAGGGCTTCGCCGACACCGAAGTCGAGAGGTTCGAGCAGCTGGTGCACTTCTAGACGTGGGCGTCAGGGAGGGATCGAAGCCCGTGGTTCCAGGGGGGGCTATGCACACCGACGAGGACACCCTCACCGACGGGCGCATGGTGACGCGGGAGCTCGCCGAGTGGGTGGCCGGGCTGCGCTTCGAGGAGCTGCCCGGTGCCGTCACCGAAGAGGCGGCCCGATCGTTCACTGATTTCCTCGGCGAGTGTCTCTTCGTCGGGGGGACCAAACCCTGGGGGCGGAGCATCGCCGAGTTCTGCCAGCGTGAGGGGGGCGGTCAGCCCGAGGCGACCATCATCGCGTCGGGCGCCAAGACCCTGTCGTCGCGTGCCGCCTTGGCCAACGGGACCATGGCGCTCGGCTTCGAATACGCCGACTTCGCCGCCGGGAGCCGCGCCTACCCGTTCGCGGTCACAGGACCCCTCGCCCTGGCGGAGTCACGCCGCAAGTCCGGGAAGGACCTCCTCCTGGGCATCGTCATCGGGTACGAGGTCATGTGGCGGGTGACGCGCGCCACGCTCACTGCCGGCTCCGGTTTCTATGTCCCCGCCCTCTACGGCACCTTCGGCTCGGCCGCCGGTGGCGCCCGCGTGCTCGCCCTCGACGCGCACCATACGAACTACGCACTCGGCCTTGCCGCGGCATTCACCGGGGGCACGTTCCAAGGGCACGAGGAGGGAGCCTGGCAGCGCTCACTCAACGGCGGCATGGCGAGCGAACGCGGCGTGACCGCAGCGCTCCTGGCCGAAACGGGCTTCAAGGCGACCGAGCTCGGGCTGGAGGGCGTCCAGGGGTTCGCCAGCATGTACACCGGCGGTCGGCTCGACATCGCCGCGCTCCTCGACGACCTCGGGTCGTCCTATGTCATCACCGATCGGTGGGTCAAGGGCTATCCGATGAATGTGACCCTGCACGCACCCGTCGAGGCACTGCTCAAGATCATGCGGGAGCACGCGATCCACCACGAGGACATCGACGAGATCGACGCCGGGTGGCAGAAGGTCGAGCCCTTCTTGGCCAAGCAGCGGGTCGCCACCGTGGTGAGCGCGCAGGCCAGCCTCCCGTTTGCTCTGTCGGTGGCGGCCGTGCACGGCAAGGTGGGTGTCGACGAGTTCACGGACGAGACGGTGAGCGACCCGGTGATCCAGGCGATGATCCCACGGACGAAGGTCCACCAGGACACCGAGCTCTACGAACGGGTGAAGAACTCAATGCCCGGCCGGGTCACCGTACGCCTCCGGGACGGCCGGGAGTTCACCGACGAGGTCCTCTATCCGAAGGGCAACCCAGGCAACCCCATGACCGAAGATGAGTTCAAGGCCAAGTTCATGGACATGGCCGGTCGCGTCCTGGGTGCGTCGCAGGGGGAGGAGCTCTACGCTCGGGCCCGTGACCTGGCCGCGGTCGTCGACGTGTCGGAGCTGGCGCCGCTGTTCAGTCCTCGGTAGATCGAAGGAGGAGAGCACATCATGGGTATGACATCGGTCGAGAAGATCCTCGCTCGCCACTCGGACCACGACGTTGTGAAAGTGGGGGACGTGGTCGTGGTCGACGTCGACATCATCGTGAGCTTCGACTCCATGCGGTCCGACATCGTGAAGATCGCCGACCCGGACAAGCTGGTCCTCCTCTTCGATCATCAGGTGCCCGCCCCCACGGTCCGGGCGGCCAACATGGCCAAGGACATGCGGGCGTTCGTCGAGAAGTTCGGGGTCAAGAACTACTTCCCTGTGGGGCGGCACGGCATCTCGCACGTTCTGGTCGCGCAGGAGGGCATCGCCCTGCCGGGCACCATCCTGGCCAACCCCGACTCGCACACCTGCTCGTCGGGCGCGCTCGAATTGCCTCGCCCGGGGCATGGGGCCTTCGGAGATGCTGCACATCGTCTGTAAGGGCCAAACGTGGTTTCTGGTCGGGCCGACGACCAAAGTCATGATCGAAGGGGAACTCCCCGAGCGTGTGTACGCGCGCGACGTCATCCATTACATCCCTGGGGAGTACGGCGACTTCGCCGGGCGCAACCTCGAGTGGCACGGCGACGGGTTGGCGGGGATCGACATGGACGGGCGTCTCACCATGGCGACGATCTCGGCCGAGCTCTCGGCGGAATTCTCCCTCTTCCCTTACGACCACGTCCTCGAGCAGTATCTCGAAGGCCGGGCCAAGTGGCCCTTCGAGCCGGTCTTTCCCGACGATGATGCCGAGTACGACGACGTCATCACGGTCGACCTCTCGTCGCTCGAGCCGCAGGTCGTCCTGCCGAACAAGGTCGCCAACAACGTGAAGCCGGCGCGGGAGGTGGCCGGGCAGAAGGTCGACCAGGCGTTCATCGGCTCGTGCGCCAACGGCAGATTGAGCGACTTCGCCGTGGCAGCCGAGATCGTCAAGGGCAAGCAGGTCGCAGCGGGGACGCGGTTCATCGTCACGCCGGGCAGCCAGGCGATCTTGAAGGAAGCCATCAAGCTGGGCTACGTCGAGACGCTGATGGACGCGGGCGCGGTGGTGACCAGCTCCACGTGTGGCGCCTGCTTCGGCGGCCACATGGGGCTCCTCGGAGACGACGAGACGTGCATCACGGCCTCGACACGGAATTTCAAGGGACGCATGGGGAGTCCGAGCGCCCAGATCTTCATGGGCTCGCCGGCGACTGTGGCCGCCTCGGCAATCACCGGTGTCATTACCGATCCGAGGGAATTCTGAGGACCGTCCAGCGTCCTCCGGTCTCCGTAGCGAAAGGAGTTCATGTCGATGGGCGACACGCTCAGTGGCAAGGTCTGGAAATTCGGTGACGACATCAACACGGATCTCGTCATCCCGAACTTCGCCGTCCTCATGACCAAGGACGAACAACTCGAGCACGTCTTCTCCGCCAACCGCCCGGGATGGAAGGACGAGGTGCAGCCGGGAGATGTGCTGCTCGCCGGACGGAATTTCGGAGTGGGGTCCGCCCGACCGATCGGGGACATGTTCGTCGGGCTTGGGGTGAGCGTCGTCGTGGCCGAGTCCTTCAACGGGCTGGGATTGCGGAACTGCATAAACGTCGGGCTCCCGTCCCTGCCGTGCAGCGGGATCCTCGATGCCTTCGAGGAGGGTGACGTGGCTGAAGTCGACTGGAAGACCGGTGCAGTGCGGAATGTGACGAGAGGCACTTCGCTGCGGGGCGATCCCGTGCCGGACGTGTTGCAGCAGATCGTAATTGCCGGCGGCGTCGAGGCGGTTCTTCGCAAGGAGGGCTACCTCGTCGCGTCGAGCAACGAGCAGGGGAGATCGCAATGACGACATCCGTGACGCAACAGCTCGCCGAGTGGGTCGCCAAGGAGGGCTACGACGACCTCCCCGAGGTCGGGATCCAGCGGGTGGCGGAGCGCTTCATCGACTCGCTCGGCGTCCAGTTTGCCGGGCTGTCCGTCTCCACCGGCCACATCATCACCCAGTGGGTGCGGGCCCAGGAGGCCAGACCGGAGAGCACCGTGGTGGGCGGTGGGTTCAAGAGCACCGCATCGCTCGCCACGCTGGCCAACGCCACAGCGGGGCACGCCCTCGAGTTCGACGACATCGCAGCCTTCAGCGGCCACTACGCCAATCCGCTCACGGCGGCGACGCTGGCGGTCGGGGAGAAGCTGGATGCCTCGGGTCGCGACGTGATCCTGGCCTGGATGATCGGCTACGAGGTGATCTGCCAGACCGCCAAACCGTGCATGGACGGCCCCCGCAACACGCTGCTGTGGAGCGGTTGGTTCAATCAGGGCTTCCAGCCGGTGCTCGGGGTGGCCGCCGCCGCCGCCAAGCTGATGGGGCTCGACGTCAACCAGATCCGGATGGCCTTTGGCAATGCAGCCTCAGCCATGGCCGGGGTGCTCAAGAACCGCGGCAGTGACACGAAGTCGTTCACGGCGGGCAACGCTGCCATGCACGGTGTCATGGCGGCCGAGCTGGCCGGGCTGGGGTTCACCGCCAACGAAGACATCCTCGACGGGGATGACGGCGTAGCCAGGCTTCTCGGCCGCGAGGTGGGGGACCCGCGGAAGGTGCTCGACGGGCTCGGATCGTGGGACATGGCGACCAGAGGATCGACGATGCGGCTGCATGCGTCGTGCGGCGCCGGGCACTGGGGCCAGGACGCGCTTCAGCAGCTGCTGCGACGCCACCCGACCGACCCGGACGAGATCGAGTCGATTGAGGTCCACCTGCCGGCGTTCCTGATGCCGATGCTGCCGTACCACCAGCCTCGGACCGGACTGGAGGCGAAGTACAGCATTGAATACGACATGGCGGCCATAGCGCTCGATGGGAGAGCCGGGCTGCACCAGTACTCCGACGAGGCGGTGAATCGGCCTGCCGCCCAGGAGCTGCTGACGCGGGTCCGGTACGTGCCGGTCGAGGGTGATCTGCACGAGATCAAGCTCGAGAGCCAGGTCGTGCTCACGTTGAAGGACGGAACCCGGCTGGAAGAGTCGGCGCATCAGTCCCACGGCAATCCGCAGGACCCGCTGACCGAGGCGGAAGTGGCCGCCAAATTCCACGAGTGTGCCGAGGGGTCGGTGCCGGCAGCGCAGCGCGACGCCATCATCGATCTCTGCTACCGCCTCGACACGCTCGCCAGCGTGCGAGAGCTGGGCGACGCGGTGGGTTCGAGCGCGGGGTAGCGCGCTCGCGCGGCAATTGCGAGCCGGGTCGTCGCGTCGATGCGTTCGACTACGTTCTGATTGAAGGATCCGAAGGAACCGCAACTGACAGGAGCCAGTGCATGGCCTACGACTTGGTCGTGAAGGATGCCCTGATCGTCGACGGGACGGGCAAGCAGGCCTACGCAGGCGACGTCGCCGTCGAGAACGGCCGAATCGCCGCAGTGGGCAAGGTTGATGGTGCGGCGGCCCGCACCATTCAGGCCGGTGGGCAGGTGGTGGCGCCGGGGTTCATCGACGCCCACACACACTACGACGCGCAGCTCCTCTGGGATCCGACGGCCAACCCGTCGACCGCGCATGGCGTGACGACGGTCCTCATGGGCAACTGCGGCTATACCCTGGCGCCCGTCCGGAGCGAAGACCAGGACTACCTGATGGGCTTGTTCAGCTCTGCCGAGGAGATTCCGAAGGCGGCGCTGCAACGGTTCGCCCCGTTCGAGTGGCAGACGTTCCCCGACTATCTGGCTTGGCTACAGCGCAGTCCGCTCGGACTGAATGTTCTCACGCAGGTCGGCCACAGCGCGGTGCGCCGCTACGTCATGGGCGAGGAGGCGCTCGAGCGCGCCGCCACCGATGAGGAGATTGAGGCGATTGTGGGGATCGTCGAAGAGGCCCTCCATGCGGGTGCGGCCGGGCTGAGCTCGAGCCAGGCTCCGCACCAGGTCGGCGAGTTCGGTGAGCACATCCCTTCGTTCTTCGCCGCCCAGAAGGAGAACGAG
Source organism: uncultured Acidimicrobiaceae bacterium (assembly GCA_963783965.1). GTDB lineage: Bacteria > Actinomycetota > Acidimicrobiia > Acidimicrobiales > RAAP-2 > Bog-473. Next base: position 31,837 of record CAWAPQ010000014.1, on the reverse strand, counting down.
GCGCTGGCGGCCGCGGTGCGGCGGAAAGGAAAGCGATTGCTGTCGATCAATCCGGGGTCCAAGCGCGACGGGCTCTCCGAGGAGGACCGTGCACTCCTGGTGAAGCTGGCGGAAATTTCGGGGGCGGTTGTCTCATGGAACGACTTCGGCATGAACACCCCTGCATGGGAGAGCTCGCTCGAGTACATGGAGGCCGAGCTCCGACGAGGGAACGAAATCTACGCGATCGCACGCTGCCAGCGACCCGAGACGCGGTTCACGCTGAAGAAGCTCTCGGCGATCTTCGCGTCCTCGGAAGCGTGGCTCGACTACTCGCGACTCGACCCACCTGGCAAGATCGCCGCGCTCGGCAATCCGGACTGGCGCTCCCGCCTGTCGGAGTTCTGGCAGACGGCGCGCTACATGGCCATGGTCTCCGTGGAGAAGGGCGCCGGCCCGGCAACTCGGGCGCTCGAAGGTCGGTTGCTGGTGGACGTCGCCCAGGAACGCGGCGTCACCCCGGCGGACGTGATGTTCGACGTGGCAGCCGAGGACAAACTGGAAACGTTCTTTCGCATCTCCGGGCCGGTGAACGTCGACGAGACGAATCTCGAGAGGATCCTGAAGAGCCCGGCGACGCTGGTGGGGATTTCGGACGGTGGGGCGCACCTGCAGACCTTTGCCGGCGGCGACTACACGAGCTACTTCCTTCAGCACTGGGTGCGGGAGAAGGGTTCCTTCTCGCTCGAGGAGGGAATCGCCGCGCTGACATCGCGGATCGCCGGATTTCTCGGCCTGACGGACCGCGGCACACTCGAGGCAGGCAAGGCGGCCGACCTCGTGATCGTCGATCCCGACACGGTCGGACCCCGGGAGCTGCAGACCCTCGACGACATCCCCGGCGGCGGCACCAGGATGACCAAGGGAGCGCGTGGCATCGAGTGGGTCGTTGTCAACGGGAGCCCCGTCGTGGAGCGGGGGAAGCCGACTGGTGAGGTCCCGGGCTCGGTGCTCGGGATGCCGGGAAGCTGAACCGCACCAGTCCGGCCCGCTGATGGGCGCGCCGGCATGCGGGAGAGGGTTATGGCACGCGTCCTGCCGCAGGTGACAGATTGGAATCGGTTCTATTGGACCTCCGGTGAAGACGGCCGGTTGCGGTTTCAGCACTGCAGCGTGTGCGAGTCGCTGCAGCACCCGGCGGGGCCCCGCTGCCGCCGGTGCCGATCCGATCAGCTCGAGGTACGAGAGGTGTCCGGGGACGGAGTGGTCCAGAGCTGCACCACGAACTTCCAGCAGTGGTCCCCCGATATGCCAGTTCCGTACTCGGTGGCCGTGGTCGCCATTGAAGAGGACCCCCGCATCCGGGTCACCACCAACATCGTCGGATGCGATGCCGGGGATGTGTCGGTGGGCATGCGTGTCCGCGTCGCCTTCGAGCATGTCGAAGACGTGTGGCTCCCGATGTTCGCCCCCGCCGGTGGTGAGCCGGCTCCGCTGCCGGACGAACTCGACGACCTCGAACGGTTCCAGTCTGTCCGTCCCATGGCGCACCTCGAGAAATTCGAGGACGACGTCGCGGTGAGCGGTATCGGCATGTCTCGCCTTGGTCGCAAACTCATGGTTGATCCCGTCTCGCTCAGCGTGGAAGCGATCGAACGGGCCGTGCGGGACGCGGGACTGACGCTGCAGGACATCGACGGGCTCTCGACCTATCCCGCCGGGACGGCCGACGGGGGATATTCGGAGGGGGGAGTGACCGCCGTCGAGTCGGCTCTGGGTCTCCGGCCGACGTGGCACAACGGGGCGTCCGAGACGCCGGGCGCCGCGGGATCGCTCATTGCGGCAATGCTCGCGGTGTCCTCGGGCCTGTGCCGGCACGTCGTGTGCTTCCGCACGGTCTGGCAGTCGACTGCCGCCGAAATGGCGAAGCGAGCGGGAGGAGGAGTAGGAGGAGGGCGCCGCCGCGCCTCGGGGTTCGAGGAGCACCTGGCGCCCTTCGGGGTGCAGGCGGCGAACACCGTGGCCATGGCGGCCTCGCAACACTTCGCCCGCTACGGCACCACACGAGAGACCCTCGGCTGGATCGCTCTCAACGCGCGGACCAATGCCGCCCGCAATCCGACGGCGCTGTTCCGCGAACCCCTCACCATGGATGACTATCTCGGCTCCCGACCGATCAGCTCACCACTTGGCTTGCTCGACTGCGATCCGCTCTGCGACGGATCCGTCGCCGTCGTGGTCTCCGCTCTCGATGCCGCCCGCGACCTGCGCCGCCCGCCCGTTCGCGTCGAGGCGGTGGGGATGCAGATCACCGAGCCCCTCGAGTGGGACCAAGGCGTGCTCAGCCATGAGCCCCAAGTGCTGGGGCCAGCGGCGCACCTGTGGAGCCGCACCGATCTGAGACCCTCCGACGTGGACGTCGCCGAGCTCTACGACGGGTTCACGTTCAACTGCGTGACATGGATTGAGGCGCTCGGGTTCTGCGGAATCGGTGAGGCAAAGGACTTTCTCGACTCGGGCAAACGCATCGCCCTCGACGGTGATGTCCCGCTCAACACGCACGGTGGCCAGCTCTCGCACGGGCGCACCCATGGCATGGGTCTCGTGCACGAAGCGATCACCCAACTGCGGGGCGAGGGCGGGCCGCGTCAGGTTCGTGACGCGGCGACCTCAGTCGTCAGCACCGGTGGCCTGACGCCCGGAGGCGTGATCTTGTTCAGGCGAGACGACTGACGGCTGATGACGGGAGCCACATCGCCCGAGGACACCCGAGTGGGCTTCATCGGACTCGGCAACATCGGCGGGGCCATGGTCGCCCGCATCATTGGGGCGGGGTTCCCGACCATCCTGTGGGCACGACGGCCGAGCGCGCTGGAGCGGTTCCGAGGCGAGTTCGTCGAGACAGCAGAGAGTCCAGCTGACCTGGCGTCACGTGCCGACATCGTCGGCGTCTGCGTCTGGTCCGACGAGGACGTGGAGGGCGTCATGTTGGGCGACAGCGGCGTGCTGGCCGGATGCCGTCCAGGCACCGTAGTCGCCATCCACTCGACGACCCAGCCGGCAACGTGCCGCGCCCTGGCGGATGTCGGCCGGGAGCTGGACGTCGCCGTGATCGATGCCCCGGTCAGCGGTGGCCGAGAAGGAGCGCTGGCGGGCACGTTGGTCGTCGCGGTCGCCGGTGACGAAAGGGCGGCCGAGCGTTGCCTTCCGGTCTTCGCCACCTTTGGTGACGAGGTCGTGCATCTCGGGCCCGTTGGGAGCGCTCAATTCGCCAAACTGGTGAACAACTCCCTCCTGGCGGCGAACCTCTCAATGGCCGACGACGCGCTGACGCTCGGGGCGATGCTCGGCATCCCGCCCGAGGCGTTGGCCCGGGTGCTGCAGCGGGGGACAGGACGCAGCTACGGGCTCGACGTTGCTCTCGGCGCCCGCGGGACAGCTGAGACACGCCGCGCCGCGCTGCCATTCCTCGAAAAGGATGTGCAGAGCTTGACGACGGGCGACGCCGGCTCGGAATGCGCCGTCGCGGCGCCACTGCTGGCGGAAGCGGCCACCGAAGCAGTGCGGCGGTTGTCCAACCCGCCGTCGGGATGGGCACCGTGAGCGGCGAGCGCATGCATTACGCGACGTTGTGGGAATCGATCGCAGACCGTATCCCCGACCGACCGGCGTTGGCACACGGGGCGCGTCGTGAGTCCTGGGGTGACTTCGAGCACCGATCGGCCCTACTCGCGGGCGCGCTCCAGAGTTGGGGGCTGCGCCGAAACGACGGCGTTGCAGCCTATCTCTACAATTGCCCCGAGTACTTCGAGACCTTCTTCGCGGCGTTGAAGATCCGTGCGGTGCCGTCGAATGTCAACTACCGGTATCGCAGCGACGAGCTTCTCGATCTTCTGGGGAACTCCGGTGCGAAGGCACTGTTCTTCGACGCGGTATTGCGGGACCGAGTGGCGTCGGTAGCCGATCGACTGCCCGGCGTGGTGCTCGTCGAGGTCGGGAGTGGTCATCCGTCCGCGGCCATCCCAGGTGCCCATGCTTACGAGGAGGTGGTGGCATCCGCCCGGGAGTCGCCGCGGCTGCGACGTGACGACGAAGACGTCTTCCTGTCTTACACGGGCGGCACCACCGGGCTTCCAAAAGGCGTCCTGTTCCGCATTGGGCAGAGCGCGGGGAACTCGCTCTGGTTCCGTGACCTCTTTCTCGGACGCACGACGGACATGTCGCCGGTCGAGTACGCCGCGGACCTGAGCGATCGGGGGATGACGTTGTCTGCCATACCTGCATCGCCACTCATGCACAGCACGGGTTTCATCTTTGCCTCTTTGCCGACGCTCACGGCAGGTGGCACGGTCACGACCCTGCTGGGGAGATCCTTCGACGCCCACGAGTTGCTGGCCACGGTCGAGGAGACGGAGACACGGGTCGTCGGCATTGTGGGGGACGCCTTCGGCCTCCCGATCGTCCGCGCCCTCGACGAAGGCCACCCTGATGGCCGGCCGTACAACGCGTCGTCGCTGCGGGTCATCTGCTCAGCCGGGGTGGCGTGGAGCGCACCGATCAAAGAGCGTCTGTTCGACCATCTTCCTGCGGTGATGCTGCTCGACTCCTGTGGCTCGACGGAGGGTGTGGCCTACGGGATCGGCCAGACTCGGCGGGGGGATCCGCTCTCGACAGCGAACTTCAGCGCCGCACCCGGGCTGAAGGTGTTGTCACCCGAGGGGCTCGAGCTCCCGCCGGGCGAAATCGGGCTCCTGGCCGGCCCCACGACTGCGTCGGGCTATTACCGCGATCAGGAAAAGACCGAGCGCACCTTCTTCCTGATGGAAGGCGCCCAGTACGCAGTACCGGGAGATCTGGGCCGTATTGAGGCCGACGGAACGGTGACCTTGGTCGGTCGTGGTGTCACCACCATCAACACGGGCGGGGAGAAGGTCTACCCGAACGAGGTGGAAGAGGCCATTCGAAGTCACCCCTCGGTGGACGACTGCCTGGTGCTCGGCGTGCCCGACGAACGGTTCGGACAGGTTGTGGCTGCGCTCGTTGTAGCCCAGCCCGGGCGTCCCCTTGACTCAGGGGAGGTGGATGCCGTGGTGCGGCAGTCGCTCGCGGGGTACAAGGTCCCCCGACGCATCCGCCTCGTCGAACAGCTGCCCCGGCTCCCGAACGGCAAGGTCGACTACGACGCCGCGACCACACTGGCGGCCGAGGACCCTTCGTAGGACCAGTCAGCGTAGGCGTCGCAGATTGTCGACCACGAACTCCTTTGCGGTCTTCCCCTCGGTTTGAATCGGCGTCCCACATCCCGGGACTGGGAGGATGCGGCCGGTCCGCACCTCGGCCGTCCAGACCTGCTCGCCGTCCGGCTCCGGGATTGACAACCGAACGGTCCCGTCGGCCATTTCGGACCCTTGGCGGTTGCAGTCGAAGAGGCCCCAGCCCACCTGGGCCAGCACGGCGCGCTCCATCGCCTGGATCCGTGGCGATGTGAGGCCGGCACACCCGCGGTAGAGAGGGAGGACGTCGGCGATTGCGCCCGACCTGTGCACGATTGTCCGGAGGAGGTCCTCGTCGAGGTACCCCCAGCCCGTTCCCTCCGGGAGGAGAATGGCGGTCGGTGCGAAGCGGTGGCCGCCCGTGTGGCTCGTCCGCCTCACCCGCGTCGTGCCGTCCGGACCCACCTCGTCCGCCATGGCACGCTCCAACCTCGTCCCGAGCGACCCGCAGCACCGGTCCCGACTGCCGTGCGTGCAGATCAAGAGCTCGCGTCTGCCGAGGTCTGCTGGGATCGCCGCCGTGCGAGTCCAGCAGCTGCGCTGCCAGCGAGACGATCTCGTCGGGTGACCCCATCGCCTCGGTGCGCCGGTACGCCACGAATGGTCCCGGGTCCGCTCGATAGAGCACGGCTCTCCGGAGGTTCCTGCCGCGCTCGTCGGGCACGACCGCTTGCAGCCGTCCGTGCTCCCGGGCAAGCCGACCCGCCAGGGACTGGAGCTCGGGGATCTCGCCGATGTCCCTGGGCCAGGGGAGGGGCCACTCGAACAAGAGGAAGGCGCGGTACGACCCTATTGTGCCGACGGGGTCCACCTGGTGCTCACGGGTCCATTCCGCGCAGAGTGGACCGGTGGCGACAACCGCCGGCGATGTCACGAGTCAACGTTAGCGAGTCCCGACCGGTCACTCACGACGGCGCCACTTCGTCGATGTTGTGCGGCGAACGACACTCTGCTGTCGGTCGTCGTGTGGGCTACGGTGACAACTGGTGGACTTCGACATGGGCGAAGACGTCGCCGCTGTGCGCAGCGAGCTGCGCCAGCTGATTCAAGATCACGTCCCTCCCGACTACTTCGGCGCCTTTACCGACGACCCGGCCGATCTCGCTGTGGCACAGTCCTTCTGCCACACGCTGGCCGCACGTGGGCTCTTGTGCGTGGCCTGGCCTGAAGAGTGGGGCGGCCGAGGAGCGTCACCGTGGGTCCAGACAGCGGTCCGCGAGGAGATGTGGGCCCACCACGAGCCACGTGGGGCGCAGTACATGGGCGTGAACTGGGTCGGTCCGACGATCATGCGTCACGGAACCCCAGAACAGCAGCGAAGGCACCTTCCCCCTATCGCTCGGGGCGACGTGATCTGGTGTCAGGGCTTCAGCGAGCCCAATTCCGGCTCGGACCTGGCCTCGGTGCAGACCGCCGCCCGTCGCGACGGGGAGGGCTGGTTCGTCTCCGGGCAGAAGATCTGGACCTCCTACGCCACCATGGCGCAGTGGTGCTTCCTCCTCACCCGAACCTCGCGCGGCGACAAGAAACAGCATGGCTTGACGATCTTCATGGTGCCGATGTCGGATCCTTCCGTTGAGGTTCGGCCGATCGCGAGCATGGTTGGCCCGCACCACCTCAACGAGGTCTTCTTCGATGAGTTGTGGGTGACGGAGGCCGACATGCTCGGACCCATAGACGAAGGGTGGCAGGTTGTCCAGGAGGTGCTGGCCTTCGAACGCGTCGGGATCGCGCGCTACGCGAGGTGCGAGCGGCTGCTGAGCCTCGCTCCCGGGGTCTTAGGCGATCAGTGGGAGACGCTCCCGGGGGAGCTTCGGGCGCGCTGGGCAGAGTCGCTGACGCACTGCCGGCGGGCTCGGCTGTTGGCCTACCGCGTCGTGGGCATGCAGCAGTCAGGGCGGGTGCGGCCAGGTGATGTCGCCGCGTACCGAATCGCTGTCACCCGACTCGACCAGCACAGCGCCGAGGTGCTGACCGAGATCATCGGCCTGATGGCCGTCCATGGGAACGGGGCCCATTGGTTCAAGCGAGCAGTCGACGAGCATTGGCGCTATGCACAAGCCTCCACCGTGGCGTCGGGAAGCATTGAGGTCCAGCGGATGCTCCTGGCCCGAGCGCTCCTGGCGACGTGATCACGGAGCTGAGTGACGAGGCGACCGAGTATGGGCTTACGGTCCGGAAAGTGCTCGAGACCGCGGGTGGTGACCGGCTGGCCCAGTTGGCCGAGGCCGAGCCGGACCGGCGTGAGGAGCTCGTGGCCCCGGTCCTGGCCGGGCTGGGTGCGTGGGACCTCGATCCGCGGTCGGGCGCGGACGAGGCTGAAGCAGCCGCGGCGCTGTGCCGGAGTGCGGGCTACTGGGCGGTGGCATACCCAGTGGCCCAGAGGCTGGCGCGTCCACGCGACCTCGAGGCGGACGGCCTGCTTGTCGTGAACCCGGACGCGCCGGCGGCACCGGTGGCCGGCCTCTCCTTGCGCTGGATCGCCGTCGACCTGGAGTGCCGCCGCAGCATTGCCGTGCCACGCGCCGGCCGGCCTGACCCGCGCCGCGATGCCTTCGTGAGCCCGCTCGAGCTCGAGCTTCTGGACGGCAATGGCCTTGGTGACCTCAGCCTCGGGCTCGTCCTTCCCTGCTGGACGCTCCTGGGCATGCTCGACCGGGCCCTCGAGCTCACGCGTGACTACGTGCTCCAGCGGCGCCAATTCAGTCAACCGCTGGCGACGTTCCAGGGTGTCCAGTTCCAGCTCACCGACGCGGAGGTCGAGCGTGTCGGATTGGAGGAACTTGCGAAGTACGCCCTCTGGAGCATCGAATGCGATGATCCGGCGGCGCTGTCCGACGCGCTGGCGCTGCGCGCCGCCGCCGTCCAGGCTGCCGAGATCGTTTTCCGTGTGGCGCACCAACTCCACGGGGCCATCGGGTTCTGCGATGAGACTGCTCTGTCGTGGGTGTCGCGTGCCAGTGTCCCTCTGCGCCGGCTTCCCTTTGGCACGTCGGGAAGCCGGACCCATCTGGCCCGGAGCCTGGGTCGTCAGGCACTTCCGGGACTGTTCAATCTCGCCGCCGTCCAGGCCCGGCCGCGCTGACGCGCCGTCGCTGAGGACACGGACGGGCCGGAGACACTATGGCAGGATCACCCTGATGGATCTGGCCTTCACCGCCTCCGAAGAGGCGTTCCGCGACGAGGTGCGGACGTGGATGGCCGATCATCTGGTGGGCGACTTCGCCTCACTCGGCACCGGCGGGAAGCTCGGCGAGGGAGACGAGCTCGACCTGCGCAAGGAGTGGGAGCGGGAGCTGGCATCCGGTGGATGGGTCGGCATGGGCTGGCCGGCTGACTCTGGCGGCCGCAATCTCCCTCTGGCCAAGCAGATTATCTTCAATGAGGAGTACGTCAGATCCGGTGGTCCCAACCGGGTTGGCTTCTTCGGCGAAGAGCTCCTCGGGCCCACCTTGATGATGTTCGGCACCGACGAGCAAAAACGCCGCTTCCTGCCGGGCATCCTCCAGGCAGACGAGTTCTGGTGCCAGGGCTTCAGCGAACCCGACGCAGGTTCCGACCTGGCCAACGTCAAGACGACCGCGATCCGCGACGGCGACGAATGGGTGATCAACGGGCAGAAGGTGTGGACGAGTCTTGGACACATCTCGGATTGGATCTTCGTGGTGTGTCGCACCGACTCGGCCGCCGCGAAGAAGCACGACGGCCTCAGCTTCCTTCTCTGCCCAGTGGACCAGCCCGGGATTGAGATGCGACCTATCAGCCAGATGACGGGCACGGCCGAGTTCAACGAGGTGTTCTTCACCGACGCGCGTACGTCGGCCGACATGGTCGTCGGCGAAGTCGGGCATGGATGGAGTGTTGTGGTCGCCACGCTCGGATTCGAGCGCGGCACCGCGTTCCTCGGCGAGCAGCTCCGATGGGGGCAGGAGTTCCAATCGATCCTGGAGGATGCGCGTCGGAGTGGGCGCGCGGCCGACCCCGTCTTCCGTCAGCGGCTGACCGATGCCTACATCGGGTTGATGCTCATGCGGTGGAACGGGCTCCGTTCGATGTCACAGCTGATCCGCGGGGGTACGCCGGGCCCCGAGGCCTCAGTGGGGAAGCTGCACTGGTCATCCTGGCACCAGCGCCTCGGGGAGCTCAGCATGGACCTGCTTGGCCCCGCCGCGCTCGTGTCGGCTGAAGGGCACGTCGGCGACTCCCAGTACGCTTTCCTCTTCTCGAGGGCCGAGACCATCTTCGCGGGTTCGTCGGAGATTCAGCGCAACGTGGTCGGCGAGCGGGTCCTCGGCCTCCCACGCGAACGTGGTTGACCCCGTCACACCGAGGCGAAGATGCTCTCCGCGTTCCCGCGCATGATGCGCCGCCGCATGTCCGGGCGTAGCGGAGCGAGGAGTTGCTCGAAATCGGCGGGACTCGCGACTCCTTCCGCGTGCGGGAAGTCAGACCCGAACACGAGGATCCGATCGTCGCCGTCGAGCTCCTCCACCAGCATGGGGATGTCGTCTTCCGGGTACGGCGTCACCCGTACATGCCTCTTGAAGATCTCCGACGGTCGCTCTTGGAGCTGTCCGCCGATCCACGGACCGTTTCGGCCCATGCCGCGGCTCTTGTCCAGATGGCGGAGCGTGTGCGGCACCCAGCTCGCGCCGTGCTCGGCGACAAGGACGTTGAGACGCGGGAAACGCCCGAAGAGGTTGTCGAAAATGAGCGCGGAAAGCGTGTCGATGATCGGGCGCTCGCCGTAGACGTTCATCCACTGCCAGGCGGACATGTGCCACGATGCCGGGTCAGGGTCGTGGCCCCAGGCGGGGGACACCGAGTCGAAGTACCAGAACGGCATGATGTGCAACGCGATGACCACGCCAGCCTCGGCCAGCCGGCTCCAGACCGGGTCGAAGTAGGGGTCGCCGGGGCTACGGCCGTAGGCCGGACCGGTCGGCAGGAGCACGACCTTGGCTCCGCGCGCCACGATCTCGTCAGTCAGCGCGATGGCCTGATGGAGGTCGCGCAGAGACAGGAGTGCGGTGGCGTAGATCCTGTCCTCGTAGTTGAAGCCCCACGCCTCGTCGTACCAGCGGTTGTAGGCCGAGAGGCTGGCATAGAGCGCGTCGGTGTCGGCCACGTAGTGCTCTGCCGACAGTGCCAGCGCACCCGGGAAGACGACGCACCGCGCAACCTGTTGGGCGTCGAGGACCTCGAGGCGGGGGGCCCTCTGCACGTACTCGTCCCGCATCGGTTCCGCCCGGTACTGCGCGTCGGGATTGCCGGACGCCATCTCCTTGAGCATTTGCCGCAGCGACCCAGGCCTGTAGGCGAAGTCGAATCCCATGCCTTCTTCACTGTTGAAGGTGGCAATGCGGGACCCAGCCAGGACCACGTCCTGACCGCGGACGTTGGCGATCGGCCGGATGGACCGGTCCAGGAAGCGCTCAGGTAGGTATCGCGTCATGGCGTCCCGTGGTTCGTAAATATGGGTGTCGCAGTCGAACGCCCCACCGTCAGTGGTGCTCATGTCCCCTCCGTCGTGTTCTCCGCTCAGGCAATGAGATCGTTCCCCAGGTTCCCGATGTTGATCACCAGGTTGACGCCCTGCAGCGAATAGTCGTACCCGGCCAGCGGGTAGCCGTTGGTGAGGAAGGCGAACGAGGTGCCGGTCCCGGCGTCCGTGAAGGCGAGCTGGGAGGGCGCGCCCCGGTGGCCGAACGTGCGGGGCGAGCCCGTGCGGGGCGTGAAACTGCTCCCGCCGTGCTCGCCGCTGACCATGCAGAAGAGGCCCACGTTGGCGGTCTCGGGGCTTCCTCCGTACATCTGCTCGCCGAAGGGTGCTTCAGAGCGCCGGATCCGGATGGCGTCGGCCACCGTGGCCTCATCCCAGAGACCCGAATGGAAGAGGGCCTGGCCGAGCTGGACGAGGTCGGCGGCTGATCCGACGATGGAGTGGCTGGGTTCACCGGCGGCCAGGACCTCGGGATCGGCCAGGTACCACGGCCCCCATGGGTCCACATCCTGGTCATCGCTCGTCCGGTCGGTTGCGACGGGCGCCGCGAGGTCCGCCCGGAAGCGATCGGCGGGCAGCGGGAGGACGAACCCCAGGCCCAGAGGATCGACGATCTCCGTCCGCAGGTACTCGGCGAAGGTTTTGCCCGTACGCCGCTGCACCAGCTCGGCGACGACCCATGCGGCCGAAGTGAGATGGAACTGGAGCCGACTGCCGGGCTCCCAGTCGAGGCGCCATCGTGCGAATGCCTCCAGCCTGGACCGGCGGTCGAGCATCTTCGGATAGCCCAGGGGGGCGAAGGGGAACCCGCCCGTATGCGTGAGCACCTGCTCCACGGTGACGACGTCCTTGCCGTTCGTCCCGAACTCGGGGACGAGGTCAGCCACTCGCTCGCCGAGTTCGAGCATCCCGTCTCCGAGCAACTTCCACGTGACCGCGGCGACGACGTTCCTCCCCACGGATTGGAGGATGTACTTGTGTTCGTTTGTCGCGTCGCCGTACGTTTCGAATGCGGCGAGTCTGCCGTGTCGGGCGACGGCGACTTGGGCGCTCGGGAGGGGACCGTGTTCAACTTCGAGCCGCACGCGGGCCAGAAACAGGTCGAGGCGCCCCGGGTCGATGCCGACATCCTCCGCCGCCACCAGCTCCATCGACATCGGCTGCACGATCTACGAATCGTATCGCGGCGCCCCGTCCGGCCCGGGTGGACGCCAGGCTCAGCGTGACGGATGCCCCACGCGCCTGCGCAGCTCGGTCTTGAGGACCTTTCCCGTCGCGTTCAACGGAAGGGAGTCGACCATCTCGACCCGGCGTGGCACCTTGTAGTTGGCCAAGTGCTCGCGCGCATAGGCCATGACGTCCTCCGGCGTCAGGTCCGAACCGTCACGAGGGATCACGAACGCGGCGCCAACCTCACCGAAGTGGTCATCAGGCATGCCGACCACCGCTACCTGCACCACCTCCGGCATGGCCATGATGGACTTCTCGACCTCTGCCGGCGCGACGTTGAACCCGCCCACGATGAACATGTCCTTTTTGCGATCGGTGATATGGACGTAGCCCTCAACATCGAAGCAGCCGATATCGCCGGTGTGCAGCCAGCCTCCGACCAGAGTGCCGCGCGTTGCCTCCGCGTCGTCGAAGTAGCCACTGAAGAGAAACGGACCGCGCAGGAGCACCTCCCCCTCCGTCCCGGTCGGCACATCGTGTCCGGCTTCATCGGCCATGCGCAGCTCTATATCTGCGAGCGGTCGCCCCACGGTGGTTGCCACCACTTCGGGTGGGTCATCGGGTGCGGTGAGCGTGGCCAGCGCGTGGTTCTCGGTCAATCCGTAGGCAGAGAGGATCCGGTCGATCCCGAGCTCGTCGCGCATGCGGCGCACCAGGAGAGAGGGAATGGAGGCCGCACCGATGATGGCGTGGTTGAGCGCAGAGAGGTCGTACTCGTGGCGGTGGGGATGCTCCAAGAGCGCAGAGAACATGGTCGGTGGACCGGGCATGTGCGTAATCCGCTCGCGGGCGATGAGCTCGAGCACAGCGGTGGCGTCGAACACGGCAAGGGGGAATGCGACGGCTCCGGTCATGAGCGAGAGCATCCAGCCGGCCTTATAACCGAAGCAGTGGAAGAACGGAGTGGGAATGACGTACCGATCGTGGGCCTCGAGCTCGAAGTGTCGCCCGAAGATCTCGTACCCTCGGAGCGACGCGCCATGACGGAGGAGCACGCCTTTCGGCGCCCCCGTCGTCCCCGAAGTGAAGATGACATCGCTGATGTCGTCTGGAGATCCCGCGGCGATGGAAGCGTCGACCCGTTCCGATCCAATGTCCTCCCCGCGCTGAAGAAAGGCCTCCCAGCCACCGCCGTCGGACTCGCCGGGAAGCGGCATTTCGACGGTGTCGGACAAGGCCCGGAGGTCTGGCGCGACGGCGCGAAGCGAGTCCGTGTAGCCGGTGCCCAAGAAACCGTCGGCCACGAAGAGCACACGCGCATCGGTCTTGCGCAGGATGTACGACGCCTCGTCACCCTTCAGTCGCGTGTTGAGCGGAACCAGCCAGGCCCGCGCCGCCAGAGCCCCGAGGGCGGCGGAGATCCACGCGGCGGAGTTGGGAGCCCAGACGGCCACTCGGTCGCCCGGTTCGACCCCCCGGGCCAACAGGCTCCGGGTAACGGCGAGCATCTCCTGCTCTACGTCGTTGAAGGACAGGCGCCGTTCACCCTCCACCACGGCATCCTGCGAACCGAAGCGCGCCGCATTGGTGCGCACCATCTTCGGCACGGTCTCGTGGCGGAGGTCAGCGCGTACGTCGTCGTGCATTGGCGGGATCAGGACACCTCCGGTCGTTCTGACAATATGGCACACCACTGACGCATTGCGTGCCTGGGGGGTACCTTCGGCACATGCGAACTCTCATCACTGGCATCGACGCACATGGGCGCTCATGTGTGGTTTCGGATTCGGATGTTGCGACGTCTGTCGTTCCAGGTATTCCGGGCGTGCTCAATGCGCTCCTCTACCGAACCACCGAGAGTCCGCCGCCCGCCCGACCCCCGGCATTCGGACCCAATGTGGACGTACAGCTGCCACCCGGAATCCTCAGGTTGATGGTGGTCGATCACGAACCGCACGGAGAGCGCCACGAGTCGACCACGCCGGCGAGGATGCACAACACGGACGCACTTGATATCGCGTACGTCGTCCAAGGACAGGCTGACCTCATCCTTGAGAACGGCGCGTCTGCCGTTGGCCCGGGTGATTGCGTCGTCATGCCAGGCGTGGATCATGCGTGGGAGGCAGGCCCACTCGGTGTCCGTTTCCTGGTGTTCAGCATCGGTACGCCGCAGTTGGAGCGGACTCCTTGAGAACGCCCGTGCACCACGTGGACGTCGGAGGAGAACCGCGAAGGATTTCCGCAGGAGAACCCAATTGTCCACGCGGTCGTGCAATCCAGCCATGGCGATGGCTGAGCTGCGTCACGTCGCACCGGCGTGAAAGACGATGGGTGGAGCCTCACTCTGGGCGATCGGGCTTCCAGATGGACACGTGGCGGCTGACCCACGTCAACCGCCGAGAGGTGACGCGTGGAACTGGGACTGACGCCTGACACCCGCTGGAAAACAGACGCTGCCACGCTGGTGGAGGTGGCGCACGCCGCCGGCTTCTCCATGCTGGGCACGACATCGCTGCTCGCCTCGCCCGCGGCACCCGCCCTCTATCGCGGGGCCGGGCTGAGTTGCCACGAGCTGCTGGGACTCGTCGTCACCGATGTGGATGCCACACTTCGATCGGCTAGGAACGTGACTGAAGTGGCGGCCATGATGGGGGCCGGTTGGGTCAACACGACCTTCAAGGCGACCGGTGGCGAGACCGCAGGCCTGGTCCGCCGCTGCGCGGCCATGCTGGCCGAGGCCGGCGCTGGCATGGCAATCGAATTCAGCCCGCTCGGTCCCGTCGCGTCGCTCGACGACGGTCTCGACATGGTCGCTCTTGTGGGGAACGAACGGGCAGGGCTGGTAGTCGACATCTGGAACGTCTCCTACGGGCCGACGACGTGGGCGGAGTTGGAGCGACTTCCGGCCGAGCGGATCGCCTATGTCCAATTCAACGACGCGCTGCCGCGGGTCGCCGATCTCCGGAGTGAGGCAATGAACCGCCGGACCTATCCGGGACACGGTATTTTCGACCTCGACCGGTTTGTCACCGCCGTACGCGCAAGCGGTTGGGACGGTGTCGTGAGTGTCCAGATTCTCAGTGAGGAGCTCCGCCAGGTCCCACTCCACGAATTCGCCCTTCGGGCCGCCGACACAACACGTGCCTATTGGTTCTGACCAGGTCGTCGGGGGTGTGGTTGCCTATAGTGAGCAGCAGCTGGACGGGGGAGTTTGGGGAGGGGATCCGGTGGCCCGAATCCGATGGTACGCAGTCTCTCGACGAGCCGCTGCGAAGCTGGCGAAGTGGATGCTCAATGGATCAACGGAATACGCGGTGGGCGTTCTGCCCGGCATGTTGGTCCTCGTGCTCGACGGGTCCGTGAACGCGGCTGACGGAATTCCGATTGAGCCCAGTGCGTGTGAGATCGAGAGTCTCGTGGTGGAGACCGAGGCATGGATGGCCTCGCTTTGGCTGATGCCCGGCTGACGCCTCTTGCGCAACGTCGGCCATCTCCGGGGCGGCGCAGGATGTTCATCGGCGATCCATCGAGTACTACCGCCCGGCCGAGCGCGACGGTCGCATACCTCGGCCTCTGACAACGACCACCCGGGCGAGGCCACGCTGGAATGGGCGGGACCTGGCGACCCGGTATTGCCATGATATCATATATCACCACAACGGCGGTCGAGCCCGGCCGCGTCCGAAGAGAGCAGGGGTCCCCGATGGGCGAGGAAGCGCCGATCATGTATGAGAAGCACGACGGGATCGCCCACATTGTGCTCAACCGACCCCAGAAGTACAACGCGTTGACGCCAGAGATGTACTGCCGGTTAGCCGATGCATGGGAAGACTCGGCCCGGGACCCCGAAATTTCGCGTTGCCCTGCTTGGCGCGCGGGGAGACAAGGCATTCTGCACCGGAAGCGATCTTTCGTTGTCAGTTCCATTGCATACCGGAGCACGTTTGCCCCAAGACGAGTGGGACGAACGCTTCGTTGCCGACGAATCGATCATGTACCGCGCCCTCTTGAAGGGGTTCGACTTCTTCAAACCTGTCGTCGTCGCCGTGAACGGGATTGCGGTCGCCGGAGGTATGGAGTTGTTGATGAGCACCGACATCCGGATCGCGTCGGAATCCGCATCGTTCGGCCTGAGCGAGGTAAGCCGCGGCCTGTTGCCGTCGGGCGGGTCGCTGGTCCACCTTCCAAGGCAGGTGGGTTGGTGCGCAGCGATGGAGATCGTGCTTCTGGCCGAACCAATCAGCGCCCAGCGGGCTTCTGAGATGGGCTTCATCAATTGGGTCGTTCCGCCCGATGACGTCGATCAGACCGCACGTGATGCTGCCAAGAAGTTGGCTCTGGGTGCTCCGGTCGCGCAGACACAAGCCAAAGAAGCCATGGTTCGCGCGAGTGGCCGCCCACTCGAAGAGGCATTTGAGTTCGAGCTCGCGGCATCCATGGTCGTTCGCCAGACTGAGGACGCGAGGGAGGGTCCGCGCGCCTTCATGGAGAAGCGTGCGCCGCATTTCGTCGGCCGATAGGTCGATCCGTAGGAGCAGGGTCCCTCCAACGTGTGCCGACCGGCGGAGTTCCTTCGTCGGTCCGATGGCAACGGAACATGGGGGGTGAGGACCAGGCAGATCAAGGAAAGGGGCAGCGTTGTCCGCGCCAAGCCGATTCGAATCGATTTTCGCACCGAACGCCCTCAAGGGGCAGACAGTCTTCATCACCGGTGGTGGAACGGGCATCGGGCGCTGTATCGCGCACGAGGTCGCAGCGCTCGGAGGTACCTCGGTGATCGGCGGACGTCGAATCGAGCCGCTGGAGAGCACGGTGGCCGAGATCGTCGAAGCCGGCGGGAGAGCCGATTTCGTCAAGCTCAATGTCCGCGACGCCGATGAAGTTGCTGCGGTCGTTGACACCATTGTGCAGCGTCACGGCCGGATTGACGGCCTCGTCAACAGTGCAGGTGGTCAGTTCACGTCGCGTGCCGACGAAATTTCGCCCAACGGTTGGCGCTCAGTGGTCGATCTCAATCTCACCGGCACCTTCTTGGTCTGCCGAGAGGTATTCCTCGGCTCCATGCACGAGCACGGCGGCTCAATCGTTTCCATTGTGGCGGACGTGCGCAATGGCATGCCATCGCGTGCGCACTCGGGCGCAGCGCGAGCCGGGGTCATGAATCTCGCGAAGACGCTCGCCATTGAGTGGGCGCCGAGTGAAGTTCGTGTCAATGCCATCGCGCCGGGACCCATCTACTCGACCGTCTTCGAGGAGTTCTCTGCTGAACGAGCGGGACAAACGGTCGAACGCCTCCGACGGACGCCGGCTGGACGCATCGGGACGGAGAGCGAGGTATCGGCTGCCGCGGTCTTCCTTCTCTCGCCTGCCGCAGCCTTTATGACGGGGCAGACCCTCTACGTCGATGGTGGCGGAAGCCTGACGCCGGAAACCATGCCGTCATTGCCAACGGGACTGGCGACGAAGCCGTTCAACGGTTTCCACCTGGCCCGAAGTGAGAAACCACTGCTGTGGACTGAACCGCACGATCCCGCAAACGAGTGATTCGACCGGACGGCGCGACCAATCAGCCGGACACGGCGGTGGCGTCGTTGACCACATCGCTCTGTGTGTCGAAGGCGAGAATGAGTGTGCGTAAGTCCTTGGCCATTCGCTCGAGGAGCTCCCGATCGACGCCGTCGAAGGCCCACCGTTCGGCTTGTGTCTTCATGGCAATGATGTGATCGGCTTGAGCGAGGCCGGCCGCCGTAAGGCTGACCTGCACCTGGCGACGGTCAACGGGGTCGACGTCTCTGCGTACCCAGCCCCGCTTCTCCAGCCGGCTGATCCGGTTGGTGATGGCCCCTGACGTCACCTGACACTCGCGTCCGAGCTCACCGGCGTTCGCCCGGTAGTCAGGGGCGCGCCGGAGCGTCAGGAGCACTTCGAGCTCCCAGTACTCGTCGACCCCGCTGTCGGTGAGATTGGATCGGACCGCCCGTTCCAGGTGCTGTGAGGCGCGGCGCAGCCGCATGGCGACCGCCTTGGTCGTGACGTCGAGCTGGGGGTTCTCTTCCTTCCAGAACCCGACCACCCGGTCAATATCGTCCTGTGGCTCTTCAACGGGCACGGGCAGACCGTACTTCTTTCAACGTTCAGAGACTTGACTAATCTCTCAAGGTCTAATATCTTAACCTTAAAGGGAAAGCAGGGCAATCCGAGGAGCCGAGCCGTGGACCAGCGCATTACCGAGCACCGCCTCCCGACCAGGGCAATCCTGGCCATCTGCTGCATCGCTCAGTTCATGGTCGTTCTGGACGTGGCCATCGTGAACGTGGCGCTGCCCCAGATGCGCGACAGCCTCGGCCTTTCAGTAGCCGGCCAGCAGTGGGTGGTGAACGCCTACACGCTCACGTTCGCCGGCTTCCTGATGCTGGGTGGTCGGGCTGCCGACCTCTTCGGCCGCCGCCGCGTCTTCATGATCGGCCTCGCGGTCTTCACGGTGTGCAGCCTCATCGGTGGTCTGGCCCAGAGCGGGAGCTGGCTCATCGCCGCCCGCGCGGCCCAGGGCATTGGTGGCGCGATCTTGGCTCCGGCCACCTTGAGCATCCTGGTGACCACCTTCACCGACCCCAGCGAGCGCCGGCGGGCCCTCGGCGCGTGGTCGGCCACGGCGGCCAGCGGGGCCGCAGTCGGTGTGCTGGCCGGCGGGGTGTTGACCAGCCTCCTCAACTGGCGTTGGGTGCTCTTCGTCAACGTGCCGATCGGCATCGTCCTGATGGTCGGCGCGTGGATGGCATTGCCGCGGAACGAGGAGGTCGGTCCGAAGCGGGCCCTCGACATCTTCGGGGCGGTCACCGTCACCGCCGGCTTGGCCGTCTTGGTGTACGGCATCGTGAGCACCGACACGCACCCGTGGGGATCGATGCAGACCATCGTGACCCTGGCCATCGGTCTGGTCCTGCTGGCCATGTTCTTCGTCAACGAGGCCCGCTTCGCACGGGATCCGCTCATCCCTCTCGGCATCTTCCGGCGCCGATCCCTCTCAGTGGCCAACGGCATCGCGGTGACCATCGGGGCCGGCCTCTTCGGGACCTACTTCTTCCTTTCGCTGTACCTCCAGGACGTGAATGGCTACTCCGCCCTGCGGGCCGGCTTGGCGTTCCTGCCGGCGGGTCTCTGCACACTGGCCGGGGCGCTGATCGGTACACGACTGGTGCAGATCATGGGAGCCCGGCGCCAGCTGGTGCTCGGCCCGACCCTGGCCGCCGGTGGCCTGTTCTGGCTCTCCACCATCGGGGCCGGTGCCGGCTACTTCTCCAATGTCCTGGGCCCGCTCATTCTCATCGGGCTCGGAATCGGCATGTCGTTCGTCCCCATGACCTTGTCGGCCACGACCGGTGTTCCGCCCCACGAGGCCGGCCTGGCCTCGGGCCTGATCAACACCACGCGCCAGGTGGGCGGGGCCCTCGGACTGGCCATCATGGCCACGGTCGCCACCTCGGTGGCCACGCACCACCTCGTGGGCAGCCACAATGTGGATGCGGCCCTCACCTCCGGCTATCGGGCGGCGTTCGTGATCGCCGGCGCCGGGCTCTTGGTCGGAGCCTTGCTCGCCCTGGCTCTCCCGAAGTTGTCTGTCGCCACAGCGAACCACCCTGTGGTGGCTCTCGAGGAGGTGCTCGAGGAGGCCGGCGAGCCCCAGGTCGCCTTCGAGGGCTGACCTTGGGCGAGCCCGTCGGGCGTTCGCCGACGTGGGTTCGTCGCCTGGTCGGCCATCGGCTCGTTGCGGCGCGTTGGCGCTCGTTCTTGAAGGCGCCCGGCCCGCGGCCCCGAGGGGGGGAGGGGGCGGGGCCACGGGCCGGATGGCGCCCTCGCTGGGTCGACCCAGATTGCGAGGAAGATCTAACACGTTATCGGACCCTGTGCATCGGCGGACGCCGAACCTCGAGGAGTTGTTCCCAGTCGAGGTAGAGGTCTGAGGGTCGCTGCTTCGCGGATCCAGCGCTGGCAAATCAGCCACGAGAAGCGCGCTGTCATCGCGCAGGGCGAAACGGCCCATGCCGAACCTTCAACGGGCGATGGCCAATGCCCCGGAGGCCGCAGCGTGCAAGCTCGGATTCATCGATGCGGAAACTAGTGGGGTGTGTACCGGTAGGGACACCGCGTCCCGTGGCCACTGCCGCCAGGACACATCGAACTGCAGACCGCTGGGGTTCGCGGGGTTCAGCGACGAGGAACAGGTGGTCGTGCGTGACTCGCGAACCAGGTGGAGATGGTTTCAGTCACAGACGAACTCTGGGCATTCGATGGCAAGTACCTCTCTGAGGACGAACTCGTCAACACGAGGTTCGTGGCCTCTTCTACTCCCAGACGGGTCGCATCCAGGCGGCGTTCGACGCGCCACAGGACGAAGGCTTCGGCAGCTTCGACTGAACCAGGGCCCTGGTGCGGCCGCCGTCGCATGCATCGTGCAGAGCCCGGTCCCGCATATGTCGCGTATCGCAACCCAATGGCAGTGAAAATTCCGGGGTGCTCACCTTGAACTCGATTGCCCGCAGTTCCGGCACATCGGAGTTCGGGACAGGCTGGTAATGCCAAGGAGCACGCACAACGTGGCGCGGGTCCAGCACAGCTCGATCGCCGACAAGGTCACCGAGTCGTTGCGAACCATGATAGTCCGGGGCGAGTTCGCGGCTAACGAGCGGGTCACGCAGGAGCAGTTGGCACAGATGTTAGGTGTCAGCACCATGCCGGTTCGCGAGGCGCTTCTCCGTCTGGTGGCCGAAGGAATGGTCGAGACCTCAGCCAACCGCTCCTTCACCATCATCGGTCTGACCGTCGACGACGTCACCAGCCTCTCGTGGGTCCATGGCGTGCTCGAAGGCGAACTGGCCTACCGGGCGTGCAAGCGGCAGACCCACGAGCTCCTTCCGCGCCTCGTGGCGCTGGCCACCGAGCTGGGTCAGGTCACCACGCCCGAGGAGCGCTTTCAGGGCAACTTGGAGTTCTACGGCGAGCTCCACCGCGCCTCGGGTGCGCCGCGGATCGCTATTTTGCTGCGAAACGCTCTGCGATTTCTTCCGCTGACCGAGGAGGTCTCGGGGTGGTCCGACCTCGCGGCGAACTGGCGGAACCAGTTGATCCTGGCCCTGAAGGCCGGCGACGCGGACCAGGCGCGGCGGGTCTCCGGGGAGTATGCCAAGCTCGCCGGCGAGCTCTGGGTCGAGCATGCCCTCTCCCACGGCTACCTCGAACACGCGTCACCTGACGGTGACGCGGAGCACGAGCCCGGCTGACCTCACCGGCCCTCGCGCCGATTCCTTCGCTCCCCTGGAGGACTACTCGGTCGGTGCGAGGGGCGCTCCGGGAGGCCTGGCGGAGATGGGCCTGGTCGGCACGTATCCTCGAGTGTCTTGACCGGACCGGCAGGTTCGTCCTACGAGAAACGGCGCAGGCGAGACGAGCGGGTCAGGCTGCCTTCGTCCGGCTCGAGGTCCCCGCTCTCCACGAGCGCCAGCACATGGGCCCAAACTGAGGCGGCCGCCCCTTGCCAGAGCTGCTTCGAGATGTCTGCGTAGAGAGACGGGACGATCTGGGCGACTGTTCGCGGACCGTCGCCAAGCGCGTCGAGCACCTGTTGGCTCCGTTCCCTTCTGTGGGCGTGGAGGGCTGAGACCAGCGGGCCAGGTTCGGTCACGGGCGGCCCGTGCGTGGGCAGGTACCAGGTGTCGTCACGGTCGAGTAAGAGCTCCAGGCTGGCCAGGTAGGAGTTCAGGTCACCGCCCGGCGGCGCTATCACCGAGGTAGACCAGCCCATGACGTGATCGCCGGTCAGGAGCAGCCGCTCCTGGGGCAGGGAGTAGCAGAGATGGTCGGCGGCATGGCCCGGCGTGTGCACAGCTCGGAGCGCCCAGTCGCTGCCAGCCACCTCGTCGCCGTCGGCGAGGGTCACGTCGGGCTGGAACGACCGGAGCGTACGCTCGTGGGCGTTGCCCGGTGAGAAGGAGTCGTCGAGGTCGGCTTCGGGGTCGCCGAACACGAACGGCACGAAGGACTCGTCGTCAGCCGAATCTCTCCGCGGGTAGCCGTAGGTCACAGCACCCGTCCGGGCCTGCAGTTCGGCCACCGCGCCCACGTGGTCGGTGTGTCGGTGGGTCACGAGCACGTGAGTCACCCGCTCGCCCGGCTCCAGGGCACGGAGGATAGCGTCGACGTGGACCGATTCGTCCGGCCCGGGGTCGACGACCGCGAGGTCGCCGTGGCCGATCAGATAGGTCCCGCTGCCCAGGTAGGTGAAGCGGTTCGGGTTACTGGCCAGCACCCTCCGAACCGAAGGCGAGACCACCTCGGGCTCGCCGTAGCGCGGCGTCATCTCGCGGACGTAGGGAATGGGGGTGCTCACCACTAATTCCGAGGGGGGAACTGCCCAGGCATACCGTCGATACGGTATCGAACGCCCGGATTGCCGGTGGCGCAGCCTATCTTCGATTCAAATGGACTCGTGGTCGAGTACCAAACAGGTGGCCGATCTTGGGTGAAGGTGATCGATCAGAGCCTGAGCGACTGCTGGCCATGGCGCATTTGATGCAGGCTCTGCGTTTCGCGCACCGGGAGGACGGCTGCCAGCGGGAGATGGCGCCGAGGATGGCGACACCATCTCCCTCGGCGATGAAGCCAAAGGGGCCGAGCTGCCGGTAGAAGGCGACCGATCGCTCCAGGTCAGAGACGGCGATCAGGGTGGAGCGGAGACTCCGGGCTGTACGGGGTCTGTCGCACGTGCCTCCGTGTGCTTCGGGTTCCTCCTGAAGGCCACGGAAGGAACCTCCCAGCCGGGTTATCGCTGGACGCCCGCGATAACGATGGTCTCATCCGCCCCGTCATCTTCGGCCCCGTCGAGGGCAGCCAGAAGCTCGTCTCCCCAGCGTTCGAGCCGAACGGGTCCCACGCCCTTGCACCGGGCCAATTCGGCCAGAGTGTTGGGGCGGCTCGCTGCGATGCCGGCGAGCTCAGCGTCGTTCAACACGACGTACGCCGGCACCGATGCCTGCCTCGCCGCTTCGGATCGCCATTCCCGCAGAGCGCGCTCGTACTTCTCGGCCGGATCGGAGTACTCGGAGCCCTGTGCCGGCGACACGAGCTGCACGGTGGTCGCCTGCACCCGCACTTCCGTGCCGAACGGCACCCGGAGTCGAGCGCTGCCCACCTCCACGATGGCCGCCGACTCGGCGAGATCGACCACGGTCCCCGCATGGCCTCCGTGCTCGAGCACCAGACCGATCTGCGCGACGACGACCGGTCCGGTTCGGCTCGGTATCGAAGGAGTGCTCCGCGCTCCTCTCCGTCTTGGCTGAGCCTGGCCACGGACGCCGTTGATCACAGTGGTGGACCGGCTGCCAGGGAAGGCACCCGCGTCGCGGGCCTCCCTCCGCTCCCGCAGGACGGGCGTGTGCGATCTGCTCCCAGTGAGCTCCTCCACAAAGGGCGACGGCTCTCGCGAATCGGCCAGAACCACGACCTGGCGTATGGCTCGCGTCAGCGCCACGACGAAGACACGACGTTCCCCTTCCTCGTCGTCACTCAGCCGGTGCGGAAAGAGGCCCTTAGAGGCACCGTAGACGATGACGTGTTCCCACTCTCGGCCTTTGATCTTGTGGATCGTCGAGAGGTGTACCGACGGTCCTTCGGGAGGTCGTCTTCCGAGGGCAGCCCGCAGCCAGGATTCGAAGGAGAAGACGTCCGGGTGGAGCGCCCCCAACGACTCGAGGGCCAGGAGATCGTCGGCGTGGGTCGACCGGTCCGCCTCGCGTCGGGACGAGTCCAAGACATCCATCGTCTCCCCCAGGCCGACCTCTGTCCGCACGGCCCGGACGGCAGCCGCGCTCGATTCGCGGCAGGCGTCGGCCACGGCTTCGATCGAGTCGGCGTAGTCGGAAAGCTTGGAGACGTCTCGTCCGGACAGACGACCGGCCAGGCCTCTGATGTCCCTGACCGAGGTCACGGCGCGTTCCGACAGCATTTTGGTCACATTGGGCGCGATCCCTCGAGAGGGTCGTCGGATCGTCTGGGCGATGTCCTCTCTTCGGATCGCGTCTGGTGAGATGCCCATCCGCAGATAGGCGAGGGTGGTCGCGATGCCCGTTCGTTTGAGCACGTCGGGACTCAGCGGGGTGGTGCTCGGGATGCCCGCCTCGGAGAGGGCGACCTGAACCGGGAGTAAGGTCGAGTTGACCCGGGAGAGGACGGCAATCTCAGTGGGGGAGATGCCAGCGTCACGCCATGCCGAGATGGCGGCCACGGCTGTTTGCGCGAGGAGTTCGGCATCAGCGTGGATGACGGCGACGGGGCCGTACTCAGCGAGGGGATCGCCGAAGTCCCCGAGGGCATCGGTGCTCCCGGGTGGTGTCGTGATCGTCTTCGCAATCCGGGCCGTGTTGTAGGACAGCACATGCTTTGCCGCGGTCACGACTGCTGGCGGGCACCGGTAGTTGACCTCGAGTGCGTACGCCTGCGCCCCGACGAAGTAGTCCTCGAAATTGATCAGGTATGCGGGGTCCGCTCCCGAATAGCCGTAAATCACCTGGTCGTCGTCGCCGACGCCGAAGGTGTTGTAGGCCGGCGCGCTCAGGAGCCTGATCAACAGCATGTGGGCGGGGTTCAGGTCCTGGAATTCGTCGACCAGCAGGTGCCGGCAGCGAGCCTGGGCGGCGCTCCGGGCATCGGGGTCACTGAGCAGGATCTCGATGGCGCGGTAGATCTGCTCGTCGAAGTCGACGGCGCCCGCATCGACCAGAGCCTCCCGGTAGGCGTCGAAGCCGGCGGCCAAGCCGCTGGCATCGGGGAACTGATCTTCGACGGCCGCCGGTGAGGTAAGGCCCAGCCGAACGGCTGACAGCGCGTCGATGTAGGGGAGGACGGTATCGGCGTTGGCCTGTCTGCGGACCTCGAAGACGCTCTGCACAAGGTCTCGCACCCGGGGCTCCTCGAGGACGTCCAACCGTCCCCGAACTCCGAATTCGTTGCAGATCCAGAACCCCAAACTGTTCAGCGTCCGGATGTGGGGACCTCGTGCTGTGACGAGAGCGCCGCACCGCTCGTGGAGTTCGTCCGCTGCCCTCTTGTTGTAGGCGAGCACGGTCACGGTGGACGGTTCCGCTCCGCGTTCTTCTATCAGGTAGCGCAGGCGCTCGGTGAGAACCCGCGTCTTCCCCGAACCCGCAGGGGCGATGACCCTGGCGCCACCCGCGGGATGGCTGACCGCCGCGAGCTGGTCGGCGGCCAGGTCAACTTCGGGCATGCAGTGGCCGATCGCCGCGAGCGATCCCGCCTCCGTGTTCCAGCGGTGCACGATCCGGATCCCGCTGGCGTCCCTGGTGGGAGCGAACGGTCCTCCGTCGACCCAGAGGGGTGTCCCGTCGGCGAGCTCGATGTCGGCCGTTTCCGATTCCACCAGCCCCCGGGTGGCAAAACTCCGCACGGCTTTGCGCCCGTGCCACCAGATCGGCTCGCCGTTGCGAGCGTCGTAGTTGTTCGCCCACACCAAGAAGTGAAGGCGCTCTCGTGCGAACTCGAATCGAGGGCTCAGGCCGTGGACCGGCAGAAGGCAGGTCTCCCGCTCCTGCAACGCCCTGGAGTCGATCGTCAGCTCCACCACCACGGGTTGGCCCGTCAGCCAGGCCCGCTGCAAGACCGCCAGAGCGGCGTGTGGCTCCTCGAGCGCCTGCTGGTCGATGACCACCCGCGGACACCCGTTCCACGGCTGAGGAGGAGCCGTTCCCGCCGAGATGACGACACCACGGCCAAACTCGGGTGGCCCAGGTGTCGCCATGTGGCCCAACCTACCGGAGGGGTGTGACCAGCCCTTTTGTGACAGCACACCCGTGCTCCGGAGCGTGCCGGCGCCTCCGTACAGTCAATGCTGGCGGGGAGCAGCTCCCCAGCATGGTGACGAAATGAGCATCTCACGTTCACGTTAGACTTAGTTGACGTGAACGTAACTCAATTTCGCTCTTGCAAGCTGCAGGTCGCCGATCCACCCCTCCGCGTGATTCCATGATCGATCCAGTCGGGGTGACGGGAGTGGAGACCGCACGATCCCGTCGTGCCAGCCGTCTCGACTTCAGCCAGCCGATACCCCCCAACTACAAGTGGGTGGCGCTGTTCGTCTCGACGCTCGGCATGCTGATGGCCACGATCGACGGGTCCATCACGTTGATTGCCCTCCCGGACATCTTCCGCGGCATCGGCATCGATCCGTTGGTGTCGGGCAACAGCTTCTACCTGCTGTGGATGATCTTGGGATTCCTGGTGGTCACCAGCGTCCTCGTCGTCAGCTTTGGCCGGTTGGGCGACATTTACGGGCGAGTCCGCATCTACAACCTCGGCTTTGCCGTGTTCACCTTCTTCTCGCTGTTGTTGAGCGTGACGTGGCTGACGGGGCACCCGGGGGGAATCTGGCTCATTGTGATGCGGATCTTCCAGGGTGTCGGTGCGGCCATGCTGATGGCCAACTCCGCCGCCATATTGACCGATGCCTTCCCGGCCGGGAAGCGGGGTATGGCGATGGGTATCAACCAGGCCGCCGCTTTCAGCGGATCCTTCATCGGCCTGGTCTTGGGTGGCGTCCTCGCTCCCATCAACTGGCGTCTGATCTTCTTGGTCTCGGTTCCCGTGGGCTTGCTCGGGACGCTCATGGGATATCTGCTGCTGCGAGAATTGAGTCCACGGCGTCCAGCGCGCATCGACTGGCCAGGCAACATCACCTTTGCGCTGGGCTTGATTCTGATCATGATCGGCATCACCTACGGCATCGAACCGTATGGCGGCCATGCCATGGGGTGGACGAACCCGCTCGTGCTGTCGTGTTTTGGTCTCGGTATCGTCCTCCTGGTCGCCTTCGGCATCATCGAGACACGGGTCGACGAACCCATGTTCCAGTTGCACCTGTTCAAGATCAGAGCGTTCAGCGCAGGCCTGTTCGCCAGCCTGCTGGCAGCATTGAGTCGGGGTGGCCTGATGTTCATCCTGATCATCTGGCTCCAGGGCATCTGGTTGCCGTTGCACGGCTACACCTTCGAGCGCACCCCGCTGTGGGCAGGCATCGCCATTCTGCCGCTCACCGCTGGACTGCTCATCGCCGGACCGATCTCGGGCGTTCTGTCGGATCGCTTTGGTGCACGGCTCTTCGCCAGCGGAGGCATGGTCGGGTCAGCCATCTGCTTCCTCCTTCTGGAGTTCATACCGGTGGACTTCCCCTATCCGCTCTTTGCCGTCTTGTTGTTCTTCACCGGTCTGTTCATGGCGTCGTTTGGCTCACCCAATCGTGCGGCGGTCATGAGCAGCGTTCCGGCCGAGTACCGGGGCGTCGGCTCGGGCATGAACACCACCTTCCAGAACTCCGCGCAGGTCCTCTCGATCGGGATCTTCTTCTCTCTGATAATCGCTGGCCTCTCGGCGTCGCTGCCCGCGAGCCTCTACCACGGGCTGGTCACGCACGGCGTGCCGAGTGGGACGGCGCACCAGGTATCGCAGCTTCCGCCCGTCTCGACGTTGTTCGCGGCGCTCCTGGGTTATAACCCGATTCAGCACCTCGTCGGCCCGCATGTTCTGTCCCAGCTGTCGCAGTCTCAGCAGGCGACCCTGACCGGTAGGAGCTTCTTCCCATCGCTCATTGCAGGCCCGTTCAAGTCGGGTCTCCACGCTGCCTTTGACTTCGCCATCGTGGCCAGTCTTCTGGCGGCTGTCGCGTCCTGGAGCAGGGGCAGCGACGTGCCGGATGCATCGATTGCGAAGGCGTCGCTGACTACCGTTGAGCGCGAGGACGCGAACAAGGCCGATACGAATCCCGAGTCCGCCAACGAGCCGGCCCGGGTGTAGCGGTGGGGGAGAGCAAAATGCCCGTTAAGGCAATCAAGCTGCTGGCGGAGCCAGTCGAGTGGCGGATTGGTGAGGTTGCGAAACTCACCGGCGTCACGACTCGGACGCTTCGTTATTGGGAGGAAGTCGGCCTCCTGCAACCGAGCAGCTACCGGGCCAGCGGTGAACGGCTCTATTCTCCAGCGGACGTGGCCAGAGTGAGCCGAATACGAAATCTCCAGGAGCTGCTTGGGTTCTCATTGGCCGAAGTCCGAACAGTGCTCAACGCCGGTGATGTCGATGTGCTCGACCGCGTGAAGACCGAACTCAATGCTGAGGACCTCTTGCCCTCCCGTCGCCGCGAACTTCTCGACGAGGGAATTGCGGCCAACGACCAGCTCCTGGAACGGCTCGACGAGACGCTCTCGCGCATTCAGGCGTTCAAGGACGAGCGAGTGGCCGTCGGGACACGGCTACGCCATAGCCGCCGAGAGCTTGACGCCACTGAGAGGGTGTCTCGTTAGCCCCGCTCCAACGGGGTTAATGGCATCGCCTCCTGGTAGCTCACGACCCAACTCTTATAACGCCTGTCGCCCAAACGGGGTCAATGGCATTCAGTGCGCCCCTCGGGATTCGAACCCGAAACCTGCGGATTAAGAGTCCGAGGCAGAGGAGTCCGTGGAGTCAGCCCAAGTCTGTGACCTGCGAGTATATCCGGTGTCGATCCAGGGATTCGGTTGATTTCCACCCAGTACCACCCAAATAGTGGGTTGGATAGTGGGGGAGGTTCTCCGTGGCAGGCCCGGGGGTTGTGACGGATCCGGTCCCACTCCGCCGGTCTAGTCTGATCTGTCATCTGGTATCATAACACCGTGGATGGAAAAGCCGAAGCGAGCGCAATCCTTCGCCAGTTGCGGCGAGACAATGGCCTGACTCAGCGCGACTTGGCCGCGAAGGCTGGTGTCCCCCAATCGACTATCGCCGAAGTCGAAGTTGGACAAAGAGAGCCATCACTCACCCTGCTGAGCAGGATCGCCGAGTCCGCCGGCCAGTCGATCGCCATACGGCTGGTCCCTTTGCCGCGGCACAGTGCGGTTGCCACCGCCAACACGATCAAAGATCGGCTGTATGGGGATGCGGGCGAAGGGCTGTCGCTCGATATTCGTGAGGATGGTGCGCTTCGCGCTGTCATCGATCTGAAAGACGCCCTCCGGCGATCAAGTCATGAGGAATTCGATACCCTTACCTGCCAGGCCCCAGGCCTCGTCGGGGACACGCGTTGGGATGCTTTCCTCGCTGCGATAGTCGAAGATGAGGCGGCCAGGAAGGCGATCTCTCCACCTCGCTGGACCAATGACCCGAATAGGTTCAATCGACCCTTTTGGTATCTGTCCAAGAACCCGAGATTCCACACCTGGGAGATCGCCAACTCTCCTGGAGCGCTCATCCGTCATGGCGTGTTTGCTGCGGAAGATGAACTTGAGAGTGTCTGATCTCAACCGGGACGAAATGGAGTCGGCACTCGCCGAGCTTGCAAACCAACTCAACGCTCTCAACGTCAAGGCCAAGATCTGCCTGGTTGGCGGAGCGGTCATGGTGCTTGCCTTCGATGCTCGTTTCAGCACGGGAGACATTGATGGATCGATGCATCCCACAGATGACGTTCTCGCCGTCGCCGCTGAGATCGGTGAACGCCGAGGTCTCGGTGCCGAATGGCTAAACAACTCGGCTCAACAGTTCATACCGATATTCAAGGAGCCCAACTGGCAACCGATACTCAAGTCGGGGAACGTTGAGATCGTCGCCGCCGATGAGCGATCGATGATGGCCATGAAAATGCGGGCCGGCCGTGGGTCGTGGGACCGCCTCGACATCAACTTCCTCGTCAAAAGATGTGGCATCACCAGCGTTGCCGAGGCGTTGGAGCTGTATGAGGAGTTCTTTCCCGAAGACCCGCTTCCAGATCGAACTCTTCCGCTGCTCGACGAAGCCATCGCGGCGCTTGGTCCCCAGTCACCGTGACTTCGTCGGCAGTCGAGGCTCGGCCTATGGGGCATAAGCCCTAGAGCGCGCCTGAAACCCACCAACCCTTGTGGGCCGAAGCGGGTCTACTCCAGAACGAGCGCCATGTTGTAGGGCTGTATGGCGGTCTCGCGGCGATGGTACACGTCGAAAGCGAGAGCCTGTCCCCCAAGGTCGTGGCCATCGCCTCGTTTCGTCATCCGATTGGGCCATCGCCTTCGCATTCGTGTGCTTGCTTACAGCTCGACGCCTCTTCCCGCGTCAACGTGCGCTTGTATCTCAGCGCTACCAATGGTTCGAGATTGGTTGCTCTCGACACGACTGAGAGCGGTGGCACGGTCGGCCGCAGCCAGTGCCCGCTGGCGTTGACTCGTCTGTTCGATACTGATCGTGTTGCCCAGCTTGCCAACTGGGTTCTGTCCGCTGAGGTGCCAGCGGTCCCGGTAGGCGGCGATGGTCGAGACTTCCCTTATCCAGCGTTCGTCCGGGCCGGGGAAGCTGGCGGGGTCCCGAGACGTTGTATCCAACTCTCGCCGGACTCCACGGCTTGGTCGGCTAGTGAACGGGCTCGCCCTTCCATGGCCTGGTCACGCTCGATTACGCGTGCGCTGGCTGGGGGTCGCTCACGCGCTGGATCCGTGGGATGAGGCCGGCGATCAGGTTGTCGGCTTGCCGGTTCCGACCACCGGCCGCCTGGGTCCAGCGATCCACCCGGCCGTGCAGTAAGGCGGCAACGTCGACAGCATTGGCGAAGGTCATCGGCCACGTTGTAGGCGAGGAAGAGCGGCCTCTATGTCGAGGCCACGGGCTTCGGCGTCGGCGGAAGGCGGCCTGAAGCGGGCCGTACGCTGCGCTGGCCCGAACGGGCTTGAGTTCTGCGCCACTCAGTCCTGATCGGGCGAGGAGGCGATCCCAGCGTTCTTGCTGGGCCATCGTGGCCAACGTCAGGTATTCGGCCGACAGCCTTTCCATACCCTCGGCCTCCGCCAATTGCCGCCTGATCATGTCGGTGGGCGGCCACGTCGGCCCCCTGGTTGCACAAGACCCCGACCACAACCTCCTTGACAGTTATCGGTTCGAATGCTTGGTCGTGGGAGGTCTGTGGGTCAGGGTCGTAGTGGGTGTCGACGTAGAGACGGTTAGACGCCCGGCCTCTCGTCGCCATGACGTAGAGCACTTCGCGGGTGGTCGTCGTTGAGACCAGTGCATGGGCGGTGTTGATCCTGCCGCCTTGCGCCCGATGCCTGCTCGATGCGTAGGCCAGCTCGAGATGTTCGGAGACGTAGGCGGCCGGGAGGACTACCACGCCGCCACCGTTCGCCCGTTGCACCGTCATCGTCCCATCGTGATGTGTCGCTGTGACAACCCATCGATCACCGTTGCGGACCCAGTGTTGTCCCGTGGAAAGGCGTCGGTCGTTCTGGCGACTGATCACCAGGTCGCCAACCCCCGCTGTTCCTCCCCCCGCCACCGCCAACCCGTGCTCACTCACCGCACGGGCGGCGACTCGGTCGGCCCGGGCCCGGTCGTTGAGTTCGCTCACGGTACGAAGGTCGCCGGCGATCATCAGGCTTGTCTGACCCGATTCCGGCACCGTCTTCTCCCAGGCCAAGTACAGGGCGTCGAGCATCTGGTCGCGGTCGCCATCGGCGATCCGGTCGTTGGTCTAGAGGCATCGATGGCGTCGGTGAACCCATCCGGAGCTCGACGCTGGCCCTCTTCTCCCAGAGGTGATGGAAGCGGCGCACGTCGGTCAGTTCGGGGGCGAGACCTTCACGATCGCGCACCAGGGCGGCGAAGGCGCCTCCGGCCTCGACCGCGCTACGAGTGGCCCGTACTCGCCGACCAAGACGACCTTTGCCCCCGCTCTCGCGGCGGCGCCCACGAGCTCGTCGAGAGCGAAGGTCCCGGCGAGGGATGCCTCGTCTCGACCATGACCAACTGGTCTGCTCGGAGGCGCCAACGGGCGAGCTCGTCCTCGGTGGTCGCTGATGCGTTGGCGCAAGCGGGGGCCGGGTATCCCAGACATTGGGAACGAATCCGAGTGCGGTGCGGA
>CAWAPQ010000013.1:0-638848 GCA_963783965.1 uncultured Acidimicrobiaceae bacterium | reverse complement strand
CAAGGTGGCGACACGGGTTCGAATCCCGTTGGGGCTGCGAATGTGATGTCGCGAGACATCGGAGAGCGATGTCGTCGAGACATCGTAGAGCTGGACCGTTGTGGGCCTCAAGGGATCCGCTGGTAGTCGACCGAGGGGTCCAAGGTCAGGTGCCGTAGCGGCGAGCCGTCGAGGCCCAGAATGCGGATGTCGAGGCCGTCGACCAGCAAGATGACCCGCCAGCCTGCATAGGGACAGCCGATCCCGATGTGGTGGAGCTTGCCCTTGTGGCGCAGCGTCACCGAGCCGCCGACATCGACCTTGTCGTGACGGACGCGATAGCCCGCCGCTTCGATCCGCTTGCCGATGGGCCCCACCTTCTCCCTCCCATTCCAGGCCTGGAGTGGGGTGCGGCGTCCGAGGCTGCGATGGGGCCGCTGTTCGTCGTAGTACTGGGCGAAGTGGTCGAGCTGGCCCTGGAGCAGCTTCTTGGTGGTGGCCGGCTCTTGTTTGGCCATGAACTTCTTGAGCGACTGGTGGAAGCGCTCGACCTTGCCGCAGGTCTGGGGGTGATAGGGCCGTGAGTGCCTCGTGGCGATGCCCAGACTGAAGAGCTCGGCCTCCATGGCGCCGAGTCCTCCGCCAATCGGCGTGGTGAAGATGCGCCCGTTGTCGGTCAAGAAGCGCTGCGGATAACCCCAGCGCTCGGCCGCTTTGTGCAAGGTCCGCACCACGTCGGGGGCGCGGGTGGTGACGAAAGCCCGGCTGGCCACGCACAGCCTCGAGTGGTCGTCGATGATGTTGAGGACCTCATAGACCCAACCCTGCGCCACTTCGACGTGGGTGACGTCGGCCTGCCAGCACTCGTTGGGGAAGTCGGCCTCGAAGCGGATCCACGAGCTCTTGGGCCGCTTGTGGGGCTCGGGGACGACGAAGCCACGGGAAACGAGGACCCGGTAGATGGTCGAGACGCTCGGCACCTCACGTCCGGGCGTCGACATGTGGAAGTGGATGGTCTCGGCCCCGGCATCGAAGCCGGACTCGGCCAGCTCCTTTCTGACCCGGACGATCTCGTCCTCGTAGAGGTCGGCGATCCGGGTGGGCGAGGTCTTGGGCCGCCGAGACCGCGGCTCGAGTCCGTCTGGACCCTCGAGGCGGTAGCGACGGAGGAGCTTGAAGAGCCAGCTCTCGCTCACGTCGTGTGCGGCCGCCAGCTCCTTGATGGACCGACCGGTCCTCAGGTGTGTCTCGATCAGGAACCGGCCCTTGTCCATAGGAGACCCCTTCCAATCCGGACTCTCCTATGTCTTGACACATCCCTTGGCCAGGGAGTGTCCTATGTCCTGAAGTCAGACACCGTTGGGGCTGCGAAGTGGCTTAGACCAGGTCAGACCAGGGATGATGGCACTTGAGCGCACCCGCTGGACACACTTGCCCGATCTCTCAAGGTGGCGACACGGGTTCGAATCCCGTTGGGGGTGTCAATGTGCAAAGAAGGACCAGCTCAGAGGCATGATCTGCTGTCTTCCTACGAACGGTCGACGTTGTCAACAGCTATGGTTCGCAGGAACTCGATTCGCCTCGGAGTCAGCCTTTCGCAGGAGGCCAAGACCAGCTGTGACCGATGTAGACGTCATCGTGGTCGGTTCCGGCGCGGCGGGCCTCGCGGCTGCGCTGACGGCGGCCGAAGCTGGCGCCACCGTCCTGGTCGCTGAAGCTGAGGACGTCGTTGGCGGCTCGAGCCGACTGTCGGGTGCCAGCCTTCTGGGTGCAGGCAGCAAGCTCCAAGCCCAGCTGGGGATCGAGGACAGTCCAGAGCGCCTGTACCACTACTACATGACGCTGAACCACTGGTCGACTGAGCCGGCGCTCGTTTGGCAATTGGCCAACGGGGTGGGGCCAGTCGTCGACTGGTTATGCGATCTCGGCATCGAGTTCGACCCGAAGGTGTACCGCGCCGGCGAAGAGGACGTTCCCCGCAAACACGTCCCGCTGGGCGGAGGCGAGCAGATTATTGCCGTACTCCAAGAGCGAGTGCAGCAGGCGGGTGGCGATATCGCCCTTCGTCGCAGGGTGGATCGCTTGCTTCTCGACGACGCGGGCGAGCTCGTCGGCGCCGCGGTGGGCGACGACGAGGTCACCGCCCACGCAGTGGTCGTAACAACGGGAGGGTTTGGGGCGAACTCGGAACTGATCGAGCGGTACCTCCCGCAGACAGCTGACGCGGGCGACTGGCTTTGGTACATCGGGGCCCCAGGTTCCCGAGGCGACGCGTTGATCCTCGGTGAGCAGGTCGGTGCACAGATCGCCGGGGAAGACCTCTGTCAGCTCATGCTGACGCCGAATTTCGGCAATCTGCTCGAAGGGGGTTATTTTCCCGGCTGGCTGGTCCTGGTGAACGCTTCCGGGCGGCGGTTCTTCGACGAGTCGTCGTCCTTCAGCGTTACACAGCCGATTGTCCGAGCGCAGAAGGGCCCGGTGTGGGCGATCTTCGACAGGGGTGCCAAGGATGCGGCTGCCCCAGCGACGGCTGGCCAGCGCAAGCGACCGGACGCCAAGGAGCGTGACTACTACTTCAAGAAGTGGGTGACGCCGGTACTTGACGAAATGATTGACAAGGGAGTTGTCCTGCATGCCCAGACCGTCGAGGAACTGGCTGGTCTCATCGGCGTACCCGAGCGCAATCTCGCAGGGACGATCGAGCGCTACAACGCCGACTTCGATGCAGGTGCGGACCAAATGTTCTTCAAGTCTCATGCGCTGATGCGGCGCGTCAGCGACCCGCCGTATTACGCAACCGAGCTTCGGCTCGCTCACCTCTCCGTCACGGCGACGGGCCTGCGTATCGACCCCGGAGCGCATGTCTTGGACGAAGCAAGCGCTCCCATCCCCGGGCTCTTCGCCGCAGGCGAGTGCACTGGCGGCGTCCTCGGCGAGGTCTACGTCGGGAACGGGAATGCGTACTCCAACTCGCTCGTCTTTGGCCGCATCGCCGGCGCTCAGGCAGCGGAGCGCGCGCGGCAGATGCGCCAGCCGACTGGGGTCTCCTAGAAAAGATCCCGAAGATTGCCCCAAGGTCCATGGATCCCACGAAATCCCGCGGATTCAGATTCTGATGTCGAGGGGCGATCTCCTGGTGGGGATGGGCGGTGTTTCATCCCAATTCGGACCCACTGGCGCAGTCCGTTCGGACTAGTTGGACCGAACGAATAGGTCGTCTAACAACCGAAGGCGCGCAAACTCGCGAGCCTCCGCCACGGGAGAGTACAGGTCGGGCCGGTCTTCAGTTCGACGCGGCCGTGACTATTTCCTCGGCGACGAGATCGGGAGCGTCGGAGCTCAGGGCACCATGACCAACTTGCCGATGACCGACCGGTCCGCAAGGCATTGCAGAGCGGAAGGGAGGTCGGCGAAGGGAACATGGGCGGAGACTGCGTTCTGCAGCCGACCCGAGGAGACGAGTTTGGAGAGCTCGGAATGGATGGCATCGAGCTCGTCCCGGGTGTAACCACCGGCGAATACGCCGGTCAGCGACGTGTTCGTGACGACCAGGGTCTGGGTCTCGATCCGGGGCCAGGACCCGCTTGCGAATCCGACGGCCAGCAACCGCCCGTGGCGAGCCAAGGCCGTCGCCGCCTCTTCGGCCACGGGCCCGCCAACGGGGTCATAGACGGCATCAACCCCGTGGTCGCCTGTCAACTGTCGTAGGCGGCCGGCCAGGTCGCCGTCTCGATGGTTGATGGTCTCGTCCGCGCCGAGCCCCCGGCAAAACTCGGCCCGGGCCTCGTCGCTGACGACAGCGATCACCCGGGCGCCGAGGGCCCGGCCGAGCTGCACTGCGGCAATCCCACTGCCTCCGGCCGCTCCGAGCACAGCGACCCACTGGCCTAGTTCGAGATGAGCACGGTCGACCAGACCCACCCATGCGGTGAGATGAGGTATCCAGAAGCCGGCGGCGTCAATGTCGGCCAGGCCGGGTGGAACGCTGAACGACGATTCGGCGGGAGCCAGACATTCGTCGGCGAACGAACCGTGGCCCTCCATGAAGCTGGTGATCGACATGACCGTCGTCCCGAGGTCCATGTCGACGTCTGGACCGACAGCACTGACGACGCCGGTGACCTCTTGCCCGGGAGTAAAGACCCCGGACGGCGTGAGTGGGTAGGTGTGACGGCACATGAGCACGTCAGGCAGGCCGATGCCCGCGGCGGTGACCCGGACACGGATCTGGCCCGGGCCGGGCTCTGGGGTGGGGACTTCAATGAGGCTCAGAACCTCCGACGGCTCTCCCGGCCGATCGACCCGCCACGCTCGCATGAGGCCTCCGCTCCTTCGACGATCTCCTCGTGCCGAATGTCATAAATGCCAGAACCTCCGGCGCCAGGCTCGCTCCGGCTTTTCTGACCGGCACGTCATTTTGTCTCCGAGCGGAACCTGGTCACCGCCGCATGGATCGGAAGAACTGCGACATGGGAACAGCCCGTTGAGTTGCCCATCCGCTTGCCCAACTATTCGTTCAGATTTGGCCGAACGCAGTTGGCGGGCTGGACGGCTACAACGCCCTGAGCTGGCTGAATAGAACCACTCAAGACCGCCCGGACGGTCCAACTCGCTCCCTCGAGGTGGCGACACCTCCCCAAGGGGGCGCGCTGGCTCAGGGTGCCTCTGGGATCACGGGGCGCCACGATGCACCTCAGTAGTAGATGACGCCCGGCACGCCACCACCGGCCGCGATCGCGTCTCCGTCGATCGCGACGCTCTTCGGCGAGGCGAGGAACGCAACGACATAGGCCACCTCCGAGGCGTCGATCATCCGCCCGACGAGGTTGTTGGCCGGTCGGGCGGCCGCCTCCTCGCTCGTTGCCTCCGTGCGGGTGGCACCCGGGTGAACGGTGACGACGTTGATGCCATGGGGTGCGAGCTCGTCGGCGAGGTTTTTCGACATTGCTGAGACGGCGACGTTGCGCACCGATCCGATCAACGATCCTGACTGGCGGGCAGCGAGTCCGGAGATGTTGATGATCCGTCCCCAGTGATTGGCGATCATGTAGGGCGCTGCGGCTTGTGCGACGCGCAGGTAGCCGAGCACCTTCACCTGGATTTCCTCATAGAGGGCCCCTTCGGTGATGGCGTCCCAGCCGGGAGCGGGCCGCTGGCCACCCGGGCGGGCCGCGGCGTTGACGAGTATGTCGACCCCACCAAGCGCGTCTGCAGAGGCCTTCACCATCGCCGTGATGGCCTGGCCGTCGCCCGTGTCCACACTCATGCCCACGATGCGACGCCCCGACTCGGCGGCGAGCTCGGACACAGCGACGTCGAGACGCCCATGGTCCCTGGCGGCGATCGCCACGTCGGCGCCCTCCAGGGCGAGCTGACGGGCGATCGCCTTGCCGATTCCCCGGCTGCCCCCGGTCACGAGGGCTCGCTTCCCGGTCAGTTCGAGATCCATCGAGCTCCCTTCGACTCCCTCCGCCAGCCCCGGACACATTAGGCAGGAAGGTCATCTGGCAGCCGTCCGCACGGGTGACGACTCGAGGGGGTAGCCCCCTAGTCCCGAGCTCGCCGTCACTTGGTGGTGACACCTATGGCTGGGATTCGGTTAGCCACCTGACCTTTCCTCTTATGGGAGCGCGTCAAGTGCTTCTTGGTCGAGTTCCAAATCTGCAGCGCCCAGGTTCTCCTCCAAATGCTCTAGTGAGGACGTTCCGGGGATGAGCAATACCGTTGGGGCCTGCTGAAGTAGCCAGGCGAGCGCAACTTGGGCTGCCGTTGCGCCCAGTCGTTGAGCCGTAGCCTCGACGGAGGCTGCACGAAGAACTGGCTTCTCAGGATTGAAGGCCGAGCCCAACGGAAAAAACGGGACAAAGGGAATGCCATCCGACCGGCAGGCGTCGAAGACATCCTGTCCGGAAGTGTCAGCCAAGTTGTAGGGATTTTGCACGCAGGCGATGTCAATCAAAGATTGCGCGGTCCGGTACTGCTCCAAGTCGACGTTGCTCAGTCCAATCCGTCCGATCAGGCCCTCTTGACGCATGGCTTCCATTGCCTCCAGTTGATCGGTGAACAACACGTCGGATTCAGGATGTCGACGCAGGTTCACAACGGAAATCTGATCCAAACCGAGAGATACGAGGTTGGCTTCGACTCCGGCTCGGAGTTGATCAGGTCGTTGAGCGCCGTGCCATTGGCCCTTATCGTCTCTTGCCGCCCCGACCTTGGACACAATCACCAAGTCATCCGGATAGGGAGAGAGCGCCTCCCGCAGCAACTCGTTGGCCACGTCGGGTCCATAGAACTGGGCCGTGTCGATGTGGTTCACCCCGGCGTCCCTGGCGCGACGGAGCACTCTCAACGCAATCTCTCGATCCTTCGGCGGACCGAACACACCCGGACCGGGAAGCTGCATTGCACCAAATCCCATGCGGCGGACATATCGGCCACCCAGTTGGACAAATTCTTCAGGCATGTGCATCGGTTTACCCGGAACGGTCGTCTATCGAGACAACGCGAGTGCTGCACGACTGGTATCAGCTGCCTCAATTGATGCGGCTGTGGTCACTGCTGAGTTGGCCGTCCCGCTCCTACAGCTCGATAGTGTCGTCGTGTGCCTCCACCTCGGGTGACCGTCGCGCCAACTCCTGCCCCGTTTGCCCTCGAAGCTGTCGAGGTTGGTGGCGGAGTGGTGGTGAACTTGACCGATGACCCCGAGGCCTTGGTCTGGCTCGATTCTCACGACATCGGCGGTCTCACGGAGGCCCTCGTCGCCGCGCCGGGTGTGCGCTGGGTCCAGTTGCCTTCCGCCGGCGTGGAGTCGCTGACCGAGGTCATCGACCAGACCCGAATTTGGACGTGCGCCAAGGGCGCCTACGCCCAACCGGTGGCCGAGCACGCCTTGGCCCTGGCTCTCGCCGGCCTCCGGCTGTTTCCGACCCGCATTGCCGCCCGCAGTTGGGGAAAACAAGGGGGGACGAGCCTGTTCGGTGAGTCAGTGACCATTCTCGGTGGCGGCGGGATCACCCGGTCGCTCCTCGAGCTGCTCGCTCCTTTCGAGGTCCAGGCCACCGTGGTCAATCGCTCCGGGAACCCCGTGCCCGGCGCTGCCCGTACCGTGCCGGTCTCGAAGCTCGACACCACGCTGAGCGACGCGCTGGTCGTAGTGCTCGCCCTGTCGCTGACCCCAGAAACTCGAGGGATCATCGGGGCGGACCAGCTCGGCCTCATGGAGCAGAGGGCATGGCTCGTCAACGTGGCCCGTGGGGGACACGTTGCCACCGATGCGCTTGTCGAAGCTTTGCAGCATGGGGCAATTGCCGGCGCTGCGCTCGATGTAACCGATCCAGAGCCCCTGCCCGACGGCCATGGGCTCTGGGATCTCTCCAATTGCATCATCACGCCGCACACAGCCGACACCATCGAGATGGTGCTACCCCTCCTCGCCGAGCGGATCCGCACCAACGTGGCCCACTTCGCCGCCCGTGAGCCTCTAGTCGGCCTGGTTGACTCTGAGGCCGGTTACTGAAGAACGGCGAGGATCACGTTCGAGCTGTCCGCGAATCTGGCAAAGGAGCGTCTCACGTTCTCGGTTCGGGTGGGTTCGGGGGCCCCGAACCCAGCTCCTTCGAAGGGCCGTGAATCTGTGCACACTTGGACTGGCGGTGCCCACCGCCCAGGAGCCACCGGACTTGACTGGTGGCTGGACTCTCCACGCTGAAGAACCGAGAGGCGGCGAGCAGGCCGGCCGGTACCGGGTGGGCCAACCCCATTGTGATTCGCCGTCGGTGATGCGGGCGGCAGCCGCACCGCTTCCAGGTCTGCAGCGTGGCCGACTCCCAGAGCGCTCAAATATTCGGCAAGCAGTCGACCGGTGGTTCTAGCGTGGAGTTCGCAGTCAACGACGACCAGCAAGTCGAGTAATCGGCGATGCTCAGTGCGCAGTACAAGGAGTCCAGATGACGACAACGGTGTCCTTCGACAGTCTGCAGCGCGAGGTGCGAGGTGGTGTTTGCTACCTGACCTTTAATCGTCCGCACGCGCTCAATGCCATTGACGTCGCCACAAAGCTGGATCTGGCGATTGCCGTGCGTGAGTTCGACGAGGACGATGCGCAGCGCGTTCTGGTCGTGACAGGCTCGGACTGCGGGGCCTTCTCGACCGGAAGTGACCTCAAGGAACGGAGCATGGAGCTCGAGGGGAGCCCTCTGCCTAAGAGCGTCCCGTACTGCGACACTATTGCCTCTTCTACGAAGCCGGTCATAGCGGCGATCGACGGTTACTGCGTCGGTGGCGGGTTCGAGCTGGCGCTGGCGTGCGACGTCCGATTCGCTACTAGGGGGTCGTCATTCGGTCTTCCAGAGGCGCGTATCGGCACGCTCGGCCACCACGGCGTGAACGTGCTCTCACGGACGGTTCCGCTGGGGGAATCACTTCTGATCCACCTAGCCGGCAGTCGGATGGATGCCCAACGAGCCTACGAAATCGGTCTGATCCAGGGGTTGGTTGAGGACCGGGCTGCACTGTTCGCAAGGGTTGGTGAGGTAGCGGCCGACATTGAGCGCTGCTCACCGACGGCGGTCAAGACGCTGAAGTACCTGGTGATGAACGGCCGTGATCTCCCGGTTGCCTCCGCAGACCTTCTTTCCAAGCCCTACCGCGACCAAATCCACTATTCGGCAGAGGCCGCCGAAGGCGCCAGGGCATTCCGGGAGAAGCGGCCCCCCAACTGGAATGTCGTTGACCAGTCCGACTGAGAGTGCCTGACACCCCCTTGTGGCCGGGCGGGTGTCGGTGGAATAGGTCTCGCGTGGGCCAGTCAGGTGCAAAATCCACGAGAAGAGCAGGGGAGCGGCACGCCCGCTTATCAGTGAGCAGTGTCACCAACAAAGAAAGAATACGACCACCACCAGGGCCTCAGAGCCCTGTTGCTATTCGCCGATCCGAGTAAATGCCGGCGGTCGCTTCTCCACGAAGGACCTGACTCCTTCGCGGAAGTCTGGCCGGCTGAAGCTGGCACGCATGAGCTCTCGTGCCGCTGTCTCGGCGCGACCGAGGCTTGTGGTCAACTGCGTGTACACCTGCTCCTTCATGATGGCCAGCGAAAGCGGAGCAGCATGTTCAGCGAGGTCACGTACGTAGTCGAGGCTGTACGGCACGACCTCCTCCGCCGGCAGCGCTCGCTGTGCCAGCCCCATTGCAACTGCCTCAGCTCCCTTGAGGCGCCGCGAAGAGAAAAGGAGGTCGAGAGCGTTGCCCGTTCCCACCATGCGGGGGAGTAGCCATGCAATTCCCCACTCGGCAATGAGACCCCGGTGAGAGAAGGAAGTCACAATCGGCGCGTCCTCGGCGATGAATCTCAGGTCACAACAGAGGATCAGCGGGACCGCCATCCCGGCCACCGGACCGTTGATGGCCGCAATCACTGGTTTCTTCGTTGCGAGGAGCCAAGTAAATCTTCCTTCGAAATCGCCGTCTCCGAGTTGATAGGGAGTCGGCCCCTCCGGACCCTGGTCGCCCATCGTCGCCAGATCGTCCATGTCCGCACCGGCGCAGAATCCGCGCCCCGCGCCGGTGATCACGATTGCGACGACGGAGGGGTCACCTTCGGCTGCAGCGACGGCGCCTCGCACTTCGACATCCATTTGGCGGGTCCAGGCGTTCAACCGGTCTGGCCGGTTCAACGTGATGAGTGCGACTGGATTGGCGACGGAGTAGGTGATCTGTTCGTACATGGCCGCCATTCTCGGACTGAAGTATCCGCGAAGTCAACACATATGTTGATTTCTACTTCGGGGAACTACGGTCCCCCTGGTCGCAACCGCGATCAGGGCTCATCAGCAGCATCGAGGTGCTGCAGGAGGACAAACTTCTGGACCTTTCCGCTGGGAGTCGTCGGAAGAGCGTCGACGAGAATGGTTCGACGCGGACGTTTGAACCAGGCCAAGCGCTCCGAGACATGGTCCGTGAGAATCGCGGGATCCGTTCGAGCCCCTTCCTTCAGCTGCACCCATGCGTAGGGGACCTGGCCAAGGCGATCGTCGACAACGCCGGCAACGGCAGCGCGCTCGACTGTGGGGTGGCTTTGAAGGGCCATTTCGATCTCGACGGGGTCAACCATCTCGCCGCCGACCCTCAACTGATCGCTTTGGCGTCCGTGGAACGTGAGGCGGCCGGCGTCGTCCAAGCTCCCGAGATCTCCCGTACGGAACCAGCCGTCGGATGTTTTCGCCTTGGTAGTTTCCTCGGGCTTCTCGAAATAGTGCGTCATGATCGACGGTCCCCGCAGTTGTAAAGCCCCAACTTCGCCGGTCGGGAGCGCCTGAGCGGTTTCGGGATCGACGATCTGCGCTTCGAGGCCATCAACCGGGTATCCCACCGAGCGGATCGCGATCTCGAGGGGATCATCCAACGACGCGAGAAAGGCGACGGATGCCGTCTCGGTCATTCCGTACGTGTTCAAGCAGACCCCGAACCGGTCACTGACGCGGAAGCTGAGATCCTCGGGAAACGGAGTGAAGGAGGCCCGGACCGTCGACAAGTTGTAGTCATCGATGTCGGCGACGGCGAGTTGATCGATATACGTGGTTGGGACGCCGAAGACGATGGTGGCACCCTCGGCTTCGATGAGGGACAACGACTGAACTGCGTCGAACTGCTTCATCACGACGACCTTGGCACCGCTGAGGAGAATCATCACAAGGCCAGCCAGCAGCCCGTAGACGTGGTACATCGGTAGGTAGAGCACCACAGAGTCGCTCCGACCGATATCCAGGCGTTCCGAGACGGACATCAGCGGAGCGAGAAATCGGTGAGTATGCACTGCTCCCTTGGGCTGACCGGTCGTGCCTGATGTGTACAGAATGATGCAGGGGTCGTCGGCTGCGACGGGAGCGACGGCCGCAACCAATGGTGCGCTTGCGGCCAGAAGGTCCCACGACACTCCTTGGTCGGCCGGATCGCCGACCACAATGAGTTCCAACTCGGTGCCCTCGAGATTCTTGCGCAGCTCGATGGCGTCTCGGACGTAGTCCCTGTTTCGAAACGACCGTTCGACGATGAGCGCCTGGGCGCCGGACTGCGATAGCTGGTACTGCGCTTCGTCGATCGACAGTCCGGTATTGATGGGGACGACCACGGCGCCAAGCCGCGCGGCGGCGAAGAAGGTCACGGCCCACTCCATGCTGTTCGGCATCCAGATCGCCAGTCGATCTCCCTTGCGGAGCCCCAACGTTGCGAGCCCATTGGCGACCCTCGCAACCCGGTCTTCGAGATCTCCATACGAGAGCCAGGTCGCGCCGTCGACGATGGCGATCTGGTCCGAAAGTCGGCCAACGACCTCGCGGAACGCATCATCGATCGTCGAATACGAAGTCATCAGTGCGGTACCTCCGGGATCGCGGCCGCGTCGATCTTGATGTCGATGAGCACAGAACCCGCCGCCGGGTCATCCAACGCTTTCAGCGCCGCGGGCAAGTCATCCTCCCCCTCCACCGTCACTCCCGCCGCGCCCAACGCGATCGCCGTATCGGCGAACGAGGGCCAGGTGAACAAGGAAAGTTCGGGGTCGATTCCCTTGTTGACGAACTGGTCGTACTCAGCGCCGTACGAGCCGTCATTGATGACGACGACCACGAGCGGCAGATTATTTCGGACGGCCGAGTGAAATTCGGCCATCCCGCTCATCATGTAGCCGCCATCCCCAGTGATCAGGAGCGGGCGGTTCGTGGGATCGGCGGCAGCTGCCCCCAGAGCCGCGCCCATCCCCAGCCCAACCGCCCCGAACGCGGTCGAGAGGACCTGACGCTCCGGGGAGGTTGCCGCCGCGTACTTGAACGCCTCTCCCAGAAACCGCCCGCCGTCGAAAGCGATCGTCGTTTCCGGTGGGAGAGCGTCGACAATCTCGTTGATGGCAGCCCCGATGTGGTAACCATCCGCGACTGCGGCCTTCCAGCGGATCGACGAATCCTTCAATCGCGGCAAGACACGACCGCGGAACTCCGAGGCCGGCACCTCCGCCTCGACGATC
The DNA here is from genome assembly GCA_963783965.1 of uncultured Acidimicrobiaceae bacterium. GTDB lineage: Bacteria > Actinomycetota > Acidimicrobiia > Acidimicrobiales > RAAP-2 > Bog-473. The sequence goes on along the minus strand of CAWAPQ010000013.1, from coordinate 626,850 downwards.
CAGTCGTGCATGACCGTTGCGGCAACGCCCACGTCAGCGACGACGCCCGCCGTGACCGGCGCGTAGCGGCCGATGTGCTCCGGATCGGTGTCGATATGCACGACAGCCTTGTTGGCCAAGAGTGCGTTGCGCGCCGTGGTCCAGGTGTTGAGCGAGGCCCCGAACGCAATAATGCAGTCCGACTCGGCAATCACGTCGGTCCCTACGTCAGTCGAGAGGGTTCCGAACACGCCCAGATATCCCTGGGCTGGAGCGAAGAGACCTCGTGCTCTCAGCGTGGACGCGATCGGCGCTCCTATTCGCTCAGCAAGACGCAGCACATCGCCCCGCCTGTCGCCTTCGAGTACGCCACCTCCAGCGAGGACCAGCGGACGGCGAGCCGAGGCGATGACTCCCACTGCTGCGTCGAGTTGTGATTCTTCGACGGCCTTCACCTCATCGACGGACGTGACTCGCTCCGGCGTGGTGTAGACAACCTCCTCCCATTGGTATTCGGTCGGGCAGTTCACTACGACGGGGCGACGCTCGCGAATGGCTCGTTCCGCAGCTTCTCGAACCGAAGCGACGACATCTCCCGGTGTTCCGACGAGGACATAGCCCGCTCCGGTCGCAACCACCAGCGGCTCCTGCCGGAGCGACTGAGGATTCAACGTGTTGCTCGGCGCAGTGTCACCAACGATCAGGACGAGTGGCGTGTTGCTCCGTGAGCCCTCGACCAGGGCGGTGGCCGTATTCGTGAGACCCGGACCTTGCGTGACGGTTGCCACCCCCAGAAGGCCCGACCGCGAGGCATACCCCTGAGCCATCATTACCGCGCCGGCCTCGTGAACAGCTGAGATGTAACGGCCGCCGTGACGCCGCACGAACGCATCGACCATGAAGAGATTCGAGTCACCAAGGAGCCCGAACACGGTGCCGACCTCCAGGTCGGCGAGCGCCGCCGCCAGGGCCTCATTGACCTTCATCGCAACCTCCTCGTCTACTGACGATCTTGCCGTCAGCAAGGTGCGCTTCGAACTCTTCGATTCAGCGGTTCATTCCGGATTCCCGTGGAGCTCCCGCCAGGACCCAAGAGCCTCCCGTAGAGATTCAATCGGCGACTTCCTGCAGTACACCACCGATGTTCATCCTGCGCGAACGTATGCGCGTCTCGGCCCATAAGTCAACATAGTCGTTGACAAAGATTGGCCCGGCGATGTACGGTCGGGCCATGGCCGAGGTCTGCCGTCAAGGACAGGACATCAGATGAAGACCGGACTCAGCTTCTTCTTCATGGCGACCGATCGCCCCGGGTCCGACCTGGAGATCTACCGCGACGAGGTACGGCTGGCAAGCATGGCTGAGCCCATGGGATTCGATTCCGTCTGGGCGACAGAACACCACTTCACGGAATACTCCATGATCCCGAGCCCGTTGCAATTCCTCTCTTTCATGGCGGGCAAGACCGAGCGTGTGACGTTGGGAGCGATGGTGGTCGTCCTCCCTTGGCACAACCCGGCTCGACTGGCCGGAGAAATCGGCATGCTGGACAATCTCTCAGAGGGCAGGTTCTGCCTCGGTGTCGGCAGGGGTCTCGGTCGCCTCGAATTCGAGGGACTCGGTGTCGACATGTCCACATCCCGGGAGGTCTTTGATGAGACCGCCGAGACGGTCTTCGCAGCCTTGGAGAACGGGTTCATAGAGGCGTCTGGGACGCACGTCACCATACCGAAGCGGGAGATTCGGCCGCGCCCGACAGGCTCTTTCGTGGGCCGGACCTACGGTGCGGCGGTCTCGCCCGAGTCGGTCAAATCGATGGGACGTGTCGGCGCCGGATTGATCATCATCCCCCAAAAGCCGTGGAAGACAGTTGTGGACGAACTGGACGTCTATCGGGACGCGTTTGCAACACATCATCCCGACCGAGAGATCCCAGCGCCGATCGTCGCCGTCCACACGTACTGCAGTCGTGACGGGGCCAAGGCGGCTGAGCGAGGTGGGTACTACAACGAGCGGTACTACCAGCGGGTCATGGAGCATTACGACCTCGGAGGAACGCACTTCGCGACCCAGAAGGGCTACAGCTATTACGCCAAGGTCTCCGAGCGGATCACGTCTGAAGGCAAGGGCGACGCGGCGAAGTTTTATTCCGATCTCCATGTATTCGGAACTCCCACTGAGTGTGCCGAGAAGATCAGATGGATCCAAGAGACGACCCAGTGCGACACTCTGCTGAACTTCTTCTCTTACTCGGGAATGCCTTTCGAGGAGTCAGCCGAGAGCCTCAACCTCTACACCGATGAGGTCCTCCCCCTCGTGAGGGCGATGTGAGCGACACGCGCCGCGAATCTCTGGGAAGCGAGTAGGCGGCCATGGACAACGGCATAGAAGTCCATATTCACGATCACATTGCCGAAGTGGTTATTAACCGGCCACCGGTGAACGCTCTGGCCCGGCATACCTACAGACAAATCAGCGAAGCCTTCGACGGATTCGCGGACGACCGAGACGTGCACGTCGCGATCCTCACCGGAGCGGACACCAAAGCCTTCTGCGCCGGCCGGGATCTCAAGGACCTGCAGAAGGAGCGATTGGAAGACGGTCCATCACCGCGCGTCGGCGACCCTTATCACGCCACGCGCGGCGCCTTTTGGTCCGTGAGGCATTGCGCAGTACCCGTCATATGCGCAGTGAACGGAGCCGCGGTCGGCGCCGGAGTCGCACTCGTTGCGGTGAGTGACGTCGTTCTCGCGGCGGACCACGCCACGTTTGCCCTGACCGAGATCAACGTCGGCGTGTTGGGGGCGGCTTCGTTCGCCCAGTGGCTCGTCGGGCCCGGAAAGGCTCGTCGGATGTTCTATACGGGCGAAAGAGAGTCGGCAGCGGAGATGTACAGGCTGGGCGCGGTAGAAAAGGTCGTTCCAGCAGGCGAGTTGATGACCGAGGCGAGAGCTCTCGCACAGGTCATCGCCGACAAGAACCCTGTGGCGATCAGAATGGCAAAGGCGTCCATTGTCCGCTCTGACACGCTTCCCCTCGAAGCCGCCTATCAGACCGAGCAGGACTACACCCGACATCTCGGCTCGTACGAGGAAAGCGTCAACGCCATCCGCGCCTTCGGAACATCTGACGGGGGATAGCTCCCGAGCATCAATATGGGTGCAGACCGTCGGCGAACCCTCGCAACGTTGGCCCTGTGGACGGCGGGGTCGCAGGACGATTTCCTCTGGTCTCGGTTATCAACAGCGATGTTGACAATCATCGACGCCGGCGCCTACGATGACTGGGCGCGCCGCTAGCGTCGTGATTTTCGAAGGGGGTTGACATTCGTGATGCTCAATCTGTCGCCGGACGAGCTGCTGACCACGACCCGCACCGTGCGGAAGCGTCTCGATTTCGATCGTCCGGTGGACAAGGCACTGATCGAAGAGTGCATTGAGATTGCGATCCAAGCACCGAGCGGCCACGTGAAGCAGAACTGGCACTGGGTGGTCGTCGGCGACCCGGAGATGAAGAAGCGAATCGCGGAAGTCTACGCGGATTCCTGGTACTCACATCTGGTCGACGGGAAGATGCCGCCCTATGACGAGAGCGACCCACGGACGGCCAGACTCGGGCGCGTCTTGGAATCGGCCAAATATCTTGCGGACAATATCGGTCGGGCCCCGTGGCTCGTCATTCCATGTGGCACGGGGAGAGTCCTCGGGGAGCCAACCCTTCCGGAACAGTCCCGATTCTGGAGCTCGATCCTCCCCGCGATGTGGAGCTTCATGCTCGCTGCACGCGCCCGAGGCTTGGGCGTTGCGTTCACCACGGAGCACCTCAAGCGCGAGAGCGACGTGGCGGAACTGCTCAGGATTCCGTATCCGGAGGTCACGCAGTGCGGGATGTTTCCGGTGGCCTACTCCATCGGAACGGATTTCAAGAAAGCTCACCGGATTCCCGGGGCAGAGCTCACCCATTGGGGCTCGTGGTAGCCGAGGGCGCGAAACCTGTCGCCGTGGGCCCGTCTCCAGTGAGAGACAGGGAAGCGAGGATTGAGTGACGCTCAACGGTCTCAAGAGCAAGTGGGCCAGCGGAGAGCCGACCCTGGGTATATGGACAACGAGCGGGTCGTCGTTCATGACGGAGCTGATCGGATTGGCCGGACCCGACTACGTGGTAATCGACGCGCAGCACGGGTTCCTTGGGCCGGACTCGGCGCGTCTGTGCTTACTCGCACTCGCCAGGATGCCTGTCACGCCGATCGTGCGGGTGCCCTCGTCCGACCAGGCCTTCATCGGTCAGATGCTCGACGCAGGCGCTCAGGGTGTCATCGTCCCGATGGTCGAATCCGCCGAAGATGCTCGGCGAGCGGTCCAGGCATGCCGAATGAGTCCGCACGGCAACCGCAGCTTCGGCCCGATACGGGCATCTCAGACCTTCGGACGTGACCCAGCGACGCTGAGCGAGGAAGTCCTCTGCATCGTGATGATCGAGACCGTCGAAGGCGTCGAACACGTCGAGGAGATCCTCGACGTTGTCGGAGTGGACGGAGTGTGCATCGGACCGGCGGACCTCGCCATCAGCTACGGCTTGCCCCCCGGATTGGAGCTGATTCCGGGTATCCACGAAGACGGGATTGAGCGAGTGCGCGCCGCGTGCGAGAAAAGAGAGTTGGCGGTCGGCATGCCATGCAACGACGGTGAGAGCGCCAGGAGGCTCGTCGACCGGGGTTTCAACATGGTCGGCGTCGGCTCGGACACGCAATGGGTCAGATCCGAAGCGCGCCTCCAACTCGAGACGGCGGCGGCGTCGGGTGACCCGGCCGAAAAGGACCATGCATTGCACAAAGGAGGAATCGGCTGATGCAGGTAATCGACACGGAGGCGGTCCCGTGGAAGCCCGTCGCAGTAAACGCCCGCGTCGGGGATGTCGAGAGCAAGTTCATCCGCGAAGGCGAACTGCTGCCCGGAGTTGGATTCACGTCGGACTGCTACAACTATGTCGGGGGGGAGAACATCTTCACTGCTCCACGCCATAGGCATGACTTCGAGCAGATCCGGATCTCAATGAGTGGTCGCCAAGACTTCGGCCGAGGACAGATCCTCGAAGAGCACTGGATCGCATATTTCCCCGCTGGTGCCTACTACGGCCCGGAGGAGATCGACGGGGCGTCCATCTTCCAAATCCAATGGAGCGACCACTGGATCACGCGGGCAATGCACGAAAAGGCCTATGCGGAGCTGAAGGAGCGCGGAGAGTTCGAAGGCGGCAAGTACCGCAACGTCGACGAATCTGGTCAGATGGTAGAGCGAGACGCTCTCAATGCGATCTGGGAGCACGTCTTCGAGCAACCATCGGCAATTCCGATTCCGCGGTACCCCGATCCCATCCTCATCAATCCCGACGCGTTCGCCTACGTGAGGGCAACCCCCACTCATTCCACGAAGGTCCTCGGCCGGTTCACGGAGCGGGATCTGGTCATCATGAAGGTACGTTGGGATGCCGACGGGCAGTGGGAACTCCCTGCAGACCGCACCTACTGCATGTTCACCACGGTCGGTGAGATCTACACCGACGGACTGAAGTACGGAAAGAGCACCGTGGTTTGGTCCGACGTCGGTGCACGGGAGTCGGTCAGTGGTAGCGAAGGGACCGAGGCACTCGTGATCGGGTGGCCCACCGCTCAATTCGCTCCGAATCGGGAAAGAACCTGAGCGAACGACCGCGTCATCGGATCGAGCGGTGCAAACGCCGCGCTTGACGATCCGCCCAGCCGCGCTGCGACATCGAGAAGGTGGAAAGTGACGATGAAATTCGGGACCACGTACCCGACGATGGATCTTGGTACCGACCCGGTCGTCCTTCGAGACTGGGCCCAGGGGCTCGAGAGCATCGGATTCGACGAGATCTACATACCTGAGCACGTGGTCGGTATCGACGTCACGAAGCGGCCTGATTGGCGGCCGCTCGACCCGAACACCCTCAGAAATGGACCGCCGCTCTACGACCACATGACCCCCTTCCTCGAGCCCTGTGTGACGATGGGTTACCTGGCGGGCGTCACCAAGTCGATCACGTTGACCAGTGGGATCCTGGTCCTTCCGCAGCGTCAGACCGCGCTGGTCGCAAAACAGCTGGCGATCGCCGACGTACTCAGCGGCGGCCGCGTTCGCCTCGGCATTGGCGCCGGCTGGAACGACGCCGAGTTTGACGCGCTCGGAAGCGATTGGAACACGCGCGGCCAACGCATGAATGAGCAGATAGCGGTGCTCCGCAGACTCTGGACGGAGGAATCGGTGACCTTCTCCGGCCGATTCGATTCCCTAGAAGCTGCCGGTTTGTGCCCGTTACCGGTCCAACGCCCCATCCCGATACTCGTCGGGGGTGATTCCGATGCTGCCCGCAGGCGTGCCGTCACCCTCGGAGACGGCTGGTTCGTGACCAGTCCGCTTGACTCGCTCCGGGGCCGGATCACACAGTTCTGGCAAGAGGCCGACGAGGCAGGCAGATCGGATTCCATCACCCTTACCGGGACCGTGTACCTCGGGCCGCGCCAACCGGAGGAGCTCGCCGAGGACCTGCGGGCGTGGGAAGCGGTCGGAGCGACGCATCTCAACATTCGAACCTCGTCGTATCCCGTCCAATGGCGCGATGGCGAAATGATGAGGAAGAAGGACGTCAACGAACACATCGACGCGCTGCGGCGGATAAGGGCCGCCCACCTGTGAGTCAACAACAGTGTTGACAAAATGGGAAATGAAGGTTAGGCTCAGACCCAGAGAATCGGCTTTGCTTCGCCGTGTGTCGGCCAGAGGGCCGGACCGAAGAGGGAGGATCAGAGATGACAGGGGCTACTTCGCTCGGCAGTGATCTCTCCAGCACGACCATCGGGCTCTTGGACGAAACGCTCGATGTCGACGCTCACGAGATGACCCCATCGCATCTTTGGGGGGAGGTCTTCGGGGAAGCGGCGGGCCGGATTGCGGAGCTCGCCCTTCCTGTCTTGAAGAAGACCGGTGCGAACGACTTCTACAACCCTGATGTCTTGGCAGACGATACCGACATCAACGAAGAGAACGTATGGAACATTCGGGGCACCCGAGCCCCCGGCGCGTTTGACATGGATCGGCGTCTCGCTGTGATGGACGTCATGGGCGTGAAGCGTCAGTTCGTGTTTCCCAGTTTCGCATTGTTTGCGAACCATCTGTGGACAGGGAACGAGGCGATGCTTCGCGACCGCTACGCACTCACACTGCCCGAACCGGAGATCCGATCTTTGGGGCGTGCCGGTGTCGAGGAGTACAACGACTGGGTGGTCCGCGAGTCAAAGATCGATCCCGATCGAGTCCGACCTGTTCGCGTACATTGATCCGGGCAAAAGCGTAGAGGACCTCTTCGATCGAACCAAGGAACTTCTCGATCAGGGCGTCCTCGCGGTCAACCTCCCGGCGGGCATTCCGCCCGGAGGCAAATCACCGGCCCATCCCGACCTCGATCCGTATTGGGAAATGCTCGCCGAGCGCAATATCGCCGCCCTGATGCACGTCGGTGGTGAATGGGACTTCTTGAAGTCCGCTGAATGGAGCCGCGGCGCCGCCGCCTTCAAGCCAGGCAAGGTCGAAAGCCACGAACTGGGATCGGATCCGTACGCCTTCGCCACGGTGTCATTCGCGGTGAGCAACTTCCTCACCGTCATGACCATGGGCGGCGTCTTCGAGCGGCACCCGAGGCTCCGTTTCGGTGCCATCGAACTCGGCGCCGGCTGGCTCGGACCACTCGCCGACAACTTGGACATGTGGGCGCGGGACGTCTACAAGGTCAGGATGGAGCCCTTCATTTCGAAGCTTCCCTCCGAGTACATCGCTGAACACGTCCGTGTGACGCCTTTCAATAACTTTGAGAAGATGGATGAGTACCTTCGTCGCTATCCGAATCTTGCGACCAGCTACTGCTTCTCGACCGACTACCCCCATATTGAAGGGGGCAAAGACGTGAAGCGAAAGTTCCTGGGGATGCTCGAGCCGTTTGGCGACGACATCGTTCAGAAGTTCTTTGTCAAGAACTCCGCGCTTCTCCTTCCTTCCATCGAGGAAATTCATTCGGGTGGATAACGCCGGGCCTGACCGGGGGTCCAGCTCGACCCTCTCGCGACGCCGGTGGTGCCAGGCGGCCCGTTTCGTCGCTGAGAGGCCGAACCTTTGACCGTATTGAACGAGGATCAGATCGCCTTGAAGGACCTCGCCGCGCGCCTGGCCTCGGAACGCTTCGCCGCCAATGCACTGGCCTGGGACGAGACAGGCAGTCCGCTACCACTCGAAGAGCGCCGGCGTCTCGCCGACCTTGGGCTGACCGGTCTTACGCTCCCCGCTGAATACGGTGGCGGTGGCCGTCCACTCATGGATGCTCTGATCGTCCTGGAGGAACTGGCCAAGGCGTCGCCGGTCGCTGCCTGGCCGGTCTTCGAGGCGTGCACGGGACCAGCCCGAGTCATAGAGCTGCTCGGCAGCGATGAGCTTCGCAAGCGGGTCCTTCCTTCGGTGGCCGGCGGCGAGACGACCATCGCAGTCTCCATCTCCGAGCCGGACGCCGGCTCGGCAGCCACTGATGCGAAGACCACAGCTCGGACCGAAGGCGACGAAGTCGTGATCAACGGTGTCAAACGGTGGTGTTCCGGAGCGGGCCATGCCGAGATGTACCTCGTGTACGTGCGCTTTGGATCGACCCAGGGCTCCCGCAGCCTCGGAGCCGTTCTCGTCGAGCGAGACACTCCCGGATTGACGTTCGGCCCCCAGGAGCGACTCATGGGGTTTCACGGTGTTGGCTCGGCAGACATGTTCTTCGACGACGTCCGCATTCCGGTACGGAACATTGTTGTCCCCGAAGGTGGCTTCAAGGACCTGTTCACCGCGTTCTCGATTGAGAGGCTCGGGAATGCGACAATGTCGCTCGCAATAGCCCAAAGCGCATTGGATCGTTCCGCCGAATACGTGAAGAGCCGCAAACAGTTCGGGAAGCCAATCGCAGAGTTCCAACTTGTCCAAGCGTCTATCGCCGACATGGTCATGCAGGTGGAGGCCGCCAGGCTGTTGATACAGCGCGCTGCGCTCAACGCCGGGAACGGTGCGCCCCCCGCGCTGGAAGCATCGGTCGCGAAGTGCTTTGCGAACGAGGCCGCAAAGCGTGTTTCCGATCTCGCGATCCAGCTCCATGGTGGATACGGCTATTCGGTCGAATACGAGCTCGAGCGACTGCACCGTGACTCCCACGGATGGGCGATCGCGGGTGGCACGGTCGCCATGCAGCGTGTGCGGATCGCGTCCGAATATTTGGGCCTTCGATTCAATCAGCGGGCATAGCTCACTCGGGACAGGGCAAGCGGGCCTTGTCGGGTCGCCCCAGGGCTCTATGAGCAAAGATCAACAGAGGTGTTGACAAACGTGGCGTTTTTCCGTACGATGCAGGTCGGCGCTCCTAGTCACGGTGACTTGTAGCGGGTGAAAGGCGCCGTGCGGGTTCGACGAGCCCCAACTCCGGGGCCCCAGCCGGCCGACTGTCCGCCGGTGGTGGGAGGTTTCCTCTGAAGAGAGAGAGAATGGATACTCCGACAATCGCCGAGCTGGAATTGATAGTTCAGTCGGGCAACATACCGACCCTCTTAATGGTCGTCTACCAGTTCACCGGGGACCCGAAATGGCTTCGGGACCCCTATCGACCGACCCGGAGCAGGGGACTGAGCGATCACGATACGGGCGGACTGCCTCTGGAGGTACAAGACCAGATTCGGAAGGCGGCGGCGCGAGCGTTCCATGCTCTCCTCAGCGGCAAGCGGCCGAAGATCGAAGCTCCCGATGCGGAGCAGGCACGCATCATGTTGTCGGCCTGCGTCGGAGAGCGGGTCGATGAGAGCTGTGGGGAAATGTTCTCCCAGGAGTTTCGCCGCCGCCTCGATCCCAGCCACGACGATGTTGAAACCCATCCGAAACCCTCAGAGGGATTCCGCGTCCTGGTAATCGGCGCGGGCGTGTCTGGAATCATCGCGGCCGAAGGATTGAGCCGATTAGGTATTCCTTATCTGCTGGTCGACCGGCATTCGGGACCGGGGGGAAATTGGCGGGATAACAACTATCCCGGCGCTGGGGTCGACACGCCCAGCCACCTCTACACCTTCTCCTTCTCCCCGAACGACTGGTCATACCACTTTGAGCTGCGTTCGAGACTTGAGGAGTACTTCGAGTCGACGTTCGACGCGCTCGGTGCCCGCGCCAATGCTCGATTCGACACCGAGGTCGTCCGCGCCGAGTACCTCGAGGAGGAGGGCTCGTGGAAGGTGGAGCTGAGAGGACCCGACGGAGCCTCCGAGTTCGAAATGTTCAGTGCCGTCATCAGCGCTGTCGGGATCCTCAACCGACCGAAGCGTCCGGACGTCGAAGGACTCGAAGCCTTCACAGGACCGTCATTCCACTCGAGCGATTGGCCGGAGGGACTCGACCTCAGAGGAAAGCGAGTCAGCGTGATCGGCAGCGGTGCGAGCGCAATGCAGATCGTGCCGGCCATCGCCGCTGACGTCGCTGAGCTGACGGTCTTCCAGAGGACGCCACCCTGGGTCGCTCCATTCGAGAAGTTTCATCTGGAGATAGACCCTGACGCCCGCTATCTCCTGCGTACCTTCCCTGTCTACCGAGCCTGGTACTGGTTGAAGCTCTACTGGCAGTTCGGTGACAAGGTGCTGGACTCCCTGCAGAAGGACCCCTCCTGGCCACACCCGGAACGGTCGGTCAATGCCCGCAATGACGCGCACAGGGAGCTTTTCACGCGGTACATCAGCCAGGAACTCGGGGACCGACAGGACCTGTTCGCCAGGTGCTTGCCGCACTACCCGCCGTACGGCAAGAGGATCCTCCTCGACAACGGGTGGTACCGGACCCTGTGCCGCGAGAACGTGACGCTTGTCGACGAAGCGGTCGAGGCGGTGACCTCGACGGGAGTCGTCAGTCGCTCGGGCCGGACGTACGAATCAGACGTTCTGGTATGGGCGACGGGCTTCGAGGCGTCCCGATTCGTTTCATCGCTCGAGATTGTCGGCGAAGGGGGTCAGACCCTGCGGGAGGCGTGGGACGACGACGACCCCCGTGCCTATCTCGGTGTCAGCGTGCCCGGGTTCCCGAACCTCTTCTTACTCGGTGGCCCGAATTCGTTCCCCGGCAGCGGAAGTTTCATGCACTTCATGGAAGTCCAGATGCGGTACATCGGGCGCCTTCTCAATCTCATGTTCGAGACGGGGGCGTCGGTGATCGAGGTCAAGCACGAGGTGTTCGACGAGTACAACGAGCTTGTGGACGAGGCCAGCGGGCGCACGGTGTGGACTCATTCGGGAACGAGTTCCTTCTTCTGCAACGAACGCGGGCGGCTGGTCTTCGTATCGCCCTTCCGGAATGTCGAGCACTGGGGCAAGGCGGAGCGATCCGATTTGCAGGATTACCGTGTCGTCGAGGACGCAAAGGTTGAAGAGCTCCTTGGCATCGCGTGATCTGCCGTGAGACGACGCGCGGACGACAACACCGACCGGTTGCGATCTGCTGTGCAAAGATATCCGTGTGAAATCGAAGGGCAGCGGTCTGGCGCAGCGTCGATCTGCGGCGGAAAAGAAGGACAGGGCTCGATACGGCGAGAAGCGGGACAGGATCATTGCCGCTGCCGGTCCCGTGCTCGAGCAGATGGGATTGCAGGGAGCCACGGTCGGTGCTATTGCCAAGGCAGCTGGGCTTGACAGAGCGACCGTCTATTACTACTTCCCCGACAAGTTCGCCCTTTTCAGGGCTGCGATACACGAAGGCCTGGAAGAGATGTTCACTGCTCTCGACGCTTGCACCGTCGGGGAGGAGTCGTCAGCGGATCGACTGCAGCGGGCCATCAGGATCGTCATGGACGTCTTCGAGCGCCACTATCCGTACCTCTACATCTACTTCCGCGAGGGCTCCGTCGGAGAGATCATCGACAAGAACCTCAGTGCCGAGACGGTGCATTCCGGGATTCGCTACGAAGAGGTGCTGCACGGGATCATCCAAGACGGCATCGACAATGGTGAGTTCGAAGAGATTCTTCCCGCCAAGGTCAGCGTCAATCTGATCGTCGGAATGCTCAACTGGACGTACACCTGGTTCCGGCCGGACGGGCGACTCAATGGTCGCGACATTGCCGACGGTATGACGCGCACGCTCCTGGCTGGCATGGAACCGAGGAAGGCGGCCCGAGCCCCGGCAGCCCGCAAAACCCGGTCGAAGGGTGCGGCTGCGAACTAGCCGGGCATGGCCGAGTGCAGTGCCGGGACGCGCCAGTGTGCCTCACGAAATCCGGCTCCTGGGCGATGAAGGGGACGAGATCTCTTGCGACTGGGGTCATAGCGGTCGGATGGCAAGAAGAGTCAACGGTACCGTTGACAGTATCGCCTGACGCGCTCTACACTTGATTGCGAGAGGTTCTCGTGCCTGGGGGATCGTGATCCGCGGTGGTGGTAAGGGTCGATGACAGACATCCTTGAAGCGTCACTTCGCGAGAACGAAGAGCGTGTGACCCATCTGCTGAAGCGCACCTGGGGGATCTCAATCGGCGGAGAGGTGCGTCAAGCTGTGTCCGGCCGACAGTACGCGGTGCAGTCTCCCTACAGCGGCGATTCTGTAGCGCTGGTGCCGGACGCCGGAGTTGAGGATGCCCAACTTGCCGTTAAGGCGGCGAGCGCCGCGGTCACCGAATGGCGTGCGACGCCGAATCTCGAGCGCGCCCGGCTCGTGGAACTTCTGGCGGAGACCATTGAGGAGCGAGCTGCGGACTTCGCCGTCCTCGACTGCGTCGACGCCGGCATCCCTATTGTCTACATGGCCAACGAGATCCGGACCGTGACGAGATTCCTCCGTTACTTCGCTGGCCTCGCGCTCGAAATCAAGGGTGAGACGATACCGGCAAGCGGCAACCTGCACTTCACCGAGCGGCCGCCATTTGGAGTAGTCCTGAAGATCGTTCCTTTCAATCATCCGTTCATGTTCGCCGCGAAGAACGTCGCTGCTCCGCTGGTGGCGGGCAATACGGTCATCGTCAAGCCATCGGAAATGACACCTCTTTCCGCCCTCTATCTCGGTGAGCTCGCCAATGAAGTGTTCCCGCCTGGCGTCGTAAACGTTCTGGTCGGTGATGGACCGGCGGTGTCGGAAGCTCTCGTCGCGCACCCCGCGATCCGTCGCATCGGTTTTACGGGAAGCGACACGATCGGGCGAAAGATCGTTCAGACCGGTGCCGAACACGGCGTCAAGGACGTGACACTCGAGCTCGGAGGGAAGGGCGCACTCATCGGGTGTCACGACGCGGATCCGATCGAACTCGCCGAGGCGGCCATCAGCAACATGAACTTCACGTGGTCCGGACAATCCTGCAGCTCCACTTCGAGGCTGCTTGTCCACGAGGACATTGAGGTGGAGACCATCGAAGCCATCGTCAAGGGGTTGGAGAGTCACCAGGTCGGAAACCCGCTGGATCCCGAATCCCGCCAAGGATCGATCGTCAGCGAACGCCAGTACGACCGGATCTTGGGCTTCATCGAGAGAGCCGTGACGGCGGGCGCTCGAATCGCGGCTGGCGGCTCACGACCGGAGGGCATCGACCACGGCTACTTCATTCTGCCGACCGTCCTGGTTGACGTGGAGCCGGATGCGGAAGTTGCGCAGGAGGAGGTCTTCGGGCCTGTCCTCTCGGTCATTCGCTGGCGCGAGGAGGAAGAAGTCATCAGGATCGCGAACAGTGTGCGCTTTGGCCTGACGGGCATCGTGTACACGCGGGACGTGAAGCGTGCCCACCGGATCGCACGTGCCGTCGACGCAGGCATGATCGGCATCAATGGCTCCGGAGCTGCATTCATGGGTATCCCGGCGGGGGGCATGAAGGCCTCTGGGATCGGCAGGGAGCAATGCCTCGGTGAACTGTTGAGTTATACGCAAATCAAGGTCACGAGCGTTCACCTGGACTGACAGCCACACTGCCGATCCGCCTGGGCATGCAGAAGAGCGCGGAACGGACACACAGTAAGAGAGGAGATCCTCGTGTCTTCACCCAACGCATGGGCATCGGTACCCGCGTTCGCTAATACCGATCGACCGAAGCGCCACTTTATCGGGAACAAGTGGATCGACTCTGCCGGCGGACAGACGTTCGAGTCCGTCAACCCCTCCACGGGGAAGGTACTGGCGCATATCGCACATGGGACGCAAGAGGACGTCGATCAGGCTGTGCGTGCCGCGACCGACGCGCTGGAAGGCCCGTGGTCGAGGTTCAAGCCGGCAGAGCGCGAACGGGTGCTCCTCCGTCTCGCTGACCTGATCGAAGAGAACGCGGCGGAGCTCGGTCTGTTGAATGTCGCCGAAATGGGTGTTCCGGTCAATGCTCAGCGCGGCGGAGCGCCGGCCGCAACGCTTCGGTACTTCGCCGGATGGGCGACGAAACTCCACGGCAGGACCGTCGAGACTTCGGAGCCAGGGTCCTTCTTGACCTATACGCGGAAGGAACCGGTCGGCGTGGTGGGCTCCATCATTCCGTGGAACTCGCCTCTCGCTGCTCCAGTCTGGAAGATCGCGCCCGTGCTTGCGACGGGGTGCACCATGGTGCTCAAGCCGGCCGAACAAGCGTGCCTCACCCCATTGCGCCTGGGGGAGCTCCTAGAGGAGCTGGACTTGCCGCCTGGCGTGGTCAATATCGTGACAGGGTTCGGGGACTCCGGGGCTGCCTTGGTCGATCATCCAGGAGTGGCCAAGATTGCATTCACGGGGTCGACTGCCACTGGCCAGTCCATCTTGCGGAGCTCTGCGACTTCGCTGAAGCGAGTGTCGCTTGAGTTAGGCGGGAAATCGGCAGACATCATCTTCGCTGACGCTGATCTGGAGGCGGCATCCACGAGGGCAGCAATGGCGGTGTTCGGCAACACAGGACAGGTGTGCTCCGCTGGCACGCGTGTCTTTGTCGAGAGGGCCGTCTACGAGGAGGTCATCGAGCTGGTTGTCGAAGTTGCTCGCTCACTACGAGTCGGGAACAGCCTCAACTATGAGACGCAGATCGGCCCATTGGTGTCAGACACACAGCTTGAACGGGTGCTGGGCTACGTGGCCAGCGGAGTCGCGGAGAACGCACGCCTCGTCGTCGGCGGCCAACGTCTGACTCGCGACGGGCTTGCCGAGGGTTATTTTGTGGGCCCGACGGTCTTCGCCGACGTGTCGGACGACATGACGATTGCACGAGAAGAGATATTCGGGCCCGTGGCGTCGATCCTGCCCTTCAATGACGTCGACGAGGTCATCGCGCGGGCCAACTCGTCCCAGTACGGCCTTGGTGGAGGAGTCTGGACGCGTGACATCGCCAAGGCGATTCGGGTCGCTCACGGCGTCAAGACGGGCTCAATGTGGGTCAACACGTATGGCCATGTCGATCCCGCCATGCCCTTTGGCGGTGTGAAGATGAGCGGCATGGGACGAGAGCTGAGCGAGGACGTGCTTCACGAATACCTCAACGTGAAGGGTGTGTGGATGCGCTGGGACATCTGAATCGAAGGATGCGCCCCTTGGTGGGACCCGAGGAGCTTGCGGGAAGATCAGGTATGGAAAATCGCCGGTGCGCTGTGCCATCCGTTCCTGAGAACCGACACCATCGACACCGGGTCGCCTGCGATTTCGAAGGCACTGAAGCGATCGAGAAGGGCAGTCAGAAGAGCGGCCGCTTCCGCCCTGGCGAACGCCGCGCCGATGCAGTTGTGCGTGCCGAAACCGAATGAGGCCTGCGGCCGTCGGTCTTCACGAATGTCGAAGACATCCGGATTGACGAACACCTCCTCGTCCCTGTTCGCCGAATCGTAGGCCAGGTATACGTGCTGTCCCGGCTCGAGCGCCTTGTCGCGCAGATTCGCCCCGTCGATGACCGTACGAATGAAGCCTCTCGCCGGCGTGATCCAGCGGAGCAGTTCCTCTATCGCCGCATCGGCCAGCTCGCGATTCTCGCGAAGGAGTGTCCATTGCGCCGGGTGCTGGGCGAACACGAGCACCATGCCGGTGAGAAGCGAGCGCATTGTGTCGTTTCCAGCGCCCAGCACTGTCTGGAGAAACATGATGATGTTCGCGTCGCTGAGCGGCGCCACACCATGTTGTTGGGCGTGCAGCAGAATCGAAATGAGGTCGTCAGGCTCTTCGGGCAGCTCTTGTCCCTGCCGAATCTGTACGTGGCCCGCGAGATATTCTGCGAGAGGAGCGAACGCGGCGTGGACCTCGACGAGCTCCTCTGGAGTGAGCGAATAGGAGAGGCGTTCCATGGCGTCGCTCCAGTTTCGAACATTTCCAGCATCCTCCGAGGGAAGACCCAGGATGTCGAGCCCTACAAGTATCGGGAGGCGCTCGACAACGCGTACCCAGTCGACCGCATCGCCAGGAACAACCTGATCCACGATCTCCTTGGCCGCGTTCTTGATCCGTTCCACGCGTGACCGGACCGCACGCGGCGTGAACATCGGGGCGAGTACGCGGCGCAATTCGGTGTGCCTCGGGGGATCTGTGAACGCCAGGAACTCGCCGCCGTCTCCGAAGAAGCCTTCAGATGTCGACACGCCGTACTTGGCGTCGTCGAGCCTGATTCCCGCCGTGACGGAGAAGATCTTGGATTCACAGGACGCCCATCGCACGTCTTCGTACTTCGTGAGGATCCATGTCTGCAGCGGTTCGACCCAGTGCACGGGGTCATCTCTTCGCAGGGCAGCAAAGGTGTCCGAAGCGCGGTGGGTGTGAAACTCGGCTTCGCCGAGGTCGACAGCTGGTACGACCGACATGGTTCTGCCCCCTGTGGTTCTTGCGATTCCCAATCGGCGCGTCGTCGGTTAGCCCTCCCAGCCCGCGAAGGTCGGTACGCCGAGGTGGAGTCAGGGTAGCGAAGCCCTGCCAAATAGTCAACACCTCTGTGGACAAATGCTGACTTGGATCGTCGTCCGCATCGAGATGCAGAAAATCAACTCATGTGTTGACGAATGGCCTTTGCTTTGGTAGTCTTGCTCCGGTTCGTCGCGACTCTGTGGCGCAGCTCTTGGCCCAACGATTCGCCGAGTTGCACCTTGGCATGCGCTTGGTCGAGCAGCATGTCCACGCTGCTCTCGGTGCCGCCGAGCCGGGCTCCGTCTTGATCGCGACGATCTCGGAGCCGCAGGCATGGAGTGGGGCAGGTGCGGAACATCACGACTGTCGATTCGAACCACCGGGGGAGAAGGTGGCCGTTCGGTGCGATTTGGCGAATGCCGGCGCCCAGCTACTGAAAAACAAAGCATGCTCGGACGAATGGAAGGTGGGACGTGGTGACCGACAAGCGACTCGACTGGATGATCTCGGTGGACGACCACATTCTGGAGCCCCCCGGCGTCTGGCAGGATCGCGTGCCGGCTGCGTTGAAGGACGTAGCACCGAAGATCGTTGTCAAGGGCGGCGATGAGTACTGGCAGTACGAGGGGCGGCTGTTTCCCACTTCGGGTCTCTCCGCCGTCGCCGGCAAGAAATACGACGAGATCAGTCCTCACGCGCTCCGCTATGCCGACATGCGACCCGGCTGCTACGACCCGAAGGAGCGTCTGAAGGACATGGACGAGGCCGGGGTGATCGCGTCGATCAACTTCCCCAGCTTCCCCCGTTTCGCCGGTCAGACCTTCATGGAAGGCCAGGACTCGGAGCTGGGAGCAGTGTGCATCCGGGTCTGGAACGACTGGTTGATCGACGAATGGTGCGCCGCCGGCCCTGGTCGCTTCATCCCGGCGACCCTGATTCCTTTCTGGGACGTGGACGCGTCCGTGGAAGAGGTCTACCGATGTGCCGCACTCGGGTCACGCGGGGTCATCTTCTCTGAGAACCCCGCCAAGCTCTCGTACAAAGGTGAACGCCTGCCCTCGATTCATTCAGCTGACGGGCACTGGGATCCCCTATGGCGCGCTCTTGAGGAGACCGATCTTCCTCTGCTGATGCACTACGGCTCTTCCTCCAACATGACGAAAACGGCCGATGACGCTCCCTACCTGGTTTCCCTGGCCAGCAACAGTTTCATTCTCCCCATATCGACGACCCTCGACTGGATCTACAGCGGAGTCCTCGGACGATTCCCCGGTCTGAAAATCTGCATGTCGGAGTCGCAGATCGGCTGGATCCTGCCGACTCTCGAGCGGGCTGAGTATGTCCTCAAGGTTCAGGGGCACTGGAATCGGAAGTATCTCCGGGAAGGCACCCTTGCCGACCACCAGCGCGGCGAAGGGCGCATTGTGGAAAGAGAAAATGCTCTCTTTGTGGATGAGAGGAGTCCTCGCCAGATCTTCGCCGATCAAGTGTTCGCGTGCTTCTTCGAAGACTTTGAGGGAGTCAAGGCCATTCGCGACACCGAACTCGTCGACAACATCATGATCGAAATGGACTATCCGCACACGGACTCGACGTGGCCGCACTCATTGAAGCGAGCTCACGAGCAGGTGGTCGGCCTCAGCGAGGAAACGAAGTGGAAGATATTGGCCGGTAATGCAATGAGGATCCATCGGTTCGAGCCCTCGTACCCGGCGTCCGTTGGCAACGCAGTGTGAACGTTCCCTCGGGCTCGGACGAGCAGATGCGATTTGACGGCCAGACCGCCATTGTGACGGGAGCCGGCCGCGGCATCGGCCGCAGCTACGCATTGCTCCTCGCCGAACGTGGCGCATCCGTGGTGGTGAACGATCGCGGCGTCGACGTGGATGGCACGGGTCGGTCGCAGGGTCCAGCGGATGACGTTGTTGCCGAGATCACCAGGAAAGGCGGTGTCGCCGTAGCAAACTGCAGTGACATCAGCGCCGAGAAGGGCGTGCGCGAACTCGTCGAAGCTGCATGCCGGGCCTTCGGGCCGGTCGACCTGCTGATCCACAACGCCGGCTTCAATATCGGTGACTTGGATCCGATCCTCAATGTGCACCTCCGCGCCGCGTGGTGGTTGGCTGAAGAAGTGTGGCCGGAGATGATCCGGCGACACTACGGCCGGATCATCCTCACGACGTCATCAGCCGGTTTGTATGGCGACGGCACGGGGCCGGAGAAGAATCCGAAGCAGGCTTATGTGACCGCCAAGGCCGGAGTTGTGGGGCTCACGAAGGCTCTGGCGATGCGCGGCCGGCCGGCAAACATTCTGGTGAACGCGGTCTCCCCTTCCGCCTACACCCGGCTCGTCGGTCTGAACCGTGGCATCACGAACACACGGCCAGGAGCACCGCCACCCACGGCCGCCATAGAGTTCTCGAAGGCAAATTCGCCTACCGAGCTGGTGGCGGCGGGGATCCTGTTCCTGATGCACTCGTCGTGCCCGGTCACCGGGCGGGTGTTCAACGTTGGGACCGGGCGGGTCGCTGAGGTGTTCTCCGGCGTCACTGCAGGCTACGTCGCGAAGGGTCACCTGACGCCCGAGGAGGTGAGGGACAACTTCGACCGCATCGTGGACCGTACCGACTTCAACGTTCCGATCGACATGGGTGATCACGGGAGCTGGGTACGCCAAGTCATCGCAGAGCGACGCGACGACGCCTGGGGGGATCCCGGAACGTTGCACAGCGCCCTCGGGAAGGCTCCTTCGGTGGCAGCCGCCCAGCGCTCGTTGCGAAGGCAGATTGTCAGGGGTCTCGACCAGCGAGCCGTCGAGGTCGTGGTTCTCAGGCACGCGGCGGGTACGGGCAATGCAGATTGCTGGGAACAGCACAGACGGCCGGCGACGGAGGCGGGCATCGCCCCCGAAGAGATCAGGGCGATCGCCTCCGCGGATCGGGACGCGCTCAGTGACGATGATCGCCTCATGGTCGAACTCGTCGACGGAGTCTTGGGACAGAGGCTCGCCGATGAAGTCCGAGACGAAGTCAAGCAGAGATTCGGCTCCGAGCAGCTGGTGCAATTCGTGATGCTCGTTGGCTACTACTCCATGATCGGCCAAGCCGGCTACGGCCTCATGGTCGAAGGGATCCCAGAATGACGCATGACTCCTTGGAGGTGACGAGAACATGACGTCTCTCGGTACAGCCCGCGCGGCGGTGCATGTCGACTTCGGGGCGCCGCTCGAGTTCCGCGAATTCCCTCTGGCTGAGCCGAAGCCGGGGGAGATCCTCGTCGAGATGGAGACTGCGACGGTGTGCGGCACCGATGTGCACAACTGGCAGGCGGTGGCCGGGAGCCACATGCACCTGCCCGTGGTGCCGGGCCATGAAGGCGTAGGGAGAATCGTGAAATTCGGCACCAGCGGAGCGACAGACTCGAGAGGCACACTCCTGTCCATCGGCGATCGCATCGTATGGGGCCATGCCGCGTGCGGGAGCTGTTACGGATGCAGCATCCTGCGCGACGAGACGCTGTGCGAACGCAGAGTCATTGGGATGCTGCGGTCGTCCGAAGATCCTCCATTCCTTCATGGGACATTCGCCGACTACGCCTACGTGCACCCCAAGGCTGGCCGGATAAGGGTCCCGGACGACGTCGAGAGCGAAAAGGCGTCGGCGGCCAGCTGTGCCCTGCGGAGCGTCATGGCGGCATTTGAGCGACTCGGCGGTCTCGACAGCCGACACACGGTCGTCGTCCAGGGCACGGGCCCTCTTGGCTTGTTTGCTGTCGCCGTCGCTGCGACGCACTCGCCGAAGACCATCATTGCGATCGGCGCCCCCAGCGAACGGGTGGACTGCGCAGTTGCCTTGGGAGCACAACACGGCATCGACATCACCGAACACCGTGACGCCGATGAGCGCGTCAAAATGGTGAAGGAGCTGACGTCTGGACGGGGCGCGGACGTCGTGTTCGAGTTCACCGGGTCTGCGGCCGCTATGGAAGAGGGCGTGCAGCTTGCGGCGCGCAAGGCTCGCTACGTGATGGCGGGGGCGGTCAATACCAGACCGGCACCTGTGTCCGTCGAGACGATCATCTCCAAGAACTTGACGGTCACCGGATCACTGGGTGCAACCATAGGGGCGTACGCCTCAGCGCTCGAGTTCATTCAGAGGTTCGATTCGTCGCTGGTCTGGGACGGCCTGCTCGGACCGGGACGCTACGGACTCGAAGGCCTCAATACCGCGTTAGAGAAGGCGGCCGTCCTGGAAGAGACCAAGGCAGTGATCATCCCGGCTCTCGATCGCTAGACCGATCTGGGTTGTCCCCTTTTGCCGGTGACGGCGACGCTCCCGGCCGAGGAGCGGTGGCACCGTGCACCATCACGGTTCACTTTAGAAGAGGCTGCTTCCCCCATCGATCGGAAGAGCGATGCCTGTGATGTAGCGCGCCATGTCAGAGCAGAGCCAGAGGCTGGCATTGGTGACGTCTCTCGGTTCGAGAAGTTGCACCGGCATGGCGGCGTGATAGACGATCGACGACGCTTTCTCCGCACGGACGACGTCGACGTCCTCGTTGAGGAGCATCGGGGTCGCGACGCCCATCGGGTGGAGGGAGTTGACCCGGATGTTGAACTTCGCCAGCATCAGCGCGTACGCACGAGAAAGTCCCGTCAAGCCGTGCTTAGCGGTCATGTAGGCGAGATACCCGGTCGATGACTGCTCCCAGTCGTCGATCATCGGTGCGATTCCGGCCAGGGAGTTCGTGATCACGATGGAGCCGCCTCGACCCCCTTCGATCATCGCGGGTACGGCGGCCTCTATCGCGTTGTAGGTGCCGAGTGTGACCACATCCATGGTGTCGGTCCAGGCCGCCGGAGTGTGGGCCGAGTCTCCGACCCAGGCGAACACACCCGCGTTACAAAGGACGGCATCAATGCGCCCAAAGCGCTCGACGCCCTGGTTGCACGCGGCAGCCACTGCTGACCCGTCGCGGACATCTGCGATTGCGGCATGGATGCGCCGCCCAGTGGCTTCGACCTCGGCGACCGTCTCCGCGAGGTCTTCAGGGCGGGAGAGGGGATAACCCACACTCGGAATGTCCTGGCAGATATCGATTCCGATGACGTCTGCGCCTTCTTTCGCAAAGGCCAGGGCGGCCGCACGCCCCTGGCCGCGAGCGACGCCCGTGATGAAGACGACGTGATCCTGCAACAGGCCCATTGGTGAGTCCCCTCTTTTCATGGCTGGCGTCGTGCACGCAGAGGAGCCGATGTGAAAGTGACCGGGCGCCGGTCGAGCTGGTCGGCTCTTCGAGCGACCACGAGCGTACTGCCGCACTTCGTCTGTTGTCAACGAGGATGTTGACGTTCCAGCGGAGAGATGCCTATAGTCGGTTGTGGTGACAAGTGCGCGCTCCAGGCCGAGGTGGCCGTTGTCTCCGACGATCGATGAGGTGGCTCGGGAGAGGCTGCTCGGTGCGGCCGGCGTCCTGGCGGGCAAGCTGATTGCCGGGTGCCGCGTCCCTTCGCAACACACGAACCGTCATAGCGCCGACTAGGTCTGGCATGGACGGGATTCGTACCGATTCAGGTCGTGGTTTTGTGAAGATCACCATCGAGCGACCTCCCGTCAATGCCTTCACGGTAGAGATGTTCGCTGGTCTGGAAGCGACTTTCGACCAGCTGGCCGAGGCAGGAGAGCCCATCCTCATCACCGGCACGGACTCCATCTTCTCCGCCGGGTACGACATCAAACAGCAAGAGCAAGTCGGGTACCTGTACACGCGGGAAGAGGCGGACGCGGCAGCGAGAGGGTGCTTGAGGGCTGTCGCGGCGTACCCCGCACCATTGATCGCGGCGGTAGAGGGCGCTGCCATCGGATTCGGGCTTCTGCTTGCGGCGCAGGCGGACATCCTGGTCGTCTCGGCGGACACGAAGATCGGCATGCCGGAGATCAAGGGGGGAAGTGTGCCGGAGCACGACCCATTGCGGCGTTACCTCTCGGCGGCCTGGGTCCGCCGACTCTGTCTACTCGGAGAGAGTGTGACGGCCGCCGAGGCCTCGCTTGCAGCTGCCGGTGCCCTCGTGTGTGATCCGGGGAACACTGCCGTGGAGGGTGAACGTGTTGTGACCGCAATGGCCGACTTGGACCACCGTCCTCTCGCTGCCACGAAGAAGATGCTCATTGGCTGAAGTCCCTCACGGCTCCACTGATCTTCCGCGGCAGGAACCGGAATCGAGGTCTGAGCAGTTTGTCCACAAGAGTGTTGACAAATCCGAGAGGTGAACCTAGAGTCCCGTTTGCAAGGGTGCCGGCACGACTGACGGGCCGACTGAGAATCTGGCCGACCCGCGATCGGCCGGGGGATGCACAGATATGGGGACTGGGCAGTGGAAATGACCGACACGGGGACAGCGCAAGAGCGAGATGCGGTCAGGCTGGTGGTGACGGGTCACGACCAGGACGGCACGGGTCGCGTCGTGAGCGATCAGCTCATCGGGCCGAAGAAGGGTCTGGCAGCCGACGGGTGGCGCGCCTACGTCCTGTGGGGAGTCGACCAGCTACCGGTCCTGCCCGACGGCGGGGATCACTCCTTCGAAGGGTCGACTCCCGGCCGGGGCGCCGTACGATTCGTCCAGCTCGACGTGCTGCCGGCCGGCGCCCATCAGTCGCTGGACAGTGACCCATCCGAACTGGAGGGGATTCAACGCCCGACTGGTGACCACTCGGCGGGCATCCACTACACCTCGACAGTCGACCTCTTGGTGGTGCTCGAAGGCGAAGCCACTTTGGAGCTCGATGAGGGAAAGCTCATCGAGCTTCGCCAAGGTGACTATCTGGTGCAGAACGGGACCAGGCACGCCTGGCACAACTTCAGCGATCGGCCGGCCCGGCTCGGGGTGATCGTCCTAGGTGCAGAGCACGCCGGCTTCGATTGACGTGCGATCGCCCTTTGGCGCTTGGGGTCCACGACCGGCCGTCGGAAGACGAGCGAGGTCGCTCGATCTCTGTCTCCGGGATCCCGCCCGTTCTGCTCGGCGAAGTCCTCATCCGCTCGGCAAGCAGTGGGGCGGCCTGGAGAAAGCAGGTGGATAGCCCGGGGCTCCTGCGACTCGACGGTCAGGTCGCTGTTGTCACCGGCGCCGGGCGAGGGTTGGGACGTCGCTTCGCGAGAGAGCTCGCCTCACGGGGAGCGTCGGTGGTCGTCAACGACATCGGAGTGTCGGCCGATGCTGCCCGGTACGCCACGGAGGCCGTGCCGGACACTGCCGACGACGAGGGGGACCCTGACGCGACGGACGTGGCCGACCGCGTCGCGGCCGAGATAGTTGAGCTCGGTGGCATCGCAATGGCCAACCGTGCCGACATCTCGCAAGAAGAAGGTGCCGCGTCGACGATCGCTGACGCCGTTGAGAACTTTGGCCGGATTGACGCCGTCGTGAACAACGCGGGCATCGTCATCACGGGGGCCCTGTCCGATCTCACGACGGCGGATCTCCGGCAGGCCTTGGATGTCCACGTTGTTGGACCATTCAACGTGTGCAGGAGCGCGTGGGCCCACATGGAGAGACGCCGCTACGGGCGCATCGTCAACGTGGGATCCATCGCGGGGACCCTCTTCGGTGTCCCTGGCCACTCCGTGTACGACGCTGCGAAGGGAGCCCTGGCCGGCTTCACCCGTTCCCTTGCTGCAGAGGGGGGCGAATTGGGTATCCACGTCAACTCGATCCTCCCGACGGCGACGACGCGCAGCGCAGCCTCCGTTCGACGATCGTACGAACGGGGTCCGGGCTTCGGCGCCGAAGCGGTGGCGCCGCTCGTCACGTGGCTCATCCATAGTGAATGCGAGGTGAGCGGCAAGTTCTTCGCCGCCGGAGCGGGCAGGGTGGGCGAGGTCGCCACTGCCGCTTCCGCCGGCTACCAGTCGGGCTCGCCGGAGCGCTTGAGTGCCGAGGAAATACGGGACCACTGGGACGAGGTCTGCAGCCGAGAGTCGACACTAGAGCCCCGAGACGCCGCCGATTTCAATGCATTCAGGACGCGCATACGTGAAGGCGTCGTATCCGGCGACCACCCATCCGAGAAAGGTTCAGGAAGACCGACATGAAACTTCACCTGGGCACGCTGAAGCTGGAGAGCCCCGATTTTCTGCACGGCCAGCCGCTTCCCATTGCGTGCAGTGCCGACGGGGCGGGACGGGCACCACGGCTGTCCTGGAACGATCCTCAGGAGCCGGTGCGTTCCTTCGTCCTCATCGGCCAGGACCCCGACGCACCATTGACCAACGGGTTCGATCACTGGGTCGTCTACAACATTCCCGGAACCGTTCGTGCACTCGACGGAGAGTCAGCGACCCAGTACACCGTGGGGCTCAACGGCCTCGGCGAGCCGGGCTGGTGTCCCGCGAGCCCACCGCCCGGACACGGCACCCACTTCTACTACTTCCATCTCTACGGTCTCGACACCGAGCTGAACCTGCCTTCCGGACTGACCCCTGCGGATCTCATGGCCCGGATCGACGAGCACATCGTCGAGCAGGCCCGGATCGTCGGCACCTACGAGCGATGAGTTCTGGTTCAAAGCGCCATGTTGCGGCCACGCCGTGCCGTTGTCAGCGCGCTACGGCGGGTGGGTGAGCAAGCGGGTGCGGAGGGATCACCATGGCCGACCCGGACGCTGACCCCGGTGACCCCGGCCTGAGGTTCGACGGACTGCGGGCCGTCGTCACCGGAGCCGGCCGCGGGTTGGGACGGGTGTACGCGGAGTCGCTCGCGCAAAGAGGGGCATCGGTCCTCGTGAATGACATTGGCGTCTCTGCAGATGCCGATGTGTACGCCGCGCTCGACGGCGATGCGGCGATCTTCGGAGCCGACGCGCGTGTCGCCGATGTGGCCGCTCGAGTCGCCGATCTCATCCGGCAGACGGGGGCGACTGCTGCTGCGAGCACAGCCGACATAAGCCGGCCCGACGGAGCTCGTACCCTCGTAGAGACTGCTGTGACCGACCTCGGCGGCATCGATATCGTCATCAACAATGCAGGGGTGATCCCCTATGCGCCGATCGACCAGACGACCTACGAGCAATTCAACCAGACCATTGCCGTCCATGTGGGGGGCGCCTTCAACGTCACCAAGGAAGCGTGGCCCCTACTCTGCGCTTCCGGCAACGCCAGAATTCTGAACATCTGCTCCATCGAGGGAGTCCTCGTCGGGACAGCGGGGCTTACCGCCTACTCGGCTGCCAAGGGCGCAATGTGGGGGTTGACGCTCAGCACAGCGGTCGAAGGAGAGAGCGTCTCCATCCGGGCCAACGCCCTCCTCCCTGGAGCGACAACCCGAGCCAACGTGGCCATTCGCCCTTCCGCCGCGTCGCAACTGGCACAGAGAAGCCCGGATATGACAGCGGCGGCCGCCTTGTGGCTCGTGCACCCCAGTTGTGAAATCAACGGCCGCTGCTACGCGACCGACGCGGGCAATGTTCGCGCCGTCTACCCCTCGGCATCGCGCGGATATACCAGCCTCGATCCACTTCACCTGACGATCGATGAGCTCCGGCAGCACTGGGCTGAAGTCGAGGATCGCCTGGGAGCGATCTCCCCGAACGGCATGGCTGAGTACAACCAGTTTCGACAGGATGCGAGGGCCGGTGACCGCACCGAAGCCGGCGCCCGTACCACCCGAGGGAGAGATGAGGAGCAGACATGAAGACGCGCTTCGATGACCGTGTGGTGATCGTGACCGGGGCTGGACGCGGCCTCGGTCGGGAGTTCGCCGTCCTCCTTGCAGACCTCGGAGCCCGGGTCGTGGTGAACGACATCGGTGTCTCAAAGGACGCGGAACGGTACGCGTCCCTGCAGGGTGAGAGTGGCCGCTACGGAGGCGACGCCTTCTCGGGCGACGTCGCAGACTCGGTCGTGGCCGAAATAGGCGCCCGTGGGGGAGCGGCGGTGTCCAATACCAACGACGTATCCGACGCCGCCGCTTGCGCGGACATCGTCGCACAGGCAGTCGGTACCTTCGGCCGCATCGACGGCGTCATCAACAACGCCGGGGTCGTCCCGTTTGCGCCCATCGAGGAGCTCGGTATCGACACTCTCGAGCAGACCCTCAGCGTGCATGTCGGAGGCACCTTCAGCCTCGCCAAGGCGGCGTGGCCCCACTTTCGCGAACAGAGGCACGGCCGCATCCTGAACGTCTGCTCTATCGAGGGCGTCCTGGTCGGGAACGCCAGCCTCGCCGCCTACGCCGCCGCGAAAGGCGCCATGATGGGTCTCACTCGAGCGCTGGCCAGCGAGGGGCGAGATCTGGGTATCTGCGTCAACGGCCTCCTCCCGGGCGCGACGACGAGGGGCAACGTGTCCGTGCGAGTCGGGTATCGACCGACCACCGACATTGACCGGAGCCCGGCCCTGGTCGCTCCTGTGGCAGCCTGGCTGGTGCATGAGGAGTGCACGGAGTCGGGAAAATTCTTCGCAGCCACGGCGGGCAGTGTCCGTCCGGCCTTCATGTCAGTGGGAGCGGGCTACCAGTCCCCGGTTCCCGCTGCGTTATCGATCGACGAGGTGCGGACCAACTGGGGTACGGCGCGCAGTCACGAGGGATCGATTGCCCCCGAGGTGGCTGCGGACTACAACGAGTTCAGGCTCGCTATTTACCACCGTGTCGTCGACGGCGCCGGAGAGGTGGTGGCCGAGTAACGGCAACCACCGAGGCGGCGACCGGCCGCAGGCTCGGTCAGGTGGCCCAGGCGATGCGGAGCGAGCTCAGGCCCCGGAACCGGTCGAATTCGTAGTTGACCGGCTCTCCGTCCAGCGAAATTCCTCTGAGCTTGGTCAGGAGTGCCCGCAACCCGGCCCGCAGCTCGACCCGGGCGAGCTCGGCGCCCAGGCAACGGTGGATCCCGAAACCGAACGTCAGATGGGTCTTGGCGTTCTCACGATGAATATCGAACTCGTCGGGCGCGGAGAAAACGGACGGATCATGATTGGCGGCGCCCACCTGCATCATGATCTTCTCGCCGGCCGCCACGGGTACGGAACCAATGGCCGTGTCTTCGAGGACGATGCGGTACTCGGCTTGGAGGGCGCCATCGAAGCGGAGCCCCTCCTCGACCACATTCGTGATCAACTCGGGATTCTCTTGTACTTCGGCCAAGGCTGCGGGAGTTCGTAAGAGTGCCGCAAGAATGTTGCCCAGCTGGGCGGTCGTGGTGTGCAGGCCGGCTCCGAGGAGCAGCACCAAAGTGAACAGCACCTCGTCCTCCGAGAGGGCATCGTCACCGTCACGGGCGGTGATCAGGCGACTGACGATGTCGTCTGCCAGAGCGCCTCTCCGCTGGTCCATGATGCTGCGCAGGTGATCCGCTGTGTCGCGGCCGTACTTGCGTGCGGTCACCGCCTGTTCCTCTACCTCCGCGGGATCGAATGCCAGGTAGCGAACCACGCCCCGGGACGCCTTGATGGCCTCGAGCCACGGATTCCACCGCTCGCCATTCTCGTAGGGCACTCCGAGGATACGGGCAATGACCTGACCCGGAAACGGGATGGCGTATTCGGACATGAACTCCATCCGCCCCGCCTCGGAGAGGTCGTCGACAAGGCTCTCCGCGACGTCGTTGATCATGGCGTTCTGTGCCGCGATCGATTTCGGAGTGAACCCGCGCGAAACCAGACCCCGGAGTCGAGTGTGGTCGGGGGGGTCCATGACGTGGAAACTTGGTTGTGGTCTCGTGATCTGACCAAAGACGGCAGGCTGGCGAAGGATGTCGTAGACGTCGTCATAACGGGCGAACACCCGGTAGCCGGACGGTGATCTCCAGCCGGGCCGCTCCCGGATAATGCTGTAGGTCGGGTACGGATCGCTCTTGAAAGCGGGCGCACCGAGCCGTTCGACCAGGTCCTGCTCGGAGGATCCCCGCAGATCATCGGTGACGCTCGTCACCGCAGCGAGGCTCCTCCGTGGACCAGGTCGGTCGCAGCTTTCACGCTCGGAGGATTGAAGCCGTACAGATGTTGCGTATTTGTCCTGACCAGAGCCCGAACCTCTGCCGGCGGTACGTGAGCGAACTGATCGGAAAGGTTGGAGTGAGAGCGGGGATAGGTCCCTTCTGCGTGTGGGAAGTCGCTGCCCCACATCATCCTGCTGATTCCCACGTCCTCCCTGTTTTTCACGAAAGAGGCGTCTTCGGTGAACGAGATGCGGATGTTGCTGCGGAAGTAGTCGCTCGGCACGCGGCCGTCGGCCAAGCGGTTGAGACCGACCCACCTGAAGTTGTTCTGGTAATGCCAGTCCATCCGGGCCAGCCAGTGCGGGACCCAGCCGCCTTCGTTCTCGACCGAGACGAACTGCAGGCTCGGGAATCGATCAAAGACGCCCGAGAGGATCAGGTCCGTCAGGGTGATCCGGATCTGCAGGTCGGCCCAGTTGACCATCCCGGATCGCTTCAGGACGTGCGGCCGCCAGACGCATGGATAGCGCGCCGTGGCGATATGGAAGTGCAAGGGCAAGCCGATGTCTGACAGCGCTTCCCACAACCGGTCGTAGTGGGTCCCTTCATAGCCCACGGCAGTGTCGACCGGCAGCATCAGGGCAACCGCGCGGCGGGACGCGGCGCGCTCGGCTTCGGAGATGGCATCGTCGATGTCGTCGATGTTGAGCATGGCGCAGAACTTCATACGCCCGGGGTTGTAGCTGGTGAAGTCAAAAGCGAAATCGTTGTAGATCCGGCAGATTGCTGTCATGACCTCGGGCCGCTGAATCAGACCGTAGAAGAGCAGTCCGGCCGAGCACTGCACGACTCCGCCCCAGACTCCGTCGGCCTCCTGGGCCTTGATCCATTTGTCGGGTTCGTAGCCGTAGGCGGGAACATCTTCCGAGAAGGTGAGCCTCTGACGCCGGTCCTCTACCGGGTCGTAACGGTCCCCCGCGCGAGCTGCGTTGATGATCGGTATGCCGAGCTGGTCCTGCACCAGCCACCATTCCTTTCCGTCAACGGTGACGGTTTGGGGGGCGAAGGGGCGGAGGTCCTGTGGAAACCGAGAAGTGAACAGATCCGGGGGCTCGACGACGTGGGCGTCGCTCGAGAGCATCCATTCAGAGCCAAATGAAGCCGATGCAGTGTCCATGTTCTCGATCACTCCGCTCCGGCATCCCCCGTCCGACTGTGAGAAGGGCGGCACCAGGCCTAGGCGGTCAAATGTCTGAAGGTATCAACCCATTCGAGATTACAGCCGGGACCTGCCGTGTGTCAACAGTAACGTTGACACTTCTCTCGGGAGCGGGCGCGAGGATGGGTCTATGTCCACAGATCTGCTGGAGAAACTCGGCGCGGCCGTCGGGCCTGCCCATGTGGTCGTCGAACCCGAGGTGATGGCCTCGTACGGCATCGACTGGACCGGGCGCTATCGAGGTCATCCGAGAGCCGTCGTCCGTCCGGGTGACGGCGCTGAGGTGGCGGCGGTCGTCGCCATGTGTAAGGAGGCCGGAGTCGCCCTCGTGCCCCAAGGAGGCAACACGGGGCTCGTCGGCGGAGGTGTCCCGCTCGCCGGCGAGGTGGTGCTGAGCTTGCGCCGGCTGGCCGGCGTCACCGACGTCGACCCGCTGGGCGGTCAGCTCTCCGCCGGTGCCGGGACGACGGTCGCCGATGTCCAGGCGGTTGCAGCCTCAGCCGGCTGGGCATACGGGGTCGACCTCGCCAGCCGCGACAGTGCGACGATCGGTGGCACCATCGCCACCAATGCTGGCGGACTCCAGGTTCTCCGTCATGGCTCCACGAGAGCGCAGCTCGTCGGCTTCGAAGCTGTGCTCGGAACAGGCGAAGCCGTCTCGCACATGGGCGGCCTGATCAAGGACAACACCGGGTACGACCTCGGGGGGCTGCTCTGTGGCAGCGAGGGAACGCTCGGCGTGGTGACGGCCGCCCGGCTCCGCCTGGTACCTCGGAGTCCCGAGCGTGTGACGTCGATCCTGGCCTTCTCTTCCACGGCGGCCGCGGTGGATGCGGCCTCACTCCTGCGACGGAACCTGCCCGAACTTCAATCGCTCGAATTCTTCCTCCAGCCAGGCCTGGACCTCGTGTCTCGAGCGAGCGGCACCGCAGCTCCATTTCCCGGAACGCACCGGGCGTATCTGTTGGCCGAGGCGGCGGCACAGCACGACCCCATGCCCGCCATGGCTGCGGTGCTCGATTCGGTGTCCGCCGTCGAAGACGTCGCAGTGGCGGTCGATACAGCGAGAAGGGCGCAGCTGTGGCACTACCGCGAGGGTCACACCGAAGCGATCAATACTCTCGGTGCACCACACAAGCTCGACGTGACGCTTCCGGTGCCGGCGCTGGCCGCCTTCATCGACCATGTGCCAGACGTTGTCAGAGGTGCCGACTCCAAGGCGAGGACGTGGTTGTTCGGCCACGTCGGCGACGGTAACGTCCACGTCAACGTGACCGGACTCGCATCAGACGATCTGAGGGTTGATGACCGAGTCATGCACTACGTCGCTGAGCTCGGTGGCAGTATCAGCTCTGAGCACGGTATCGGAACTGCGAAGCGACCCTGGCTCTATCTCAACCGGAGCGAAGCGGAGCTTGCCACATTCAGACGTCTGAAGACGGCACTTGACCCTGCGGGCATCTTGAACCCCAACGTCCTCCTTCCGCCGCAAGGACCCTGAGGTCCGACCCCGGTTCAGGCGGGAGAGAGTCAACAATCGAAGTGGGCCACACGAGTTCGATCGTGAGCTACCTGGAGGTAGGCCAATGCCCAATCGGTATGCGAGAGACCTCCGCAGGGCCGGCCGTGCTCGACCCGTCGCCAGCGAGGAAAGTGAGTTGCCCCGACGGCTCTCGCCCTTTCCGATCAATCCCTCCCCACCGAGGCTCTCTCGTCGAGGTATGCAGTCAGCTCGACGATGAGTTCCTGGGCGTCTGCTCGGGCACCGTCTATGAAGCTCGATTTGCGTCGGCGCAGAAAGGGACTCCCCAGCAGGAACATACCGGGCGAATCGACCACGCCTCCATCGTGGCGAATCATCCCCTTGCCGTCGAGGACCGGCACATCGAGCCAGGAGTAGTCCGGGCGGAATCCAGTCGCCCACACAATGGTCTCGATCTCCCCGCTGGCGAGATCGAGACCAAGTGGTGGTGAGTCACCGACGACCGTCGGCGAGAACCGGTGCGGAGGTGGTACCGAGTCGTCAAGGCCGTTGGCTGTGGCCCATTCGTCAATGGTATCCAGCAGCCGCCGAAGTTTGAGGTCCGCAAGCTCGCACTTGTTTCGCAGGGATCCAGAGAATTGGGCCCGGCCGTCATGTATGCCGGCCAGCCGACCGGCCAGTCTGACTCCGGTACCCGTCAGCGCATTGAGGTCGAATGTCGCACGTTCGGGTGAGCCTGCGAGCTGCATGGACGGCACGCGCCGTGCCCGGACGATGTCGTCAACTTCGTCGTAGCGTTCGTCGAGGACGCCGGCCGCATCCATCCACCAGTGAATATCTCGACCCCGGTAATCACGCGGACCTCGTACGTGTTCGCCCACCGCAAGAGTGACCTGACGCCCGGAGCGTTGGACCTCGCAAGCGATCTGCACTCCGGTGGCCGACGCACCCACGACAAGCACGCCGCCTTCGGAAAGCTGGTCGGCGTTCTTGTACTCGAACGGAGTCAACGTTGCCACCGATCGAGGCACTGCGTCAGACAGCGGGGGTCGGTGCGGCACGTTGAAGGCCCCGGTGGCCACGACCACAGTCTCGCACTGCCACTCGGTGTGGTTTGTGGTCACTCGATATTCGCCATTGGCACCACGCACCGATGAGACTGTGGTCTCGGTCTGCACGGGCGCGTCAATCCGCGTCGCGTAGGCAGTAATGAAGTCGATGACCTCGTCCATCGCCATAAAGCCGTCGGGATCGCTGCCATCGTAGGAATATCCCGGGAGGCGGCATTGCCAGTTCGGCGTGAGCAAACGCAGCGCGTCCCACCGTTCTGTCTTCCACGAGTTGGCTATTTCGTGTCGCTCGAGGACGACATGATCGATCGATCGGTCTGAGAGGCACTTGCTCATTGCCAGCCCGCTGTGACCGCCTCCGATCACGACCGTCGTGGTGCGCATGGAGCCGGTCTCTATTCTCCCGAGTACAAGTTCGGTCAGCGAACGGTGACGCTCACGTTTGTCGGGTTGGTGATGATGTCGTACACGGCCGAACGCTTCTGCGACTGTGCAACGAGCGCCTTGATGTCGTCGGGCGACGCGTCCGCGTCGATGTCGTACGTCACTTTGATATCACTGAAACCATTGCGGACGTCGCTGTCCACCCCAAGGATGCCGCGAACGTCCATGCTGCCTTCGATCGTCGCCGAGACACTGCGCAGCTGGATATCGCGGTTCTGCGCAACGGCGGCTACGCCGGCGGTGAGGCAGCTGGCGAGGGCGACGAGCACGTATTCAGTCGGGGTCGCGCCATTGTCCTCAGAGGCGAATATCTCTGGGTGGTCGGCGTCGAAGAGGTATTGGGTGCGGTGGCTCTGCTCCTCGCCAAGACCGAAGAAACCATCGACCGTTGAGTGGCTGTGGGTGCCGTTCTTCCATTCACAGGTTGCCCGCCATTGGAACTGCGCCGCTTGGGGCGCATCGGTGAGCGCAGCCCGGGCGCCCAAGAGGGCCTCGACGTTGACGCCGTTGTTCACTGGTGTATCCGTAGCTGTCATTTGGATTGCTCCTTCTCATTCGACGGGGGGAGTCCCCGTAGGGTGACAACATCTGGTCGGGTGACGTTCAGTGGCGTCCACCAACCTTCTGAACGTGTCGGCCATCTCGTATTGACTGCGCCTTTCGCCAGGAAGGTCCTGGGCACGTGCACCGCGGGCGCCTGCCTATTCATTCTCTGGCTCCAAGGGGCGCCCGAACGTGACAGCAGACACAACCGGAGCTGGCGTCGAAGCGCCCAGCTGCGAATCTGGACGTGCCCCCAGCGCATCGTTGACGGTCGAGAAGGCGAGACGGAGGGCGACGAATGTCGTGATCGCGAAGATCTGCGTCTCATCGAAGCCGGCGTCCCGCAGACGCTGGATGTCTTTGACCTCAAGGGTGTTCGGGTCCGTTGCGACAGCTCGAGCCCAATCGGCGAGCGCCCGTTCGCTGGGGTCCAAATCGTCGTCTGCACCCCGAATGACAGCGGCCGCGACCTCTGGCCCTGTCTCCGCCGCGAGCTTCTTGCCCCATGCCAGGGAGCAATAAGAGTCGCCCAGAGCTGAT
Organism: uncultured Acidimicrobiaceae bacterium; assembly: GCA_963783965.1. GTDB lineage: Bacteria > Actinomycetota > Acidimicrobiia > Acidimicrobiales > RAAP-2 > Bog-473. The sequence goes on along the minus strand of CAWAPQ010000013.1, from coordinate 592,771 downwards.
GCGGCGGCCGTAATGAGGAGAGCCCGTTGCCGAAGGGTGAGGGCGCCGGCCAGGGTCGCTTGACCCATGAGATCGGACAGGCCTTCGAGAGTGGTTGGCATGTATGCCCACAGACGTGAGACATTCATCACATATCCGACGGCCTTTCGATCTTCATCGAACAGGTGCTCCACCTCTGGCGAGTGTCTTGGCGCCGCGAGGAAGCCCGCACTCGACTCGTCGGTTTGGGCTCTCGACGTGTGGTCGCCGATGGGAATCTGTCGGGCCGGCTTCCTGGCGATGTAGCCCACAACCGCAACGGGCGCCCGAAGGGGAAGACCAACGCGGACCTTCTCGCGAGCCAGATCGCGCGCCGCCTGCAAGAATGCACTCTCGCCGACCGCCTCCATCGCCTCAAAAGCCGGCCCGGTCGACGCCAAGGCCCGTGCGTAGAGCTCTGGGTCGGCGAACTCGAAAACGAAGGGGATGTCGATCCGCTCCACGTCGGTCAGGCCGGCGTCCTGAAGGAAGGTCTCGCCGGCGCCGGGACGGCCGAGGGCCACCATGGCGGCTTGGTTCTCCACCTTTGGGGTCGCGGCGAGAGAGAAGGGTGCCAGCGCCCAGGCGCCCGGAGACGCTTTGATGTGACCCCACACCGTGAGTCCGACCCGGCCGCCGGGGACCAGGACGCGGCACACCTCGGCGATCGCATCCGGGGTCGTGCCCCAGATGCCGCGGAAACTGGTGACGACGTCGAAAGCTCCGTCATCCCAAGGCAGGGCATGCATGTCTCCGACCCGCAGGTCGACTCCCGGATTCCGGTCCCGAGCCACCGCCACAAGGCGTTCCGACGCGTCGATGCCGGCGCACCGAGCACCGCGCAGGCCGGCTAACTCAATCGCGAGACCCGCCCCGCAAGCAACGTCGAGCAGCGTCTCGCCGGCGCTGACGCCAAGTCGGTGGTGCAGCGCCACGTACTCGCGACAGTTCATCGGTTCGCCGAGAGTGGAAAAATCAACGGCCCGTCGTCCCCAACCCTCGTCGACCCCGCGCCAGCTTTCGTCGATCGGGGTCGACACTGCGGGGTCCTCCGTCATTGTGGTGACCTCGAGATGGCCGGGCCGGGGATCACCGGCAGCTGGGATAGGCCGCGCAGCACGAGGCCGTCGCCGTGGCCCCAGTGCAGGTCTCCAATCGGCACCGCGAGAGAGAGCGCCGGAAATCTGCGGAGGAGTGTCCCCAGGGCCAGTTGGCCCTCCATCCGTGCCAGCGGTGCACCGAGACAGTGGTGGATACCGTGCCCGAATGCGAGATGACGGGCCTCATCCCTGTCGAGATCGAGCGTCTCGGGACGTGCGTATCGGTCTGCGTCCCGGTTGGCCGCCGCCAAGCAAATGATCACCTGTTCACCGGCAGGTATTGCCACACCTCCGAGAGTGATCGGTGAGGTTGTATAGCGAAACGTCGAATGCGGAACAGGTGCGTCGTAGCGAAGGAACTCCTCGACGGCCCTGGGAATCTTCGCCGGATCGGCGCGGAGTTCGGCAAGCTGAGCAGGGTTGCGAAACAGGGCGACGAGGCTGTTGCCGATGAGACTGGCGGTCGTGTCGTGTCCGGCGACAATCAGCTGAAAGATCGTGGAGAGCAACTCCTGGGTGTCAAGACGCTCCTCTCCGTCGCGGGCACTGATCAGATCAGAAACGAGATCGTCACCGGGATCGATCCGCTTGGTTTCGACGAGCGATCGCAACATCGCGACGACCGAGTCGGACGCCTCTTTGGCGGCTGCATACTCTTGCGGATTCGATGTGGGGACGAGCATCTTGGTGAATCCCTCGCCGAGCGAGGCACGGTCCGACTGGGATACGCCGAGGAGTTCGCAGATGACCGTGAATGGCAGCGGGAATGCGAAACTTGCGACCAGATCGACCCGGCTGTCGGGCTCGTGTCGAGCTATGTCGTCGAGGAGGTCGTCAGTGATGGTCTGAACGCGGGTGCGCAGCGTCTCGACTCGCCGCGTTGAAAAGGCAGCTGACAAGAGTCGCCGCAGACGGGTGTGGTCGGGAGGGTCGACCGTGAGCACGTGCCGAGCGAATGCTGGACCCGGGAGGCCTTCGGCCACCACACCCGAGCCGGTCGCCAGCGCCGCATGCATGTCCTTGGAGAGCCGGGGCTCGTTGAGGGCGCCCCGAGCGTCGTCGTAGCGGACGACGAGCCACGCTCTGTGTCCGTCGGCCAACGTCACTGCGTGTACCGGACCGAGCCGGCGGACCTCTGCGAACACCGGGAAGGGATCGTCGATCTCGTACGATCCCCAAGCCTTCAGCGACTCCGTGATCGTCATCTGTCACCTCCGCGCCAGCGAGCCGTGACGGTCCCAACCCCGCTCACGGGTTGGGGGCAGCCCAGGACGTAGCTGCAACTCCCCTTTGTACCTCCTCGTCAGGTCTCTGTCGATAGGCAGACATCGATCGCCCGCAACGCACCTGGGAATTCGCTGGGGTTCACACCGGAAGGCCCCCTGTTCGGAGGCCTCGACGTGACCTCCTGGACACCCATCGAAGGTGGGGGAGCGCGACCAGGGTTGTCGCGACCATCACCCTGACCATCAGCACCGATCGGGTGGCGTACGGGAAGGCGAGTCGAATGAGGTGGGGAATCGCACCGGCACTCCCACCAGCCTGGAACTCGGCGACCCCGACCTGCCACGGCAGCGACCCGTGGGGCAGTAGGCGCCGTACCCAATGCTGGTGCCGAACTGCTTCTGTGACGTCCAAAAACGTGTCAAGGCGTGTGCGTCTTGCCGCCGAATGTCAGCTTCCGAGGTCCAGCGCGGGCAGGCCGTCAAGGCTGACCATTGTGTTCTGCATGTGCCGATCCGCCGTGCCCGCGGCGAGTATTCCGGAGTTCGAGAAAGTCGTCTGGCGTCTCAGTACCTGAGTAAGCAGAGAGCCGATCACTACTCACTTGACGCTCCGTGAAGAGGCGCCAAGCTATCGGTTGGAGGCTATTTCATGGGGAAGCCTTCGGTCGAAGGGAGTTGACGATGGGAGCGAACGAAAACGTCAAGACGATCCAGGGGGTTTACGAGGCTTTCGGGAGGGGAGATCTCGAAGTCGTCCTCGACGCTGTGACAGACGATGTGAATTGGGCGGCCGAAGCCTCGTCGACAGCAGCGCCCTGGTATGGGGTGCGTCACGGCAAGGACGGCGTGGCCTCGCTCTTCGAGGCGTTCGGCTCAAACATGGAAGTTAATGTGTTCGACCCGTACGCGTTCGCCGCGAATGACACCGAGGTGCACACGGTGGTGCACTGTCGAGCGACATCACGGGCGACCGGGAAGATCATCGACCACGACTTGCACCACTATTTCCGGTTCGAGAACGGGAGGATTGCCTTCTATCGGGGAACCGAGGACACCGCCCAGACCGAGGCAGCGCTCAGGCCCTGACCTCGCGGCAGCGGCTCAGACGCACGTTCACAACAGAAAGAATCGCGCGTAACGTCTTGACGGCGGCTCCACGAAGTACATGCCGGTCGACTCAATCCGATGCCCGGGCACGACGGGTTCGTGAGTCATCCGAGCCTAGGTGCCGTACCGTCAGAGTTGCGACATTTCGTCCCGAAGCCCTCTCGGTAAATCATTCGCGCCAGGACACTCCGTAGATATGAGTCGGTTCCGGCAGACCTTTGAGCATGATTTCAGCGTGATCCTCAAATTGGAAAGATTTGCCAACGCATAATTCGCGGACGGCCACCGATACGGCTATATCGCCAGGAGATGCGGCACTGCACAGCCGGGCGGCAAGTTGCACCGCGGCACCGAACAAGTCGTCGTTGTCATCAGTGACTGGCTCGCCCGCGCTGATACCGATGCTCACATCGAACGGGATGACGGCCTTCAGATTGCGTTCGCGAAGCCGTCGTTGCACGTCCACCGCGAAGTTGACGGCCGAAACGACGGACGTGAAGGCGGCCATGATGCCGTCGCCGGTATGTTTGACTTCACGACCGTTGTGTTTGACGAGTTCGTCACGAACGATCTCGTTGTGTTCTGTGAGCAAGAGCATGTGGCCGTCATCGCCGAGTTGTTGCGTTTGGGCGACAGACCCGCACACGTCGGTGAAGACAATCGCTCGCATGGCCGGTTCGCTGTACGCGGTACCCACAGGATGATTCGGCAAGGACTCGAAGAAGTCATTCAACGGCGCAAGCTCATCAAGCTCCAAAATCGTGCTTGCCAACAGGCCATGCGATTCCCGATGTACGGTCTCGACCGCTTGCTTGCTCGGCCCTTCTGCGAGACAAAATACCGTCCCGTTCTCAGGCTCAAACCAGTAAGTGTGATAGTGCACTCCGTGCTTGTCCTGGATCGCTACGTCGAGCCGGTGCGCGTTGGCAATTTCTTCGGGCGTGACCCCGGGGGCGTCGTGGCGATCTATGTACATCGGCACACGGTCAACGTACACTCCTATTCGTCGCCCCGCGCAGGCCCGAATTCGGCCGCCCTGGTGGCGCTCAATAGTCGATGCTCTGGTCGCTGAACTCGTCATACTCGAGGAGCGATGCGCCGACAGATCATCCGATCGCGAGGCAACGAGCGGTTGGCGTCATTGATTCCTTGCCTGTCCTCGCCGACTGGGTGAGGTGAGGCAATAGACCGCAGGCTTCTGGGTCATCGTCCGGGCCATTGCAATGCCCCATCGGCCATTCCGTCGCCGCGACCAGGCCGTCATCCGATTGTCAGAAGGGGCCGGAGAGTTCGCCGAGGGCGGCGGTGAGGCGGAGGTTCTCGGTGTAGTCGACAGGGCAGGTGATCACCGACACCGTGTCGGCGGCCAGGGCCTCTTCGAGCGCGGGGAGAAGATCATCGGCGGCACCGACCCGGTATCCCCGGGCCCCAAAGCTCTCCGCATATGCCACGAAGTCGGGATTGGAGAAATCGACTTCCACATGGTGACCGAGCTCCAGGTCCATCTTCCAGCCGATCAGGCCATAGGCACGGTCCTCCCAGATCAAGATGACCAAGCGGATGCCCTCACGGAGGGCCGTCTCGATCTCCTGTGAGTTCATGAGGAAGGCTCCGTCTCCGACTGCCGCCAGCACCCTGCGTCCGGGCACCGCCAGAGATGCAGCGATGGCGCCTGGCAGGGCGAAGCCCATCGTCGAGAGCCCATTGGAGATCAAGCAGGTGTTGGGCTCGAAGGTGGGGTAAAGGCGAGCCATCCACATCTTCACGGCACCTGTGTCGGCGAGGACGATGTCAGAACGGCCAAGCGCCGCTCGAGTGTCCGCGACGACTCGTTGAGGCTTCAGCGGAAAACTATCGTCGGCTGCTCCCTGGACAAGTTCGTCGGCCAGGAGCCGCCGGATCTTCTCGCCTCTCGTTCCTTGGTCGAACCGTCGAGTCGTCGCCTCGCCCAGGGCATCCAGTGTGTTCCCGATGTCGGCCTGGATTCCGACGTCGACGACGTAACGCGCATCCACTTCTGCGGGCACGCGGCTCAGGTGGATGATCTGCTTGTCCGCACCGGGGTTGATCCGAACGGGGTCGAACTCCTGTAGTTCGTACCCGACGCTGACGATCACATCTGCATCGTCAAACCCGAAGTTGACGTAGTCATGACTCATGAATCCGACGGCACCGAGAGAGTACGGGTGATCGTCGGGGAACACGCCCTTGCCGTGAAATGTGGTCGCCACCGGCAGGCCCAATTGCTCGGAGAAACGAAGCAGCGCCTGGGCGGCTCCCGAACGGGCCGCTCCGTGCCCGGCCAGGATGATGGGTCGCTCGCTTGCGTCCAGCACTGCGGCCGCCCTCGCAATTTGAGAGGGTGACGGCTGATCGGTCCGAGGTGTATTGATTTCAAGCGGCGCCAGCCGATCAGGAACGAGGGCGGCTTCGACGTCCTCGGGCACTCCGAGATACACGGCGCCTGGTCGCTCGGTCTGGGCGATCTTGAACGCCTTGCGGATCATCTCAGGGATGGCGCCGGGACTAAGAATCAGGTCGGACCACTTTGTCACCGGCGCGAACATCGACACCAGATCGACGCTCTGATGCGATTCCTTGTAGATCCGGTTCAATCCCACCTGTGCCGAGAGGGCGAGCAGGGGCGTGCTGTTGGTGTAGGCGTCAGCCGTTCCCAGCAGCAGATTGATGGCACCCGGTCCCAGGGTGGCCGAGCAGACTCCGGCTCTGCCTGTGAGCCGACCATGTATTTCGGCCATGAACGACGCCGCTTGCTCGTGCCGAACCAGTACGTAGCGGATGGTGGATCGGGACAGCGCCTCGGTGAGGTAGATGTTCTCCTCCCCGGGAATGCCGAAAACGCAGTTGACACCCTCGTGTTCGAGGCACTGGACCAGGAGTTCCGCGGCACGCCGTCCTTTGTCAGCCACAACGCGCAGCGTAGTGAAAGCCGGCGCCAAGCCCTAGATCAACGGCCTCGAGCCCACGAATCCATGTATCTGTGTGAGCACACAAACCAGGTCAATCTGCTGCAGGCGGAGAACCTCGTGATAGTTGCTCGAGAGTACGACTTGCCTTGGTATCGGCACCATGCGCTCCGAATGGGTCTCATACCGCCAGGACCGGGAAAGCGGATCCCCTTCCGCCGCTACAACTTCAACTGCGCGAGCTGAGTGCGTGACTTGACGCCGAGCTTGCGGAAGGCCTTGTGCAGGTGGTACTCGACGGTGCTGGGGCTTATGAAGAGTTGGGCGGCAATCTCTCGGTTTGTGCTGCCCTTTGCAGCCAAACGGGCCACTTGTGACTCCTGCGGGGTGAGTTGGTCGAGCGTGTCTACCGTTCGCTTCCGCGCTGTTTCGCCGCTCGCCTGCAGCTCTCCCCGTGCTCGCTCGGCAAAAGCCTCCATGCCGAAGCCCGTGAACATCTCGTGAGCGATCCGCAATTCGCCGCGGGCATCCAGGCGACGACGCTGACGTCGGAGCCACTCGCCATACAGCAAATGAGCACGGGCCAGGTCGACGGCGACTCGCGTGTGCGCGAGTCGCTCGACGGCCTCGAGGTAGAGGTCTTCGGCATTCACGTCATTCTGAAGCAGGGCGTGCGAGCGGGCGGCGATCCCCAAGGCCCAATCCGTCCCGCTGGCCCTACTCCTGTCCGTCAGGTTGCGATCGGCCTCGACGGCAAGCTCAAATTCCCCGACTCGCACCGCTGCCTCAATCAGTTCAGGCATCGCCCAATTCGATGTAACAAGCTCGGTGTGGCCAACCACCCGCTGCGCCGCCGCGAGCGCTTCCGCGTACCGTCCAAGCCCGTTGTAGAGGACGGACTCCGCCCTGTCGACGAACGACAGGCCTGCGCCCTCTCCGCGCTCCATCAGCTCAGCACGAGCGGTATCGAACAAGTGCCGTGCTTCGTCTTCGCGACCACGCATTGCAGCAAGACTCACCCCGTGGTACGGGGCGAGGGAGCTTCCGGTCAGCTCCGTTGCCTCTTGAATGGCTTCCTGGAGAGACGCCGCCAATGCCAGCTCACCGGCGAGAACGTGCATCTGGCCCCGGTGACTAAGGGAGATCGGTAGTTCGCTGAGCGCTCCGGTCTCGCGTACGAGCTGAAGGTGTAGGTCGGCCAGCCGCGCCCAACCTTCGTCATCCCAGAGGTGCTGTGTTGCGACAGTCGCTCCCCACATCCAGCGCAGCTGCTCGGTCTGCGACGGCTCGTCCTCAATGGCGCATTGCGCCTGGCGCAGAATCGGCACGGCGGCGCCATAGTTGTCGCTGAGAACTGCAACCAAACCATCGAGGAGCAGATCCGGTCCTCGTGGTTTTGGCGCCCGCGGCGCAGAACTCGCGGCTTCTGCCATGTCGTGTGGGCTTGCCCCCGGTCCGGCCAGTGGCCCGGCGAAAATGGCCGCTGTCAGCGCCTCCAGGTACGTCTCTCGGGCCAGCTCAGGATCGACCTCTCGGAGCTGTTCGAGCGGCTTTGAGCAGCAAAGTGGCGGCGTCGCCGCTGCGGGTCGCGAGGAATGCAATCTGGCCGCGGAGCAACCCGGCTCGCGCCTGATCGGACTCACCGAGAACCCCTGCCTCAGCCGTTGCAACCAAGCGTAAAGCGTCATCCAACGCTCCGGCTTGCAGCTTTGCCTGTGCAGCCGCAAGTGCACGACCCGACCTTTGTGACTCCTCGGGTGTCAACGTCGTGGCACGTTCCAGGAAGGCCGCAGCGGCCGCGTAGCCACCCCGTGCTTGCGCCCGTGCTGCAGACTCCTCCAGCTCCGCTGCAACCTGCTCATCCGGCTTCTGGGCTGCCTGTGCCCGGTGCCAGGCGCGGCGGTCCGGATCGTGTTCCGGATCAGTCGCCTCCGCAAGCGCGCGGTGGGCCTCTCGTCGCTCGTTCGGGGTGGCCGCCCGGTAGACGGCCGATCGAACGAGCGGATGACGGAACACGACTCGCGGGTCGAGAACCAACAAGTCTTCGGACTCGAGCACGTCAACGGCCGACTCCGGGATTCCGAGTCGCTCCGCCGCCCGCCACACGAGCGCCGGATCCCCTACCGGATCGGTCGCCGCCACGAGCAACAAGCGACGAACGTTGTCTGGAAGACCCAGCAGTCGTCGCGTGAAGCTCTCCTCAATGCGGGCAGAGAGGGGTACCTCGACCGGCAGGCCAAATCCGCCTGCGAGCTCGGTCGGGGTGAGCCCCCGCGGCAGCTCCAGCAGCGCGAGAGGGTTCCCACGCGTCTCGACGACGATCCTCTCCAAGACGGACTCATCGAGTGGAGCTGGCAAGACCGACTCCAACAGCGCCCACGCATCTCTATGCCCCAAGGGTGAAATCGAGAGCTCGGGCAGGCCATTGAGAGCGTCGCCGACGTTGCGCGTGGCGAAGAGAAGAACGATCTGCTCCGCCAACAGGCGACGGGCCACGAACGCGAGGGCCCGCGCCGAAGCCTGGTCCAGCCAGTGGGCGTCATCAACAACTGCGAGGAGGGGCTGCATCTCGGCCGCTTCAGACAAGAGGCCGAGGACTGCCAATCCGACCAAGAACGGATTCGGCACCGTCCCATCACTGAGTCCGAATGCGACCCCGAGCGCCTCGTGCTGGGGTTGCGGGAGATGGTCCAAAAGGTCGAGGAACGGAGAGCACAGCTGCTGCAGTGCCGCGAACGGGAGTTCCGCCTCCGCTTCGACGCCTGAAGTCCTGGCAACCTGATAGCCGCGCCCAGATTCCACTGCGTACTCGAGTAGAGCGGTCTTGCCGACGCCCGCCTCGCCGTGCACGACCAACACACCGCCACGGCCGGCGTCCAGTAGCCGGTTGAGGATCTCACGCTCGCGCTGACGGCCGACCAGCTGCCCTCCTGGCGAAACCGGACGAGACGTTCCCATTTCGGCGGCCATCATTACTGAGAGCGGCGTTCGGGGCACGTCCAAGGATTTCTACAACTATGGAATCCCTGGATTCGAACCTCACGCGGCAGCGTTACCGTGCCCCCACGGTGGAGAGTGACCCAGAGTCGAGCGCCCGATGAGCCGAGCTGACATGACGCCCGCGGCACGTGCCGGAGGGAGTCCGACGACCGACGAAAGGCTTGCGGTCCGTGGGCCGGCGTTTGGCCCCAGGGTCGGCGAGCAGGGCTACTACGTCGGGAGGGTCGAGGGGAATCTCTACCGAGTCACCGATGGGATCTACCAGTGTGCGTTCATGACGACGTGCGACGGCGTCGTCCTGTTCGATGCACCCCCCACCATCGGCCGCAATATCCAACGGGCCGTCGACGACATCGCTCTTGCCAACGGCGTCAGCAATGAAGTGACGCATCTGATCTATTCGCACCACCACGCGGACCATACCGGGGCGTCCTCGCTGTTTGACCGGAACATCATTCGCGTCGGGCACGAAGAGACGCGGAGACTGTTGCTGCGTGACGACGACCCCGCCAGGCCCGCACCAGAGGAAACATTCCAGGATCGTCGCACCCTGGAGATCGGGGGCGAGTACATCGAGCTGGCGTGGCACGGCCCCAACCATTCCCCAGACAACATCTTTATTCATCTGCCCGGCCACTCCGCGCTCGATGCTGGTCGACATCGTGAACCCGGGGTGGGCGGCGGTCTGCCAGAGCAGCCTGGCTAACGACGTGCCTGGCTTTATCGACGCCGCAGATTACGCCCTCACCTACCCCTGGAAGCATTTCATCGGTGGTCACCTGGGCCGGCTGGGGACCCGCGACGACATAGCGACGCACCGGCAATACATGGCGGATATCGTCGACAGCTCACGAAAGGCGCTGGACACCGTCGACCCCGCGCCGTATTTCGTCAAGCACGGCGAGAGCACCTGGGCGGCCATGAACGAATATCTCACCGCGACCACGGCCGCCGCCGCGGCCCCGGTCATCGAGAAGTACTCGGGGGTTCTGGCTGCAGCCGAGATCTTCACTGTTGGTACCACGCTCCAGGTCATGGAATCGATCCGCCTCGATTCGGGCTACGCGTCGTGGCTACATCAGTGAGCCTCGACAGCGAAGGATGCCGAGGATCCAAGGCCTCCATCTGAGCCTGAGTCACCCGAGATCTCGACGGCCTCTCTCGACAAGGCCGCAGCGACTGGGGATTTCCTGGATGCGAGCCCGCCCCCGCCCGCCAAAGATATGAGCACGCCCCCCACGACATTTACCGCGAAAGGATGCAGGCTCATGCCCGAATCAGCAGGTGACACCGGCACTTCGATAGACAACCGTCGCCTTCTGCTGGTTGGTGCCGGGCCGGGCCTCGGAATGGCCGTGGCTCGTCGTTTCGCCACTGGCGGCTACCGAGTGACTCTGGTGGCCCGGAGCACAGACGGCCTCGGCACTCTCGCTGGAGGCCTGGCTGACACCGGAGCCCAGGTCGACACGATCGCGGCGGATGCCAGCGACCCCGAAGCTCTGAGAGCTCGGATGGCTGAGCTCTACGACGAGCCGGATGCCCCCGGGCTCATCATCTACAACGCGGTCATGGGTGCTCCGGACGGGCTCCTGAGCTCCAGCGTCGAGCACCTGCAGACCGCCTATGCGGTTGACGTCATCAGCGCCATCGTTCTGACGCAGGTCGCCGCCCCAGTCATGCGGGCAGCCGGCTCCGGCACCATCATGGTGACGGGTGGCGGCTTTGCGGATTACCCGATCCCAGCCCTCGCGACCATTTCCCTCGGCAAAGCCGCCCTTCGATCCGCCGCCACCATGCTCGGAGCCGATTTGGAGCCCGACGGCATCCGCGTAGCGACATTGACGATCGCCGGGCAGATCGTTGCAGGCACAGCTTTCGATCCCGAGAACATCGCAGAGCGCTATTGGGAGGTCGTCCATTCCGACGGCCTGGCAGTCGGAGTTTCGCTTTACCGGCGAATAGGGCGGTGGTGTCTGAGCGAGTTGGGGTCGTGACCGGGGATACCGGTGCGATCGGATCCGCCATCGGAGGTGCTTTGAAAGCCGACGGATTGCGCGTTGTCGTCATCGACCGAACTGGTGACGTCACCGCCGATCTGTTCTCGGAGCGTTCGGCCCGGACAGCCGCTGCCGAACATCCTGCTGGCTCGGGATGCGAACGGTTCGATCATTGAGTTCGTCGGGCGATCGGGTGGTTGATTCCGAAGGACACAGACAATTCCTGCGGCCTGAACCAGGCAGGGAGTGACCTGATGAGTACGTACAACTTGGAAAAACGGGCCCTTGAACTGACCGAGGCGCTGTCCAAGGCTCCGCCTCTCACCGAGCTCCCCCTTGCCGATGCTCGCAAGGCCGTCGAAGCAGCGCAATCGGCTCCGATCCCAATGCCGATTATCGACGAGTCATGGATCACCGTTCCGGGCGACTTCGGCGACGTCAAGGTCCGACTGGTCCGACCTCAAGGCGCCGAAGGTCCGTTGCCCGTCCTCGTGTATCTGCACGGCGGCGGCTGGGTTCTTGGAAGCTCGGTCACTCATGATCTACTGAGCCGGCGGCTGTGCGTTGGAGCGAACGCCGTCGTCGCTTTCGTCGAGTACTCGCTGGCTCCGGAAGCGAAGTACCCGGTACAGATAGAGCAGAGTTATGCCGTTGCCCAGTGGATCAGAGAACGGGGCGAGGCGGGCGGCTTTGACCCGACCCGCCTCGCCGTCGCCGGCGACTCAGCGGGCGGAAACATGGCGGCTGTGCTGACCATCATGACGAAGCAGCGGGGTGACCCTCAGTTCGTCCATCAGTCTTTGTACTACCCGATGACCGACGCCAACGCCGGCGAGTCGGAAAGTCTCCGCCTCTTCAAGGATGGCCCGTATGGAAGTGCGGAGGGGCTCGAGTGGTTCTGGAGCAGCTACCTGGACGGCGAAGGATTGCGCAGCGAAATCACGGTCTCTCCGCTGCAGGCAACGTTGGGCGATCTTGAGGGCCTGCCGCCCGCCCTGGTCATCGTCGATCAGAACGACGTGCTCCGGGACCAAGGTGAGGCGTACGCCGACAAGCTGCGTGCTGCTGGTGTGCTCACCACATCGGTGCGATTCAACGGCACGATCCACGATTTCATGAGGCTCAACGCGCTTCGCGACTCCGAATCCACTCGAGGGGCGATAGATCTCGCTGTTGCTGCGCTCCGGCGAGCGTTCGGAACGGACTAGCGAGTTCCGAACGCCGGCAGAGTGGGACACGAACGAGGAGAGGCAAAGTCCTGATGTCACTCAGGCTCCTTGGGAAGATTGCAGTCATTACCGGTACGGGTGGCGGCGTGGGCCGTGAAGCTGCCCTACTCTTCGCGAAGGAAGGTGCCGCCATAGTCGGATGTGACATTGATGCCAATGCAGCAGCGCACACCGTCGAGATGGTGAACGACGAGGGCGGGACGATGGTGTCGCTGCACCCTCGCGATCTCACTGACCCCTCCGATTGCCGGGCGCTCATCGACTTGGCCCTTCGAACGTGTGGTCAAATCGGTGTGTTGTTCAACAACGCCGCGTGTGCCACGTTCAACCGGATGGAGGACAGAGGCGACGAGGAGTGGGATCGTGACCGACGACAAGGAGTCGACCTGGTTTTCTACCTGACTCGGGCGGCGTGGCCTCACCTCAAGGCCAGTCGAGGTGTACTGGTCAACACGGCTTCTCTGAACGCGACCCTGAGTTTCATGCCGCTGCCGTCACTTGCCCATACGACGTCCAAGGCGGGCATCATCGGGATGACGAGGCAACTCGCGATGGAAGAAAGAGAGTTCGGTATCCGGGCCAACTCGATCTCGCCGGGTCTTCGAGAAACCAATCAAACGAATGAGCAGCTGAAAGACCCTGAATGGGCGGGCTCCATGCTCGGAAAGACCTTGTTGGGTCGCCTGGGCCGAGCGGCGGAAGTAGCGGATGTGGCCCTCTTCCTTGCATCCGACCAGAGCTCGTATGTGACCGACATCGATGTCGTGGTTGATGGGGGTATGAAGGTCTGGTGAGTGACGCGGTCTTCACTGATTCACGAAGTGCCAGTCGAGTCAGACCAGCGAAACCAAAAAGGAACACGAGAAGAGGAGAGCAAAATGGCCAAGATCCTGTGTGTGCTGTATCCCGACCCCGTGAATGGCTACCCGCCCACGTACGCGCGAGATGACATTCCCGTGCTGAATCACTACCCCGATGGCACGACGTTCCCGAGCCCTTCGTCCATTGACTTCACGCCCGGAGAGCTCCTCGGTTGTGTATCAGGAGAGCTCGGACTTCGAAAGTACCTCGAAGGCGCCGGCCACTCTCTGGTGGTCACGTCGGACAAGGAGGGAAAGGACTCCACCTTCGAGAAGGAGTTGGTCGACGCCGACGTCGTGATCTCTCAACCGTTCTGGCCTGCCTACCTGACTGAGGAGCGGATCGCGAAGGCGCCGAATCTGAAGCTCGCCATCACTGCAGGAATCGGATCGGATCACGTTGACCTCAACGCGGCGATCGCGAAACGGATCACGGTGGCCGAGGTGACCTGGTGCAACAGCATCAGCGTGTCCGAACACGCTGTGATGCAAATCCTCTCGCTCGTCCGCAACTTCCTCCCTTCCCACGAATGGGTGGTGAATGGCGGCTGGAACATCGCTGACTGCGTCACGCGCTCCTACGACCTTGAGGGGATGAACGTCGGAGTGCTTGCAGCTGGTCGAATCGGGTTGGCGGTGCTCCGACGCTTGGCTCCGTTCGACGTGCAACTGCACTACAGCGACAAGCGCCAGTTGCCGGCAGAAATCGAGAAGGAGCTCGGCCTCACGTTTCACCCCGACGCCCGATCCCTGGCCACCAGCGTCGATGTACTGTCGATCCACAGCCCGCTGGTTCCCGAGACCTACCAACTCTTCAACGACGAGCTCTTGGGCCACATGAAGCGGGGCTCGTACATCGTGAACACGGCTCGTGGGGCGATCATGGACCGGGACGCCGTGGTGCGTGCCCTTGAGTCCGGGCAGCTGGCCGGATATGCCGGGGATGTGTGGTACCCGCAGCCGCCGCCGGCTGACCACCCCTGGCGAGAGATGCCGTACAACGCCATGACCCCCCACACGTCGGGTACGTCCCTGTCCGCTCAAGCCCGCTATGCGGCTGGGACCCGGGAGATCCTCGAGGCGTACTTCGGTGGGTCACCCATTCGGGACGAGTACCTCATCGTGCATGGAGGTGAGCTGGCTGGCACGGGTGCCGTCTCCTACAGCGTCGGGGGGAAGTCCAGCCCTGGGAGCAGCGGACGGTAGACATCCATCACCCTGCCCGCACCGAGGTCGGGGCTTCGGACGGGAATCCAGGAAGGCCATCTCGGGAGCATCCACCGGTCGGGCGCGACCGCAGGCGCGGGTGCCTGGCGTCTGCGCGCAGATTCGGCCCCTTGCAGCGGCCGTGTTCTCGCAGGTCAACAACCGGAGTCGTCGGTAGCTAGGGATTTCCTAGATGCGACGCCATTTGTCCGCGCACATGCTGGAATCGCAGCTCGCTCCCATTGAGCGCGGCTTCCCGGAGCAGGCAAGAATCCGGGGGCCGGCCCGTCGCGTCGCCGCGGAGAACCCATGACCACATTGATGACGTTGGAGCATGCGGGCGAAGGTGGCTCCGTCGCTTCCGCCAACTACGGCCGTCGCTGGTGGATACTCGGTGTCCTTGGCTTGGCTCAATTCATGGTGGTTCTGGACAGCACGATCGTCAACATCGCCCTCCCTACCGCGCAGCACGATCTGCACTTCTCCAACGCCGATCGTCAGTGGATCGTCACGGCGTACTCACTTGCCTTTGGCAGTTTGCTGCTCCTCGGCGGCCGAGTCGGCGACATGGTTGGGCGCAAGCGAGCGTTGATTACTGGACTCGTCGGCTTCACCCTGGCCTCGGCCCTCGGCGGCGCGTCGGTCAACTTTGCGATGCTGGTGGTCGCCCGGACGGTCCAAGGTGCTTTCGGAGCTCTTCTTGCCCCTTCGGTTCTGGCTCTCCTGACAACCACCTTCACTGATCCGGATGAGCGCGGGAAGGCATTCGGGATTTACGGAGCGATCGCTGGCGCAGGCGGGGCTCTGGGACTGCTTCTCGGTGGCATCCTGACCTCCTACGTTTCGTGGCGTTGGACGCTTTTCGTCAATGTGGTGTTCGCCATCTGCGCGATCGCCGGCGCAGTGCTCTGGTTGGAACGGGACGACGGTGCTGATCACGATCCGTTGGACCTTCCAGGTCTGTTCCTGGTGGCAAGCGGACTGTTTTCCCTCGTGTTCGGTTTTTCGCACGCAGAAACGACGGCATGGAGCAATCCCGTCACGGTCGGGTTTCTTGTCGCTGGTGTCGTCCTGCTGACTTCGTTCGCGTTCTTCGAGACGAGGGCGAAGCATCCGCTGCTCCCGCCGCGGGTGGTGCTCAATCGGACCCGGGGAGGGTCATTGTTGGTGATGTTGTTTGCCAGTGTCGGAGTCTTCGGTGTCTTCTTGTTCTTGACCTATTACCTGCAGTCCACTCTTGGATACAGTCCGGTGAAGACCGGTTTGGCATTTCTCCCCCTGATAGCCGCCTTGGCTGCGACGGCCCAGGTGTCCAATCGCTTCCTGTTGCCTCGCTTCGGCCCGAAACCGATCGTGCCGATCGGCTTGCTGGTGTCTGCGGCTGCCATGTTCGGGCTCCACCTGGTCGGATTGCATTCGTCATATGTCACTGACGTGCTGCCGTATCTGCTCGTGTTGGGAATCGGGTCCGGACTGAGCGTCGCCCCGGCATTCAGCACCGGCACTCTCGGTCTGGCACCCAAGGACGCCGGAGTGGGCTCCGCCACCCTGAATACGGCGCAGCAAGTGGGGGGCTCCATCGGCACGTCGCTCCTCAACACGCTGGCCGCAAGTGCAGCGACGGCTTTCCTTGTTGGCAAGGCCCCGACGCCGGCCAATATCCAGGCAGCCCTTCTCCACAGCTATACAACTGCGTTCTTGTGGTCCGCCCTGGTGTTCGCGGTCGGAGCGGTCGTCGCCGGCTTGGTATTGAAAGGTGGTCGGCTCGCCGAGCTGGCGTCCGGAGACCAGACTGCGAATCTCAAGCCGGAGAGCGGGAAACGACCCCGGGCCCACCTCTCCCGTGTACGGATTGCCTGTCGATAGCGAGCTCCGAAGGGCGGCACCGGCCGATCCGCTCTCTGTAGCACCTCATGGGATCGGACTCCAGGGCGGACCACCTGCTCAGTGACCAGCGCAGCCTCGACCTCTCGATCCTTGGTCGGGAAGAGCCCGGTCTTCGAACTGCGATTCCGATGGCCAGCAATCCCCATTTTGCGTGGTCGGGTGACGCTGGACGCCTCGCGTCGTCGTGCCTCGAGAATCCCGGTATAAGTAATCGAGTAATTCTGTAATAAGGAGTTCCCATGGCCGATACCCTCAGCCGTTCAGTCGATGCTGAACGACCGCCGCTGGACGTGTACTCCCAGGTTGTCGTCTCGGTCGCCGAACACATGACGCCTCGGGTAGCGGCATTGCAGGTGACCCGGCGAGGCCGTGACGGGAGGATCGCATCCGGCGCCGGTTCGGCGGTCGTGTTCACCAATGACGGCTTCCTCCTGACCAATGCGCACGTGGTGGGGAGGGCCGAAGCCGGACAGGCGGCGTTTGCCGACGGCACCACCGTTCCGTTCCGGGTCGTCGGCTCTGACCCCTTGTCCGACCTCGCGGTGGTCCGGGCCGACGGCCTTACCCCTGCTCCGGCGAAGTTGGGTGAGGCCTCGGATCTCAAGGTGGGACAACTGGTGGTTGCCGTCGGCAACCCCCTCGGACTGGCCGGCTCCGTCACCGCCGGCGTCGTGAGTGCCTTGGGTCGGTCTCTGCCGACCCGAGCGGGGGAGACCATGCGCATCGTCGACGACGTCATTCAGACGGACGCCGCACTCAATCCCGGCAACTCCGGCGGGGCACTCGTTGTCGCCTCGGGTGAGGTGGTCGGAATCAATACGGCGGTCGCTGGGGTCGGCGTCGGCCTGGCTATCCCGATCAATGCGATTACCCGGCAGATCGTGGCCACGCTTATGGCAGAAGGTCGCGTCCGCCGCGCCTACCTGGGCCTGGCGGGGACGCCCGCTCCATTGCCGCCGCCTGTGTCCCTTCGGTTCAACCAAAAGACGGGAATGCGCATTGAAGAGGTCGTGTCGGAAGGACCTGCCGCCAAGGCTGGGCTGCGACGCCACGATCTCTTGGTCACTGCCAATGGCGAGCCCGTGACGAACGCCCAGGCCTTGCAGCGCCTCATGCTCGGCGAGGCCATCGGCCAACCGCTGACTCTGACCGTGCTCCGATCCGAAACCCTCCTCCATGTGATCGCCACACCCGAAGAGCTGCGCGGTGACGGGTGACCACGGGTCGTCCGGTCGCTGCGGCCGATACCTCTCAGTAAAGGAACGGGGTGAGTCCGAGGTCATCGAACTCACCCCGTTCCCCGAGACCCTCCGACGGTTCTGATCTTCCAAGGTTGCCGGACGGACCTTCAGGGCTCGGGATTCGTTTCGGCGATGATGGAGCCTGGCAAAATGAGGTGCGGTTACCGGAAGGCGTCTCCGTCGTTGTGCGGGAACGTGGTCGCCGTTGAGGGCGAGAACGGCAAGAGGTACGTGGAGACGCTATCCGTGGGATCACCGCTGGTGGAAGATTCGTCATCTCCGTGGCAGACGAGGCGCGACTGACATGTACACAGCATTCGACGAGTACCTGATTCACCAGACCGGTGACACGGTCGATCACGTGGCGGACGGTGACCCCCGTTTCCAAGAGCGTGTGTTTTTCAACGCGCACGGACGCCCCGGACCGTCGTTGAGCCTCGGCATCGGATCGTTTCCGAACGCAAACGTCATGCAAGGGTACGTGGAGTTCGTCGATGGCCAATGGAGACGGACCCTGCGGTTGGCACGCGTCCTTCATCACGACCGGGAACGGCTCTCCATCGGCCCCCTCGACATCCACGTGGTCGTGCCGTTGCGTGAGTGGCAACTCGTTCTTGGCGAGAACCCGTCTGGCCTCACCTTCGACCTGCGCTTCTGGGCCACCACGGTCCCTGTGTTGCATCCTTTGGTTTCGTTCCGCACCGAGGAGGGGCTCGTCGCGATCCATCAACAGCACATGCAGCAGTCGGGGCGCTATGGCGGGCCGATAGAGATCGACGCAGCCGCGGCGACCCGTTCGGAACTTTGGGGCTCGCGAGATCGGTCCTGGGGTGTGCGCGGTCCGACTCTTGATGGTCGCGGGCGCGGCGTCGACCTCGGTTTTTGGATGGCGATCCAGTTCGAGAGCCACGTCCTCCATGCCTGGCTGCGACCCATGGCGTGTGACGGTTCCGGCGATGGAGAGGACAAAGTGGCAGGAGGGGGCATCAGCGCCAGGAACTTGGCGGAGCCACCATTGCCGATCCGGTCGTGGCGGACCGAGAGAGTGGGCGGAAGCACGGAGCGCGGGACGACCTGCTTCGTCCTCACCATGGCCGACGGGTCCGTGGAGCGCGTTCGACTCACCCGCGTCGCCGCCAGCCGCGATCTGGGCCGGGCCCATCTTCCGTCGCCCGTCGATCCGGAGTTCGTGGCACTCGACCTCGTGGAGGGAGAAGTGACCGCCGCTGAGCATCCCGTGCTCAGTCTGGACCAGATGACGGAATATCTCGTGGAGATGGTCCACGCCGGAGAGGAGGGCTATGGGGTGCTGTTGACGAGGCACGGGGACGAGTTGGGAGGCGGGCGATGACCGACTTCGACCTGGACCAGCTGGAAGGCCGGTTCGCCACCTGGCTGGGACGGCGGCCTGATGGACCACAGGTGGTTGAGCTCCGCCTCGCCCGGATGGAGAGCGGTCAATCGAACCTGACGTTCCAGGTCGACGTCGGGACGACGGATGGACAAGAGCTGCGCTATCTCCTGCGGGTGGATCCGATCGTCGGGATCGCCGCGCCCTACGACATGAGCTTCCAATTCCACATGTACGAGGCGCTCGCTCAGACAGCGGTACCGGTGCCCGAGGTCTACTGGCTCGAGACAGACCGAGACGTCATCGGGCGGGAGTTCTGGGTGGGCGAGTTCGTGCCCGCACACACCCCGCCGCGCCTGCTTCCACTCGACGATCCGTTGAGCTCGGCTCGGGCGGCTTCCTTCGTGCGTACGTTGGCGAGCATCCACGACGTGGATTGGAGGGAGCTGGCCATCGACCGGTTCTGTCCGATGTTCGGCACGGAGGACCTGAAGGAACGGATCCTCGTCCCGCTCGAGCGGTCCGGCGCGTATCTCCCTACCGCCGACCAGGTGCTCTTCGAGGAGGTATGCCAGTGGTTGCTCGAAGCGGCTCCGCCCATCGACAACCCTGTTCTGAACCACGGGGATACCACCCTGTCGAACTTCCTCTACCGGGGGACGGAAGTCGCGGCCGTCGTCGATTGGGAACGAGCGATGATCACCGACCGACTCTGGGACATTGCCTTCCACTGTGCCATCAAGTGGCGTCACCGAACGGGTACCACCGCGGACGAGAAGGCCCGAGAACGCCTGACGTTCCTTGACGAGTACGGCCGAGCTTCGGGGGCGGACCTTGGTGACGTCGCCTACTGGGAGATCTATGCCAACTATGCAACGGCCTTGGTCTGGACGCATCCCGACGCCCGGCGTCATTCGCCCGATTCGGCCGACGCGTACACCCGCCGGTTGCGGCATCTCGTGGCCCAGCGGTGAGCGAAACGCACGCATACCTGCGGGGGCGTCAGCGCACGGGGTACCACGAAGGGAATACTGGGGGCGATGAGCTCGACGCCGAACGACCGCTCGACCGAGACGCCGCCCCACAAGACGCTCGACGACTACCGCCGCGAGCGTGGTGAGGGTTGGCAGTGGGCCCGCGCCCAGACGGAGCGATGCCCCCAGTGCGGAGAGGACGCGTCCTCCATCGACCACGCTCAGCTGGGTGACGCGCTGCTCGAGGCGGCCGCAGCCTGGCGTGACTTCTTGACGCTTGCGGACGAACGGTCTCTCCGGACGATCCCGGGACCGGGCATCTTCTCTCCCTTGCAGTACGGCGCCCACGTGCGTGACATCCAGCGTGTGTATGGCGACCGGATCCTCCTCATGGTGCGCGAGGAGAGTCCCGTGTTCCCGCAATTCAATCCCGATGAAGCGGCGTGGGCGGGCTACAACCAGCTCGAGGCCGACCGGCTCGCGGAGGACCTCGAGACGCAGGCGCGGCGATTGGCTGACATCCTCGAGAGCCTGCAACCCGACGACTGGTCGCGCACGATGATCCGTGATGGAGGAACAGACGGCGTCTTCGAGTTCACGGTGGCCGGGCTGGCGAGCTACGCCGTACACGAAGCGCGCCACCACCTCCTCGACGCCAACGGCACGTTGGCGCCACACTTGGACTGAGCAAACGGACGGAGCGAGCCATGAGTGTGCAGGACGCCGTCGCGCTGTCGGCGAAGCTGGAGGATCTCGAGGCGAGGCTCCGGCATCTCGAGGATCACGTGGCGCTCCTGCGCCTCGTCTGCAGCTGGGGCCCGGCCGTCGACACCGGGCGGAGCGGCGACGCCGCTGCACTCTTCGACGAACACGGGGTCCTCGAGTCGGACCTCTCCCGTCTCGAGGGTCCGGCCGGCGTGTCGGCCATGGTCGAGAGCGACGGACAGCAAGCATTGATCCGTCAGGGCTGCGCCCACGTGCAGAGCGCGCCGGTCGTCACGATCGAGGGTGACACCGCGGTCGTCATCACGTACTCGCAGGTGTTCCTCCACGGCGAGGACGAACACCGGGTCTGGCGCGTGTCGGCCAACCGTTGGGAGTGCCGTCGGACACCTGCCGGATGGCGGCTGACCAGGCGGGTGAACCGGGTCATCGACGGTTCGCCCGCCCCGCACGACATCCTCGGCCAGGTGTTCGAGACCGGACCCTGACGTCTGTCCGCCGAGGAGCGGACACTTGCCCGACGGAGCGGGTCTCAGCTGCGGGCAGATGCCGAAGCCCCGGCGCGCTCGGCGAGAGCCCTGGTGATGTAGGGGAGATCGGGCAATTGGGGCCGACCGCTCTTGAGCTCGTAGAAGTTCGCACTTCGCATCAGCCACACGGTGTGAGTGAGCAAGTCGATCGCGTCGGCGTCGGAAGGCACATCCCTAATGACGGGGCCGAACATGGAGGGACCCCGACCGCCATCGAGGCGGAGGGTCGGTACTCCGAACGCCCCCGACTCCTCCACCAACGTCTCGTGCTCAGTCCGAACGGTCTGCCACACGGCGTCGTCGCCCACGGCCTGCTCGAAGAGGTCGGGATCGAGGCCGACGTCGCCGAGGGCGCCGCGGATGGTGGCGGGGAGTGACAGATCCTCGAGGTCGTAGAAGTACCGTCGACCGATCGCCGCGTAGAAGCTGCCACAGGCCCGATGGCCCTCGGTCTCTCGCACCAGCACACTCGTGCGCAATGCGGGAGCCGACTTCGAACGGCCGGGATCGAAGGCGTCGTGGTCACCGTCGAAGTTGTGCAACTCAAGGCTGAACACGCCCCACTGCAGCTCGAGCCGTTCCAATTCCTGAAGCCGCAGAGCCCAGCGCGAGGTCTGGTAGCACCAGGGGCAACGTGGGTCGAACGAGAACTGCATCGTTTCTGGCATGTCGTCATGGTAGGGGTGGACGGATTCGCGGCATTCGGTCGCGGTGCCGCGCCTCGGGTGACGGCGACGAGGCCGTCGCGGTGCCGGCGACGGCTGACGGCGACGGGGCCGTGCTCCCGAGTGCGGCCGATGACCCCACTACCCTTGCCGCCGGTGCGCGATGGATCGTGATGCGCTGACTGCCATGCCCGAGGCGGGACCCGTGCCGGGGTCCGGGACGGCGACGACGGTCAAAGCGGGGAGTTCCTTTCGTGCCTTGCGGTCGCGGCCCTTCCGCCTGTACTTCGGGGGGCAGGTGGTCTCGGCCAGCGGCAGCTTCCTGCAGCAGACGGCCATCGGCTGGCTCGTGCTCGAGCGCACGGGCTCACCCGGCGATCTTGGTCTGGTGCTCGCGGCCGGGGGCATCCCGTCCCTGCTGTTCGGACCCTGGGGTGGGGCGGTGGCCGATCGGGTCGACCTGCGCAAGCTGCTCGTGGTCACCCAGACGCTCTACTGCCTGCTTGCGGCGCTGTTGTGGGCGCTCGCTGCGGCGGGCGAGGCGAGCGTGCCGGCGCTCGTCGCCATCGGCGTGGCGGGGGGAGTCGTCCAGATCGCCGACTCGCCTGCCCGTCAGGCCCTGGTGAGCCGCCTGGTCCCGCCCGACGACCTGGCGAGCGCAGTAAGCCTCAACGGGGTCGTGGTCAACAGCGCCCGCGTCGTCGGCCCGGCGCTGGCCGGCGTTCTGATCCTGACCGTGGGCACGACGATCTGTTTCGGGTTGAATGCACTGTCCTACCTGGCCGTGATCGGCGCCCTCCTCGTCATCCGGCCGCGCAACGCGGGCGGACCCGCTCCGCCGGGACGCCAAGGCGTCAAGGAGGGACTGCGCTACGCCGCCGGGCGCCAGCAGCTCTGGCTCCCTCTTCTCATGATGTCGGTCGTCGGCCTCCTGGCCTTCAACTTCGCCGTGGTGCTGCCCGTGTTCGCCAAGGACACGTTCCATGGCACCGGCGGCACGTACGGGCTGCTCACCACCATGCTCAGCGTCGGAGCGGTTCTGGGCTCCCTGGCGGTCGGGTTGGTCCACCATCCGAGACGTCCTTACCTGCTCTTCGCCGCCCTTGGTTTCGGCATCACCTCCGCCGCCACGGCCGCAGCACCGAACGTCGCCGTCGCCTGCGTCACGCTGCTCGTCATGGGCGCGACGGCGTTCTGTTTCGTCACCCTGTGCTCGACCACTCTCCAGCTCCACAGCTCCAGCGCCTTTCGGGGCCGGATCATGGCGCTGTGGGTCTTCGTCTACCTCGGCACCACGCCCATCGGCAGCATCCTCACCGGGTGGCTCATCGCGGCCGGAGGCCCAAGGGTCGCGTTGCTCGTCGGTTCGGGGGCCTGCTTTGCCGCGGCCCTGCTGGCCGCCTTCGTCCACACGCCGCCGCATCCGGACCAGGCCCTCACCGACCTCGGCGATTGATGCCCGGGAGCATCACAGCATGCGGGTTCGGGCGAGCTCAGCGGTCGAGCGTGGCCCGGGTGTAGGTGTCGACCAACGTGGAATAGTTGTCGGCAACCCGCTCGATCACCTGGTCTCCGGAAATGGTCCCGCGCAGGTACTGGCGGAGCGGCTCCTCCCAGATGGTCCGGCCGACGGCGAATCCGACGAAATGTCGGTGAGCGGCCACCGTCAGCCAGTGCTCGACCCGATCAATCGGGGCGTTTCGTCCCAGCACAATGCAGTGGGCCGGATGCTCTGTGTCGTTGGCGACCGCCGCCAGCACCACGTCCGCCGCAGCGGGCGTCTCGTAGCCCTCCAACTTCCAGATGTCGGGGTGAACCCCACCCGCTTGGAACTGCGCGATCGCCTCCGCCGTCAATCCCGGCCGGGCGGCCCGGTCGAACCCCTCCTGGTCGCCGTAGGTGGCCAATTGTTCCGGCGTCGGCAACACGAGGAGCTCAATGAGCCAGCGCCGCTCCGCGCGCTCCGCCCATTCGGACACCGTGGCCAGGCGTGTCACCTGGGTTCGGCGCAGCGCCGCATCGTCGAGAGGGTTGTAGCGGACGAGGGCTTTGAAGAAGTCCGGATCGAATTTCTCAATGTGCTCGGCGAAGCGGTCCCCGTACTCCAGTTCGAACTCTTTCAGACCGCTCTTCTCTATCGGCAGCAGGACGACCAGCCCGTCAGATTTGGCCGAGTGCAACACGCCGGTGCCGAGTTCTTCATCGACGAGGACACCCTCACGGCCGGACCGCACGCCTCCCGCAAAGTGACGCAGTCCCTCGTAGACGAGCGTCTTCGCCTGGCGCATCCTCACCAGGTCCGCCTCGGAGGGCGGTCCGGTGACGCCGAAGACCTCCTCGGCAAAGGAGGCGCGCTGGTCCATGGCGAGAATGAAGAGCGGTTCGTCGGGCGACGGTAACCACGAGTCGTTCGGTGCGCTCACGGTCGGCCGCCGCGCCTTCCCGAATGGGCCAGGGTCATTCGGGAAGTCTGCCAGGGCGCGCCTTTCCGTGCGTGCACGATGTCGGTCCCAGGAGGAATCCGAAGGCCGTCAGAGCCCGCCGGATGGGCGCCTTCGTTGCTGATCCCCTCGCTGATTCCGCCACCGCCGTTGGAGTTCCCTCGGTGACATCCCGTAGGCATTTCGGAACCTGGTGCTGAAGTGGCTGGGGTCCTTGAATCCCCACTTGCGGGAGACGTGAGCGACGGTGCTGGAAGCCCCACCGGGTGTCATGAGTTCTCTGCGAGCGCCCTCGAGGCGCTCCGCGATGATCCACTCCACCAGTCGGACGTCCGCGGCATCGCACAGCTTGTAGAGATGCCGCACTGAAATGTTGTGTGCTCGGGCGATCGTGACGGGCGTCAGATCGGCTTCGGTCAGGTGTCGACGGACATAGGCGAAGATCCTCGGGGCGATTGCGTCGGCCAGCGGAGAACGGGCAGATCGTTCGTCGAGGGCGGCGGACATGATGAGCGCTCTGACGAGCTGAATTGTTGCGAGGCCAACGTCCGGTGCTTCGGCACTCAGCGCGATCTGGTCTGCATCCGCGCGCAGCGAGAGGAGGTGATGACTCACCAGTGGAAAGAGCGGACTGGCGGCCAGGCGTGTGCTCGCTTTCCGGGCGACCTCGACCGTCACGCCGATCTCGTCGAAGGGAACCTCAATGGCGATGGTGGCCCCGCTGACCGCGAATTCGTTCCGAGCCGTGGGGTCGACCATGAGGAGCTCTCCCGGCATCAGCAGCTGTTGTCGGTGCTCCTCTGTGGATCGTCCGGTGCCGCGGTCCTGAATGCACAGAGCGATCATCGGATCCAATCCCGACGGACTGTCGCGTATGACGCTGAGGCCAGGACTCTCGGGGGTGAAGAGTAGTTTCAGGCTGCCGAACATCCAGCCTTCGATTCGGGTGGCGTCGACGGCCTCCTGGCTCAGCAGGTTGACCTGGCGCGGGAGTTCGGCGAGGGCGTACGCGTCGCGCACCGCATCGCGCCGTGCCTCAGGAGCAACGTCGCGTGTATCCAACAGCAGGGCCATACGTCCGACCTCCCATCCCTGCCGGCCCTCTTCTCGGACCCGACCCGACCGGGGACCCTGACCCGCGCACGTGACGAGAGCATCCACGGATGGGCTTCACCAGGCTTCACTGTGGAGGTTGGGCTGTCAAGGGGGTGCAGGTCCCGGCGCTCGCGCCGATGGATTTCGGTTCACTCTGAGACCAGAACTGTGCAGGCAGAGAAAAGTCTGCGCTGGCAATTTGTGGGGTGGGGCGAGTGCGGACGGCTCGCCCGTGCACGGCGATCGGCGGTCATTCCGAGAAAGAGAGTCCCGAAAATGGGTGTGATCACCACTGAGGACGGTACCGAGATCTTCTTCAAGGACTGGGGAGAGGGACAACCCATCGTCTTCAGTCACGGATGGCCCTTGTCGGCTGACGACTGGGACACGCAAATGCTGTTCTTCCTCCTGCACGGCTACCGCGTCATCGCCCACGATCGACGGGGCCACGGGCGATCCACGCAGACCGGCGACGGCCACGACATGGACCACTATGCCGACGACCTGGCGGCCGTGACGGCGCATCTCAATCTCCACGAGGCGATCCATGTCGGTCACTCGACCGGCGGCGGAGAGGTGGTGCACTATCTGGCGCGCCATGGTGAGAGCCGAGTGGCCAAGGCGGTGCTCATCAGCTCGGTGCCGCCCCTGATGCTGAAGACCGCCGCCAATCCCGGTGGGCTGCCGAAAGAGGTCTTCGACGGATTGCAGGAGCAGGTCGCGACGAACCGGGCCCAGTTCTATCGCGACCTCCCCGAAGGGCCGTTCTACGGCTTCAACCGCCCGGGAGCGAAGCCCTCCGAGGGGATCGTCCAGAACTGGTGGCGCCAGGGCATGATGGGCGGGGCGAAAGCGCACTACGACGGCGTCGTCGCCTTTTCGCAGACGGATTTCACCGAAGACCTGAAGACGATCACGGTTCCGGCCCTCGTGATGCACGGAGATGACGACCAGATCGTTCCGTACGCCGACTCCGGGCCGTTGTCGGCCAAGCTCCTGAAGAACGGAAGATTGATCACCTACAAGGGCTTCCCCCACGGCATGCCGACGACGGAGGCGACGACCATCAACGCAGACCTCTTGGCGTTCTTCGAGGAGTGAGGGTGATCCGGGATGCCTCGCTCGCGACCCCGGGGTCTCCCTAGCCCAGAGGGCGGCCGATGACACGCCCCTCGCCCTTGGGTCTCGCAGGGGTCGTGGAGTAGGTTCAGCACCATGACGTCGACCGGTTGGGAGGCGCTGGTCCCGTACGACGCGTGGGCCGCCACCTGCGACACGCTGCACGCCCACTCCCAGCTCCTGGGAAAGCTGGCCGTCGCCCTGGCTCCTCCCGAACCGCAGCTCCAGCATGCCGCCTTGCGCCTGACCGCTCGCGGCTGGGAAACCATGCCGCTGCCGGCTCCGGACGGTTCCGGCGCGCTGGTGGTCGCGCTGGACCTCCATCGCCATGAGACCGTGATGGAGCACAGTGACGGCCGGACCGAGCGGGTTCCGCTCACCCCGAGCCGGTCGGTGGGCGAGGTCAGCCGGGACGTCCTGGCCGGAATGGGTCGACTGGGTGGGCCGGTGGAGATCAACCCGAATCCGCAGGAGGTGTCGTGGAGCGCGCCCCTCAATGAGGACGAGGAGCACCGGACCTACGAGCCCGGCGCGGTGGCGACCTACTTCGCCGCGGCGACCCGTGCCGCCCTGGTGCTGGCGGACCTCCGCGCGCCCTACCGGGGACGGAGCTCTCCGGTCAACGCGTGGTGGGGCACGTTCGACCTGGCCGTGAGCCTGTACTCGGGTCGCCAGGTCGAGCCGCCTTCTCAGGGCTACATCATGCGCAATGCCGCCGGCGCCCAGCAGATTGAGATTGGCTGGTGGGCCGGCGATGCCCGCCATCCCGCGCCGGCTTTCTACGGGTTTGCCGCGCCGGCACCGGACGGGTTTGCCAGCGGGGACCTCGCACCGGCGGCGGGTGGGTGGAATGAAGCGCTGGGAGAGTTCATCTTGGAATGGGATGATGCGGTGGGCAGCGCTGATCCCCATGCGACGGCATTGGAGTTCGGCCGCGCGGTCGTCGCCCACGCCTGCCTGGTGTGTGACTGGGATCCCGCCCTGGCGGCCAGCGCGCAGGGCACACCTCCGCCGTTGACCTGACGAGGACTCGTCGACGGCACCAGGAACCGACAGCACCAGGAACCGACAGCACCGAGAACAGCCACGGAGACGGTCAGCTGTGCGCAGCGCCGGTTTCCTCGAGCCGCAAATGGGCACACTCCTGACGTCGGCCGAACGGTGGCCAAGCGAGAATGGAGCGTCGAAATGGACATGGAGAGCCTGAGGGAAGCCCTCAACGAGGATCTGCAGAGCGAATATCAGTCCATTGTCCAATACATCAGTCACATCGCGACGGTGACGGGAGCCGAGTTCTTGAGCACGATCGACGAGCTGAAGGTGCATCTCACGCAGGAGCTCAATCACGCGCAGATCCTGGCTGAGCAGATTGCTTTTCTCGGTGGGAATCCCGCCACCACCGTGCCACCGGTGGAGCAGGCCAGCGGCCGCGATGCGCTGGCTGCGGATCTTCGACTCGAGGAATCGCAACTGGAGCGCTACCGCGAGCGGTTCGCCCAGGCCATGGATCTCGGACTGGCCGACGTCGCCGAGGCCCTGCGCCCTCTGCTCGAGCAGACGCAGGAGCACGTCAGAGATCTGCAGACCGTCCTCGGGCGATAGAGACGACGGCAGTGCCGCACGTTGGCCCGTTTCGGCCGGGTGCTACCCGGGTAAATGCAACTACCGATGTCGAACGCCGCGGATGAGAAGCAGGATCAAAAACCTCAGGCCGGGCTTCGGACGCGCCTCAGTGCGAGCTGGACCGGAGTGGTGGTCGCCGCCGGCGTCCTCGTGTTGCTCATTGTGTTCATCGCCCAGAACACACAACGCTCGTCCGTCAACTTCCTGTGGCTGCATGGCACGGCGCCGACGGCAGTCGTGCTCCTGATTGCGGCAGGAGGGGGCGCGTTGGTCGTCATCATTGTGGCCGTTGCCCGCATTCTGCAGCTCCGGCGGGCGGCGTCGCACTCAGAGGCGGCGTCGCACCCAGGGACATAGCGCCGACCACCTGTGCGGGCTTCGCAGGAGGGGGAGAGGTTCGATCTGGCCGTCATCGGATCCGGATCCGGTGGCGTCGTCATTCCGGAGCACCTCGCCGGCCGCAAGGCGGCTCTCATCGAGTCGGGGGCCTTCGGGGGGACGTGCGTCAATCGCGGCTGTATCCCGAGCAAAATGTTCGTCCACACGGCGGATGTGGCGATGAGCGTGCGGCGAGCGCCTACGTTCGGGATCCGAGCCGAAATCGAGGCGGTCGACTGGACGGCCATCCGGAACCGGGTCCTGATGCGCATCAGGGCGACGTCCAGCGAGGGACGAAGGGGTCGTCTCGAGTCGACGGACGTGACGCTCTTCGAGGGGCATGCTCGGTTCGTCGGCCCCCACGAGCTGGTCATCGACGACCACGTCCGTGTCGAGGCCGACCAGATCGTCATCGCGACGGGCGGCAGGCCATCGATCCCGGCCGTCGTGCGCAGTTCGGGGGTCGACTTCCACACTTCGGACACCATCATGTGGATGGACGAATTACCCGCCAGCATGGTGATCCTCGGCGGCGGATCCGTCGCCGCCGAGTTCGCGCACGTGTTCTCGAGTCTTGGGGTCGACATCACCGTCGTGACGATTGCGTCCACATTGCTGGAGTCGCACGACCCAGAGATCGCGCGGCGCTTCACCGCCCAGGTGGCCACCCGGTGGCAGGTCCATCTCAGTGCCTCCGTCTCGGTCGTTGAGGCCGACGGCCGGGGAGTCGTGCTGATCCTCGAGGACGGGCGGCGGATCGCTGGCGAGACGCTCTTGGTCGCGGCGGGGCGCCAACCCAATACCGAGGGCCTCGGGCTGCCGGTGGCGGGCGTTCCCATTCGTGACGACGGGCACATCGTCGTCGACGAGTTCGGGCGAGCCGCTCCCGGTGTCTGGGCCCTCGGCGATGTGAGTTCGCCCTACGAGCTCAAGCACGTGGCCAACGCCGAAGCCCGGACTGTTGCCCACAACATGACCAACGCCGACGATCTCCGTCCTCTGCCCCACGAGTGGGTACCGTCAGCCGTGTTCAGCGATCCGCAGATTGCCTCGGTCGGGGCGCGGGCACAGGATCTGGAGGGCCGGCCGTACGTGGAGGCGACGCAGGAGTACCGCGACACCGCCTTCGGGTGGGCGCTGCAGGACGAGGGCGGCATGTGCAGGCTCTATGCCGATCCTGCGACGGGGACCCTTCTGGGTGCACACATTCTCGGCCACGACGCTTCGCTGCTCATCACACCGCTCGTGCAGGCGGTCGCACACGGCCAGCGAGTCGCCGACCTCGCCAGGGGCCAATTCTGGATCCACCCCGCCCTCAGTGAGGTCGTCGAGAACGCCCTGTTGAAGCTGCCCCTCGGGAGAGAGGTGGCGTCCGGCCAGATGCACTGATGCGGCGTGGCGCCACTCTCGAGGACGCGCGTCGAGAGCAACGGCGGGGCACCGTCCCCTTGGGTGCGTTCAGGGAAGCGTGCCGGCGGGTAATGAGCTTGTGTGGCCGCAGCCAAGAACTACAGCTGGAAGGTGATCACGTTGGGGTCGGGAGCACTCGCCGGCCTCGTGACGCAGCGCATGCTCCATGCTGCATGGCGACGCCTCCGCAGCGAGGAGCCGCCACTCCAGTCGGACCGTCGCGCCGCGTGGGCCGATGCGCTGAGTTGGGCGATCGCGACCGGCGTTGGCGCCGGCGTCGCGAGGCTGATGGCCATCCGGGCCGCCGCACGACTCTGGGAGGCCACCCTGCACGAAGCGCCGCCGGAGCCGGGGCTCGAAGCCTGAGGACCAGAGCTGGGCGCCTTCAGGACGCCGCGGGCGGCAGAGGCCAACTGGCCCGACGCGGCGGCGCCTCGCCTCTGCCGTGAGCCTCCCAGACCTCGCTCAACCTGAGCACCGCCAGCCGGGTGTCCTCACCCTCTTCGCCTCCGAGCCAACCGCACGAACACAGGCCGACGACCCCGACCCGGCCCACGAAGCTGGTGACGTGCGACGCCACTTGGATCAGCTGATGTTCCTCGGGCATCTCGCGCTCCTCCCAGCTCACTGGTAGTTCTACGCCTGTTGCAGATCGGAGGTCAAAAACAAGCCTCGCGGAGTGTGCCACAGGATCCGGAACCCGGAACCCTCGCTACATTGAGACCGGTCAGAACCGACGAGAGGACTCCGATGCCGTCAACCTCACGGCCCGTGCGCGGCGCGTGACCGAGCCGTCGGGCCCCCTACGGGGGGTGCGGGTCCTCGATCTGAGTTGGGGCGTGGCGGGACCCGTGGGCGTCCAACTGCTCGCCGAGCTCGGTGCCGATGTCGTCAAGGTCGAGCCGCCGGGCGGCGACCCGTTTCGACGCCAGCCCGGCTATCACGTCTGGAATCGCAGCCGGAGGTCGCTGGTGCTCGACCTCAAGGCAGACGAGGGGCGGGAGGCGTTCCTGCGGCTCTGCCGCGACGCCGATGTCCTGGTGGAGACCTTCAGCCCGGGCACCATGGAGCGGTTGGGGCTCTCGTACGCGGAGGTCGCGGCGCGGTTCCCCCGCTTGGTCTTCTGCTCGGTGCCGGCCTATCCCCCCGGACACCGCTTCGCCGATCGACCCGGCTGGGACGCCACCGTGCAGGCCCGCTCCGGCATGCAGAGCGAGCAGCCCGGTTGGCGGCCCGGGCCCACCTACCTCCACTTTCCCGCACCGAGCATGGCCGCCTGTTTCCTCTTGGCGGCAGGAGTCCTCTCGGCCCTCATCCGGCGCGAGACGACCGGGCGCGGGCAGCACGTGCAGACGTCGCTGTATCAGGGCGTCCTCGCCTACACCACACAGATCTGGCAGGAGCACGAACGGGCACCCGCCGGTTTTCACTCGGTGATGGCGAAGACCTATCCGCCCGGCATTCATCAGGGGTCGCTCTTCGAGTGCGCCGACGGTGAGTGGATCCACGCCGCCACGATGAACGGCCGCACCGCCACGCGCACGCCCGAGGACATCCTCGGCCTGGACCCGGCGGACCCGCGCGCCCTGTACGCCGATCCCGACCTGCGTGCGGCGTACGAGGCCCGGCTCCGGGCCGCGTACCGGCAGCGGCGCCGCGACGAGCTCGTCCGGGAGTTCCACGAGGCGGGCCTCGGCGCGGAGGCGGTGAGGCCGATGGCGGAGGTCTTCTCCCATCCTCAGTTCCTGGCCAACGGGATGGCCGCGACCGTGCAGGACCCCGAGCTCGGGCCCACGACGCAGGTCGGGGTGCCGGCGGCCCTGCGGGGCACGCCCGGGGCCATTCAAGGAGGCCAGCCCCCCGCTGGTGCGCACAGCCGCCAGGTGCTGGCCGAAGCGGGATACGACGCGGCCGAGATCGACCGCCTGCTGGGCGCCGGAATCGTGGAGGACATCTCGTGGGCCCCTTGACCGGTGTGGTCGTCCTCGACCTCGGGCAGTACCTGGCCGGGCCCTACGGGCCGATGCTGCTGGCGGATCTGGGCGCGGAGGTCATCAAGGTGGAGCCCGTGCGCGGGGACAGCATGCGGATGGTCGGCATGCCGTTCGTCGGGTGCCAGCGCGGCAAGCTCGACATTGCCGTCGACGTCAAGGATCCCGACGGGCTCGAAGTGGTGATGCGCCTGGTCGACATGGCCGATGTGGTCCACCACAACATGACGAAGGGCACCGCCGCGCGCCTGGGGCTCGACTACGAGGCGCTCAGGGAGCGCAAACCCGACCTCGTGCACTGCAACACCTACGCCTACGGCGCCGAGGGACCACTGTCGGACTTCGGGGGACTCGACCCGCTCTACCAGGCGGCGTGCGGCCTGGAGTTCGAGGCGGGACCGGTGGCGTCGGGCAACCCGCCGCTCTATCTCCGATTCGGTATGACCGATACGGCCAACGCCATGGTGTCGGTGGTGGGCGTGCTCGCCGCCCTGTACCACCAGCGTCGTACCGGCGAGGGCCAGGACCTGTGGACGTCGCTCCTGAACGGCGCGGCCGTGTTCAGCTCCGACGTGTTCCTCGTCGACGGGGAACCCGGCCCGGTCCGTCCGGGCCTCGACAGCAACCAGACCGGCGTCTCGCCCTGCTGTCGCCTGTACGAGACACGGGAGGGATGGATCCAGGTTGCCGCCTTCGGCCCCGGCGAATGGCCGCTGCTCTGCCGCCTGCTGGGCCGCCCCGACCTGGAGCGGTACGACAGCATCGATGCCCGCGTCGCCGCCCGGGCCGAGATCGAGCCGGCGCTCGAGCCTGTCTTCCTGACACGGACGGCAGTGGCCTGGTCCCATGCTCTCGCCGACGCGGGTGTGGCCGCCGAGGTCTCCGTCGACACCAACGACGGAGAGTCCGTCCTCCACGACGCCGACAACGAGCGCCTCGGCCTGGTGGCCGAGTACGCGCACCCGCTCCTCGGACAGCTGCGCCAGTTCGGCACGCTGGTCGACTTCTCCGAGTCTCCGACCGGTCCCTACGGCCCGCCACCCCTGGTGGGGGAGCACACCCGGCGCATCCTCGAGCGCGTGGGCTACTCGAGCGAGGAGAGAGAGGACCTGCTGGAGCGGGGCATCATTTACGAGCCCACCGAGGACTATCGCTGGCCCCTCTGAACCGCCGGGTGCATCGTCGGCGCGTCCTTCGCCGCGAAGGTGCTCGTCACTGGGAGGCGAGAATGGCGGCCACCTCCGCCACCGGGTCGCGCACGACCGGACCGGTCGCCGTGACCTCCGCCCGCACGATGGTGCCGTTGAAGGCGAACGGCGCTGCGTAGTCACCGCCCACTGCGGGCCCCCATTCGTAACCGCACGTCAGCCCGATCATCACCTCGTTGAACGCCACCGGGGTGAAGCGCTTCACCGCGCCGGTCCCGACGACCACGCCGTCCTGGACGAGCGTGGCCTGGCCTCCGAGCCCCTCGTCCTTTTCGAACTGGAAGGCCACCCGGTGGCGGCCGGGGTCGAGGCTCGTCTCGGCGACGACCTCGTAGAGGCGCTGGCCGTGCAGGTTGTGCAGATAACGCAGCCGACCGTCGAGGACATGGAACGACCAGCCGCCGAGCGCGCACCCGAGCGCCAGCAGGGTCCCGGAGGGCACGACCCCGTCGGGGATCTCGACCGTGACCTCTATGGCGTGGGAGCGATTGCGCACGTCGACGGCGACCCATTCGGGCACCGGGGAGCCACCCTGGAAGTAGCGGTAGGTCTCCTGGTCGCGCCGGTGGTCGTGCTTGTGCGCCATGACCTCGAGCACCCGGTTGTCGAGCGGGAGCACGTCGTTGCGCCGTGCCTCCTCCCACCACAGGGCCTCGAGCTCGGCAACCTTGTCGGGGAGCTCGGCGGCGCGGTCACGCGACTCCGAGACGTCCTCGGCCACGTGGTAGAGCTCCCAGACGTCCTCGTCCCAGGGGGCGTTGGACCGGAGTCCGTCGTCGTAGATCGGGCCGACCGGGTGGTACGCCACCGCCTTCCACCCGTCGTGGTAGATCGCACGGGAACCGAGCATCTCGAAGTGCTGGGTCAGGTGCCGCCCAGGCGCCGTCTCCCCTCCGTCGCCGAGCACGTAGCCGAAGCTGGTGCCATCGAAATGCGACTGGGCGATACCGTCGATGTCCGACGGGGGTGCGATGCCCACCAGTTCGAGCACGGTCGGCACGATGTCGACCGCGTGCGCGTACTGCCGGCGGACGCCGCCGCTGCCGCCGGCCCGCCGGCCCGCCGGCAGGCGGACGATGCAGGGGTCGGCGACGCCTCCCTCGTGGACCTCGCGCTTCCAGCGCTTGAACGGGGTGTTCCCCGCCATCGTCCACCCCCACGGGTAATTGTTGTGGCTCAGGGGCCCACCGATCTCGTCGAGCCTGTCGTACATCTCGTCGACGCCGGCGCCTTCGAAGTTCGAGAGCCGACCCTCGTTGATGGTCCCTTCCTTGCCCCCCTCGGAGCTGGCCCCGTTGTCCGAGACGATGATCACCAGCGTGTCGTCGGCGTCACCCAGGTCATCGACGAAGGCGAGGACGCGTCCGATCTGTTCGTCGGTGTACGACAGGAAGGCGGCGAAGCACTCCATGAAGCGCTCGGCGAGCGCGCGTTCGCGCGCGTCCAGGCTGTCCCAGGCGGGGACCCAGGGAGGGCGCGGCGTGAGCACGGTGCCCTCGGGGACGATGCCCGTCGCGAGCTGCCGGGCGAAGGTCTCCTCGCGCCAGACATCCCAGCCCTTGGCAAAACGGCCCTTGTAGCGCTCGATCCACTCGGCCGGCGCGTGGTGAGGAGAGTGGCAGGCTCCGGTCGCGAAGTACAGGAAGAAGGGCAGCTCGTCGTCGACGGCGCGCAGGTCGCCCAGGTGCTCGATGGCCCGGTCGGCCAGATCCGCGCTGAGGTGGTAGCCCTCCTCGACTGTCCGGGGCGGCCGCACCGCGTGATTGTCGTGGTACAGCGCGGGCACGAACTGGTGCGTCTCGCCGCCGTGGAAGCCGTACCAACGGTCGAAGCCGCGCCCGAGAGGCCACGTGGACCGCGAGTTCGCCATGTTGGTCTCGCCCTCGGGGCTCAGATGCCACTTCCCGACCGCGTAGGTGGCGTAGCCCGTTGTCCGCAACATCTCCGAGAGGAACCCGTTCTCGCGGGGCGGCCGGCCCCAGTAGCCCGGGAAGCCGGAGGCCAGGTCGGCCACCCGCCCCATGCCGCTGCGGTGGTGATTCCTCCCGGTCAGCAGGCAGGCCCGCGTCGGCGAGCACAACGCGGTGGTGTGGAAGTTGGTCAGTCGCACCCCCTGGGCGGCGACGGCGTCGATGGAGGGCGTCTCGATGTCCGACCCGTAGCAGCCCAGCTGGGCGAACCCGACGTCGTCGAGCACGATGAGCACCACGTTGGGCGCACCCTCCGGCGGGGCGGGCATCGGCGGCCACCACGGCTCCGAGTCGCGCCAGTCGTCCCCGATCTTTCCCTGGAAGTCCGTTCGTGTCACGCGCCATGCTCCCCAACTCGTTGATGTGGGGAGAGATTGGCACTCGAGCGTTCGACGCGCACATGAGTCAGCGCAGACACGGCCGGGGCGCCGGCGGGTCCCGGGTGCCCTCAGCTCTCGGATCGCCACTCCGGTCGGCTCGAACCTCTGGGGACGAGGATCGGGTCGAACCCGACCGTCACCGGGAACCGTCGCGTCCCGGGACGACCGTCTCTGCGGGGACCGAGAAGTGCCGCAGGAGGGCCGCCACGGCGCGGGGGCCCGCGTCGGGACGGGCGGTCGCGCCCGCCGCGTCGTCGGTCAGCAGCTGCATGTCCGTGCCCTCGGTGACCGCGACCACCATGCGGGCCAGTTCGTCGATGGGCAGCGTCGGCACCCGTGCCTCGCGCTCCAGCGCCTCCGTGAGAAGGACGGCGAGCTCGGCGCGCACGCGCCGCTCGTGCGCGACGAGGAGCGCCGCCACCGCCGGCCGGCGGATGGCGTGGAGGGAGAACTCCATGGAGATCAGGGTCCATTGGCGGTCGACGTCGACGCGGGCGCGACCCGCCGGCCCTTCATTGTCCTCCCCCTCGGACGGGTCGCCGCCGGCCATGGCCCTCCGGATCCACTGCTCGCGCCGCGCCCGACTGCGATCGAGCAGGGCCAGGAACAGCGCCTCCTTGTCGGTGAAGTTGGAGTAGAAGGCGCCCTTGGTCAGCCCCGCCCGGGCGCAGATGTCGGGTATGGACGTTGCCCCGAACCCCCGGTCGGCGAAGAGCTCCAGGGCCGCATCGAGAAGGGCGGTGACCGTGATGGGCCTCCGTTTCGTGATCCCCCGGGGCATGGGCCCCAGTCTATAGCATTCCGAACGGTATTGGATACTGATCAGAATCCTTTGCCGTCCGGGCGGTGACCAGGCAACTGTGGCAACCCCTCTTCCCGGCCTAAAGATCGTGTTCCAGTCAGTCGACACCCAATGGTCGCGCCGTGCGCCGGCCGCCTCCACCCGTCGAGTGGACGTTGGCGTCGGCAGAGGGGGAGAGGAACATGGTCACCGAGGAGGAATGGTCCGGCGAGGTCGCGCGGTCGGCCCGCTTCCGCCTGATCAGCCCCATCATCGCCCTCGGCGCATTCGGGCTGATCTTCGTCCCGTGCATGATGGCGGGCCAGGCCCTGGCCTCGGGCATCTACGCCGACCTCGTGGCGGTGGGCATCCTCATGGCGCTCATGTTGCCGCTGGCCTTCGTGCTGGTCGCCTTCGGCGAGCGTCAGCAACGGCGGACCGACGAGAAGGTCCGCGGGTTGAACGCCGAGCTGAGCAGCGCCGTCGCCGACGCCGAGCGGCTGAACGGCGAGCTGAGCGCCGCCATGTCCGACGCCGACCACCAGGCGCAGGTGCGCGACGCGCAGGTGCAGCGCCAGCGCTTCGAGAGCCGCCTGGCCAACGCACTCGACATGGCCGAAGGCGAGCCCGAGGTCATTGAGGTCATTGAGCGGTCGTTCTCGACCGTGTTGCCCGATGCTCCGGCCGAGCTGCTCCTGGCCGACAACAGTCACGCGCACCTGCACCGCATGGCCGCCGTGGGACCCGAGGGGAAACCGCCGAGCTGCGGCGTCGACTCGCCTGATCGCTGCCCGGCGGCGCGCCGGGCGCAAATTCAGGAGTTCACCGACAGCGACCACCTCGACGCCTGCCCCAAGCTGCGCAACCGGCCCGAAGGACGGCTCTCCGCCCTGTGCGTGCCCGTCTCCATCATGGGCCGCACGGTGGGTGTGATCCACGCCACCGGTGAGGCGGGAGCGAAAGTGGACGACGATCACGTCGACGACCTGGCCACGCTGGCCAAGCTGGCCGGGGCGCGCATCGGCCTGCTGCGAGTCATGGCCGAGACGCAGCTGCAGGCGTCGACGGACACGCTCACCGGATTGCTCAACCGGCGCTCCTTCTCCGAGCGGGTGGCGGCGATCCCGGCCCACCTCCACCCCGTGGCGATGGCCATGGCCGACCTCGACCACTTCAAAGTCCTCAACGACACCTACGGACACGAGACGGGAGACAGGGCGCTGCGGCTCTTCTCCCGCGTCCTGCGGGACACCCTGCGCACCAGCGACGTGGCATCGCGCTACGGCGGCGAGGAGTTCGCCATCGCCTTCCCGGACTGCTCGGCGGTCGACGCCACCCGGGCCCTGAACACCGTCCGCTCCCAGCTCGACGCGGCCATCACGGTCGGCGGGCTCCCCAAGTTCACCGTGAGCTTCGGCATCACCGAATGCGAGCCGGGTGAGGAGCTGGCGGCCATCCTGCGCCGGGCCGACGACGCCCTCTTGCAGGCGAAGCACGAAGGGCGCGATCGCGTCGTGCTGCACGACACCAAGGGTGAGGCAGGGGTCACGCCGACCGAAGGTCGTGGGGACCTGATCCCGCTCCTGGACGCGGACTTCCAGTCGGTCGAATGACGCTCAGGGTCTTCGTGCAGCGATCGGTCTTCGCCTTCATGGCGGCCGCGATGGTCGCGGTGTCGGTCATCGCCGTGACGCCGGCGTCGAGCGGCGCTGCGAACAGGGCGTCGGCGTCGGGCGGAACGGCCACGATGGCCCTCGACGAGGACCTGGCCGGCTTCAACATCAACACGTCCGCCGCGTCCGAGATCGCCCTGCAGGAGATCATGAACATGGTGTGGCCCCAGGCCTTCATCGTGAACAACAAGCTCCAGCCGGTCATGAACAGTCAGCTCCTGCTGAGCGCACGCGCCACCGGCCAGAGCCCCCAGACCGTGGTCTACACGTTGAACCCCAAGGCCGTGTGGTCGGACGGGACGCCGATCACCGCGGACGACTTCATCTACAACTGGGAGGCGCAGAGCGGGAACCCGTCCTACACGGACCTCGGCGGCCAGGCCTACGACGACGCCTCGACGGCCGGTTACAGCCAGATCGCCTCCATGGTCGGCTCGAACCCCTCGGGCGGCGCCGCCTGTACCCCCGGAAGCGCGGCGGACCGCAACGTCGGACTCTGTCCGAACGGCCGCACGGTCACCGTGACCTTCAAGCCTTCGTTCGCCGACTGGCGCAGCCTCTTCACCAACATCGTCCCGGCGCATGTCGCGCGGACGGTCGGTTGGAACACCGGCTTCACCGGCCCGGCCCAGGTCATTTCGGGGAGCTGGTTCAAGATTCAAAGCGCGAAGGCCAACCAGTCGGTCGTGCTGACCCGCAATCCGACCTACTGGGCGAAGCCGGCCAAGCTCAAGACGCTCGTCTTCCAGTTTTTCTCCGACGACAACCAGCTGGTGCCTGCCCTCCAGAACAAAGAGGTCTCCATCATCAACCCCTCGTCAGCGAACCTCTCCATCGTGCAGACGGCCAATCAGGTGCCGAACACGACAAAGGTGACGGTGCCGGGACTGGAGTTCGAGCACTTCGACTTCAACCAGGCCGATCCGTACCTCGCCAAGCTCCCGGTCCGTGAGGCGATCGCCCACGGCGTGAACCGCCAGTCGATCATCGCCCGCACGGTCGGCCAGATCAGCAAGGGCATCACCCCGCTGGGCAGCCGCATGCTGGTGCCCTCCCAGAAGGGCTATGCCGGGACCGCCTACGCCTATTCCCCCGGCGCGTCGCGCCGCCTGCTGCAGCAGGCGGGCTTCAAGAAGGGCTCCGACGGCTATGTCCAGCCCAATTTCGGCCCGCAGAAGGGCAAGGACCTGACCTTCACCATTCAGTCGACGTCGGGCAACAGCATCCGTTCGTCGACGGAGGTCCTCTTCCAAGCCCAGATGAAGGCAATCGGGATCAAGATCACCATTCAGAACTACGACGCCAACACCTTCGGGAACAACCTGCCCAATGGGTCGTACCAGATTGCCGAGTTCGCCTGGACCACGACACCGTTCGTCTCGGGTAACCAGCCCATCTACTGCTCCTACACGAACAGCAACATGTGCGGGTTCAATTGGACCCACTCGGCCAACGCGCAGGTCGATGCCCTGATGAGCAAGGGCTCGGCGGCAGCGACCACCGCGACGGAGGTGGGGGATTACAACCAGGCCGACGCCATTTTGTGGCGGACCATGGTGACGCTCCCGCTGTACCAGACGCCGCAGTTCTATGCCTGGTCGAACAGCCTGAAGGGCGTGTTGCCGAACACCTCGAGCGTGGGCGTCACCTGGAACGCCGAGGACTGGAGCATCGCTTCCTGAGCAGGGCTGTGGACTGGCCGCGTCGACGGCCTCCCTCGTGGTTCAGGACGGGATGGGGATCGACTGCGCGAAATGGAAGACGTCGTCGGGGTCGTGGGCCCGCTTGACCTGCTGGAGTCGGGACAGGTTCGATCCGTAATACGCCTGCGGCCAGTCGGGCAACGTGGGGTCGATGTAGTTCTGGTACGAGCCCTGGGTCACGGGCGCGAATGCATGCTGCACGTGGTCGAGCCACGCGGCAGCCGCCGATCTCTGACCTTGCGTCGGCGGGGCGCCCGGATAGGTGACGGAGTACTGGGCACACGAGACCGCCGAGCGGTGGACGAAGGCGGTGTCGCTCGCCCCAACCGTGTTGATCATCCCGCCGTAGCCGTCGAAGACGACGCCGGCGCCGCCACCGGGCAGCGAGGCCGGGAAGGACGACAGGGCCGATGTGATGGCGCCGACGGCACTCTCGGGCAGCGCGCCGCCGACGTAGGACGACTTGGCGACGAACGGCGACTGGGCGGGAGCGGCGCACTGGGCCACCGGCTCGCCCTCGCACCCGGCTTCAATCATGGTGGCCGTCAGGTAGTCCTCCGGGCCGACGAACCGGTAGGTCGTGGCATCGCTCACCGCCGCAGTGAGCGGGCTCAGCGCAGCGTTGCACGCGTTCACCGAACCGACGAACACGCCCGTCACCTTGACGAGGCCTCCCCCGACGGTGCCGCTGCTGTAGAGCTGGCAGTTGGCCCAGAGCTCGTCGGGCGCTGACGGGATGAAGTGGAGCCAGGCATTCAGCACGTCGCCGGCGGCGCCCCAGGGCCACTCCAGCGTGAAGAGGGTGATCGCGGCGGGGATGGGGTGGGTGCGGAAACCGAACGCCGTCACCACGCCGAAGTTGCCTCCGCCCCCGCCCCGGCAGGCCCAGTACAGGTCCTCGTCGTCAGCCGGTCCGCACCGGTGGAGCACGCCGTCCGCCGTCACGATCTCGACGGTCTGGAGTTGATCGCACGTGAGCCCGTAGGCCCGGGAGAAGACACCGACCCCGCCGCCCAGCGCCAGGCCGGCGATGCCGACCGTCGGACACGAGCCACCCGGCAGGAGGAGGCCCTGCTCCGCCAGCTGGCTGTAGACGTCGATCAGGACCGTGCCGGCTCCCACCGTGGCCAACCTCTGCCCGCCGCCACCGGTTCCGCCCGCGGAGACCCGGTCCATGTTCGTGACGTCGACGACCAGGCCGGGGCAGGACGAGTAGGCGGCGTAGCTATGGCCGCCCGAACGCGCCGCCACCTGCACGTCGGAGTCCCGGGCGAAGGCGACGCAGCGCTGGACATCGCTGGGAGATCGGCACTGGGCGATCGCGGCCGCCTGTTGCGCGTAGACGGAGTTGTAGAGGTGACCTGCTGCGGCGTATCCACTGTCGGTGGGGAGGAACAGTGTTCCGGTGAGCGATGCGGCAAGCTTCGACCAATCGGGTCGGCCGTGCTCTGTGGTGGATGTGGAGGTACCGCCGCCGCTTGCGACATGGTCACTCGAGCTCGAACACCCGGCCGCAGCCGCGCCGGCGATCACTCCGGATCCGATCAGGGTGGCCCCGCGCAGAAAGGTGCGGCGGTCCATCAGATCCGAGCGGTTTCCGCCACCAGGCCAGCTGACCGCGCCATGGTGGCCGAGGTTAGGTCACGGCATGTTCACGCCGAGGGAGGCACCGCGCTGCCGTTGGCCGTCAGGGTCACCTCGACGTTGCCGCGGGTGGCGTTGGAGTAGGGGCAGACCTCGTGCGCCGCGGCGACGATGGCGACGGCACGGGCGGCGTCGGCGATGCCCGGGAGCGAGACGTTGAGTGTCACGGCGACGTTGAACCCGCGTGTCTCGGTGGTGATCAATCCGACCTCCGAATCGATGGAGACCTCACCGAGCTCCACCTTCTCCCGGCGCCCCACCACCCCGAGCGCCCCCTCGAAGCAGGCGGCATAGCCCACGGCGAACAGCTGTTCCGGGTTCGTCCCTCCCCCGGCACCTCCCATTTCGGTCGGCGTGCGCAGCTGGACGTCCAGTGCCCCGTCGCTGGTGACCCCGTGTCCCTTCTCGCGTCCACCGGTGACGTGAGCCTGCGCCGTGTAGAGCACTTTGGCCATGGTCGACTCCTCTCGAACCTCTTCTCCCGGTCCAATGTAAAGGGAGGAGCCGCCGACCGCGTCTGCGAACGCCCCCCGTCAGAACCCCAGATCGACCACGGGCCGCTCCAAGGGGTTGAGGTTGATCGCACGCAGCGCCGGGGCGAGCCGGTCGTCGGAGAGCCCGGCCAGGTAGCCGTCGAGGGTGCGCTCGAAGTTGGCGATGCCTCCTTCGATGCCCTCTGAGAGCCGCATGTACTCGAAGCCGTTGTTGTGCAGGCCCTTCTGCTGGCGGGGCAGGTTGGAGAAGTCCTGGGTCGGGATGGGCGGGACCCTCGGGTCGTCGTGGGCCCAGACCTCCGGTGGGCCGGGAGCTTTGGGCTCTTGACCTTGGGGGTAGCGGGTGAGGGACCAGATCTCCATGACGGTCTCTTCTGGTCCCAGGGGCCGGAACCGATACGCGCTGGCACTCGAGTACATGGGGAGCACGAAGTAGTGGGGGAAGCAGTAGTACATCGTCTCGCCGATGCCCTGGGCGACGAGCTCGTTGAGGTCGGGGATGGTCGAGCCCCTCTCGCTGTGCCAGACCACCACGGCGTCGTTGAGCGTGCGGTGCCAGGTCTCCATGGCCTCTTGGGGGTCGCTGCTCAGCGCAATGGTGCGCTGGCGCTCGGCCACGGCCACGTCGTTGGCATGGACCATGCCGGCCATGCCTTCGCTCATGACGCGCAGATAGTGCAGCTCGGCGTCGACGAAGACGGCGGGGTCGAAGGAGCCCGGATCCTTCGGGGCGAAGCGCTCGGGGATGACCAGCTCGGGATGGGTCTCGATCACGTGGTACTGCTCCAAGAAGGCCTCTTGGGCCAGCTTCCAGTTGGCCGGGAGCCTGAAGGCGTGCCACCACTCGGTGCGCATGGCCTCGACCTTCCAGGCGTCACAGATGGAGGCGAAGGGCTCAATGCAGTCACGCAAGGGCGGGGCGGAGGGGTCCTGGTTGATCCAGGCGCAGCCGCCCCAGACCTCGCAGCGCACCGGGACCAGGTCGATGTCGCCCTTCTCGAGGTTGTGCGCCGAGAAGGACCTGGCCTTCGAGACAAAGGTGTTGGCCCCGTCGAGGCCGTAGCACCAGCCGTGGAAGGGACAGGTGAAGCCACTCTTGAGGGTGCCGCGGCCCTCTATGACCTTGACGCCGCGGTGGCGGCACGAGTTCTCGAAGGCGCGCACCTCGTCGTCGGCGGTGCGTACCACCACGACGGAGCGGTCCAAGATCTCGTACTCGACGAAGTCGCGCACCGCGGGGATCTCTTCGAGCCGACAGGCCATCTGCCACACCCGGGGCCACAGGCGCTCGGCCTCCAGGGCGAAGAACCCGGGGTCGAAGTAGCGCTCCTTGGGGATCCGGTCGGGGACCTCGACCCCGTGGGGGACGCCGAGGGGTGAGTGGTGGTGGTCAAGGGTCACGGCGTGGTCCTCACCTTCGTGCGGTGCACCCGAGCCCCCGTCGTGCAGCCGCGGCCGAAGCACGCCTGCACCATTTGCTACGAGACCGTAGTGTCATGGCATGCAGACGCTGGAGCTCGAAGGAAAAGTGGCCGTTGTCACCGGTGGCGCAGGCGGCATCGGGAAGGCCACGGCCCAATTGCTCGTCGCCGAAGGAGCCGGCGTGGTGATCGGCGACATCGATGCAGAGGCCGGACGGGAGCTGGCTGACAGCATCGGGGACGCGGCCGCCTTCAAGCAGACGGACGTCAGCGAGGCGGACCAGGTCCAGGCGCTGGTCGATTTCGCCGTGGAGCGGTTCGGCGGCTTGGACATCATGTTCAACAATGCCGGGATCGGGAGCCCGCTCAAGCGGTTCCTGCCCGACGATCTCCAGGACTTCTCGCGCATCATGAACGTGAACCTGTTCGGCGTGATCGTCGGCTCGCAGCGCGCGGCGCGGTACATGAAGGACCACGGCGGGGGATCGATCATCAACAACGCATCCATCGCCGCCATCAACGCCGGCACGGGCATGATCTCCTACCGGGCGTCCAAGGCGGCCATCGCCCACGCCAGCAAGTGCATGGCCATCGACCTGGCGCCCTACGGCATCAGGGTCAACTGCCTGACCCCGGCGCACATCCGGACGGGCATCACGACCTACGAGATGGGTCCGGTCCTGCGCTACATGCAGCCGCTGGAGCGGGAGGCGCAACCGGAGGACGTGGCCAACGCCGTCGTCTGGCTGTCCAGCGACCGTGCGGCGCAGGTGACCGGCATCGTGCTCCCA
Source organism: uncultured Acidimicrobiaceae bacterium (assembly GCA_963783965.1). Classification (GTDB taxonomy): domain Bacteria; phylum Actinomycetota; class Acidimicrobiia; order Acidimicrobiales; family RAAP-2; genus Bog-473. Next base: position 548,608 of record CAWAPQ010000013.1, on the reverse strand, counting down.
ATCGACGGCGGGACCACGGCAGGCCCGCCCTACGCGCAGACGAAGCTGATCATGTCGACGCTGCGGCCCCCGGAGGGCGGGGGCACCTCTCCGTCCTGACGTGCGCTGCCGGGCCATGCTCCTCAGCTGACCGGTGTGAACTCGAGGTTGAGGCGTTGGAGGCCCCGCAGGAAGAAGGTCGGGAGGTAGTCGTAGTGCCGGGCGCCCGCCGGACCGTGGTGCTCCTCCGAAATCGCGATGTGGGCCGTGCGATCGAGGAAGCGGTTGATGGTGACCCGACCCTCGGTCCGCGCCAGGGGAGCCCCGGCGCAGGTGTGGATCCCGTGCCCGAACGCAATGTGCTGACGCGCGTTCGGACGGTCGATGTCGAACTCGTCGGGATTGTCGAACACCCGGGGGTCCCGGTTGCACGCACCGGGGATCAGCATGAGGGAGGCACCCGCCGGGATGTCGACACCGCCGAGCTGCGTGGCGACGCGGGCCATCCGGAACTGCGTGCGCAGCGGACTCTCGAGCCGAAGGGTCTCCTCAATGAAGTTGGGGATCCGCGCGCGGTCTTCCCGCACGCTCGCCTGGAGGTCGGGTCGCTCGCCCAGCATCCGCAGGGCGAAGGACAGCAGGCGCACGGTGGTCTCCTGGCCCCCGGCGAAGAGATTGGCGGCAATGAGGGCGGCATCCTTGGCCTCGGGAGTCGAGCCGTCCGGGAAGGTCGCAGTCGCCAGTCCGGTCAGGACGTCGTTGCGCGGGACGCGGCGGCGATCCTCCACGTAGTCGTTGAACCGCTCGTAGAGGAACTCGAGCGGCTTGTGGCCTACGTCCTGGTGGGCGGTCGACAGCCGCTCGCGGAAAAGGGAGTGGTCGGATTCGGGCACGCCCTCGAGGTCGGCGATGACCGTGAGGGTGAACGGCTCTGCGTACGAGCCGACCATCTCGAACGAGCCGTCTTCGAAGAAGCCGTCGATCAGGCGGTCGGCGAACTGCCACATGAAGTCCTCGTTCTCCTTGAGGCGCTTCGGTGTGATGAGCCGCATGAGGAGATGGCGGTGTGCCGTGTGGTTGGGCGGGTCGAACGAGGGCAGCTGGTCGCTGAACGGCAACTCGTCGCGGTACTTCACGATGATGTCACTGACATCGTCGCCCTCCAGTGGTGCGGAGAACTTGACGAATGACCCGCAGACGACGTTGCACGAGGAGAAGGTCCCGGACGGCACATCGTTCTCGGGGAAGGTCGCCGGATCGCCGTAGATCGCCATGGCCTCGGGATGCCCGGTGATCATGTACATGCCGAAGTGCGGTTCCCGCCACACCGGTCCTTGCTCCCGCACCCAGTCGAAGTAGGGGTACGGATCATTCTGGATCGCCCGATCCGTGATGAAGTTGGCCTTCTCGAACTCACTCATGCGTCTTCCTGCACCTCCCGTCGGAGCCTACGATCGCTCCATGTCCACGGAGATCGAAATCGAGGTCGACCGCGACGCGTGCATGGGCTCCGGCAATTGCGTGTACGCGGCGCCGGGTGTCTTCGAGCTCGACGACGATTCCATTGCGCGCGTCGTCGACCCGGCTGCCTTGCCCGAGGACACGATCGTCGCGGCGGCGCGCCAATGCCCGACCCACGCCATCACTGTGCGACGTGGCGGCGAGACGTTGACCTGAGCCACGGACCATCACGAGCCGGGAGCTTCGGCGCTGGCCCTGGCGGCGTGCCGGGCAGCCTGGTAGCCGAAGACCATGGTGTTGGCGATGCTGGCCCCGGGACCCAGGTAGTGGCGGCCCATGACGGTGGCGGTGCCGTTGCCGGTGGCGTAGAGCCCGGCGATCACCTGACCGTGCTGGTCGACGACCCGCGCCTCCTCGTCGGTGAGGAGGCCGCCACAGGTGCCGATGTCGCCGGGTACCACCTGGCAGGCGTAGAACGGGGCCTCGTCAATGGGCCCGAGGCACGGGTGCACCTTGCGGTTCGGGTCACCCAGGGAGCGGTTGTAGGCCGATTCGCCCCGCCCGTAGTCGGGGTCGACGCCGCGCTCGGCGTTCTCGTTGAAGCGCTCGACGGTCTCGGTCAGGCCGTCCGGGTCGATCCCGCACATGGTGGCGAGGTCCTTCAGCGTCCAGGCCTGCTTCAGCCTGCCGCTCTTGAGCAGCTGGCGCGGGAAGCGTCCCGGTGAGGAGCGCTGGTGCGCGTAGCGTTTGCGGTAGCGGTCGTCGAAGATCAGCCAGCACGGGACCGCTCTGCTGGTCTTGTCCGCGCGCGTACATCTCCTTGCCGACCTCCATGTACGAGTTGGACTCGTTGACGAACCGCTTGCCGGCGGCGTCGACGTACATCGTGCGTGGCCGCTGGCGGGCCTGGTCGAGCGTCGACTGCCCGAAGCGTCCCGTCCGGGGGGAGGGGAGCCACCACGCCTCGTCCATCAGATCGGTCTGGGCGCCGATCGCCATGGCGGCCCGGATGGCGTCGCCGGTATCGCCCGGGTTGGAGATCGACCACTTGGCCTGGTTGGGCTGGTCCCCGCCGTACTCGACGCGCATGTCGCGGTTGTGGGCGAAACCGCCGGCTGCCAGCAGGACGCCTTGGCGGGCCCGCACCATGACGGGGACGCCGTTGCGGACGGTGCGGACGCCGACGACGCGGCCGTCCTCAACGACGAGCTCCTCCAGCGGTGCCTCGGTCCAGATCGGGATCCCCCGGTCGAGTGCGATCCGCAGCATCTGCGCGATCAGCGAGGCACCGTTGGTGAGCAGGTCCTGGCGGCGCAGGCGGGCGGCGTAGGTCCGCATGACCACCCGGGACGAGACGGCGAAGGCGCGCAGGCTGCGGTTGTAGTGCGAGAGCGAGCGGGCCTCGTTGGTCATCACCGCCAGCCCGAGGCTCTTGGCCAGGCCGGGCTGCAGCTTCGGGAGCCACTCGCCGAGGGCGTGCCCGTCGTAGGGCACCGGCTCAATGCCGCGCCCGTTGTCGTGCCCGCCCTTGGCGCTCGAGTAGTAGTCGCTGTAGCCCGGGCAGTAGACGAACCGGACGCCGCAGTCCTGGAGGAACGAGACCATGGCGGGCCCCGCCGTGAGGAAGGCGTGGCGCCGCTCGAAGGAGGAGCAGGGCCCGACGTCGCCCACGACGGCCTCGAAGTGGGCCATGGCGTCCTCGTAGGAGTCGGGGATGCCGTCCGCCTCCATGACCGGGTTGTTGGGGACCCAGGCGATGCCGCCGGACATGCAGGTCGAGCCCCCGATGCGCTCCTGTTTCTCGAGCACGAGGGCACTCGCTCCGGCGTCGTCAGCGGCGAGCGCGGCCACCATGCCGCCACCGCCCGACCCGGCGATCACGAGGTCGACGGTGGTGTCCCACGTGGTCATGTCACCCTCCCCGACCTCCCGACGGCGTGTTGTGCCCCGCTGGAGCAAGCTAGCAGGATCCGTTGACGATTGCTACGAAGCCGAAGTAATCTGCCGAGGCCCGACGAAGACCGAGCGGGGGAAGTGGAGCGGGGGAGATGACTGGTCACGCAAGAACGCTGACATACCCGGCCGAAGGTCTCGGAGCGCCGAAGGACCGGCATCTGGGACCGCTCGTCGACTCGGGGCTTCCGGCCGACGTCGAGGTGTTCTCCGCCGACGACCACATCTCGCTGGCCGTCGACATCTTCTATGAGCGCCTGCCCGAAGACGTGAGAGACCAGGCGCCCCGGGTCATGAACGTCGACGGCGGCTGGGTGCTCGGCATGGGCGGCAAGTCCATACTGGTGCGGGAGTTCGTCGAGGTCCTCACCATGTACGACCCCGTTTCCGGGTCGCACACGGGCGACGTGGAGGCGCGCCTGGCCGCGCTCGAATCCGAGGGCGTGACCAAGGAGCTGGCCTTTCCGAACTCCGTCCTGGCCCTGTTCGGCTGGCCCGACAAGGAGATACGGGAGCGCTGCTTCCGCATCTACAACGAGCACATCGCCGAGGTGCAGGAGCGCTCGAACAACCGGATCTACGGGGTCGGGCTGATCAACTGGTGGGACGCCGAAGGTGCCCGCCGGACCCTGCGCGAGCTGAAGGCACTGGGGCTGAAGACCTTCTTGATGCCACTGTCGCCGGGCAAGAACGACGACGGCAAGCCGATCGACTTCGGCAGCAGTGCGCTCGACGGTGTGTGGGAGGCGATCGAGGAGGAGCAGGTGCCGGTGTCGCACCACATCGGCGAGAGTCCGCCGTCGTCGCCCAACGAGTTCAATCCCGTCATCCTCGGCATGCTGCAGTCGGTGGCCCCGTTCCGGGACCTGTTCGGCAAGTACGTGCTCGGGGGCATTTTGGATCGCCACCCCGGCCTGCGCATCGGCTGGTTCGAGGGTGGCATCAACTGGGTCCCTTCGGCGTTGCAGGACGCCGAGCACATCAGTGCGTCCTTCAAGCACATCGCCAACCTGAAGATGCGGCACGAGCCCCGCTACTACTGGGAGCACAACATGTGCGCCTCCTTCATGGTGGACCCGCTCGGGCTCGACCTGGTCGACCGCATCGGCGTCGACAAGGTCATGTGGTCCACGGACTTCCCGCACAACGAGAGCACCTACGGGTACAGCAGCGAGTCGCTGAAGTCCGTGGTGGACGCGGTCGGCGTCGAGGCAGCGACCTCCATCGTGAGCGACAACATCAAGCGCTACCTCGGGGTGGAGGACTGATGCCCGCCGGGTTGATGGCCAAAGCCTCACCGGCGACCATCCCCGCCTCGCCGGACTTCGCCCGCATGCAACGCGAGCGCATGGAGCGGATGCACGGGATCATGCACAAACAGGGTGTGGACGCCCTCGTGCTGCTCGGCAACACGAACGTCGCCTACGCCACGGGCGCCATTTGGCCCTTGGGCGATTCGGGGCGGGCCAACTTCGAGCAACCGGTCGCCGTCGTGCTGGCCGACGACGACTGGCCCCACCTCTTCACGCCCGTGCGGGAGGACGACCGCCTGCGCGAGAAGATGCCGGCGGATCACCTGCACGGCCCCGTGTACCTCGATTTCGACGAGGGCGTGCAGCTCTTCGCCACGCAGCTCGGTGGGCTGGTGTCGACCGGGGTAGTGATCGCCATGGACGAATGGACGAACGCGCTGCGCCGGGAGCGGTCGATCCTGTTCGCCTCCGGCGCGCCCAAGGACGCGGGGCGGGTGATCAGCACGGCCAAGGCCTCCAAGACACCCGACGAGCTGTCGGCCATGCGCGAGGGCCTGCGCATCACGGAGCAGGCTATCGCCGACGTGCAGGCGAAGATCGCCCCCGGCGTGCGTCAGACCGACCTGACCGCCACGTTCCTGCGCACGATCTTCGAGGCCGGCGCCGACGCCAACATCCTCGACCCGATCTGGCAGGTGATGCCCGCCCGGATGGAGGACGGTCCGTGGACCACGACGGGCGACCTGGCCTGCCCATTGCTCTCGACCGAGCGCGAACTGGTCGAGGGCGACGTGCTGTGGGTCGACCTCGGCATCAGCTACGCCGGGTTCCACTCCGACTTCGGACGGACCTGGGTGGTGGGACGCGAGCCGAGCGCCCGCGAGCGCGCCCAGTACGAGCAGTGGCAGGTGATCATGGGCGCCGTTCTCGACGTCACCAAGGCCGGGGCGACGGCCGCCGATCTCACGGCGGCGGCGATCGGTGCCGCCGGTGGCACGAAGCCGTGGATGCCGCACTTCTACCTCGGCCACGGACTGGGGATCGACAGCGCCGAAATGCCCTATGTCGGGAGCGATATCGGCGAGGCCTTCGATGCCTCGTTGGTCCTCGTGGACGGCATGGTGCTGGTGCTCGAGCCGATTGTGTGGGACGACGGTGCCGCCGGCTACCGCTCCGAGGAAGTGCTGCGCATCACCGAGGACGGTTGGGAGCCCATGACCGACTACCCCTACGACCCGTTCTAGAGGATCCCATGACCGTCGTTGAGATACTCCCTGACGACGCCGCCCTCCGACGGGCGCGCCGCGCCCGCGTGCTCGACGCCATGGAGGCGGCGCACGTCGATTTCCTCATCGTCGGCCGGGAGGGGAACGCCCGCTATGTCTCGGGGGCGCCGCGGCTGTGGACGGCCGGCTCCCGGGCGTTCGGTCCGGGTTGCGTCTTCGTGCGCGCGACCGGCGCGGTGCATCTGCTGAGCACGTGGGACGAGGGCATCCCCGAGGAGATCCCCCACGAGAACCTGTACGGCATCACGTTCAATGCCATGAACTTCGTGACGGTGTTGTCGAAGATGCAGGGCGCTGCGACGGCGCGGAGAGTGGCGACCGACTCCATGTCGGGCTCGTCGGCCAACCTGCTGCCCAAGGCCTTCCCCGCGGCCGAGTTCATCGACGGCGAGCCGATGCTGCGCCAGATCCGCCGGGTCAAGAGCCCCGAGGAGATCGAGGCCGTCCGGGCGTCGGTGGGCGTGGCGGAGGAGGCGCTGGCAGCGGCCAGGAAGGCGCTCGTGCCCGGGGTCACCGAGCGGAAGCTGACCGCGGTCTTCATGGAAGCCATGGCGGCGGCGGGGGTCACCACGCCCTCCGGACAGGACGTGGCCTGGATCACCTCGCGGCAGGATCCCTGGCGGCGCTCCGACCGGGACACTCCGGCGCGACCGGGAGACTTGGTGGCCTTCGAGGCCGGCGTGGTCCTGGGGGGCTACTCGGGGGAGTTGGGCCGGACCTACCGAGTGGGGGACGAGGGGGATGGGATCGACGCCGAGCTGGCGCAGCGCAGTCGCGCCCTGTGGGATCGGCTCCTGATGGCCTGCCGGGTGGGGGCGCCGCTGACCGACCTGCTCGGCGCCTACGACGCGGTCGGCGTCCCACAGCCCCCGATGCCGGTGGCCCGCGGTCTCGGGCTCGGCTTCGACCTTCCGCTCGTGACGCACGCCCTCCCCCTGACGTCCGGCGAGCAACACGTCGAGGCGGGCATGGTGTTCGCGCTGACCGGTTACGTCTGGAAGGCAGGCGTCGGCGCACTGTACGTACAGGAACCGATCGTAGCCACGGACGCCGGTCCCGAGTCGCTGTCGACAACGCCCATCCGCGAAGAAGGAGCATGACGACGTGAGCGCCGCCGATGTGCCTCCGGCCGAGGAGATCATCCTCTACGAGAAGGATCCCGCGACACGGATCGCCACTATCACACTCAACCGTCCGGACCAGCTCAACATCCCGACCATCGCGGCCCGGCGTCGTTACGCCGACCTGCTGTTCAAGGCCAACATCGACGACGACGTCAAGGTGCTCGTCGTACGCGGGGTGGGGGACCACCTCGGGACCGGTGCCGACCTCGACGAGCTGATGGCCAAGCGCGAGGCCGGGACCGCCCTGCACGAGGAGTTCGGGATCGACGAGGACGACGACGTCACCATGCCCGGTCCGCGCTCGTACCGGGCCGGCGCGTCGCTGTTGCACTGGTACGGCAACTCCAGGTCCGGCTGCCGGACGCTGCAGGACTTCAAGAAGATCAGCATCCTGGAGGTGAAGGGCTACTGCTACGGCTGGCACTTCTATCAAGCAGCTGACGCCGACCTCATTGTCTCGTCCGACGACGCGTTGTTCGGGCATCCCGCCTTCCGCTACGTCGGCTACGCGCCGCGCATGTGGCAGTGGGCGATGATGATGGGCATGCGCAAGTTCCAGGAGATGGTCTTCACCGGCCGTCCCTTCACGGCCGAGCAGATGTACGAGTGCAACTTCGTGAACAGCGTCGTCCCGCGAGAGGATCTCGAGGCGGAGACGGCGAAGTACGCGCTGGCCTGCGCCCGGACGAGGCCGACCGACACCGTGTTCATGCAGAAGGTCTTCTTCGAAATCATGAAGCAGCACCAGGGTGAGTACATGGGCAGCCTGCTCAGCGCCTGGCTCGAATCGATGGGCGGGCAGCTGCGCGAGGACGACAACGGCGGCCGGGCGACCCTGAGCAAGGAGACGATGGACGCCGGCCTCAACCTCGCGGTCAAGGACAACGACGATCAGTTCCCGCCGGAGTGGCGACTCAGCCGTTCCGGTCGCCGCCGGCCCGCCGCCGACTGACAGTGCCCGGGCCCGTGGCGGAAGTGGGTGCGGGCGCCCTCGCAGGCGTGTCCGTGGGACCGCCCCTCTCGGGATTCCGGGTCGTCGACCTCTCGACCTGGATCGGCGGCGCCTACTGCACGAAGCTGCTGGCCGACGGCGGCGCGGAGGTCATCAAGGTCGAGTCGCCCGAGGGCGACCCGCTCCGCCGGTGGTCGGCCTCGGGGGCGGCCATCCCGTCCGGCGAGGACGGCGCCCTCTTCAACTTCCTGGGCGCCTCCAAGCGCAGCGTCGTGGTCGACGGCTCGGGGACCGATGGCCTCGACGCGTTACACGCACTGCTGCACTCGGCCGACGCCGTCGTCTGGACGCGGGGCTCGCCGCTGGCGGAGCAGGCGGCACTGGAACCCCGGAGGGTGCTGCGCGCCCACCCGCACCTGGTCGTCACGTCGATCACCCCCTTCGGGCTCGACGGTCCCTGGAGCGACAGGCCGGCCACCGAGTTCACGCTGCAAGCCTGGTGCGGGGGCATCGTCGGGCTGGCGCGCGGGAAGCCCGACCGTCCGCCCGTGTTCGTCGGGGGACAGATCGGGGAGTGGCTCGCCGGCCTCTACGGCGCCATCGGCACGCTGGCCGCCCGTCGCCGTGCCGCGTCCGGCGGCGAGGTCGTCGACGTCTCCATGCTCGAGGCCCAGGCGATGTGCCTCACCTACTACCCGGTGACGTTCAACGACCAACTGGGCCGACCGATGCGCCGGAAGCGCTTCGTGGCCACGCCCGGTGTCGGCGCGGCCACCGACGGGCTCGTCGGGCTCGGGTGCGGGACCGGACAGCAGTGGCTGGACTTCTGCGTGCTGGTGGGACACCCCGAGTGGATGGAGGACCAGTCGCTCTTCCTCGATCGCACCGCCCTCACGCCCACCATCGACGCCTGGATCGCAGCGCGCACGGTCGAGGAGGTGCTCGAAGAAGCCACGGCCTTCCGGATCCCCAACGCGCCCATTACCAACGGGGCGAACGCCACGACGTGGGCGCACTTCCGCGCCCGCGGGACCTTTGCGCCCAATCCCAGGGACGGCGCGACGAACCCCCAACCGCCCATCCGGCTGGGCGCGGGGAGCCTGCGGGTGCCAGAAGCGGCACCCCGCCTCGGCGAGCTGCCGATGGAAGAGGCGGCGACGCCGGCGCAGCCGGGGCGGACCGATCCGACGCGCGCGTCCCGGGCGCTGCCCTTCGAGGGTCTGCGCATCCTGGACATGACGTCGTTCTGGGCCGGACCCCTCACGGGCCACACGCTGGCGCTCCTCGGCGCCGAGGTCATCCACCTGGAGTCCGCCACCCGTCCGGACGGCGCCCGCCTGGTCGGCGGTGTCCCGCAGACGGAGGACCGTTACTGGGAGCGGGGCCCGATCTTCGCCGCGCTCAACACGAACAAGAAGAGCCTGACCGTCAACCTGAGCGAGCAGCGTGGCCTCGATCTGGTGCGGCGAGCCATCGGCACGTGTGACGTGGTGGTCGAGAACTACACGCCGCGGGTGCTGGACCAACTCGGTCTCGACTTCGAGTCCCTGCGCGCGGACCGACCCGACCTCATCATGGTGCGCATGCCCGGATTCGGGCTCGACGGCCCCGGGCGCGACCTCCCTGCCTTCGCCTTCGTCATTGAGGACGCCGCCGGGCTCACGTGGCTCACCGGACATCCGGACCTGCTCCCGTTCGAGCCCTACTGCGTCGGCGATCCCAATGCCGGGCTGCACGCGCTCTACGGCCTGCTGCTCGCCCTCGAGCACCGGGACCGCACCGGCGAAGGAGGTTTGGTGGAGGCGGCGATGGTGGACGCCGCGCTCCACATCGCGGCCGAGCAACCGATTGAGTTCTCGGCCTACGGTGCGCTCCTCGAACGGGCCGGGAACCGCGGGCCCACGGCGGCGCCGCAGAACCTCTACAAGGTCGCCGGTCCCGACGCGCATGGGCGCGACGACGGCTGGGTCGCCGTTGCCGTCGCCACCGACGAGCAATGGAGCGCCCTGCGCCGCGCACTGGGTGATCCGGCGTGGGCCGCCGACCCCGCGCTGGCGACCAGGGCCGGCCGGATGGGCGCGCACGATCGGATCGACACGCTGCTGGGGGAGTGGTGCCGCGCCCGCTCGGCGGACGAGATCGTCAGCGCCCTGTGGGAGGCCGGCGTCCCCGTCGGCAAGGTCATGCAGCCCCACGAGCAGCCCGACCTGCCCCAGCTGGCGGCGCGTGGCTTCTTCGAGGAGATGGACCATCCGGTGATCGGCACCTCGCGCTACAGCACGCTGCCGATGCGCTTCTCCCGGGGTCCCGAGAAGGTCCACCACCGCCATGCGCCGCTGCTCGGTGAGCACAACGGCGAGCTCCTCACCGCCCTGGGTCTCACCGCGGCCGAACAGGCGGCACTCGAAGCCGACGGGATCATCGGCGGCACCCTGGCGCAGGGCACCTGAGCGGCTGACGCGAGAGCCGTATTCTGAGGCGATGGGTTTCCAGAAAGCTCCTTTCGACGTCGTCGAGGCGTCTCGTCGCGTCTGGTTGGAGCGTTGGGAGCCCGAGGCTGCGTCGGGCATGGCGGTGTACACGGCCGTCCTCCGCTCCTATCAACTGCTGAACGACCAGGTGAACGGCGTCATGCGCCATCACGACCTCACGTTCGCCCGCTACGAGGTGTTGGCCTGGTTGGCCATGGACCCCGAGTCCTCCCGGGCCCTGAGTTGGATCAGCAAGACCTTGAGGATCCCGCCGGCCACGGTCACGAACATCATCGACAAGCTCGAGGGTGACAAGCTCGTGCGCCGCGTGCCGCACCCTTCCGACGCGCGCACCACGCTCGCCGTGATCACGGCCCGCGGTGAGCGGGTGGCAACCGAGGCCACGCGGGACCTGAACGCCACCGTGTACGCGTGCATCGGCCTGTCCGAGACCAAGCGGGGCCGCCTGCTCGACCTCCTGGCCGAGCTGCGGGCAAGCGGGAACGAGTTCGACATCGAGCACTCCGACGAGGTCATCGAGGAAGTCGGATCCCGCCAGGCGCGCAAGCGCGGGAACCGCGGTGGCAACGGCCGGTTCGAGGTGGCATAGCGGACCTCCGCCGCGCACGCCGGGCCGGGTCGCTCCAGGCGGCAGCCCGCGAACACCCTCTCGGTAGGGTCAGGGGTTCGGGAGTCGCGTTGCTCCCGCTAGGTTCCCCGATGACCCCTAGCCGCCCCTGAGTTGCCCCTGAGTTCCGGGCGAACGGAAGTGAGAGAGACCGTGGAGTCAAGTGACATCGTGACGGCATCGCCCGCCGGCCTGACGGAGCAGACAGGTCCCGACCCGAGGCGCTGGGGGATCCTCGCCGTCGTCATCGTGGCGCAGTTGATGATCGTGCTCGACGCGTCCATCGTCACGATCGCCCTGCCGTCGGCGCAACACGCCCTCGGTATCTCGACGGCGAACCGCCAGTGGGTGATCACCGCCTACACCTTGGCCTTCGGGGGGTTCCTGCTCCTGGGTGGCCGGATCGCCGACTTCTGGGGTCGCAAGCGCGTGTTCGTGGTCGGGTTGCTCGGCTTCGCCGGCGCATCGGCCCTCGGTGGCCTGGCGGTCAACGAGGCCATGCTCTTCGCCGCCCGGGCCCTGCAGGGTGGCTTTGCGGCACTGATGGCACCCGCCGCCCTGTCCATCCTGACCATCACCTTCCAGCACGACGCCAAAGAGCGGGCCCAGGCGTTCGGCGCGTACGGTGCGGTCTCGGGTGCCGGCGGCGCCATCGGGGTCCTCCTCGGGGGCGTGCTCACCGAGTACGCCTCGTGGCGGTGGTGCCTGCTCGTCAACGTGCCGATCGCCGTCCTCGCCTCCATCGGGGCGTTCCTCATCGTGCACGAGAGCAGGGCCTCGGGTTCCACCAAGTACGACGTCCCGGGCGCGCTGCTGTCCACGCTGGGCCTGGTCAGCCTCGTCTACGGCTTCACCAAGGCGGAGAGTGACGGTTGGAGCGCCACCATCACCATCGTGTTGTTGCTCGTCGCCGTGGTCCTCCTGACGGCGTTCGTGTTCCTCGAGACGAAGACCAGCCATCCGCTGCTGCCGCTGCGCGTGGTGCGCGACCGGAACCGCGGGGGCGCCTTCCTGGCCTCCCTGCTCACCGGCGCCGGACTCTTCGCCATGTTCGTCTTCCTGAGCTACTACCTGCAGAGCGTGCTGCACTATTCGGCGCTGAAAGCAGGGCTCGCCTTCCTACCCTTTGCGTTCGGCATCATTCTGGCTGCCGGCGCGTCGTCCGGCCTCGTCCCGAAGATCGGGCCGAGGATTCCGATGACGGTCGGCCTCCTGGTCGCCGCCGGCGGGTTGGCCTGGTTGACGCAGATAGGGGTGCAGAGCGATTTCTGGGTGCACGTCGCTCCGCAGGAGATCTTGATGAGCCTCGGCTTGGGCCTGGCGTTCCCGGCCTTCAGCAGCACGGCGCTCATCCGGGTCAAGGATCGCGACGCGGGTGTGGCCAGTGCGCTGGTCAACACCACGCAGCAGATCGGTGGCTCACTCGGCACGGCGCTGCTCAACACCCTGGCGGCGACCGCGACCGCCAGCTACATCCTCGCCCACGGGGCGTCGGCCTCCCAGGCCGGTGTCGTCCACGGGTTCGCCGTGGCCTTCGCGGTCGGTGCCGGATTCCTTTTACTGGGAGCGATCGCGAGTGCGTTGCTCATCTCCGCCGGGCCGGCTGAGGTCTCGGCGGTGGAGGGTGCGTCCGCCGGCGCCGGGGGCTGACGCATGACCCCCGGGCAGTCCTCGGGGCTGCCCAGCCCGGACCCGTTGCCGGTGATCGCCAGTGGGGTCCGGCTCCCTTGGGACGACGTCGTCGACGACCCGGTGGCGACTCTGGCGGACGCCCGGTCACGCCTCGGTGACACCTTCGTCGTGGACAGCGGCGACGATCGGTACCTCTTCCTCTTCTCGCCCCTGGGCGTCACCGCGTTGTACGGCTTGCCGGAGGAGACGGCCAGCAAGGGTGTGGCCGACTGGCGGATGCTCCGACGCAAGCTGCCCGACGAGGTGTTCGCCGGCCGGAGGGTGTTGCCGCACCAGCTGTTCGGGCGGGAGGACGTCGCCGCCTACCTGCGCAACGTGGAGCTGGCGGTCGAGGCCGCGGCCGACGAACTGGGCCCGGAAGGCGAGGTCGATCTCTTCTCGCTCAGCCGGCGCCTGGGCCACCGGGTCGGACTGGCCTCCTGGGGCGGCCCGGGCTCGGCCGAGGGCGAGCGCTTCGAGACCCTGATCCGAGCCTTCGACCGGCTCGACGGTTCGGAGTCCTTCGTGCACCCCGACGCCATGGCCCGCGTGGCCGCCACCGACAAGGCCGAGGAGCGCGCCGCGCTGGCCGAGGTCACGGCGCAGCTCGGGCTCGGGCTGGAGCGACGACGGGCGAGTGAGAACCGGGCCGACGGCGACGGCGGGCACGCACTCTTCGATCGGGTCGTCGACGCGTGGAGCGACGCGGAACCGGAGCAGGCGGCGACGGGGATCTGCCTCGACATCACGCTCATCCACGTTGCGTCCATGTCCAACCTGTTCGCCGCGCTGGGCTGGCATCTCGTCGATCTGATCGAGCATCCCGACGAGGCCGAACAGGTGCGGCTCGGCAATACCGGCCTGGCCGAGACCTGTGCACTCGAGTCGACGCGGATGGCGCAGCGCTCCATCATGGCCCGCTTCACCCTCGCCCCGTTCACCATCGACCTCGAGGAAGGGCCGCTCGGGATCCCTTCGGGCATGACCGTCGCCACCCTGCTCCCGCTGACCAATCGCAGCGCGGCGCCGGGGCTCGACCGCTGGGATCCGGCTCGATGGAACCGTCGGAGGTTGCGCACACCGAACGGGTTGGCTGCTGCAGAGCTCGTGACGGTGTTCGGGCACGGTGGGCACTCCTGCCCGGCGCGCCCCTTCTCCTTGGCGGCCATGACGCTGACCTCGCGGCGTCTGCTCAGTGAGTTCCGTTGGGAGCCTTCCTGGTCGCAGCATCCGGATCCGGTCCCCGCGCAGATAGGTGGCGTGGCACGCGCTGCCGCGCCGTGTCGTGCCCGCTACCGGCGGCGCTGAGAGAGGCAGGAGCGCATGGCTGACGAACATGGCGAGACCGAGGCTGCGGAGGGAACGGCGGTGCGGGTTGCGCTCTGGAGAGCCATGCACGTCCAGGTCGATCCGCCGCCCCACGTCCTCGAGGACGAGGTGGGACTGCGGCTGGCCGCGCCCGACGACGACTGGCGCCGACGACCGGATATGGACCCGGACGGCACGCGATGGTTCCGGGCCGGCATCGTCGCCCGCGCCCGCTTCGTCGAAGACCTGGTGGCCGGGCAGGCCGAGCGAGGCGTGACCCAGTACGTCATTCTGGGCGCGGGCCTCGACACCTTCGCCCAGAGGAGACCGGAGCTGGCGTCGCGTCTCCGGGTCTTCGAGGTCGACCAACCCGGCCCGCAAGCCTGGAAGCAACGACGTCTCGTCGAGCTCGGCTTCGGTGTGCCGGAGTGGCTGCGGCTGGTGCCGGTCGACTTCGAGGGAGGGGGATCATGGTGGGACCAACTCGTCGCGGCGGACTTCGATCCGACGCGTCCGGCCGTCGTCGTCTCGACCGGCGTGACGCTCTATCTCACCAAGGAAGCCAACGCCGCCACGTTGCGCCAGATCGCCGCGCTCGCTCCCGGATCGACGCTCGCCATGACCTTTCTCTTGCCCTCGGAACTGGTCGACGATGTCCTGCGGCCCGGGTTCGAGGCGGCCGAGAAGGGTGCCCGCGCGGCCGGGACGCCCTTCGTCAGCTTCTACACGCCGGACGAAATGACGGCGCTGGCGGGCGAGGCCGGATTCCGGGAGGCCCACCACATTGCCGCGGCGGCGCTGAACGAGCGCTACTTCGCCGAACGGACGGACGGCCTGCGGACGGCGCGGGGGGAGGAACTGCTGGTCGCGGCGACCTGAGGCGGTCCCTGCCCGGCGACGGTCCGTGAACGCCCCGGGCCCGGGAAGTGTGTCACTGTGTCGGCCGGCGCGGCCGTCGGTGGCTGCAGTTCCGCGGAGATAGAGAATGCGAAAGAGCCTTGTCACACCTGTGGTCGGCGCACTGTTGCTCAGTGCCATTGCGGTCGTCGCCGGCACCGGACCGGCGTCAGCTGCGGCGACCGCGCCGCCCCAAGCAGTCACCGCCACGACCATCCGGGTCGGCGTCCCGTATGTCGACCTGGCCGCCGTGCGGCAGTTCGGCATCACCCTGGACCAAGGCAGCTTTCCCGACGCGTACAACGCGATCATTGCGAATCTGAATGCGCAGGGCGGTATCAACGGTCGCAAGCTGGTGCCGTACCTGGTGGCCGTGAACCCCGTCGGGACCGGACCTGCCATCACCGCCTGCACGCAGCTGGCCGAGGACGACTCCGTCTTCGTGGCCATTGCGCCGCAGCAGGCCGACTGCTTCTTGCAGCAACATCATGTGCCGACCATTTCGGGGATGTTCCAGGAGGTCGCGTCCTCGGGGGGCACTCCCAACTTCACCCTGCTCCCGCCGCCGGCGGCCTACGACCCGCTGCAGCTCGCGGTCCTGGACCACCGCGGTGTCTTCAAGGGCAAGAAGGTGGGGCTCTTCGCCGGCGAGGAGACCGATGGAGCCGAGTTGAAGGTCGTCCAGTCGTCGCTGAAGTCGTTGGGGGTCCACGTCGCCGAGAGCGCAGTCGACGGCGCACCGCAGAGCGACGAGGTGGCCACCAACCAGCAGGCCGCGCTCATCGCCCAGCGCTTCCAGCAGGCGGGCGTCAACGAGGTGATCGCCGTGGGGACCGGCGCCACCGTGTGGCCCGAGTCGCTGCAGGCGAACGAGAGCACCTACCTGCCGGCGTGGATCGCCACGGACGAGTCCGGCTTGGAGAGCGCGGTGCTGGGATCGTCCATTCAGCCGAAGTATCTCGAGAACGTCCTGACGACGAGTCCCGTCCCCTCGAACTACACGCTTTGGCACACGCCCGCGGTCCAGGCGTGCGATCGCGTGGTGCGCAAGGCGTACCCCTCGCTCAAGATCACGCCGCCGACGGATCCTCTGACCGGTTCGGACCAGACCTTCTACGCCGTGGAATCGGCCTGCCTGAACATCGACCTGTTCGCGACCATCGCCAAGGCGGCCGGGAAGAACCTGACCTGGTCCACCTTCACCCACGCCGGCTACGCGCTCAGGAACGCGGCCATTCCCGGATCAGGCGCACCGGTCTCCTTCGCCCCGGGCCGGCCCTACGCGCTCGGCCCGGTGTACCTCGTGACCTTCGACAAGGCGAAGAACGTGCTGCAGTTCGCCGACTCCGCGGCAACGAAGTAGGCGCCGGCGGCGTGCCGGGCTACAGCGGGAAGGCTTGTTCCCCCTCGGCGAGAAGGGGCTCGACGTCGCGAGAGAGAACGACCCCTGCCGCCTCGGCTGCCCGCGTGGCCTCTTCGTAACGAGCCAGGTACTCCTCGCGGCTGCCGTAGAGCTTGCGGACTTTCTCGTCCGGAAAGCTCTCGTGGTACCCCACGAGCCGGGCGAAGATGTCGGGCGACTGCTGTATGGCGCTGTTGTGCCCCAACGGCACCTCCACCTGCGGCAACCTGATGCCGCCGCGGGCGATGTCGTGGTCGTCCCGCACGATCGCCGGCGGCTCACCGCCGAAGGTGATTCGTGGCTGGACAGGCGGGGGAGTGCCGTCCCGCAGCCAGGCCTGCAGATGATGCAGGGCCGCGTCGACCACCGGCGCCATGGAGACCTGGTTGATGGCCTGCATGGACTCGTCGTCCAGCGGAATGGCGAACCCGAAGTCCCGCTGCATGCGAGGTGAGGACGACGCCATGGCGGGCAGCGAGACGTGGGATGCGCCGGCGACCTCCCAATAACGGAAGCGGTCGGAGTCCGGCTGGCGGACCGGGTAGCAGGACGCGGCCTCGCACTCGGTGTTGAGCACCATGACGGGAACGCCGAGGTCGTCGCGCAGCAGGTGCAGGCCTTCGGGGATCCGGGGTCCGGCGTCGGCCGCGGCCCCTGCGACGGTCATGACCTCGCCACCCACCTCAAGCGGGGTACCGCCGCCGAAGTACATCACCAAGAAGAAGGCGTCGAAGCGGCGGGTCAGGGGCTGTACGGCGTTGAGGTACGTGGCCAGCCGGGCCGCTGATTGCGAGGCACCCTGGGCGACGATCCGGCGCACCGGCAGGCCGCCCATGAGGTCGAGGTCGCCCCGGGGTCGATCGGGCGCCACCAGATTCGCGATCTGGGTGTAGATGTCGAACGAGTAGTCGTCGCTGGGGATCGACAGCGAGCCGTAGCGCTCCGGATCCCAGTCGCGCAGGCCCTGCGGGTTGTCCGGTTGGCCGTGGATCCCGACCCGCTGGACGGAGGCGGCCACGTAGGCGTAGCCGTTCTCGAAGACCTCGGGGCTGTCGCCACCTGTGAAGTTCTCGTAGCCCGCGGTGACGTTGTTCCACAACACGACCACTGTCCCGTTGAAGGCGGCGGCATCGGCGGGACGCATGACCACCATGCGCGTCGTGTAGGCGGTGCGCCCGACCGGTTCCACAGACCAACGACCGTCCCGCCCCAGCTCGGTGCCGGGGGCGGGACCGAAGCGGTCCGCATCCCCCTCCACGAAGTACTCGTCGGCGCGGTAGCCCACCGCGTCCAGATCCGCCGTGGGCAGGCCGAAGGCCCAGCCCTTGCCCCCGGTGACCGGTCCGCTCACGTTCGTCATGTCGTCTCCGTTCGTCCTGCTCGAGTGCCGGCCCGCAGCTCGCGCTTGAGGACCTTGCCCGAGGGGTTCCTCGGCAGCGCCTCGACGAACGTGACCTCTTTGGGGACCTTGAACCGCGCCAATTGGGCCTGGCAGTGCGCAATGAGCGCGTCGGGCGTGGCGTCGACGCCCGGGTGGAGCGCCACGAAGGCCACGGGCACCTCGCCCCAGCGCGCATCGGGACGGCCGACGACTGCCGCTTCGAGGACCGAGTCGTGTTCGTAGAGCACGCGCTCAATCTCGGAGCTGGCGATGTTCTCGCCCCCCGAGACGATCATGTCCTTCAGCCGATCGACGATGAAGAGGTAGCCGTCCTCGTCGCGGACGCCGATGTCGCCCGAGTGGAACCAGCCCCCGGTGAAGGCGGCCGCCGTGGCCTCCTGGTCCCCCCAGTACCCCTTGAAGACCTTGGGCCCCCGCATGACGATCTCCCCCTGCTCCCCGGCGGGCACCGAGCGACCGTCCTCGTCCCAGAGGTCGAGCTCGAGGTACAGGCAGGGCCGCCCCACGGAGCCGAGCTTGGTGATGATGCTGTCGCGATCGAGGAACGTGTCGCCCGAGACGGTCTCGGTCATGCCGTAGGCGTCGGCGAACCAGGCCGAGGGGAAGACGCGTTGAATCCGCTCAATGAGCGGGATGGGCATCTTCTCGCCCCCGTTGATGACGACCCGAATGGACGAGAGGTCCCGCTGGTCAATATCGGGCAGCGCCATGATGGCGTTGACCATCGCCGGCGCCAGCCAGACCGCGGTGACCCGCGAGCGCTCGACTTCGTCGACCACCGCGGCCGGATGGAAGGCACGATGGACGATCGTCGTGGCGCCGGCGGCAATGAGCGAGGTCGTCGTCAGGTCGAGCGCGCCGACGTGGTAGAGCGGGCCGCAGGCCAGGCCGAGGTCGTCGCTCGTGAAGCCGAACTCGACCATGTGCGCCAGGTTCTTCCAGGCCAGATTGGCGTGGGTCAGCATGACGCCCTTGGGGCGACCCGTGGTCCCCGAGGTGTACATCAACCGGTGGACATCGTCCCCGGCGGCGGCCACGACGGCCGGATTCTGCCCCTCGGTGCTGTGCCGAAGGTCGGCCATGCTCACCCAGCCCGGCCGGTCGGCCGGCGCAATGCCGACCCGGACCAAGCCGCCGCCGCCGTCGGAGCCGTCGTCCAGCCCAGCGGCGGCCTGGTCCGCCAGCGGGAGCAGGGCCGCGTCACAGACCAGTGCCCGCGCCCCCGAGTGTTCGAGGATGTAACGCACCTCGGGAGCGGCGAGCCGCCAGTTGATCGGCATGGCGATGGCACCCACGTGGTTGGCGGCGAAGAGCGCCTCGAGGAATTCCGGGCAGTTGTACGAGAGGATCGCCACCACGTCGCCGGGCCCGACCCCCCGCCCGGCCAGGCCGCCGGCCAGCGCCGCCACGCGGGTCGCCATCTCTCCGTAGGTGATCGCCTCGTTCTCGAAGAGCGTGAACACCTTGTCCGGCGTCCGTCGGGCGTGATGCGCCAGCACGTTGCACCAATTCACGTCGCCTGCAGACATCGGCGCGGCGGTCACGAGCGCGACCGGGCGCCGTCCGGGAACGTCTCGGAACGCATCGGCAACACGGCTGTCGGCTCCTTACTGGTCCGTGCGCACTGTCGGCGTGGCGCGGCGGCGCGGCGACCAATCGACGTCCGCCCAAGGCGTGCCGTCGACCGTCGGCCCGCTAGTGTCCCACTCAATGACACGGGCGGAAGCCACCGGTGACTCTCGGCGCAAGGCGAACTGGGAAGCGCGCTACCAGGCGATCATCGACACGTCGGCCGGCGTGTTCGCCCGAGGCGGATACCACGCGACCGGCATCACCGAGCTGTGCGTCGCCAACGATCTCGGCAAGGGCGCGCTGTACCACTACATCGGCTCGAAGGAGGACCTGCTCGCCGCCATCCACGACCGGGTGATGGACGAGGTGATGCTCGGTGCCGACCGCGTGGCGGAAGCAGGTGGCTCGCCGTCGCGACAGCTGGCCATGCTCGGCGAGGAGCTGCTCGACGTCATCCACCGCTACCCCGATCACGTCTGGGTGTTCCTGCACGAGTTCCCGGCGCTCACCGGAGAGCGGGCCGAGCAGTTCCGTCTGCGTCGCCGGGCCTACGAGCAGAGGGTCGAGGCCGTGCTGCAGGCCGGTGTCGACGCCGGCGAGTTCCGTGACCTCGAACCCCGGCTGACCGCCATGGCGTGGTTCGGCATGCACAACTACACGTACCTTTGGCTCAAGCCGGGCGGGGAGCTCTCGGCGCGCGACGTGGCGAAGCCGTTCGCGGACATCTTCATGCAGGGCATCACGAAGCCCGCTGCCGATCCGCCCCGGTAACAGCCTTCACGGGGCGGAGTACCCGCCATCGACCACGAGCGCCGATCCGGTCGTCCAGCTGGACCCTTCACCGGCCAGGTAGGAGTAGGCGCCCACGAGGTCCGTTGCCGTGCCGAGACCGAGCGGATGGCGTGCCGCCACGGCGTCGAGGGCCTCCGGGGGCAGGTCGTCGTGGATGGCCGACCGGAACGTGCCGGGGCACACACAGTTGACGCGGACTCCGTCGCGGGCGTATTCGACGGCGGCGACCTTGGCCAGCTGAATGACGGCCGCCTTGGTGGCGCAGTACGGGGCGGCGTGGGACCACGCGGTCAGGCCGGAAACCGAGGCGGTCAGAATGATGGAGCCCGCGTGCTGGGGACGCATCACGCCGACCGCGGCCCGGATGCCGTTGACGGCGCCGAGGACGTTGACGCGGAAGGCCCGCTCCCAGTCCTCGGTCGTGAGGTTGTGGATGCGGCCGTTGGGGGAGAGCACGCCGGCGTTGCTGATGAGGACATCGAGCCGGCCGAAGCGCTCCACCGTCTGCGCCACCACCGCCTCGACCTGGTCGTAGTCGCTGACGTCCGCCAGCATGGTCTCGACCGCACCGTCCACGGGCCCGAGGCCGGCCACCGTGGCCCCGAGCGTGTCGGCGCTCACGTCGCTCAGCATGAGATCGGTCGAGGGCTCGCCGGCCAGCTGCTTCGACACGGCGGCACCGAGTGCCCCGCCCGCGCCGATGATCGCCACGACCCGTTGCGTCGTCGTCATACCAACAAGTATCCGCCGTCGACGCTCAGTACGGTGCCGGTGATGAAGGCGGACGCGTCGGAGGCCAGAAACTGATAGGCGGCGGCAAGATCGGTGGAGGTGCCCCAGCGTCGCTGCGCCGTGTGGCCGGTGATGGCCGCCGAGAGCTTGGGGTTGTGCACCCATTCCTCGGCGAGGGGCGACTCGAACCACCCCGGAGCCACGACGTTCACCGTGATGCCGGACGGAGCCAAGTCGAGCGCGAGACCCTTGGCCACGCCGACCAGCCCGGCCTTGGACGCGCTGTAGGCGGACAGCCCCTTGCGCGGCCGCTCGCCCAGGACCGAACCGGTGAAGATGAGGCGGCCGCCCTCGCCCATGACGCGGGCCGCGGCGCGCGCGCCCAGGAACGAGCCCGTGAGGTTGACCTCAATGACCTGGCGCCACGTGGAGGCCTCGGTCTCGCGCGGACCGGCCACCACCGGCGAGATCCCGGCGTTGCAGATCCAGGCGTCGACACCGCCCCACTCGGCCACCGTGGCGTCGGCCACCGCTTCGTTGAAGTCCTCGTCGGTCACGTCACCGCTCAGCACCAGGGACGACCCGGGCAGGGCCGCCGCCACCGCCTTCAGGTCGCGTTCTGTCCGGGCGACGAGCGCCACCGAGGCCCCGGCCTGCGAGAACGCATGGGCGAGCAGGGCGCCGAGCCCGCGGCTGGCGCCGGTGATCACGACTCGCTTGCCCGAGACCGTCCCCGGAGCGGGGAACGACTCTGGTATCTCGATCGGCCCGATCATCGTTTCCCTCACGTTGTACCGACCAGTACAGTACACGTTCGATGACCGTCGATTTCCCGGCTCCCTCGCCCTTTTCGCTGGTCGACCTGCTCGAGATGCAGCGCCGCATGCTGCTGATCCGCGGCTTCGAGGAGCGGGTGGCGGCGCTCTACCGCGACGGCGAGGTCCCCGGTTTCGTCCACCTCTCCACCGGGCAGGAGGCGACGGCCGTCGGCGCCTGCTGGCCGTTGGGGGCGGCCGACGTCATCACGTCGACCCACCGGGGCCACGGCCACTGCCTGGCCAAGGGCCTGGAGCCGGCCGGCATGTTCGCCGAGCTGATGGGCAAGGACCAGGGCACCAACCGGGGGCGCGGCGGCTCCATGCACATCGCCGACCCGAAGCTCGGCATTTTCGGCGCCAACGGGATCGTGGCGGCGGGCGTGCCGATCGCCGCGGGGGCCGCGACGGCGGCGCAGCTCCGGGGCGACGGCAGCGTGACGGTGGCCTTCTTCGGCGACGGCGCGGTGGCGCAGGGCGCCTTCCATGAAGCGGTGAACCTCGCCGCCGTCTGGAAGCTGCCGGTGATCTTCTTCTGCGAGAACAACGGCTATGCCGAGTTCTCCCCGGCTTCCACCCAACATGCGGCGTCACTGGAGCACCGGGCAGCCGGCTACGGCATTCCCTACGGTGCCGTGGACGGCAACGACGTGGTGGCCACGGCGTCCGCCATGGAGCACGTCGTCGACATGGTGCGCGGCCGCGGTCCGTTCGTGGTGGAGGCCACCACCTACCGCTGGCACGGCCACTACGAGGGCGATCCCGAGCGCTACCGCTCGGCGGACGAGGTCGAGGAGTGGCGCGCCCGCGATCCTCTGCTCGTGCACGAGGCCGCGTTGCGGCAGGCGGGCGTGAAGGACGACGAGCTCAAGGCGCTGGAGGCGTCCAGCACCGCGCTGCTCGACGGCGCGGTGGAGGCGGCGCGCCGGCTGGCCGGCCCCGCCCCGGAGACCGTGACTGACTTCGTCGTGCGGGCGCGGGCGGCGCGGCCGGAACCGGAGCCCCCGGCCGAGGATGCGCCGGTGTTCCGCACCATGGACGCCGTCCGCTCCGCCCTGGCCATTGAGCTGGCCGAGGACGACCGGGTCTTCGTCGCCGGCGTCGACGTGGGCGTCGGCGGCAACGTCTTCGGGCTCACGCGCGGGCTGGCCGAGGAGTTCCCCGGCCGGGTGCGGGACACGCCCATCTCCGAGACGGCGATCATGGGCCTCGGTGTCGGGTCCGCCATGGCCGGCATGCGCCCCGTGGTCGAGCTCATGTACCTCGACTTCATCGGGGTCTGCTTCGACCAGTTGCTCAACCAGGCCGCCAAGCTCCCCTTCATGACCGGGGGCGCGGCGGAGATGGCGCTGACCGTGCGCACCCAGTTCGGCGCCGGCCGCTCGTCGGGCAGCCAGCACTCGCAGAGCCTGGAGGCGCTGCTGGCCCACATCCCGGGGTTGACCGTGGTCATGCCCTCCACACCAGCCGACACCTACGGCCTGTTGCGGGCCTCCGTGCAGGACCCCAACCCCGTGGTGTTCATTGAGAACCGTCTGCTCTACGGCATGAAGGGCCCGCAGCCGCCGTCCGACTACGTGCTCCCCATCGGGAAGTCAGCCGTGGTGCGCCCCGGCAGCGACATCACCGTCGTGTCGGTCTCACGCATGGTGCACGAGGCGCTGGCCGCCGCGGTCACGCTCCAAGCCGAGGGCATCTCGGTCGAGGTCATCGATCTCCGGACGGTGGCGCCCCTCGACATGGAGCCGATCCTGGCCTCGGTGCACAAGACGAGCCGGCTGCTGATTGCGCACGAGGCGGTCGTGCCGTTCGGCTTCGGCGCCGAGATCGCGGCGATTGTGGCGCGCGAGGGCTTCTGGGATCTCGATGCGCCGATTGAGCGCATCGGCGCCGCCCCGACGCCGTCGCCCTATGCGCCCGACCTCGAACGGGCCTGGCTGCCCGACCGGGAGGACATCGCCCGCCGCCTTGCGCCGGCTGGCGGCGGTGTAGCGACGCCCGCCGGAGTCGCCCTCGTTCAGCAACCCAGCTGCCGGGCGATGACGAGATGCTGTATTTCGTTCGTCCCCTCGCCGATCTCGAGCACCTTGGCGTCGCAGTAGAAGCGGGCCACCGGCGTCTCGAGCATGTAGCCGAGGCCGCCGTGGATCTGGACCGCCTCCGACGCCGCCCAGGCCGCCACCCGGCTCGCCTTGAGCTTCGCCATGGCCGCCTCCTTCTGGAAGGGTTGGCCGGCGTCGCGCAGCGAGGCGGCGCGGTAGGTGAGCCACCGGGCGGCCTCGAGCTCCGTGGCGATGTCGGCCAGCTTGAACTGCACCGCCTGGAACGACGAAATGGGCTGCCCGAACTGGTGGCGCTCTCGGGCATAGGCGGTGGCCATGTCGAGGACGGCCTGGGTCAGGCTGAGCGACAGGGCCGCTATGGAGATCCGTCCGACCTCCAACGTGCGCAGGAACTGGCCGAGCCCGAGGTTCGGATCGCCGAGGAGGTGTTCGTCCGGCACCCAGACGTCGTCGAGGTAGAGCTCGCGGGTGTCGAGGCCGCGCCAGCCGATGCCGCGCATCTTCGGTCCCATGGTGAAGCCGGGTGTGTCCTTCTCGACCACCAGGCTGGCGAAGCCCTCACGACCGTCGACGGCGTCGGTGCGCGCCAGCAGGGTGACGCCGAACGACATGTCGGTCCCCGCGTTGGAGATGAAGGTCTTGCGTCCGTTGATCAGCCAGCCGCCGTC
Organism: uncultured Acidimicrobiaceae bacterium; assembly: GCA_963783965.1. Classification (GTDB taxonomy): domain Bacteria; phylum Actinomycetota; class Acidimicrobiia; order Acidimicrobiales; family RAAP-2; genus Bog-473. The sequence goes on along the minus strand of CAWAPQ010000013.1, from coordinate 524,179 downwards.
GCGGCGTTCGGCCCGGGTCCGGATGCCACGGGCGTCGGAACCGGCGTCGGGCTCGGTGAGCCCGAACGCGCCCAGCGCGCGTCCTTCGGCCAGCGGGCGCAGCCAGCGCTCGCGCTGGTCGTCGCCCCCGAAGAGGAGGAGCGGGAGCGAGCCGATGGTGACATGGGCCTGCCAGGCGGCGGCGACGGACTGGTCGGCCTGGCCGATCTGCTCCATGGCGGCGACGAACCCGACGGTCGACATGCCGATGCCGCCCCACTGCTCGGGCACGAGCATGCCGAGCAGGCCGAGCGCGCCCATTTCGCGCAGGAGGTCGGTCGGGCAGCGGGCCTCCTCCCAGGCCAGCGGCGCCCGCGCCGCGATCTCGCGTTGGGCGAAATCGCGGCAGAGCCCGACGAGGTCGCGTTCGGTCTCGTTGAGCGAGAAGTCCATCGATCGGCCTCCGTCAGCTCACTGCTCGGCCTGCAGATGGGCCAGGAACGAGGTCGACCAGTCGGGGAGGTCGCGTGGCACGACGTAGCCCTCCTCGCTGACGATCTCGTCCCAGTGCTCGGCCACGTCCTCAATGGTGGGCGCCGTGGCGACGTAGCCCGGGGTGGAGGCAATGAAGATGCGGGCGAACCGTCCGGCGCCGGCGGCGAACAGCTCCCCGTTGACCGGGCAGGCTTCGTGGGCCAGGAAGGCCACCAGCGGCGCCACCTGGCCCGGTGCCATGGGCGACGTCGTGTCGTTCTCGTCGGCGTCCGGTCCGGCCATGCGCGTCATCGCCGCCGGCGCGATGAGATTGACCTTTATGCCGTGGGCCTCGCTCATGGTGGCGATGCTGCGCGTCAGCCCGATGACGCCGCCCTTGGCCGTGGCGTAGGAGAGGTTCTTGGGCAGGCCGAAGATTCCTGACGACGTTGTCATGACGATGCGGCCGTAGCCCTGGTCGACCAGGGTGGGCCAGGCCGCCCGCGTCGTGTTGAACGACCCCAGGACGTGGACCGCCAGGTGGCGCTGCAGGCTCTCGGCGTCGACATCGGGCAGCCCGCCCCACCGCATGATGCCGGCGTTGTTGATCAGGATGTCGATCCGCCCGAACCGCTCGAGGGCCGCCGCGATCAGCGCCTCCGCACCCTCGGCCGAGGCGACGTCGTGCTCGTCGGCCAGCGCCGCGCCGCCCGCGGCCTCTATCTCGGCCGCCACGGCCGGCGCCACCGCGCCATCGGCCCCGGCGCCCTGCACGGAGCCCCCGAGGTCGTTGACGACGACGCCCGCACCCCGGCTGGCGAGAAGCAGCGCATAGGCGCGGCCGATGCCGCGGCCCGCGCCGGTGACGACCGCGACGCGTCCTTCGAAACCGTGTACGTCCACGTCCTGGTCGACCCCGCCCTTCGCTGGTGCCGGTTGCGCGAGCGGTCTAGCTCGCCGACGGCACCGCAGCAAGCGGCGCCCGGAACCCGAGGAGGTCGCCGAGCGTGCCGCCGACCATGGCGGCGCGCTCGTCGTCGGGCACGCCCTCGAACAGCTGGCTCATGAGCTGCTTGCTGCCGCGGAAGGTGCCTTCGGCGTGTGGGTAGTCGTTGCCCCAGACGATCGACGAGAGCCCGGTGATGTGGCGGCAGGCCACCGCGACGGGGTCGTCCTGGAACGACACGTGGAATTGGCGCTTGACGTACTCGCTCGGCATGAGCGGGTAGGGCCACTTCTCGTTCAGCCGGAAAAGACGGGCGATCCCGCTCTGCTCGTTGGCGGGCACCTCGTCGTTCCAGACCCCGAGCCACCAGTCGGCGTCCTGGCCGATGCCGGTGATCCAGCACTTGTCCATGCTGCCCACCAGCGAGGCCAGCCAGTGCGCGTTGAATTCGATCAGGGCGAAGTGGAGATCGGGGTAGCGCTCGGCCACGCCACCACCGATGAGCTCGCAGATGAGCTGCTGGGGCACAATGGTGCTGTAGATCGCCTGGGTGACCATGCGCTTCGAAGCGGACTTCTCGGTCACGGGTTGGTTGACCTCGGCGGCATTCTGCATGACGACCTTCAGGGTGGTCGACGTGGGGTCGTTGACCTTGATCCCCCCGGTCTGCGTGTGGAAGAACGCATGGAGGCCGGCGGCCTGGGTGGCGGCCCAGACCGGGTCGAGGTCACGGGAGTAGTAGGGCAGGGGAGGGGTCGCCGGCAGGAGGATGGCGCGGAAGCCGAGTTCGGCGGCCCGCTCGATCTCCACCACGGCGTCGTCGATGTCCGTCAGCGGGATGGGCGCGGTCGGCGCCAGGCGGGAGAAGTACGGCCCGAAGCGCTCGGCGACATAGTCGTTGTAGACGCGGGCATGGGCGATGGAGAGCTCGTGGTCGTCGGAGTAGAGGCCGAACAGGGACAGGTTCGGGTGCATGACCCCGACGTCGACGCCGTCGGCGCTGAGATCCTCCAGGACGATTTCGGGGTCGCCCTCGGGCATGCGGCCACCCGTCTGCCGGTAGCGCGAGATGGTCCACCCCTCAAAGCCGGGGGTGTGCAGCCGGCGGAACTTCGTGGCGCCCCCCTCGACGAGCGGCTCAATCTCGAAGTCGTCCTCCCACACGCCGCGGTCCCGCAGGTTCTTCGGGAGGCGCGTGACGAAGAGGTCGGTGGGTTCGAGGATGTGCCCGTCGGCGGAAATGACAAGTTGCTTCTCTGTCATGGTTATGCCCTTCCTGCGCGGGGACGCAAGATCGATGTCCGTGCGCGCGCGGACGCGGTACTCTGACCACCGATTCTAGACCAACCGGTCGGTACAGACAACGCCGCCGCACGGGCGTCGCGGCGCGGCGGCGGGAAGGAGATGAGCGCATGAGCAAGCGGTGGAAGCAGCGCCCGCCCGGCTCGACATGGGGCGACTGGGGCGACGACGACGAACTCGGGCGCATCAACCTGCTCACACCCGACAAGGTGCTCCAAGGCGTGCGCGAGGTGGAGGAGGGCATCACCTTCTGTCTCAGCCTGCCGCTCGACTATCCCGGCGGGACCGCGCTGAACCAGCGGCGTTACCCGCCGGTGATCTCGCCGACCGAGGACATGAATGGCAACCCGGACACCTTCTACAACATCGCGATGAGCAACATGGAGAAGTTCGGCGATCCCAAGTACGTCGACGTCTGGGCGGACGACGTGGTGACGCTCTCGCTGCAGTACTCGACGCAGTGGGACTCGCTGGCCCACGTCGGGGCCGAGTTCGACGCCGACGGCGACGGCATCGAAGAGGCGGTGTACTACAACGGCTACCGCGCCGGTGAGGACCTCGTCGGTCCGCAGGCCGACGCCGCGGGCGACGGCGGGCGGCATCGCTGCTTCGCTCACCATCTCGGCCTGGAGCACATGGCCGCCGCCGGGGTGCAGGGACGGGGCGTCCTGGTCGATCTGGCCCACCACCTCGGCCACGACTGGCGCGGCGTCGACCGCGAGACCCTGGAGGAGATCATGGCGGCCGACGACGTGGTCGTCGAGCCGGGGGACATGCTGCTGCTCCACACCGGGTTCGCCACCGAGGTCCTGCGCTGGGAACGCAATCCCGACCCGGTGAAGATCCACACGCTCTGCTCGTATCTCGACGCACGCGACCCGTCGCTCCTGGAGTGGATCGCCGACTCGCAGATCTCCGCGCTCGTGGCGGACAACTACGCAGTGGAAGGCATGGTGGGCAAGGACCGCGACGAGAGCCGGCACTCCTTCCTCCCCATCCACAACCTCTGCCTCTTCAAGCTCGGCGTCCCGCTCGGCGAGATGTGGTACCTGCACGAGTTGGCGGCCTGGCTGCGCGAGCACAACCGGAGCCGGTTCCTGCTCACGGCACCGCCGCTGCGGCTCCCCGGCGTGGTCGGTTCGCCGCTGACGCCGGTGGCGACCGTCTGAGTCAGGCTCGCGGAGCGGGCTGTTCCCCGCACCCCGAGAAATTGAAGGCCTCGTAGTCGGTCTCCTTGACCTTGGCGATGTCCGCCAGCAACTTCGGTCGTCCCGCCGAGTTCAGCAGGTACTTGCGGGGCTTACCGGGGATGTTCGTCCCGAAGTAGTAACTGCTCTCCCCGAAGGCCGGGGCCTTGGTTGCCCAGCGGTCCACCATGGCGGTCCACTTCTCCTCAGCGGCCTCGGAGACCTCAATGGCTTCGCAGCCCTTCTCCCGTACCTGTACCAGCGCCTCGGTGACGAACTCCACCTGGTCGCCGTTGTAGCGGGGGTTGTTGCCGGCGGCCGCGTGGGGCCCACCGGGGAAGAAGAAGTTGGGGAACCCGGCCGTCTGAATCCCGAGGAACGTCTTGGGACCGTCGGCCCAGTGGTCCATGAGCGCGCGGCGGCCCCGGCCCCGGATGCCCATACGGGCCAGCGCCCCGGTGCCGAAATCGAAGCCGGTGGCCCAGACGATGATGTCGAACTCCCGATGGGTGTCGGCGGTCTCAATGCCCTCGGTCGTCACCCGGACCATGGGCGTCGCCTGGAGGTCGACCAGCTCCACGTGGGGCTTGTTGTAGACCTCGAAGTAGGCGGTGACGAAGGGTGGGCGCTTCTCGCCGAAGCGGTGATCCCTGGGGATGAGCCTGTCCGCCGTGGCCGGGTCCTCGACGATGCCCCGGATCTTCTCGGCCAGGAAGGCACACCACGCGGCGTTGGCCTCGCCGTCGAACATCACGTCGCTGTAGTTGCTGGTCAGCTTCGAGAAGCCACGGCTCCGCCACATCGACTCGAAGAACGCGGTGCGCTCCTCTTCGGTGTCGTCGAAGGCGGCGCGGTCGTGCGGAACGTGGAGGAACCCGCTCGGTGACGTGTTCAGCGTGACGCGGATCGACTCGAAGTCTTTCCGCAGCTGCGCCTGCTCGTCGGGCGTGATGGGTGCGTTGTTGAGCGGCGTGCACCAGTTGGGCGACCGTTGCAACACCGTCACCGACGCCGCCGTCTCGGCGATGACCGGAATGATCTGCACCCCGCTCGACCCGGTCCCGACGACGGCGACCCGCTTGCCGGTGAAGTCGACGGGTGCGTCGGGCCACAGCCCGGTGTGATACGACTCGCCGCCGAATGCCTCCCGGCCGGGCACGTCGGGAAAGTACGGAATGGAGAGGACGCCGGTGGCGGCCACGAAGTGGTGCGCCCGCACGACGGTGCCGGTGTCGTCGGTCACCGTCCACAGCGCGGCAGGCTCGTCGTACTCGGCCGACGTCACGCGCGCGCCGAAGCGCATGTCGCGCCGGAGGTCGAACCGGTCCACCACGTGGTTCAGGTAGCGCTCTATCTCAGGCTGCTCGGCGAAATGCTCCCGCCATTCCCAGTCCTCGAAGAGCTCCCGGGAGAACAGGTAGGCGTACGTGTAGCTCTCCGAGTCGAAGCGGGCGCCCGGGTAGCGATTCCAGTACCAGGTGCCGCCGACGCCGTGGCCCGCCTCCAGCAGCTGCACGGAGAAGCCTGCCTCCCGGGCCAGGTAGAGCTGGTAGATACCGGTGATGCCCCCGCCGACGACGAGCACGTCGACATCGGCGACGGGCCGGCTCCTCGTCTCCTCAGATGCGGCTTCGGGGGATGTCATGCGCCTCCGGGGATGTGCCGGTCACGGGCCCGTGCTGCCCACGGGCATACACAGTGTGCGCCGGAGCCGGAACCGAGCCCACGAACCGCATTGTACCGACCGGTTAGTATATCTTCACGATTGTGCCTGTCCCGGGCACGAGGAGGCTCGGCAGATGGCAGTCCTGACGACGGGGGACCTGGGCGCCGGGGACGGCGCGCGTCGTGGGTGACGTGGCCGAACCCAACGGGCCCCGGGTGGCGATCGTCACCGGCGGCGCCTCGGGCATCGGGCTCGCCATCAGCGAGCGGCTCGCCGCCGAGGGCATGGCGGTGGCGGTGTTCGACCGCGAGGGTGACGCGGCCCGGCGGGCGGCCGAGAAGATCGCCGCCGCGGGAGGGCGGGCGCTCGGCGTGACGGTCGATGTGACGGACCGCGGGCAGATCGAAGCGGGCGTGGAGCAGGTCCGGGGCGAGCTGGGGCCCCCGACGGTCCTGGTCAACAACGCCGGCGTCCACGCCGTCGATCCCTTCTTGAAGATCACACCCGAGAAGTGGCAGCGCCTTCTCGCTGTGAACCTGACGGGGACGTTCAACTGCTGCCAGGCTGTGGTGCCTGACATGGTGGAGGAGGGCTGGGGTCGCATCGTGAACATCTCGTCGTCGAGTGCCCACAGCGGGCAGCAGTTCATGGCGCACTACGTGGCGGCCAAGGCGGGCGTGATCGGCCTCACGAAGTCGCTCGCCCTCGAGCTCGGGCCGAAGGGGATCACGGTCAACACCATCCCGCCCGGATTCATCGACACGCCGATGCTGCGACGCCAGGAGAGCAAGGGTCTCCTCGGCGAGGGCGTCGAGCATCACGAGGCGTTGACGCCGGTACGGCGGATCGGTCGTCCCGACGACGTCGCGGCCCTGTGTGCCTTCCTCGTGCGCGACGAGGCGAGCTACATCACGGGTCAGGTCCTGGGAGTCAACGGTGGCCGCAACACCTGAGTCGCCGCGCCTGACGCCGCTCCCGCCGAAGGAATGGTCCAAGGCGGCCGGTGAGGCGCTGGCCCCGCTGCTGCCGCCGACGGGCCGTCCCAAGGGCGGGAACGGTCCCAAAGGGCTCAATGCACTGGGCGTCCTGGCCCGGTACCCGGAGCTGGCGCTGGCCTACAACACCTTCAGCGGGCAGGTCATGTACGGGTCGACGTTGACGCCGCGCCACCGCGAGCTGCTCGTCCTGCGGGTGGCCGCCAGGCGCGGCTCCGAGTACGAGTGGCGGCAGCACCTCGCCAGCGCCGGGGACAACGGCGTCGAACCGGACGAGGTCGCACGCGTCGCGGTCGGGACGGACGCGCCCGAATGGTCCGACCTGGAGCGGGCGCTCTTGCGGGCAGTCGACGAGCTGCTCGGTGACGCGCTCATCGGCGAGGCGACGTGGTCGACGCTGGCGGCGGAGTTCGACGACCGCCAGCTGATGGATGTCGTCTTCACCGTGGGCGCCTACGACGTCCTGGCCATGGCGCTGCGCTCCTTCGCCGTGCCGTTGGACGACGACCTGCTGCCATGAGCGTCCCCTACGCCGTGCAGGTCCCCGACCAAATCCCCAAGGAGCGCTACTACGATCCCGACTTCTACGCCTTGGAGGCCGAGCAACTGTGGCCTCGCGTGTGGCAGATGGCGTGTCGGCTCGAAGAGATTCCGCATGTCCGTGACTTCGTCGAGTACGAAGTCCTGGACAGCTCCGTCATTGTGGTGCGCACCTCAGAGACCGCGGTGGCGGCCTACGAGAACTCGTGCCGCCACCGCGGGGTCAAGGTCGTCGAAGGCCGGGGGACCCTGAAGAGCGGCTTCACCTGTCCCTTCCACGGTTGGTGTTACGGGCTCGACGGCAAGAACACCTTCATCTCGAAGGCCACGTCCTTCTCCGAGCACAACCTGGCCCCCGGCGAGATCGACCTGGTCCCGGTCCGTTGTGAGGTCTGGGGCGGCTGCGCCTGGATCAACCTCGACACCGACGCCCCGGCGCTGCGGAGCTGCATCGAGCCGTTCGCCAGCATTCTCGACGCGTGGAAGGTCGAGGCCATGCGCACCGAGTGGTGGGAGGCCTTCCGCCTCCCGGTCAACTGGAAGTTGGCCCAGGAGGCCTTCTTGGAGCAGTACCACGTCATCGAGACCCACCCCGAGCTGGTCATCCCCAAGAGATTTCCCCCCAAGGACCCCACCGCCTTCGATCCCGAGGCCTTCATCGAGGCCGAGCTGCACTATCTCCACGTCATGAGCGAGGGCATGGGGGGCATGGTGCATGCCAACGACGTGGCCGTGGCAGAGCGTCAGCGCTTCATCACGTTGTCCAAGGACCCAAAGGAGGCCATGGCCACCTGGCACACGAGCCTCAACGACGCCGTGGTGGCCTGGCACACCGGGCGCGGTTCGGTCATCCCGGACCTCAACGACCTCGAGGCCCGGGGTATCGGCGAGACCATGTACTACTGCTTCCCCCATTACTTCGTGCTGCCGATGTACTCGAGCGCCAGCTCGTATCGCTTCCGGCCGCTCGGGCCCGAAGAGACCCTCATGGAGATCTGGTCGCTCACCCGGTACCCCGAAGGCCGAGAGCCCGGGCCGCCGGTCCCGCCGGTGCCCAAGTCCTTTGACGACGAGACCATCCCGCCCATCCCCACCCAGGACTTCTCCAACCTGCCGCGCCAACAGCGGGGCCTGCACAACAAGGGCTTCGAGTTCATGCGGCTCTCGCAGGGGATTGAGGGCGGCATCGCCAACTTCGAGCGCACCCTCGACGGCTTCTTGGCCGGCCGCCCCTACGACCAGCTCGAAACCGCCCTGCGGGCCGTGAACGTCAACCCGCTCGAGCGGCCCGTGGTCGACCTCGGGTTCTGAGCGGAGAGAATGGCACCATGAGCACGACCACGTTTGCCGACGTCGCCGAAGGCGTCCGGGCCGCCCTGGCGGTGTACACCCAGGCGCTCGACGACGGCCGGACTGATGACGTGGTCGCCACCTTCTGCCTCGACGGGGTCTGCGAGATCCCCGGCATGGGCACGCATGTCGGGCGGGACGCCCTCCGCCAGGCCTATACGAAATGGGCGCCGCGCCGCCCCCAGCGCCACCTCGTCCTCAACACCGTCGTCGAGGCGTGGAGTGACGACGAGGCCACCGCGGTCAGCGATGTCGTCTTCATTCTGCTGGGCGAGGGCGGGTGGAACATTCAGCTCGTCGGTCGCTACAACGACGTGCTCCACCGTGACGGCGCCGTCTGGCGATTCCATCATCGTGCGGCCACATTCGTGACCGAGCCGCCCCCACGCAAGGAGACACCATGACCGACGCTCTCGACTACGACGCCCTGGACTTCTTCCGTGGCACCGAGACCGTGGACGATCCGTATCCCTACTTCGACTGGCTGCGCGACCAGTGTCCGGTCCGCCGGGAGCCCGCGCACGGCGTGTTCATGGTGACCGGGTACGAAGAAGCCTTCGCCGTCTACACGGACCCGGACACCTTCTCGTCCTGCAACTCGGTCACGGGTCCGTTCCCCGGCTTCCCGGTCCCGCTCGAGGGGCAGGAGGACGTCAGCGGGCTCATTGCGGAGCACCGGGGCGAGCTGCCGTTCAGCGACCAGATCATCACCATGGATCCGCCGGAGCACTACGACCACCGGCACCTGCTCATGCGCCAGCTCACCCCGAAGCGACTCAAGGAGAACGAGGACTTCGTGTGGCGTCTGGCCGACCGTCAGATCGACGAGCTCATGAGCGGCGAAGGGGCCGAGCTCATGACGGGGTACGCCAACCCGTTCGCCATGTTCGTCATCGCCGACCTGCTGGGTGTCCCGGAGTCGGATCACCAGGAATTCCGCACCGCCCTGTCCCGCCAGAACGGGGGCGGAGGGGTCGGCAGCACGGAGTCGGAAATGCCCCAGAATCCTTTGGCATGGCTCTACGACCGGTTCGGCCGCTACATCGAGGACCGGCGCAACGCACCGCGCGACGACGTCCTCACCGCACTCGCCACAACCAGGTTCCCCAACGGCGACCTGCCGGAGGTCATCGACGTCGTCCGCGTGGCCACCAACGTCTTCGCTGCCGGTCAGGAAACCACCGTCCGCCTTCTCGGCACCGCCCTGCAGCTCATCGCGGAGCGCCCGGACCTGCAGCAGCTCCTCCGCGAGCGGCGTGACCTCATCCCGAACTTCGTCGAGGAGACGCTTCGCATGGAAGCTCCCGTCAAGGGTGACTTCCGGCTGGCCCGCTGCCCGGCCACCGTCGGTGGAGTCGACATTCCCGCCGGCGTCACGCTCATGGTGCTGAACGGCGCCGCCAACCGTGATCCACGCCGGTTCCCGGACCCGAACGAGTTCCGCGTCGAGCGCGACAACGCCCGTGAGCACCTGGCGTTCGGCCGCGGCGTGCACAGCTGTCCGGGCGGCCCGCTGGCCCGGCTGGAGACCCGGGTCAGCATTGAGCGGCTGCTCCATCGCACGACGAACATCGGCATCTCCGAGGAGCACCACGGGCCCCCCGACGCCCGCCGCTACAACTACATGCCCACCTATATCCTCCGGGGCCTGACCCGGCTCCACCTGGAGCTCACGCCCGAGCAGCCGTCGTCGTGACGGTGGAGGAGCGCCCGTCCGTGGAACAGAGGAGTGTCAGATGATCTTCAACGTGGTCAGGCAGCCGGTCCGCGCCAAGTACGCCGACGAGTTCCCTTCGCTGATCGCGGGCTACATCGCCGCCTCACGGGCCGAGCCCGGGAACCTCTTCTTCGATTGGTGCCGGAGTGCCGACGACCCCAACCTCTGGTTCCTCATTGAGGGATTCCGGGACGCCGAAGCGGGGGAGGCACATGTGTCGTCCGATCACTTCAAGGCGGCGATGGCGGACATGCCGCGCCTTCTCGCTGCCGCCCCCGAGATCATCCACGTCGAGACGCCCGGTGAGGGCTGGGGCGCGGTGAGCGAGGGTTCCTGAGCCGAACCAGCCCGAGCTACTCGTCGAGCAGATCGGGCTGGACCGACACGATCCACTCGTAGAGCGGTTGGAAGGCGCGCCAGCCGGCCATGGACGGGCCCACCTGTCCTGCCGTCTTCTTCGCCTGGTCTTGGTCGATGAGCACGGGTGACCCGGCGGCCTCCGCCAGCAACTGGGCCTGGCACGTGCGCTCCATGGTGATGAACCACCAGGCCGCCTCGTCGACCGAGGTCTGACCCACGGTCAGCAGTCCGTGGTTGGACAGGATCACGGCCTTGTTGGCGCCGAGCGCGTGCGCCAGCCGCTTGCCCTCCTGGAGGTCGAGGACCACACCGGTGTAGTCCTCGAACAGGGCGTGGTCCCCGTAGAAGGCGCAGGCGTCCTGCGTCAGCGGATCGAGCAGCCGTCGCAACGACGACCACGACTTGCCGTGCACGGAGTGGGCATGCGCCGCCGCCACGACGTCCGGCCGCGCTGCGTGCACCTGCGAGTGGATGGCGAACGCCGCCAGGTTCACCGGCCAGTTCCCGTCGACCACCACTCCTTGGTCGTTGACCAGGATCAGGTCCTTCACGCGGATCATCTTGAAGTTCATGCCGAAGGGGTTGACCCAGAAGTGGTCCAGCAGCTCGGGATCGCGCGCGGTGATGTGGCCGGCGATACCTTCGTCGAATCCGAAGTGCCCGAAGAGGCGAAAGGCGGCGGCCAGGCGCTGCTTGCGGTGCCGACGCTCGTCCTCGACGCTGTCGAACGAGGGAAACGTCATCGGCAGGCGGTCCGATACCACGCCCCCATCCTACGGGAGGGTCGGTGGGGTGGCGACGAACACCACTGCCGCGCCACACGGGTGTCAGGCCGGACGGAAGTACGGCAGTGTGATGTCGTCGGAGGCCGGGTGGAATTCGACCGCCAGCCGCAGGTCCTCGTGCAGCTCTGCGGGCTCGCAGCCGATGACGGCGCTCAGCATCCAGAATCCCTCGTCCAGACGAACCACTGCCGGTGCGTACGGCACCTGGAACGAAATGTCCGGGGGCCGCCACACCACGGTCCAGCTGTAGAGGGAGCCGTGCCCTGCGCTCTCCTCCCAGACCGGCGCGGTGGCATGACACTGGGCACACACGGTGAAAGCCGAGAGACCGCGGAACGAGCACTCGGCGCAACGCTGATAGAGCAGCTGCCGGCGTCGACAGCCCTCCCAGTACGGCCGACTGTGCAGACTGGGTTGCGGCGCCGGAATTCCTCCGGGCTGGGGGAGGAGGAGGCTCATGGGCGCTCCCGGCCCAGGAGCAGGACGTCGCAGAACAGGGCGCCCGCGCCGCCGTTCGAGCACAAGGCGACCTCCGCGCCGGCGACCTGGTTGGAGGCGCAGGTCCCCCGCAGCTGCTCGGTGGCCCGGATGACCCGCTGCAATTGCTGCGCGTTGATGCCGGGGTGGCTGAACGACATTGTCCCGCCATCGGTCGTCACGGGGAGGGTGCCCCCCGGCCCTATGTTGCCCCCCTCGACGAAGGGCCCACCCTCGCCGGGCCCGCAGAAGCCGAAGGCCTCGAGCTGTCTGATGACCTCGAACGAGAACGGGTCGTACAGCTCGGCCACGTCCACGTCGGTCGGTGTCAGGCCGGCGGCAGCGAAGGCGAGGCGGGCTGCCCGCGCGCCCACGAGCCCCGCCGGGAAGGAATCGGCGCCGGGGCTGGAAGTCCCAGACGGGGGCGACGACGTAGGCGGGTCCGAAGGCATCGCTGGCCCCGCCGAGGATCCACACGGGGGCCGCGCCGCCCGAACCGGCGCGTTCCGCCCCGGTCAACACAATGGCGCAGCCGCCCTCAGACGTCGTGGCGCAGTCGAGGAGATGGAACGGGTCCGCGATCATGCGGGAGGCGAGGATGTCGGCGGGAGTGAAAGGCCCTCGTCCCGAGTACACGGCATCGGGGTTGGCGTGCCCGTTGGTCCGGATCACTGCGGCGACGGCGGCCATCTGCTCGGGCGTGGTGCCGTAGGTCACCATGTGCCGTCGAGCCATGAGCGCGAATTCGGCTGCGGTGAACAGCCCGTAGCCCACCACGAGCTCGTTGGCCGGACGGGTCCAGGGTGCCGTCGACGTTCGGTCGAGGTGGACGCCGGCACCCCCGGCGGCGATCAGCACGACAGTGCACTGTCCGGTGGTGATGAGGGCCGCGGCATCGAGGAGCGCCGGAATGCCCATGGCACTGGGCCTCCTGGTGCAGGGTCCGAGGCCCAGCTGGAGCGCGATCTGCGCGCAGTCGGTCCCCACCACTCCGTCGACCTCGTGGGGCTGCACGCCGGCATCGGCCAGCGCCCCGAGCGCACCGAGCAGGGCGATGGACGTCGAATCGTGGTCCGGCAGAGCCCGGGCCTGCACCGTGTTGGCGACGCCGGCGATGGCGACGTCACGGAAGGGGTGGGTCGTCACGGCGCATACTCTCGCACCAGGACCCGGTGGATGCGATCAGCGGTCTGCACGCTCTGCTGGACGACGGTCCGGCTAGCGTCGCAGCGGTACGGGCGGTCGACGTCGGGCCCGGGGGCTCAGGGGGTTTGGGAGATTGTGTTCCGCGCGCTGTTGAGTCGCACCGCACAGGCGAGTCGACGGGTGCGGCCCCTGCTGCTGATGCCGTTGGTACTCGCCCTCTCGCCGGTAGCCGTCGCCGGTGCCGGACCGGCCGCGGCGGCGACCAGCGGGCACATCGCCTGGTCGCCCTGCCCGAAGGTGTCGGGCTACGTGTGTGGCAGCCTCGCCGTCCCGCTCGACTATCGCCACCCTTCCGAGGGATCGGTGCCATTGGCGGTGATGGAGCACCCGGTGGCGCAGAGCAAGGGTGTCATCGTCTTCAATCCGGGCGGCCCCGGGGAGAGCGGTGTCCTGATACTGCCGATTCTGGCCTCGCTCGTCCCGGCGGCCGTGAAGGACCAGTTCACCCTGGTGAGCTTCGACGAACGGGGAACAGGATCGAGCGAGCCACTGCTCTGCGGACCGTCTGCCGCCGCGGCCGGCAGCGCTGTGGCGGGGACGGCCGCGGCCACCCGGACGTTCGCCGGCCTGGGGCGCTCCTGTCAGGACAAGTACCCGACGCTGTTCCCGACGGTGAACACCACGACGTCGGCCCGTGACATGGACCGGCTCCGGGCGGCACTGGGCATGAAGAAGATCGACTTCTACGGCATGTCCTACGGAACAGCGCTGGGCTCCGTGTACGCCCAACTGTTTCCCGGGCACGTGGGCGCCATGGTGCTCGACGGCGCCGTCGACGCCAACCTGAGCCTCATTTCGGACGCCAAGGCCGACGCGCCCGCCATCGAGACGGCGCTCACCCATGGACTGCAGAGCTGTACCTCTCAGCCGAACTGCCCGCTGGGCGCGGATCCGGTCGGCTTCTACAAGAAGGTGCAGGCACAGCTGAGTACTGCACCGCTGGCCGCACCGGGCGGGGGCGACACGACGCCGGTGACGGTGGGCGATCTGTACACCGCCTCGCTGCTCTACATTTCTGCGCCGACCTTCACCCCCGGGTATTTCCCCGCGCTCGCCGCGGCCGCGGCCGGCAACGGGGCGCCGCTCCGGTCGGTGGCGCTCGGGTTGGAGGACGACCTGAACGGGGAGTCGCTCGTCGGTCCGCTCTGGACGATCACCTGCAGCGATGCGGTGGGACATCCCGACGCGGCCACCACCGCGCAGCTGGCTCGAATGCTGGCCGCGCGGTATCCGCTGGCCGGTGCCGAGGCGGTCGCCAACTATCTCATCGCCTGCCCCGGCTGGTCCGGATCGAACGAGCCCATTGCGCATCTCTCGTCACACGGCGCGCCGACGCCTCTGGTGATCGGCAACGTCTACGACCCCAACACCCCCTACGTCGTCGCACCGCAGCTCGCCGCCGCGACCGGGGGACGGCTGGTCACCTATGTCGGCTACGGGCACACCTGGCTGCTGAACGGCTCCACCAACACCTGCATGGCGAACGTGGTGACGGCGTACATCGTCGACCGGGTGCTGCCGGCCAAGGGGACGCGTTGCGCCGCCTCGCCGTGAGCCGGGTTCAGATGTACATGCCTCCGTTGACGCCGATGAGCTGACCCGTGATGTAGCTGGCTTCGTCAGAGCACAGGAACGCGCACGTGGCAGCGATGTCGTCCGGCGTGCCCGCCCGTCCGGTCGGGACCATGCGACCCATGACGTCGATGCTGGGCACGTTCCCGACCCCGGCCGCGTTGCGGGCCATGGGCGTGTCGACGATGGTCGGCGGAATGGTGTTCACCGTGATGCCCTGACCCGCGAATTCCCGGGCGAACGCCTTCGTGAGGCCGATCACCCCGCCCTTGGACGCGACGTAGTGCGCCATGTGGGGCGCTCCCGATTGTGCGCTCGACGAGGAGATGGTCACGATCCTGCCCCAGCCCGCGGCCGTCATGTCGGGTACGGCCAACTGCATGCAGGTGAAGGTGCCGGTCAGGTTCACCGCCAGCAGACGGTCCCACTTCTCGGGCGTGATGTCGGCCACGGCGTCGAACGACTCAATGCCCGCGCTGGTCACCAGGATCGTGATCGGTCCCAGCTTCTCCCGCACGTCGGTGAACACCCGCTGGAGCTCGCGGCGATCCGCCACGTCGACCTGGTAGCCGGCCGCGGATCGTCCCCCGCCGGTCAGTGCCTCGGTCGCCTGCGTCACGCCCGCAACGTCACGATCGAGCAGGGCCACGGCGCGACCGTCTGCCGCCAATCTGTTGGCCACGCCGAGGCCGATGCCCGACGCAGCCCCGGTCACCACCGCCACGCGCCCGCTCATGGCGCGACCTCGGCCGGGGTGAATTCGATGTGCAGCTGGTGGAGGCCGCGGAGGACCCAGGTGGGCTCGTACTCGAAGTGGCGGGCCGACGGCGGCCCGTGGTGCTCCTCGGAGAGCCGGATGTCACGCATCCGGTCGAGGATGCGCGCAATGCTGACGCGGCCCTCCACGCGGGCCAAGGGCCCGCCGGGGCAGGCATGCACGCCGCGCCCGAAGGCGAGGTGGACCTTCGCGTTGGGCCGGTCGAGCCGGAATTCCGCTGGGCATTCGAAGAGCCGCGGGTCGCGGTTGGCCGCTCCGTTGAGCAGCATCACCGGCGTGCCGGCGGGGATATCGACCCCGGCGACCGTGGTCGATCGGCGGGCCAGACGGAAGTCCGACTTCACCGGGCTCTCAATGCGCAGGCATTCCTCTATGAAGTCGGGGATGCGCTCGGGGTGGGCCCGGAGTTCGTCCTGCAGGTCAGGGTACTCGCAGAGGTATTTCAGGCCGACAGCGAGCAGACGGGCGGTCGTTTCCTGGCCGGCGGCGAAGAGGAACGTCGCCGTCCGTACGACGGCGATCACGTCGGGCGTCGACCCGTCCGGGTAGGTGGCCAACGCCAAACGTGTCAGCGCATCCTCGCGCGGCGCGCGCCGCCGATCTTCGATGTACTGGGCGAACCAGCCGTCGAGTCCTTCGAGGGCGTTGCCGATGTTCGCTTCACCTCCGAGCTCGCCGGGCGTGTTGCTCAGTCCGAAGAATTCGCGGAATCGCTGATGGTCGGCTGCGGGCACCCCGAGGACATCGGCGACCGCAAGCATGGCGAACGGTTGGGTGTACGCGCTGATGAACTCGCAGTGGCCGGCCCCGACGAACTCGTCGATCTGCCGATCGGCCAGTCCCCACATGAACTCCTCGTTCTCCTTGAGGCGCTTCGGGGTGAGCAGGCGCATCACCAGGGCGCGCTCTTGGGTGTGCATGGGAGGGTCCATGGTCACCATGTGCTCGTTCATCGGCAGCTGGTCCCGGTGGCCGTCAATGATGGCGCCCACGTCGTCACCCTCGAGCGGCACCGGGAAGGTGGCGAACGGGCCGATCACCGAGTTGCAGGACGAGAACGTCTCGGTGTCGAGGTAGACCTCCAATGCCTCCTCGTAGCCTGACACCGCGACGACACCGAGATTCTCGGTGGGCAGGACGGGGCACTGTGACCGCAGGTGCTCGAAGTAGGGGTAGGGGTCTTCGACGAGGGACTGGTCGCTGAAGAAGTCGATGGTCTCCCAATCGGGCAACGCGGTCTCCCTTCGCTTCCCGCCGCGCGGCGGGGCCGACGGTGCTGTGCAGCTGCTCAGCATCCTTTTGGCGAATGCTTAGCACCGCTTCCCAAATGTGACAAGTTGTCGGTATGACGACGGCATCCCAGCCGAGACGGATTGGCGCGGCCGACTCCAAGACCAGGGCCCAGCTGCTGAATGCCGCGGAGCAGCTCCTGCTCGACGAGGGCTACGCGGCCGTCACGTCACGCCGTGTGGGGGCGAAGGCGGGGCTGAAGCCGCAGCTGGTCCACTACTACTTCCGCACCATGGACGACCTCTTCCTCGAGGTCTTCCGTCGTCGGGCCGATGAGAGCCTCACCCACTTCGAACGAACCGTCACGGCCGACAACTCTCTGCGGACGCTCTGGCATCTCAACGCCGATCCCCGGGGGGCGGCCTTCATGTCCGAATTCGTCGCGCTGGCGAATCACCGCAAGTCCATTCGCACCGAGATCGCGCGCTACGCCGAGCGCTCCCGCGCCGCGCAGCTGGTGGCGCTGACGGCCGCTCTCGACGCAGACGGGGTCACCCCCGAGCAGCTCCCCCCGATCGTCGCCCTGCTCCTCATGACGGGGCTCTCCCAGGTGCTCTCACTCGAGCGGGTGCTCGGCGTCACCGCCGGGCACGATGCCACCCTCTCCTTCGTGCAGAGCGCTATCGACCGGCTGGAGCCATGAGGAGCCGCGGCTGCGCGGCGGCCAGTGCATCCGCCCGCAGGTACCGGATCGTCTGGCGGTAGGAGCCGGTCAGGCTGTCCTCGCGATAGCTGAGGTCGTTCTCGACGCAGAAGTCCTTCACAATGGCCTGGGCCCGGGACAGGTTCGGACGGGGCATGCTCGGGAAGAGGTGGTGCTCAATCTGGAAGTTGAGACCACCGAGGGCCACGTTGGTGAACCAGCCGCCCGCCACGTTGCGCGAGGTGATGACCTGGCGCCGGACGAAGCTCAGTCTCTGGTCCGGATCGACGAGCGGCATCCCCTTGTGGTTGGGGGCAAAGCTGCACCCCAGGTAGACGGAGAAGACAGCTTGCTGAATGGCGATGAATGCCACGGCCTTGAGCGGGGAGAGGACCCAGAACACGCAGGCGAGGTAGAGGGCGGCGTGCATGCCGAGGAGGGCGGCCTCCAGGAATGCCGCCCTGTCGCGCTGGCGGACCAGCCGCTGAATGCCCAGCACGTAGATGCCCGTGCTGCGCAGGACCATGAGGGGGAAGAACAGCGGCGCCTGCCACTTCGTCATGAACCGCGCCGTCCGGCCCGGCCCGCTCGTCTCAGCGTGCACCGCCGGGGTGACGGCTGCCGCACTGACATCGGGGTCGCGGCCGACTTCGTTGGGATGCGCGTGGTGCGCGCTGTGCTTCGGGACCCACCAGCCGAAGCTCATCCCGATCAACACGTTGCCGACGGCGAGTCCGAGAGCCCGGTTGGCCCGTCTGGACCGGAAGACCTCTTGATGGCCGGCGTCGTGTCCGACGAAGCCGAGCTGGGTGAAGGCGAGGCCGAGAAAACCGGCGACGCCGAGTGCCCACCACGAGCTCCCGATGAGGATCAAGGCGGCGAAGCCCACCGCGAACGCCAGGACGGTCAGCGGGATCATGAGGCTGTAATAACCGAAGCGGCGGTCCAGCAGGCCCGCCTGGCGGACCTTTCGAGCCAGGGCACCGAAGTCCGCAGTGGTCGTTTCAATGGTGGCCGTTGGCACAGTTTCCGTTCCCCGCATTCGTTGTCGCGCGCTACAGGGAACCGGGTGAACACTGTGTGTCGACACTTGTAATCTGTATCCGGAATACTAGACCACCAACGGGATCCTGGCGGGGCGGACCGGCGGGGTGGGCGGCCGGCAGCGACCTGGCTCAGGGGCCGGGTGTGCCGGAGCCTCCGAATTGCCTGATCACGGTGTCTCCGAACGCGGCCAAGGTCTCGGGCGGGGCAAAGTCGCAGAACCAGGCATAGACCCGTTCGACGCCCCGCTCCTGCAGCGCGCCGAAGTAGTCCACGAGTTCGGGGGCGGTGCCGACCACCGGGATTGCGCCGAAGCGCCGGCGCGCCGTCGCCTCGATCTCGTGGCGCGAGGCCGGCGATGGGACGAGGGCCAGCTGAACCTGCAGCGAACAGCGGGCGTTCCCCGAGAGCGGGCGCATCTCGTCGAGCCGGTCGACGATGTGCGTGTGCACGTTCCACCAGTCGGCGTGGGCGGCAACCAACTGCATCGTTCCCTTGCCCGCCCCGCCGATGACGATCGGGATCTTCCCCACCGGACCGGGCTGCTGCTGCGCGCCGCGCAGGGTGAAGTGCTCGCCCTCGTAGTCGAGCGTCTCGCCCGCCCACAACGCGGTGATGATCTCGAGCGATTCCCGCAGCCGGCCCAGCCGCGCCTTCGCCTCCGGCGAACCGATGCCGAATGTCCGCATTTCGTCGACCACCGAACCCCAGCCGATCCCGAGCTCGAACCGTCCCCCGGAGGCGTGGTCGATGGAGACGGCCTCGCGGGCCAGGACGGCCGGGTGCCGGAACGAGTCGCACAGGACGAGCGAGCCGACCCGGAGGCGCTCCGTCCGGCCGGCAAGCCAGGCGCTCGTGATCATCGCCTCGAACATGGGCTGGCTGTCCGCCAGCGGCGGCGCCATGTGGTCCATGTTGGCGATGCCGTCGAACCCGGCCGCCTCCGCGGCCCGGGCGCGCGCCACCATCTGGTCCATGGTCAGGCGCATCTGCGGCAGATAGAGCCAGAACTCGAGCGGGCTCTTCACGGGCGAACTCCTCGTCAGCACTCGGCCGGGGTCGGCATGCACGGCGCCGCCGGTCCGACTGACACGCCGCCCCGAGGATATCTATGGTTCTCCTGTCGGCAACAACCGGTCCGGTCTCGGCCCGATGAGGAGGGCGAATGAAGGCTGTGCGCAGTGTGGATGGCGGCGTGGCCGTCGTCGAGCTCGACGAGCCGCCGGGCGTCGGTGAGGTACTCGACATGCGTGCGACGAGCATCTGCGGCTCCGACCTGAGCTACATCCGGTTCGGGAGCCGATCCATTCTGGGACATGAGCTCGCCGGGACGAGAGAGGACGGCACGGCGGTGGTCGTCGAGGCCATCTACGGGTGCATGGAGTGCGCGCAGTGTGCTCGTGGCGCGTACAACCTGTGCCCGACCCATGGGCAGCGGGCTCTCGGCATCAGCGCCGACGGGGGCATGGCCGAGCAGTTCCGCGCGCCGACGGCCCGCCTCGTTCCCCTCCCGCCCGGCTTCGATGTGCGCGATGCATCGGTCGTGGAGCCGGCCGCCGTCTCGTGGCATGCGCTGCACCTTGCCGGAACCGGTCCGGGCACACGGGTCGCGGTGGTGGGCGCCGGTGCGCTCGGGTTGCTCGCGGTGGCCGGCGCCCGCCGGCTCGGCGCGGCATCGGTCACGCTCGAAGCCCGCCACCCGTACCAGAAGGAAGCCGGCGAGCGCCTGGGTGCGCGCATCGGAGATGGGGGGGTCTACGACGTCGTCGTCGAGGCGGCGGGGACCGAGGCGAGCTTGGCCAAATGCGGCGAGCTCGTCGCACCCGGCGGGACGATCGTCGTCCTCGGCGTGCATTTCGGTCCCGTGCAGCTGGACTGGATGCCGCTGTTCAACAAGGAGGCCAGGGTCATCCCGTCGCTCGGTTACTGCGCCCACGATGGCCGCCGCGAGATGGAGGACGCCGTGGCCATGCTCGCCGACGACCCCGACATCGCCCGCACCCTGATCACGCACCGGTTTCCCATCGAGGACGCCGCCGAGGCCTTCCGGGTGGCGTCGGAGCGGGCGAGCGGGGCGGTCCGGGTGGTGATCGAGCCGTCTTGACGGCGGCGGATCGACTGTGGCGTGGGCGTTACTCCGCCCCTCGGCGCTCACTCTCGGAGGCCGGAGGCAGTGTGCCCTGCAGCTCGATGCTGTTCAGCACGCCGGCGAGACAGAGATAGCCCCCGACGACGAACAGCAACTCGAACATCTCGGCGGGCGTGAAGTGGGCCGCCAGGCCCGCCCAGGTCGCGTCCCCGAGCCGGTGGTCGTCGATGAACTCGTCGACGGCCGTCAACAGCGTCCGTTCCAGCGGTGTCCACACCGCCGCCGCCGGACCTTCGGCGATGGCGTCGACCTGTGTCGCGGTCAGGCCGGCGTCCCCGCCCATCCGGCTGTGCTGGGCCCACTCGTACCCCGAGTGGGTGCGCCAGGCCACCCGCAGGATCAGGAGCTCGCGATGGAGCTCGGTCAGCTTGGCGTCCTCGCCGGCCAACATCTCGGTGAAGGGGAGCCACGAGGCGCTGAGCGGGAGGTGATGGGCGAACATCTCGAGCACGATCGGCATGGGCGGCGCGTCCGGCGCACCGGACAGGTAACGCTCGGGCCGGCGTAGGAACGGCAGCAACGTCGTGCGGGTGGCCTCGTCCCACTCGGCGAACGGGACGGGTGCGAGCCGGGGTTGGTCGGCGGAGGAGGGTGGCATGGGTCCTTTCAGAGAACCGTGACGATGCTCTTGTACGGATGCAGACGCTCGTCCTCGGGATCGAGGTCCGTGACGAGGATGTCGATCCGGTCCAGCGGGAGACAGCGTGCGACGCCGATCCGGCCCAGCTTCGTGTGGTCGACCGCGAGGACGACCTCGTTGCTCACGTCGGCGAGCGCCTGCTTGATCTCGGACTCTTCGAGCGTGGCCTCGGTCGTCCCTTCGGGCATCAGTCCCGCGGCGGAGAGGAACAGCCGCTCGAGCGAGAGCGCGCGTGCGGCGCGCACCGCCAGCGGTCCCACCAGGCTGTCCGTCCGTTCATCGTGCTGGCCGCCGGTGAGGAGCACCGTGACACCGGATCGCCCCCTCAGCACGCCGAAAGCCTCCAACCCGTTCGTGGCCACCGTGAGGTGTCGGGCGCCCGTGAAGGAGCTCGCCAGCCGTTGCAGGGTGGAGGAGGCGTCGAGACCGACCGCGCCGGACTCGGGGACGAGCGGGACCAACTTGGCCGCGATGCGCTCCTTGGCCCGGGCCTGCACGCCGTAGCGCTCCGAGAAGCGCTCCGGCCCCAGTGCCAGCGCGCCGCCGCGCACCCGCCGGACCCGGCCCTGTTCGGCCAGGACGTCGAGATCCCTCCGGATCGTCATCTCGCTCACGTCCAGATCCGCCGCCAGGTCGCTCACCCGGACCCGGCCCCGTGCGTCCACCTCGTGGCAGATCCGCCCGAGCCGGTCGATGGCGTCGATGCTCACCGAGTGCTCCGTCTCGACGTCATCGGGGCGCATACCTCCGGAGCGATGGGCAGGGTGCTGCCGGGGCCGGATGTTCGAAGTTGTTCTATCGTACATCAGAGGCCCATCCGCATTCTGTCCACCGGCGGGGCGCCCGTACCGGGCCCTTCGTCAGTCGCGGCGCGGCGCCGCCAGGGACTGCTGCAACTGCGGCCCCGCCGCATCCAACCATGTCGTGATGACCACGCTGGCTTCCTCCAACTCGCCCTCAATGACGTAGAGGCCCCGCGTGGGCAGGGTCGCGCCGAGCTCGACCAGCACGGGTCGGAGGTGGACCTCGACGGCGAGGGCGTGGCGGGCGCCGGCCCCGGTCATGACCGGGACGACGGTGACGCCCCGCAGGTCGGACGTGCTGAACCAGTCGAGGAAAGACTTGAGCAGTCCCGTGTAGCTGGCCTTGTAGGTGGGGGAGGCCACGACGACCAGCGCACAGGACCGGATCCCGTCGACGGCCTCCCGCACGCCGGGCGAGGACCAGTCGAACAGCTGCGGGCCCAACGTGGCGAGGTCGATCCTGAGCATGTCGGCCTCGTCGAGTCCCACCGTGTCGGCCACGGCGGTCGCGATCTGCGTCGCCAGCTCGAACGTGCGCGACCGCGCCTTGGGGTTTCCCACCACGAGTCCGACCGTCGGCATGGCGGTGTTCAGCCTAGGTTGGCGACAACCTGGGGCAGGTCGACGATCGTCCGGATGCCGGGCTCCGCCGCGCACACGGCGGGAATGGCGTTCACCGGGCGGTGCGCGGTGAGGCCGGGCGACGTCGCGGCCCACTCCTCGGGGGGCACCGGGAACCGGATGTCGACGTCCAGGGGCGTGTCGCCCTCGACCAGCACGTGCCAGCCGGTCTCGCGCAGGTCCCAGGCCGGTTCGACGTCGCTCGTCAGGTACCAGTTGGCACTGAAGGTCACGAGGGGCCGACCGTGCCGGATGCCCCTGACCTGCATCCGCTGCGCGCCGATCGTTCCCGCCGCGAGGTGTCCGGCGGCGATCTCCACGTCCTGGCGCGCCGTGGCCACCTGGCCGGTCGCCTCGACCGAGTCCAGCGGAAGTGACAGGGCCGCGGCGATCGTCTCGAGCGAACCGGCGAAGGAGGCGCCCCCGTGCGCCTCGACGCCGCGCGGGTCGAAGGTCTCCGGGTCGCGGCCGAATCCCATGAGGTCGAAGATCAGCTCCGGCGAGTTGCGCGAGGACATGTCGGCGAACTCCTCAATCAGCACATGGTCGAGGCGGCGCTGCAGCGAGGCCAGGACGAGCGGCAGTGCCTCGGTGATGAACCCCGGGCTCGACCCCGTGCTGTGCAGCGTGGATCCCCCCGCGCTGCAGGCCTCCTCAATGCGGCGGCGTGTCTCCGGGTCGAGTCGCGCCGGGTTGTGGAATTCGCTGCGCGTCGACACCACGTTGACCCCGATGTCCAGCAGCCGGCACAGCACGTCCACGTCGACCCGATCGGCCATGTAGAGGACGCAGTCCGGCCGGAGGGCGAGGATCTCCCCGACGTCCCGCGTGGCCACGACGCCGGTGGGCGCGGTGCCGCACAGCTCCCCGGCGTCGCGCCCGGCCTTGTCCTCCGAGTAGACGTACAACCCGACGAGGTCGAGGCCCGGATGCTCTATGACGGCCCGCAGGGAGCGGGTGCCGATGTTGCCCGTGGCCCACTGGACCACTCGGTAGCGATCGGTGCTCATGCCCGCCTCCTCAACGCCCGGTCCAGCGCGGCGAGCGCTTCTCGGCGAAGGCCCGTGCTCCCTCTTGTGAGTCCTCGGAATGGAAGACCGCGTCCACCAGCTCGCGCTGTAACGGCCACAGCTCGTCCTCGGACCGGCCGGGCGCCAGGCGCACCATGCGCTTGACGGCCTCGACGCCGAGGGGGGCGTTCCGGGCGATGGCGGCCGCGAGGTGCAATGCCGTGGCGAGTGTCTCCCCCGGTTCGCACATGCGGACAATGAGGCCATGGGCCAGCGCCGTCGATGCGCCGAGGGGCTCACCGGTCAATGCCATTTCGGTGACGAGCGACTGGGGGAGATGGCGTGGGAGGCGCAGCAGCGCCCCGCCCCCCGGAAACAGGCCGAACTTCACCTCGGGCGACCCGAACCTGGCCACGTTCGACGCCACCAGGAGGTCGGCCACGAGCGCGAGCTCCAATCCACCGCCCACGGCGACACCCTCAATGGCTGCGATGAGCGGCTTGCGGCACCCGTTGCGGAAGATGTCGTCAATGCCCTCGGGCAGCCCGTCGCGGGCGAATGCCTTGAGGTCCATGCCGGCACAGAACGAGCCGCCGGCGCCGGTGAGGATGCCGACGCGCAGCGCGTCGTCGCCGTCCAGCGCCGCCAGCGCGGCGAGGACGCCGCGCGACATGTCCGAGTCAATGGCGTTCTTGACCTCGGGCCGGTCCAGGGTGATGACGAGGACGTCGCCGATCGTCGCGGTCGTGACCGCCTCAGTCATGGTCGTGGGCACGCGCCGCCGTCCGGGGATCCGCTGTCACGGGACCAGCACCGGGAGCTTCTCCCAGCCGCGCACCGTCGACGTCCGCGCCTGCACCGCGTTGTCCATGTCGACCTCCCACTCGGGGAACCGCTTCAGCACCTCTTCCAGCGCGAGGCGCGCTTCCAGCCGCGCCAGGTGCGCGCCCAGGCAGAAGTGCAGGCCGTAGCCGAAGCTCAAATGGCGTTGGGCCTGCCGGTGGATGTCGAACCGGTCGGGGTCGTCGAACTTCCGCTCGTCGCGGTTGGCCGACGCGTTCAGCAGCACCATGACGCTCCCGGCCGGCACGGTCCGGCCGTGGTGCTGCACGTCGGTCGTGACGTAGCGCGACTGGACGGGGGAGGGCGGCTCGTAGCGCAGGCATTCCTCCACGGCGGCCGGGATCAGCGCGGGGTCGGCCACCAGCTGCGCGCGTTGCTCCGGATGTTCGGCGAGCAGCTTGCCGGCCCAGCCGATGAGGCGTGTCGTGGTCTCGTTCCCCGCCCCGGAGAGCAGGCCGATGTACCCGAGGATTTCGTCCCGGGTCAGGGTGCGCACGGTCCCGTCCCCGTCGGTGAACTCCGCCGTGAGCAACTCGGTCATCAGGTCGTCGGACGGGTGCTCGGCCCGCCAGTCGATGTAGGCGCCGTAGTCCGAGTCGGTCTGGCCCCCGTGGCTGAAGTCGACCTCGGGCATGACACCCTCTTCGAGCCGGAGGCCCTCGTCAATGTGGTCGCGGATCGTCTGCTGGTCCTCCTCGGGAATGCCGAGCAGCATGCCGATGGTGCGCATGGGGATCTCGGTGCCGAGGTCGAGGATGAAGTCGAAGCCGCCTTGTCCGACCAACGGATCCAGCGTGCGTGCCGCGTAATCCCGGACCTGGGGCTCAATGGCCGCCATGCGGCGGGGCGTGAAGACGCGGCTCATGATGCCGCGGTGGAGGTCGTGGTCGGGAGGGTCCTCGAAGATGAACATCCCAGGGGGCATCTCCATCTCCGCCTTGATGATCTCGAGCACCGAGCCCTTCGCCGAGCTATAGGTCTGCCACTCGACCGAGGCGCGCTCCACGTCGTCGTACCGGCTGATGGCGTAGAAGTCGTACTTCTCGTTGTAGTAGAGCGGGGCCTCGTCGCGCAGCCGCTTCCAGACCGGGTAGGGGTCGGCGTCGATCTCGAAGTCGTAGGGGTCGTAGTAGGGCGCGGGCGCAGTGGTGACCATGTCTTCTCCCTCTCCAGCATGGCGAGCCGGCGATTCCCACTTCGTGCGGGTTGCCGATCGAAAGTAACATTATTGTATGGAAAGAAGGCCATTCTCAACGGGCGACGGCCGGCTGAGGGGGTGCCGGCGGTGAGCCCCGGGCCGGCCGCCGTGCCCTGGCCCTCCATCCCCGCCATGCTGACCGCCGCGGGCGAGCGGTTCGGTGACCGGGTGGCCGTGCACGACGGCGCCACGGAGCTGTCGTACGCGGCACTGGCCACCGCGGCCGATGAATTCGGTGCCGCGCTCGTCGCGGCGGGGGTCGAGCCCGGCGATCGCGTGGCGATCTGGTGCGGGAACTGCGCCGAATGGACGGTGGCGGCGCTCGGCCTGTTCGCCGCCGGTGCGGTCCTCGTGCCGGTCAACACGCGCTTCAAGGGCGCCGAGGCGGCGGTCGTCCTCTCGCGGAGCGGGGCCCGCGTCCTCGTCACCGTGACCGATTTCCTGGGCACCGACTACGTGGCCATGCTCGAAGGCTCCGGTACGCCGCTTCCCGACCTACAGACCCTGGTCGTCGCCCGGGGGGACGCGACGGGACACGCGGTGTCGTGGCGGGACTTCCTCGCCGGAGCCACGTCCGCCTCCCGGGCCGAGGTGGCGCGCCGCCGCGCCGCCCTGGGCCCGGACGATCCCTCGGACATCCTCTTCACTTCGGGCACGACCGGTGTCCCCAAGGGGGTCGTGATGACGCACGGTCGCACGCTCATTGTGGCCACGGACTGGGTGGCCATGACCGGACTGCGCGCCGGCGACGTCTACCTCCAGGTGAACCCCTACTTCCACATGTTCGGCCTGAAGGCCGGCATCCTCGCCAGCGTCGCGGCCGGTGCCACCATGCTGCCGGAGCCCGTCTTCGACGTCGACCGGGTCCTGGCCCGCGTCGCCGCCGAGCACGTCACCGTGCTCCCCGGACCGCCCACGCTCTACCAGTCCATCCTCGACCACCCGGAGCGGACGCGACACGACCTCTCGTCCCTGCGCGTGGCGGTGACCGGCTCGGCCGACATCCCCGTGGAGTTGATCCGCCGCGTCCACGACGAGCTGCCCTTCTCGAAGATCGTCACCGGCTACGGGCTGACCGAGGGCGGGACGGCCTGCGCCACCTCCGAGGACGACGACGCCGAGGCCATCGCCACGACGGTCGGCCGGCCCCGCCCGGGATTCGAGCTGCGCGTGGTCGGCGAGGACGGGCACGCCCTCGAGAGGGGCGCGGCCGGTGAGGTCCTGCTCCGCGGCGGCAGCATCATGGCGGGCTACCTCGACGACCCGGACGAGACGGCCAAGGTGCTCTCGGACGACGGCTGGCTGCGCACGGGCGACCTCGGCGAGGTGGACGAGGCGGGCCGGCTCCGCATCGTCGGGCGGGTGAAGGACATGTTCATCGTCGGGGGCTTCAACGCCTACCCGGCCGAGATCGAGAACGCGTTGTTGCGGCATCCGGCCGTGCAGCAGGCCGCGGTCATCGGCATCCCCGACCGGCGGCTCGGCGAGGTGGGCATGGCGTTCGTCGTGGTGTCCGGGGACGTCACCGGCGCCGACATCATGGAGTGGAGCAGGAGAGAGATGGCCAATTACAAGGTCCCGCGGGTCGTGGAGATCGTCGATGCGCTCCCGGTGGGCGCGACCGGCAAGGTGCTCAAAGAGGTGCTCCGGGACCAGGCCGCCGCCCGCTCGGGCACCGGCACGCCATGACGACGGAGCACACGGGCCTGACCGGGCTCGCCGGCCTGCGCGTGGTGGAGATGGGCGTGTGGGTCGCCGCGCCGTCCGCCGGTGCACTCCTGGCCGACTGGGGCGCGGACGTCATCAAGGTGGAACCACCGAACGGTGACCCGATGCGGAGCGCCTTCGGCTCACTCGGGATCGGCCAGGACGTCCCGAACCCGGCCTTCGCTCAGGACAACCGCGGCAAGCGCAGCGTCGTGCTCGATCTGCGCGACGAGCAGGCACGCCAGAGCCTGGAGGAGCTGCTCTCGACCGCGGACGTCTTTCTCACCAACCTTCGTCCCGATGCACTCGACGGACACGACCTCGAGCCCTTCGCCACGGTCGCCCGCCATCCCCGCCTCGTCTACTGCAGTGTGAGCGGATACGGCCTGCGGGGCGGGGACCGCAACCGGCCGGCCTACGACATCGGGGCCTTCTGGGCCCGTTCCGGCCTCTCGGTCCAGCTGGCCAACAGCGAAGGAGCCCCTCTCAACGCGCGGGGCGGAATCGGCGACCACATCAGCGGGCTGGCCGCCCTGGCGGGCCTGTTGGCCGCCGTGCTCGAACAGCGCCAGACCGGCCGCGGCCGGGTCGTCGAGGTCTCACTGCTCCGGACCGGCACCTATGTGCTCGGGTGGGACCTCAGCCTGCAGGAGACCCTTGGCAAGGTGGCGAAGTCAGAGGCCCGACAGAACAACCAGACACCCCTCATGAACTCCTATCGGACCAAGGACGAGCGCTGGTTCTTCTTCACGGGCCTCGAAGCGGACCGTCACATCGACGGCGTGTGCCGCGCCCTCGAGCGGCCGGACCTGCTGGACGACCCCCGCTTCGCCGACGCCCGGGCCCTGCGCACGAACCGCGCCGAGGTGATCGCCGTTCTCGACGGCATTGTGGCCGAGCGCACCCTCGCCGAGTGGGCCGAGCGCTTCGATGCGCTGGGCGTGTGGTGGGCGCCGGCGCAGGGGCCGGCGGACGTGCTGGAGGACCCGCAGCTCGCCGCCAACGACGGATTTCTCGAGCTGCGCAACGAGGCGGACGGGACGAGCCGGCGCTTCATCAACGGCCCGGTGAGTTTTTCGGACCTCCCCGTCGGGCGGGCCGCACCGGCACCGCTCCTGGGCGAGCACACCGGCGAGGTGCTGGCCGAGCTCGCCTCGCGCCGACCGGACGACGAGACGACGTAGAAGGGGCTGCTCAGTCCTGCGCGCGGGCCCGGGCCAGCAGGCCCCGCGCGATGACGATGCGCTGAATCTCGTTGGTCCCCTCGCCGATGATCATGAGCGGCGCGTCGCGGTAGTAGCGCTCGACCGGGAACTCGGTGGTGTAGCCGACCCCGCCGTGGATCCGCATGGCCTCGGTGGCCAGCTCGAGTGCGGTCTCGCTCGCGAAGAGCTTCGCCATGCCGGCCTCGACGTCGCAACGAAGGCCCTTGGCCCGGCGTTCCGCCGCGTTGCGGGTGAGCAGCCGCGCCGCCTCCAGGTGGGTCGCCATGTCGGCCAGCTTCAGCTGGATCGCCTGGTGCTCGCCGATGACCTTGCCCATGGTCTCGCGCTGCATGCTGTAGGCGAGCGCGGCGTCGAAGGCGGCCCGGGCCACGCCGACCGCCCGCGCCGCAATGTTGATGCGGCCCACCTCGAGCACGCCGAGGATCTGCGGCAAGCCGCGCCCGAGCTCGCCGATGACGTTGGTGGCGGAAATGCGGTGGTCGGTGTACGCCATCTCCACTGTCTCGACGCCGCGGTAGCCGAGCTTGCTCACGTGCTTGCTCACCGCAATACCTTCGAAGCGCGGGCCGGGCTCCTTCTCGACGATGAACGCGGTGATGCCCTCCTCGGACCTGGCGGCCAGTGCCACAATGGAGGCGCGCTCGCCGTTGGTGACCCATGCCTTGCTGCCGTTGAGGATGTACTCGTCCCCGTCGCGCGCCGCCCGGCACGAGATGTTGCGCGTGTCGCTCCCGGCATCGGGCTCGGAGAGCGAGAGGCAGCCGCGCCGTTCCCCCGACGCCATGGAGGGGAGCCAACGCCGCTTCTGGTCCTCGGTCCCGTGCGCCATGATCAGGGTGGCCGCCATGGTGTGGGTGTTCACAATGCCGGTCAGGCTCATCCAGCCGTAGGCCAGCTCCTCAATGATGCCGATGTACGTGAGCAGGTCGAGGCCGAGGCCGCCGTACTCCTCGGGGATGGTGACGCCGAACAGGCCGAGCTCGCGCATCTGCGCGACGATCCGCTCGGGGAAGGTGTCCGACCGCTCGAGCTCCGAGGCGGAAGGGATCACCTCCCGCTCGACGAAGCGACGGACTGTCGCCACGATCTCGGTACGGACGTCCTCGTCGGTGGCGGCCGGATCGAGGCTGGTCACGGTGCGGCGGCGGCGGTGCCGGTCGGCGGCCGGCCGCGCTGGTCGACCCTGTCCGGCCCTGCCTTCCTCACGGCGATAACCATACACTTCGTACGTGTTGACGCTGAATCTCAATTCGGAGAAGAATGTTTCCCCATGGCAACGAGCCTCATGCATCGCAGGCTCGAGTCGGCGGCGGAACGGTTCCCCGATCACATCGCCGTGCTGGCGGGCGACGACCGCTGGACCTACGGCGAGCTCGACCGCGCGGCCAACGCGCTGGCGCGGCACCTTGTCGCACGCGGCATAGGCCGGGGCGACCGCGTGGCGGTGATGACGTCGAACCGGCCGGAGTTCGTGGTGGCCGTCCATGCGGCGAGCAAGGTCGGGGCGGCGCCCGTCATGCTCAACTCGTCCTGGAAGTCCCTCGAGGTCGGCACGGCGCTCGGTCTGACCGGGCCCCGCTACGGCGTCGCCGACGGGCCCGGCGTCGGCCTTTTGGCCGCGCAGCTCGGTGCCGACGCCGTCCTGGACCTCAACGACGCGCTCGCCGCCGCCGTGATCGACCGCACCAGCGCCGCGGCGCCGCCGGCGGTCGCCTTGCAGTTGAGCGACGACGCCGTCTTCGTCTTCAGCTCCGGCACCACCGATCGCCCGAAGGCGGTGCGGCACACGCACGGCTCCATCGACCTGGGCACGGCCCACTGGGTCACCGCGTTGGGGCTGACGGAGGCGGACCGCTTCCAGGTGGCGACGCCGCCTTCACACATCCTCGGCCTCTTGAACCTGCTCGCCGCAGCGGCGGCGGGCGCCACCGTCCGCCTGCACCGTCGGTTCGACCTGGACGAGGAGCTCCGTTGCATAGAGGACGACCGGATGACGCTCGAGATGGCGGTGGCGCCCATCGCGCTGGCCATGGCCAATCACCCGGACCTGGAGTCCTACGACCTCTCGTCGCTGCGCTACGTCATGTGGGGCGCCACGCCGATCACGCCCAGCGTGGCCGAGCGGGTGTCGGCGCGTGCCGGCGTCCGTTGGCTCCCCGCCTACGGGACGAGCGAGGTGCCCGTGATCGCCGCCAACCCGGTCGATGATCCGGACAGGTGGCGCCTCGATTCCGCCGGGCTCCCGGTGGGCGGCGTCTCGCTGCGCGTCGTCGACCTGACGACCGGCGAGGTCCTCCCCTCGGGTGGCGTCGGCGAGGTTCAGGTCAAGAGCGCGTCCGCCATGGCCGGCTACCTCCCCGACGAAGCCACCGCCGGGGCCTTCGACGACGGGTGGTACCGCACCGGCGACGTCGGCTGGCTGGAGCCCGAGGGCTGGGTCCACCTCACCGACCGCTGCAAGGAGATGATCAAGGTGAGCGGCTTCCAGGTCGCCCCGGCGGAGATCGAGGCGGTGTTGCACGGCCACCCCGCCGTCATCGACTGCGCGGTCTTCGGTGTGCCCGACGAGCGCGCCGGCGAGGTTCCCGTCGCCGCGGTGCAGCTCGAGCCCGCCTCCGCGGTCACGGCGGCGGAGCTCGAACGGCTCGTGGCCGACACGCTGGCCACCTACAAGCGGGTGCACCACGTGATCCTGGTGGATGCCATCCCGCGCACCCCATCGGGCAAGGTGCTGCGGCGCACGTTGCGCGACGAGTGGGCGCCGATCTTCGCCGCGGCGGCCGACTGATGGACGTCCGCCTCTCGCCCGAGCAGGTCGCGCTGCGGGACGCCGCCGCGCAGGTAGTCGATCGTCTCGGCGTGCACGGTGTGGCGGAGCTCGACGACACCGAGCGCGCCGCCAAGCTCGACGCTGCGGTCGACGCCTCCGGCTGGCGCGAGCTGCGGACGGCCACGGACGATGGGTCACCCTGGGCCTCGGCCGTCGAGGTCGCGCTCGTGGCCGAGGAGCTCGGCCGGGGTCTGGCGGACGCCGCCTTCCTGGGCGCGACGCTGGCTGCCGAGCTGCGGCGCCGGGCCGGTGCCCCGGCCGCCCACGGCCCCGAGACGGTCGTGCTCCGAGCCGACCTGGAGCAGCCGGTCACCACCGAGGGCGGCTCGGTGCCGGCGGACGCCGTCGCGCTCGATGCGTTCACCGCCGACTCGGCGTTGGTGCTCGTCGCCGCCATGGACGGCTGCACCGTCGGCACGATCGCGCTCGGTCCGGCCACTCGGAGCGTGGATCTCACCCGGCCCGTCGCACCCTCCCGCACGCCGGGGCCCGTGTCCGCACTCGACGGGCAGACCCGCCCGCTCGGTGCTGGGGACGTGGTCGCGTGGCAGAGCCTCGGCCTGGCCGTGACGAGCGCGGACCTCGTGGGCGTGATGCGCGGCGCGCTGGCGCAGGCCACGGACTACGCCCGCGAGCGTCGCCAGTACGGCGCCGCCATCGGATCGTTCCAGGCGGTGCAGCACCTCCTGGCCGATGCATTCGTGGCCTTGGAGGGATCGCGGAGCATCGCCCTGCACGCCGCCTGGGCCGTCGACGCGCTGCCGGCCCCCGAGGCGCTGGCGGCGGCGGCCGCCGCCAAGGCCTACTGCGCCGCGTGCGGCCCGCTCGGTGTGCGAGACCGCCATTCAGGTGCACGGTGGCATCGGCAACACCTGGGAGTGCCTCGCCCACGTCTTCCTGCGCCGCGCCCTGCTGTCGAGCGACGTGCTCGGCGGCGTCGGGCCCAACCTGACGCGGGTGCTGGCCGCCCGCTCCATCGGAGCCGACGATGGACTTCGCTGATTCCGCCGAGGAGCTGCAGTTCCGCCTGCGTCTGCGCGACTGGCTCAGCAGGAACGACCCGGGCCTCCCGGCGTCTTCGACCGCCGACGAGTACTGGGCGGGGCAGGCCGCCTGGCACCAGACGCTCTACGACGCCGGTTTCTTCGGGCTGTCCTGGCCGACCGAGGTCGGCGGGCACGGCCTGCCCAGCGTCTACGAGGTGATCCTCGACGAGGAGCTGATCACCGCCGGCACGCCCCCGCGACCGAGCGTGGGCTACCTGGTGCAGGGGATCCTGCGGCACGGCAACGAAGACATCCAGCGCCGGTTCCTGCCCGGTCTCGTCAACGGCCGGGAACGGTGGTGCCAAGGCTTCAGCGAGCCCGACGCCGGCTCCGATCTGGCGTCGCTGCGCACGCGGGCCGTGCGCGACGGCGACGAGTACGTCATCACCGGCCACAAGGTGTGGACCAGCTACTCCGATGCCGCCGACTGGTGCCTGGTCCTGGCCCGGACCGATCCCGACGTGCCGAAGCACAAGGGCATCTCGGCCTTCATTGTGCCCATGGGGCAGACCGCTGTCGAGCAGCGTCCGCTGCGGATGATCAACGGCATCACGCGCGAGTTCGGCGAGGTGCTCTTCGACGGTGCCCGCGTCGACGCGGCGAACATGGTCGGCGAGCCGGGCGAGGGCTGGCGCCTCGCCATGACCGTGGTCAGCCACGAGCGCGAGCCCGGTGAGCTCGGCTACGTGGCGCGCTACGGCAAGCTCGTCAACGAGCTGGCGCACGTCGTGGAAGAGGATCCCGCGCGGTTCGGGCCGGAGGCGCGGCGCGACCTGGCCTGGGCCTTGGTGGAGACCGAGATGCTGCGCTGCCATGTGAGCCGCCGCCTGTCCGATCGTCTCGGCGGCCTGTCCCACGGTCCCGAGGGCTCCGTCGACAAGCTGCTCATGACTGCGGCCGAGCAGGCGGTGGGCCATGCCGCCCTCACCGTCGGTGGCGCCCTGCACGCGGACGGGGACGACTCCTGGCTGAAGGTGTACCTCTACAGTCGCGCCCAGAGCGTCATGGGGGGCACGTCGCAGATACAGCGCAATCTCATCGCCGGCCGAATCCTGGAGCTACCGACAACATGACCACCTACGACCTCCCCGACGAGCTGCAGGTCCGCTCGGAGGGCCCCGTCCGCGTCGTCACGCTGAACCGTCCCGACGACCTCAACGCGACCAACCACCTCCTGCACGCGGGGCTGGCCGCGTTGTTCCCGCAGCTCGATGCCGACGCCGAGGCCCGGGTCGCAGTGATCACGGGCGCCGGGCGGGCCTTTTCCGCCGGCGGGGACTTCGACTACCTCAATGAGCTCACCAAGGATGCCGAGCTGCGTCACACGACGCTGACGCACGGCCGGCAGATCGTGACCGGCATGGTGGCCTGCCGGCTGCCGATCATCGCCGCCGTGAACGGTCCGGCGGTCGGGCTGGGCTGCAGCCTCGTCGCCCTCTCCGACATCGTCTTCATGGCGCAGAGCGCGCACCTGGCCGACCCGCACGTGCTGCTCGGCCTGGTGGCGGCCGACGGCGGGCCCGTGGTGTGGCCGCTGCTCACCAGCCTGCAGCTGGCCAAGGAATACGCGCTGACGGGGGACCGCATCCCCGCGGAGCGGGCCGCCGCCATCGGCCTGGTCAATCACGTGTGCCCCGACGACGAAGTCATGAGCGACGCCATGGCGTGCGCGCAGCGCATCGCCAAGCTGCCCAAGGGGGCGGTCGAGGACACCAAGCGCATCATCAACATCCAGCTGGAGCGCGCCGTGCTCGCCGCGCTGGACTTCGCGCTGAGCGCAGAGGACCGGTCGTTCACGACGCCCGAGCTCCGGGCCAACCTCGACAAGGTGCTCTCGACGCAGCGCGACAAGGCGAAGTGACCGGCGCCCCGCCGGCGCCCGACTGACGGGCGCCGTCTCGAGCACAGCCCTAGGGCGGAGGAGCCTCGGCCCGGTGCTGCGCCGCCCGTTCGGCCAACCAGCCACCGAGGGCGTCGCCGGCGGACAGCACGTGCGCTTCGGCGATGGCGCGGGCTGCGGGCGCATCACCGCGCGTCATGGCGTCGAGCAGCGCGGCGTGCTCCTCCTTGCTGCGCTGCTCCGCCTCGGGAAAGAGCTGGAAGTAATTGCCGGGCACCACGCGGACGGCCTGGCGCAGGTAGGTGAGGAGGCGCGGGGACCGGGCCGCCAGGTTCAAGGCCCGATGGAAGCGGCGGTTGGCGGCGACGACATCGTCGGAGCCCTCGATGGCATCCGCCAGCTCGGCCAACTCGGCCAGCTCCGTCGGTGTGATGCGGGTGGTGGCCATCTCGGCCGCCTTGCCGACCAGGGCGGCAAGGACCGCGAAGTTGTCGACGGCATCCGCGGGGGTGATGCCGACCACCGCCATGCCGCTGCGCGGAGTGATCTCGACCAGGCCCTCGTAGGACAGCTCGAGCAGGGCCTCTCTGATCGGGGTGCGGCTGATGCCGAACTCGGCCGTCAGCCGGTCGAGGTCCAGCCGGTCACCCGGTTGGAGCCGGCCGGTGAGGATCCGGTCGCGCAGTTCGTTGGCCGCCTGGGCCCGGACGGTGGTCGCAATGAGTTTGATATCTGAAATGTTACATATTAAGTTCGGTGCCTGCCCGAAAGGGGGAGCGAATGGCCGACAGCACGCGACGGCAGATGGCGTTGGTGGGGTTCATGCAGGCCGGGAACGCCACGGTCTACGCCGGCTCGTGGCGCCACCCCGCCACGGAGCACGGGTTCCTCACGGCGGGCTACTACGAGAAGCTCGGGCGGACGCTCGAGGACGGATGCTTCGACCTCATGTTCTTCGACGATCGCCTGGCCATGCCCGGCATCTACGGCGGGTCCGTCGCCGAGGCGGTGCGCACCGGCGCCCGCCCGGTGAAGCTGGACCTGAGCATTGTGCTCGGCATCGTGGCCGCGGCCACGAGGAACATCGGGCTCGGGGCGACGTACTCCACGACCTACTACTCACCGTTCCACGTCGCCCGGACGTTCGCCACGCTCGACCACCTCTCGGGCGGCCGGGCCGCCTGGAACGTGGTGACGTCGGTCAACGACGGCGAGGCGCAGAACTTCGGCCTCAAGGAGCACCTGGCGCACGACGCGCGCTACGACCGCGCCGACGAGTTCCTCGAGGCGACGACCGGACTCTGGGACAGCTGGGACGACGACGCGTTGGTACTCGACCGCGAAACGCCGCTGTTCGCCCACCCCGACAAGGTCCACGAGCTCAACTACGAAGGGGAGTGGTTCGACGTGCGCGGTCCGTTGACCGTGCCCCGCACCCCACAGGGCCGACCCGTCCTGCTGCAGGCGGGCTCGTCGGGCCGGGGCCGCGAGTTCGCGGCCAAGTGGGCGGAGCTCATCTTCACCGGGGATCCCGGCATCGACGGCGCTCGCGCCCACTACAAGGACCAGAAGGAGAAGATCGGTGAGCGGGGCCGTGATCCCGACACCATCAAAATGTTGCCCATGGCCTACACGGTCGTCGGCGAGTCCAAGGCCCACGCCGAGGAGCGCGAGCAGCTCTTCCTGAACGACCTCGTCGACCCCATGGCCTCGCTCACACTCCTGTCCGAGCTCATGAATTACGACTTCTCGGGGCTGGCGCTCACCGCGCCGATCACCGACGAGCTCATTGAGTCCGTCTCGGGCATCCGGGGCCTGGTACAGAACATCAGGACGCACATCGGCGGCGACACGGTGACCCTGGGTGACTTGGCCGGGCACCGCGCCACCCTGTTGCAGGGACCGCGCTTTGTCGGCACCGGTCCGGACATCGCCGACCAGATGGAGGCGTGGTTCGACAGCGGCGCCTGCGACGGCTTCGTCATCGCCGCCACGCACTCGCCGGGCGCCTACGAGGACGTCGTCCGCCTGGTGGTGCCCGAGCTCCAGCGGCGGGGCGTCTTCCGTGACCGCTACACCAGCTCGACCCTCCGGGGGCATCTCGGACTCGAGCGGCCCGAGTCAGTGCACGGTGCCTGACACGGTCCGACCCCTCGAGGGCCTCCGCGTGGTGGACGCCGCCACGTTGGCCGCAGGCCCCATGGTGGCGACGGCGCTGGGGGAGTTCGGTGCCGAGGTGATCAAGGTGGAGCAGCCGGGTGCGGGCGACCCGCTCCGGACCTGGGGCCATCAGAAGGACGGGATCGGACTGTTCTGGAAGAGCGTCGGCCGCAACAAGCAGTGCGTCACGCTCGACCTGCGCGAGACCGAAGGGCAGGAGCTCTTCCACCGCCTGCTCCACATGAGCGACGTGCTCGTGGTGAACAATCGTCCCAGCGCGCTGGCCCGGTGGGGCCTCGACTACGAGTCGGTCCACCGGGCCCATCCGCGCCTCGTCATGCTCCACGTCAGCGGCTACGGCGGCGGTGGGCCGGCCAGCGACCGTCCGGGCTTCGGCACCTTGGCCGAGGCGATGAGCGGGTTCGCCCATGTGACGGGCCAGCTCGACGGTCCGCCCACACTGCCCCCGTTCTTCCTGGCCGATGGCATCGCCGCCCAGTCGGCCACCTTCGCCGTGATGATGGCGCTCTACCACCGCGACCTGCACGGCGGGACGGGCCAGCTGGTCGACGTGAACCTGGTGGAGCCGCTGGCCCGCCTCATTGAGACGTCGACGCTGGCCTACAGCCACCTCGGGATCGTCATGGGCCGGACGGGGAACCGTCTCGATGCCAGCGCCCCGCGCAACGCCTACCGCACTGCGGACGGCCGCTGGATCGCCCTCTCGAGCGCGTCGCGCAACATCGTGGTCCGTCTCTACCGAGCGGTGGACCGGCCCGACTTGGCGGAGGACGAGGACTACGTCGACCCGATTCGTCGCCAAGCCCATGGCGACGAGATCGACGGCATTGTGGCGGAGTGGATCCGGGTCCGTGCGCTCGACGAGGTCATGCGCGTCTTCGAGGAGGCCGACGTGGCGGCGGCTCCCGTGTACGACGCCGAACAGCTGCTCGCCGACGAGCATCTGCGGGCGCGCGGGTCGTTCCTCCAGATGGACGACCCCGACCTCGGCCGCATGACGGTCCAGGCGCCGGTGGCAGTGCTGAGCGAGACACCCGGGCGGGTCGACCACCTGGGGCGGGCCGTCGGCGCCGACAATGACGCGGTCTACGGCGGGCTGCTCGGCCTCGACGCCGAACGGATTGTGGCGTTGCGAGACGCTGGGATCATCTGAGCCCACGAGCAAGGAACAGGAGCACCATGCGCGCACCGCGAGCCCGACGTGCCGAGCTGGCCACACCGGCGAGTAGCGAACGCATGTGCGAGAGGGCGGCCTCATCGGGGGCGGACCTCGTCTTCCTCGACCTCGAGGACGCCTGCGCGCCCTCGGTCAAGGAGGCCGCGCGGTCGATCGCGGTCGGAGCGTTGACGGGACAGGACTGGGGCAGGACGGTCCGGGCCGTCCGCGTGAACGGCCTCGACACGCCCTGGTGCCATGGCGACATCATTGAGATCGTGACCGGGGCACGCGACGCAGTCGATGTGTTGATCGTGCCGAAAGTGCGAAGGGCCCGCGACGTGTGGTGGGTCGATGTGCTCCTGACCCAGCTCGAATCCAAGCTCGGTCTCTCCCGGCCGATCGGGCTGGAGGTCCTGATTGAGGAGGCGGAGGGATTGGCCAACGCGCTCGAGATCGCGCAGGCGAGCGAGCGCCTGGAAGCGCTGATCTTCGGCGCCGGCGACCTCTCGGCCTCGCTCCACGCCCGGGTCGACGGCAACTTCGACCCTGTCGTGCCCTACCCCGGGGACTTCTGGCACTTCGCCCGCGTCCAGGTACTGACCGCCGCCCGGGCCGCCATGATCGACGCGATCGACGCGCCCTACCCCGCCTACCAGGATCCCGAGGGGTACCGGCGGTCTGCGCTGCAGGCCAGCGCCCTGGGTTATGACGGCAAGTGGGCCATCCACCCGAGCCAGATTTCGATCGCCCACGAAGTGTTCTCGCCCACACCCGACGAGGTGGCCGAAGCCCGGGAGGCGATGGCGACGTATCGGGAGGCCGAGGCTGGTGGTGTCGGCGCCATCGGTCGCGACGGCAAACTGGTCGACGCCGCCCACATGCGACTCGCCGCCAACACGTTGCACAAGGCCGCCCTGGCGGGCGAGTCGGGGGCGCCCCCTGCGTAAGGGGTGGGCCGCGACGGGTGGTGGACCGGGCCGCCACCGAAGAGCCCTGCGCCTACACCGAGAGCCCACCGCCAGAGAGGCCGTCCGGGTTCGCCGCGATGGCCTGGCGGATCAGCCCGATCACCCAGCTGATGCCGCGCGTGGCCTCGGCGGGATCGATCCGCCAGTCGACCACCATGCGCTCGTAACTGGCGACACTCCACAACACGTCGAGGACGGCGGCGGCCACCGTTCGGTCCTCGTCGGTCCATGCTCGGGCACGGGCAGCGACCGCCGACAGGAGGGCCTCGTGCTGGCGCTGCTTCGCATCTTGCAATGTCGGGTCGAGCGGCTGACGTGCGTCGGGCGGGTAGGAGGACACGTGGGCGAAGATGCGGGCCGTCACCTCGGCGACGTCCTCGAGCTGCATGCCGCGCAGATCGATCCCCGCCTCTTCCTCGAACTGGTGCATCACCGCGTCGCGGAGGCCCTGTTCGTTGGCGAAGTGACGGTAGACCGTGCGCTCGTTGACGCCGGCCCTCTCCGCCACCGCCCGGATCGTCAGGCCGTGCCAGTCACGCACCGACGAACCGTGCAACAGATCGGCGCCGGCGGCGATGATGCGCTCCCGCGTCTCGGCTGCCCGCTGGCGCCGCAGCGTGCTGTCGTAGGTCCGGCGCGGCGGGGCGATGACCGCAACCTTCCCGTCCGACGCACCCATCAGGGGT
Organism: uncultured Acidimicrobiaceae bacterium; assembly: GCA_963783965.1. Taxonomy (GTDB): domain Bacteria; phylum Actinomycetota; class Acidimicrobiia; order Acidimicrobiales; family RAAP-2; genus Bog-473. Next base: position 484,961 of record CAWAPQ010000013.1, on the reverse strand, counting down.
CTCCTGGCCCCACGCCCGCCCGCACCGTGCGCCGCTGCACTATCTGGTGCACACGGGAAGCGTCTCCCAGCCCCGTACCGTCGAGGTGGGGGAGAGCCGCGCGTTGTCCAGGTCGACATCCCACTCCGGGAAGCGGGTCAGCACCTCCTCGAGCGCGATCACGCCCTCCATGCGGGCGAGCGCTGCCCCCATGCACAAGTGGATGCCGTTGCCGAAGGTGAGATGCCGGCCGTCGTCCCGGTGGATGTCGAAGGTGTCGCCGTTGGGGAAGCGGCGATCGTCCCGGTTGGCTGAGCCCAGGAGGAAGAGCATCACGCTTCCGGCCGGAACCTGGGTCCCGTGGACGACGAGATCCTGGCGAGCCACGCATCGGCCAACGTGGGGTGCCGGCGATTCGTAGCGCAGGATCTCCTCAATGGCGTTCGGAATGAGCGTGGGCTCGGCGACGAGTTCCGCCCGTTGGTCGGGGTGGTCGGCCAGGACCTTGGCGGTCCATCCGATCAAACGGGTCGTGGTCTCGTTCCCCGCGCCAGCGAGTACCTCCAGGTACGTGAGCAGCTCCGCACGCGTCAACTTGCGCACGGTGTCGGTCTCGTCGGTGAACTCAACGTTCAAGAGCTCGGTCATGATGTCGTCCGAGGGATGGTCGGCCCGCCAGTCGACGTAGTCCGCGAACAACTCGCCCGTGACGAAATTTTCCGAGACCTGCATCGGTTCGCCCTCTTTGGTTCGGAGATTGGCATCCACGTGGTCGCGGACCGCTTCCTGGTCGCTCTCGGGAATGCCCAGGAGCATGCTGATCACCCGCATCGGCATTTGGGCACCCAGGTCGGCAATGATGTCGAAGCGGTCCGAACCGACGAGCGGATCGAGGCTGAGCGCGCAGAACTCACGGATCTTCGGCTCCAGTTCGGCCACTCGCCGTGGGGTGAAGGCACGCGAGAGAAGCCGCCGGTGGATGGTGTGGGTCGGGGGATCCTCGAAGATGATGACGCCGGGCGGCATCTCGATGTCCGCCTTTATCAATTCGATGATCCCGCCCTTGCCAGAGATATAGGTCTGGGCGTCGAGCAGGCCCTTCTCCACGTCGGCGAACTGGCTCACGGCGAAGAAGTCGTGCCTGTCGTTGTAGTAGACGGGCGCCTCCTCACGCAGCCGTCGATAGACGGGGTAGGGATCGGCGTTGATGCCGACGTCGTAGGTGTCGTAGTAGACGCCATCGGTGCTGGTGGCCGTCACGGTCGCCCCCTGAGCTATTTGATGTCAGTACTTTGACACCAATTGGTCCAAGCGGTCAACGAGGAGGGCAGTCGCGGCGATCGGACCCGGCGGGACGGGGAAGCTCTCATCTGGAAACGGTCTTCTCATCAGCTGAGAGCAGTGCTACCATCGCCTGCGTCAACGAACGCCACGCAGAGAGGACCCAACTCATGCCACGTTGGCCCAAGCCACCCGAAGGCAGCTGGACGGAGCACTTCGACCTCGGTACCGAGCCGATGAATTACGAGGACTCCATTTCGCAGGAGTTCTTCGAGTTGGAGCGCGAGGCGGTCTTCAAGCGGGCCTGGCTCAACGTCGGCCGGGTCGAGCAGCTGCCGCGCGCGGGGAGCTACTTCACCAAGGAGCTCGCCGTCGCCAAGACCTCCGTCGTCGTAGTGAAGGGGAAGGACGGCGAGGTCCGCGCCTTCTACAACATGTGCCGGCACCGCGGGAACAAGCTGGTCTGGAACGACTACCCCAAGGAAGAGACCAGCGGCACCACCCGCCAGTTCGTCTGCAAGTACCACGCGTGGCGCTACGACCTCGATGGGGCGTGCTCCTTCGTCCAACAGGAGCAGGAGTTCTTCGATCTCGACAAGGCCGATTACGGCCTCGTCCCCGTGCACTGCGACATCTGGGCGGGGTTCATCTTCGTCAACTTGGCCAAGGAGCCCGAGCAGTCGTTGCGCGACTTCCTCGGGCCGATGGTGACCAAAATGGAGAACTACCCGTTCGAAAAGCTGACCGAACGCTACTTCTATCGCGCCAACGTCAAGAGCAACTGGAAGCTCTACATGGACGCATTTCAGGAGTTCTACCACGCACCGATTCTCCACGCGAAGCAGTCGCCGCCGGACTGGTCGACCGCTGCGGCGCAGTCCGGTTTCGAGGCGCCCGCCTACAAAATTGACGGCCCGCACCGTCTGGTGAGCACGGCCGGCATCCATCCCTGGAACCTGGCGGAGAACATGACCAAGCCCATGGACCGCGTGACGCGCAGCGGGCTCTTCGGGCCCTGGGATGCACCCGACCTCGACTTCGACCCGAAGGACGCCGGCATCAACCCGGCCGGCTGCGACCCCTGGGGACTCGATTCGTTCCAGCTCTGGCCGAACTTCGTCATCCTCGTCTGGGGACAGAACTGGTACCTCACGTACCACTACTGGCCCGTGGCGCCCAACGAGCACGTGTTCGAAGGCACCTTGTACTTCGTCCCGGCCACGACCGCACGGGAGCGGGTGGCCCACGAGAACGCCGCCGTCACGTTCAAGGAGTTCGGGCTGCAGGACGCCAACACGCTCGAGGCGACGCAGACGATGCTCGAGTCACGTGTCATCGAGCGCTTCCCCCTGATGGACCAGGAGGTGCTCTGCCGCCACATGCACAAGGTGGCCCAGGAGTGGGTGGACGACTACAAGAAGCAACAGCACGCGGAGGTATGACACGGATGGACACGACCCTGTTGCCGAGCGAGTTCTCCGACCTGGAGCCGTTCGCCGCCAAGTGGTGCCTGCCGACCGAGCGCGAGCGCTTCGCGGCGCGGCTGGCCAGCACCATGGACGAGATGCAGGCGCTGTACGACGCCGCCATGCCCAGGGCCGACGCCGCCATGACCTACCTGGATCAGTCCCCCCTCGAGGAGATGTCCGAGGACGGGGTCAACCTGCTCCACCTGCTCTACTCCATGGTCATGGTGTCTTTCCCGGTCGAGTGCTGGGGGCAGCCGCGGGTGCCGGACTCGGGAGCCGCCTACCTCGACCTCCTGGTCGAACCCGGGCCCTGATCGATCACATCGACTCGTACTCGACGCTCACCGACCGCCCTGACGGCAGGCTCTGGCAGGTGAGCACCCAGCCCTCTTCGACCTCTTCAGGAGTCAACGCGTTGTTCGCCCGCATGGTCGCCGACCCCTCCTTCAAGAAGGCCATGCAGGTGGCGCAATTGCCGGCCTCGCAGGAGAAGGGCGGGCGCAGGCCGCCCCGCCGGGCCGTCTCGAGGAGCGTGTCGCCCGGCTGGTAGCGGACCACCACCGTCTTGCCGCCGAGCACGACGGTCACCTCCTCGGGCACAACCACCCCGACGGCGGACTCTTCGACGATCAGCGCGTCGGTCTTCTCCGCCTGTTCCACCAGGAAGCGCTCAATGAAGATGCGCTCGGGCGCGGCGCCGAGCGACTGCAGCGCCGACTCCACGAGGTCCATGAACGGGCCGGGCCCGCAGATGTACAGGTCGGCCTCGAGGTCGCTGTTCACGAACCTGGCAATGGCCTCTTGGGTCAGAAATCCCTCGTCGGCATCGAAGTGGCGCTGTACTTCGAGCCGGTCGGGGTGTGCGGCGCCAAGGGCGGTGATGGCGGCGTCGAAAATGACGGAGTTGCGGTCGCGGTTGGCATAGAGAAGCCGGATCGGACGCTGCGTCGTCGCCAGCACCTCCTTGACGATCGACATCACCGGTGTGATGCCGCTGCCGCCGCAGAACCCGAGCACCGGTTGGGCCGATTCCTGCGGGCAGAAGACCCCGGCCGGCTTCGTGAGCTCGATCGTGTCCCCTTCCGAGAGGTTGTCGAGGAACCAATTCGACACGAGCCCACCGGCGACGCGCTTGACGGTGACGGTCAGGTCGCGGTCCGTCGCCGGCGCACTCGACATGGAGTAGGAGCGCAGCTGTTCGTCGCCGTCGATGTGGACCCGGAACGTGCAGAACTGCCCGGGGCGGTAGCGGAACGTCTCTTCGAGCTCGGCGGGAACGTCGAGGACGAAGGAGCTGGCGTCGTGCGTCTCGGCGACGACGCGGTCGATCCGCAGCGAGTGGTAGCCGTGCTGCCGGAGGACGGGGTCGTGGTCGCTCACGCCACGAGCGGAAGGCCTACTGGGGCGTCGGCCACGCCACGGACTTGGTCTCGAGGTACTGATCGAACCCCGCGAGACCGTTCTGACGGCCGATCCCGCTGTGCTTGTACCCGCCGAAGGGCATGTCGGCCTGCCCGATGGGCATGCCCCCGTTGACGGCGAACGTGCCGGTGCGGATGCGCTCGGCCACGCGCAGCGAGCGCTCGAGCGAACCGGAGAACACCCCGCCGGAGAGCCCGTACACGCTGTCGTTGGCGATCCGCACGGCGTCGTCGTCGTCCTCGAAGGGGATCACCACCAGGACCGGCCCGAAGATCTCCTCCTGGGCGATCGTCATCGAATTGTCGACATCGGTGAAGAGGGTCGGCTCGACGTACCAGCCCTTGGGGAGATCGGCGGGCCGGCCACCCCCGAGGGCCAGGGTGGCCCCCTCGTCGACGCCCTTCTCAATGTAACCAAGGACCCGGTCCCGCTGCCTGGCCGAGACCAGTGGTCCCATCAGGACATCGGGGCGCTGCGGGTCCCCGTACGCCACCGAGCCCAGCGTGGCCCGCAGGATCTCCACCCCTTCCTCGTAGCGGGAGCGGGGGAGCAGCATGCGGGTCTGAATGGCGCAGCCCTGGCCGCCGTGGAAGCAGACCGCGATGCCCGACGGTACCGAGGTGGCGAAGTCGGCGTCGTCGAGCACGATGGTGGCTGACTTCCCGCCGAGCTCGAGAAACGTCCGCTTGAGCGTGGCGCCGCCCTTCTCCATGATCCGCTTGCCCACTGCGGTGGAACCCGTGAACGAAATCAGGTCGACCTTCGGGGAGAGCGTCAGCTCTTCGCCGACGAGGTGGTCGGCGGAGGGCAGGACGTTCACGACGCCGGCCGGGAAGTCGGTCTGCTCGGCGATGAGCCGACCCAGCCGGGTGGCGTTCCAAGGCGTGTCGGGCGCCGGCTTGAGGATCACCGTGTTGCCGGTGGCCAGGGCCTGCCCGAGCTTGTTGAGGGTCACCTCGAGGGGGAAGTTCCACGGCACGATCGCTCCGACGACGCCGATCGGCTCCTTCCAGATCTGGCGTGTGTTCGCCGTACCGCGCCGGTCGACGATCTCGCTCAGGTCGGTCCGCCAGGGAAACTCGTCAATGAGCTTGATCGGGTAGCGGAGTGCGCCGTCCAGCGGAATGTCGAGCTGGTTGGCGTGGGTAGTCATGCGCGGGCAGCCCACCTCGAGAATGAGCTCCTCGCGCCATTCTTCGCGGTCCTTCTCGAGCGCCTCCTGGAGTTGGGAAAGGCAGCGCTTCCGCAGCTCGCGGTCGGTCGCCCACGCCGTCTCGTCGAAGGCGCGCCGCGCCCCGTCGATGGCGCGGTGCATGTCCGCCTTCGAACCGTCGGCCACCTGCCCGATGACCTCCTCGGTGGCGGGGTTGACGTTGTCGAAGGTCTGGCCCGTGTCGGACTCCACGAGCTTGCCGTCAACGAGCATCCGATGTTCGTGGCTCGCCGCTGCCGTCATCCCCGGCCCCCAGTCTGTCAATGGTTTCTCACAGAGTGGAAACCTGGTTATCAAAAAGTGTCATCAGCATAATCGAGCGGTGGTGTGCACGCCCCGCCGGCTCCCTCAGAGGGGGAATGCGGGCGGCAGCGTGCAGGTGTCCAGGATGTCGGTGCCCAGCTCGTGCGTGAGGGCGCTCCCCGCACCGAGGAGCTGGTCCAGCACGATCGTCCGCCGAATGAAGAGGTGCAGCGGGTGCTCGGTGGTGAAGCCGATGCCCGCCAGCACCTGTTGGCAGTGGCGGGCCGCGCTCCGGGCCGACCGCCCGGCGAACGCCTTGGCCATGCGGGCGTTCACTGCGGAGGGTTCCTCCCAGGCGGCGTCGAGCAGGGCGCCGGCAGCCTCCAGGGAGACGAGGGCGTCAGCCAAGCGGTGGCGCACGGCCTGGAAGGTGGCGATGGGTCGCCCGAATTGGATGCGCTCCAGCGCGTGCACGCGGGCGAGCTCGAGCATCGCCCGCGCCGCGCCGACGAGCTCCGAGCCGAGGGCGAGCTGCCCGAGGGCCACTGCGCCGTCCCAGTCGACCGGCTCCTGGACCGTCCTCGGGCCGACTTCGAAGGTGCCCGTCAGCTCGACCAGTCCCAGCGCCGGGTCGAGGCCGTGCACCGGCCGCCGCTGCAGCGCCTCGGTTGCCACGGCGAGCGCCGCGACCCCCTCCGTGGTCTTGGCCACCACCAGTGCCTCGTCGGAACGCCCGAATGCCTCGGTGCCCAACCCCTGCACGACGCACCGGTCGTCGCTGAGGTCTCCCGGTGGGTCGCAGGCCCGCAGCGCGGGCAGGACGACTCCGGGCCGACGACTGGCCGTCCCCAGCGCGGCGGCGAGCAACCAGTCGAGCGCGCCCGATGTGGCGTGCGTCCCCCCGAGGCACTCGAAGAGGACGGAGACGGCGGTGGCCGGGTCGGCGTCCAACGCGTCGGTCCATCCCAGATCATCGAGCGCGCTGTCGAGCGCGGCGCCGCTCGATGCCTCGGTGGCGTGCCGGACGCCGCCCTCGAAGAGCGCCCGCTCAGCCGCCTCCATCAGCGGTCGGCCCCAAGGTCGAGGAGGCGGCGGGCGATGATGTTGCGCTGGACCTCGGCACTGCCCCCGTAGATGGTGGCGGCGCGGGAGTAGAGAAACTCCGCTCGCCAGCGTTGGCTGATCGGATCGTCCCCGAGAGCGATGCCCGCGCCCAGACCTTCGGCCACGAGGTCGAAGACGGCCTGCTCCGCCGTCGCCACGAGCACCTTGTCGATGGAGGTCTCCGCCCCGAGCGTCTGCCCGGAGGCGAGCCTGCGCTGCGTCGCGCGCGATCGGGCGCGGAAGGCCCACAGCAATTCGGTGGCCTCACCGACCGCGGTGGGGTCGAGCGTTCCGGACGGGGCCATGGCCACCAGCTGTTCCAACCGCCGCTGCAGATACGAGGCGCGGTGCCACAGGGCCGTGCTGCGCTCGTAGGGGAGGAGATCCATGGCGATGGACCAACCGTGGTCCACCTCGCCGAGGACCCGGTCCCCCGGCACGAGCACATCGTCGAAGAACACCTCACAGAACTCCCGCGCCCCGTGCATCGTCTGTATCGGCCGCACGGTGATGCCGGCGCTGTCCATGTCGACGAAGAGCGCGGTGATCCCCCGGTGCGCGGACTCGGGAGTCCCGGTGCGCGTCAGCAGCACGCACCGTTGCGCGTACTGGGCCAAGCTCGTCCAGACCTTCTGCCCGTTGATCCGCCAGCTCTCGCCGTCGCGGCTCGCCCGGCAGGCCAGCGAGGCCAGGTTGCTTCCCGTCCCCGGCTCGGAGAAGCCCTGACACCAGATCTCCTCGCCCCGCAGCAAGCGCGGCACCATCTCCGCTGCCAGTGCCTCGGGCGCGTAGTCGATCATCGTCGGGGCCAGCACCTCGGGCATGGAGTAGATCCCCGGTTCGACGAAGTCGCGCGAAGTCAGCGCCTCGCCGAGGTAGGCCCGCAGCAGGTTGGAGCCTCCGAGTCCGCCGACCCGCTCGGGCCAACCCCTGCGCATGAGGCCGGCGTCGTAGGTCAGGCGCATCACCTTGCGCAACTGCGTCATCTGCTCGTCGAGCGTCCCGATCCCCTCGAACGAGGGAGCGAGCTCGCGGGCGTGCTCGTCCAGCCAGTCATCGACGACCGCTCTGAATGCGTCCAGCTCCACTGCGCCCGCCGTCAGCCGGCCGCGTCCGCCGAAGGCGCGGGGCGGGTGGGGTCGTGCGGCTTCCCGGAATCGCGGGAGCCGCTGCGGCGCAGGAAGGTCATGGCGCGGGTGCGCAGGCGCCACCCCTGCGTCGTCCGTTGGTAGGTGTCCGTGTAGTAGCCGATGCGCATGTCGTGGGTCGTCTGATCGACGAAGCAGAGCGTCTGCTGCCCCGTGCCCGTGTCCCCCTCGAGATCGAGGACTGGGGTGCCGGTGAGGAAGAGGCCCTTGGGCGCCGCCCGGACCAGCTCGGGGAAGTCGCTCAGCGTGTAGGTGTCGCCGAAGGCGCTGTAGGTCCCGTCCGGCGTGAAGACGTCGATCACCGCGTCAATGTCGTCCCGGGTCATGCCGATGGCGTAGCGGGCCAGCAGCTGCTCTATCTCCGTGATGTCCGCGATCTCGGACTGGTCCATGGGCGGCGCCCTCCTCGTCCTCTCCTGCGTGATCAGGCGTCCCGCCAGGAACTTTCGGTCACGATAACAGCATTCTCCTAATCTGCAATTGGCTGTCTACCTTGGAACCTAGCGGCCCTCAGACCGTCGGGACGGGGGCGGACCGGCGGAAGCGCAATTGCAGATTTTCTTCCCAACGAGTCCCGGCCTGGGGAGAGTCGTACTCTCAAATCCGGACAACAGCCGTTAAGCTGACGCCATGTCTGTTGACGATTCAGCGGCAGGTACGGCCGCCGCCACCGAGCCGGTCAGGCGGCGCGATCTGGCCGTGGCACGGTCCCTGGACTCAGCCCGCCTGCGGAGCGAGGGACGGGTCCAGCGCTTCCTCGATGCAGGTTTCGAGCTCTTGGCCCGGGCGGAGTCGGGCAAGGAGTTCACCGTCCAGGAGGTGGTGGACCGCTCGGGCCAGTCGCTGCGGAGCTTCTACCAGTACTTCGCCGGCAAGCACGAGCTGCTCCTCGCCCTCTTCGACGAGGCCATCCTGTCCACGGCGGACCGGTTGGAAGAGCAGCTGGCCCAGCAGACCACGCCGCTCGAGCGGCTCCACTGCTTCGTGGTCGAGTACTACCGCATGTGCCTGCCGGCGCCCAAGGGGCGGCCGTCGAAGAACAACCCGACGCCGGTGATGGCCGAGTTCTGCCACCAGCTGCTCACCGCGCACCAGACCGAGGCCTCCCGGGCCTTCGTCCCGCTCGTCGCCCTCCTCGAGTCCGTCCTCGACGACGCGGCGAAGTCCGGGGACGTGCCCTCCGGATTGGACCATGCGGAAGTGGCCGGTGTGATCCTGTCGACGATCATGTTCAACGCGGCCTACGCGCACACCATCAGCGGCAGCGAGGAGCCGGCGGACGGCGACCATGCCGCCAACCAGCTCTGGCAATTCCTCTCCGCAGGTCTCGTGACCCGCTCGGGGGGTTGAGCGGCAGAGCGCTGAGCGGCAAGTCGGTTGCCGGGAGAGCTCAGCTCCGGAGCGAGGGCGCGACGGCGGCGAGGAACTCGCGAGTCCGCTCCGCCGAGGCCTTGATCTCTTCCCGGTTCTCGCCCAGTGGCACCACGCGGGCATTGAAGTCGGTGAGGCCGGCGTCGGCGAAGCTGCGCAGGCGCTTCTCCATGGTGGCCTCGCTCCCACAGACGAGGACGTCGCCGATGCTCTCGGCGTCGCCGTGCTCCATGAGCCGCACGTAGTTCGGGGACGCCTCCACCTCGCTGAGAGTGCGGTTCGTGCGTTCAATGGCGGCGTCGATCTCGTCGTCGCGGCACAGGCAGACGGGGACGCCGGCCAGGATCCGCGGCGCCGGGCGGCCCGCCCCTTCGGCGGCCCTCGTGATGGTCGGGACGACGTGTGACGCAATGGTGCGCTCGTCGGCCAGCCACAGGGTGGTCCCGGCGGCGCGCTCGCCCGCCAGCTTCAACATCACCGGGCCCAGGGCGGCGATCATCACCGGCGTTGGAGTGATGTCGGTGATGTCGAGGGGGTTGTGAATGTTGAAGAGGTCGTTCTCCACCTCGACGAGCCCCGGGCCGCGCAGCGCCTGGTCCAAGACGTCGAGATAGCAGCGCATGGTGGTGACGTGCCGCTCGTAGGGCAGGCCCAGCATCTCCTGGATGATCCAGTGGTGCGAGACGCCCAACCCGAGGGTGAAGCGCCCGCGGCAGACGGCCTGGTTGGACAGCGCCTGCTGGGCCAACACAATGGGATGGCGCGGCTGCAGGGGGACGATGGCCGTGCCCACCTCGATCCGCGTGGTCGCCATGCCAATCAGGGTGGCCGCCGTCATGACGTCGAACTCGTCCGGGATCTGCGGCGTCCAGACCGAGTCCAGACCTGCCTGGTCGGCCCAGCGCGCGTCAGCCTGGAGCTTCTCCACCTTGGTGGCGTAGCGACCTCGGTCGGCACTCACCTGAAGACCGATCCGCATCGGGGCCTCCTCTCAGTCCGGAAACAACGTTCTCATCAACAGTACATCGTGCTATCGCCAGCTGCTAGGGACGCTTGACAGGATTTTGCACTGTCAATAACATCGGCCCACTCTACCGGCCTCAATTCGCGCGGGCGGAGCCGGGCGATGGGACGCTGAACGAAGGGGAGGCCGGTATGGAAAGGGGCGCTCGAACGTGAGCCGTGTCGCGGTGGTCACGGGCGGCGGGTCCGGCATGGGCCGGGCCATCTGCCACCACCTGGCCCGGCGGGGGCGCACGGTGGCCGTGCTCGACATCAACGGCGATGCCGCCGACGAGGTGGCCAAGGAGGTCCAGGCCGAGGGCGGCACCGCGCTCGGAGCCCGGGTCGACGTCAGCGACCGGACCGCCATCGACGCCACGCTCACCGGGGTCCGCTCCGCCTTCGGTCTGATCGGCATCATGGTGACGAGCGCCGGCATCGAGGGCTTCACGGACTTCCTCGACATCGACGCCGAGACGTGGGACCGCATGATGGCGGTCAATCTCACGGGGACGTTTCACTGCCTGCAGGCCGCGGTCCCCGACATGATCGAGCAGAAGTGGGGGAGGATCGTCACGATCTCCTCGTCCTCGGCGCAGTCGGGCACGCGCCGTATGTCGCACTACGTGGCCTCGAAGGGCGGCGTCATTGCGCTGACCAAGGCGGTGGCGCTCGACCTGGCCCCGCACGGCATCACGGTGAACACCATCCCGCCCGGCGTCATCGACACGCCCATGATGCGGCGGCCCATCGAGTCCGGGGCCATGGCCAGCATGGAGCAGGTGCTGGCGCGGGCACCGCTCGGGCGCGCCGGCACACCCGACGACATCGCGGTGGCGTGCGCGTTCCTCTGTTCCGACGAGGCCGGGTACATCACCGGCCAGCAGATCAACGTGAACGGCGGCTGGTATCTGTGAAGGGAGCGGCACCATGGGCACGCTGACGACGAAGAAGCTCGGGGCGACGGTGGGGGCCGAAGTGCTCGGCCTCGACCCGGCGCAGCTGCTGTCGGACGACACGCTGCCCAAGGCCTGTATGGAGGCGCTCGAGGAGAACGGAGTCCTGGTCTTCCGCGCACTCAACATCGACGACGACACCCAGGTCGCCTTCTCCAAGCGGCTCGATGACGTGGGAAAGTCCGAGCCCGCCGCACCGCCACGGATCTTCAACGTGACGCTCGACCCGTCGAAGAGCGCCACGGCGGCGTACCTGCGGGGGACGGTCTACTGGCACATCGACGGCGCGCAGGACGACGTACCCAGCAAGGCCACGACGCTGAGCGCACACGTGATCTCCGCCACGGGGGGCGAGACGGAGTTCGCCAGCACGTACGCCGCCTACGACGATCTCACTGACGAAGAGAAGGCGCAGTACGAGGACCTCCGCGTCCTCCATTCCCTCGAGGCCTCTCAGCGCCTCGTCTACCCGGATCCCACACCCGAGCAGCTGGAGGGGTGGCACTCGAAGCCCGACAAGGAGCACCCGCTCGTCTGGCAACACCGGTCCGGCCGGCGCTCCCTGGTGCTTGGCGCCTCTGCGTCCCACGTGGTCGGGATGGACCTGGCCGAGGGCAAGGCGCTGCTCGACGGGCTGCTCGAGCGGTCGACCGCGCCCGAGCGCGTCTACCGCCATGAGTGGGCGCTCGGGGACCTGGTCATCTGGGACAACACCGGCGTCATGCACCGGGTGCACCCGTACGACCCCACGTCCGGGCGTGAGATGCATCGCACCACCATGAGCGGCGACGAGCCGATCCGTTAGGAGATTCCGATGAGTGACGTGACGATTCTGCGCGCCGACCGCTGGGTCGACGTCGAGGCTGGTGAGGTGCGCTCGCCGGCCGTGCTCGTCGTGGACGGGAACCAGATTGTGGCGGTGAACCCCTCCGAGCTCCCGAGTCCCGCCACCGAAATCGATCTGGGCGACGTGACGTTGCTGCCCGGGCTCATGGACATGGAGCTCAACATGCTCATCGGGGGGCCAGGGGGTCCCGACGGGCTGCCGGACCCGATGCACGGGGTGAAGGACTCTCCCGTGTACCGGACGCTGCGCGGCGTGGTGAACTGCCGCACGACGCTGCTGGCCGGCTTCACCACGGTGCGGAACCTGGGCCTCATGGTGTACACCGCCGGCTTCCTGCTCGACGTCGACCTGGCCAAGGCCGTCGACCAGGGTTGGTTCCCCGGCCCGCGCATCTTCCCGGCGGGCCACGCCATCACTCCGACGGGTGGCCACCTCGACCCCACCATGTTCCAGGGGCTGGCCCCGGGCATCATGCCCCAGAGCGTGGAATCGGGCATCGCCAACGGCGTGGCCGAAGTGCGCAAGTCGGTGCGCTACCAGATGAAGCACGGGGCCAAGCTCATCAAGATCTCCGCCTCGGGTGGTGTCATGTCGTTCAGCTCGGCCACGGGCGCGCAGCAGTATTCCGACGAAGAGCTCGAGGCCATCGTGGACGAGGCGCACCGCAACGGCCTGCGCGTGGCCGCCCATGCCCACGGGGACGCCGGCATCCGGGCCTGCATCAGGGCCGGAGTCGACTGCATCGAGCACGGGTCGCTGGCCAGTGACGACACCATTGCGCTCATGGCGAAGTCCGGGACCTTCCTGGTCGGAACGACGGCACTGGCCGACCACATGGCCATCGACCGCATCCACCCGATCCTCCAGAAGAAAGCGGCCGAGATCTTTCCCCAGGCGCGAAAGATGTTCGCCAAGGCCCTGGCGGCCGGGGTCAAGATCGCCTGCGGCTCCGACGCGCCGGCCATCCCGCACGGGACCCAGGCCGACGAGCTCATCGCCATGGTCGACCGGGGCATGACGCCCATGCAGGCCCTGCAGGCGGCCACCCTCACCAGCGCCGACCTCGTCGAGCGCGCGCACGACCTCGGGCAGCTCGCGGCCGGCTTCCTGGCCGACGTCATCGCCGTCCCGGGCGATCCCTCCGAGGACATACGGGTCACGAAGGACGTCACCTTCGTCATGAAGGACGGCCAGGTCTACAAGGGCGCCTGATCAGCCCGTCCCCGGACCCGGGACGGGGGCGGAGTTGATAGAGAGGGGCATTGTCGCCGAAGATCCTGCGGGGGCATGCCCGCCCGCCGGGCAATCCGGTGCAACCGGACCATTGAGAAGGAAGGTGTGAGCGTGACGCACGTGATCCTGGGGGACCTGAGCACATCCTCCGTCAATATGGCGCTGCTGATCCTCCGGGTGGCGATCGGGGTCGTCTTCCTGGCCCACGGCATCAACCACATCTACGGGGGCGGCAAGATCGCCGGCACGGCGCGCTGGTTCGAGTCGCTCGGCATGAAGCCGGGCATCCTGCACGCCTGGATGGCCAGCCTGGTCGAGGTGGCGGCCGGCGCGGCCCTCGTCCTTGGCCTGGTCACACCCGTCGCCGCGGCCGGCGTCGTCGGCGTCATGCTCGTGGCCTTCATCACCAACCACATGAAGAACGGCTTCTTCATCTTCCGTCCCGGCGAGGGCTACGAGTACGTCATGACACTGACGCTCGTGGCCATCGCCATCGGGACGATCGGGCCCGGCCAGTGGAGCATCGACGGCCACGTGAGCGCGCTCCAGGACCTGTGGGGTTGGCCGGGCTTCGGTATCGCGGTCGGCGCCGGTGGGCTCGGCGCGGCCGCGCTTCTCGGCGCCTACTGGCGCCCCGAGAAGCCGGCCGCGGAAACCTCCTGAGCCGACCGAGCCGTCAGTCCCAGCTACGCGCCAGCAAGAACCCGGCGGCGGCGTTGGCCGGCGGGAAGGCGTTGGTGATCCCCGAGCTCACGTAGCCGACGTCGCTGATAAGGGTGATGCCCGAGATGGCGGCTGCGGCGTCGCTGCACAGGAAGACCAGCGGGTAGGCCTGCTCGAGCGGGGTGGAGGCCTCGATGCCCGTCTCCTCACGGAAGTCGGCGCCGAAGCCCAGCCACATCTCCGCGTTGGCCTGGGCCAGAGGGGTGTCGGTCGGGCCGGGGCAGATGGCGTTGATGCGGATGCCCTGCTTGAGCAGCGGGAAGGCCTCGCGGGCCACGTAGGCGCACACCGCCTGCTTCGAGTGGAAGTAGTCGGCGTAGCCGTGCTCCACGGCCCAGGCCGAGCCGGAGTCGAAGTCAGGCGTGTCGAGGTACTCCTTGAGTTCGCCCAGGCTCGCTTCCCAGCCCAGGCCGGCGGCGGAGGAGATGAAGCCGATGGCCGAGCCGCGCGGCAGCATGTCGCCGGCGAGCAGCCGGTTGATGAGGTGGCGGTGACCGACGAAGTTGATCTTCTCGATCCCCGGCGTGCCGTCGGCCACGCCGGCGCAGGAGAAGAGGGCGTGGATCGGGCCACCGCACTCGTCCACCGCAGCGTCGATGGACGCCTCCTCGGCCAAGTTGACGTGGATGGCCTTGGCGCCGGGCAGCTTCACCTCGGCGAAGTCCATGACGACGACCTCGGCGCCGGCGTCCTGCACCAGCTCGGCCGCCGCCGCGCCCATGCCGGTGGCACCTCCGACAACCAGGACTCGCTTCCCGTCGTAGCGGAATGCATCGAACAGTGACATGTGTCTCCTCCTGACAAACGTAACAACGAACGGATAACCGAGACGAACGAATGCGAAAGACGGGCGCGCCTAACCGACGACGGAACGAACCTTGAGGTCCACGATGGTATCCCAGTCGATGCCGACTTCTTCGAGGATGGCATCGCCGTGCTCGTTGAATTCGGGGGCGCGTCGCACCGGCGACGGTTCCCCGCCGAACTGCACGGGTGACGCCACCAACTGGAAGGGTGTGCCGCTCGCACTCTCGCAATCCTGCATGTAGCCGTTGGCGATGCTCTGCGGGTCGGCGGCGCACTCGAGCGTGTCCTGCACGACGCACCATTGGCCGGTGAAGTCCGCCAGCCGCTCGCGCCACTCGGCCACCGTGTGCTCGGCGAAGGCCTCCTCCAACAGCGCCTGGGCCTCCAGGCTGTTCTCGACCAACTTGGCGTGATCGGCGAAACGCGGGTCGGTCCCGAGCTCGGGCCGGCCGACCGCTACACAGAGCTCGGCCCAGTAGCGGCTGGCCTGGAGGCAGCAGAACGAGAGCGAGCGTTCGTCCTTGGTCTGGTAGTTGCGTACCAAGGGGTTCAGCCGCGGCGCGTTGGACGGCGGGCCGCCCCACGGCGTACCGCTGACGAGCGAGAGGGCGAAGGCCTGTCCCATGGCCCACATACCGGTGCCGAGCAGCGAGACGTCGACCGTCGTCGCCTCGCCCGTCCGCTCGCGGTGGAACAGCGCGCCCATGATGCCGCCGGCGATGGTCATGGCCCCGATGGAGTCGCCGAAGCCGGGCCCCGGGGGGCCGACGAGCCGGTCCTGGTCGGTCGGGGTTGCCCCGAGGGACACACCGGCGCGGTACCAGAAGGAGAGGGAGTCGTAGGACCCCTTGTCGGCATCGGGGCCGCGCTCGCCCTGCCCGGTGCCCGCCACGTAAATGATCTTCGGGTTGTGCTCGCGGATGTCCTCGAGTTCGATGCTGAGCTTCTTGCGCACCCGCGGCAGCTTGTTGGTCAGGAAGACGTCCGCCGTGGCGGCGAGCTTGTAGAGGACGTCGAGGCCTTCGGGGGTGGAGAGGTCGAGGGCCAGGCTGCGCTTGCCCCGGTTGGAGTGCTCCAGCAGGGCGTGCACGTCTCCCTTGATGGACACCACGCCCGTGGCGGCCAGACCGCGCATGGCGTCGCCGCGCTCAATCGGCTCGATCTTGATCACGTCGGCACCCCAGTCGGCCAGGAGCGCCGAGGCCGCCGGCACGAAGGTGTGCTCGGCCACTTCGAGGATGCGGACGCCCTCCATCACTGCGGTCAACGGAACCCTCCCTCTGTCCGCCCGGTTCGGGAGCGATCCCGATGGCCGGCGAACCCTAAAACTGACATCGACGTCGACAATAGCCTCGTGCCCGGAGGCACTGCCCCCTCGTTCCGCCAGGCCTCATTCCGGGGGCGACACCTGCAGGAGCACCTTGCCTACCGCCTGCCCGTCGGCGACGTGCCGCAGCGCTGTCACCACCTCGGCCAGGTCGAACTCGGCCCCGATGAGGGGGGCGGCCCGTCCCTCGGCGAGCAGCTCCAGGAGCTCGCGGTCGTTGCGCACCATGTCGGCCGGCTGGTGGCTGGCGAAGTCGCGGAACTGGAACCCGAGGATGTGGATGCCCTTGAGCAGCACCAGGTTCAGGGGGATGCGCGGGATGGTGCCGGCGGCGTAGCCCACGGTCACGAAGCGTCCGCCGTAGTGCAGCGCGCGCAGGGCCGGCTCGGCCAGTTCGCCTCCGACCGGGTCGATCACGACGTCGGCGCCGCCCGGGAGGGCATCGCGCAACGCCTGGCGCAGGTCGCCGGCGCGGTGGTCGATGAGCCGCTCGGCGCCACAGGCCTTCGCCGCCCGGAGCTTCTCCGGCGACGAGGCGACCGCCGTCACGGTGGCGCCCATGGCCGCACCGAGCTGCACCGCGGCGGAGCCGACCCCGCCGCCCGCGCCCAACACGATGAGCTCTTCACCTGCCCGCAGGGCCGCCACGGAGCGCAGCACGTGGTACGCCGTCTTGTAGGCGACGCCGAAGGCGGCCGCCACGCGGTCGCCCACCTCGTCGGGGATCGCTGTGAGCGCGCCGGTGCCGACCACCACTTCGTCGGCGAACGCGCCCACGAAGCACGAACCGAAGACCCGTTGGCCGACGGCCAGACTCTCGACACCCCCGCCGACCTCGGTGACCACGCCGGCGAACTCGCTCCCCGTGACGAAGGGCAGGGCGGCCGACATCTGATACGTGTTGGCGATCACCAGGAGGTCGGGGAAGTTGATGGCCCCCACGTGGACGCGGACCTTGGCCTCACCGGCGCCGACCGTGGGGGACGGGATCTCCGTCACCGTGACGACCTCGGGCCCTCCGTAGGTGGAGCACAACGCAGCGCGCACGCAGCTCTCCCTCGGCTACGCCAGCACCGAGTAGTCGGTCGACTCGGCCAGGTCGGCCGCCGACTGCATGAGGTCGAGCACGACCGCGCCGAATGCCTGCAACTTCTCGTCTCTCCCCGCCCTCTGGAAACCCTGCTCCAGCACGACGGCGAGCTTCCACTTGGCCAGCACGCAGTAGTAGTCGATGTCGTCGACCTGGCGGCCCGACGTCTCGGCGTAGTGCGCCAGGACCTCGTCCCGCGACGGCATACCCGTCATGTCCACGTACCCGCCAGTTCTGTCCTCGTCGCTGGTCGTGTCGTCGGGCCAGGACTGGACGACCCAGCCCAGGTCGAGCTTCGGGTCTCCCACTGTGCCCATCTCCCAGTCCACGATGGCGGCCAGCCTCGCCGGTGCGCCGTTCTCGAACATGACATTGGCGAACTGGTAGTCGCCGTGCATTAGCCCGGGGATGTAGTCGATTGGCCGGTGCGCCCGCAGCCACGCCGCCGCCTCCTCGAATCCGGGTAGGTCGCGCCCCTTGATGCGCTCGAGGAACGCCGTCCAGCGGTCCACCTGGCGCTCGTGGAAGCCATCGGGCCGCCCGAGGTCCGCCAGGCCCTTGGCCTGCCAGTCGACATTTCCGAGGAGAGCGATCCCCTCGACCAGCTGGAAGGCAAGGCCGCGCCGCGCGTCGAGGTCGGTGTCGAAGGGTGCGGGCCACAGCCGCCGGGTGGACATCGGGGACCAGCCGTCGACGAAACCCATGATGTAGAAGGTCCGACCCAGCACCGACTGGTCCGTGCAGACGGCGATCGCCTCTGTGTGGGGCACGTTGGTGCCCGTCAGTGCCTCGATGATGCGCCATTCGCGGACAATGCCGTCGTCGCGTGACGCCGGCGCGCTCAGCGGGGGGATGCGCATGGCGCCGTGGAGATCACCGCGGCGCAGCTCGAAGATCTCGTTCTGGCTTCCCCCGGAGATGTACCGGTGCTCGAGTGGCGCTCCGACACCCAGGCCTTGCGAGTCCAGCCAGGTGGTCAGCTTGTCGACGTCGGCGATCATCGGCTCGTCGCCGATGGCTTCGGACTCTTCGGTCACACTCACAGGTTCCCTACCTCCAGCTCCATGTACTGGCCGTATTTCGCCTTGGCTGCTTCCTGCCGCTTGGGCAACCACTGGGTGGGCCAGATGTCGTCGCTCTCCTTGTAGTCACGCAGCACCTGGCGGGCGACCGTCACCTTGTGCACCTCGGTCGGGCCGTCAGCCAGACCCATCACAGCGGCGCCGTGCACCATGCCCATGAACGGCATCTCGTTGGTGGTGCCGAGGGCACCGTGAACCTGCATGGCGCGCCACGCAATGTCGTGCAGCACCGTGGGCATGACCACCTTCGCCGTCGCGATGTCCTTGCGCACCCGCTTGTAGTCGTTGTACTTGTCGATCTCCCATGCGGTGTAGAGCACGAAGAGCCGAAACTGAATCAGCTGGGCGTACGAGTCGGCGATGTAGCCCTGCACGAACTGCTTGTCGGCCAGCTTGCTGCCGGCGGTCTCCCGGCTCAGGGCACGCTCGCACATCATGTCGATGGCCTTCTGGGCCATGCCGATGGTGCGCATTGCGTGGTGGATCCGCCCGCCCCCGAGACGGGTCTGGGCGATGACGAAGGCCTGGCCCTCACCACCCAGGAGTGCTTCCTCGGGGACGCGCACGTCCTCGTAGTGGATCAGGGCGTGCGACCCCTCGTTGACCGGCTCACCGAAGAGGCCGACATTGCGCACGATGTTGACGCCCGGTGTGTCGGTGGGCACCAGGAACATCGACATCCCCTTGTACGGGCTGACGTCGATGTTGGTGACCGCCATGACGATGAGGAACGAGGCCGTCTTGGCGTTGGACGAGAAGTACTTCCATCCGTTGATGACCCACTCGTCGCCGTCCTTGATCGCCTGCGTCTTGAACAGCGTGGGGTCGGCGCCCGCGTGCGGCTCCGTCATGGAATAGCTGGAGAAGCACTCGCCGTTGAGCAACGGCTGGAGGTAGCGCTCCTTCTGATCGTCGGTGCCGTAGTGGGCGATGATCTCCGCATTGCCGGTGTCGGGTGCCTGGCAGCCGAAGACGACCGACGCCCACTGCGACCGGCCCAGGATCTCATTGAGCAGTGCGAGCTTCAGCTGCCCGAAGCCCTGCCCGCCGAGCTCGGGCCCGAGGTGCGTGGCCCACAGGCCCTGACGTCGCACCTCTTCCTTCAACGGGTCGATCGCCTCGCGGCGCTTCCCCTCCAGCGGCACGAATTGCATGTGCGGGAACACGAGATCGAGCGGCTCGACCTCCTCGCGCACGAACTGGTCCACCCAGTCGAGCTTCGCCTGATACTCAGGATCGGTTTCGAAGTCCCACGGCATGTGCAACCCTCCCTCGGTTGGGTTTCAGAATATGATTCTGACTATCAAGAACGCAATACCATCCTCTCCGCCCGACGCCTCCCCGCCCGACGACGTGGCCGGCCGGATCGTGCGCCGCAGCCTGTCCAAGCGGGAGGACCAGTACGCCAGCGAGGTACGGCGGCTGCTCGATGCCGCCCTGGAGGTCATCCGCCGCTGCGGTACGGCGTCCCGGCCCCGGGTGGCCGACATCGTCGTGGAAGCAGGCCTCTCCAACGACGCCTTCTACCGCCACTTCCGCTCCAAGGATGCCCTGGTCACGGCCATCCTCGAGGATGGTGGCGAGCGCCTGCGGAGCTACCTGGCCTACCACATGGCCAAGGAGGCGACGCCGGAGGGCAAGGTCCAGCGCTGGGTCCGTGGCGTCCTGGCCCAGGCCGACGAGGACATCGCGGCGACCACCCTGGCGGTGCTGTGGAACGCCAGTGCGCTGGGCGGGGGACCGGCGGCGGGGCGCCACTTCGCCAGTGCCCCGCTCTCCTCCCTGTTGCGTGAGCCGTTCGCCGCTCTCGGCAGCACGGCGCCAGATCTCGACGGGGCCCTGGCCGCCCACGCGACGCTCGGCCTTCTGTCGGATTGTCTCTGGCAGCAGGTCCAGCCGACGCGAGCCGAGGTGGAGCGCGTGACCAGGTTCTGCCTGCGCGCCGCGACGGCCTGACCAGACTCAGGCGAACTCCTCGGGGACCCAACTCGGAGCGCGCTTCTCCATGAAGGCCAGCATCCCCTCGCGCGGTTCGGGCGACTCGGCCAGGGCCCAGAACATCGTCTGGTAGTCGATGAGGCCGTAGCGCTCGTTGAGCATCCGTTTCACGTGCATGCGTGCCATCGGGGGGCTCTGCAGGATCTCCCTCACCGCTTGCAGCGCGGCGTCCCGGAGTTGCTCGTGCGGCACCAGCCGTGAGATCACGCCGATCCGCTGCGCCTCGGCGGCGTCGAAGCGCCGGGCCGACAGCAGGAGATCGCGGGCCACCGCCAGCCCGACATGCGCCGGGAGGACGGCGGCGTACGTGGCGTCGGGAATGCCTCGCAGCAGCTCGGGCACCCGGAAGGTGGCCCGGTCACTGGCGACGGCGATGTCAGCCAGCATGGCGATCAGCAGGCCGCCGGCCTGACAGATCCCGTTCACTGCGGCCACCACCGGTGCGCGGCTGTCCCTGATGGTGAGGAAGGGCAAAATGTCGTGCCCGATGTCGGGCGTGGGCTCGTCGCCCGGGTCCGAGCGTCCTCCCAGATCGCCGCCCGGAGCGAAGACGTCGCCAGTGCCGGTGATGATGAGAGCCGCCAGGTCCGGATCGTCGTTCACGATCCCGACGGCCCGCTTGATTCCGAAGTACATGGCCGGGGTGAAGGCGTTCCTGGCCTGGGGTCGGTCGATCACACACCAGGCGACCGCACCCTCGCGCTCGAAGCGCAACCCTGCCGCGCCGAGTTCCTCTGACACGCGCGTCCTCCTTCGTCGGTTGGCTGCGGGGCGACACTACCGGTCGTCGATGCGCGGGTCGCCCGTGGTTGCCGTTTCCCCGGAACGACTAGAGGGGGCCGAGACGGGCGATGAGCTCGTCGAAGTACGTCTCCATGGCTCCCGCGAGATCGACCCTCACCGGGTCGGTGAACCACTGGTATTCCACTCCCATGATCGTCGCGACGACCTCGAGTGCGATCTGGTCGACGTCGACGTCGTCGCGGACCTGTCCCTGCGCCTTCTCGTCGTTGAGCAGCGCGCGCACGAACTGCCGCCCCGTCTCGTACCGCTCGACGAAGAAGTCGTGGAGCGGGTCGTCCGCGTCGAAGCTCTCGGTGCCGAGGACGAGGTAGAGCCGGGTGAGGATCGCGGTCTCGACGTTGTGCCGGCCGATGTCGCGCAGGCTGGAGAGTGTCAGCTCCAGCGGAAAGGCCCTGTCCGGGTCGATGGCCTCCATGCGATCGCGTTCGGCCACGACCTCCCGCAACAGTCGTTCCTTCGTGCCGAAGTAATACAGGAGCCCCGTCGCCGTCATCCCCACCCGGTCGGCCAGGGCCGCCACCCCGGTGCCGCGATAGCCCTTCGACGCGAAGAGCTCCACGGCGGCGTCGATGATCTGCTGGCGACGCAGGTCGCCGCGGGGCTGCCGGTTGTGCTCGTCTGCCCCTGCGTTCTCCCCGTACGGGGCGCCGCGCCGGCGCGGCGATCGCGGTTGCTCCTGCCGATCCTCCGCTCGACTGGCCATGGGGTCATTGGACCCGGAGTCGGCGCGCGGCGTCAAAAGCCCCCATTCCTCGGTCCGGCCTCTGCCGCGGCACGGACACGAGAAGTCCCAGGTCGGAAGGCTCAGGGTCCCGCCGGGCGCCTGACCGCACGGTGGCAGCGATGGGGCGTAGAGTCACCTGCCTCCTCGGAGATTGGACCGATCGGTACCCCTTGCGGCGGGCCGGAATATTTCTTATAGTCCTCAAAAATAACATTCTCGCTACATCAGAGTGCGAGTACGGGGGCAGTGAATTGACCGATGTCAAAGCGTTAGTCGACGCGCTGACGCTGGAGGAGAAGGCGACTCTCACTGCAGGAGAGGACATGTTGTCCACCGTCGCCGTCGAGCGAATGGGCATCCCCAAAGTCCACGTCACCGACGGACCGAGCGGAGCCAGGGGAAACTCACTTCCCGGCATGGGTGGTGCGCCCTCGACCTGCATCCCGTGCGGATCCGCACTCGGGGCAACCTGGAATCCCGCGCTCGCCCGGGCGCTCGGCGCCCTCGTCGGGAGGGAGGCGCGCGACCGTGGCTGTCGCGGACTGCTCGCGCCCACGGTGAACCTGCACCGCTCACCGCTCGCCGGACGCAACTTCGAGTGCTACTCCGAGGACCCGCAATTGTCGGGACGTCTCGCCGCCGGGTATGTGCAAGGTGTCCAGTCCGAGGGCGTCTTCGCCACCGTCAAGCACTTCGTCGGGAATGAGGCCGAGTTCGAACGGGCTTCCATCAGCTCTGTCATCGACGAACGCGCACTCCGCGAGCTCTACCTGCTCCCCTTCGAGATCGCCGTCCGCGAGGGTGGCGCGCTCGCCATCATGACGGCGTACAACCGGCTGAACGGCCGCTGGCTGACCCAGCAGCCTGCGTTGCTCCTCGACATCCTGCGCGACGAGTGGGGATTCAAGGGCCTTGTGATGACCGACTGGTTCGGCGTGGCCGAAACGACCTCGTCTCTGGGATCCGGACTCGATCTCGAGATGCCGGGCCCGGCCCGTCAGCTCGGGTCGACGTTGGTGGACGCCGTCAAGAACGGCGACGTCGACGAAGCCGATCTCGACGCCGCCGTCGGACGATTCCTCAGCGGGCTCGACCAGATCGGTGCGCTCGACGGACCGGCGCCGGCGATCGTTCCCAAGCCGCCGACCGCCGACGACATCGATCTCCTCCGCCATGCTGCCTCTGAGGCAACGGTCTTGCTCACGAATGACGGCGTTCTGCCGCTGACGGGCTCGTCGCCGAGTCGGATCGCTCTGCTCGGTGCCCACGCGCTGACGCCCACCATCATGGGCGGTGGTTCAGCCCAGGTGACGCCGCACCCCAGTGCGAATGTGGTCGAGGCGCTGACGCGCGCCTGCGGGGCGGGCACCATGGTGGTCTTCGAGCGAGGATGCGAGCCCACGCTTTCCCCGGCTGTCGTGGGCGGCCCGGTCCTCCCTGCGCCGGACGGCTTCCGGGCCGACACGTACGCCGGTCTGGCTTGTGACGGTCCCGTGGCCGAGACCCGGCAGCTCGAGCAGCTTCGCATGATGAAGATCGGCTTGAACCTCGAGTCCTCGCAGGGGGACTGGTCCATGCGGGTCGCCGGGACCGTGATCCCGGAGGAGACCGGGATGTTTCGGCTCGCGCTCTCCCAGGCCGGTCTGGCCCGTGTGCTGCTGAATGACGAGGTCGTCTTGGACGGGTTCACCAATCGTCCTCCTCCCGGCGGTAACGACTTCTTCGGACAGGGCAGTCACGATCTCTTCGCCGAGGTCCATTTCGAGAAGGGCGTGCCCGTCGACGTGGTCGTGGAGTACGCCTACAGCGAGACGAGCATCGCGGGGTTCCGTGTGGGCTTCCGGACGTCCGACAGCGAGGCCCTGTTGGAGCGCGCGGTCGTCGCCGCGGCCGCGGCGGACGTCGCCATCGTCTGCGTCGGCACGTCCGAGGAGAGCGAGACGGAGGGGCGGGACCGCACCACCCTGGCGTTGCCCGGACGCCAAGCCGAGCTGATCCGGCGAGTGGCCGCGGTCAACGACCGCACGGTCGTCGTGGTCAATGCCGCGGCGCCGGTCGACATGGCTTGGTCGGGCGAGGTCGCAGCCGTGCTCCAGTGCTGGTTCGGTGGCCAGGAGATGGCGGAAGGGCTGGCGGACGTGCTCGTCGGCACCGCGGAGCCGGGGGGTCGCTTACCGACGACCATTCCGATGCGCCTGGAGCACGCCCCGTCGCAGGCGAACTTCCCCGGTGAGAACGGCGAGCTGCGTTACGGCGAGGGTCTGTTCATGGGGTACCGCGGTTACGAGCACAGTGCGATTGCCCCGCGGTTCCCGTTCGGCCATGGCCTGAGTTACACCTCCTTCGATTTGGGTGAGCCCACGCTGTCGGCGACCGACTACCGCCCCGGCGAGACGATCCGCGTGACCGTGCCCGTCACCAACTCGGGGTCGCGCCCCGGCTCAGAGGTCGTGCAGTGCTACGTCGCGCCGGCGTCGCCACGCCTGGCGCGTCCGCCGAAAGAGCTCAAGGCCTTTGCCAAGGTGCGGCTCGAACCGGGCGAGACCACTGCCGTGGAGCTCGTCCTGGACCATCGCGCCTTTGCCTATTGGGACCCGGGCCAGGACGACTGGAACGACGTTCTGGCGCTCCTGCCCGAGATGTTCCTCTTCCTGTCCCCTCCGGTCGAACGCCGAGAGCGGGGATGGCAGGTCGACGCCGGTCATTACGAGATTCTGATCGGCCGGTCGTCGAACGACATCGCAATCAGCCGCACCATTCAGGTACCCGACGTCGCGAACGGGAGTTAGGAAGCAATCATGTCGCACAACATCCAATCCGCAGGGGGACGAGCGGGGAGCGAGTCTCGAGAGAGGCGCTCCCGAAAAGGAGGGGCCATGCGCACCCGAACATCAATCTGGGCCGGAGCAGCGGCCTTCGTCACAGCGCTGGGGTCGCTGCTGGTTGCCGGGCCCACGACGGCAGGAGCGGCGAGCCCGGCCGATCAGGGCGTCACGGCGAAGACCATCGCTGTCGGCTTGCCGTACGTGAACTTCCAGGCGCTGAAGAGCCTCGGCGTCACGATCGACGACGGCAGTTTTCCCGACGCGTATCAGTCCGTGATTGCCGGCATCAATGCCAACGGAGGGATCAACGGCCGCAAGCTCGTGCTGCATTCGGTCGAGATGAATCCATCGGTGCCGGCTGAAGCGACGTCGTCGTGCACCCAGCTCACCGAGGACGACCACGTCTTCGTCTCCATCTCGCCGGTGTTTCCCACCTGCTACCAGCAGACCCACGACACCTCGGTGATCGCGGGATCGTTGCCGGAACCGCTGCCGGGCAATGTGGCGCCCGACTTCACGCTCATCCCGCCCTCGGCGAACTTCGACCCGATCCAGCTCGCCGCCTTCAAGAAGGCTGGAGACTTCAAGGGGAAGAAGGTCGCGATCTTCTACGGCGCCGACTCGGACGCTCCCGAGGTGAAGGTGGTGCAGAACGCGCTCAAGAAGCTGGGGATTCCCGTTGCGCTGACGGCAGAGGACAGCGTGCAGGCGACCGACGCGGTGGCGTCCGACCAGGAAGTCCAGTCCATCTCCCAAAGGTTCCAGAGCGCGGGCGTGAACCTCGTGATCGGTGTCGGCGGATCGGGCTCGACGACGTGGCCTCGTGCGCAGTTCGACAATCAGAGCACCTACAAGCCCACGTACATCGCCACCAGCGAATCGTCGCTGATCTCGTACGTGGAGTCGACCAAGGGTGCCAACCCGTACTTGAAGTACGTCCTTGCCGCGACGTCGGCGCCGACCCTCTTCCAGCAATGGAAGGACCCGGCAATCCAGAAGTGCGCCAAGGCGTACCACAAGGCCTACCCGTCCGACCCCATGACGCCACCGCTCGACCCCACGAAGGCGGGCTCCGGCAACACGACGGACACGACGTTCACGGCGGTTCTCGAGGCCTGCCAGTACCTGGGCTTGTTCGACGACATCGCGACCAAGGCCGGGAAGAACCTCACGACGGCGAGCTTCGCCAAGGCCGGCTACGCGCTGAAGAACGCTGAGGTTCCCGGCATTGGCACGGTCTCGTTCGGCCCCAACCAGGCCTACGCCACCGCCCCGGTGACCATCTATAAGTACAGCCCCACGAGCGAGACGCTCGTTCCTACGTCAAGCTAGGCATCGTGATCCTGACCGGTCCTTCCCCCATGTGCAGTCGCACCATGTGTACTGACCTGCGGGGGAGGGGCCTGGGCAGGGGAACGGGCATCCGATGAGCGAGGCGACGGTGGGAGGCCCGGCGAGCCCCCGCCCCTCCGACGACATGAGTGCGGCGGACCTGGCCCACCTGGTGGTCGATTCGGCCGCCGAGCGGCAGCTGGCGGCCGAATCCATGCCGGAGTTCCTGTTCCCGGAGGACATGCTGCCGGGCGCGAACGAGGAGCAGATCTCGTTGCGCGAGGGATTGCGCACGGCGGGCGCGCGGGCCTTCGTCGTTTTGGCGATCATCGTCACGCTGGACAACCTCCAGAGCTCCGGGCTCGCCGTCCTGGCCCCCAACATCCAATCGTCCTTCCACGTCTCGACGGGAGCCATCACTTTCGTGGCGGGGATTTCGGGCGGGTTCCTCGTCCTGGGCATCCTTCCGATGGGCTGGCTGGCCGACCGCTACCGGCGGCCACCCATCATCGGCTGGGCCACCGTTGCGTTCGGTCTCATGGTCGCCGCAACGGGATTCGCCATCAACATCTTCGTGTTCTTCCTGGCCCGGTTCGGCGCAGGCATCTCGCAGTCGAGCACGAACAGCGTGCACGGTTCGCTGCTGGCGGACGCCTATCCCATCAACGTGCGCGGCCGGCTGTACGCCGCCATGGGCATGGGACAGGGCCTGGCTCTGGCCGCCAGCCCGCTCCTGGTGGGCCTCATCGCGACCGAGGTCGGTGGCCCCAACGGCTGGCGCTGGGCCTTCTACATCCTGGCCATCCCGATCCTGCTTGTCGCTGTCTTTGCCTTCCGCATCCCAGAGCCGCCGCGGGGGCAGTTCGAGAAAAAGGACGTGCTCGGAGACGTCCTCGGGGACACGCCTCCGGCCGCGCCGTCGTTCGAGGCTGCGTTCGAACGGGTCATGCGCATCCGCACGATCAAGACCGTGCTGATCGCCTTCTCGGCCATCGGGTTCGGGCTCTTCACGGGACCCGTGCTGGGCAACCTCTATCTCAAGGATCAGTTCGGGCTCGATGCCTTCAAGCGCGGCATCATCGGCTCCATCGGCACCGTGGGGGTGCTGGTCACGTTGCCTCTTGTCGGGAGGTACTACGACCGGCTGTACCGCAAGGACCCGGCGCGGGCGCTCTCGCTCATCGGCAAGGTCGTCCTCCCGGTTGCTCTGATCGTCCCCATTCAGTACTTCATGCCGAATGCGGTCCTTTGGGCCGTCTTCAGCGTGCCGAGCGGCGTCCTCCTTCTGACCGGGTTCTCCATGATCGGCCCGGTGCTCACGTCGGTGGCCCCCTACCGCCTGCGCGGCATGGTCGGCGCGGTGGGCGGCATCTACGTGTTCTTCATCGGGGCGACGGGAGGCGCCGTGTTGGCGGCTCTGCTCGACAGCGTCGTGGGTATTCGGGCCACGGTCCTGATCATCATGATCCCCTCGACCATCTTCGGCGCCATCATGATCATCCGGAGCGCGCACTACATCCGCAACGACCTGTCGCTCGTGGTCGTCGAATTACAGGAGGAGCTCGAGGAGCATCGGCGCCAGGAGGACGATCCCGAGTCGATCCCGGTGCTCCAGGTGAGCAACGTCGATTTCAGCTACGGCCACGTCCAGATCCTCTTCGGGGTGAGCTTCGAGGTGCGGAAGGGAGAGATCCTGGCTCTCCTCGGGACGAACGGCGCCGGGAAGTCGACGGCACTCAACGTCGCGTCGGGCCTGGAGGTGCCGGGGCGCGGTGTCGTGCGCCTCAACGGCCGCGACATCACCTACACGACACCCGAACAGCGGTCGCGGCTCGGCATCCACCTCCTGCAGGGTGGAAAGGGCATCTTCGGCCCGATGACGGTGGCGGAGAACCTTGAGATGGGCGGCTTCGTCTACCGCTCCGACAAGGACGAGCTGCGCCGGCGGACCGACCGGGTCTACGAGCTCTTCCCTGCCCTGAGGGATCGGCGCGGTGAACGGGCCGACGCACTCTCAGGCGGGCAGCAGCAGATGTTGGCGTTGGCCATAGCCATGTTGCACGACCCGGCTGTCCTCATGATCGACGAGCTCTCCCTCGGTCTCGCCCCGATCATCGTCCAAGAGCTGATCGAAGTGATCGATGGTCTGAAGGCGGCCGGAGAGACGCTGATCATCGTCGAGCAGTCGTTGAACGTGGCGGCAGCCATCGCCGACCGTGCCGTCTTCCTCGAGAAGGGCCGGGTGCGCTTCGAAGGTCAGATCCGGGACCTGATGGAACGGGACGACCTGGCGCGGGCGGTGTTCCTCGGGGGCCAAGAAGGCGAATGATGCTTGCCGTCACCTGGCTCAACAGCCAGATCGTCTTCGACGGCATCGTCCAAGGGCTCGGCGTCGCCGTGATCGCCGTCGGCGTGGTGCTGGTCTACCGGGCCACCCGGATCATCAACTTCGCCGTCGGCAACATGGGCGTCGTCGGGGCCGCGGTCCTCTCGCTCCTAGTCGTGCAGTACCACGTGCCATTCTGGGTGGGCCTCGGCGTCGCCCTTGTCCTGGGACTGGCCTTCGGGGCGGTCGTCGACCTGGCCATCATCCGGCGGCTGCGCAAGTCACCCCGCGTCGTCGTGTTGGTGGCCACGATTGGCGTCTCACAGCTGGCGGCAGCGATCGCCATCAAGATCCCGACCCCGACCGAGGTCGCCATCCACTTCCCGAGTGCGATCAGCGGCACCTGGACGGTGGCCGGTGTCACCGTCCGTGGATCGGATGTCTCGATCCTCATCATCGTGCCGATCACACTCATCGCACTGACGTGGTTCCTCGACCGCACGACGCTGGGCCGGACCGTCAAAGCCTGTGCCAGCAACCCGCGGCTCGCCCGCCTGTCGAGCATCAGCCCGAAGATGGTCTCGACGTTGGTCTGGGCGCTGGCGGCTGCCCTGTCCACGCTTTCGGTCATCCTCATCGCCGGTCAGAGTGGCGCCGCCGGCGACCTCACGACACTCGGTCCGCAGACATTGTCGCTCGCGCTGGTAGCTGCCGTCATCGGCGGCATGACCTCGTTCAGCCGCACGATCATCGCCAGCGTTGCGATCGGCCTGCTGCAAAGCATCGTGAACTTCAACTACATCGATCAGCCCGGTCTCATCAATTTGTTGCTGCTGATCATTGTGGTCGTGGCGGTCCTCTTCAACCGGGAGCGGACCGACGAGAGCGAGGTCTTCGCGTTCACACCCAGGGCGCGTCCGATCCCCGAACGGCTGCAGTCCTCGCGATGGGCCCGCAACATCAACAAGAGCGGGCTCTTCCTCCTCGGGGCGATCGCCGTCGTCCTCCCACTGATCTTCACCCAACCATCGACCCAGCAGACCTTCACCGAGGTACTGGCCTTCGCCATCTGCGCCACCTCATTGACGGTGCTCACGGGCTGGTTGGGTCAGTTGTCGCTCGGTCAGATGGCCTTCGCCGGCCTCGGGGCGCTGTTCGCCGCCCGTCTGGTGGAAGGGGGCGTGCCCTTCTGGCTGGCCATCGTGGCCACGACTGCCGGCTCGGCCGTGCTGGCCATGGTCCTCGGGCTCAGCTCGTTGCGGGTCAAGGGGCTCTACCTCGCCGTCGTGACGTTCGTCTTTGCCCTGGCCGCGCAGCAGTACTTCTTCAGTCTCGGGATTCTGAGCGGTGGCTCGTCGGACGGGTCTGATCTCCCGTTCGTCCCGGGCAAGCTCTTCTCGCTCTCGTTCCCGGGCCAGCGCACGTACTACTACGTGGTCCTCGTCATTCTGGCCGTCGTGCTGCTGATCGCGAACCGGTACAGGGACAGCGGCATCGGGCGATCCATCATGGCGGTGCGCGACAACGAGAACGCCGCCGCCGCCTACCGGGTGCGGCCGGTCTGGGAGAAGATCCGTGCCTTCGCCATTGCGGGAGCACTGGCCGGAATGGGTGGTGCACTGTTGAGTGGCGCCTATTCCAACGTCGCGTTCGGCGGACCAGGCAGCTTCTTCATCGTCGACATCTCACTGAGCCTCGTGGCCATGGTGGTGATCGGAGGGATGGGCTCCGTCACGGCTGCGGTCATCGGCGCCGTCTGGGTCATCGGGATCCCCGCGCTCGCTCCCAACAATCAGGTCCTCGGTTTGCTCACGTCGAGCATCGGGCTCCTCGCGGTGCTGCTGTACTTCCCGCGTGGGCTCATGCAGGTCGCCTACGACGCCCGCGACGCCATCTTGGCCTGGGCGGATCGGCGATTCGGCAAGGATGTGGCACCGGTCACGGCGCGGCCGTCGGCCAAGGCGGCCCTGCCTGAGCCCGAACACCGCGACAGCGGCGTGCCGACGCTCGCCGTCTCCGACCTCAGGGTGACCTTCGGCGGGAACGTCGCCGTCGACGGCGCCACGGTCAGCGTCAGTGAACGCGAGATCGTCGGGCTCATCGGGAGCAACGGTGCCGGCAAGTCGACGCTGATGAATGCCATCTGCGGGTTCGTCCCGGCGTCGGGCTCGGTGCGATTTGGGGACGACGAGATCGGCGACAAGTCGCCCTCCTTCCGAGCCGGGTTGGGGCTTGGCCGAACGTTCCAGTCGGCCACGCTGTTCCCCGAGTTGACCGTGACCCAGACTCTGCTGGTGGCACTCGAAGGGAAGAACGAGACGGGGCTGCTCCCGACGGCGCTTGCCTTGCCGCGGGCGACGCGGCGGAGCCGGCAGGACCGCGCCGCAGTGGGCGACCTCGTGGACCTGCTCGGCCTGGGCGCCTACCGGGATCACTACATCGCCGACCTCTCGACTGGAACACGGCGGGTGGTCGAGCTGGCCGGGCTGCTCGCGCTCGACGCCAAGGTCCTCTGCCTCGACGAGCCGACGGCGGGGCTGGCACAGCGCGAGACCGAGGCCTTTGGTCCGCTCATCGTCACGGTGCGGCGGCAGCTCGACGCGTCGGTCCTCCTCATTGAGCACGACATGCCGCTCATCATGGGTATCAGCGACCGGGTGTACTGCCTGGAAGCCGGGAGGGTCATTGCCGAGGGCCACCCGTCTGCCGTGCGCGACAACCCTCGGGTGATCGCGAGCTATCTCGGCACGGATGAGCGGGCCATCAACCGGAGTGGCGCCGAAGGTGAGACACAGGGAGCCGCAACGGCTCCGTCGTCGGCTCTTCGTACCGAGCCGAATCCGGCCTGAGTCTGCTTCGGGACTGGAGCCAAGGGTCGTTGGACATTGGTGTCGGTCGCAGTAGCGTCCGCTTCAAACCAACCAGAGGACAGGGAGTAACGCATGACAGTCGGCATCGTGACGGGGGCGGGCCGCGGCATGGGCGCGGCGTGTGCGGAACGGATGGCCGAGATGGTCGACATCCTCGTGGTGGTCGACCGGGACGAGGTGCTCCTGGCCACCCAGGCGGACATGCTGGCGGCGGCCGGTCATCGCGCCCAGGTGGAGCCCTTCGCTCTCGACGTGAAGGATCCAGGTGGGATCGCACTTCTCGCCGGCCGTGTGGCCGAGCTCGGCCCGTTGCGTGCCGTCGCGCACGCCGCCGGCCTCTCGCCGACCATGGCGGACTGGAGGGAGATCCTGACCGTCAATCTCGTCGGCACAGCGCGGCTCGTCGAGGCATGCCGCGTGCTGGCGGGCCCGGAGACCGCCGTGGTCTGCTTCGCGTCGGTGGCAGCCTTGCTCGCCCTCGACCAGGGGGACCTTCCTCCTGACAGCGTGCTCGACGACCCGCTGGCCGACGGGTTCCTCGAGAAGATCCACGAGGCGGTCGGTCCCGAGATCGAGGACCCGGGCATGGCCTACACGTGGAGCAAGCGTGGTGTGCACCGGCTGGTGCGACGGGAGGCCGTGCGCTTCGGCCAGGTCGGCGCGCGGATCTGCTCGGTCACGCCCGGCATGATCGACACGCCGATGGGGCGCCAGGAGGCGGAGGCCCGTGACACCAGTGCCATACTCGTCGACATGTCGCCCATCCACCGGGAAGGACGTCCCGAGGAGGTGGCGGCCGGTGCGGTGTTCCTCCTGTCGGACGAGGCGAGCTTCATCAGCGGTATCGATCTCCCCGTGGACGGTGGCCTGGTGGCGGCCATCCGTGGGGGAGGAGGGGTGCTGTCATGAGTTCGTTGGTCAACGTGAAGAATCTGCTTGATCCGGAGCTGCGGCCGGTCCTCGACGCGTTCGACCTCCCAGTCGTCGACGCCGAAGGCGTGGCGGCCATGCGGTCGGCATCGTTCGTCTCACCGGACCTCTCCGACGCGGTCACGCGCACCGACAATGTGGTTCCCGGCCATCCGCCGGTACCGGTCCGGGTGCACCGGCCGAAGGACGCGGAGGGTCTCCTTCCTGCCATCCTCACCATCCATGGTGGCGGGTACGTCATTGGGTCCTACGACATGGATAGCCCGCTGCTCGACCGCTGGTGTCCCAACCTCGGGGTGGTCGGCGTCTCCGTCGAGTACCGCCTCGCACCCGAGACGAGCTTCCCCGGACCGATCGAGGACTGCTATGCAGCGTTGCGCTGGACCTACGACCACGCACACAAACTCGGTATCGACAAAGAACGGATCGGCCTCTACGGCCTGAGCGCGGGAGGCGGGCTCGCCGCCGCACTGGCCCTGCTCGCCCGCGACCGCGGTGAGGTTCCGCTGGCCTTCGTCCTACTGGACTGCCCCATGCTCGACGACCGCCAGCGCACGCCCTCCATGAACGCCGAGGGGCTCTACGTGTGGGGCGCGGGATCAAACGAATTCGGCTGGCGGTCTTATCTCGGTGATCTCTACGGCTCCGACGAGATCCCTCCCTACGCGGCGGCGGCCCGGGAGAACGACCTGTCGGGGCTCCCTCCGACCTGCGTGGTCGTGGGGTCCATCGACGGGTTCCGCGACGAGGACATCGACTACGCCCAACGGCTCAACCAGGCCGGCGTCTCCTGCGAGCTGCACGTCATTGCGGGGCTCCCGCACGCGTACCTGCTCGTGCCCGGCGCAGCTGCGGTGCAGCTGGCCATGCACTGCATGGACGACTGGCTGACCCGTCAGCTGGCTCGCTAGGCCACCGGCTGACCGGCTGATCAGAGCGCGCCGGCGCCACCCGAACGGGCGCGGATCATGGCGTCCTGCACGAAGGAGGCCGCCAACTGCCCGTCGCGACGGAAGATGTCGCCCTGCCCGTAGCTACGGCCGTGGCCGGCGAACGAGCTGCGTTGCTGCAGGAGGTGCCATTCGGCGGCGGGGCAGCGCTCGTGATACGTGAGGGTGTGGCTGAGGACGCCCGTGGAGAGTGTCACGTGCGCCTGGGCCTGGCCGACACCGGCGTGAGGACGCATGGCGGTCCCGATGAGAAAGCCGTCGGTGGAGTAGGCGACCAGGGCCTGATCTGTGGCGGGATCGTCGGGCGCGTCGACGAAGCGGACCCAGGCATCGAGCTCGGGTGGGCCCACCAACTCGGGATCGCTCAGGTCGACGTCGTCGACAATGAGGATCTCCCACACTCCCTCGCCGCGCACGGTGCCACCCGCCTCGTCGGGGCCCGTCCGCGTCCGTGGCGTATCGGCGTGCCGGATCACGTCGGGTTCCTCGGCGCTGAGGAGGACCAGCGAGCGAGTGACCAACGTCTCGCCCTGGCTGATCGTCACCGTGCTGCTGGCCACGGAACGCCCGCTGTGCATGCGATCGACCGCAATGTCGAGGGGCGCGTCGGGCGACGCACCGCGGGCGAAGACGGTGTGGATCGTCTTGACCGCCTTCCCGTCCTGGCCGGCCAGCCCGGCCATCACCGACTGCGCCAACAACTGCCCGCCGAAGACGACGCCGTGGGTGGAGCTCAGGCTGTTCGCCCGGTAGCGGTCGGTGCCGACCTCTTCGAGGGTCAGGGCATTGACGAACGCAGCCATCGTGAACATGGTCCTCCTCTTGGGGCGGTGGGCTCTCGGGGCGGCCGGCCACCACTCTGGCATCACCGGTCTGGCGGGTGTCGATCCGGCCCCCGGTACGGTCGGAACGGGGTCCGCGAGGCCGAATGCAGGATCTTACCGTCGTTTTTGACGGCGACGTCAAAGTCAGATACCCTCCCGAAGAGAGGCTTCCCAGGCACGCGCCCCGCCATATTCGACAGTGCCGCCGTAGTCCTGGGGTGATCCGGACGACGAGAGGATGACGACCGTGAGTGAGGCAGTGAAGGTCAACCCCGAGCAGAGGATGCTCATCGACGGCAAGCTCGTCGACGCCGACTCGGGTCAGACCTTCGACAACGTGAACCCGGCGACGGAGGAGGTCATCGGTCAGGTCGCCGACGCCTCGACCGCCGAAATGCAGCGTGCCATCGATGGCTCGCGGCGGGCCTTCGACGAGACCGACTGGTCGACCAACCACGCCTTCCGCAAGCGCTGCCTCGAGCAGCTCCACGACGCGTTGCAGTCCCAACAGGAGGAGCTGCGGGAGCAGCTCATCCTCGAGGTCGGCTGCCCGCGCATGACGACGAATGGCCCGCAGCTCGACGCGCCGCTGGGTGACGCGCTGTCCTGGCCGGCCAAAATGATCGACCAGTTCGAGTGGGAGACGGTCCTGCCCGACGCCATCAGCCTGCAGGGCTCTCTCGACTCGCGCCGGATCTGGCGGGAGCCCGTGGGCGTGGTCGGGGCGATCGTGCCCTGGAACTTCCCCTTCGAAGTGACCTCGCACAAGCTGGGCCAGGCGCTCGCCACCGGCAACACGGTCGTGCTGAAGCCCGCTCCGGACACGCCGTGGAACGCCACGTTCCTCGGGCGTCTCATTGCCGAGCAGACCGACATCCCTCCGGGCGTGGTGAACATCGTCACGTCGTCGGACCACCTCATCGGCGAGGAGCTCACGCTGTCGCCCAAGGTCGACATGATCTCGTTCACGGGCTCCACCGCGGTGGGCCAGCGCATCATGGAGAAGGGCGCCGCCACCATGAAGCGGACCTTCCTCGAGCTGGGCGGGAAGTCGGCGACCATCGTCCTCGAGGACGCCGACCTCGGCTTCGCCACGCTGATGGGCATGGGGGCCTGCTTCCACGCCGGGCAGGGCTGCGCCATTCAGACGCGGATGCTGCTGCCCCGTTCCCGTTACGAGGAGGGCGTCGAGACGCTCAAAGGGCTCTTCGCCGCCGTGCCGTACGGCGACCCGCAGCGGCCCGACGTGATCATGGGGCCGGTCATCTCCTCGAAGCAGCGCGAACGGGTGTTGGAGCTCATTGAGAAGGGGAAGGCCGAGGGTGCCACGCTGGCCGTCGGCGGAGGACGGCCCTCGGGAGAGGAGTTCGCCAAGGGCTGGTGGGTCGAGCCGACGTTGTTCACCGACGTCGACAACGCCATGACCATCGCCCAGCAGGAGATCTTCGGCCCGGTGCTCGTCGTGATCCCCTACGACACCGAGGACGACGCGGTGCGCATCGCCAACGACTCCAAGTACGGGCTGTCCGGCGGCGTGTTCTCGGGGTCGGTGGAGCACTCGCTGGCGGTGGCCAAGCGCATCCGCACCGGTGGCTTGAGCATCAACGGCGGGGCCCCCTACGGGCCGGACCTGCCCTTCGGCGGTTACAAGCACAGCGGCATCGGACGGCAGAACGGTGTGGCCGGATTCGAGCAGTATCTCGAGGTCAAGTCCCTGGCCTGGCCCGCGGCCTAAAGGGGGGTCCTAACGTGACGGTCACCAGCGAGTCGGAGGTCTACTACGACCCCTACGACTTCGAGATCGACGCCGATCCCTACCCGGTGTGGAAACGGCTGCGCGACGAGGCGCCGCTGTACCAGAACGAGAAGTACGAGTTCTTCGCGCTGAGCCGCTGGGACGACGTCGACGCCGCCATGCTCGACTGGAAGACCTACATCTCGGGTCGGGGCTCGGTCCTCGAGATCATCAAGGCCAACATCGAGATCCCACCGGGGTCGATCCTCTTCGAGGACCCTCCGAACCATGACGTCCACCGCGGCCTGCTCTCGCGTGTCTTCACGCCGAAGAAGATGCAGGCGCTCGAACCCCAGGTGCGGGCCTTCTGTGCCCAGGTGCTCGACCCGCTCGTCGGCACTGGCGGCTTCGACTTCATCGCCGACCTGGGCAAGTTCATGCCGATGCGGGTGATCGGGATGCTGCTCGGCATCCCCGAGCAGGACCAGGAGGCGATCAGGGACCGCCTCGACGAGGGACTGCGCCTCGACGACGGCGTGCCGAACGAGGCCCAGTACGACGGCACCGCTCAATTCGAGGTGTTCTCCGATTACGTCACCTGGCGCGCCGAGAACCCCTCCGACGACCTGATGACCGAACTGCTCAACGCCGAGTTCGAGGACCACACCGGCGTCCGTCGCACGCTCACCCACGAGGAGGTACTCGGCTACGTCGGCCTGCTGGCGGGTGCCGGCAACGAGACCACGACCCGCCTGATCGGCTTCACCGGTGAGGTCCTCGGGCGCCATCCCGACCAGCGCGCCGAGCTGGTCGCGGACCGGTCGCTGATCCCGAACGCCATTGAGGAGCTCTTGCGCTACGAGTCGCCGTCCCCGGTGCAGTCCCGCTACGTGACGCGGGACGTCGAGCTCCACGGCCGGACGGTGCCCGAGGGCAGCATCATGGTGCTGCTGAACGGCTCGGCCAACCGGGACGAGCGCCACTTCCCCGACGGGGACAGCTTCGACATCCACCGCGGCATCGGCCGGCATCAGGCCTTCGGCTACGGCATCCACCTCTGCCTGGGTATGGCGCTGGCCCGCCTGGAAGGCCGCGTGGCACTGGACGAGGTGCTGAACCGCTTCCCCGAGTGGGAGGTCGACTACGACAGAGCAGAACGTGCCCGCACCTCGACCGTACGGGGCTGGGAGACGCTGCCGGTGCGCACGCCATGACGCGCCAAGGGGGAGAGGAGACGGAGGCACCATGAACCTCGACGACATGATCCTGGTCAGCATCGACGACCACATGATTGAGCCGCCCAACATGTACGAGAACCACGTCCCGAAGAAGTGGCTCGACGACGCGCCCAAGGTCGTGCACGAGGACGGCATCGACCGCTGGGTCTTCCAGGGCGAGAAGACCAGCACGTCCTTCGGCATGTCGGCCACGGTGGGCTGGCCCTCGGAGGAATGGGGCTTCAACCCGGGCACCTACACGGAGCTGCGACCCGGGTGCTTCGACGTGCACGAGCGGGTGCGGGACATGAACGCCAACGGCGTGCTCGGATCGATGTGCTTCCCGACGATGGCCGGATGGAACGCGCGCACCTTCTCCGAGGCGCAGGACAAGGAGATCGCCCTCGTCATGCTGCAGGCCTACAACGATTGGGCCATCGACGAGTGGTGCGGGGCGTACCCGGGCCGCTTCATTCCGCTCGGCATCGTTCCCATGTGGGACGTCGACGCCGCCGTGGCCGAGGTCCGGCGTATCGCGAAGAAGGGGTGCCGGTCCATCAGCTTCCTGGAGACGCCCCATGTGCAGGGATTCCCCAGCTTCCTCTCCGGCTACTGGGACCCGATGCTTGCCGCGCTGAGCGAGGAGAACATGGTGCTCTCGCTCCACATCGGCGCCGGCTTCAACGTCATTCAGAAGGCCGAGGAGGCGCCGGTCGACCACCTGATGGTGCTGGCCTGCCAGATCAGCGCCATCACCGCCCAGGATCTGCTGTTCGGGCCGACGCTCCGGCGCTTCCCCGACCTCAAGGTCGCCCTGTCCGAGGGCGGGATCGGCTGGATCCCCTTCTACTTCGACCGGATCGACCGGCACTTCACGAACCAGGAGTGGCTGCACGGCGACTTCGGCGGCAAGTTCCCTTCAGAGGTGTTCCGCGAGCACATCCTGGCCTGCTACATCACGGACCCGTCGGGTCTGCTGCTGCGGGACCGCATCGGCATTGACGGCATCGCCTGGGAGTGCGATTACCCGCACACGGACACGACGTGGCCCAAGTCGCCCGAGTTCGCCTGGAAGGAGTTTCAGGACGCCGGGTGCAGGGACGACGAGATCCACAAGATCACCTGGGAGAACGCCTGCCGCTTCTACGGCTGGGACCCCTTTGCCCACACGGCCAAGGAGCAGGCGACGGTACGCGCGCTCAGGGCGTCGACGCCCGACGTCGACGTCACCCGCATGTCAAAGGACGCGTGGCGCACCCGCAACGAGGCCGCGGGCATCGGCGTTGTGGGCGCGGTCTAGCGTCGCCCCAGCGGTCGCCCCATGAACGTGACGAGACACCGACAGTGAGGCGCGGCGCGCCCGAGAGGATCAGAGACAACCACGTGAGCACACGTCAGGGAGCCCCATGCTCCTGAACCTGAGCGAAGATCAGCAGTTCTTCCGCGAGACCACCGACCGCTTCCTGACCGAGCAGGCGCCACCGGACGCCCTGCGCCACCTGCGCTACGACCCGATCGGGTTCGACCCGGCATACTGGCGCCGCGGCGCCGAGCTGGGATGGACCTCGCTGCTGGTGAGCGAAGAGCACGGCGGCGGCACCATCAGCGACTCCGGCCTGGTGGACGCCGGCCTGGTCGCCTACGAGTTCGGCCGCCACGCCGCGCCGGGGCCGTTGGCGGTGGTCAACGTGGTGGCGGCCACCCTGAGCGCCCACGACGCCGCGCCCGACGTCCTGGCCGGCCTGCTCTCCGGAGAGAGCATCGCCACCTGGTGCGCGCCGCCCTTCGGTTCGACGAGGTGGGAGCCGACCGTGGAGGCCGGCCGCTCGGGGACCGACCTCGTCCTGCGGGGTGAGGTCCCGGTCGTGGAGTCGGCCGGTCAGGCAGACCATCTGCTCGTGACCTGCCGCGACCAGGGCGGCACCGGCGTGACCCAGGTGCTTGTCCCGACGACCACGCCGGGCGTCACCACGGCACCGATGCAGACGGTCGACCTGACCCGGCGCTTCGGCATCGTGACCTTCGACGGGGCGACGGTTCCGGCGACGGCGGCGGTCGGGCCGGCCGGCGAGGCCCGCACCCAGGTCCACCGTCAGTTCGAACAGCTCATCGTCCTGCTCAACGCGGAGTCGGTGGGCGCCATGCAGGCAGCCTTCGACATGACCGTCGAATGGGCGTTCGACCGCTATTCCTTCGGCCGACCGCTGGCGTCGTACCAGGCCCTCAAGCACCGGTTCGCCGACATGTACATGTGGCTCGAGTCGAGCCACGCCACCAGCGACGCTGCCTGCGCCGCCGTGGCCACGGGCGACCCCGACGCAGCCGAGCTGGTGAGCGCGGCCAAGGCGTATATCGGTGAGTACGGCGCCGAGCTGGTCCAGGACTGCACGCAGATGCACGGCGGCATCGGCGTGACGTTCGAACACGACCTCCATCTCTTCCTGCGGCGAGTGACGGTCAACCGCGCCCTCGCCGGGACGCCGTCGGACCATCGCCAGCGGATCACCGGACTGATCGATGCGCGAGAAGGGGCGGCCGCGTGAGCGCGTTGCGGGCAGAGCCGATGGAGGAACTCGAAAACCTGGAGGACTTCCGCCAGAGGGCCCGGTCCTACATCCGGGCCAACCTGCGGCAGGTCACACCCGAGGAGATGCGCTGGGAGCGCAACGGTTCCGACGACGAGACGGAGCTCGCCATCGTCGCCCGCGACCGCGAGCTCCAACGCATGCTGTTCGACGCGAACCTGGCCGGCATCTGCTTTCCCCGTGAGTACGGGGGTCAGGGGCTGACCCACGAACACCAGGTGGTGTTCAACGAGGAGATCGCGGGCTACGAGTACCCGTTGCGGTTCCAGATCCCGACGCTGTCGCCCTGTGCCGCCGTCATTCTGGAGTTCGGGACCGAGGAGCAGAAGCTGCGCCACCTTCCGGCCATCTTGAAGGGTGAGGAGCTCTGGATGCAGTTCCTGTCCGAGCCCAGCGGCGGCTCCGACGTGGCCGGGGCACTGACCACCGCCGTCAGGGACGGGGAGCAGTGGGTGCTCAACGGCTCCAAGGTGTGGACGTCGGGGGCGTGGTGGTCCGATTGGGGCCTGTGTCTGGCCCGGACGAACTGGGACCAGCCGAAGCACCGGGGCCTGACCGTGTTCATGCTGCCGATCCACCAGCCCAACGTCGAGGTCCACCGGATTGAGATGAACAACGGTTCCCGGGAGTTCTGCCAGGAATTCATGACCGACGTGATCGTGCCCGACACCGACAGGGTCGGCGCGGTCGACGAGGGCTGGACCGTCGGCACCCGCTGGATGTTCCACGAGCGGATGCTCTACAACTCGTCCTTCGTCACCGAGCCGCTCGGCATGTCCCACGGCAGCCAGGACGCCAAGGTGGTCTACGACATCGCCCGGGCGCACGATCGCCTCCAGGACGCCTCGGTGCGCGACAACGTCGGCGAGGCACGGATGCTCGAGATCGTGGTCAGCCAGCTGGCCGAGCGCGTCGGCGAGGGGATCCGCTCGGGCCACATGTCCGACCAGGCGGCCGGGCTCGTCCGGTTGTTCAAGGGCACCTCGGTCTCACGGATCGTCACGCTGGCCTTCGACGCCGCCGGTGCCTCCGGCGCGGCCTGGACCGAGGAGGACCCCGCCGTCATGGTGGGGATCAATTTCCTGATGCGCCAGGCCGGCAGCATCGGGGGCGGGACGACCGAGATGGCCCGCAACGTCATCAGCGAGCGCGTGCTGGCCATGCCGCGGGAGCGCCGCCTGGACAAGGACGTACCCTTCCGCGACGTGCCACGCGGCCGCTCAGCAAACACCTAGCAATCCGCCGGGCGTCGTGTGCCCGGCGCCAAGACCCGAGGAGCCATTCGTGCCCATCGCCACCATCAACGGGCTGTCGCTCGCCTACGAGCTCATCGGGGAGTCGGGCCAGCCCTGGGTGATCACGCCGGGCGGGCGGTTCACCAAGGAGTCGCCAGGCGTGCGCCAGCTGGCCGAGATTCTGGCCGCCGAGGGCAACCGGGTGCTCATTTGGGACCGTCCCAACTGTGGTGAGTCCGACGTCTGTTTCGAGGGATCCTCGGAGTCGGCGATGCAGGCCGACGCGCTGGCCGGGCTGCTGACGCACCTCGACCTGACGCCGGCGATCATCGCGGGCGGCTCGGGAGGCGCCCGCGTCTCGCTGTTGACCGCGGCACGCCATCCCGAAGCGGCGGCCGGCCTCGCCATCTGGTGGATCAGCGGCGGCGTCTTCGGCCTGTTGTCGCTGGCGACGCACTACTGCGGTGGCTCCGTGGGCGCCGCCTGGATGCACGGCATGGAGGCAGTGGCGGACCTGCCGGAGTGGGCCGAGGTGCAGGAGCTGAACCGGTCCAACCGGGACCGGTTCCTGGCGCAGGACCGGTCCGAATTCATTGCGACGATGGAGCGCTGGATGCAGGCCTACTGCCCGCGCGACGACGAGCCGGTCCCCGGGCTGCCGGAAGCCGATGCCCGGGCGCTCGACATCCCCGCGCTGGTCTTCCGCAGCGGTGCGAGCGACCCGCACCATACGCGGGCCACCTCGGAGGCACTGGCGGGGATTCTGCCCGACGCCCGCCTCGTCGAGCCGCCGTGGGGCGACCGGGAATGGATTGAGCGGGGCGAGGCCCGGGAGGAAGGCCTCTTCGCACGCTGGACCCTCCTGGCCCCGCAGTTGCTGGAGTGGAAGGCAGACGTACTGGGCTGACCGCCCGATACCGCGCGCTCCGTCCAGGCGGGCGGGACAGTTCTCCCGACGATGGACCCTCAAGAACTCGCGGCGTCGCTCTCGGACGAGGAGATCACCGGGCTTCTCGCCGAACTCTTCCGTCGAAGGGCTGACCTCGAACGCGCCATCGCCGTCCTGTTGCGCGAGATCGAACGGCGCCGCGCGTACCGCCACCAGGCGGGACATCACAATGGAGCCCTGCGTGGCCGGCCGGTTCGGCGCGCCGGTTCCCCCGGTTGAGACGTCGGGCTGCAGACTTCGGGGACACCGGACCGAATGCCCAGGGACCGCCCCCGGGATGATGCCGGCGCACTGGTCGGTTGGGCGTCAGCGGCGTCAGCTGTGCGTGCCTGCCCGTGTGTACTCGTAGACCGTCGTGTGGAGGATGCAACCGCCCGGCTGAATGACCTCCACCCGCAGGACTCCGGTGGACGGGTCGAAGTCGACGCCCTCTGCTTCGAAGGTGCCCGAACAGCTGCTCTCTTGCGGGATCGACCCCAGGTCGACGACGTGCGCTCTCACGTCGTGGCCCTGAAGCTTCCTGTGCAGGTTGACCTCCACCAGCGGCTTCTCGTTGGGAAACAGGCTGCGTGAGTCGTCGTCGGACGCGCAGATCAGTCTGACCGGGGTCACGAAGTCACAACCCTGAATGTCGTTCACCCGGTGATCGAGCTTGATGTACCCCGCTAACCGAAGCGAGCCGCCGCCGGAGGAGGTCTTGTGGTTGAGGAGCGGTGTCGGGTAGATCTGCAGATGGCGCATCGTCCCCCACTCACCGGCGATCATCCAGGCGGTGTCGGGCGAGATGGTGGCGAAGGAGTTGTTGTACAGCTCGCCCGGCACGAGCGTGTGGAGGTACTCGAAGCTGTTGCCCGCCGGCGTCGTGACGAGAAACATCTTCGAGCTCCCGGTGCTGGGACCCTGGTAGGCGTCGACGATGTAGCCGTGCACGGAGTCCGGGTCCCCGATGTGGGTCCAACCCTGCGCCGCCAGGTTGCTCGGCACCGACTGGATGCCCCTGTACAGCTCGTACGTGCTGTGAGTCGTGACGACCGTCGCCACACCTTCACCGGCGGAAAGCGTGTTCTCGTCATTGCTCCCTCGCTGAACCCAGCCGGCGATGCCGGCCTTTGGTCCCGGCATGGCGGGGCTCTTGCGTCCCGCCGCGCTCGCAGCCTGAGCCCCAAACCCGGAGCCCCAAAGGAGAACGGCGCAGCCAAGCAGGAGAACGAGCCAATCGATCTTCCAGGCGCGTGACGTGTTTCGCAATCCGGATTCGCTCCTCTAGCCCCTCGTGCTCGGCGAGCCCCCGTGTACCGACCGCGCTCGACGTGCATTCGTAACACATCCACGCCCGCGGAAGCCGTTGACGCGGAATGGGCACACGGCAGAGCCTCCGCGCGAGGGAGACCCGGCGCTCATCACCGGGGCCTGCTGCGGGGCCAGGTCGGAACGATCA
This sequence comes from uncultured Acidimicrobiaceae bacterium, assembly GCA_963783965.1. Taxonomy (GTDB): domain Bacteria; phylum Actinomycetota; class Acidimicrobiia; order Acidimicrobiales; family RAAP-2; genus Bog-473. The sequence goes on along the minus strand of CAWAPQ010000013.1, from coordinate 441,922 downwards.
CCGGGATCGACCGAGGCGTCGCCACGGTGGCGCCCGGTGTCTTCGCAATCCACCGAGGGCCTCCTGCCCGTCCTCCCAGCGCTAGGAGACCGGAGACTGAGCGTTCTGAATGACGGCCTGGAGCGCGGCGACGTGCCCGTCGAAGGCTTGGCGGCCGGCATCGGTCAGTGCGACGCGAACTCGTCGGCGGCGGTTGGACACGGTTCGCTCGAGCGTGATGTATCCAGCTTCTTCGAGTGTCGTGAACTGCTTCGAGAGCGCCGAGTCGGACAGCTCGAGCCGGTCTCGTACGAACGCGAACTCGGCCCAGTCGGTCGATGCCAACAACGCGACGATGGACAGCCGGGTGCTCGGATGGATCAGCTCATCGAAACGAGCCTCGGTCACTTCAGCTGACACTGCGTTCAGCGTGTCGGCGCACGGAACCCACCAGGGCGGGGCCTCCCACGAGGACGAGCACGGCGACGACCACGCTCGCCCAGGTGGTGGCGTGTCGTGCACCGTCGGCGTGCAGCACGAGGGCAAACGCCACCGTGATCGCAGTCATGACGAGCAAAAAGCCGATCACCAGCATCGGAAGGCGACGGGTGACGAGGTCGCCCCGAATGCTCAGCTGTGAGGATCCTCGACGACCCGAGAGCACCCGGGGCGATATGCCCGCGTGGACCGCACCGAACAACAGGGTTGCCACAACCGTGGCCCATCCCGGCGCGAAGTCAGCGAGAACTCCGAGGAGCACCCAACCTCCTGCGAGGAAGAACCAGTACCAGGTTGGAACGTCGATCTCGGCCATCACCTGTTGGCGCCGCCGCTCGATGGAGTTGAGGGCGAAGTGCGCTTCTGACTCGCCGATGGGAACAGTCATGGGGGACTCCTTCACTTTCCTACTCGGAAAGCATATGACTTTCCCACTAGGAAAGTCAATCGCGAACGCCGGACCTTCTGGGCGCCCACGTCGTTGTGTGCCACCGAGCCGGGAGGAGGTGCGGGGCCAGGAGGGCTCTGAGCGCCGGCTCAGGGCCGGCGAGAACGTCGGACCGCCCGGCGTCAGCTGAACTGGTTGGCGAGCGCGGTCAGCTTGGCGACGTACGCCGGCCAGTCGTAGCTGTGGGGGACATTCGTATTCTCAGGCTGGCAGCCGATTGCGGTGTCGTGCTGCTCGCGCATGATGTCGGCCTGACCCGCGTGGCGTGCCAGGTCGTAGGTCACGTGGACGATGATCCAGTGAAGGGTGACGTCCTGGCGAACCGGGGGCCACCACGGCACCTGGCCGGGTGCATGCAGCGGCAACTCGTCGATCGTCTGGTCGGCGAAGATCCAGACCCGACGGTAGAGGTCGATCAGCCGGTCGGTGGATTCATCCGCCTCCGCGTACCAGTCGGCCTGTGGGTCTCGCGAGAGGGCCTCCTCCGACACCAATTCCTCGGGCGTCGGGAACTCGCGTCCGAAGGTGGGGCCGAAATACCCGGCCTCCACATTGAGGCAGTGCTTGAGCAACCCGAGCAGGTTGTTCCCGGTCGGGGTACGAGGTAGTCGTGCGTCGCGCTCGCTCAGCCCGTCGAGCTTCCACACCAGGGCGTCGCGAGCCGCCTGGAGGTAACGGTGCAGGGTGGTCTTCGGGTCTCCCATCTCGGCCATGTCGGCAGTCTGACACCCGAGCCGGCCGCGATCATTGCGGGCGAAACGGGATCGAGGTTCCACCGGGCGGCGGCGCCGAACGCCGACGGCCTGACGGGAGAGATTTTGCGAGACTGCGCTGGTGGCTGATGCGCACCTGACCGCGATCAAGCGGTACGCCGAGCGTTTTGCCGCCCAAGCGGGTACTGAACATCACGTGGTCTCGGCTCTCGGAGCCTGGCTGGTCCTGGCTCTCTGTGCCGGCGTGGCGGGGGATGAAGCGTCCCGAGCAGAACTCGACGACGTCCTGGGCATCGATGGCGAGTCAGCGTTCGCCGTCGCCTGTGCGCTGCTGACCCAGCCCCATCCCCTCGTCGGGGCAGCCGCGGGGGCCTGGTACCGGTCAACCCTGGAGACACCCAAGGTCGAGAAATGGCGTGCTCGGTTGCCGTCCGCGGTCGAGACGGGGGAACTCCCGACGCAACTCGAGCTCGATCGCTGGTGCGCAGAGCACACCCTCGGCCTCATTGAGCATTTCCCGATCGATCTGTCGCCGGACGTGACGTGCATCCTCGCCAGCGCGTTGGCGACGAAGGTGTCGTGGGACGTGCCCTTCGAGGTGGTCGACGCCTCCGAGCTCGGTCCAGGCGATTGGTCCTCGCAGCTCCACTGGGTCCTCCGGGCGCCGGGTGGTGACCATCGTCATCGGCAGTTCCTCGTGGACACGGACGAGCTCGGCCCGGTGGCTGTCCATCTGGCTTCCGCCAGAGGAGGGCTGCTGGTGGGCTCGGTGATCGCCGTGGACGAGGCCGCTCGTCCTTGTGAGGTCTTCGCCGTCGCCCAGGGCATCGTGACTGCAGAGGCCCGAGAGCCGGGCAGTACGGCGCGCCTCTCCCTCTTCGAGCTCCCCCTCGGCGATGGCCCCTTGTGGTCCATCAGTGAGGAGGACGTCGAGACAGAGGCACGAAATGGTCGTGAGGAACGATTGCTCACCGTGCTGCCCGCCTGGTCCGCCGAGACCAAGTTGGACCTCGGCGACGAGTCGCTCGGTTTCTCCGCCGCCGCTCGCGTCCTGGCCGGCGCATTCGACCGACCGGATTGGCGCTTCGAGGCCCGTCAGACCGCCGTGGCCCGCTACAGCGCGTTGGGTTTCGAGGCGGCGGCGGTGACCGGCCTTCTCCTGGCGATGTCAGCCCCCGTGCGACGACCGGGAGTGCGCCGAGAGGCCACGGTGCGCTTCGCCCGTCCCTATGCAGTCGTGGCGGTGGCGTGTGAGGGAGTGCCAGGGCGACCCGCCGGTCCCACCCCGAGTCCCTGGCATGGGCTTCCCGTCTTCTCTGCGTGGGTCAGCTCACCCAGTGACGCTGATCCGCTCCACGCGGACCGAAGGCGCGGGCAAACCACCTCTTGAGGCGCGCGCCCTGACCCGGGACGAAGGGTCAGAGGCTCTGCCGGACCGTCCGCTCCAGAATGCCGAGCGTCGCCCGCAGCGCCGAATCCGGCACGATCGGGAACCGGTCCTTGAAGTCGCCCTCCACCTTGGACCAGTCGTAGTAGGACGTCACATCGGTGATGCCGTCCTCACGGGGCTGCAGACGGTATCCGTAGAAGTGCGGGATCGGGATATCAGGTCCGAGGTCCCACGCAATCTCCCTGTCCGGCTCGAAGACAATGATGTTCACGGTCACGTCGTACTTGCCCAGGGGGAAGTCGTTCAGCGCTTCGCGGTCCATGTGAATGACGAATCTGTCCCCAACCTTCCCTGCCGGTTCGCCGGTGAAGTCCTGCAGCATCCCGGAGGCGTCAATGGCCACATGGCCCGCGGGGCTGCGCACGATGTCGAAGATGGCGGAAGGTGGCGCAGGGATCGGCCGGGTCACTTCGATGCGGTCCGGCAGGAAAACGGTGTCGGGCATGGAGGGCTCCTCGTGGCAGGTGAGTCGACGCACCGGCCACCCTCAGGGTGATCGGTCCGGCGAGTATCGCGCGCCGGTGCTCCGGCTGCGCCCCGGATCACCGGCTTCTAGGCCATGGGCTCCACGACGGACCAGCCCCGACGGCGGAGCTCGATGGCGAGCCGCTCAGCGGGTATCTGACCAAGGACGTCGTCTTGGACCGACCGCCGCCATATCGGGACCTCGACCGGCTTCTCTGCACTCGGTTCGGCTTCACGCAACTGATCAAGAAGTGCATCAGCCTCGGCCCGAGTGAACCTGCCCGCGGCCTGCCGTTGCGTGAACCCCATCGGGCCTCGTGCATCACGAAAGTCGCTGTGGCCGGCCTCCTGAAGAAGGGCCAACAGTTCCTGGACCTGCCTCGCCGACGCCGGTGGTCCTTGTTGTTGCCCGAATGCCATGGACGCAGTCTTGCCGAGAGCTGCGACAGCGCCGTGGACCGCTCAACCTCACACCACCAGGGCTCGGCGTGCGAGCTCAGGCGTGCAGCCCGGTGCCGCCCCGAGGTAGTCGACGATGGCGTTGTCGTCGAGTCCATGGGCTTCTCGCAACCCGGTGATCAACATGGCCAGGTACTCCATGGACGGCTCTGCAGGCGTGATCGCCGACAAGGCCCAAGGTGCAGTGAAGGTGACGATCGGAACCCCGTCCCGTTCGCCAACGCAGAGAAGGTTCTCGTATCGCCCCGGGCCGATCAGTCGGAATGCGCCATCGGTCAGTTCGCCGACGGTGATCGGTGACGATGCTCGGGCGTTCTCCTGCGCCACCACATCCTCGAACTGTGCCCAGGTGATCAGGTAGCCCCTGACCAGCGAGCGAGAGACATCGCTCCGCTCGGTGTCGATGAAGGCCGGCGATCCTCCCCAGCCGGTGGACACGTCGGTGAAGTAGAGACGGTACGGGATTGCGAGGGCAACGGTCGCCAACGGAGGGCGCCGGTCCCTGGCGCCCGCGTGCGTGTGTGTAGCTCTCGGCGGACGCCCACCCTCGATGTAGCAGGCGAAGCGGTCTGCGCAGAGATTCGAGCCGTAGGAGGCATACCAGACCAACCGGTTCGAAGGGGAGGGGAGCACGCCTCCGTCGCCTTCAGGCTCGGGTGTCTCGAGGTCCACGGATCTCCCGCTCATCCTCAATGCGAATGCCCAGGCCCGTGAAGACCCGGAAGGCCAAAGGCAGCACCTGCGAGCTGTCGATGACGACATCCCTCATGTACTCACCGCCCTTTATTTCCGCCAGTGACGAACCGTGAAATCGAGCCTCCGGCATCACGGCTTGTGAGAAGTCCGCATCGCTCAGGTCGCAATCGAAGAAACAGGCGGAGGCAAGTCGACCGGCCGAGAAATCCGCGCCGCGTAGGTTCACGTGATCGAACACGATGCGATCGGCTTCGCTCATTCGAAAATTCGCACCATCGAGTTTGCACCCGGTGAAGCTGACATCGTGGAGCCTGGTCCGGGCGATCTGCAGCCCGGACATTCGACAATCGACGAATTCGACGCGCGAGAACGATGCCTCCTCCAGGTCAGCGCCGGAGAAGTCCGCTCCCTCCACCAGGACGTCAACAAGACGGGCTCGACCGAGATCCGATCCGACGAACGCGGCACGTTGGACGTGCGCCTCCGCGATGGTCATGCCGGGTAGGTGCTGACCGGAGAAGTCGCCCTGGACCGACAGTTGGACCAGTTCGACGTCAGCGGTCGCAACGATACTGGAGACAAGCGGGAGGTCGACTGGCACCCGTGGGCGTTGGGGACGGCCGGTTCGGCTCACCACCTCTGTGACAGTAAGCGCTCCAGCACTGAGGTGAGTCCGATCCGGGGCGGATGACCCAGCGGAATTCTGTGGGAGCGGGTCAGTCGGCGACGAGGTCTTCGGCCTGCTGGGCCCGAGAGCTCGTCGCGGCAGGCCCGGATAGGCCCAACGCGTTGACGAACAGCGTGACCAGCTGCTCGACGCCGAGGTCGAAGTCGCAGTCGACCAGGCCCTGCACGAACCACATCTCAGGAAAGCGGTAGGTCATGGCCCCCAGCCCGGCCGCGGCGATGGCTGGGTCGAGGCGGCTGTCGGCCAGTCCGTGTTGCTGCAGGCGCCGGATGGAGTCCGCGATCTCGGCCGACGACGCGTGGTGGCGCTCGTTGCGGAACTCGCGGAGGGTGTCATCGAAGCGCGAAACCTGCTCAATCACGCCCATGATCCGGGCCTCGTCGCGGTAGCTCTCGAAGTTCCGGCGGATGCCCTCGTGGATGCGCTCGTAGGGGGTGGCCGTCGAGTGCGCGTCCAAAATCACGCTGTACAGCGGTTCGCTGAGGCGCTGCTCGACCTCGGCTGCCACCTCCCGAAAGACCTCTTCCTTTGATTCGAAGTAGTGGTAGAAGGAGCCGTGCGAGAGGCCCGCTCGTTCCGCAATGTCGGAGATCCGGGCGTCCAGGAAGCCGTCCTGCTCAAAGACCTCCTTCGCCGCCGCGAGGAGGCGCGCCCGCGTTTCGACACCCTTGCGGGACCGGGGCCCGCTCGGCTTCTCGCCCGCGAAGGGCGTGGGCGTCGACACGGCCTTCTCCTTCCCTGCGGGACCCGGTGACGGTGGCATCAATCTACCGTCGCTCTCGCAGGAAACGGACGGACTCGTAGCGCGGCCATCACCGGCTCAGGCGTCCTTTCGCTGGAGCAGGAGGACCCCCGACGGCGTGCCACCGCCCGAGGTGACGACCGCCGTTTTGGCTCCCGCCACCTGACGCTCGCCGGCGTCGTGGCGCAACTGGGTGACCGCCTCGTACAGGAAGCCGAAACCATGCGTCCGCCCCTCGGAGAGTTGTCCGCCGTGCGGGTTGACCGGGAGATCGCCGTCGAGGGCGATGCGGCGCCCGCCGTCGAGCCAGTCGTAGGCCTCGCCGAACCCGCAGAACCCGAGGCCCTCGAGCCACGAGATGGCATTGAAGGTGAAACCGTCGTAGACCAGCGCCACATCGACCTCGGACGGCCGCACGCCGGTCCGCGTCCACAGGTGGGCGGCCTGGCCGATGACCTGTGGTTCGTGGGTCAGGGTGTCCTGGTCCCACGAGACACGTTCGAGAATCTGGGTCCCGACCGCTTCGATGCGCACGGCCGGGTGGGGCAGGTTGTCGGCCACCGACGCCGCCGACACAATTACGGCGATGGACCCGTCGCACGGGACATCGCAGTCGTAGAGCCCGAACGGTGACGTGATGGGGCGCGCCGAGAGGTAGTCGTCCATCGTCATGGGGTCCCGGTAGATGGCGGCGGGGTTCAGGGACGCGTTCCGTCGCCCGTTCACCGCGATCAGTCCGAGCATCTCGCGCGGAGCGCCGTAGCGGTGGAGGTACTGGTTGGCGTTCATGCCGATCCAGTTGGCGGCGGACATGGCGCCGAAGGGGGCGCGCCATTCCCGAAAGGGGCCCGAGACGCGTTCGGCCCGACGCGATCCTCCTTCAGCGTCTCCCATCGACGCCTGCGCTGCTTGCGCGGCGAGGGCGGCGAAGGTCGACTCCCACACGGTGCGGAAGCAGAGCACGTGGCGGCAGAGTCCTGAGGCCACCGCCATGGCGGCAGCGATCACCGCGCCGCCCGGACCGGGCAAATCGCCTCCGCCGTTGGCCCAGGTCGGGTGGATGCGCAAGGCCTCCTCAATGGCGGTGACGCCGCCCTCGCTCATCCCGCCACCCGTCGCCCCGGGATACGTCGACAGGCCATCGATGTCGTCGAGCGTCAGACCCGCGTCGGCGATGGCTGCCAGGCTGGCGTCGACGGCCAGCGAGAGCGGGTCCACCATCAGCCGCCGGCCGAGCGTGGAGCGGCCGATGCCGCTCAGGACGGCCCGGTGCTCGAACCGTTCGTCACCGAGGGGCGCGCGCGGGAGCGGCCGCCACGGTTCCGCAACACGCTCGACCGGGTCGACCGAACCCGTCAACGCGAAGAGCGGCAGCCACACGTCCTCCTGCTGGAGGAACTGGACCGTCACCTCCTGGCCGATCTGGACATCGCCCGGCTCGCAGCCCACGATGTTCGTCGTGAGATGCACCCGGGGATCCTCCGTCAGCGCGACGTTGGCGATGACATACGGCGGGTCGAGGTCCGGCAGCCAGCGGTGGGCGTTGACCGTGAAGCCGACGATGGTGCCGCGCCCCGACACGGCGGTGGGCTTCGAAGACCGGCTCCGGCAGTAGGGACAGATGGGCACCGGGGGATGGACCAGCTCACCACAGTCACTGCATCCCTGGACACGGAGGGTGCCGTCGGCGCCTGACGTCCAGAACCAGTCATTGGCCGTGGTCAGCTCGGGGAGAGGCCGCATCATCGAGCCCGGGGGCCGACGCCAGTATTGACATCGACGTCGCAATCGAACACGTTGGACATGTTACGCGCCGGGGCCATCTTTGCCCGAGATTGCCGGCGCCCGGACGCAGACCCCCTGCGTAACCGCCGGAACCAGCGTCCCTGACGGCCGGGAACGCCGGTGTTCGAGGCTCGCCGTAAGATCCGGGCGAATGACTCCACCCTCGACGGACGTGCGGCACATCGGGCACTGGATGGCCGGTCGGGCCGTCCCAGGGGCGTCGGGGCGGAACGGGCCGGTCTTCGACCCGGCCCGGGGGGTCCAGTCCGCACAGGTGGCTCTCGCGTCGGCGGCCGAGGTCGACGCGGTGGTGGCATCGGCCGTCGAGGCGTCCCACGAGTGGCGCCTCTCCTCGCTGACCCGGCGGGCCAGCCTGTTGTTCCGTCTACGGGAGCTGCTCGATGCCAGCCGCGACGAACTCGCGGCTGCCGTCACGTCCGAGCACGGCAAGGTTCTCGAAGACGCACGGGGCGAAGTGGCGCGCGGCATCGAGAATGTCGAGTTCGCCTGCGGCATCCCGAACCTCCTGAAGGGATCGTCCAACTCGGAGGTCTCGACGGGTATCGATATCCGCACGGTACTCGAGCCCATGGGGGTGGTCGCCGGCATCACGCCGTTCAACTTCCCGATCATGGTGCCGCTGTGGATGATGGCCAACGCCATCGCCTGCGGGAACTGCTTCGTGCTCAAACCGTCCGAGAAGGATCCGTCCGCCTCGCTGGTGTTGGCCGACATCGTGCAGCGGTCCGGTTTCCCCGACGGGGTCTTCAGCGTGGTGCAGGGTGATCGAGAGGCGGTCGAGACGCTGCTGGCGCATCCCGACGTGGCGGCCCTCTCCTTCGTGGGCAGTACCCCGGTGGCGCGCCATATCTACGAGGTGGGGACCCGCCACGGCAAGCGGGTCCAGGCACTCGGTGGCGCCAAGAACCACATGGTGGTGATGCCGGACGCCGACATCGACGCGGCCGCCGATGCTGCGGTGTCCGCCGCCTACGGGTCGGCGGGGGAACGGTGCATGGCGATCTCGGTCGTCGTTGCCGTGGGGCCGGTGGCCGATCCGCTCATTGACGCCATCGCCAGCCGGATTCCCGAGGTCGTCGTTGGTCCCGGCGAGGACCAGGCGTCCATGATGGGCCCGCTGATCACTGCGGAACACCGCGACCGCGTGCAGTCCTACGTCGAGCACGCCGCCGACGAGGGCGCCAGGGTCGTCGTCGACGGTGCGCGCACCACCCAAGAGGTGGGATTCTTCGTCGGCTGCTCGCTGCTCGACGACGTGAAGCCCGGTATGCGCGTCTATGACGACGAGATCTTCGGTCCCGTGCTCAGCGTGGTGCGCGTTCCCAGTTTCGACGAGGCGCTCACGCTCGTGAACGACAACCCGTACGGAAACGGCACGGCATTGTTCACCCGGGACGGCGGCATCGCGCGGCGCTTCGAGCGCGAAATCCAGGTCGGGATGGTCGGCATCAACGTGCCGATCCCCGTTCCGGTGGCGTCACACTCCTTCGGCGGTTGGAAGGCTTCCATCTTCGGGGACTCGTCCATCTACGGCCCCGACGGGATCCGCTTTTACACTCGACCCAAGGTCGTGACTTCTCGATGGCCCGACCCGGGTCCGACCAGCATGGAGCTGCATTTCCCGACGAATCGGTGACGCTCGACGCAAGCGCCTCGTGACGGCCTAGACTCCGTAAAAGCCATCGTGAACTGGATATTCGTTCGGTGGTGGTCCGGCGGGCGGGACGAGATGTATGACATTGACGTCATAGTCAAAAACGCATATCCTCTTCATCATGCCGAGAGTTTGCGATTTTCCCGTATTCGACGCCGACAACCACTTCTACGAGACCCGGGACTCGTTCACGAGGCACCTGCCGGATCGCTACAAAGGCGCCATCGACTACGTCGAGCTGCGCGGCCGCACGAAGATCATGATCCGGGGCACGGTGAGCGAGTACATCCCCAACCCGACCTTCGAGGTCGTCGCCCGGCCCGGAGCCCAGGAGGAGTACTTCCGCAACGGCAACCCCGAGGGCAAGTCGTACCGCGAAGTGATCGGTGAGCCGATGCGGAGCCTTCCGGCTTTCCAGCAACCGGGGCCCCGCATTGAGGTCATGAACGAGCTCGGCGTCGACCGGTCGCTCATGTTCCCCACGTTGGCCAGCCTTCTGGAAGAACGCATGCGCGATGACCCGGAACTGACGCACGCGGCGATCCACTCGCTGAACGAGTGGATGTACGAGGAATGGCAGTTCAACTACGAGGATCGGATCTTCGCCACGCCGGTCATCACACTCCCGATCGTCGAGAAGGCGATCCAAGAGCTCGAGTGGGCAGTGGAGCGCGGAGCGAAGACCGTGCTGATCCGCCCCGCTCCCGTCCCGGGCTTCCGCGGCTCGCGTTCCTTCGGCTATCCCGAGTTCGACCCGTTCTGGCAAGCTGTCGTGGACGCCGACATCCTCGTCTCGATGCACTCCTCGGACAGTGGCTACGCGCGCTACACGGGCGACTGGACCGGCCCGAGCGAAATGCTGCCCTTCCGGCTCGACTCCTTCACGTACATGACCGGCGGCCATCGGCCGATTCAGGACACCATGGCTGCGTTCGTCTGCCACGGCGTCTTCGCTCGCTTCCCCGACCTCAGGGTGGCCTCCATAGAGGCCGGGGGGGAGTGGATCCGAGGGTTCGTCAACCACCTCGGCGACACCTACAAGAAGATGCCGAATGCCTTCGACGGCGATCCCGTCGAGCAGTTCAAGCACAATGTCTACGTGAGCCCCTTCCACGAGGACGACCTGGGAGAGATCGTCGACGTGATCGGCGCCGACCACGTCCTGTTCGGTTCGGACTATCCGCACCCCGAAGGCCTGGCCGAGCCGTGCAGCTACCTCGACCACCTTCCGGAGGGGCTCTCCGACGAGGACGTGCGCAACATCATGGGCGGCAATCTGGCCCGGATCATGCGGGTGGAGCAGGCCGCAGCAGCAGTGTGATTCGGGTCAGTTCGTCACACGGTCGCCCGTCGCGTCGCGTCGGCAGGGTGGTCCATCGTCACCTCGTCCCCAAGGTGCACCGTGCCGTTTCTAACAGTAGGGTCACTTCAGCAACGACTCGCTGCACTCGTCAAGGAGCCTCCTTATGACTGACTACAAATTCGTGACGTACGAGACGCTCGACTCGGGGAAGGTGGCGCGCATCATGCTCAACCGTCCCGAGGCGCGCAACGCCCAGAACCGTGGGCTCCTGGTCGATTTGAACGACGCGTTCCTCGAAGCGGAGGCAGACGACGAGGTCCGGGTGGTCATCCTGGGCGGCATGGGTCCGATGTTTTCGTCGGGACACGACATGGGTTCCAAGGTCGCCATGGAAGAAGGCATGCCGGGGCCGAACCAGCACTACACCCGCAAGATCAATGGTGCGACGCGTAAGGGTGCTGAGAGTCTCATGCTCCAGGAGTGGCACTACTACTTCGAGAACACGCGGCGTTGGCGCAATCTGCGCAAAATCACCATCGGGCAGGCGCACGGGGATGTCTATGCGGCCGGGCTGATGCTGCTGTGGGCATGCGACCTCATCGTCTGCGCCGAGGGGACGCGCTTCGCCGACGTGGTGGGAACGCGCCTGGGCATGTGCGGCACGGAGTACTTCGCCCACCCGTGGGAGTTCGGCCCGCGCAAGGCGAAGGAACTGCTCCTGACCGGCGACTCCATCGACGCCGAGGAGGCACATGGCCTCGGCATGGTCAGCAAGATCTTTCCGGCCGAGGACCTCACGCAACGGACCGAGGAGTTCGCCGAGCGGATCGCCGTGCTGCCGTCGGTGACGTCATTGCTGGTCAAGGAAGCCGTGAACCAGAGCGTGGACAACATGGGGTTCTACAACGCGCTCAATGCCTGCTTCACCCTGCACGAGCTCAACCATTCGCACTGGGCCCAGGTCAACGACGACGGCTACCCCGTGGCCAAGGAGGACAGCGGCCTCCCGAACTGGAAGGACGCACCGCCGATCGTCCCCGCCCTCAAAGACAAGGTCCGAGCCGACTCCTGACCGGCACGCGGGACCGGTGACTCCCTTTGGGGTGGCCGGCGGCCGTCTGCAGAGCGAGCGCAGGTCGTGACCTGATGGCGCCTGAGAGCGCCGCCCCGGTCGCCCGGCTCGAGGATGCCGAACCGGTCCTGCGACGCGCACCATTCTCCGACAACCCCAGGGTAGGTGCGCGCGGGCAGCGGACCCGGCAACGCATTCTCGATGCCGCCCTGCAGCTCTTCGGCGACGAGGGGTTTCATCGATGCAGCATCGCCCGCATCAGCGAGCAGGCGAGCTGCTCGAGAGTGTCCTTTTACCAGTACTTCTCGGGGAAGGAGGACGTGTTCAGCAGCCTGGCGGGCCAGGTCGCACGACAGATCAGCGCATCCACCGAGGCGATCGACCCGATCACGCCGGAGGCCGAGGGCTGGCAGAGCCTCCGCGCCTGGGTGGGCCGCTACGGGGACATTCACGCACGCTACGGGCCGATCTTCCAGGCCCTCCCAGCGGCGCTGGCGGGTGACGACCGCCTGACCACCGCGGTCGTGCGCCTCCGCGATCAGAGCGTGGCCCGGATCCGCTCGAAGCTTTCGACCAGCGATCTGCCCGCCCGTCAGCTCAGTCCGCTGCTCGAGCTCCTGCTCGGCAGTCTCGCCCGGTCCCTTGACGATGCGGTCAGCCTGCGCGCCGTGGCACCGGAGGACTACTCGAGGGAGCGGGTCGAGGTCGTCATGACCGATGTCATGCACCGGTCGCTCTTCGGACGCAGCGCCGTCAACGTGCACGCCGGCTCCGGCGCTCATCCGCCACGCGTTCCGTTCGGGCCCGGAGTCCGTGCGATGTTGGAGAAGGAGGAGACGATCCAATCCGGCACCGACAAGCGCGCTGCCTTGAAGGCACTGGTTGAAAACGGGCGGGACGTGTTCGTCGAGCGGGGTTATCACGCCACCCGGGTGGACGACCTTGCGGCCGCGGCCGGGGTCTCCCACGGAGTCTTCTACCGCTACTTCGAGAACAAGGATGAGCTGGCGATTGTGCTCACGGTGCAGGCCATGCGCGCCGTCGCCGAGGCCTTCGTCGAGATCCCCGATCTGACGACAGAGAACGGTCCCGAATTGCGTCGGTGGCTCCAGCGCTACAACGCGGCGCAGTCGGGCGAGGCGGCGATGATCCGTGTCTGGGTCGGCGCCGCACTCGAGGATGTCAGGCTGCGCTCCCTGTCCGCCTCGGCGTTGGACTGGGGGCGGCGCCGGATGGTGCGGGTCCTCGGCGACCGCGGCTTCGGTGACGTGGAGATCGACGCCGTGGTCATGGTGGCACTCCTGGGTGCCTTCGGGGCGCAGCCGCGCACGGCCGCCGGTGTCGACGCGGCGGCGCACATCGTCGAGCGGGGTCTGCTCGGCCGGTCCTCGGTCAGGAGTGCCGATGCCCTTCGCTAATGCTTCATCCCAGCTCAAAGGGCCTTTCCTCTGTCGTGCACGGTCCGGTCCGCATCGTTAGTATCTGAATCGACGTCGATGTCAGAAACGCCCCGGCGGAGCCGGCCGGTGAGGAGGGGTCCGCAGGAATGCTGCAATTCGTGATCGCCGGACTGGTGCTGGGAGGGATCTATGCGATCTGCTCCGCAGGCCTGGTCATCACCTACACGGCGTCGGGGATTCTGAACTTCGCCTTCGGAGCCATGGCCTTCTTCATCGCCCGCTTCTACTACTTCCTCAACACGCAGCACAGCTGGTCGATCCTGCCGGCTGCGGTCCTCTCCATTGTGGTGGCCTCGCCTGCGTTGGGGGTGTTCCTCTACTTCGTGCTGTTCCGGCATCTGCGCCTGTCCTCACCCATGATCAAGGTGGTGGCGACGATTGGCCTGCTGGTGGCCATCCCGGCGGCGGCCGTGTTGATCTTCGGCAACCAGGCCATCCAGTCGGCGCCGGGGCTCGCGCCGCAGCCGGTCGCCGTCTACCAGGTCTTCGGCGTCGCGGTCACGCTCGATCAGGTCATCGTCTACGCCTGCGTGCTCGCGACCGTGATCGCCGGCGCGCTGATCCTGCGCTACACCGACGTGGGGCTCAAGGTGCGGGCGATGGTCGACTCACCGGCGATGACGGACCTCTCGGGCACCAATCCGACCTTCATTTCCGTCGGGGTCTGGGCCGTCAGCACCCTCTTTGCCGGGCTGGCCGGAGTGCTGGCAGCCCCCATCGTCGGTCTCGACCCCGACAAGTTCACGATCCTCATCGCCGCGTCGTTCGCCGCCGTCGTGGCAGCGCGGCTGCGGAACCTGACGGTGGCCGTGGTCGTGGCCCTTCTCATGGGCATCGCCACCTCGCTCATTGAGGGTTACCTCCCGCCCTCGAGCTCGTGGACGACGGAGTTCATCGACGCCGTGCCCTTCATTGTCGTCGCCGTCGTTCTCGTCTACGAGCTGCTCCGCCGCGGTCGAGTCGGCGAGACGGACGGCTGGGGTGGCGCGCTCGACCGTGCCATCACGCCCCAGGGCGAGAGCCGTCTGGCGGGGTCCACCAGCAACGTGGTCGAGTCCGCATCCCTCGGATTCTTCGGCCGCTACGCCGGACCGGTGCTCCTGATCGCGGTCGTGGGCGTCATCCCGCTCATTGTGCAGGGCTACTGGGTCGGCGTGATGGCCGCCGGATTCGCCTACGCGGTCATCCTCCTCTCCTGGACAATCGTCACGGGAGAGGGCGGCATGCTCTGGCTCTGTCAGATCACCTTCGCCGGGGTGGGCGCGCTGACCACTGCCCAACTGGCGAACAACCACGGGTGGCCGGTTCTGTTGGCCGTCCTCGCCGGCGGTGTCGTGGCGCTGGCGATGGGTGTCGTCGTCGGCCTGCTCAGCATCCGCCTCGGCGATCTGTACGTCGCCCTGGTGACGCTGACGTTCGGGCTCTTGATGGAGAACCTCGTTTTCACGCTGCCCACCTTCGTGAACCAGGGTTTGGGTCTTACGCTCAATCGACCGGGTTTCGCCGCCTCCGATCGTGCCTTTGCTTATCTGTGTCTCGCCGCCTTCGTGATCATTGCGCTCTTCATCGTCAACTTCCGACGATCGACCACCGGCCTGGCTCTCAACGCGGCGCGCTGGAGTGAGGCCGGGGCAAAGACGTCGGGCATCAGCGTGGTGCAGCAGAAGGTCATTGCCGGGGCGCTCGCAGCACTGATCGCCGGGATCGGCGGAGGTCTCTTCGCCCTGTCCCAGACGACCTTCCAGCCCAGCGAGTTCGCCACCTTCGAGGGCGTGGTCTGGCTGGCCGTGCTCGTGACGTGGGGCGTTCGCTCCAACGCTGCGGCACTGCTGGGCGGGGTCTCGTTGGCCCTGCTCCCTGCCGTCACCCAGAACTACCTACCGACCTGGACCTCGAACGTGACGCCGGTGCTCTTCGGTCTCGGCGCGGTGTCGGCGGCCAAGTACCCCGACGGCGTGCTGGCCGAGCAGAGTCGCCGACTCCGTCGTCTCGTCCTCCACCTGCGGCCGCAACAGCAGGGCGCCGAACTGGCCGACCTGACGTTGGCCACCGCGGACGTCGGGCCGGTGCCGACACGCGTAGCGGAGCACATATCGTGATGCCGACCACGGGCGAGACTGCTCGGGCCGTCGGAGCCGAGGGCGCCGCCCTGGCGGCGCGCGACATCACCGTTCGCTTCGGAGGCCTCACCGCCCTGTCTGACGTGAGCCTCGAGGTCCAGCCAGGCCAGATCGCAGGCCTGGTCGGGCCGAATGGTGCCGGAAAGTCAACGCTGCTGGCTGTCCTGTCCGGCCTCCTCCGCCCCAACAGGGGCAAGGTGCATCTGCACGGGGCCGACGTCACCAACGCGTCGTGCCGGGCGCGGGCACGCAAGGGTCTGGCGCGGACGTTCCAGCAGCCTGAACTCTTCATGGGTCTCACCGTGCGCGAGCACCTCCAACTCGCCCATCGCGCTCGGACGGCCCCGACACGGCTGTGGCGCGACATGCTCGATCCGCGCTCTCTCCTCCCGCCCTCGCGGGAGGAGAGCGAGCGGGTGGACGAGCTGCTCGAGCTCTTGCGGCTCACCAAGGTCGAGAAAGCGCCCGTGGCGGCGCTGCCGCTCGGCATCCTGCGCCTGGTCGAGGTCGGGAGGGCACTGGCCAGCGAGCCGAACGTGCTCCTCTTGGACGAGCCGCTCTCGGGCCTCGACATCAAGGCGTCGGAGAACCTGCTGTCGGTCTTCCGCCAGATCGTCGATCAACCGGACCACCGGGTCTCTCTCATCATGGTGGAGCACGACGTGGCCGCGGTGCTGTCGCTGTCCGACATCGTCTTCGTGCTCGACTTCGGTGAGCGCATCGCCGTGGGGAGCCCCGAGGAGATCCGCAACGACCCCGCGGTGCGGGCCGCCTACCTGGGCGACACCGACCCGGAGCCGGGTCCCCCGGCCGAGCCGGCGCCCACCGGGGGAAACTCGGCGTGACCGATCCTCTCCTCACCGTCGAGAACCTCGATGTTCGCTACGGGTCGTCGCGCGCCCTCTTCGGCGTTTCCCTCACGGTGGATCCGGGCACGGTTCTCGCCGTCCTGGGTGCCAATGGAGCGGGCAAGAGCACATTGGCGCGTGCGGTCTCGGGGTTGGTTCCCACCACCAGCGGCCGGGTCTTCTTCGACGGCCACGAGATCACCGGACAGCCGGCGCACCGCATTCGAAAGCTCGGGTTGACCTACATCCCGGAGGGACGAGGCATCTTCCCGGGCCTGTCCGTCGTCGACAACCTGCGCATGGCGGTGGCCCAGGAGAAGCGACACGAGCGCGCCGCCGCCATCGACCGGGCCATCGACCGCTTTCCGGTCTTGGGTCAACGCAGAGGGCAGCGGGCAGGGAGCCTGTCGGGGGGCGAGCAGCAGATGCTGGCCCTGGCCAGGGCGCTGGCCGTCTCGCCCACGCTCATCATCGCCGACGAGATGTCGCTCGGTCTGGCGCCGATCGTGACCGAGTCCGTCTTCGAGGCCCTCGAGGAAGCCCGGCGGTCGGGGATCACCATCGTTCTGACCGAGCAATTCGTCCACCGTGCCCTCTCCATGGCGGACGCCTGCGTGATCCTGATGCGGGGCCAGGTGGGCTGGTTCGGCCCTGCCGCGGAGGCCGGGCAAGAGGTCATCGACCGCTACCTCGGCGACGCCGAGCCGGCGACCCCTGCGGCGGCTGGGGGTTCGCTACAGTAACGACCGGTCATTACAACCCACGAGCGCTGGCTCAGTGTACGGCGACACGAGAGGGATCTTCCGGCAGGGGATCCGGGGAGGCATGCAGACCGTGCAACGACGCATCAACCGAGGCGGATCGACGCGGAGGCGCCTGCCGACGATCGTCCCCGTGGCGCTGGGCATGTTGACCGGCGTGCCGCTCCTCCTCGTTGGCACGACCGCCGTGACGGCCGCCGCAGCGCCGGCGCCGATCACGATTGCCTACATCACCGACCTGACGGGAGAGGGCGGGTCCCAGAACGGGACCTCTCCGGCGGGCTTCAACGCGCGCATCGCGCTGCAGAACGCCCAAGGCGGCGTGAACGGGCACAAGCTCGTCGGGATCACCATCGACGACCAGACCAACCCAAGTGAGATCGCCACCGCCGTGCAGAGCGCCATCTCCAAGGGCGCGATCGGGATCGTCTCGCAGAGCCCGTTGATGTTCCTGGCCGCCAAGTACCCGCAGCAGGCCGGCATGCCCGTGACCGGCACCTACGACGACGGGCCGGAGTGGGGCACACAGCCGAACACCAATATGTTCGCGTCCGACGAAGGCAGCGTCGACCCCAAGTACCCGGTCAACACGCAGCTGGGCGACTTGTTCAAGAAGCTGGGCGCCACCACCCTCGGCGCGTACGGCTACAGCATCTCGCCGTCGTCGAGCCGGGCCGCCATCGCGACGGCCGACTCGTTCAAGCACGCGGGCGGCAAGGTCGGCGTGCTCGACACCACCGTCCCCTTCGGTGGCGTCGACTTCACCAGTGAGGCGCTGGTGGCGAAGAAGAACGGAGTCAACGCTATTTCGCCTGCCATGGACGCCGACTCCAACTACGCCCTGGCCACGGCGTTGCAGCAGGCCGGCGTGAAGATCAAGACGGCCATCTACGCCAGCGGGTACCAGCCTGACGTGATCAAGTCCCCGGCGTGGAAGGTCGTGCAGGGTGGCTACTTCCTCACGCCCTTCCGCCCGTGGTCGCTGCCCAACGCCGGGACTCAGCAGATGCAGGCCGCCATGCAGAAGTACGCCCACTTCACCAAGACCCAGTTCCCGAATCTGGGCCAGTACGAGTCGTGGGCCGGCGCCGACCTCATGATCAAGGGCCTGCAGATGGCGGGATCCAACCCGACCAAGGCCGCGGTGATCAAGAACCTGCGGAGCCTCAAGGCGTACAACGCCAACGGGTTGCTGCCCTACAACTTGAACTACACCAACAACTTCGGGCATGACCCGGCTCAGACCTGCGCCTGGGTCATGAAGGCCGGCCCGACCGACTTCACGGCGATTTCGTCGAAGCCGTCATGCGGGAAGGACCTGGCCGGGACGTCGACGGCGAGCTGACCCTTTCGAGGGTCTCCGGTGCCGTCGACCCGATTGCGCTTCGGACTACGAGGTCAGGCCGGCCACACCACCGAAGGTGAAGTCGTCACGATCGATCTGTCTCCTGGCCTTTGCGTACCACCCCGAGGTGTGCGGAAGTTGCGTCACGATCTGACCGGCGGCGTTGTGGAAGTAGGTCGAGCAACCCTGAGCCCAGACCGTCCCGCGGAGGTCGTGCTCGAGGGCGCGCTCATAGCGGTCCATCGCTCCTTCTGAGATCTCAATGGAGGACGCGCCCGCTGCGCGCGTGGCTTCGAGAGCGTCGGCCACGAACTACTGGGCAAGGCGGTGGGCCAAGGTGAGGCCGCCGAAGCCGGCTCCGAGGACCGCAACGTCGAACTGTTCGATCATGAATGGAGGAATCAGGCTCTCAGCGGAGCCGCCACTCAGGGCGGGACACGGTCTCCCGGAAGATCTCCTGGCCCCCGGCGATGTCGTCGAAGAGCGTCCCGAGCGCGACGAAGGTCGAGACCTGTGAGAGGGCTTCGCGCCGGCTGAGCTCATGGGTCATCCAGATGGCTCGCAGCGTCCCCTGAACCGCCATGACCGGCGCCGACGCGATGGCCTTCGCCACCCAGAGGGCCCGCTCGCGGAGCTCCGCTGCCGGCACGACCTCGGAGACCAGCCCCACCTGGTGGGCGCGCTCGGCCGACATGCGCTCCCACGCACCGAGCAGCATCACGCGGAGCACCTCGCCCAGGGGCAGTTTCTGGAGCAGGTGGGTGGACTCGAAGCCCGCCACCATCCCGTAGGTCACGTGGGGGTCGAAGAACGTCGCGTGTTCGGCCGCGATGATGATGTCCGACTCCCCGAGCATGTAGAGGGCGCCGCCACAGGCCATCCCGTTGACGGCGGCGACGATCGGCTTCCACAGGTCGTTCGTCTTCGGGTTGATGTTGACCCCGGGATCGTTGTACATGAAGGGCGTCGCGACGGGACCCGCCTTGCCCTGCATTTTGTAGCGGTTCTCCTCATTGGCGAGATAGCTCTCCTCAATGGTCTCGTCCCGGTCGATCCCGGCGCAGAACGCCTCGTCTCCGGCTCCCGTGAGGACGATGGCTCTGACATCGTCGTTGCGCCGGAGGTGACGCCACAATCCGTGGAGCTCCGCTTGCATCCGGTGGTTGAACGCGTTGTGGACCTCGGGGCGGTTCATGGTGACGATGGCGACACCGTCCTGCTGCTCGTACAACAGTGTCTCAAGCACCATGCAAAATCCCCTTTGTTCCGCGCACCCGGTGCACCGAGGCCGGCTCGCGGGCCGACACGAATGAATGCATCTGCCCCACTGGTCTCTCTCAGTCGGCGGCCGGGAGGTCATGCTTGACCGAGACCCGGCGGTCATCGAAGCTCACCAAATGCTGGAGGGGGGCGGACTCCGGAAGTGCTTCCTCGTAACTCCAGGCGACGTCCGTGAGGAGCACTCCCTCCACGACGACGTTCCAATACGTGGCAGTGCCCTTGTACGGGCAATAGGTCGCCAGCTGACTCCGAGTCAGTTCGGCCTGCACGTGGCGAGGGTGGACGTACAGGCGAGGTTCAAGCGCTGTCTCGTACACGGCCATGGTCTCTGTCGTGTCGACCAGTGTGGCGCCGGCGGCCTGCACTTGCAGGTGACGATGGGAGTGCAGACAGTCCACGCGGTGGTAAGGATTCCGAGGATGTCCGAAGATCTGTTCGTCCTCCTCGAACCAGGCGTCGGCGGCATCCCACGACACTGTCACATAGCCCGGAGCGTCTTCCTCGTCGTTCGTCGGAAGCCCGGCAATGTCGTGGTCCGGGAAGGCGAAGGTGGGCGGCTGACCGGGCCGGTGCATCAGTACGGCGCGCTCGCTGTCGATCACCGTCCGGCCGCCCTTCTTCGCCCTGACACGCCGGCGGAACGGTTCGATGTATGACACGTTCTCCGGCATGGGGATCGTGAACCGTCCTGCGGGCGTGGCGCTGAGCGGGCCTCGACCCGTCGTGAGGCTCACAGCGCGGTACGTGCGTCCATGGGGCCCTTGGCTCCCGCGGGGAGCGGCCGCACCATGGCGTCGACGGAGAATGAGGCAACGAGCGCACCGTCACGGTCGTACACCCGGTTCTCGGCATGGGTCGTACCGGCGCCGGCATACGTCGAGAGGTGGCGGTAGAGCAGCCAGTCGTCGGCCTTGACCGGACCGTGCAGCGACAGGCTGATGCTGTTGATCGCCATGGAGAGCGTCCGGTGCGCTTGGTCCTGGCTGACTCCGGCGTGGGGGCGCAGGGCGGCGGCAATCGACATGTGGCCGGTGAATTGCGCCAGCAGGCCGGCATGGATGGGCTGATCGTCGGGCAGATGGCGGAAGCGCACCCAGGCGTCCACCGTGGGTGGTCCCTCCGGCGCGTCGGGATCGTTCGAGTAGGCGCTGTCGACCACTCTGACGTCGCGACCGGTCACGCCCATATCGTACGGTTCGCATGCGAACGGTCCGGCCACGTCCGGAGGGTCCGGCGCGTGCCGGATGACGTCGTCGGACGGCACGTCGAGCAGCAGCGTGCCCGCGGCGCACAGGCGGTCGCGCTGGAACACCTGGACCGCCAAGCCGGAGAACGTGCGGCCGGAGCTGAGCTCGGCCAGTTCCAAGCGCAGCGGCAGACGGGCATCGGCCGACCGCAGGAAGATCATGTTGGCCGCGACGACGCGGCGGTCCTCGGCATGCCGGCCGGCGGCCACGATGGCCTGGCCGAGCATCTGGCTGCCCTCGACGACGGGGCGTCGGTCGTCGCTCCGGGCAACGGTGATGAAGCTGAGCCCCTCGTCGGTGGGTTGGACGTCCATGACGTCCACGAGGTGCGCGGCATCGCCCCAGGTGGGAAACCGCTTCACCGTGACATCGCGCTCCTCGTCCCCGTCGTCCTCGTCGGTGACCTCGACCACGACCCGGTCCTGGTCGAACGCGACGTAGTCCGCGAGCCCCGGCTCGCCGTCCGCCGGGCGCAGGTGATCGGACAGCCCCGCGCGCCCCTGCACCTGGAGTTCGGCCGCCGGGAAGTAGAGGACCGGAAGGGTCCCGGACGACTCCGCAATGAGGCACGAGCCGGATCGGGCCACGACCTTTCCCTCCCATGATGCGCTCGCTCGGTACGGGTAGGGCTCGACGTGCATACCGAAGTGAGAAGTACTCAGCTCTCCCCGGCGAGGCGACCGGCCACCGTCACCGACGGGATGGCGACACCGCCGCCATGACGCAGGACCGTGTCCACGACGGTGATGAGGTCCTCGACGCCGACAAACGCCCCGCTCATGTAGTTGCGGGCGAACCACACCGGCATCACCTCCGCTGCCAGCTCCTGGTCCCAGCCGTCGGCGAACCCCGGCGTCGAGTCGCCTTGGCCACCCATGCACTCACCCACCACGACCCGGGTGAATCCCACCGCCGGGTGCTCACCCCTCCAGGCCTCGACGAGCTTGTCCAGTGCGGCCTTGCTGACCGCGTAGGCACCCAGGCCCGGCCACGGGGGGGTCTGGGAGGCGCTCACCGACGAGAGATAGACGGCTGTACCCGAGGACTCGGAGAGATACGGCACTGCGGCAGCCGTCACCAGTGACGCTCCGATCACGTTCGTGTCGAAGACCTGCCGCCACGTCGCCGCGTCCATGTCGGCGAGGCGCGCCAGCGGACCGATCCCCGGTGCGTAGACCAGGGCGTCAATGCCCCCGAGACCCTCGGCGGCCTGTCGCACCGCGGACTGGCAGGACTCGGTGCTGGTCACGTCACACGTGATGGCCAGCGTCCCCGGCCCCGCCTCCCTTGCTGCCCCCTCGAGTCGCTGCTGCCGGCGGGCCAACAGGGCGGTCTTCGCCCCGCGCTGGGCGAGCCCGACGCCGATGCAGCGCCCGAGTCCGCTCGAAGCTCCTACGACAACCGTCCGCAACGCCCCTCCTTTTGATTCGCTGACGGCGATGTTAGACACCTTTGCCCGGGCCGAAATCGGGCGTCGGGGAGCACCATCCGCAGGCGGGACGGAATGACAGGATTGTGAGGTACGGCGGGCCCGTGGCGCGCCGCAGCCCCGCCGGAGCGGGGCTGCAACGGTGCCACCTGGTGGGTCCGAGCGATGCGACCCCGCCCCGGGGGGTGAGGGGGGGAACGCGGGGCCGAATCGCTACCAACGACATTGACAGCCGGTCGTTACAGCACCGTTGCAAAAGGCGCGCTCCCGCATTCGGAATCCATAAGAAGACCGTAAAGCCGGCCGCATCTGCGGACACGAGAGCCAATCGACGCCAGATGTTCGAAGTTGTAATGTTGCACAAAAGGGATCATGGAGCTGCCCACATGAACACGCCCACCCGCCTCGGGGTCGAGCATCTCGGCGCCTCCGTCCTCGGCCTCGGCGATCGTCGGCCACGCCTGTCATGGCGGCTGCCGCCCGGCACAGAGCGGCAGCAGGCCTACGTCCTAGAGCTCGACGGCCGCGTCCTGGACCGTGTCGAGTCCGACGCCAGCGTCCTGATCCCGTGGCCCGGTCCTGACCTGAGCTCGCGGCAGCGGGTCGTCTGGAGGGTGAAGAGCTGGGGTGCCGGCGGGGCCGAGAGCGAGTGGTCGTCCCCGGCCTGGTTCGAGACCGGACTGCTCGACCCTTCCGACTGGGCCGCTCGCTGGATAGAGCCGGCGGAGACCACCCGGTCCGCCCATGTGCTGCGCCACACATTCCGCCTGAAAGCACCGACGCGGGAGGCCCGCCTCTACGCCACCGCCCACGGGGTCTACGAGACCTTCCTCAACGGCCGGCGTGTCGGTGATGTCGAGCTGGCGCCGGGCTTCACGAGCTACCCGACGAGCCTGCACGTCCAGGTCTACGACGTCGGCGCGCTGCTGGCTCCCGGCGACAACGTCTGGGAGGTCGTGCTCTCGGACGGGTGGTGGCGCGGTCGCACCGGGTTCTTCCAGGGCACCGATGGCTTCGGCGGCACGCTCGGCTTCCTGGGCCAGCTCCACGCCGGCGACGTCGTGATCACGTCGGGCCCCGATTGGGTATCCGGCACCGGGTCGCTCCTCAGCGCCGACCTCATGGCGGGGCAGAGCGAGGACCATCGGAAAAGCCCGGGCTCCTGGGAGGCCGTCACGGTCGTCGGCGACGACCTCGGGTCCCTGGCCTATTCCCCGGCGCCGCCGACCCGCAGGGTGCAGGAGCTGCCGCCTGTCGCCGTCACGCGGCTGGGGTCCGACCGCCAGGTGGTCGACCTCGGGCAGAACATCAACGGCTGGCTGCGCCTGTGCGACGTCGGTCCCACCGGCACGGAGCTGACCATCGTCCACGGCGAGTTTCTCGATCCGTCGGGCGACGTCACCCAGGATCACCTGTCGCCCGACTTCTTCGGTGGCGACATGAAGGTCGGGATGACCGATCACGTGGTGGCCGCCGGCACGCCCGGCGAGGTGTTCGAACCGCGCCACACGACCCACGGTTTCCGGTACGCGCGCATCGAGGGCCATCCGAACCGGCTCACTCCCGACGACGTCACTGGAGTGGTCGTCCATACGGACTTGCGCCGTACGGGGTGGTTCCGCTGCAGCGACGAGCGGTTGAACCGGCTGCACGACATCACCGAATGGTCGTTCCGGGACAACGCCTGCGAAATCCCGACGGACTGCCCGCAACGCGAGCGCGCCGGCTGGACGGGGGACTGGCAGCTGTTCGTCCCGACCGGTGCCTTTCTCTACGACGTCGCGGGGTTCTCCCTCAAGTGGCTCCGGGACGTCGCGGCCGAGCAGCTCCCTGACGGCCGGATCATCAACTACTCGCCGGACCCGCTGCGCCAACGCATGGAGAGCACCGGCCTGTGGCAGCACATGCAGGGGTCGTCGGGGTGGGGCGACGCCATCGTCATGGTCCCCTGGGAGATGTGGCGCGCTTACGGCGACAGCGACGTGCTGGCGGAGCTGTGGCCGTCCATGGTGTCCTGGGTCGACTTCGCCGCGGCGGCGGCGGCCCTGCACCGTCACGAGAGCCGCGCGGCGGCCCGGCCCGAGCCGGCGCCGCACGAGGAGTTCATCTGGGACGGGACGTACCATTGGGGCGAATGGCTCGAGCCGGGCGCGCAACCCCATGATCACGTGAAGAAGGACCAGGGGTCGGTGGGGACCGCGTTCCTACAGCACTCCGCCGCGCTGGCCGCGCGCATCGGTCGGATGCTCGGGCATGACGCGGAGGCGGCGCGCTTCGAGGAGCTGGCTGCCGACGTGCTCCGCGCTTGGCGCGCCGAGTTCATCGGGCCCGATGGCGCCCTCACCCCCGACACCCAGGCGAATCACGTGCGCGCCCTCGCCTTCGGGCTCGTGCCCGATGGGCTGCGCGCGCGGACGGCGGAGCGGCTGGTGCAGCTGATCCGCGAGGACGACACGCACCTTGGTACCGGGTTCCTGGCCACGCCGTACCTGTTGCCGGTGCTGGCGGACCACGGCCACCTCCCCGTGGCGTACGAGCTCTTGCTGCAGGACACGCCGCCCTCCTGGTTGGCGATGGTCGAGCGCGGCGCGACGACGGTCTGGGAGGCGTGGGAGGGAATCGACGAGGACGGCCGTCCGCACGAATCCCTGAACCACTACAGCAAGGGCGCCGTGATCTCGTTCCTGCACAACTACGTCGCCGGCATCACGCTGCTCGACGGTCACCCCGCCTACCGCCGCTTCCGGGTGGCGCCCCGGCCCGGGGGTGGGCTGACCTGGGCGGAGGCCGTCCATGACTCGCCCTACGGCCGCATTGAGTCGGCGTGGCACCTCGACGGGTCGACCCTTCTCGTGACGGTGACCGCGCCGCCAGGGACGGCGGCCGAGGTCGCGTTGCCCGACGGCTCCGTCCGTGAGCAAGGGCCGGGGACCGCGTCCTACGCGTGCGGGCTCGGCTGACGGGCACCATCCCCTGGTTCTCGCCTCGTGCAATCGTTAGCATGACCCTTGTGCACGCCTGAGGGCGGTGCGGAAAAGGGGGGACGATGGCGAAGACCGCGATCATCTCGGTGGACGGACACGTCCGGGCTTCACGGAGCGACTACCGGAACTACGTCGAGCAGCGTTTCCTCCCTGCCTTCGATGCGTGGGCGAGCGCGGAGGAAGCGGCGGGTGCACCCGAGAGCGGCAACCTGAGCGCCGGACTCGATCCCACGTCGCAGTGGGACTCGGACCTGCGCCTCAAGGACATGGAGAGTCAGGGCGTGGTGGCCGAGGTGCTCTTCCCGAACGGGCTTCCGTTCCAGTCCAGGCCCGCCGACGACGTGGGCTCGTTCGCCGACCCCGAGATCGACCGGCAGGCGCGTCTCGCCTACAACCGCTGGCTGGCCGACTTCTGCGCCCACACGCCGGGCCGTCGCGCCGGGCAGGCGCTGGTCTCGTTCGACGACGTCGACCTGGCGGTGGCGGACATCCACTGGGCCAAGGAGCACGGCCTGGGCGGCGTCATGATGCCCGCCCTGTTGCCCGGTGGGACCTTCTTCTTCGACCCTGCGCTCGACCCGGTGTGGGCCGCCTGCGTGGACGTGGGCCTGCCGATCAGTCAGCACGGGGGGTCGGGTGCGCCCGCCTACGGGCCGCCCGGGTTCGCCGCCATCATGACCCTCGCGCTCGAGCACTCCTTCTACTCGGGCCGCTCCCTGTGGCAGATGATCCTCGGCGGCGTCTTCGCGCGCTTTCCCGACCTGCGGCTCGCGTTCATAGAGACCGAGGCGGATTGGATCGCTCCGGTGATCCGCAAGCTGGACCGTCGGCTCGAGTGGGGGGACGATTGGACGGGGTGGGCTCACACGCTGCAGCGCATGCGCCAGTTCACGGGCTCGGCGCGTGACTACTGGGCGGCCAATTGCTTCGCCGGTATCTCGCCCTTCACCGACGACCAGGTTCCGCTCCAGGAGCTGGCCCGTCCCAGTGCCGAGTACCAGCCGTTCGCCATCGGGTGTGACAACGCGATGTTCGGGGTGGACTATCCGCACTTCGAATCGGTGTTCCCCGAGACCAACGCCCAGGTCGACGCATTGGTGCAGCATCCGAGTATCAGTGCCGACGTGGCACGCAAGATCCTGTGCGAGAACGCGGCGCGCCTGTACGGGTTCGACATGGCGCAGTTGGCGCCCGACATCGAGCGCGTCGGGTTCGAGGTCGACGGGTCTGCCGGGCCCGGCCGACGCTGACGGAGCGGCCGACGGCGGCGACGGCGATCAGTCCAGGCCGTTGCGCTGGGCCACCTGACCGAGCCAGCGGGCGGAGGGTTTGACCGAACGGGCAAAGGTCTCGCGGTCGACGGCGATGAGGCCGAACGTCTTGGAGTAGCCGGCGTTCCATTCGAAGTTGTCGAGCAGCGTCCAGTGCAGGTAGCCGCGCACGTCGACCCCGTCAGCAACGGCCCGGGCCAGTCCCTCGAGCGCGGCACGGATGTAGGCCAGCCGGCTCGCGTCGTCGTCGGTCGCCATCCCGTTCTCGGTCACGAGCACGGGCACGCCGGCGTGTTCCGCGGCGAGGCGGACCGTGTGTCCCAGTGCCTCGGGGTAGACCTCCCAGCCGGTCTGCATGGTGTCGGCCCCGTCCGGCACGGACAGCTGCCCCTCCGGTCCGATGCGGGCGCGGGAGTACGTCTGCACGCCGACGAAGTCGTCGTCGGCCGAGACGGCGAGCCAGTCGGTCTGGGCCACCCGCCGTGCCTCCTGCCACCGTTCCTCGCCACCCTCCGCCGGCTGGAAGTCCACGAGCGCCAGGGTCCACCCCGTCTTGATGGCCCCCGTCGTCGCCTTGATCGCCTGCACCGCCTGTCGATGGGCCGTCGCCATGCGCTCGAGGTCGGCCGCCACAATCCCCATCCGGTAGTGCCGCGGGTCGAAGCCGCCGACACCACCGCGTTCCGATTCGAAAGGCTCGGGGCGCGGTGAGCGGTCTCCGGCGCCCATGGCCAGGACGCCGGTGCTCCGCATCATGGCCATGAGGTTGGGCTCGTTCAGCGTGCAGGCCCACGACAGGAGATCGCCGAAGTGCTGCGTCGCTCGCGCCGCATAGTCCGCGAAGCGCGCCGGTGCATCATCTGCACTCCATCCGCCCCGGCCTGCCATCCAGCGCGGGACCGTGAAGTGGTTGTAGGTCACCACCGGCGTGATGCCGTTGTGCAGGCAGCTCTCGATCATCCTCCCGTAGTGGTCGAGCGCGGCCCGCGAATAGAAGCCCGGCTCGGGTTCGATCCGGGACCACTCGAGGGAGAAGCGGTACGCGGTGAGTCCGAGCTCGGCGAGGGCCGCGATGTCCTCGGGATAGCGGTGGTAGTGATCGCACGTGTCGCCGGACGGCTCGTTGAAGGTCGAGTTCTGGGCCCATTCCATCGGCCACATGTCGGCGTTGACGTTGCCGCCTTCGACCTGGTGTCCGGCTGTGGCCGCGCCCCAGAGAAAGCCATGTGGAAACCGTGCCATCGCGGTCCTTCCTGTCGCAAGCCTGACCGGAAGGCCGCAGTGTGACACGCCCGCCCTGGCCTCTGCAAAGCTTTGCATCAAACCGGAGCCCCCGTCCGGCGAGCGGATGAACGTCTAGCGTGCGCCCATGGCCGAACCGCGACGGCTGCGTTTCGATCCGATCGCCGAGGCGGAGCGCCAGTGGGGGACCCACGGCTGGCCGGAAGAGGCGCCGGGCATGGCGGTCGTCACTTCCATCATGCGGCTGCAGCAGGTCTTCCTTGCCCGTGCCGATGCCGTCCTGCGTCCACTCGGACTGACGTTTGCGCGCTACGAGGTCCTCATGTTGCTGTCGTTCTCCTCCAAGGGAGCCCTGCCCCTGGGCAAGGTCGGCGAGCGTCTGCAGGTCAATGCGGCGAGCGTGACCAACGCAGTCGATCGCCTGGAGGCGGACGGTCTCGTCACCCGACGCTCGAACCCCGAAGACGGGCGGGGAACGCTCGCCGTCCTCACGGCGGCGGGGCGGCGTCGGGCTGCCGCAGCGACGGAGGCGATGAATGCGGAGGTCTTCGCCGACATCGGCGTCTCGCCGCCCGCCGTGGCGAGCCTCTTCACGCTGCTCGCCGACCTTCGACGGGCCGCCGGCGACTTCCAGTAAGGGAGCTGGAAAGTAGTTTGACGTTGAAGTAATGTAGGGACGTGGCAGACCGAAAGACCTGGCAGGAGGAATTCGACCGCTCTCCCCGGCGGGAGGCGCGGTTCGAGACGATGTCGGGCGTGCCCGTGGAGGCCGTGTACGGCCCCGAAGGCGCCGAGCTGCCGGGTCAGTACCCCTACACGCGCGGGCCCTACGCCTCCATGTATCGCTCCCGCCTGTGGACGATGCGCCAGTTCGCCGGGTTCGGCACCGCGGCCGACACCAACGGACGCTTCAAGGAGCTGTTGCGGGCCGGCGGCGACGGGCTGTCGACTGCGTTCGACATGCCGACGCTGCTCGGTCGTGATTCCGACGACCCGTGGGCCAGGGGAGAGGTGGGTCGGGCGGGCGTCGCCGTCGACACCCAGGACGACATGGAGACGCTGTTCTCCGGCATCGACCTCGGGAAGGTCTCGACGTCCATGACCATCAACTCACCGGCTGCGCCCGTGCTCGCCATGTACGTGGGCGTGGCGGACCGTACCGGCGTCGAGCGGGCTGCCCTTTCGGGCACGCTGCAGAACGACATTTTGAAGGAGTACCAGGCCCAGAAGGAATATGTCTTCCCGCCGCGGCCCTCGGTCCGGCTCGTCACAGATGTCATGCGGTTCTGCGCGGCCGAGCTGCCGCGCTGGCATCCCGTCTCGGTGTCGGGGTACCACATCCGCGAGGCTGGTTCGACGGCGGCGCAGGAGCTGGCCTTCACCCTGGCGAACGGGTTCGCCTACGTCGAGGCTGCCATCGCGGCCGGCATGGCGGTCGACGATTTCGCGCCGCGACTCAGCTTCTTCTTCAACGCCCACAGCGATTTCTTCGAGGAGATCGCCAAGTACCGGGCGGCCCGGCGCATCTGGGCCCGCTTCATGCGCGAGCGCTACGGGGCGGCGGACGGGCGGTCGTGCCAGCTGCGCTTCCACACCCAGACGGCCGGGGTGTCGCTGACCGCCCAGCAACCGGAGGTCAATTTGGTCCGGGTGGCGCTCGAGGCTCTTTCCGGCGTCCTGGGCGGAACCCAGAGCCTGCACACGGATGCCTTTGACGAAGCGCTGGCGCTGCCAACCGAGCACGCGGCCCGCCTGGCCCTGCGGACGCAGCAGGTCATCGCGGAGGAGTCGGGCGTCGTCCATGTGGCCGACCCGCTGGGTGGCTCGTGGTTCGTCGAGGCGCTCACGGACGAGTTGGAGCGTCAGGCCGAAGACGTCTTCGCGCACTTGGACCAGGCCGGCTCGGGGTCGATGTTCGAGGGAGTCATCGCCTGCATTGACGACGGATGGTTCATTGCGGAGATCGCCGACGCGGCGTATGCCTTCCAATCGAAGATCGCCCGAGGCGAATGGACCATGGTGGGCGTCAACGGGTACGTGGAGGACGACGGCGTCGCGCCGTCCACGCTCTCTATCGGCGGGGATGTCGAGACGGAGCAGCTGGTCCGTCTGGCGCAGATCAAGCAGGCGCGAGACGACGACGCGGTCCGCGCGTCGCTGGCCCGGATCGCCAAGGACGCGTCCGATCCGGAGGTCAACGTGATGCCGGCCCTCATTGAGGCAGCACGCCATCACGTGACCGTCGGCGAGTCGATGCAGGCGCTCGAATCCGTCTTCGGGCTCTACACCGAGCGCCACGTCGCCTGATCAGCGGCGGAGCAGGTCGGTCCTGCGCACCTGTGGTGTCACCTCTTCGTTCCACCAGGCTGCGCCGCATGCGCGCGCTCGGCGGGGATGCACGCTCATTCTCAGTCCTGTACATTGAGGTTCTCCGTCGATGAGCAGGAGAAACGTGCCGGTGGCAGGGCTACTGCCGACCCCCGGGACAAGAGGAGGGCACAGTGTCGGAGGACGAGAAGTTCGAAAGGTCCCAGGCGATGCGCCGGGCCATGCTGGGTGCCGACTACGTCGACGCGCAGACGTCCGACCCCAACCCGGTCATGCGGGAGTTCTCCGACTACCTCACGTCGATGGCCTGGGGGGTATGGACCCGCAGTGACGCACTGAGCACGCGTGACCGCAGCCTGGTGGTGCTGGCGATGACCGCAGCGCTCGGCCGCATGGACGAATTCCGATTGCACGTCAGTGCTCGGTCGCGGACCGGAGTCACTGACGAGGAGCTCGACGAGCTTCTCTTCCAGATCGCCGCCTACTGCGGCGCGCCGGCGGGGGTCTCGGCGCGGAGGGCACTCCTGGCCGAGCGCGCGGAGGAACACGCAGCACAGCACCCGGAGGCGTGACGGTGACGACGGTCGGGTTCGTCGGCCTGGGCAACATGGGCAGCGTTCTCGCTGCGAACCTCCTGGCTGCGGGACACGAAGTCGTGTGCCACGACATCACGGGGTCAGAGCGGAACCCCGACGGCGCTGCGTTCGTCGCCGATGTCGGTCAACTGGCTGGGCTCGCCGACGTCGTCGTGCTGAGCCTTCCGGACGGCAATGCGTCCGGGGCGGTTGCGCAGGCCATCGCCGCCGCTCCGCGCCGGCGCGTCGGCCATGTCGTCGACACCTCGACGGTCGGGGTGGCGGCGGCCCAGACGACGGACGAGCTTCTCTCATCGGTGGACATCGGCCTGGTCGACGCGCCCGTGTCCGGCGGCGTGGCGGGGGCCCGAGCGCGCACGCTGTCCGTGATGTACGCGGGTCGGGACGAGGCCTGCACGGCGGTCGAGCCGGTCCTGACGGGGCTGAGCGACCGGCGGCGTCGGGTTGGCGATCGGCCCGGCATGGCCCAGGCGCTGAAATTGGCCGATAATTTCCTCTCTGCGACGGCATTGGCCGCCACCAGTGAGGCGATCGCGTTCGGGCTCTCTGTCGGCCTCGACATGGAGACGATGCTCGAGGTCATTGACACCTCCAGCGGACAGAGCGCCGCGACGCGGGACAAGTTCCCGAACCACGTGCTGACCGGCGTCTACGCCGCAGGGTTCGCCAACGCGCTGATGGCCAAGGACCTCAAGCTGTATCTCGGTGCCGTCGAGGCCGAGGGCGCGCCGGCGACCCTGGGGAGAGTCACCGAATCGGTGTGGCGGCGGTTCGCCGCGGCGGAGCCGGGCGCGGACTTCACCCGCATCTACCCGTTTGTCGTGGATGGCTGAGCTGCCGCCCGCGGCCGCCGCTCCCTCCCGAGATCTCCCCAGGGCCGCGATGAACCGAGGTCACTCCTCCTTCGCGTAGCCTCCCCCTTGTGATCAACGACTTCTTTGGAGTTGGAGGTAATGCCGATGCGTGTTGTGGTTGATTTCGATCTGTGCGAGAGCAACGCCCTCTGCATGGGTCTGGCGCCCGAGGTGTTCGAGGTCCGGGAC
This sequence comes from uncultured Acidimicrobiaceae bacterium, assembly GCA_963783965.1. GTDB lineage: Bacteria > Actinomycetota > Acidimicrobiia > Acidimicrobiales > RAAP-2 > Bog-473. The sequence continues at coordinate 409,994 of CAWAPQ010000013.1, read as the reverse complement.
GACGACCTCCTCTACGTCCTCGACGAGAATCCTCCCGAGGATCTGCGCGAGAAGGTCGAGGCCGCCGTGCGGACGTGTCCCAAGAACGCCATCTCCATCGTGGACTGAGCCAGGCCCGTCCCAGGACCGGCTCAGTCGCGATCCGTTACCCCTGCACTGTGGTCGTGCCCGGAATGTCCGTCCCGCAATACGGTTGGCTCGAGACGGCCACGAAGCCGCTCTTCTCTGCCTTCATGTACCACCCACACGACTTCGGCAGGTCCTTCCCGAAGTCGGTGGAGTAGTTGATGGACTCCGGGAGCAACCCATTGCCGTTGTAGCTCTTAATGCTGCGCAGGTCCTTGATCACGGTGGCGTGGGACGCGGTCGGCCCGGCCATTTGCAGCCCCTTGATCATGAGGTCGGCGCCGAGCCACGACTCGTACTGGGCGAAGGACGGGAACTCGGTCTTGCTGAAGTGCGCGTACTTCTCGAGAGCTGACTGCATCTGCTGCGTGCCGGCGTTCGGCAGTGAGAACGGCCGGAACTCGGTCTCGAAGTAGCCGCCCTGGACGGCCTTCCACGCCGGGGTCCCGATCACGCTGGGCTCGTAGCCCGTCGGGAAGACCATGACCTTCGGCTTGACGCCTTCCTGCTGCAGTGCAGTCGCCAGAGCGTCATTCGAGTTGTCGTCGAGCCCGGCGTAGTACGCATCGCACCCCTTCTGCTTTGCTGCGAGCGCCGGCGTCGTCATGGCCACGGAGCCGAAGGGAATAGAGGTGTCGAGCACGCCCGACTTGCCGCCGGCGTGCACGAACGACAGGTTCGTGCCGATGGCGGACCGGCTCGACGAAGGTGAGATCCCGTAGCCGTACGAACAGACGACCGTGCCGCCGTGCGCCTTCATGAAGGCGCCGATGCCGGTGTTGACCGGGTACTTGTCGCTGAGGCTCCCCACGTCCGAGGCGAACATGTTGGTGAAGGGCTGCTCGCCCCACTCCGGACCGTCGAAGAAGCCGCCCGTGACGGGCACGCCTGCCTGCTGTGCGTATTTGTCGCCCAGGAAGTAGAGCGGGCTGATCGACACGATGCCCGCCGGGTTCTTCGAGAGGGCGTCCTGCGCGGCCGTCACGATCTGCGTCGGGCTGGTCTGGTCGTCGAGCACGACGCCGTTGATTTTGTGACCGTCGATCCCGCCTTGGGCGTTCTGGAGCGCAATGCGGGCATTGAAGCCTGCCGGTGCCTGGCTGAATTCCGACGACCCTTCACCTGTCAGCGAGGTGATCATCACGATTGTGATGGGCGACCCCGAAGCCCCTGCGCTCGCAACTCCGCCAGCCAGGCTCGTGACCCCGACGCCCGCGGTGCACGCGAGAGCCGCCAGCCCCAACCGGCCCCTGTACCTACCAGACAATTTCCCCATGGTGCAGACCATCCCTCCCCAAAAGTGCCGTCCGATCCCAAAATCGGATCCCTAGGCATACACGCCCGGAGCGTGTGATGACAGTCAGGCCACTGCGACCTGCAGTAATGCGTCCGCGACCTTCTCCGGTTCGGTGATCATGAGGTCATGGCCGGTGTCGATGTCCCAGAGCCGGCCCTCGGCTCGGGCGGTCGCAATGAGGCCAGGGTCCCTGGTCGCCAGCGTCGACGTGCACACGATGTGGAACTGGGGAATGGCCCAGAGAGCGGCCTCGTTGGTCAGATCCAACGATTGTTCGAAGCACTTCCAGGGGTGCGCCGTCAGGCGCTCGGCCATCCAGGCCAGGTCTGCCGGGTCGGTGACGCCGTAGAGCAGACCGGCATCGGGCGCCGGGAGCAGCACGAGCTCCATCCCATCGACGGTCTCGCCGAATGGGCGGACGGCGCCGATGACGGGACCCGCCACGTCGACAAGTGACTGGCCGTTGACGGGGTTGGCGGCGTCGAGGAACACCAGACGGCCGATCCGGTCCGGCACGCGGTCGGCTGTGCCCGTGATGACCATCCCGCCGTAGCTGTGTCCAACCAGAATGACGTCGCGCAGGTCCTCGAACTGCAACACGGCGGCCATGTCCTCGATGTGTCGGTCCAGGTCGACCTCGGCGTTCAGCAGGTGCGCCCGTTCGCCCAATCCCGTCATGGTGGGCGCGTAGACCACGTGGCCCTTTGCCTGCAGGAGTCGGGCGACCCGCTGATAGCACCAGCCCCCGTGGCCGCCGCCGTGCACGAGCACATAGGTCGCCATGCGCACCTCCTGTCCCGCAGCGCCGCCGCCCGGTGCGGGCGGGGTCGCTGTTGCGGTCAAGGTAACACTGCGCCCCGACTCCGGCGGCCTGCGCGGGCAGGCTCGGCGCCCCGGGTCGGTCGGCGCATGATAGCGATAACATCCCTGGTGGCGTAGGATGCCGGTCCATGCGTCGTACCCCATTCAATGACGGCTGGACGGTCGGAGCCAAGGCGAACTCCTTTGCCGAGCTGATCGCCGGAGCGGGCTCGGCGCCGGCACAGGTGACCCTGCCCCACGACGCCATGCTCGGCACCGAACGCTCGCCGTCCGGGCACGCGGCGACGGCCTACTTCCCGAGCGGGAACTGGGAGTACAAGAAGTCGTTCGAGCTGTCGACCGACGAGCCCGGGAGCGCCGTCGTCCTGGAATTCGAGGGCGTCTACCGCGACGCACGGGTCCGGGTCAACGACGCCTTGGTCGCCCACCGACCGGGGGGCTACTCGGACTTCACCGTGCAGATCGACCACCTGCTGCGCTCCGGCCAGCCCAATGAGGTCAAGGTCGAGGCCTGCGCCCACGACGACAGCCGCTGGTACTCGGGGGGCGGCCTCTACCGCAGCGTCTGGCTGCTCCAGGGCGGACGGGTCCACCTGGTGCCGGGCGGTCTGCAGCTGCTCACGCCCGAGATCGACGACGACCTGGCGTCGGTGGCCGTGAGCGCAGAGGTGCGGAACCAGTCGACCGGGATGTCGAACGCCGACCTGCGATTCGAGATCGTCGACGCAGAGGGCAACGTGGTGGCCGAAGCCGAGGCGCCGATCACGACCGTGCCAGGCGACGTCCTCACCGCGCGGCAGCGGTTGCGTGTGCGACGTCCGCACCGGTGGGGTCCAGAACATCCGTACCTCTACGTCTGTCGGGCGTCCTTGCTGGACGGCGATCACGTCCTCGACGAGGAATCGACGACGTTCGGGATTCGGTCGCTGAACGTGGACCCGGAGCGAGGCCTCCGCATCAATGGCGAGACGGTGCTCCTCCGCGGGGCGTGCGTCCATCACGACAACGGCCCGCTCGGTGCGGCCACCGTCGGGCGTGCAGAGGAGCGCCGTGTCGAGTTGCTCAAGGAAGCCGGGTTCAACGCCATCCGGAGCGCCCACAATCCCCTCAGCAAACCCATGCTCCGTGCCTGCGACCGGCTCGGCGTGCTCGTCATGGACGAGACCTTCGACATGTGGACACAACCAAAGAGCGAGCACGACTACGCGCTGCGATTCCCCGACTGGTGGGAGGCGGACGTGGAGGCCATGGTCCGCAAGGACATCAACCACCCGAGCGTCATCCTCTACAGCATCGGCAACGAGATCCCAGAGGCGGGGACACCGATGGGTGCCCGTGTCGGACGTGCGCTGGCCGAGAAGATCCGCTCGCTCGACGCCTCGCGCTTCGTGACCGAGGCCATCAGCGGGCTGCTGGTCGGCGGGTCCGAGCTCTTCGCCCGGCTCGCCGAGGGACGCGACAACGCAACCGAGGAGCCGGATGCCGGGACGGGCGTGAACACGGCGATGACCCAGATCGCCGACCGGCTCAACGACCTCATGCGTGCGCCCGTCGTGGCGAGGAACTCGGCCCAGACTGCTTCGTACCTCGATGTGGTCGGCTACAACTACATGGAGACCCGGTTCGCCACCGACGGGGACCTCTACCCGAACCGGGTGATCGTCGGCAGCGAGACCCATCCCCCGGCCATCGACAGAGGTTGGGCCGCGGTGCGCAGGTACCCCCACGTCATCGGCGACTTCACCTGGACCGGCTGGGACTACCTCGGTGAGGCCGGGATCGGGCGCACGGTCTACGGCACGCCCGATCCGGCGCAGGGCATGCAGTCGTTCCACGGCGAGTACCCGTACCGGACCGCCTGGTGCGGGGACATCGACATCACCGGCTACCGCCGTCCCCAGTCGTATTACCGCGAGATCGTGTTCGGGTTGCGGTCTGACCCCTACCTGGCCGTGCGGTCGCCGGTGCACCACGGTGAGGCGGCGTCGGGCACGCCGTGGTCCTGGAGCGACGTCGTGTCGAGCTGGAGCTGGGTCGGGCACGAGGGCGCGCCGGTGACCGTGGAGGTCTACGCCGACGCCGACGAGGTCGAGTTGCTGCTGAACGGCCGCCCGGTCGGCCGACAGGCGAGCGGGGCGTCGCAGCGCTACCGGTCGACATTCGAGACGACATACGAAACGGGCCGGTTGGAGGCCGTGGCCTGGCGAGACGGGACAGAGATCGGCCGCACCGCGCTCGCCTCCGCCACCGGGGAGGTGCGGCTCGACGCGACCGCCGATCGCGCCGTCATTGCGGCCGATCCCGAGGACCTGGCCTACGTGACCCTCTGCCTCGTTGACGACCACGGAGTGCTCCACGTGGCGCGCGACCGGTGGATAGAGGTGCAGGTCGACGGCCCCGGCGTCCTGCAGGGACTGGGCAGTGCGAACCCGGCGTCCGAGGAGAGTTTCACCGGGACGGGGTGCACGACGTTCGGTGGCCGCGCCCTCGCCATCGTCCGCCCCGCCGGCGAGGGGCGGATCACCCTCAGCGCCACCACGGAGGGCTGCCCATCACAACGGGTCGAGATCGATGCCCGGGGCTGAACGGGTCCGGAGTCGGCCATGACCTGGGAGTTGCGCTGGCACCCGTTTCGCGGCGAGTGGATCCTCTTCACCTCCCACCGGGAGGCCCGCCCCTGGATCGGCGAGATCGTCGCGCCGGAGGAGCCGCCTGTTCCCGCCCACAACGCCCTGGCGCCCCTCGGCACGCGCCTCCACGGGACCAACCCCGACTATCGCGGCGTGTACTGGTTCACGAACGACCTCCCCGTCTTTTCGGCCGACGCACCGGAACCAGCGCACGGGGACGACGTCTACCGGACGCGCCGCGCGCTCGGCACGGCCGAGGTCGTCTGCTACCACCACGATCCCGACCGGTCCCTGGCCGAGCTGACCGACGACGAGATGGCGGCCATCGTCGCCACCTGGCGCAGCCGGACGGAGGTGCTCCAGACACTCGACGGTGTGGCGCACGTGTACATCTTCGAGAATCGTGGCGCCATGGTCGGCACGTCCAATCCCCACCCGCACTGCCAGATCTACGCCGGATCGATGGTCTACGCCACCATGGCGCGGGAGGCGGCGGTGGCCGGCGCGCACCACGAGCGGACCGGGCGCTCGCTGCTCGCCGACGTGATCGACCGGGAGGCGGACGGCCCTCGGATCGTCAGCGAGGGTGACCACTTCTTCGCCTGCGTGCCCTGGTTCGCCCAGTACGCCTACGAGGTGCTCATCCTGCCCCGGCGTCCCCTGACCTCACTTGTCGACCTCGACGAGGACCAGTGCCGTTCACTCGCACTCGTCCTGCGCGATGTGGTGCGGCGTTACGACGCCCTCTGGGGCTTCCGGCTGCCCTACGTCCTGGCCGTGCACCAGGCCCCGGTGGGCGACCATCCGCACTACCCCTTCCATCTGGAGCTCCACCCGCCCCTCCGGGCTCCCGGCCTGCGCAAGTACCTGGCCGGGCCCGAGGTCGGCGGCGGCTCCATGACCAACGAGTCGGATCCCGACGAGAGGGCCGAGGAGCTTCGTGCCGCCATCGCCTGAAGAAGCCCGTCGCCTGCTCTGCGCGCTGGGCGAGCACGTGCGCGACCTGGTCGTGGCGTCCCGGGGCATGGACATGGCAGCGGTGTCGGGGGAGAGCGTGGCCGACACGATCTACGCCATCGACCGGGTCGCCGACGACGCACTGCTGCGCTGGTTCGAGCAGTACTGGCGCGATGTCATGGTGGTCTCGGAGGGACTCGACCACCCCGTGCTCGTCGGCGGCGAGGCGGCCTGGACGGTCATCGTCGACACCATCGACGGCACGCGCGGTCTGATGTACGACAAGCGGCCGGCCTGGTGTCTGGCCGCAGTGGCACCGCCGGGCGGCACGCTGGCGGACGTCGTCGCGGCGGCCATGACCGAACTTCCCACTGTCAAGCAGGGGGCGGCCGATCAGCTGAGCGCCACCCGCGGCGGGGGCCTGCACGGCGAACGGGTCGACCTCGCTCGCGGCGGCCGCGTGGCGCTGGGTGTGCGGCCGTCCACGGCGACGGATCTCGCCCACAGCTTCGCTGGGCTGGCGAAATTCTTCCTGCCCGGCAAGACGACCCTCGCCGGACTGGAGGCGCAGCTGTTCGAGCGGCTCGGCGAGCAGCACGTCTTCGACGACGAGTACCTCTCGACCGGGGGCCAACTGCACGAGCTGATCACAGGGCGCGACCGTTTCGTCGCCGATCTGCGCCCGTTGGTCACGAACGACGGTCTGGCCTGCCATCCCTACGACGTGTGCACCGCCTTGCTCCTCGAAGAGGTCGGGGGCGTGGTCACCGACCCCTGGGGTGGTCCGCTTGCGGTCCCGCTGGACAACGTCTCGCCGGTGGCCTGGGTCGGCTACGCGAACCGGGCGTTGGCTGAGCGCATCGGTCCGGTGTTGGCGGAGTTGGTGGACGGGCTGGGTGCGGGGTAGCGCGTCAGGGCGTCTCGACCTTCTCGGTGGCGTGGCGGACTACTCGGGGGCGCTCGTGCTCGAGATGCCGACCCGGCAGGGGACCGAGGTGGTCGCGACTCCCGACGACGCCTTCGTCGTGGGCCCGGTCAGCTTCTCGTTGGCCGAGCTCGTCGACCTGGCCGGGCTCGCCTACGAGGATGTCCGCCGGCAGCTGGCCGCGTGTCCCCGGTGGACGCACTACGTCGTCGGGGTCGCCCTTGTGCTCCTGCGCCACGGTGTGATTGCGCCGCCCCGCGTGCGGCTCGACGTCACGTCGGATCTCCCGGCATCGGTGGGCGTGGCATCAAGCGCGGCGCTCGAGGTGGCCACGGCGCGCGCGCTCGGCGCGGCGGGCGCGGACCCTCTCCGTGTCGCCGCGCTGTGTCAGGAGGCCGAGAACCATGTCGTCGGCGCGCCTTGCGGCATCATGGATCAGGTGGCGGTGGCGCTCGGGACACCCGGAGCAGTGCTGCCGATACTGTGCCGGCCGGCTTCGGTGGCGGACCCGGTCCCCCTGCCGCCCGGGCTCGAGGTCGTCGGGTGGCCGACGGGAATCTCGCACAACGTGGACGGCGCGCCGTACGCGCGGGCACGGGCGGCGGCCTTCATGGGCAAGCGCGTGCTCGAGGAAGCGGCCGGCCGCACCTGGTCATGGGTGAGCGAGCTGCCGCGCGCCGCTGTGGAGGGCCTCCCGGCGACGATGGATGGAGCCTCCTTCCTCAATCGCTGGGGCACGACCGACGACGACGTGACGGTCGTACGACCGGACGAGACGTACCCAGTCCGTGCGGCGGCGTCGTTCGGCGTCGAGGAGCACGTGCGTGCGGTGGACGCGCTGGCCGCGTTGGCCGGCGAGGTGCCGTCGCCGGCGCGGCTCGGGCCCCTGATGGCCGCGAGCCAGGACGGGTATGACGCCATGGGGCTCGGCCATCCGGCGGCCACGGCGATCGTCGAGGAGGCGTTGTCCCGGCCCGGCGTCTACGGCGCCCGCTCCAGTGGGGGCGGCTGCGGGGGCACCGTCGTGGTCGCCTGTGAGCCCGGGGCGTTGGACGACGTGGATGCGCTGATCCGTTGATCAGCGCGGCGGCGCCGTGCTGGCCCGTTCAACCAGTGCCGCCGGGACGACGACATGACGCTCCACCAGCTCGCCGTCGAAGAGCGACAACAGGAGCTCGACGCTGCGGCGCCCGACCTCCCCGAAATCCTGGCGGACCGTCGTCAGGGGCGGCAGGTAGTACCCCGACTCCGGCGTGTCGTCGAATCCGATCACGCTCACGTGCTCGGGCACCCGGCGACCGGCATCGCGCAAGCCTCTGATCACCCCGAGCGCCGTCTGGTCGTTGGCGGCGAAGACGGCCGTGACGTCCGCCTCCCCGGCCAGGCGCAGGCCGGCCTCGTAGCCGCGGCGTGCACTCCAGTCCCCGGCCACCGAGCGGCCTCCGGGAGCGGGGTACTCGCGCAGCGCATCCGACCAGCCCCGCAGGCGGGCGGTGGCATCGATCCAGGTCTGCGGGCCGGCCACGTGGTGGACCGTGCCGTGCCCGAGGTCGAGGAGATGGCGCGTGGCGATGCGGGCGCCGCCCACCTGGTCGATGGTGACGGTGGGCGCGCCGATGGCGGGGTCACCCCCGACGACGACGAGGGGCATGTCGCCCTCAAGCCGGGTCGCCGCCTCCACGACACGCCGAACGGGTGCGACCACAATGACCCCCTGCACGTGCGAGGCCCGCAGCTGGTCGAGCGTCGCCTCCATGTCACTGCCGTTTCGGTTCAGCGTCACGAAGGTCACGGCGTGGCCGGCCCGGCGGGCCGCCGCCTCAATGGCGAAGAGCATGTGGGACGGGCCGAACTGCTCGGTCTCGACGGCCATCACCCCCAGGGTGCGTGAGCGGCCGCCGGCCAGCACCCGTGCCGCGGTGTTGGCGTGGTACCCGAGCGACGCAACGGCCTCCTCGACCCGCAGTCGGGTCTCCTCGGTCACACCGGCGAACCCGTTCAGCACGCGGGACACGGTCATGACGGACACGCCGGCCCGGGCGGCGACGTCAGCCATGACGGGACGGCGGTTCGGCGCGTCGCCCGTCACGCCTCTCCGTAGTCGAACCATTCGAAGGCGGCTTTCCCGCCGACGGCGTACATCCCGATCACGCGGCCGAGAAACCCTCCCGTCACCTCTGTGGAGAGGTAGCGGCCGTCCAGGCGAGCCAACGTCCGTGTGGTGCCCGAGCCGTCGTCGAATCCGAGTGAGACCGAGTCGGGTCCGTACGGGTCAGGACCTGTTTCGAGGTTCAGCACCACGGGGCCCACCGGACGCGGTGCCGATCCGACGACGGAATGGACCGATCCGATGCGGGCCAGGGCGACGACGCGGTCGCCCCGGACGGCGACCTCGTAGTGCGCACCTCCGTCCAACCAGACGGCTACCCCGGCCTCCGTGGCCGGTGCGGCGTCGACGCGCGCGCTGACCCGGCAGTGATGATGGAGTTGCCGGCGCCCGACGAACGTCGGCTCCGGGTCGTCAAGCGTGGCCTCGCCACCGTGCAGGACGAGCCAGCCGGGGCGGTCCGTGAGCGAGCTCATCATCGCGGGGGATCGGCGGAGGCCGACCCAGATGGGCCCCAGGGTGGGCGCGTCGAAGTCCTCCCGCCCTTGAGCCTGCACGCTCTCGACCAGTCCGGGAGTCGTGGCGGTCATCTCCAACGCGGGATCGGCCGGTACCGGCCAACCGTCGTGCCACTGCACCGGCACGAGGAAGGTCTCGCGGCCGAGCGTGTGGAAGGTGGGTCCGATGCCCCTGGGTCGCACACCCAAGAAGACCATCCACCACGATCGGTCGATGGCCTCCACCAGGTCGCCGTGGCCGGTGTTCTGAATCGGCGAGTCGGTGCTGCGGTGCGAGAGGATCGGATTGCTCGGCGATCCTTCCCAGGGCCCGAGCGGGGACGGGCCGCGGGCGACCGAGACGCTGTGCCCGGCGTACGTCCCTCCCTCGGCGATGAGGAGGTACCAGAGTCCGTCGCGCTCGTAGAGGTGTGGTGACTCGGGGTACTGCAGCCCGGTGCCCGACCACGTGAGGTCCGGCGTGCTCACCAGGGCGCCGGTGCTGACATTGATGCGGGAGCGGGCGATGCCGCCGAGGCCCGAAAAGTGCACCCAGCAGTTCCCGTCGTGGTCCCAGGCCAGGTCGGGGTCGATGCCGGGGACCGGCACCGGGACGGGATCCGACCACGGTCCGGCGGGGTCTTCGCTCATGACGAGAAACGTCCGCACGCCCGCGGAGCCGACGTTGGTGGTGATCATGAAGAACGTGCCGTCGTGGTAGCGGATGGTCGGGGCGTAGATGCCGAGCGACGACCAGTTCCAGGTCGACGCGAGGTCGAGGTGCGATGGGCGTTCGAGCACGTTGCCGATCTGCGTCCACTCCACCAGGTTCGAGGACCGGAAGACAGGGACGCCGGGGGAGAGGATGAACGAGGAGGTCACCAAGAAGTACTCGTCTCCGACCCGGCACACGCTCGGGTCGGGATGGAAGCCCGGAATGACGGGGTTGCGGTAGGTCATGGCACGGCCGCCTCCGCCGCGGCGGCGTAGGAAGCGCGGACGGCGACGCGGTCGACCGAGTCGTCCGGCTCGACGGTCTCGCCGCGCCCGAGTCCCCACGCCGCCGCCACCTGCGCGAAGTCGCAACCGTGGTGCACCGCGGCGGCCTGGACCGCTGCGCCGGCCGCCACGAGCTCGTCGTCGGCCGGGACCCGAACGGGTCGCCCCGTGAGGTCCGCGACGATGCGCCGGTAGGCCGGGCTCCGGGCCGCGCCGCCGACCAGGAACACCGTGCCTTGCGGGCTCGCCGGCCCGAGCGCGTCGGCTCCGGCCAGCAGGTTGCACACCACACCTTCAATCGCCGCCCGGGCCAGTTGGGCCCGGGTCACGTCGGTGCGCAGTCCCGTCACTGTCCCGGTCGCACCGGGCCGGTTCGGAGTGCGTTCGCCGTCGAGGTGCGGGACGAGCACCAGCCCGCCCGCACCGGGCGGCGCCTCGAGCGCCAGCGCGTCGAGCTGCGCCTGATCGACGCCGAGCAGACGGGCCACGGCGCCGGTCACCTTGGTGGCGTTCATGGTGCAGACGAGCGGCAGGAAGCGCCCCGTCGCATCGGCGAAGCCGGCGACCGTTCCCGTGGGGTCCTCGGTCGGCTCGTCGGCGACCGTGAAGGCGGTGCCGCTCGTCCCGAGGCTCAGGGCGAGGTCCCCGGGGCGGAGGCCCAGGCCGAGGGCGGCCGCCATGTTGTCGCCCGTCCCGGGAGCGACGGTGATCCCGGCGCCCCGCCACTCCCCGGCGATGGCGTCCGGAGCGAGGACCTCGGGGAGCACCGAGTCCCAGTCGATGTCGCTGCTGACGAGACGGAGGAGGTCGTCCCGGTAGCGGTCCCCGCGCGGCGACCAGTACCCGGTGCCCGAGGCGTCGCCCCGGTCGGTGGTGGGACGGCCGGTGAGGCGGAACGTGAGCCAGTCGTGCGGCAGCAGGACGGAGGCAACACGCGTGAAGGCCTCCGGCTCACAGCGGCGCAACCAGTGCAGCTTGGTGATGGTGAAGCTCGGGAGCGGCACGCTGCCGCAGGCAGTGGCCCAGCCGGCCGGGCCGCCCGGCAGGGCGGAGAGGAGCGTGGCGGTATCGGGTGCGGACTCCGTGTCGTTCCAGAGCTTGGCGGGACGGAGCACCTCGCCGTCTGCGTCGAGGACGACCAGGCCGTGTTGTTGTGCGGCGATGGCAATGGCCGACGGCGTCTCCCGGGCCGGGAGGGCCGCCTGAGCGCTTGCCGCGTGGAATGCGGCCTCCCACTGCGAGGGGTGCTGCTCGCTACGGGGAGGCGACGTCGAAGGGTGGGTCGCCCGACCCGACGCCACCACTGCACCGCTGTCGGCGTCGCGTACCTGGACCTTGCAGGCCGACGTCGAGGAGTCGACCCCGACCACCAGGGGCACTACCGGGCCCCGAGCAGCAACTCGGTGACGAGCTGGTCCAGCTGTTCGTGGCCGTAGCCCTGCGCGGCCAGCGCGTCCTCGTCGTACTGCGCGGCCAGCAGCTCGTCGAGGCCGCCGGCCGGGGCCGTCGGTTCACCCAGCTGGGCCACCTTTGCCACCCGGAGGGCCTCCCGGATGTCGGCGTCTTCGTGGAAGCGCCGGGCCTTGTCCGCCAATATCAGGTACGTGCGCATGCAGCCGCGGGCGAAGTCCCATACGCCGTCGGCATCCTCGGTGCGGTACGGGTGGGCGTCGAAGTGCCGCATGCCGTCCCACCGGGCGTCCTCCAGCAGCTTGACGACGTAGAAGGCATCGCGGATCCCCTCGGAACCGAAGCGGAAGTCCTGGTCGAACTTGCCGATCCGCTGCGCGTTGAGATCGATGTGGAAGAGCTTGCCCTGCCACAACGCCTGCGCCACGGCCTGCGAGAAGGAGAGGCCGCTCATGGTCTCGTGCGCGAACTCCGGGTTCAGCCCGACCATGTCCGGATGCTCGAGCGACCCGATGAAGGCGAGCGCATGGCCCACGGTCGGGAGGAGGATGTCGCCGCGGGGCTCGTTCGGCTTGGGCTCCAGCGCAAGACGCAGGCGAAGGCCCCGCGCCGCAATGTGATCGCACACGAGATCGATCGCTTCCTTGTAGCGGTCCAGGGCCAGCCGGACGTCCTTGGCGGCTTCGGCCTCCATTCCCTCCCGGCCACCCCAGAGGACGAAGATCTCGGCACCGAGCTCGGCACCGAGCTCGGTCGCTTCACAGGCTTTCTTGACGGCCAGTCGGCGCACGAGCGGGTCGTTGGCCGTGAACGCGCCCTCTTTGAACACCGGCCGCCAGAAGAGGTTCGTCGTCACCATGGGAACGTGCATCCCGGTGGCGTCGAGCGCGCGGCGAAAGCGCTTCAGTATCTCGTCACGCTCGTTGGGCGACGAGCCGTACGGGACGAGATCGTTGTCGTGGAAGCTGACGCCGTAGGCGCCCAGCTCGGCGAGACGGTGCACGGAATCGACCGGGTCGAGTGGCGCGCGCACCTCGGCGCCGAACGGGTCACGGCCGGGGTTGCCCACGGTCCAGAGCCCGAAAGTGAAGTGGTCTTCGGGTCGCGGCACAAAGAGATCGGTCATGGTCCTCCTGTCGTGGCTTCCACCCGGCACCCCGTCGAGCCGCCACCGTCACCGCCGCGTTGTCCCAGGCAGTGGCCGATGATAGCGTTATCAGACAGTGAAGTCTCCTGCCTCCGGAACGGGCCCGATGCGAGGCCGGATGGCCGTCGGCGAAGGGGTCCCGCGGTGATCCGCTGGGGCGTGATCGGGCCGGGCATCATCGCCGCGGGCTTCGCCGAGGCGATGCAGTGGGCCGAGGGGGGCACCATCACGGCCGTGGCCTCGCGCTCGGCCGAGCGGGCCGACGCGTTCGGCGACAGGTTCGACATCCCGACCCGGTACGGCGACTACGACGCGCTCGCCGGCGACCCCGACGTGGATGTCGTCTACGTCGCGACCCCGCACTCGCGTCACGAGGTCGACACCATCACCCTCCTGCAGGCCGGGAAGCACGTCCTGTGCGAGAAGCCGTTCGCACTCAACGCCCGCCAGGGGGCACGCATGGCGGAGGAGGCCCGCAGCCGGGGACTCTTCCTCATGGAGGCCATCTGGAGCAGGTTCCTTCCCGCCTACCGCGCACTCGTCGATGTTCTCGGCGAGGGTCGCATCGGTGAGCCCCTCCTCGTGGAGGCGGACTTCGGGTTCCGCCGGCCGGTGGATCCCGATCACCGGCACTTCGCTCGTGAGCTGGGCGGAGGGGCGCTGCTCGACCTCGGGATCTACCCCGTGCAGCTCTGCACGCTGGTCCTGGGGCCGATCGAGCGCGTCGTCGCCGACGGGGTGGTGGGCGAGACGGGTGTCGACGAGGTGGTCACCGCGCTCCTGCACCACACGGAGGACCGGTTGGGTGTGGTCAAGGCCGCCTTGCGGGTCGCCATGCCCTGCACCGCCCGGATCGCGGGGACCGATGGCGTCATCGATCTCCCGGCAATGATGCACTGTCCGAACGCCCTCACCGTCTCGAGCGCGGCCGGAGTCGAGCGGATCGACGCCTCGTACGAAGGCAACGGGCTCCGTTTCGAGATCGACGAGGTGCATCGCTGCCTCGCCGAAGGCCGGACCGAGAGCAGTGTGGTCCCCTTGGACGAGTCCATCGCCCTGGCCACGACCCTCGATGCCATCCGGGCCGAGCTCGGCGTCGTCTATCCCGGCGAGTAGCCCGCCGGTGGGGTTGTCCGGAGCCGGTAGAGCACCTCGCCGGCATCGGGCACGACCAGCGCATGGGGATCGGAAGCCCATGCTGAGGGCTCGACGGCGTCGGGCGCGAGGTAGCCGAGGTTCGCCCGCCGCACGACGTCCTCGGGGATGCCGGTGGCCAGGGTGACCCGGACCCGTTGGCGCTCCCCGCCCACGGGGTCGTACGTCCCGGCGCCGAACAGATGGGTCGAGTGCGCCAGCTCGCCCAGCGGGACGTCGCGGTAGCGGTCCCACTGGGCCAGGAAGAAGTCGCGGCAGTGGTAGCCGATCTCCATGAGGCGCGGGTGCATCGCCGCGATCTCGGTGATGTGCGGCGCGTACAGGACGACCTCGCCCGCGTCGGCCACCACCGGCTCCACCTTGTAGAAGCCCTTGGCCCCCGTCCACAGGTCCGGGTACCGCGTGGGGACGAGGGAGAGCACCCTCCGCACCGGGCGGTCGAGATAGATGACGTGCGTCTCCGCCGCCACCTCGGCCGCGGCCGCCCAGGCGCCGAACGGGTCCCCGAAGGACAACGACTCCAGGCCGCCACTGTCGTGGTCCACGACGACGCACAGGGCGTGGCGCTCGCCGGGCACCAGCTCGGCCGCCGCCTCGACCAGTGCCCGCACGGGCGTGACCCCACGCGTGCCGATGATCTCGCTGCTCGTGATCAGCGCCCCGAGCCAGTGCGTCACGTCGATCATCTCCTGGCCGGACAGCCCGGGGAACAGGTACTTGTTCCCTCCCGAGAAGCCGATGACCTCATGGGGCAACACCGGGCCGACGAGCAGCGTCACGTCGCTCTCGACAACGAGCCGGTTGAGCCGGACGTCGATCGGGTCATGAAGCCGGCCGCCCGAGAGCTCCACGACCAGCTCCGCCGACAACGAGCCGACGTGCGTGAAGGTGTCGTCCTCCCACCACGCATGGTTGCGGACGTGAAGGGAGGCCGGCCCGACCAACGCGGCCACGGCGTCGTCGGACATGGGTGCGTGGGTGCCGAGGGCGATCACCGCGGTCAGTGCACTCGTCCGTCCGCCGGCTCCCTCTTCGATGGCCCGGAGGAGCAGGGGCAGCGGGCAGTTCCGGGTGGCGTCGGGGATGACCACGCACAGGGAGCGACCGGCCAGGTCCAGTGCGGCGACCTCGGCGCGCACGAACGAGCGAACCGCCTCGGGTTCGAGCACCCGTCCGGGCCCCCCCAGCGTCACCGTCACTCCCCACCCCCCAACACCCTCGGTCCCTCTGTGGTCAACCGCTGCAGCATGGACGCGACCTCGGCGGCGAACGCGGTGTGCCCGAGGGCGCGGCGACTGAGCTCCCCGAGCGCGCCGCACCGGGCGGCGGCACGGAGATCCTCGGCGATCGGATCCTGCAGGCGGGGAAGCGCCACGCCACGCACCTCCACGCCCGCCACGCCGGCGATCCAGATGGCCGCCACGATGGCGAACGTTGTGGTGTCGAGCGACCTGGCCCGTCGGGCCGCCACGACGGGGAGCAGGCGCTGGGGCAATTTGCTCGATCCGTCGGCGCCGACCTGGACGCAGGTGTGGCCCAGAGCCGGGTTGGCGAATCTCCGCAACGCGTCGTCGGCGAATGCCGCGGGCTGCAGCGCTGGCGGCAGCGCGGCCACCTCGAGCGTCTGTTCGACGAGCGCCCGTACGAAGCGAGCGACGACGGGATCTGCCACGGCCGCTGCGATGGTGGCGCACCCGGTCAGCAGGCCGCCGTACGCCGCGGCGGAGTGCGGTTCGTTGAGGAGCCAGAGCTTGCGGCGCTCGAAGGGATCAATGTCGTCGACCAGCTCCACGCCGACCTCGCCGAGGCGATCCAACCCGCCGACCGACCGCATGATCCAGGAACGGTGGCGTTCCGTGGCGACGGCAGCCTCGTCGACGAGCCCGAGCTCGTCGGCGATGTCCTTCCGACTGGCTTCGGTGGGCGCAGGAACCATGCGGTCGACGACCGAGCTGGGGAAGCACACCTCGTCGGCGATCCACGCCGCCAGGGCGGGATCGATGGCCTCGGCTGCCCGGAGGACCCGCGCCCGCAGCACGCCGCCGTTGTCCAGAAGGTTGTCGAGCGATGCGAAGACCGGAGGCGCCGCTCCCTCCCGGCGGCGCTGGGCCAACGCCTGGGCGATGAGCGCCGCCGTGCCGGGCGCTCCTCCTGAGGTCGTCGGCCTGTCGACGCTGTCTTCGTAGCCCTTCTCAGTGATGGTCACCGTGACGAGCGATGTGGTCGGTGACGTCATCGCCTCGAGCGCCGCCGCGGGCCCGGTCGTCATGGAGGTCAGTGCACCGATCACCTGGAGTGTCGTCTCCTCACCCGGCTCCCGCACGGCGACGGTGAAGAGACCGTCCTGCGGCTCGAGTTGCTGCTGCGCCCGCCGGCTCCTGAGGGAGACACCGCTGATCAGCGCGGGATGACCGCGCCGGAGGAGTGCGTCAGCGTAGACCGCCAGGTGGGCCCTGGCGAAGGCGCCGAAACCGAGGTGGGCGATGACGGGTGGCCCGGCCCTGTCGTAGTCCGGCAGCGTGCCCGCACGCGCGTGCAGCACCGTGCGCGCGCTCAGGCGTTGCTGGCGCGTGCCGGTCATCCTTCCCCTGGGGTCCCGTAGGTCGCCGTGTAGGGTCGGGCGTGGTGCGGCGCGAGCAACGAGCGACGATCCTCGATGTCGCCGCCCGCGCCGGCGTGCATGCGGCCACGGTGTCTCGCACCATCAACGTGCCCGAGAAGGTCGCTCCCGAAACCCGCCGCAAGGTCGAAGAAGCTGTACGCGCGCTCGGCTTCGTTCCGAACCGGGCGGCCCGTGGCTTGATCACCGGCCGGACGGGCAATCTCGCCGTCATCGTTCCCGACATCACCAATCCGCACTTCGCTGCGGTGGTCCGATCCGTCGAGCGCGCGGCGCGGCAGGCCGAGCTGCAGGTGCTCCTCGTAGACACCGGCGAGCACCCGGGTGAGGAGGTGCGAGCGGCGGAGTCCCTGTCCCGGGAGGTCGACGGGTTCATCATCGTGTCGCCGCGCCGCCTGCATCGCACCCTCGGCTCCCTGGGGTCGACGCCGGCGGTCTTCGTCAACCGCCCCGTGCGCGAGCATGCCTCCGTTCTCCTCCGCACCGCACCCGCGGTCAGCGACACCCTCATACATCTGGCCGGGCTCGGTCACACACGGTTGGCGTATCTCGGTGGGCCCAATGGGTCGTGGGCGGCCGGCGAGCGCCGCACCGCGGTGCGGCGGAACGGTCGGTCCAGTGGGATCGCGGTGGTCGAGCTCTCGGTGGGCGAGCCGACGTTCGAGGCCACGGCGAGCGTGGTGCCCGACATCGCTGCCAGCGGCGTCTCGGCGGTGCTGGCGTTCAACGATCAGATGGCGCTCGGGGTCATCGCCGGGTTGACCGCTCTCGGGATCTCCGTCCCCCGTGACGTCAGCGTGGTGGGTTTCGACGACGTGCCGATGGCAGCCATGGTCGCCCCTCCGCTCACGACCATCCGCCTGCCCTCCGGGGAGGTCGGTGCCGCGGCCATGGCGATGCTCGGCGAAGCACCCGCGAGGAGGGAGCTCTACGGGGAGCTGGTCGTCAGGCATTCGACGACACGCGCCAGGGAGCGCCGGTCCACCGGCGCCGCAGGTAATGTGCGGCCATTTTCGGCCGCCGATCCCGGGTGAACACGCCCTTCTTGTTGCCGTCGACACGCATGAAGGACGGCCCCGTGGCGAAGTCCGCGAAGTTCCAGACGTGCTCGCCCACCACTGCCTCCGTGCGATCGAAGACGCGGTGATAGGTCTCGAGCAGTGCCACCTGGTACTCCTCGCTCCAGATGCTGCCGTCCGTCGTGTGGAGTCCCGACATCGTGTCCGCTCCGTACTCCGTCACAATGATGGGCTTGGCGTGCGTGGCGGCCCAGGCCCGGAGCTCTGCCTCGAGACCTCGCTCCGCCGCCAGGAGGTCGCCGGGCTCGACGTACCAGCCGTAGTAGCGGTTGATCATCACGACATCCGCCAGTTCGGTCACCGTGCAGGTGCCGGGGAGCGCGAACATCATGTTGACGAATCCGACCGGACGGCTCGGATCAGCCTCCCGGGCCGCCCGGAACAGAGGCTCGAAGTAGGTGCGGCCGGCGGCGGTGTGGGACTCGGGCTCGTTGGCCAGGCTCCACAAGACGACGCACGGATGGTTCTTGTCCCGTGCGATGAGCTCCTCAATGGCCCGACGGTGCACCAGCTGCGTGGCTGCGCTGACCGTCTCTTCCGAGAAGGTCGTCCTCGGGCCACCGAGGAACATTCCTCCTCCGACGCCAAGGTTGAGCCCGACCGCAGCCGTCTCGTCGATGACGACGATGCCTTGGCGGTCGGCCTGTTCGAGCACCTCCTCGGCGTAGGGGTAGTGGGAGGTCCGAAAGGAGTTGGCGCCGATCCACGCGAGGAGCGAGAAGTCGTGCAGCATCGCCGCGTCGTCGTGGCCGCGGCCGTGCACGTTGAGGTCCTCGTGCTTGCCGAAGCCCCGGAAGTAGAAGGGCTCGTCGTTGATGAGGAACTGCGTGCCCTCGACCCGCACGGTGCGGATGCCGACCGGGAGCGTGTAGCGGTCGACGACGGCGTCATCGTCGTCGTCGACGACGACGAGCTCGACCTCCAGGTCGTAGAGGTATCCCCGCCCCGGCCCCCACAGCTCCGGCTCGGCCACACGGAGGACACCGTCAGCCCCTTCCGCCTCGGCGACCACGACGCCGCCGGCGTCGCGGAGCCGCACACGGACGGCCTGGGAGCCGCCTCCTGCGACGCCGACGTCGTAGCGGACGACACCGACCCCGTCGTCGAGGTCGGTGACCACAGTCACGTCATCGACGTGCGCGCGGGGGGTCGCGTAGAGCCAGACGCTGCGGTGCAGGCCGGCGTAGTTGAAGAAGTCGTGGTACTGCCGTTGCCGTCGGGTCCCGTCCGGCAGCACCTCCACGACTCCCGGAGGAATGGACTCCCACGTGAGCTCGTTGTTGACGACCACGGTGAACCGGCACTCCTCGCCCGGCACTACGAAAGCGGTGACGTCAATCTCGAACGGCGTGTAGCCGCCCTCGTGGTCGCCGACGCAGGAGTCCCCGACCCACGCGGTGGCGCGGTGCGTGGCGGCATCGAATCGGAGGACGATGCGCTGTCCGGCCCAGCCGCGCGGGATGAAGGCGTTGCGCTGGTACCAGACGTCACCGACATGGTCGTGCACCTGCGGATCGGCCAGCACGTCGTTGAAGCTGCTCGGCACCGGCATCCGACGACCTTCGGGGAGGGCGGCGCGGAACCAACCCTCGGAGCGACCGACCCCGGCACTGTCCGGGCTGAAGGACCAGATCCCGTCGAGCCGCTTGGTCTCGCGGGTGCTGCCGTCCTGTGGTCGAAGCATGTGGTCCCCGTTTCGTCGGTCAGGTGTCCGCCGGGCTGCCTGCGAGCAGTCCGATGACGTCCTCCGCGATCTCCGCCGCGGTGCGGCCGTCAGTGTCGATGGTGGCGGTCGCCACCTCTTCGTAGAGGTTCGACCGCGCCGCCGCCATGGCGGCCAGGGTCTCAGCGGGCTGGTCCCCGAGGAGGGGTCGGTGATCCCCGGGCCGGACCCGAGCCGCCAGTGTCGTCGGACTGGTCCGCAGCCAGACGACGAGGTTCCCGGTGAGGGCGGCGCGCAGGCGCGGATCGAGCACGGCACCCCCGGGGGCTGCCAGTACCGAGGGCGTGTCGTCGCGCAGGACTCGCAGCACGGCCTCCGATTCGAGGTGGCGGTAGGCAGCTTCGCCGCCCTCCTCCCAGAGGGCGCGGACGGTCTTGCCCGTCTCCTGGGCGATGACCACGTCGACGTCGACGAACGCCCTGCCGGTCCGCTCGGCGACCAGCGCGCCGACGGTGGACTTGCCGGACCCCATCAGTCCGACGAGCACCACGCGCGTCATCGATCGACCCGGAAAGCCCGACAGGCGAGGTTGAGGGCCAAGTCCTCCGCGGTGTCCGCGGCGTCCTCCTCCGACATTCGGTGCTCCGCCACCAGCTCGGCCAGGTAGCCGGCATTGAGCCGCCGGGCCACGTCGTGGCGGGCCGGGATGCTCAGCAGGGACCGGGCGTCGTCGTTGAAGCCGACGGTGTTGGCGAATCCGGCCGTCTCGACGATCGAGCGGTAGAAGCGGCGGATGCCTTCGGGGCTGTCGAAGAACCACCACGGAGGCCCAAGGCGCAGTGCCGGATAGTGCCCGGCCAGCGGCGCCAGCTCGCGGCTGTAGGTCGTCTCGTCGAGGGTGTAGACGACGACGGTCAGCCCCTGCTCGTTGCCGAACCGGTCGAGCAGCGGTTTGAGGCCGTCCACGTAGTCGACCCCCCTCGGAATGTCGGCGCCCTGGTCGGGGCCGAAGCGGGCCGCCACCGTCGGATTGTGGTCGCGCCACGCACCGGCGTGGATTTGCAGCACGAGACCATCGTCCAGGCTCATCGCCGCCATTTCGACCAGCATCTGACCGCGGAACAAATCGGCGTCGCCCGGTTGTCCCCTGCCCGCCATCACGCGCGTAAACAGAGCTTCTGCTTCTGTCGGTGAAAGATCGGCCGTGACGGGGGACGCGTGCCCGTGGTCCGAAGCGGTCGCGCCCGCCGCGACGAACGAGGCCCGCCGGCTCCGGAGCGCGTCGAGGTAGCCGGACCAGGTCGCGGTGTCCTCACCTGTCAGCTCGCCGAGCGTTGCCACGCGCGCCTGGAAGGCGGGCCGATCAGGGTCGATGACATCGTCCGGGCGGAAGGTCGGCACGACGCGTCCCGCCCAACCGGATTGACGCAGCTGCACATGCGGTTCGAGAAGGTCGAGGGCGCCGTCGGTCGTGGCGAGGAAGGCGATGCCGAAGCGTTCGAAGAGCGCACGTGGTCGGAAGCTCTCTTCGGCCAGGCGGGCCGAGATCGTCTCGTACACGGCGTCGGCGTTCTTGGCGTCGATCGGCTCCTGGACGCCGAACACCTCCTGCAGCGTGTGGTCGAGCCACAGCTTCGACGGCGTGCCGCGGAACAGCGGAGCACGCGCTGCCAGTTCGCGCCAAATCTGCCTTCCGTCCGTGACGACCGGTGTGCCGTCGCGCCGGGGTACGCCGAGTGCCTCGAGGGACACACCTTGGCTGTACAGCATGCGCAGGATGTAGTGGTCCTTCGTCACGAGCTCGGTCGCGAGGCTGTCGAACGGGATGTCGTCGGCCAGTGCCACAGGGTCGCAGTGGCCGTGGGGACTCACGATGGGAAGGGGCTTCGTCCCGTCGTACAGGGCCCGGGCGATCCGGCGGACTCCCGGGTCGGCGGGCAGGAGGCGGTCCGGGTGGAGCATCGATGCAAAGCTTTGCATGGTCCCTCTCCTCGTGCCAGATACCGCCTCCACGGCGGGAGGGGGTCGCCACCGTCACGATTGTGTCCGCTCCGCTCCATCCTGTAATATTGACGTCGAAGTTGAAAACGAGCCGCTCGCCACGTGGATGCCACGCACTGCGGTTCCGTCCTCCCGGAGGTGGTCATGCCCAAGCCCATTGTCGACTTTCCCGTCTTCGACGCCGACAACCACATGTACGAGACGACGGACGCCTTCACGAAGTTCCTGCCTCCCGAGTACGCCGGGCTGATCAAGTACGTGGAGGTCAACGGGCGCACCAAAATCGCCGTGCGCAACGTGATCTCCGAGTACATCCCGAACCCGACCTTCAACGTGGTCGGCCGACCGGGTGCGTCCGAGGAGCTCTTCAAGTACGGCAATCCCGAGGGAAAGAGCCGCCGCGAGCTGATGGGGGACCCGATCCGTTCGCCCGAGGCGTTCTTCTCGCCCGAGCCGCGGCTCGCCCTCATGGACGAGCTCGGCCTCGACCGTGCCCTCATGTGGCCGACACTGGCCAGCTTGCTCGAGGAGCGCCTGGCCGACGACCCGATTGCCACGCACGTCGTGGTCCACGCGCTGAACCAGTGGATGCACGAGCATTGGACGTTCAACTACGAGGGCCGGATCTTCGCGTCGCCGGTGATCACGCTGCCCATCGTCGACGAGGCGATCAAGGAGCTCGAATGGGTCGTCGAGCGGGGGGCGAAGCTGATCCTCATCAGGCCCGCCCCGGTGCCGGGCTACCGGGGCTACCGCTCGTTCGCGCTCCCCGAGTTCGACCCGTTCTGGCAGCGGGTGACCGAGCTGGACGTCACGGTTGGCATGCATGCCTCCGACGACGGCCTCACCCGCTACTACAACCAGTGGGAAGGCACCCACGGCGGGGAGCACCTTCCGTTCGCGGGAGGCAAGTCGGCCTTCATGGACATCGCGCACACGCAGGGCCGGGGCATCTTCGACACCGTGGCGTCGTTGATCGGGCACGGCCTGCTGAGCCGGTTCCCGACGTTGCGCATCCTCCCCGTGGAGAACGGCTCGGCGTGGGTGCGCCCGCTCATTGACGCCATGGGCCGCTCGTACGCGCACGAGCCGGCGATCTACGACGAGGATCCCCTCATGGTGCTCAAGCGGAACATCTGGATCCACCCGTTCCACGAGGAGGACCCGCGCGGCCTCATTGATCTGGTGGGCGCCGACCGCGTCGTGTTCGGATCGGACTACCCGCACATCGAAGGCATGTCGGAGCCGCTGTCCTACGTCGACGAGCTCGAGGGCTTGTCGCACGAGGAGATGGCGAAGGTCATGGGCGGCAATCTCGCGGAGGTCATGAAGCTGCCCTTCGCCGCCTGACGCCGCTTCTCTCGCCCTCCGGGCGCCGTCGGCCTCGGGTGACACAACCAGGGTTGCGCGTATCTCAGTCCCATCCCAGGGTTGTTTCTGAAACGCTTGTTTGGGTCAGAGGCAGCACGAGGGCGAGACGGACGGGGCGGGGAAGCGGTGGCGCAGCATGCGAAGGCGTGGCGGTTCCAGTGGGTGTTCAAGGCGGCTTCCATCACGCTCGGCATGGTGCTGGCGGGGGCGGCCGCCTACGCCGCGACCAACTGGGTCGTTGGCCTGACGAGCAACTCCTCGGGTGAGGCCCAGTCGGCCACCATCTCGAAGGTGACCATCACGGCGATGTCGAGTCCGGCCGCAGGTGACCTGCTCGACCCCGGCGACAGCGGCGACGTCGTGGTGAGCATCGCCAACGCCAACCCGTACCCGGTCACCATCACGGCCGTGCAGCTGCCGACGAACACGACGTACGCCACGGGGTACACATCGAGCGCGTTGACGACGACGCAAGCGGGCTGTCTCTCCACCTCCCCGAGCGACGTCACCTGGAACTTCTCGACGGCCACGAGCGGCAGCAGCCACACCCTCACGACTCCACTCACGGTGGCCGCGAGTGGCAAGGCCAACAACCCCCTGATCGTCACGTTGAGCGATGCCGCCCTCATGAGCCTGTCGGCACCGCTGGCGTGCGCCAACACCTATTTCTCCATGCCGTCGTTGACCGGGATCACCGCGACGGGGGGTGGGACGGGGACGGCCACGACGAGTCCCGCCACGGACGGCTGGACCAGCTGACCGTTCGCGTGCGCCCGTCCTCGCCGTGGGCGCGCCGGCGACGGAGGGGTGACCCTCCGCCGCCGGAGACGCCGGGCGGTCAGCCGGTGGCGGCCAGATTCTTGGGCGGGACCGAGGTGGGACCGGTGTACTTGTGGATCGGGCCGGCACCGGGACTCGTCTGCTCAACCGGAGTGACGGCGACGCTGCCGATCCACGTGCCGGTCGGTGTGACGGCGGGAGGGGCCGAGCTCTCCAACTTGACGACCTCTTCGCCCTCGAACCCGAAGTGCACCGAGCTCGAGTACGAGAGCGGAACGAACCCCGGGGTCACGAAGCTCTTCCCGTCCTTGTTGATGGCATCGAGGAGGCTCTGGCGGGTGAGATTCTTCCCGGCCTTCTGCAGCGCCTGGACGAAGGTATAGGCCGAGCGCGATGCCGTACTGGGTGTTCCCGTCCAGCCCCGACTTGGCGTAGAGCGAGGGTGCGTACTGCTGCAGGATCTTCTTCTCCGTCTGCACCCACGAGTTGGACGTGTCGGACTCGGGGGCGAAGTACGCATCGGTGATGACCCCGTTGAGCAGGCCTCCGGCCGCCTGCGCCTGGGCGGCCGTTCCACCGCCCTTCTGGGTGAACGAGGCGAGCAGCGGCCCCACCGTCGGCGCGTCGGCACCGACGTTGTCCACCACGTACTGCGGGGCGTAGCCGATGACCGCGGCGGGGAGCATCGCCAGCGCCGTGGCGGCCGGGATGGTGGCCAGCACGACCACCTGGGCACCCGCCGCCTTCAGCGCCGCCATCTGGTTGGACAGCGGACCGGCCAGCGTCGCCGCGTCGTAGGTCTGTCGCGAGACCACGTCTGAGGAGGGGATCTCCATGTCGAGGCCCTTCACGACGTCCTGTCCGAACTCGTCGTCCTGGGACAGGTAGCCGATCTTCTTTCCGGCGAAATTCGCCTTGATGTAGGCCCCGAGGATCTTTCCGTCCACGGTGTAGGGGGGCTGCCAACCGAGGCTGTAGGGGAACTTCGAGTTACTCCAGCAGTTGCAGCCCGATTCGATGAAGAGCTGCGGCACCTTCTGGGCGTTCAGGAAGCCCTGCACCGCCGACTGAGTCGGCGTTCCGAGCGACCCGACGTCGGCGAAGATGTTGTCCTGCAGCACGAGCTTGCGGGTCAGCGTGGCGGTGTTGGCCGGGTTGTAGCCGTCGTCGAGGTACGTGTAGTGGATCTTGCGGCCGTCGACGCCACCATGCGCGTTGACCCAGCTGAACAGCGCGTTCATGGCGGGGGCGATCTCGTCGTAGCCCGGCGCGGCAGGGCCGGTCAGGGGGACCGTCGCACCGATGGTGATGGACGTCGACGTCACGCCGGGTGTGCTCTCTGCGCCCGCGGTCGCCGGCAGCAGCGTGACCCCGAGCATCAGCCCGAGGCAACCGGCAACAAGGGCGCGGGCCCACAGGGCCCACCCCTTAGGCTTCCACGCTCGTCTTTGCATCGCTCCTCCTGTTCCTTTCTGTTGCGTTGCTCTTGTCCGCTGTCGAGATCTCGCTGGGTACGGCGGGAACGGAGCCACCCGGCCGCGGTCGATGGCCCCACAGCCAGCGCAGCCCGCCTTGAATCCCGTTGGGCGCCACCAGCATCGCCACAATCAGCACCACGCCGAAGATGATCGTGGCGAGGTAGGCGTTCGCCCCGCTGCCCAGGTTGAAGCCGTTGGAGAGCGAGGTCGACCACTGGGGCAGATAGACCAGCAGGATCCCGCCCCAGACCATGCCGATCAACGTCCCCGTGCCGCCGAGCACCATGGCCGCCAGCAGCTGGATCGACAGGGTGAGCGGGAACTCTCCGGTGTTCACCACGCCTGTCGAGAGGCCGAGCAGCGCCCCACCGAGGCCGGCACACCCCGCGCTGATCGTGAAGGCCATCACCTTCGTGCGCACAATGTGGATCCCCGTCAGCGAGGCCGCGATCTCGTCGTCGCGCACGGCCCGGAAGGCCCGGCCGTAGCGGCTCCACATCAAGTTGGCCAGCAGGACCATCACGATCAGTGCCCCGAGGATCTGAATCTGGGCCAGCCATTGCTCGGCGGTCAGCGAGCCCGGTGCCGTCGGGACGGTCGTCGTCAGTCCCTGGTCACCCCCGAACGTGTTCGGCCACTTGTCGGCGATGGACGGGACGGCCAGAGCGAACAGCAGCGTCATGCCCGCCAGGTACGGGCCCTTCAGCCGAGTGGCGGGCAGGCCGATCACCAGACCGGCTGCCGCAGCCACGGCCGTCGCGGCGGCCAGCTCGAGGATGAAGTTCCCCTGGGTGTGGTTCATCAGCAGGGCCATGGTGTAGGCGCCCACCGCCATGAACGCGCCGTGGCCGAGGGAGATCTGTCCGTTGCTGCCCGTCAGCAGGCTCAGTCCGACCAGCGCGACAACGTACGAGGCGATCTCCCCGACCTGATAGTCGTTGTACGAGTTCAGGCGCAGCGTGACCTCGTAGAGCACGACGCCGGCGACGAGCGCGACGGGGAGGTGGCGGAGCAGCGGTTGACGGGGCAGGCGCAGCGCGCGGACGCGGTCGACAGTGGCCACGTCAGACCCTCCGCGCCGCAGGCCGGGCGAAGATGCCCTCGGGCCGGGCCATCAGCGCGACCATGAGAAGGGCCAGCGCGCCGAGCGGCTCGAGGCCCGAACCGAGGTACCCTCCGACGTACGAGATGCACAACCCCGAAATGAGCCCGCCGACCAGCGCGCCCACGGGGCTCTCGAGGCCGCCGATGACGGCGGCCGTGAAGCCGTACACGAGGATCAGGTCCATGTAGTACGGCCCGAACGCGCTCGTCGGCGCCACCAGCAGGCCGGCCAGGGAGCCGGCGATGCCCGCCAGGCCCCACCCGAGGGTCAGCAGAATGCCGACGCGCACCCCGAGGAGCCGCGCGATCTCGCGGTGGAAGGCCGATGCCCGCATGCGGAGGCCCAGCGCCGTGTAGCGGAACAGGACCAGGGTCCCGGCCATGAGCGCGAGGACGGCGATGAGGATGAAGAGGTCGAAGTGGGAGAAGGCGATGGTGGTCCCGCCCACCTTCAAGCCGCGCTGGGAGAAGGCGGCCGGGAAGCCGCGGCTCGCGTTGCCGTAGATCGCTCCCGCCAGCCCCTCGAAGACAACCAGCAACCCGATGGTCACGATGACGGGATTCAGCTCGGACTTGCCGTGGAGCGGGCGGATCAGCACGCGTTCGGTCACCGCCCCGAGGGCGAATCCGATGATGAGCACCAACACGAAGGCCCACCAGTACCCGAGGCCGCGCGACAGCAGGCTGAACGCAATGAACGTGGTGAGCATGCCCGCCGCCCCCTGGGCGAAGTTGATGATCCGCGTCGCCCGGTAGATGAGAACCAGAGCGAGCGCCAGCGTGGCGTAGACCATGCCGTTGGCGATGCCGTCGAGCGTGTAGTCGAGGAACAGGCTCACGGCGCTAGAACCCCAGATAGTGGTGACGGAGTGCGTCGTCGGCGGCCACAGCGGCGGCGTCGTCGGAGACGACCACCTGGCCGAGGTTGAGGATGACGGCGTGGTGCGACACCGACAGCGCGCTGCGGGCGTTCTGCTCGACCAGCACCACGGTGATGTCCTTGCTCTCGGTCTGCTCCCGCAGCAGCGCCATCAGCTGCGCGGTCACCAGCGGAGCGAGCCCGAGGCTCGGCTCGTCGAGCAGGAGCAGGCGGGGCCGGGAGATGAGGGCCCGGCCCAGCACGAGCATCTGGCGCTCGCCCCCCGAGAGAGTGGACGCATGCCGGCGCCGGAACGGCTGTAGGCGGGGGAAGAGCTCGAGGATCTCCGCGATGGCACCCTGGCGTTCTTTCTTGTGCAGGCTCCAGAGGGTGGCCAGCCGGAGATTCTCCTCGACCGTGAGCTCCTCGATCACCCCCCGACCCTCGGGTACGTGAGCCACCCCCAGCCGCGCGATGGACTCCACGTGGCGCCCCAACAGCGGGTCGCCGTCGAACCGCACGGAGCCGTCGAGTGGCTTGACCAGTCCAGAGATGGTCCGCAGGAGGGTGGTCTTCCCGGCGCCGTTGGCCCCCAGGACGGCGGTGACCGCACCCGCCTCCGCCTCGAAGGAGACCGAGCGCAGTGCCCGCACCGCGCCGTAGGACACGCTGAGGTCGCGGACCTCAAGCATCGTCGGTCTCGTGTAGCCCGGGCGGTGCGCTCTCATGGACGGGGTCGCCCAGGTAGGCGGTCGCCACGTCGGCGTCGGAGCGGATGACCGCAGGCGTGCCTTCCGCGATCACCTGGCCGAAGTTGAGGACGACGAGACGGTCACACACCGACATCACCAGGTCCATGTGATGCTCCACGAGGAGCACGGACATGCGCTCGGTCAGCCCGCGGACCATCGATCCCAACGCGTCCATTTCGCCCTCCGAAAGCCCGCTCGCCGGCTCGTCGAGGAGCAGCAGCTGCGGTTCCGCCATGAGTGCGCGGGCCAGCGCGGTGCGCTTCTGTATGGCATAGGGGAGCGCGGCGGGCATCCGGCGGGCGTAATCGGCCGCGCCGAGCTCGTCGAGGATCGCCATCGCCCGCGCCGTCACGGTGCGCTCCTCCCGGCTGGAGCGCCAGATGCCCAGGAACGCGGACCCGAGGTCAGCGTGCAGTCTCGGTTCCGCGCCGAGCATCACGTTCTCGTGCACGGTCAGACCAGGACAGAGGCCGACGCCCTGCAGGGTGCGGGCGATGCCGAGCTTCGCCAGGTCATGAGGATGGTGCCGGCGCAGGACGCTGCCGCGGTAGGCGACCGTCCCCGAGCTCGGGTGCACGAATCCGCTGATGACGTTGAAGAGGGTCGTCTTGCCGGCGCCGTTCGGTCCGATGACCCCGACAACCTCACCGTGACCGACTGCCATGGAGACGTCGTCGAGCGCCAGCAGGCCGCCGAATCCGACGGTGACTTCGTTGACGACCAGCAGCGGTGCCGCGTCTCCGGGCGCGCCCTCCTGCTCGGAGGGGGTTGCCGGGGACTCGGTGACCGCGGCCACCGGGCTGCCTATCCGGTGTGGGGGTCGGTGCGTGCGCCCGTCACGCGCGTCCAGTGATCCGTCATGCCAACCCAGCCCCCCGGCATTCCCTGGACGTTACAGCGTTCGACACCGGAGCACTATGAAAATGCAACAGATGCCGGCGCGTGGCCGCTTCGGAGCTTGTGAATCAGTTCACGCGCAGTTGCCGACTCAGATGTAGTCGCTGCGGCGCATCCAGACCAGGGTGGCCCAGCCCCAGATCGGCGGCAGGTACGCGGTGCAGAATCGTTCGATGAAAACGGCCGCCACGGCCTGGTCCTGCGGGATGCCGGCGGCGGTCAATCCGGCGATGAGGCCCACTTCTATGACGCCGGCGCCGCCCGGGACCGGAACGGCGCCACCGATCATGGCGGCCAGGGTCAGCACCACAATGAGGGTGGCGAAGCTGGCGTGCTCGCCCACCGAGTGCAGGGACGCCCCGAGGCAGAACGCGATGAGGACCTGGCTGCCCAGGGACCCGCCCAGGACATAGAAGATCTTGCGGGGCTCCACCGCGATCGCCTTGACGTCCTTCCAGATGGTGACCAGGTGCGGCCGGGCTTTCTCGTTCGCCATCCGCCGCACCCGGGGCACCAGGGTCACCACGGCCACGAGGACGGCAACGACCAGGACGACGAGCAGGATGATCCACACGATGTCCTCATGGCTCCCGCTCTCGCCGGAGGTCGGCTTGTGGAAGTCGCCCACCGCAAAGGGGAGGCAGATCAGGAACAGCGCGCCCTTGACCACCCAACTCGCGGTGCCGGCGATCGCCCCCGAGCTGATGGCCGCCGGCGCGTCCAAACCCTGACGCTGGAAGAAGCGCACACGCACGCCGAAGACGGCGGCGTCACCGCCGACGAACGACGTGAACATGTTGGAGGTCTCCAGGGCGACGCACCGCCCGAAGGGCAGCGGGCCCATCACCGCGCCGGTCAGGGCCCACGCCCCCGTGACCACGGGCAGCTGGCCCAGGACGAAGGCAGCGGCGACCCACGGCAGGGCTGCGTCGCGGATGACGCTCAATGAGCCCGACGCCTCGGTGAGGACGCCGATGATCAGCCACAGGCCGACGAGGCTCCCCACCACCATCAAGAGGTTGGGCCAGCTGATCCGCTTCGCCTCGACGAGCTTGGGCACCTCGACCCCGGCGGCCGATGCCAGCGCCTCGCGCAGCGACTTGAGGAAGCCCTTCTGTGACCGGGCCATGCGCTCGGTCTCGGGGTCGAGCGTGGAGCGCTGCAAGCGCGTCAGGACCGCCTCCACGGTCTCGGTGTCGAGGACGCGACAGGCGGACGCCACGGCGCGCTCGATCCCGACCACAACCGCCGCGGTCGCTACCGCTGCGGCGAGGTCACGGTCGGTGCGCATGGGAGGCGCCGACGACGAGGCGCGCCGGAAATCGCGCAGCAGCGGGCCCTGGGGCGTGGAGAGGACGGTCTCCGGGCTCAGCGCGCCGTGCGAGATCCCGGCCCGGCGCAGCACGAGCACCGAGCGCAGGAAGCCGTCGACCTCACCGTCGCTGACATCCACTCCCTCCAGCTGGGAGAGCCGGCGTCCTTCGGGCAGCTGGGTGATCAGAGCGGCGTCGTGCGCCGGCCCGCACCGCCCGGCTGCCACGATCTCGGGCACGCGCGCGCCGGCATGGGCGGCCAGAAAGGTCAGGTAGGCCTCGTGCTCCACCTGTTGGAGCCGGTTGACCATGAGCGTCGGTCCCGAGTCGCGATAGATGCAGAAGCGCCAGACCTTGCGGAGCCACTGCGCGTCGGCGGCATCACGCCCGTAGACGGCCAGTTCGATCGTTCGCCCGTCAGGATCGGCGCCAGCAAAGGACGCCACGCCCCACTCCTGGCGCTCCATGGAGCTCAGCCCGACCACCTCGACCCGGAGGTCTCGCACGGCGGCGGTCACCTCCGAGGCGGACGGGAGCCCGTTCGGCGCGCCCATGGCCAGATGGCAGGCGGCCGCGGTGCCCCACCCCACGATCACGGCGGCGATGACACCGAGCGGCAGCCCGTAGGAGCCGATGACCGCACAGAGCCCGGCGAGCGCGATGGCACCGATGACGATGCGGTGCATGGGCCGACTCAGGTAGGGCAAGCCCGCCAACGCAACGGCGGTGGCGACGGCCAACTGCAGGATCGGGAAGCGCGGGTCGAAGCCCGAGAACTCCGGAATGGGCGGGCGACCGGCGGCGGGGCCCAACAGCGCGTCCAGCAAGAGACAGACGACGAGCGCAGCCAACCCGGCGACACCCATCTGCCGCACGGCAGTGAGTCTGGGCACGAGCAGGCCGATCAGGACCAGGGCCACCGTGACGCCGATGGACCCCACGAACCAGAGGGCGGTGATCAGCCACTGCATACCCGTCGGCGGGGGAGTGATGAGCTCGGTGACGTGGATCTCGACCGCGGTGTTGGCCTGTACCAGCGGGACGCAGATGACCACCAGCACGGCGGCGATGCCGACGCGCACGGCGTCCGAGGCGCGCCGCCGGGTGGTGCCGCCGCCGTGCGGGCCGAGGACCAGCGAGCGGACGCGCTGGCTCCAGGTCGTGTGGCCGACGTCGGGAACGGACGTCGTGGCGGCAGCGGCAGGCGCGGCGGTCCCCATGACCTTCATGTCGGGACGACGCGCCGCTGTCTTGCGGCTTCGGGCCTGGCCGGGGGAGGCATCGCCGCCATCTTGTCCGGTTTTGACCCTCCGGCCAGGGAGGGAGCCCCAAAAACCCTAAATACGATTGACTTAGTCGGATTTAGGGTTTATTCTCTGCCGGATGGTTCCCACGGCCCGACGTCGTCCGACGACGCCGGGCGAGGGGGGCGGGGCGGCGCTGTCATGGCGGCACCCTCACATCAACGCCCAGGAGGTGGCGAGCCGCCTGGCCCCCGCCGTCCACTGGCCCGGCGCACTCGACATGGAGCGGCGGTCGTGGCGGCTGATGGCCCGGACGGCTGACTTCGACGCCTGGCTGATCGCCTGGCCGAGCGGAGGAAAAGTGGAGCTCCATGACCATGGCCGTTCGACCGGAGCAGTGAGCGTGATCAGCGGGTCCCTCGTAGAGGCCGTGCCCTGGCGAGACGATACGGGCCGGCTCTCGCTCGACCGCCACGAGCTCCGCGAAGGCGCCACGCTCGGATTCGGCGCCGGGCACGTGCACGATGTCACCAACGAGTCGGACGGGCCCGCGCTGAGCCTGCACGTCTACAGCCCGGCCCTGACCACCATGACGTTCTACGAGGTCGACGGAGGACAACTCGTCGTGCGCGGAGTGGCGTGGACCGCCGACGGCAGCGGCGAATTCGATGACGACCTCGAGGTCGGGACAGGCGGAGCGGCGGCGGCCTCCCGGTGACCGCACGCAGCGCCGACGATCTGCTGACCGAGGCGCGCCGACGAATCCGGCGGGTCGAGCCGGAGGAGCTTGAAGGGCTCCTGGCCAACGGTGCGCTGGTAGTCGACATCCGGCCCGCGGCCCAACGGGCCAGCGAGGGTGAGCTCGGTTTCGGGCTGATCGTGGAGCGCAACGTGCTCGAGTGGCGCTTCGACCTGACCGGCGACCACGCGCTCCCCGAGGTCAGCGACTACGACCAGCCTGTCGTGGTGGTGTGCTCGGCCGGCTACGCCTCCAGTCTGGCGGCCGACTCGCTGCGCGCATTGGGTTTCACCGACGCCGCCGATCTGGCGGGGGGCTACCAGGCGTGGCGCACCTGGCGCGACGGCGCGGCCCCGCCTGCTCCCCCCGAGACCTCGGGGTAGTCGGTCGCGGGGAATCCCACCCGCCCCTCTCGTCGTACAGGACGCCAACCTCGGCGTCGTGTTCACGGTGTGGGACGTGCTTGCCGGCATGGCCCGCTTCCCGATCAAGGGGTCTGCCCCTTGCGCCACGGTCGGCCCGTCCCGGTGGAGCAGGCCGACCACGTGACGACCCGCTCGGCTCCGGCGCGCCTGGTGGCCCGCCAGCTGGCGCAGCCCTTTACGACTGCGTAAAGCGAGCTGCCGCCGCGCCGCGCAGGCGACCCGGAGGCAGCAGGCGGCCGCAGGCGGCCTGGGCCAGCGCCTGCGCCGGGCCTGTCACCAGTGCACCCGCGCCCGAGGCCCAGTCAAGGTCGTCCGCTCGGAGCTCCACGTCGCTCAAATCGACCCCGAACAGGTTCGCACCGGCACCGGCGGTGCCGCCGTCGTCCGGAAGCACCAGCTCGAGCACCGAGCGGATGCGGTCGTCGGGTACGCCCCGCGCCAGGGACCCGGCCTCCACGATGTCGAGCTCGTGAATGACGCAGTGGATCAGTGCGCCCTCCACGCCGCCTCCCGGCGGCTGCCACTCGTGCAACACGGGGGAGCGGAGGCCGCCCAGTAGCACGGCCGCGGGGAGCGCGCCGTCACGCGCGGCCACCTCGTTGGAGAGACGCGTGAAGTCCCCACCGGCGGACTCCAGTTCCGCCATGAACGCGGGGCCGTCGTAGCGCACCGGCATCGTCACGTGGGCCACCACCTCGCGGGTGCGCCAGCCCTCGCACAGCGAGGGTGACTCCCACACCTCGTCCCCGGCCGCTTCCAGCAGGTCGGCGAGTGCGCCATATTCCTCGGCGATGTCCTGTGCGGTGCCCACGCTCATGCGGCCAGCTCGGCGAGATAGGCCTCGAAGCGGTCGAGCGACGACAGAAAGCCCGCCCGGACCTCGGGAACCAGGAACGCCTCGGGGACGTAGGTCTGGTGGATTCTGACCTCGGTGCGCTGCGGGCCGAGCGCGATGAACTCGGACCGCACCCGCATCCCCGAATGCGACTCGGTCCATACCAACAGCTCGGGGGCGCGCACCTCGTCGTACACGGCCCGGGTCGGGTACTCGCTCCCGTCGGCATCGTTGACCATGACGGTCTCGAAGACTCCACCAGGCCGGGCGTCGACGGTCATGCGGTCCCGCGGCGCGCGTACCCCCTTCGGCCCCCAGAAGTGGGCGAGATGCTCGGGATCGGTCATGCACGCGAAGACGAGCTCGCGCGGCGCGTCGAAGACGCGGTTGAAGCGCAGCTCGCCGTGCTCAGCCACGCGCGCGCCCCGTTCGCTTCTTGACCGGCTGCAGGTCGGCCAGCAGGGTGTCGAGCTTGTCGAAGCGCTCGTCCCACAGGCGCCGGTTCGTCGTGATCCAGTCCAATGCGCCGTCGAGCGCGCCGGCTTCCAGGTGGCAGGGTCGGAATTGGGCGTCGCGCCGGCGCGAGATAAGGCCGCCGCGCTCCAACACTTTGAGGTGCTTGGAGACAGCCGGCAGCGACATGGCAAATGGGGCGGCCAGCTCCGTCACGGTGGCGTCGCCCCGGGCCAGGCGGCTCACGATGGCGCGTCGGGTGGGGTCGGCCAGCGCGGCGAACGCCGCAGTGAGCGTGTCGTCGGCGAGCGTCTTCATGGACACGTAGTTAACCAAAAAGTTAGTTAGCTGTCAAGTTAAATACCGGGCGGTGCTGCCTCCAGTGGTGTCGGCGGTCCCACGGTTTCGACGCATCGGAGTGGTCCGCCAGCAGGTAGACCGCTCGCATGGACACTCCCGTCGGCGCGCTGCGCGCCTCAGTCGGACGCTTGCATGACCTCGCCAGTGGGTTGGACGACGCGCAAATCGTCTCGCCGTCCTACTGCGACGACTGGTCGATCGCCCAGGTGCTGTCGCATCTCGGTTCAGGCGCAGTCATCTCGTTGCGCGGACTGCAGGACGTCCGGGCCGGCACCACGACGCCGGAGGGATTCAACCCCTCGGTGTGGGACGAGTGGAACGCCAAGACCCCCCGGGCCCAGGCCGACGAGGCCCTCGAGGCCGACGAGGCGCTGATGGAGGCCTACGAGGGGGTCGACGACTCCGAACGGGAGCGGCTGACCTTCCCCATGGGTCCGCTCAGCCTCGGGTTCGACGAGCTCGTCGGCTTGCGGCTCAACGAGCACACCTTCCACTCCTGGGACATCGCGGTCATGTTGGACGGGTCGGTCGGTCTGCCTGAGGACGCGACGGCTCTCGTGATCGACAACCTCTCGCTCATTGCGCGGTTCACCGGGAGACCGAATGGCGAGGAGCGCACGATCGCCATCCACACCACCGGCCCCCGACGTGACATCGCGCTGCGCCTCTCGACCGACGGCGTGGCAGTGGGGGCCGGCGATCCCGGGCAGCAGCCTGACCTCGAGCTTCCCGCCGAGGCCTTCTGCCGGCTGGTCTACGGCCGGCTCGATCCCGACCACACCCCTCCATTCAGGGGTGACGCCGCGCTGCTCAATGGGCTGCGCGGCGTCTTCCCTGGTCCTTAGGACGAGGACGCTCCCGTCACCGGCCCCTCGGCCCGCACGGGGGTCCGACGCGAGCGGCCGACATCACGCAAGCGGCCGACCCGGACGGATCGTCGACGCCGGGCCGGGCGAGTTGCCGCGCCGGCGGGCGTTGGGGAGGATGGAGCGTGCCCATCGTCCATCTGACGAGTGACGCCAGCCCGGACGAGGTGGCAGCGGCTGTCGGCAGCGACGGCGCCGCCATCGTGGACGGCGTGGCCCCCGAGGCACTGCTGCAGCGCATCGAGTCCGAGCTGCGTCCGTACCTGGACGCCACCCCCACCGGGCCGGACGACTTCAGCGGCGACCGGACACGGCGCACCGGCTCGCTGATCGCGCGCTCACCCGGGTGCCGCGAGCTCGTCATGCACCCGTTGGCCCTCGGCACGGCCCGCACGTTCTTGGGTCATGCCACCACTATCCAGTTGCACCTGACCCAGGCGATCGCCATCGGGCCGGGGGAGACGCCGCAGCCCATCCACCGCGATCAGTGGGCCTTCGACTTCTTCCCTTTCCCCGCGGGCTACGAGGTCCAGTGCAACACCATTTGGGCGCTGACGGACTTCACGGAGGAGAACGGCGCCACCCGCGTGGTGCCGGGCAGCAACCTACGCGAAGACCGGCTGTCCTTCGGTCCTGACGACACGGAGCCGTCCACCATGGCCCGGGGCTCGGTCCTCTTCTACTCGGGGAGCGTGTACCACGGCGGTGGGGCGAATCGGTCAGATGCCGCACGCATCGGCCTCAACATCACCTACAACGTGGCGTGGCTGCGCCAGGAGGAGAACCAGTACCTCTCGGTGCCCCGCGAGGTGGCCGAGACACTGCCGACGGACCTGCTCCGAGTCATGGGCTACGACCGGGGGGCGTACGCGCTGGGTTACATCGACGACCTGCGCGACCCCATTGAGGCAGTGCGGCCCGGGATCGGGACCGCAGGGTTCGGGACCAACGCGTAACCCGTTCGGCCTGACCCGGCATCGCTGCATCACGTGTGCGATCAGTCGATTCACGGGTGGCCACCACTACCGTGGGTGCCGTGCCCGTAGAGATCCGCCAGGCGGCGCCCGACGACCACGACGAGCTGTACACGGCATTCAGCCGCATTGTCGGCGCGGGCGAGGGATTCCCCCAGCAACCACCGCTCACCCGGGAGGATTTCGACGATTACTGGATCCGACGGTCTGCGGCCGTATCCGTGGCCCGCTTCGGCGGATATCTCATTGGGGCGTCGTACATCAAGCCCAACTTCGTGGGTCGGGCCGCCCATATCGCCAACGCGGGCTACTTCGTGGTGGCGCCGTACCGGGGCACGGGAGTGGGGCGGTCGCTGGTGGAGCACTCGCTCCACGAGGCACGCCGTCTCGGTTTCGACGCCATGATGTTCAACCTGGTCTTCGAGTCCAATCCCGCCCGCGCCATGTACGGTCAACTCGGCTTCGACGAGGTCGGCCGGATCCCCAACGCCGTCGAGGGTCAGGAAGCAGTGATCTACTGGCGCAGCCTGGAGGACATCGCGTTGTGAGCGGCACCGACGTCAGCGTGGAGCAACAGGGGGCGCACGTGGCGGTGGTGCGCCTGCAACGGCCGCCCAACAACTACTTCGACACCGGGCTCATTGAGGACGTGGCAACGGCCTACGAGGATCTGGACCGTTCGGGTTGGTGCCGGGCGCTCGTGCTGGCCTCGGAGGGTCGGCACTTCTGCGCCGGGCTCGACTTCGCCGGCAACGCCGGGCAGGACATCGCCGCGCTGTACCGCGCGGCGTTGCGCCTCTTTGCCGCCCCGCTGCCCGTCGTGGCGGCGGTGCAAGGAGCCGCCATCGGCGGCGGCTGCGGGCTGGCCCTCTCGGCCGACTTCCGCGTGGCGACCGCGCAGAGCCGGTTCAGTGCCAACTTCGCCCGCCTGGGGTTCCACCACGGCTTCGCACTGACGGTGACCTTGCCGGCCACGGTCGGTCGCCAGGCCGCAGCGGATCTCCTGCTGACGGGGCGTCGCATCGGCGGCGAGCAGGCGTTGGCGCTCGGTCTGTGTGACCGACTGGCGGAGGAGGACGATCTGCTGGCGGGGGCGATCGGCTACGCCGAGGAGTTGGCGGCGGCGGGCCCGCTGGCCGTCCGCTCCATCCGGGCCACGCTGCGCCAGGGCCTGGTGGAGGAGGCGCGCCTCGCCATGGAGCACGAGTGTGCCGAGCAGACCCGGCTGCGCGACACGGCCGACTTCGCCGAGGGCGTGCGCGCCGCAGCGGAACGACGCGACCCTTCGTTTGGCGGAATGTAGGCGTGCCGGCGCCGGCGGCCCACCAGCTCAACGTGTCCTTCGAATGGGACGAGCACACGGGGCCGTTCAGGGCCGTCACCGAGGCGCAGGCCCGCCAGTACGACGAGGACGGGTTCTTCGTGCTGGAGGACGCGCTCGGAGCCTCCGAGGTGGAAGCGCTCATCGCGGCCATCGATCCCTTCGAGGAACGCGGGGCCGACGCGCTACGCGAGCTGGAGGGCGGGCGTTTCTTCATTGCCCGCGCCGACGAGATCACCTTCACGACCCACCTGGTCCTGCAGTCGCCCGCATTGCGGGAGTTCACACGCTCCCCGCTGCTGACCGGAGTCTGCGCCGACCTCTTGGGGCCCGACGTCCGGCTGTACTGGGACCAGGCGGTCTACAAGAAGCCCGGGACCGAGTCCCCCTTCCCGTGGCATCAGGACAACGGGTACGCCTTCGTGGAGCCGCAGCAGTACCTCACCTGCTGGGTGGCGCTCACCGACACCACGGAGGAGAACGGGTGCCCGTGGGTGGTGCCGAGGCTGCACCGGCGCGGCACCCTGGCCCACCAGTACTCCGACATCGGCTTCGTCTGCCTGCGCGACCCGGCGGACGCCGTCGCAGTGCCGGTGCAGGCCGGCAGCATTGTGGTGTTCTCTTCCTTGACGCCGCACTCGACCGGCCCCAACCGGACCGACGAGGTGCGCAAGGCCTACATCGTGCAATACGCGCCGGACGGGGCCGCCGTGCTCCGGCCTGAACCAGGCGGTGCGACGCAGCGACTGGTGGCCGCCGATGAGGACCGCCAGTACGAGGTGCTGCGCGCGGGGCGGCGCGTCACGCGTTAGGCGCCGGACGGCGGGTTGCCGCCCCTGCCCGCTCCACCACCGGGTCCACCACCGGGTCCGCCCTTGCCCATCTGCGGCGGACGGCCGATCCTGACGGTCGTCGCCGTGACGGTGCCGTCGCTGTCCTTGGTGCCCCACACCCCGACGTAGGCACCCACCTTGAGCGCGGACGCGCTGGACGTGGTCCCCCCGCTCGGGCCCGGATTCGCCTTGAACGTCGTGCTCGAGCCGAAGACGACGGTGACCGACGTGTTGGCGTTCGTCTCCACCGTGATGTCATCGCCTGCGAGCGCACTGATCCTCCCCGAGACGGTGGGCCGGGCCATCCCACCCGGAGGACGCCCGTGCGCCGAGGTGCCCGTGTTCCCCGACGCGGTGGTGGCCGCGCCGGCGTTGGCGCCGGTGGCGAGACCAAAGCCGAGGACGGCGGCCAAGACGCCGCCTGCCGTGAAGGCCCGCCGCGGACGGGACCAGCGCCAGCGGGAGCTGCGGCGAGGTCTCGGCAGTTCGACGCCGCCGCCTCCGGAGGGTTTCTGCACTGTCCTTCCAGTCATATCGTGTCGGCTCCTGCTCTGCGTGCAACCCGGCGCTCTGCCGTGCCAGGAGCCTGCGCGACCAGTGTGTGGCTGCACTGCGCGGCCGCTGAGGACGCGGTCAGAATCCCGGACCGGCCGCGGACGACCCGCGACTCCGCACTAGGGTGCAGGAATCCGGGTGGCCTGAAGAAGCACCAAGGGGGTCCCATGTCACATACCGCGCCCGTGCAGGACTGGGCAACTGACTTCGACGTCCTCGACCCGCGCTATGTCACGGATCCGTTCAGCATTTGGGACGAGTTACGGGGGAGCTGCCCCATCGCACACACCGACCGTCGCAAGAGCAGCTGGTTGCCCACCCGTTATGACGACGTCACTGCCATCGCCCATGACATCGCGCACTTCAGTTCACTCAAGGTGGCTGTCATCCCCGGCGACGAGGACGAGGACCCCAACGCCAACTTCGACGGACCCAACCTCGAGTACGGCCTGCCGCCCATTTCGGCGGACCCGCCGCTGCATACGTGGACTCGTCGGTTGCTGTTGCCATGGTTCTCGCACACGCGGGTCGACAGCTACGTGCCGCTCACGCGCGAGCTGTGTCGCGGCCTGCTCGACAAGTTCGCAGACAACGGTCGCGCCGATGCCGCCGCCGACTACGCGCAGCAGATCCCCGTACGGGTCATCGCCCGGATCCTCGGTGTCTCCACCGACCTGTCCGACACCTTCACCGGCTGGGTGCGCGACGTGCTCGAGTTCGCCGATGACGCCGAGCGGCGCCAGCACGGGGCCGAGGGCCTCCTCAATTACTTCCTGGTTCAGCTGGAGGAGCGGCGCCGAAACCCGGGAGACGACCTCCTGAGCGAGTTGCTCACCACCGAGGTCGACGGGAAGCCAGTCGACGACGGCATCGTGCTCGGCATGGCGGCGCTCGTCCTGATAGCCGGGGTGGACACGACGTGGAGCGCCATCGGCTCCTCGTTGTGGCACCTGGCGGCACACCCCGACGACCGCAAGCGCCTGGCCGCCGAGCCCGAACTCATGTCGACGGCGGTCGAAGAGCTCCTGCGGGCCTACGCCCCGGTGACGATGGCCCGTGAAGTCACCGAGGACATTGAGTACAACGGCTGTCCCATGAAGGCGGGCGACAAGGTCCTGATGAACTTCCCGGCGGCCAACCGCGACCCGGAGGCGTTCGAGCACCCCGAGGTCGTGCAGTTGGACCGGGCCCACAACCGCCACGTTGCCTTCGGCTCGGGTATCCACCGCTGTGCCGGGTCGAATCTGGCCCGCA
Organism: uncultured Acidimicrobiaceae bacterium; assembly: GCA_963783965.1. Lineage (GTDB taxonomy): Bacteria > Actinomycetota > Acidimicrobiia > Acidimicrobiales > RAAP-2 > Bog-473. The sequence continues at coordinate 370,146 of CAWAPQ010000013.1, read as the reverse complement.
TGGAGCTGCAGGTGGCCCTCGAAGAGTGGATGGCCCGTCTGCCGGAATTCTCACTGGCCGAAGGCGCGGACATCACCTGGGCGGGCGGACAGGTGCGTGGACCACGTATCCTGCCCGTCGTATTCCCATGAAGATCCGCGTCGACCCCGAGAAGTGCCAGGGCCACGCCCGCTGCTATGGCCTCGCGCCCGAGATCTTCGACGTCGACGACTACGGGCAGGCGTCGGTGATCCTGGACGAGATCCCGGCTGAACTCGAGGAGAAGGCCCGGCTCGCGGTGGCCAACTGTCCCGAGTACGCCATAGAGATCATCGCCGACTGAACCCCCGGTCCGGGCCGGCGCGCCCGGCAACGGCGCGTCCAGCCCGGAAGCGTGCTCAGACGGGGGCCAGCACCAGCGTCGACTCATCCTCCGTGACGGCGTCCGCCACGTCGGGTCGGCCCCGTCGGATGAGGACGAAGGCGCTCACGCCGGCCACCGCCAGCACGATGGCGCTGAAGGTGAAGGCCGTCGTATAGCCGTGGATGGAGCCCGCGGTGAGCGAGGCCACCGACTTCCCATGGGCGGCGACGTAGGAGACCGTGGCGCTCGTGGCGATCGTGTTGATCAGGGCGGCGCCCATGGTGCCGCCGGTCTGCTGGGTGGCGTTGACCAGGGCGCTGGCCACACCGGCATCTTGCGGGCTCACCCCGATCAGGGCCGTGCTGCTCATGGCCACGAACGACAGGCCCATGCCCAGGCTCACGATGACCTCGGCCGGGAGCACGACGGTCAGGTAGGAGGAGCTCACGCTGAGCGTGGCGAAGAGGAACAATCCGGCCATGCCGAGCAGGAGCCCGCCGGTCATGACGATCCGTGGCCCGAAGCGGGGCAGCAGGCGGCTCGCCAGCGTGGCTCCGGCGATGATGCCGACGGAGAACGGCACGAAGGCGAACCCGGACTTCAGGGCCGAGTAGTGCAGCGTGCCCTGGAAGTAATAGGTCAGCGACAAGAAGGTCCCGAGGAGTGCGGTGCCCACCAGCAGCGAGGCCAGGAAGGACCCGCCACGATTGCGGTCGAGGACCACCCGGAGAGGCAGCAGCGGGTGCTGCACCCGCTGCTCAATGACCACGAAGGCCACCAGGAGGACGGCGGCCGCGGCGAACAGCATGACCGTCACGGACGAGCCCCAGCCGTCGGTCCCAGCCTTTGTGAAGCCGTAGACGAGGGCGAGCAGCCCACCGGTCACGGTCACGGCGCCGGGGATGTCGTAGCCGTGGTTGGCCGAGGCCCGGCTCTCGGTAATGGAGCGGAAGGCCGCCACGGCCGCCACAATGGCGATCGGCACGTTGATCAGGAGGGTCCAGCGCCACGAGGCGAACTCGGTCAGGAATCCACCGAGGATGAGGCCTATGGCCGCTCCGCCGCCGGCGATGCCGCCGTACACGGCGAACGCGCGGGCCCGCTCCTTGGGCTCGGTGAAGGCCACGGTGAGCAGCGACAGGGCTGCAGGCGCCATGATCGCGGCGAATGCCCCCTGCAGGGCACGGGCACTGAAGAGCATGGCCGAGTTCTCGGCCAGTCCACCCAGGGCGGAGGCGGCGGCGAAGCCGACCAGGCTGATGACGAACATCCGTTTGCGACCGAAGTAGTCGGCGATCCGGCCGCCCAGGAGGAGCAGGCCGGCGAAGGACAGCGTGTAAGCCGTCAGCATCCACTGGCGGTTGGCCGTCGAGATGTGCAGAGCCCGTTGGGCGGACGGCAGGGCGATGATCACCACCGAGGCGTCGAGCACCACCATCAGCTGGGCCACGGCGATGATCGCCAGGGCCCGAAAGCGCTTGGGATCGAGATCGGGCGCCGGCTCGTTTGCCAGGCCCGGAAGGTCGAGTGTCGTTGTCATGGTGGTCTCCGTGTCCAAAGAGGTTCCGTGCCGACTGTTCCGCCCGCCGCCTTGACCTGGAAGGGTCTAGTTATCTGGGCTGAGATCGCTTACAATCGGAATCGGAGTTCTGGTTCCATTTAGACTATACGGAACCTGAGTTCCGTTTGTCAATGGGGGGAGGAGAGATTTCCGTGGACCTGACTTCGAAAGTAGAGGCGGGGTGTGACGAGCCGGCCGCCGTCCCTGCGCGCCCCCTCCGGGCGGACGCCCTGCGTAACCGGGCCCGCATTCTGGAGGCCGCCGAGAACGTCTTCGCCGTCGAGGGCATAGAGGTCCCGGTCGACCTGATCGCCGAGAAGGCGGGGGTGGGCGTGGGTACGCTCTACCGCCACTTCCCGACCAAGGAGAAGCTCTGCGAGGCCGTCCTGCTCGAGCGGCTCTCTGCACTGACTCTGGACGCCCAGGCGCTGGCGGAGGCCGACGATCCGAAGGCCGCGTTCTTCGACTTCCTGACGCACGTCGTCGAGGAGGGCGTGGCCAAGCGTGACCTCATGGTCGCGGTCATGGGCGCCGGAGTGGAGTTCGAGGAGGCGGCCGCGCCGGTGAAGGAGGGTTTGCACGAAGCCATTGGTGTGCTCCTGCAGCGGGCGCAGGCAGTGGGTGCGGTCCGGCCGGACGTGACGCCGATTGCAGTGCTTTCCTTGATCGGCGCGACGTGCCAGGCAACCGCGCACACCGACGCTGCGCCGGCCTGCGACCTTCTCACCATCGTGTGTGACGGGCTGCGGGCCCAGGGACCTCACTCCGCCTGACCCGACAACAGGCCCGTCCGTGCTGCGCGCAGAACGGACGGGCGGTCAGCGCCACGTCCCGCAGATGGGCGCGAGAATCAGCGCTGGCGCTGGGCCTGAATGAGGGGAATGCCAAAGGGCAGGAAGGCCACGATGGCGGCGATCAGTGCGAGATAGGCGCCCCACGACCAGCTGAAGCCGGCCGGCTTGAGCACGAAGCCCAGCACCACGAGGGCAAGGTTGACTCCCGTGAGGAGGGCCAGGAGCTGGTCCTTGGACAGTCGGCCCTGTTCTGCGAGGTCGCCGACGCCGAAGGCGGTGATCAGGACGTAGAGCACGAGCACGATGGAGTCCAGCACCGCGATGAACAACCAGCCGTGAACGCCGAGCCCATCAAAGGAGAAGGGACCGAAGCTGTACCAGGGCAGCCAGAACGAAATAAGGAGGACCAAGGTTGCGGGGCCGACGATCCGATCTCTTCTGCTCAGGGCGTTCAGCCGCTGACGCGACTTCCCGACCGGCTTCGGCTTCGGACGCAACGCGATGGGCGGCCTGATGGCGGCACCGCACTTGGGGCACAGAGCAGTTCCCGGGGGGACCTCAACCAGGCAGCGGGAGCACGCAGGCAATCGATCGACCTCCTTTCTGCAGTCACGGACGCGGGCTCAGGTTACAGGCGCCCCGGGTGCCACTCTCCCTTGGCCGACGCTGTCTCTTCGGTTCTGACTCCCGGGGGGCCGCGTTCAAGCCGAACCGGAGTTCGGTCGACACTGATCGCAGGGCGCGTCGCGTCCGGGAGTCGACGCGGTGCCGTATCTGGAGGATGGACAATGGAGGATCGACGACGAATAGAACGCCAATCCGCCGTGTGGATGGGCACGTGCCATGTCGAGGGCGATTCCTCCGACCTCCGGCGGGACTGCGGGGTCTTCGACTTCTCGGCGCTCGGCGTGGGGATGGATTTTCGCCACCCGGATTCGGTCGACGTCGTGGGTCGTCGCATCTCCGTGCGTCTTCCCGTTGGTGACTCCATCGACATCACGCTCACGGGTGAGGTGCGAAACGCGAAAGCCGGCCCGGATGGAATCGTCCGGGCGGGCGTCGAATTCGTGGGTCTGTCAGAGGAAGAGCTGTACATCGTCGATCTCCTGGAGCTCGACTCGGTGGGCGGAGCGAGGGTCTGACGGTCGGACTTGAAGGAGCCGCCTCAGGCGGCTGCCGTCGCGCCGCCGTTCTCGCTTCGTTCCGGAGCGCTCGCCATCGGAGCACGTCTGTGCGACGCTTTCAGCATGACATCGGCCGTCGGGGCAGCGACGGAGGTGGCGAGACAGTTCGGGATCATCTCTCCTGATCCTCTCTTGCTGCAAGAGACAAACAATACGGTGGTCTGGCTACGCCCCGAGCCTGTCGTTGCAAAGGTTGCGGTGCGAGCCCATTCGCAGGTCGATCTCCGCCTTGAGTACGCGGTGGCGGCCGAACTCGCCGCATTGCATGCGGAGATCGCGCGCCCCATGCCGGCAACGTTCCCGGTCACGCATGCCGGGACCGGGTTCGTCGTGACCTTCTGGGAGAGACTTGAAGGCTCGGACCGGACCGACGTGCCAGCGCCAGAACTCGCTGCGTCACTTTGCGGCCTTCACGCGGCCTTGGATCAGACTGAGGTTGCGTTGCCTCCGTTCAGCGCGATGCTGGTGAAGGCCCGCGAGGTGCTCGACAACGACGCGGTGATGGCGGCTCTGCCGTTGGAAGACCGTACCTTTCTCCGTGACGTGTACGACGTCGCGCTCAGTGCGCTCGAAGATGTCCGCCTCGACGGGCGCCGGTTGCATGGCGAGCCACACAATGGAAACCGGATCAAGACCAGGGCGGGACTGTGCTGGATTGACTTCGAGAGCTGTTGCATCGGCCCCCTCGAATGGGATCTTGCCTTTCAGCCCCCAGAGGTTGTCCGATGTTTTCCCGAGGCTGATGGAGGTCTTCTCACCCTGCTCCAGAGACTCAACAGTGCACGAGTGGCCACATGGTGCTGGGCAGGAGCACGCCATCCGGAAATGCGGCATCACGGGGCAAAACACATCGCCCTCTTGCGGAACGGTCTGGCGGCGGGCGACCGCATTGCGATCCCATTGGGCGCTGCAGTGGACCGGGTCACCCCGAGACCAGATCGATAGTCTCACCGCATGGCGCTCGGGGCAGTCCTCTTTGATCTCGATGACACCCTGATAGTCGAGGAGAGCTTCGCCAAGGAGTCACTCCGGGAGAGCGTCAAACCGATCGCGGGAAACCGGAAGGGCGACGAAGTCGTGGCGATCGTCCTCCAAGCCATTCGCTCCGTCTGGTACGCGGGGCCCTGTTACCCGCTCTGCCTCGAGTTGGGCATCGCGTCGTGGGAGGGGCTGTGGGCGACATTTGAGGGTGGTCACCCGGTGCTTGATGGGCTACGGGACTGGGCCCCGAGCTTCCGAACGGAGGCCTGGTCTGCCGTCGCAGCAGCTCTCTGGCACCACGACGCGGACATCGAAGCAGAGATGGAGCGCATCTTCTGTGATCGCCAACGTCGTGGGCACCCGCCGGTCAGCGGTGCACGCCAGCTGGTCGAGTCGCTCACGTCGGCCTACTCGGTCGGGCTCGTCACCAACGGGCCGCCCGACGTGCAACGCCTCAAGGTCGAACAGGCCGAGCTCACGGATCTGTTCGGATCCATCGTCATTTCGGGTGAGCTCGGCCACGGCAAACCCGATCCGAGCGTGTTCGCCCTGGCGATGAGCGAACTGCATTGTGACCGGGACGAGGTGATCATGGTCGGAGACGGTTGGGAGCGCGACGTCCTTGGCGCGCTGGGTGCCGGTATCAAGGCCGTGTGGATAGCAGCCGGCCGCACGCCACCCGAGACTCTTCCTGACGTGACCGTGATTGAGAGCGTCGCCGAGTTGCACATCGCTCTCTGAGTCAGCCTTCCGGGTGGTCGGAGCACGATCGCGACGGGAAGAACCGGCTGCCGGGACTTCGCTGCTGAGCCCCATTCGGGGTCTCGCCGCCAAGCATGCAACCGGTCCGACCGTTTGCCATACTCGGACTCGAGAGGCCATGGATATCTGGCAAGAACAGGTCCGACTGCGTCGCGCCTTCGCCGACCGGATCGACACACTCGATGCAGTGGCGTGGACCGCCGCCTCTTGGTGCCAGGGCTGGCGGGTGCGCGACGTGCTCGCTCACCTCGTCCAGAACGCAGAGAGGACCCATGCATCTCTGTTGCTGGACCTTCTCCGAGGAGGGTTCAGGCCTGACCGCGCAATGAGCAACGCAGCAAAGCGGCTGAGCAACCTGCCCGTCCCCGAGCTCGCTGACCGACTGCGCACTGCGGCCGATCGGCCATTTCACCTCGTTGGATCCTCCGAGGGGATGGGCCTGGCCGATGTGCTCGTGCACAGCGCGGACGCCTTGCGGCCAGTCGGTCAGGACGTGGACGTCCGGCCAGCCCACACGGTCCCGGCGTTGGACGCTCTGTGGAAGGCCGGCCGGGTCGTCGTCCATGCGGCGCCGCAGCGGGGTCGTCGCTTGGTGGCGACCGACATCGACTGGAGCAGGGGCGATGGACCAGAGGTGCGGGGCAAGGCCATCGATCTCATGCTCCTCGTCGCCAACCGACGCCAAGTGATCCCGCTCCTCGAAGGGTCGGGGTTGGTCGGGCTCTGACGTGGAATGGTGTGCACACCATGGCCCGCGCTGCTTCCCCGAGGAGGACAACAATGCTCTCGTGACGCTCGTCCGGAGAGCATCGGGGTGACCGGACTTAGCCTTATGACCGCCAACGAGGGCAGGGGGCTCACATGCAGGGGCGCGTTGCAGTACCTGAGGACACCGACAAAATCGCAAGAACGCTCGCCGAGGCGTTCTTCCTCGATCCCGTGTGGGGGTGGGCGTTTGCCGATCCGATGCGCCGCAAAGCACAGCATGAGGCCTGGTTCCGTCTGCTCATCCGGAGCGCACTCCCTTTTCAGTGGGTCTGGACAACACCGGACTACGAGGCGGTCTCGGTCTGGGTGCCTCCTGGTTGCCCGGAACTGAGCCCGGCGGATGAGGCGCGGCTTGGACCGCTGCTGCAGGAATCGCTCGGAGCACGGACCGAGTTGGTCCTGGAGGTCTTTGATCGATTCGAGGCCGCCCACCCGCGCACGCAGGATCACTATTACCTCAGCCTGCTGGGAACGCATACAGAAAACCGTGGCTCCGGCATCGGGATGCGCCTGCTGGCAGACAACCTGGTTCAGCTCGATGCCGTCCATATGCCGGCGTATCTCGAATCCACGAATCCGGCCAACCTTCGGAGGTACGAGTCTGTCGGGTTCACGATCCTCGGAGCCTTCGACCTCCCCGATGGGGGACCGACGGTGACGACCATGTGGCGCGAGGCATCTCTCTGAGCACCCCACATGCCCTGCCGGCCCTGCCTTGCGGGGCGGGTCGCGATGCACGACGACCGTCAATTCCGACGGGCGCTGGGCGGGTCCGAGTGGAGGGTCGCGGGCCAGAGCCACCGCACGAACTCACCGCAGAAGTGCCGCCAGCAGCCCAGACATCCAGGTGGTACGCCGAACGGACAGAGCGCTTCCGGATGCGGGAGTATGTCCGGTCATGAAAGCAGCGGTGTACTACGAGACCGGAGCACCCGACGTCTTCCGCTACGAGGACGTACCCGACCCAAGCGTCGGTCCGGGTGACATTCTGATCGATGTCGAGGCAGTCAGCATCGAGGGCGGTGACACGCTGAACCGGTTGGGCGGCGATCTGGCCCGGGTGCCCCACGTGGTCGGGTACCAGTGCGCCGGCACGGTGGCCGAAGTGGGCGCCGACGCCCAGGGTTTCGCAGTGGGGGACCGCGCCGTGACGGTGGGCCTCGACGGCTCGCACGCGGCGCGCCGAGCGACGCCGGCGGGGTTCGCCTGGAAGATCCCCGACACGGTCTCGACCGACGACGCAGCGTGTGTCCCGGTGCCGTTCGGCACGGCCGACGATTGCCTCTTTGCATTCGGGCATCTGCAGGCAGGAGAGACGACCCTGATCCACGCCGGCGCGGGCGGCGTCGGCATCGCCGCCATCCAGATGGCCAAGCGCGCCGGTGCGCGGGTCTTCGCCACCGCGTCCAGCGACGATCGCCTGGAGCGATTGAAGGAGCTCGGGCTCGACGAGGGCATCAACTACGTCACGCACGACTTCGTGACCGAGGCCCGTCGCCTGACCGACGGACGGGGCGTGGACGTGGTGGTGGATTCCGTGGGTGGGGTGACGCTGCAGGGGAGCATCAACGTCCTGGCCTACCGGGGCCGGTGTGTGTCGGTCGGCGATGCTGGCAGAGCAGCGGCGGAGCAGGTCGACATCTCGACGATGCGCGGCAACAACCAGACCCTCTCGGGGTACTTCCTCGGGGCGGAGCTGCTCTTGTCGTCACGACCGCACGCCATGATCGCCGGCCATCTCGACGCCATCGGGCGCGGTGAACTGAAAGTGGTCATCGATCGGACGTTCCCGCTCTCCGACGCGGCCGGGGCGCATGCCTACATTGAGAGCCGTCAGGCGTTCGGTCGGGTACTCCTCGTCCCCTGAGGTCGCGCCGTCGCCCTCGGTGGGAGTTACGGCGTCGTGATCGGGGAGGGTCGTCCCGCCTCGCTGCTCGCCGTCACAGCCTTGAGCTCCTCGAATGATGCATGGATGAGCTGGGGCAGGTCCATTCGGACGGGGTCGGCCACCCAACGTTCGAACCCGATCCTGAAGACGGTGATCGCGATTTCGGCGGCAAGGCTGGCAGCAGGGTCGGCCACGCCGCGCCTTCGCAGCGTGTCGGCCAGAGCGAGCGAGAGTGATGCCATCTTGATGAGCTCCCGCTCTTGGAGCTCGGCGTTCGCCACAATGATCTCGTAGCGCTGGCGCGCGAAGGCCCGACGTTCCTGAATGAGGGCACCCCCCGCCGCGACGCCGGCGATCGCGGCGTCCACGGGCGCCAGATCTGACGGCGCCTCCCTCACGACGCCGACGAGGACCTCCTGGAGCTGGGCGGCGCCCGCGAACAGCACCTCGCGCTTGTCCGCAAAGTGGCGGAAGAACGTGCGCTCAGTGAGGCCCGCTCGCTTGGCGATCTCCGCCACGGTTGTCTCGTCGAACCCTCGTTCGAGATAGAGCTCCATGGCCGCCTTGGCCAGCCTGCCGGCTGCGTCGGGCTCCCACCGGCTCATGGTTGCGATGGTAGCTGATGACAGTGACTGTCATACCTGGTAAGGTGATGTCAGCAAATGACATCGCTGGTTCCTCGCTCCTGATTGCGGCGCGGCAGGCAGCGACAACCTGGAGGTTTGTGCCATGCGTCTCTTCGTCACCGGTGGATCGGGCTTCATCGGCTCCGCCGTCGTTCCAGAACTGCTCGGGGCTGGCCACGAGGTCGCAGGACTCGCCCGTTCGGATGCTTCCGCCGCCGTGCTGACCGAGGCCGGCGCCACGGTGCTGCGGGGTGACCTCCAGGACCTCGACAGCCTGCGCCGCGGGGCGGAGACCTCCGAAGGCGTGGTGCACCTGGGCTTCGTCCATGACTTCTCTGACCTGTCGATCGGGGCTGCCGTGGACCTGCGGGCCGTGGAGGCGATCGGGGCGACGCTGGTGGGCTCCGGGAAGCCCTTCGTCATCACGACGGGCACGTTGCTGCTGGCGCTGGGGGAGGTCGGACTCCCGGCGGGAGGATTCGGAACGGAGGAGCATGTGTCCCACTCCGCCATGCCCCGGGTGGCCTCGGAGAACGCCGCCATTGCCCTGGCCGAGCGTGGGGTCCGGTCATCGGCAGTCCGCCTTTCGCCGTCGGTACACGGGGTAGGGGACCACGGCTTCGTCCCCATCCTGATCGGCATTGCGCGCGAGAAAGGCGTGTCGGCTTTCGTGGGCGACGGCGCCAACCGGTGGCCCGGGGTGCACCGTCTCGACGCCGCACGCCTGTTCCGGCTGGTGGTGGAGCAGGCACAGGCAGGTTCGCGTTGGCACGGCGTCGGTGATGAGGGGGTGCCGTTCCGCGACATCGCCGAGGTCATCGGCCGCCATCTCGGCGTGCCGACACGGGGCATTTCCTCCGAGGAGGCGGACGCGCACTTCGGCTTCCTGGGCGCCCTGGTGTCGCTCGACAACCCGACGTCCAATGCGTTGACGCGGGAGCGCTTGGGGTGGGAGCCCGTGGAGCCGGGCCTGATCGCCGATCTGGACGAAGGCCACTACTTCACCTGACCACGCACAATCGTCCGGCTGGGTGCTCTGTCGCCCGTCCCGTACACTCTCTGCCGGCCGTCGGAGCCCGCCACGGGGCCCGTGCGACCTGGCGTAGGTAAAGGACGACATGAAGATCGCGATTGTCGGAACGGGAGCGATGGGTTCGGTGTACGCCAGCCTGCTCGGCAAGGCCGGGCACGAGGTGTGGGCGATCGATACGTGGCAGGAGCACATTGATGCCATCGTCGGTTCCGGGCTGAGCGTGTCAGGCGCCAGCGGGAGCTTCGTCGTGGACAACCTCCACGTTGGGCGTACCCCGGGCGACGCCGGGAGCTGCGACGTCTGGGTCATCGCCACGAAGGTTGCCGACGTCGACGTGGCCGCCGCCGCGATCGCACCGCTGTTGGAGAGCGACAGCGTGGTGATGGCGTTCCAGAACGGCCTGGGCGCGGGCGAGCGGGTGGCGCGGCGCATTCCCGACGACCACATCGTGATCGGTATCGCGGAGGGGTTCGGGTCGTCGATTCCGGAGCCGGGGCACGTCCATCACGAAGGCATGCGGCTGATCCGTATCGGCGAAATGAGCGGCGGCCTGACGGATCGCGTGCAGCGCATCGAACTGGCATGGCGTGAGGCGGGCTTCAACGTGAAGGCGTTTGCCGACGTGCATCTCATGATCTGGGAGAAGTTCCTCTGCAACGTGACCTTGAGCGCCCCGTGCGCTGTGTTCGACGTCACCGTGGGCGACCTCATGGCGAATCCCGAGACTTGGAAGGTGGCGCTCGGCTGCGCTGGGGAGGCCTACCGGCTCGGCCTCGCCAAGGGCATTGCCTTCCCCTTCGAGGATCCGTTGCGCTACGTGACGGATTTCGCCGCCACCATCCCCAATGCCAGTCCGTCCATGCGCCTGGACCACCTCGCCCGGCGTCGTTCGGAGGTGGACGTCATCAACGGCCAGGTCGTCGCGCTCAGCCGTGAGATCGGGCTCGAGGCGCCCTACAACGAGGCCCTCTGCGCGGTCCTCCGTCGCCGCGAATCGACCTTTCCCTGACCTCCGCCGGCTCGTCGCCTGACCGGTGGCGGTAGCCTCTGCCCCGCCCGTTCCCCCAGAGGCGGGCCCGGGGGTTGGCGATGCGAGAGTGGGGCCCATCGAGAGCGCGGCGGTGCAGGCTGGCCGGGGTCGTGGGAGCCGTCACCGCCTTCGGTTGCGTGGCCACCTTAGGACTTGCGGCTCCGGCCAACGCCTCCAGCGCCGCGACCCCCGTCACCCAGGCCAGCACGAGCACGCGGGGCGTCTCGGCGGACAGCATCAACGTGGTCTTCCCGGTCATCTCCTTCAGCAGCATTGAGGGGGAGTTCGAAATCGAGTCCGACGCCGAATACGGGGAGCAGACCAAGGCGATTCAGCTCTTCGTGAACCAGATCAATGATGCCGGGGGCATCAATGGCCGGAAGATCAACCCGATGATCGTCGGTTTCGACCCGACCAACCCAAATGAACAGCGAGCGCTGTGCAAGCAGTGGACCCAGGGCAACCCACCGGTGTTCGCCGTACTCGACGGGCTCGGCACCTTCGAGGGGGTCAACCAGCTCTGCATCACCCGGGAAGGGCACACGCCGATGCTGTCCCAGTGGTCGACGACAACCAATTGGACGCAGTTGGGCGCTCCCTACCTGTGGTGGACGGGGGCCGATGACGCACCCATCCTCGCCGCCACCGTGCGATGGGGGCTCAGCTCGGGCCGTCTCGGCCACGGCAGGAAGGTGGGAGTCGCGGTCTCCGACGAGGTGAGTGACCAGGACGCGCTCAACTCCTTCCTGCTGCCCGACCTGAGGAAGGCCGGTATCACTCCCCAAGTGGTGACGATCACCTCCGACGTGGGCGAGACCGCCAGCACGGATTCGGACGCCACGCTGGCCGCCGAACGGCTCAAGGCCGCCGGTGTGCAGTCGGTGATCCCACTCCTGCCCGAGAACGCGTTCACTCCCTTCATCGGTGCCGAGACGGCGCAGAGTTATTTCCCAAAGCTGCTCCTCAGCGACTACCAGTCAGAGATCGAAGTGGCACTCGGCCTCATCCCCATTCCTTACGAGAAGGCGCTCAACGGTCAGGAAGGCGTCACTGCGGAGACGCTGGGCGGGATCGACCTGCCGGTCCCCGAGTCGCAGGGCGGCTATGACCCCGGAGTACGCAGCTGCTGGACGGTGTGGCACAAGGCCTATCCCCAGACGCCCAAAGGGAACATCAACGACGACATTGAGGAGCAGGGGCCCGTGCAGGGGTGGTGCCAGGAGATCCGTCTCTTTGCCAAGGCGGCGACCTTGGCGGGCAAGGACCTCAATCGACGCACCTTCGTCGAGGCGATGTCCCACATCACGAATTTCCCGGGCGGGTACGCACCCGTCCTGAGCTACGGGCCCGACAAGTTCTCGGGGCCCACGCAGTACCAGGTGGTCGAGGTCCACGACAACCACCCGCCCACGAGTCAATGCAAGCGTGGTCCGCCGCCGGCCCCTGCGGCGGGCGTCTGCTGGGTCGTCGTGCAGACCTGGAAGCCCTTGCCGTGACGTGGGTGTCAGCCGCGCTCTGCTGCGTCCGATCGTGAGGGGCGGGCGGCGCCGCCAGCAGGGTGGGGCGACGCGCGGGGCACGCCCGGGTCACCTCACCCGGTATGCCGTCGTCGGTTCTGCGAAGCCCTTCAACGTCAGAGGTGGGAGACGTTCAAACCGGAAGCCACCACCGGCGGCCCGGGTCGCCTCGGACACGACGGCCGTCGACGGATCGGCCACGCCGACCAGGCGAGCGGCCAGGTTCACGTCGGGGCCGTAGAGGTCCCCGAACACCGAGGCCATCTCGCCGGTCGCCAGGCCGACCCTGACCGGTGGGAGCGTCCCGCCCGCAGCATCAATCAGATTGAGCGCAATCCGACAGGCATCCTCGGCGTCCTCGGTGACGAACATCGCTTCGTCGCCGATGGTCTTGACGATCTGACCGTTGCCCGCGGCGACGACTTCGGAGGTGCGCAGGTCGAACTCGACCAGGACGTCCGTGAGCTCGCGGAGCGACAAGGTCGCCGCCGCCGTCGTGTACCCCACCAGGTCGACGAAACCGACGGTTCGTTGCACGGTCACGACCGATCGCTCCGGATCCGTGGACCACATTCTCTCGGCGACGGCCACGATCTGACGACGGAGCACCGCATTGAGTGTCGAGACGAAGGTCGGCAGCAATGTCTGCGTCATGTCGGCGTACTCCTTGACGACACCGACGTAGGGCGCGCCGGCCGCCCGGCGCGGCAGCTCGACTTGCAGGCGGAAGACGCCGACCAGGGTTTCGGCGAGCCGCGCCATGGTGTTGCCCGTGACCCGGGCCAGTTGGAGCGTCGCCTCCTCGCCGAGAAGGTTGTTGTAGGCCCCGGCGAAGAGCCGGACGGTCTCCGCCTCGTCGACTGTCACCCGAAAGTCCGGGTCCGTCGAGAGTCCGACGGCCGTCATGAGCCGTAATGTCGTCGGCCAGTCGATACCTGCACCCGCAGCCACCTCGCGCAGGGGCAGGGGCCCGCGGGGTCGCAGGGTCAGGTCGAGCGCCAGCTCCCCCAGATTGGTGGCGCTCGCCACCTCCTCGGGAGTCGCCCCCAGGTTCAGCACATAGCGGATCAGCTCGCGCTGATCCGCCTCATCCGGCGCGTCGGGATCGCGTGGCCCCGAACACTCCAGCTCGTCCGGGCCGCGAGTCAGCGGGTCCTCGGCCATGGCACCAGCTTGCCCGACGCGCCCGCCTGGAGGCGCGCCTGGCGGGAGGGTCAGACGGGGCTCGGCTTGACGGCCAGTTTCTCGTGCCGCAGTGTGGCCCAGCGCAGCTTGACCAGCAGGAGGACTGCCCACCACCCGGGGTCGACTTCCCCTTTGGCCATCGACATCCGGCTCGAGGTCGTCACGGCGTGGTGGTTGTTGTGCAACCCCTCGCCGGCGACCAGCCAGGCCAGCCATTGGTTGTTCGTGGCCAGGTTGTCATGCGGGCGCTTGCCCCACTTGTGGCCGATCCCGTTGATGGCGCCCCCGCCCAGCAGGTAGAGGGAGGCGTGGACCCCGGCGGCAATCAGTCCGATCTCCCATCCGAAGACGGCGATCAGGAGGCCCACGCCCAGCGCCAGTCCCAGCAGGGCGTGGTTGAACAAGACCTTGTCCCAGCGGTCCTCGGGGAGATCCCTGGCGTAACGATCCACCTGCTGGGGATTCCTTGAGACCCTCCGGTAGAGCACGGCATTGCCGAACTGGACCAGCGAGTAGCCGAAGATCACCGGCGAATGCGGGTCGCCCTCCCTATCGGTGTGGGCGTGGTGCTTGCGGTGGACGGCCACCCATTGCCGGGGCCGTGTCCCGGTCGACATCCAGATGATGACGCGGCAGGCGAAGGCAACGGGCGCCCGCATGGTGATCGCCTTGTGCGCCAGAGCCCGGTGCAAGTACACGGTCGTGACGATGAAGGAGATCTGAGAGGTGAGCAGCCCGATCAGGACGGCCTCCAGGACCGCGACCGCTGGCACACCGCCACTCTAGCTCAGGTGCCAACGGTGCCAGGTCCACACGAACCGCGCATCGGGCCCGCCGGTCAGTGGAGAGTGCGCAAGAGGCTCTCTGAGGATCCGACGTCAACGACATGGGGGTCCAGCGTGAAGTCGTGCTCCGTCTTCAGCTCGTACATGCAACGCAGGGTGGTGGACTCGATCACCTCGTCGATCCGGTCGTGCCGGACGGCCTCGGGGCGCGCGACCCGGCGATGCCCGGCTGCAGCTCATCCGGGGCGAGCGCCACGAAGCCAATGGAGATCACGTCACGTGGGTCGTCCAGGCTCTGGGCGTTGAAGACCCGTGTCGGCACGCCGAATCCCTGATCCGCCTCCCAGGCGAGGACAAAGTCCTCGAAGGTCCGCCCCTCCTTCAGGCGCCGGACGAACACGCTCACGATCACGGGTCCCCCCTCCTGCGCCGTGGCATGTCTCCGGGCGACGGCGCACCCAGGCCGGTACGGTTCTCCTTGTGGTCCGCGAGGAGCCCGCAGCGAGCCTGGGCCGGCGCATCGGCTCTTTGGCCCTGACCGCCCTCCTGTTGGTCGCGACGCTTGTCGTCGGGTGGCTCGTCTGGAGCATTTTCGAGTGGCGTCACGGCCGCACACCCAGTTACCGGATCCTCGGGTTGCGGGTGGTCCGGCTCGCCGATGCCCGGCCTATCGGCGTGGCGCGCTCGCTCCTTCGGAGCGGGATCTGCTGTTCGGTGCTGGTCGTGCCCACCGTGGTCATCGGCGGGGTGGTCCTGCTCTGCTTCGCCTTCGGGGCCTCCCCGCCGGACGGCTTGTTCTCCGAGCCACGCCGCGCCCCCTGGGATGTCCTGACCGCCACGACGGTGCTGGACGAACGCGCCCGGCCGCCGGTGCCGCCGCGGATTGAGGTCCGACCAATCGACCCTGTCGACCTCGCCGGCCTGACGGTCCCTCACGTACCGCACTCGAACGGGCATGCGCTGAACTGAAGGGTGGCCGACGTCCCCACTCAGCCGGCAGAGCTTCCCCGCCAGCGACGCTCGAAGGGCAGTCGCCACGTGCGTGGCGCGATGAGCTCGTTGATGGAGGGCGGTCCCCAGCCACCCTGGGCGTAGGGCTGCACCGGGGGTGGGTTCTCCAGCAACGGCGTCGACACCTCCCAGAGGCGTTCAATGCCCTCGGCCGTGTTGAAGAGGGTGTGGTCGCCGATCATGGCGTCATGAATGAGTCGCTCGTAGGCCTCGAGCACGTCCGCGTCCTGACCCGTCTCGTGCAGGGCGAACTGCAGGCTCAACTTCTCCAGCTTCATGCCCGGCCCGGGCTTCTTCCCGTAAAAGGACAGTGACAGCTTCGACGAGTCGGCCAGGTCGAAGGTGAGATGGTCGGGTCCGGAGGCTCCGACGCCGGAGTCGTCGGGGAACATCGACTTCGGGGGCTCGCGGAAGGCGATGGAGATGATGCGCTCCCCGCTACCGAGCTTCTTCCCGGTGCGGAGGAAGAAGGGAACACCCGCCCAACGCCAATTGTCGATCTCGACCTTCAGCGCCACGAAGGTCTCGGTGTCGGAGTCCGCCGCCACCCCCGGAATGTCTCGGTAGCCGTCGTACTGCCCCCGCACGACCTCTGCCACGTCGAGCAGGCGGATGGAACGGAAGACCTTGTTCTTCTCCTCGTTGATCGGACCGGCAGCGAGCTCTGTCGGTGGCTCCATGGCCATGAAACCCAGGATCTGAAAGAGGTGGGTGACCACCATGTCCTTGAAGGCACCCGTCGCCTCGTAGAACGCGACCCGGTCATCGACGCCGAGAGTCTCGGGCACGTCGATCTGCACGTGGTCGATGTGATCCCGGTTCCAGATCGGCTCGAAGAGGCCGTTGGCGAAGCGGAAGGCCAAAATGTTCTGGACCCCCTCCTTGCCGAGGAAATGGTCGATGCGGAAGATCTGCTCCTCGTCGAAGACCTGGTGCAGCATGTCGTTGAGGGCAACCGCGCTCGCCAGGTCGGTGCCGAAGGGCTTCTCCATCACGACCCGCGACCGCTCAACCAATTTGGCGTCGGACAGCAGCTGAATCACGGAGCGGTCCGCCGCTGGTGGCACGCTCAGGTAGTGCAGCCGTCGGGGCTCGCCACCGATCTCTTTCTCAGCCGCCTCCACGGCCGCGGCGAGGGCCTCGGGGCCGGCCGACGTGGAGCAGAAGGTCAACCGCTTCTCGAAATTCGCCCACTGCAGCAGCGAGATCTTGTCCGTCGAGAACTGGTCGACAGCATGGCGGGCCAGGTGGCGGAAGTCCTCGTCGGTCAGCGTGCTCGTGGAGCTGCCCACAATGCGGTAGTCGGGCATCATCCCCGTCATGGCCAGGTGCAGCAGGCCGGGGAGCAACTTGCGCGCCGCCAGGTCGCCGGTGGCGCCGAACAGGATGATGACATGGGGCTCAATCTGGTAGCCGGGGGTGGCCGAGTCCACCGTCTCGTTTTGATCGACGACCTCTGTCATGCGTGCCTCCGCTCGTTGAGTTCGGACACGTTGCCCCCCATGATCTTTGGCACCGAATCGTGGGGGAGCTTCTGCAGCTCGGTCACCCAATCGGTCGGCTCCGGCAGCCCCTCAATGTGTGGCCAGTCCGACCCGAAGATCACCCGGTCGTCCCCCATGAGGTCGACGATCTCGCCGACGTCATCCTCCCAGAAGGGGTTGATCCACACGTTGCGGCGGAACGTCAGGACGGGGTCCTCGGTGAAGTAGCCCGGCATGCGGCGGGTGGTCGTGCGCAGCTTGCCGAAGAGGGGGGAGAGGAACTCCGAGCCGTTCTCGACTGAGGCCACGCGCACGTTCGGGAAGCGGTCGAACAGCTTCTCGAGCAACAACGTGGCCAGGAAGTCGTGGGCCGCCCGCTCAATGGCGAACATCTTGATGCTCGGCCGGGACGGGCCGGCACGGAACGAGGCGGAGAAGCCGTCCGGCGCGTAGCCGTTGGAGGACAGCCCGGCGTCGCCCGCGTGCACGACCACCGTGATCCCGGCCTCGTTGACCCGGGCCCAGAAGGGGTCGAACACGTCGTCGGCCGGGGACAGTGGGCCGCCGGCGGTGATCGGGGCGGCCGCCCGCATGACGATGGCGCGGGCGTCCTGGTCGAGCGCCCACTCGAGCTCACGCACCGATTCGTCCACGTCGGCCAGCGAGATGTAGGGGGCGGCAAAGATCCGGTCCGCATAGGCCATGCCCCAGTCCTCGGCCAGCCAGCGGTTGAACGCCCGGAACAGGAGCACGACCGCGCCCGGGTCGTGCTTGAGCGCCTCCTCGTAGAGCATGCCCAGGGTGGGGAAGAGCCAGATCTTCGACAGGTTTTGGGCGTCCATGGTGGCGAGGCGGGCGTCGCGGTCCCGGTACTCGGGGCGGATGGGCTCGGGCTGGCCCATCAGCTCGTGCATGGGTCGGCCGTCGGGGTTGCCGCGGAAGTAGTCGACGAGCGCCCCGGCCGGCGCGATCGGGTTGAAGGTCGGGTTCGTCACGGCCCGGCTGACCCGGCCGCCCAGCGCGTGGTACCGCCGCCCGTTGACCTCGACCCACTCGATCACGCGCGGGCCGAGCTTCGGGTCGAGGTGACGGGTGAACGCATCGAGCGCTTCGTAGTAGTGGTTGTCAGCGTCGAAGACGGGCGAGTCGACAGTGTGCATGGTCAGCCTTCCGCGAGCGTGCGCAACAGCCTCAGACTCTATTGGTTGCGGGTCGGTGGCCCCGCCGCCGTGTGGGCCGCCCCGTCCGGGTCGACCGCCCAGGCGGGGGCCTCGCCCCAGCGATCCCCGAACACCAGCTCGGGCAGGGGACGTCGGCGCACCGGTCCGTGCCGTCCCTCCGGGCGGCCCAGCGTGATGGTCGCCATCATCTCCACCTCGTCGGGGATGTGCAGCAGTGACCGCAACTCGGCATCGGCGGCGAACTGCCAGCCGGTCATGACGCCGCCGAACCCGAGGGCCCGCGCCGCGAGCAGCAGGTTCTGACAGGCGGGATAGACGGATGCACCGTCGGTGTAATGGGGGGTATGGCGGTAGCGCGCGAAGCAGGCCAGCACGAGGACAGGCACTGATTCGAAGGTGTCGACATAGCGCTGCATGGTGCGGGCCATGCGGGCCTTGGGGGAGTCGGCCTGAGCGCCGGATCCGGTGTCGTACCCGTCGGCCTCCCGCTTGGCGGCCCAGAACTGGCGTGCCCCCTCGCCGATCAGCCGCTTCGCCTCCCGCGCCACGGGACCGTCGGTGAGGACGACGAAGCGGAAGGGCTGGCGGTTGGATCCGCTCGGCGCCCGGGTCGCCGCGAACAGAATGTCGCGCAGGTCCTCGTCGGGCACCGGCTCGTCGGTGTAGCGCCGGATGGCCCTGGTGGTGAGCAGTCCCTCGTAGAGCGGGACCTCCTCTTGCCTCTTTCCCGTCACGATCCCGACGCCTTCCTATCCATTCGGCCGACTGTGCGCCGAGCCCGTGGCGGTCTCGGTCTCCGCCGGGAGCTGGTTGCCCAGCTGGGCATAGGCCCGGCACGGCTCGCCACGAAGCGCGCCGCAGGCCGGCATGGTGGCCGTCGGGACCACCCCGCGGACCTCGTTCACCACGAACGACGAGCCCCTCGCACCCCCGAGCGCCACGGTGTCGAGCACCGATGCGTGGGTGGCCGGGGTGTCGAAGGTCCATGAAGGGCGGTCCCCGCCCGGGGCGGAGATGACGATGCGCAGGCGGGTGCCGGCCCGGAACGTGTGCGCGATCGGGTCCACCGGCACCCGGACGAGGGTGACGCGCCCGCTTGGCAGGTTCCGGCGATCCGCCGCCAGGTACGTGGGCACCGGGTCGAGGACCGTCGAGGAGGGCGCCAGCGTGCGATCGCTGCTGCGCAGGAAGCCTGAAGTCACGTACTCCTCCTGCGTCTCGCCCGGTCGGACCTCGGTGACGGTGACCTGCAGGTCGGTGACGGGCGCCGTGGACCTCAGCATGAGGTTCAGGCTGGCAGGGCCCACGATGGTGGTCGCGGTGGTGAAGGTGGGAGTCATGAAGGCGAGGCCGTTGGGAGCGGGGACCGTGGTCCAGTCGTAGGGTGGTTGCGCGGCCCAGGCGTTGGCCGAGGCGGCCAGGTCGTCGGCCGGGCGTACGGACGGATCGGGACGAAACGACGCGGTCGTCGAGCCCCTCTGCGTCCCGGTCCGGAGGGTGCCGTCGGGCCCGAGTCCGAAGTGCACGGCGGTGCCGGTCGGCGGCCAGGTGGAGAACCCCGCTGCGTAGGTGGGTTGCAGCGCGCCAGGTCCCAGGGTGCCGCCACCGTTGTCGAAGAGCACCCGCACTCGGGGATCCTGCGCGGCGAACGCCGTCCGCGCTGTTGGCACCGAGGGCTCGTCGATGAAACGGATGGGGGGGACCGGTGCCGATGCGGCGCCGCCCGTGAGCTGCGAGTACACGGCGGGAGCCAACGCGTCCAAGGTGGGGGACGCGGTCGGCACGCGGTCGGCGACGTAGAGGTCGAGGAATTCCAGCCAGCGCGAGATCGTGTCGGGGCCGAGCGAGTCGGTATGGGTTCCGTTCATCATCGTCACGTAGACGTTCTTGTCGCGGCGCAATGCATCAATGAGGGCGGGCCACTGCGGACCTACCTGCTCGTCCTGGAGGGCGCCGACCAGGAACACCGGCACCGTGATATGCGAGGCCCACACGGTCGGCGAGCGTTGGTTGAAGAGCGCCGCCGTCCGGCCGAGGTCGGGGCTGACAAGGGACTCGAGGCTCTGGGCCTGCAGGTGCAGGCGCTGGTTGGCCAGACAGGTCTTGTCACCCGTGGCGATCTCGGCCGCCGCCCACGGTTGGCCGCCCTCTGGCGCGGGCTCGGCGTCCGACACGCGCCCGGCGGTCCAGCCGGCGGCGAACCCGTCGTTGTAGATCCCACCGGGGTAGCCGGTCGAGTACAGGTCGTCGGTCGGGCTGAGCGGCGTGATGGCGGCGAGGTCCGGCGGATCGGTGCCCGCCACGACGAGTTGGGAGAAACCCGAATAGGAGATGCCGACCATGCCGACTTTGTGGTTGAGCACCCAGGGCTGCGCGCCGACTGTCTGGACGACGTCGTACCCGTCGTAGTCCGAGGGCAGGCCGAACAGATCGAAGGCTCCACCCGAGCATCCGGTGCCGCGCATCTGCACGCTGACCGTGGCGAAGCCGAGCAGGGGAGCGACGACCGACCCCACGACGGTCGAGGTGGCGGGCAGCAGTGGATCGCTCAATGGAGCATGGCCTTCCAGCGCGTCGATGAGGCTGTGCGGTCCGGCCACGTTGTAGCCGGAGTACTCAATCACCGTGGGGAATGGCCCATCGGCCAACGTCTTGCCCGGAGGCAGACGCACGGTGGCAGCCAACAGGATCCCGTCGCGCATGCGCACGTAGTTGAGCCCGGCGTGCAACTGCTGGCCCGAATAGAACGACGCGTGCGGCGTCGAGGACGGGGACAGCACGGAGAAGGCAGCCGTCCGGCGTGCACCCGGGCCCGCTCCCTCCGTGAAGCGGTAGCCGGGACCCGGTGTCAGGTTGCGGACGATCAGGCTGCCGAGCCTGTCGACCATCCCGGACCCCACCTTGGCCCCGCTCGCGTTCAGAACGGCCAAGTGGGTGCCCGGAGGAGCCTCGGTGACGTAGGCCTCCCCGATCGACCCGTGACCCTGGAATGGGAGCACCGCGGGCGAGGCGGTCGCGACGCCGTCTGCCCCAAGGGTGCTCGCGGCCGCCAGGGCCACCAGGGCGCTCCCGAGCACCACCCGCCACAGGGAAAAGACGAGGGTGGAGCCCCGCGTCGTCCCCTGCCCCGGCCCTTCCCCCGTCCCTGGCATCCGTGGACCCTACCCAACGACCGCGGCGGACCCTTCGGCGCGCGGCGCGCAGGCGCGTCCAGCGTGGAGGCGGCGTCCGCTAGGTTGCCCCGCCGTGCCCACGCCCCGCCACATCATTTGCTCAGCGGCCACAGCCGTCGCTGCGGTGGCGACTCTCCTGTCTCTGCCATCGAACGCTGCCAGCGCGGCCGCCGCTTCGGCGGGAACGTTTCCCGCCATGGCCTTCCTCCACGTCGTCACGCCGACGAGTGCTCCCGACGCCACCCCCTATCTGGCCGACGCCGCGGGGCGCCAGATCCTGCTGCACGGCGCAGCGGCGGTCGGCATGGAAGATGTGGCCTATCCGGGTGCGAACGGGGGTCCTGCCCTCTTTCCCGTGGCACCGTCGGCATACGACGGGCGCTGCCCCAAGGCATCCGCGCTGATCCCCCAACCGCCGTTGTGCGAGGTGCAGGCGTCGCGTGGCGCCTTCGCTCAGTCGACGGCGCCGGGGAGCGGCAACGACTTCGCTCAGATGCGCGCCCTGGGTTTCAACGTGGTCCGCCTGGTGCTCAATTGGAGTCAGCTGGAGCCAACCGCCGGAACGTATTCGGCCACCTACCTCGACCGGGTGGCCCAGGTGGTCGGGTGGGCGCGCCAACAGGGCATCTACGTGATCCTCGACATGCACCAGGACCAGTACTCGCGCTACATCGTGCCGGCCAAGAAGGGGACCTCTCCTCCGGGATGCACGCCGTCGGGTGGGAGCGACGGCGCTCCGGCCTGGGCTGTGCAGGACGACGGCAAGGCAGCCTGCGCCATGTTCGGCATCGATGAACTGAACCCGGCCGAGTCCGCGTCCTTCTACAACTTCTGGAACAACTCCGCTGTCGCCGGCCCTGAGGGACAGGCGCCCGGCACGGGCCTCCAGGATCACTACATCGGCGCCCTGGCCGAACTGGCCCGGCGGTTCCAAGGGAACGCCGCGGTTCTGGGCTACGAGCTGATGAACGAGCCGCAGCCGGGATCGATCGGCTCCACGCCGGCGGGAAACGGGTACCAGGCGAGCAGCCAGGACCTCTATCCCTTCTACACGCGGGCCATCGAGGCGCTGACAGGCGTCCGGGACGGACGGCCCACCTGCCCGGCCGGCAACCCGACCTCGCTCACGGACGCGTGCGCCTACCCACAGCTGGCGTCGGTCGACCGGCAGCAGATCTTCTACGAGCCGATCGCCTACCGGAACCTGGTGGACTTCTCGGTCCAGGTCTCCGCACCTTTCTCGTCATACCCCAACCTCGTGTTCGCGCCCCATGTGTACACCTACGCGTTCACCGTTGAGCAGGACCTGCTGGGACTGCCGGCCAAGCCGGGCGGGTACCCGCCCAACTTCACCTTCGGATACCAGACGGCCGAATCCGAGGCGCAGGCGATGCACTCGGCCGTGCTGGTGACTGAGTTCGGGGACGCCGCAAGCACGGATACCACCATCCTGGCCAACGAGCTCGCCGCGCAGGAGGCAACGGAGACCGGCGGCACCCTGTGGGCCTGGAAGGGACTGTCCAAGGCCCCCGGGACGTGCTGGTGCACTCGCTGGCAACACTCGAGCTACCAGACGACGTCGAACGGGACGCCCGGCAAGGGCAACGCGAAGTCGGTGCCCTCGTCCGCCGATCTCCTGATCCCGAGCCGGCAGCGGCTGCTCATGCGCGTGTCGCCCGAGGCGACCGCGGGGCGGTTGGGTGCGTACTCCTACGACCCGGCCACGCGCACCTTCGCCATGGTCGCGACGTCGACGGAGGCGGGCCGGCGCGGTGACCGTCAGACCGACACGGTGATCGCCATCCCCTCCAGCGTCCGTGGCGCAGTGAAGGCGAGCGGCGCCGCGGCGCTCGATTCCGTCGTGACCCGGCCCGACGGGAGCCGGCTGGCCTACGTCAGGACGACCGCTCCAGGTTCGGTCCACTACGGCGTCACCGTCGGTCACGCTTCACCTTCCCTGCTCGCTCGCGTCGCGGCGGCAGCGTCGAGTCCATTGCCGCCGATCAGCGAACCGGTGGCGCGGGCCATGGCCGAGGACGCGCTCAACACGGAGGCGCACTCGTCCGATGCCTCCATTCGCTCGACGGCCCAACTCGTCCAGGGGCTGGCCGGCATCGTCTTGGGATCGACGGATCCAAACGGAGCCTCCACGTCCTGACGGCCACCGGGTGCAGGCCGGATCACCGACCCCGGTTGCATCCATGGTTGAATGCGCCATGTTCTACGTGATCATCTTCGGCTTGGCGGCCGTGCTGCTGGTCGTCGCGTTCCTGATGGCGATGTCGCGGCGCCGCAAGAATCTTGCACAAGACGACGTGCAGGTGAGCCCCACGCACGCCGCGCACGGTGCCCATCCGAATACGGCGAGGCGCCGGAGTCGCAAAGCCAAACGCGCGCAGTCACAGCACGACCGGCGCAAACGCCACTAACCGTCCTGGACGGTTCGTGGCCGGGAGGTACCGGCCTCGTTACCCCAGGTACGCGAAGATCGGGCCGACGGCGTCGTCGATCTTGAGAATGGGGGAGATGGCGAAGGTCATGTACTGCGAGTAGGCGAGTGCTGTCTCGTACGCGGCGCTCATGTCCTCGTCGTCAGCGATGGTGAAGCCCCCGGACCCGTCGACCTTGACGTAGTTTGCGATCTCGCCCCGCCCGGCGCCCCGCTTCCCGAACTCGTCCATGAGGGCCTTGACTTCGGACTTGGTCATGTGTGGCTTCAACGTGTATTCGGTGATGAACAACATGTGCTGTCCCTCCCTGTCCCGACTGGCCAGCATGGCGCAGTCAGGCGACCCTACCCCCGTTGCATTCTCCATGCTCAGCCGTGGCAGGTCCGCCCCTCGACCAGGCTCGTTGCGCGGTGCCGGTCACCATGAAACCCGTCCGGCGGACGGCCGACGACTCCGCTGGAAGCGACAACTCGGCCGGTGCCCCGCCAGCCTGGCTCTCGGATCGCCGTTCGTGGTCGTGTGGTCTGGGGCGGGCCGTGTGCAACACGCGGAGTCTTCCCGCGGGAGGGTGTTGACTGAGTCGGTGACAGGGCCTGGAAGATCCCGCGCGGAGGACCCGTTGACGCTGACTGACCTCGAGGTTGCGATGCGCGAGTCGTGGTCTCTCGAGACCTGCGACCCCACCGATGCGCAAAGCTGGACGCCTCAGAACCCCTCACTGGGGCAGTGCGCCGTGACGGCGCTTGTCGTCCACGACCTCGTGGGCGGGCAGCTGCTCGAGGCCGAGGTGTTCCATGCGGACGGATCCCCGCAAGGCTTCCACTACTGGAACAGGCTGGCCGGTCTGGACATCGACCTCACCCGAGCGCAGTTCACCGGCGGCGAGCAGGTCGGGGACCCCCACCTTATTGAACGACTGCCCTCGCAGCCGTGGCTGGCTCAGGACAAATACGTCATCTTCCGCGAGCGCGTCCGGGCGGCCCTGGGCCTGCCCGCGGTCGGGGACTGACGCGCCGTCGCTATCGCGACTCGGCCGGCACGCGGTCGAAGTAGAGATCGGGATGACGCTCGTCCTCCAGCAGCCCGGAGATCCCTTCCCGCGCGTAGGCGATGTGCAGGTCGATGCGATGCACCAGGAGCTCGGCCCGGCTGAGTGAGCCCGGCACGGCGCGACTCGCCTCCGCCACCACGGTGCCGGTCGGGGCCACAATTCGGCTGGCGCCGAGGAGGGTCGAGGTGGAGTGCGATCCCGCCTGGTTGGCCTGGACCCACCACTGGCTGTTGGTGAGGGCAAGGGCGGGGTAGAGGAGGTCCCAGGCGTTGGCCCCCTCCACCTCGTAGGCCGCCGGGGCGAGGACGAGACGGGCACCGCGCAGCGCCATGGTGCGGGCCACCTCGGGGAAGTCGCCATCGAAGCAGACGACGAGCCCGACGCGCCCAAGAGCGGGGTCGTCGAAGGTCGTCAGCCGGTCGCCCGGGGTGAAAACGGAAGGCTCGAGCGTCGGCGGGTAGAGGTGGGCCTTGCGGTGCCAGACCACCAGTTCGCCGCGTGGGTTGAAGACGAGCGCCGTGTCGTAGACGAGGCCGTCCTGGCCCAGCTCGGGCACGCTGCCGGCCGCCAGCCACATCTCACGCCGGCGCGCCGCGTCGCTCAGCTGTGCCGAGCGCGGCCCGCCGAGCGGCTCGGCGTCCGCCCGGGCATCCCGGGCCAGCGTCTCGGGGTCGTAGCCGCAAGACCAGAGCTCCGGCAGCACCAGGAGCTCGACGCCGCGCGACGCGGCGTCGTCCATCATGCTGAGCGCCACGTTCATGTTCTGGCGCGGCTCCCCTGGTGTGGCCAGCCACTGGGCCACACCAACCAGAAGATCTCGCTTCACGTCGGGTACCTGGTTTTCCCACCTCTGTACTGCGCTGTGCCGCTCACCCTATGAAGGCAACGTTCGCAGACGGTTTCCCCCACGTGAATGCACTGTTACAAGACCTCCCCACCATCGGGTGCCGGGGAGCGTGGGCTCAGGCCGGTTTCGGCGCCGCCATGATGGTGACAAGGTCGTAGAGCACGT
This sequence comes from uncultured Acidimicrobiaceae bacterium, assembly GCA_963783965.1. Classification (GTDB taxonomy): domain Bacteria; phylum Actinomycetota; class Acidimicrobiia; order Acidimicrobiales; family RAAP-2; genus Bog-473. The sequence goes on along the minus strand of CAWAPQ010000013.1, from coordinate 344,327 downwards.
GGGCGGCCGCAATCGCCGTGATCTCGGCGTGGTCGTAGGCGGGGGAGACCTCCACCACATCGCCCCCGATCACTGCGGCGGGCCGGAGTCCCCGCACCAGGGCGAGTAGCTCGCGGCTGGTCAGGCCACCCGCTTCGGGTGTGCCCGTGCCCGGCGCGTGTGCCGGGTCGAGGACGTCGATGTCGACCGACACGTAGACCGGCGCGTCGGCGACCCGCTCCAACAGCCGCCGCACGACCTCGGCCACACCGTGTGCCGCCACGTCGTCGGTCGTGAACTGCGCGAAGCCCATGGAACTGTCGTCGGAGAGGTCGGCCTCGGAGTACAGGGGTCCCCGCAACCCCACGTGGGCGCTGTGGTCGTAGAGGAGGAGGCCCTCCTCCCACGCCCGACGGAACGGCGTCCCGTGCGTGAAGCGCTGGCCGAAGTAGGTGTCCCACGTGTCGAGGTGCGCGTCGAAGTGCACCAAGGCGATGGGTCCGTGCCGGCGCGCCGTGGCCCGCAACAGCGGGAGCGCGATGGTGTGGTCGCCGCCGATGGCGACCAGGCGCCCCCCCTCGCGTAGGAGTGCATCGGCCCCGGCCTCAATCTGCATCACCGCCTCCTCGGCGCTGAAAGGCGTGCATGCGATGTCGCCGGCGTCGACGACCTGTGCCAGCTCGAAGGGCAGCGCTTCGAGCGCAGGGTTGTACGGCCGCAGGAGGCGCGAGCCCTGGCGCACGGCCGCCGGACCGAAGCGGGCGCCGGGTCGGTAGCTGGTGCCGCCGTCGAACGGCACACCGACCACGCCGATGTCCCAGCGCGCCACCTGGTCCGCCGTGGGGAGCCGGGCAAAAGTGGCCAAGCCGGAGAAGCGCGGCACCACGCTGGCGTCGGCGGCCCCGACGGGTTGGTCAACCTCGGCCATCAATCGTCAATGGCCTGGTAGACGAGCGCTCGCAGCTGGGCCCGGAACGGATAGGCGGCCGATGGGAACAGTTGCGTCATGAAGACGACGAACAGGTCCTCCACCGGGTCGACCCAGAAGGCGGTGCTCGCCGCTCCGCCCCAGTAGAACTCGCCGCCCGAGCCGGCCATGGCGGTGGCAGCCGGACCGAGGCCGACGGCGAAGCCCAGGCCGAAGCCGACACCCTCGAAGTTGGCCTCCCCGAAGCCCCCGACTGCCATGTCTTCCAGCGTGGCGCCGCCGGGCAGGTGGTTCACCGTCATCAGCTCCAGGGTCTTGCGCCCGATGACCCGGCGTCCGTCCAGCTGGCCACCGTTGGCCAGCATCTGGCAGAAGGCCACGTAGTCGTGGGTGGTGGACACCAGCCCGCCCGCCCCGGAGAGATAGGACCGGGGCCGCATGATGCCATTGGCGAACGGGCCGCTCATCAGGCGGGGTGTGTTCGCCGGGCGGTACTGGTAGCAGGCGGCCAGGCGCGGCAGAGACCCCTCGGGGACGAAGAAGCCCGTGTCGACCATGCCCAGTGGCTCGAAGAGCTCCCGCTGCAGGTACTCGTCGAGGGGCAGACCCGAGAGGATCTCGACCAGTCGGCCCACCATGTCGGTCGAGATCCCGTAGTTCCAGTGCGTCCCCGGGTGGAACTTGAGCGGGTGCTCGGCCAACAGGGCGGTGACGCTCTCGAGAGTCTGCCCGGCTCCCAGTTCCGACCGCGCCTCGTTGAACGCGGCGTCGATGGCGTTGCCGGCGAGCAACCCGCCGGGCAGGCCGGTCGTGTGCATCAGGACGTCGCGCATGTTCATGGGCCGCTCGGGCTTCACCAGGGTGATGACGTCGTCGTCGCCGATCAGGCCGACCTGCAGGGTGCGCCACTCGGGGATGTAGCGGTGCACCGGGTCCAGCAGCTGGAACAGGCCCCGTTCGTAGAGCTGCATCAGGGCAACGGAGGCGATGGGCTTTGTCATGGAATAAATGCGGAAGATGGCGTCGTCGCGCATCGGCGTCTGCGCTTCGCGGTCCATGAGCCCGAGGGAGCGGTGGTAGGCCACGTGGCCGCCCCGCACCACGGTGATCTGGCAGCCGGCGATCTTGCCCGGCTCCACGTAGGTGGACGCGAAGTGTTCCGTGATGCGATCGAGGCGCCCCTCGCTCATGCCTGCTGCATCTGGTTCGATCTTCATCGGTCCGACGACCCCTCCTTGAGCTTCTGGTCACGCAGGTAGCCGGCCGTCCCCGCCAGGAACTTGCCGACGTCCTGGGCCTTGGAGGCGGCGAGGTCCCGGAAGTACTCGGGGAAATAGACCTGGGCGGCCCCCGATTCGAGCCCCGCCAGAATGGCGTCGACCATCGCCTGGACCGGTTCGGCCGGGATGGGCAGGTCGGGGACATCGTTGTCGGGCAGCGAGAACAGCGGGGTGTCGATCACCCCGGGGTACACCACCATGACCTTGATCCCGCTCTCCCATAGGTCCACGGCCATCGCCTCGGAGAAGGCCGTGAGCGCCGCCTTCGACGCGTCGTATGCGGCCTCGCCCGGCGCGCTGAGCGTCGCCGCGATGGACGAGATGTTGACGATGGTGCCCGAGCCGCGAGCCAGCATCTGGGGGAGCAGGTCGTACGTCAGGCGCATCGGAGACAGGTAGTTGATGTGCATGACGGCCGTGATGGTGTCGATGTCGAGCGCCGTGGTGTGTCGGCGCTTGGGGATGCCGGCGTTGTTGACCAGCAGGTCGACCCCACCGAAGGCGTCCAGCACGTCGACCGCGAGCTGATCCACCGCGTCAGGGTCGGCCAGGTCGGTCACCCACATGCGGCTGTCGGGCGAGTACTTCATGCAGCGCCCGACGACTTCCTTGAGCAGGTCGTCCCGGCGGGCGCAGATGCCGACCACGGCGCCCCGTTCAGCCAGGGTCTCCGCCAACCCTGCCCCGATGCCCGACGACCCCCCGGTCACGAGCGTGCGGCACCCCTGCAGGTCCAACGCCATCGTCCACCCCACTTTCGCTCTTGCCTCGAATCGGTTTCCACCTTAGGCACAGCCGGCTCACGGCGGGTATTGACATTCTGTTGACGCGACGTCCCGGGGCGTTCACATCCAGTTCACGGACGCGCCGCCACCATGGTCCCCATGGCAGATCTTCTTGCAGCGGTGAGCGTGGTCGCGTTCATAGGGGTGTTCATGGGCTTTGTCTGGCTCCTGGAGCGGGTATGAGCGCCGTCCAAGGGCTCCTGCTCGGCATCTCCGTCCTCGTGTTCATCTACATCGGGGCCGCCATGTTCAAGCCCGAATGGTTCTGATCTGAATGGGCTACTTCTGGACCATCGTGGTCCTCCTCGTGCTGCTGGCCCTGGCCTGGAGGTACCTCGGCGCCTACATGGTGGCCGTCTTCGAGGGGCGGGTGACGTTCCTCGGCTTCATTGAGCGCCCGATCTACGCACTCCTCGGCACCAGCCCCGAGAAGGAGCAGACCTGGAGGCGCTACGCCGGCTCGGTCATCGTGTTCTCAGGGCTCTCCATCGGGATCACGTATCTCATCCTGCGCGTACAGGGTTCGCTCCCGCTGAATCCCCAGCATTTCGGCGCAGTCGGGCCCGCTCTCTCCTGGAACACCGCCACCTCGTTCGTGACCAACACCAACTGGCAGAACTACGGCGGCGAAGAGACCATGTCGTACCTCTCGCAGATGATCGCGCTGACCGTACAGCAGTTCGTGACCCCAGCCGTTGGCATTGCGGCCGCGCTGGTCATCATTCGCGGCTTCGCCAAGAAGGGGTCGCCGACCGTCGGCAATTTCTGGGTCGACGTCACCCGCGCCATGCTCTACGTGCTCACTCCCATCGCCGTCGTCGCCGGCCTGATCTTCGTCGGCCAGGGCGCCATCGACACTTTGGGTGGGCCGGTCAACATCCACAACTCGCTGAACGGCGTCTCCCAGACCATCGCCCTCGGGCCCGTCGGCTTCATGGAGGCCATCAAGCAGCTCGGGACCAACGGGGGCGGGTTCTTCAACATCAACTCGGCCCATCCGTTCGAGAACCCGACCGGCCTGACCAATCTGCTCTCCATCGTCCTCTTGCTGTGTATCCCAGTCGCCCTGACCTACGTTTTCGGGAAAATGGTCGGCGCGGTCCGCCAGGGTGTGGCCGTCCTGGCCGCGATGTTCATCATCTTCGGTGCCTGGGTCGCCATCTCGTCGGTCGCGGAGCACCAGGCCAATCCAGCGGTGCAAGCCGCCGGTCTCGTCCACCAACCGACGGGGAACACCACGGGCAAGGAGGTCCGCTTCGGCGTCCCCAGCTCAGCGCTCTTCGGGGTGGCGTCGACCTCGACGTCCACCGGGTCTGCGAACTCCGCCTACGACTCCTTCACTCCGATCGGCGGCGGCATGAACCTCACCGGAATGATGCTCGGTGAGGTGACTCCCGGTGGCGTCGGCAGCGGCATGTACACCATCTTGATCTACGCCATCATCGCCGTCTTCATCGGCGGGCTGATGGTGGGTCGAACACCCGAATACCTCGGCAAGAAGATCCAGGCCACGGAGGTGAAGCTGGCCGGCCTGGGAACCATTGTGATGCCGATCACCGTGCTCGTCGTGACGGGGCTGGCCGTCTCCATCCATGCCGGGCAGATCGCGCCCGAGAACGGCGGTCCCCACGGCTTCTCCGAGATCCTCTACGCCCTCACGTCGCAGGGCAACAACAACGGATCCGCCTTCGGGGGGCTCACCGGCAACACACCCTTCTACAACATCCTGGGTGGTATCGACATGCTCATCGGGCGCTTCGGCATCATGATCCCGGCCATCGCGTTGGGCGGTGTGCTGGCAGCCAAGCCAGTGGTGGCCGCCGGCGCCGGCACGTTCCGCTCCGACACACCCTTGTTCGTCGGCCTGCTGATCGGCGTCATCATCATCGTCGGCGGCCTGACCTTCTTCCCCGCCGTGTCTCTCGGTCCGATCGTCGAGCAGCTCAGTCACGGAAAGTTCTTCTAAATGACAGTCATCGCCACAGACGCCCCGCCTCCGTCTCCTTCTTCCTCGCCGCACGGCGTCGCGGAGACCCGCGGTCTGTTCGACCGGGAGATCCTCGGCGAGGCCCTCGTCGGCTCCATCACCAAGCTCGATCCCCGGGTGCAGGTCAAGAACCCCGTCATGTTCGTGGTGCTGATCGGCTCGGTCATCACCTTCATTGAGTCGATCGCCCACGGCGGCATCTTCAACTGGTCGATCACGGTGTGGCTGTTCCTCACCGTGATCTTCGCCAACTTCGCCGAGGCCATGGCCGAGGGCCGGGGCAAGGCGCAGGCGCTCGCCTTGCGCAGGATGCGCTCGGAGACCATGGCCAGACGGCTCTTGCCCGACGGCACAGAAGAGCTGGTGCCCGCCGCCGCGTTGACCAAGGGCGACCTCGTGGTCTGCGAACCTGGCGACCACATCCCCTCCGACGGGGAGATCATCGAGGGGGTGGCGTCAGTCGACGAGTCGGCCATTACCGGTGAGTCGGCCCCCGTCATCCGCGAGTCCGGCGGGGACCGCTCTGCGGTGACCGGCGGCACGACCGTGCTCTCAGACCGGATCGTCGTGCGCATCACCGCCGAGGCGGGCCAGACCTTCCTGGACCGGATGATCGCGCTGGTCGAGGGGGCCAACCGCCAGAAGACGCCCAACGAGATAGCCCTGACCATCCTCCTGGCCGTGCTCACCATCATCTTCCTCCCCGTCGTGGTCGTGCTCCAACCCTTCGCGGGCTTCGCCGGGGGAACGGTCTCGGTGGTCATCCTGGTCTCGTTGCTGGTCTGCCTGATCCCGACCACCATCGGGGCCCTCTTGTCCGCCATCGGCATCGCCGGCATGGACCGCCTGGTGCAGCGAAACGTGCTGGCTATGAGCGGCCGGGCCGTCGAGGCGGCGGGGGACGTGCAGACCCTCCTGCTGGACAAGACCGGCACCATCACGCTCGGCAACCGCATGGCTTCTGACTTCTTCCCTGCCAGCGGCCACACCGAGGAGGAGGTGGCCAGCGCGGCCCAGCTGGCCTCCCTGGCCGACGAGACGCCCGAAGGACGCTCCATCGTGGTCCTGGCAAAGGAGCGCTTCGGCATCCGCGAGCGCGAGCTCTCGGGCCCGCACGAGTTCGTGCCGTTCTCGGCCACAACCCGCATGTCGGGGCTCAATGTGGACGGGCGCCAGATTCGCAAGGGTGCCGCCGAAGCCGTGCGCCAGTGGGTGGTCGACCAGGGCGGCTCTTCCCCGGAGGGTCTCCAGGAGATCGTGGACCGTATCGCGCGGCAGGGCTCGACCCCGCTGGTCGTGGCGGACGGACCCCAGATACTCGGGGTCATCGAGCTCAAGGACGTCGTGAAGTCAGGCATCAAGGAGCGTTTCGCCGAGCTGCGCGCTGCCGGCATCCGCACCGTGATGATCACCGGTGACAACCCCCTCACGGCGGCCGCCATCGCCCAGGAGGCCGGCGTGGACGACTTCCTGGCCGAGGCCACCCCGGAGAACAAGATGGAGCTGATCAAGGCCGAGCAGGAGGGCGGCAAGCTCGTCGCCATGACGGGTGACGGCACCAACGACGCGCCGGCTCTGGCCCAGGCCGACGTGGGCGTCGCGATGAACACGGGGACCACGGCGGCCAAGGAGGCCGGCAACATGGTCGACCTCGACTCCAATCCCACCAAGCTGATCGACGTCGTCGAGATCGGTAAGCAGCTGCTCATCACCCGGGGGTCGCTGACGACGTTCTCCATAGCCAACGACGTCGCGAAGTACTTCGCCATCATCCCGGCGCTGTTCGTGGTGATCTACCCGCAGCTCCAAACGCTGAACATCATGAAGCTCCACAGTGCGCAGAGCGCAGTGCTTTCGGCTGTCATCTTCAACGCCCTGGTGATCGTGGCCCTGATTCCCCTCGCCTTGCGCGGCGTCAAGTGGCGGCCCTCGGGAGCGCAGGCGATCCTGCGGCGCAACGTCTTCATATACGGCGTCGGCGGGATCATCGCCCCCTTCATCTTCATCAAGTTGATCGACCTCATCATCGTGGCGTTGCACGCCTACTAAGGATCCCGACCATGCTCACCCAACTCCGCCGTGGTGCCATCTTCTGCATCATCTGCCTGGTTCTCTTCGGGCTCGCCTACCCCTTGCTCGGCGTGGGGCTGTCCCAGCTCTTCTTCAAGCACCAGGCCGACGGCTCCATCACGGCCAACGGCTCGACCTTGATCGGGCAGAACTGGGCGCAGACCAAGTGCCCGGGGCACCTGCCGGGTAGCTGCGTGTTCCAGGGCCGGCCTGATGCGCTCGGTCCCTACTCGGATACCGGGAAGTACAACGGCGACAATCCGGCCGGTCACCCGGGCGACGACCCGCTGGTGGCCAACGGGGTTGCCGGCGAGTCCGGTGCCACCAACCTCGGCCCCCGCTCCAAGGAGCTCGTGACCAACACGAGGGCTCTCGTCAAGTACTGGGTCGCCAGGGGCGTGAACCCCACCTCCGACCTCGTCACCACCTCGGGCAGTGGCATCGACCCGGACATCACCCCGCAGGACGCGCAGGCCGAGATCCCCATGGTGTCGCGGGCCACGGGCGTATCGGCGGCGACGCTGCAGCGCCTGATCAGTCAGCAGACCAACGGCATGCAGCTGGGCTTCCTCGGCTCGCCCTACATCAACGTGCTGCAACTCAACGAGGCCCTGGCCAAGCTCAAGACATGAGGTGCGCCACCACCGCCGTTGTAGCGGCGTTGGTGCCACGGCAACGGCCGCGAGTAGCCGGCGACATTCAATCGGTCACCTCCTTCGAGCGGCCCTGGGTCCGCACCGACGCGGTCCTGGTCGATGGGACCGGCGCGTTGATCCTGCGTTTCCACGGCCGCTGTGGTGTGCCCGGAATCACCTCCGGATCGCGTGTCGTCGCCGAGGGCACGCCGGCACTCGAACGCGGCGTGCTTGTCATGCGCAACCCGCTCTATTCGTTTTGGTTCCCGGAATGAGCGTCAGGGACCAGCTGGTAGCCGATGCCCGGAACGGTCTTGAGCATTCGACCCTCCTCGTCTCCCAGCTTCTTGCGCAGCCGGTGGGTGTAGACGCGGACGTAGTTGGACTCGGCGCCGTAACCGGGACCCCAGACGTCCTTGAGGATCATGTGGTGGGTGCACACCTTGCCGGCGTGGCGGGCCAGGTAGGCCAGCAGCTCGAACTCCTTGGCCGTGAGCTGCAGCGGCTCGCCCGAGAGCGTCGCCATGTGATGGACCAGATCGACGTCGAGGTCGCCCACTTCGAGAGAGGTGGACTTCTCGCTCCCGTCGCTGCGGGCGGCGGCGTGCCGCAGGGCCACCCGCAGCCGCGCCTCGAGCTCGGCCATGCCGAAGGGCTTGGTGACGAAGTCGTCGGCCCCGCTGTCGAGGGCCTCGACCTTTCGGCGCTCGTCTCCGTAGGCGGACAGGACGACGATGGGCACGTCGGAGAACTCACGGATCCGCCGGCAGACCTCCAGGCCGTCGAGGTCGGGCAGGCCGAGGTCGAGGATGACCAGGTCGGGCCCGGCCAGTGCGACCTGGTTGATCGCCTCCGCGCCCGAGTGAGCGAGGAGCACCTCGTCCCCGCGGGCCGTGAGGCCGATCCGCAATGCCTTGAGCAACGACGGATCGTCGTCGACGACGAGCACCTTGGTCATGGCGGACCCTCAGACCGTCGCCGCGACAAGGGTCTCCGCCGGAACGGTGAAGACGATGCGGGCGCCTTGCGCCACGTCGGTGTCGATCCAGATGAGCCCACCGTGCGCCTCGACGAAGGCCTTGGCGATGGCCAAGCCGAGTCCGGCCCGGCCACCCCCGCCGTTCTGGCTGAACATCTCGAAGACGCTTTCACGGTGTTCCCGAGCGATACCGGGGCCGTCGTCCGCCACTGCGATCTCGACCAGCGCCTCCTGGCCGGGCGCGCGCCGCGCCGCGACGCGGATGACGCTGTTCACGGGGGAGATGCGCTCGGCGTTCTCGAGCACGTTGGCCAGGACCTGGCTCATCAGGACGTGATCGAGGTGCAGCAGTGGCAGGTCGGACGACGCGTCGACCCTCACGCGACCCGGGGTCACGATGCCGCCGAGCAAGGCCAGCGCCTCGTCGACCAGGTCACGGAAGCTCATGGTCGTCGGTCGGAGTTCGAGTGCACCGGACTCCAGGCGGGTCATGTCGAGAAGGTTGGTGACGAGCCGCGCCAGACGGTCGGACTGCAGCTCAATGAGCTCCAACAGCTCGGCGCGGTCTTGGGCGCTGAGCTGGGCATCGACCTGACGCATGCTGGACACGGCGGTTTTGATGGAGGCCAGCGGGGTGCGCAGGTCGTGCGAGGCCGCGCCCATCAGCGCGCGGCGCCAGCGGTCGATCTCCTCGAGCAGCCGAGCCCGCAGGGCCTGCTCGCTCAGCTGGGCCCGGTCGACGGCCAGCGCGGACTGGTTGGCGAACGTGCCGAGCAGGCTGCGCTCGTGTTCCACGAGCTGAACATCCTGGAGAACCAACATGCCCACCGGCCGATGGTTGACGACCAGTGCCACGGAGACCCGACGTGGGCTGGCGTCGTCGAGCAACCCGAGGGACCGCGCTTGACCACCGCCCGATGTCAGCGAGGTGACGTCGCCCTCAGTCAGGGATTGGCCCGCAGTCGCCGCAACCCGCAACGTGGTCGCCGCTCCCAGTTCGACGGCGTCCGGGTCGGGCAGGACCAGCGCGGTCCAGCGCGGCACGAAGACGGACTGCACGGTGGCGACCATGTGGTTCAACAGCTCCGACAGCGTGAGGTCGCCGATCAACGCCTGCGACAAGTCGTACAGCCGTTCGGACTCCTGGGTCCGGCGTTCCGCCTCTTCCCGGGCGCTGCGCAGCTTGGCCACCACCTGGGAGACAACGAGCACGACGACGGCGTAGACCCCGAGCGCGGTCCAGTCTTCTGGCGAGCGGACCGTCAGTGTGTTGTAGGGAGGAAGGAAGAAGAGGTCGTAGGCGAGGAAACCGGCCAGTGCGCCCACGATGCCGGGCGGGAGGCCACCGATGACGACGCCCACCAAAACGGGCAGGACGAAGACCAGGGCCGGGATGGTGGTGCTCAGATGCGCCCGGAAGGGAAGCAGGAGCGCCAGGAGCGCACCAAGAGTGGCCAAGGTGACGACGATCCCCAGCACAGCGCGCTGGTACGTGGCCTCGGGAACCAGCCCGCTTGGTCTGTTCTGGGTCACGGCTTGTCCGTCCTTCGGAGCGTCATTGGAGTGTATCGACGCAGTGGCGCGACCCGGCCAAACGTGGTGAATTCATGAACTTGGGCACCGGTGACGAAGAGGGCGTACGCCCGACGGGGAAGTTCAGGGTCTACCTGGGAGCGGCGGCCGGCGTGGGCAAGACATGCGCCATGCTCGACGAGGGATGGCGGCGCTTTCAGCGCGGTGCGGACGTCGTGGTCGGATTCGTCGAAACGCACAAACGGCCCTATACCGTGAAGCAGATCAGGGACCTTCCGGTCGTGCCGCGGAAGAAGGTCCACTACCGCGACGCGGAGTGGGAGGAGATGGACGTCGACGCCGTCATCGCCCGCAAGCCCAAGGTGGTGCTGATCGACGAACTGGCGCACACCAACGTGCCGGGCTCGGGACGACACGAGAAGCGTTGGGAGGACGTCCTCGAAATACTCGATGCGGGCATCGCCGTGATCACGACGGTCAACGTCCAGCACATCGAGTCGCTCGCCGATGCTGTCGAGCGGATCACCGGCGTCGGGGTCCGTGAGCGGGTGCCGGATTGGGTCGTGCGGCGGGCGGACCAGCTCGAGTTGATCGACTCGTCAGCCGACCAGCTCCGACGCCGCATGTTGCACGGCAACATCTACCCGGAGGCCAAGGTCCCAGCAGCTCTGAACGGGTTCTTCCGGGCCGAGAACCTTGCCGCGCTCCGCGAGCTCTCGCTGCGCTTCGTTGCCGACGAGACCGAGGAGGAGATCCTCGAGTACCTGCGATCCAAGGGTGCGGCGGGAGAGTTGTGGGAGACGACGGAACGCATCATGGTGGCCGTGACGGGGGCGCCCGGGAACGCGGCGGTGATCAGGCGGGCGGCCCGCATTGCGGCGCGGGTGAAAGCCCCGCTGATCGCCATCCACGTGGTCTCGGGCGATGCCGGGGCCAATCAGGCCAGCACGGGCGAGCTACAGGAGCTCGTGACGGCGGTCGGCGGCACGTGGCAGACCTTGGAGGGGGACGACGTGGCAAAGACGATCTTCGCCGCGGCGGTGGACCAGCAGATCACTCAGATCGTGGTCGGGACGTCGCGGCTGACGCGCTGGCAGTCCATGACGCGCGGTTCGGTCATTCAGCAGATCCTGCGTATGGCGTCCGAGAACGACATCGATCTCCACGTCATCGCCCGTCGAGAGGACGCGAAAGAACGAACCCCAGGGGAAGACGACGGCGGCTAGGTGGCCGACAGATCGGCGAAGGCGGCGCCCGCCGCCGTGCCCGCCGCCAGCTGCATGCACTTGTTGAGGTGCGCCAGCGCCTTGGCGCGCCGCGGATCCCGGGCCAGGTATTTGGCGACCGCGAGGGGGTCCGCCGATCCGTCGGGCTTGCTCAGGGAGAAGACGGCCTGGTCCACGATGTGCTCGTCGGGACGGTCGCTGATGCCGCGGTACACCGACCAGTCGACGCCCGCCTCGTCGCACACCTCGGCCACGCCGGCCGCCTCCATGTCGACGGCACCGATTCCTCGTTCGACGAGAGGGCCCCACACGTCGTCGTCGTCGAAGAGCCCGTCAGTTGTCATGAGGACACCCTCGGCTCGCCGCGGCGCAACCGGGTGCGTACTGTGCACGGGCCCGTCGGGATAGAGCTGGACGCGTGCGGGTACCATCAGCGACCCGACGGGGAGCCCGGGGTCGAGGCCGCCGGCGATCCCGATCACCATGACGTGGTCGATCGCTCCGGCTGACAGCGCCCGGCGGGTGGCCTCCCGCGCCAGTGCGGGACCCATGCCCGTCACGAGCGCCCCGACCCACCACTCGCCGGCGGTCCCGGAGTGGGAGAAGACCGGATCCATCGGGGTCGCCTGCAGCCCGAAGGACTTCACGATGGCCTTGAGCTCGGGCTGCATCGGAGCCAGCACGGCTACGCGTTTCGTCGTCGCAGTCACGCCGTCATCATGCCCGATCACTGGCTAGCGTGGGCCTCCCGGTCAGCGAGTGAGGAGAGCAGATGCCCAGCGCCGAACAGGTCGTGAAGGACTTCTGTGCAGCGGCGAGCACGCGCGATCCGCAGGCCCTGCGGGCGTTCTTCTCGGACGATGTCGTGTACCACAACATTCCGATGGATCCGGCCGAGGGGATCGACGCCACCATGGCCGTGATCGACATGTTCCTCGGTATGTGTGAGGCGCTGGAATTCAAGGTGCACCACCTGGCGAGCGATGGGACAACCGTGCTCACCGAGCGGACTGACATCTTCACCATCAACGGGAGGTCCGCCCCCTTGCCCGTCATGGGCGCCTTCCAGGTCGTGAACGGAAAGATCACCGCATGGCGGGACTATTTCGACATGGCACAGGTGACGGCCATGTTCGAAGCGGGGTAGCGCGAGCTCTCATCCCCGCGCCGGCTCAGTAGCTGTGGCACTCTCCGGGTCCGTCCGGTGGACCTTGACCGTGGGCCGCTTCCCACGACAGCTGCACCGAGATGGGCGCGCTGCCGGCGGTCGGGTAGCCGTCGAAGCCGTGCCACTCGAGGATACCGAAGTACCCGGCGTACGGATCGTTGCGACCGCCCTCCTCGCAGACAGCGGTCGGCATCCAAGCCGCCGGGATGGTCTGCTCCTGGGCCGCGACCGCCTGGAAGAAGGCCAGGTCTTTGTAGAAGGTCACGGCCTCGTAGAACTTGGCTTCTTGGGCCGCCTCAACTGCGTTGGCGTAGGTCACGATCTGCGCGACCTTCTGCGCCTCTGAGTAGGACATCAACGTGTCGTTGATGCGCACCGCCCGGTGCGCATCGGTTCCCGGGTCCAAGCTCACTGCCTGGTGGCGAGTCGCCTGGGCCGAGGCGGCGTCGCTGTGGATCAGCGGCGCGAGTACGGCTGGAATAGCTACTGCGGTGACGGCCATTGCCGTCAAGAGTGCAATGCGGATCCGCACGGCACCTCCCTTCGTCGGGCGCACGCTCGGGCGCGCGCCAGGCTCTGCTCGGTGTGGGCGGGCTCCGGCCATTGCATTCGCGCCCCGAACGGCGAGCAGGAAGGCGTCGTCCGTTCTGGCTGGTCGCCGCAGGGTGTGCGGCCGGTTGTGTACAGCCCTTCTGGTGGTCTTTCCCGGTGTGCTCCTCAATTCAGGTCCCCGGCGTGCCGGGGGTCGTCGATGGTTCGATTGTTCACAGCCCGCACACGAAGCGGGTCGTCCAGGGTTCCCAGCCGCGCTCGGAGTAGAGCTTGAGGGCTGCTGCGTCCTGCACCGCCGGGGGGTAGTCCTCGGCCGGCGAAGGCAATCCGGTCAACGCGGTCCAGGTACCAAATTGGAACTGGTATGCGCCGCCGTTCCCGACCGAGTAATTGCCACCGGACTCGTGCTGTCGGATGCATGCCCAGTCGGCCGTATTCGTGCTCGTCGCATCGGAAGCTCCGGCGGGAGCTGCGGCCTCCGGCGCGGACGCCGGCGCCGCGACGGGCTGGACGCGTGCTGCGGCAGCAACTTTGGCGGCGGACTGCTGCTGTACTTGCGCCGCAACCGCCTTGAGATACGCGACTTCCTTGAGATAGTTGATCTCGGCGAAGTACGTCCTCACCTGCGCGGCCTCCACGGCATTGGCATAGGCCACTTCCTTGGAAGCGTTCACCGCTTGGGCGTACGACATCAATGCGTCATCGATGTTCACGGTCCGATGTGGGCCGATCGCCTCATGGCGGGACAACCGCGCCGAAGCCGCGGGGCTACTGCTGAAGAACGCGAAGAAGATCGCGGGTACTGCCATGACGGCTGCTGCCGTCCCTAGTGCAATGCGGATCCGCACGGCACCTCCCTTCGTCGGACGCGACAGGCGCGCCAGGCTCTGCTCGGTGTAGGCGGGCTCCGGCCATTGCATTCGCGCCCCGAACGGCGAGCGGGAAGGCGTCGTCCGTTCTGGCTAGTCGCCGCAGGGTGTGCGGCCGGTTGTGTACAGCCCCTGGAATGGTCCTGGGTGTCGTCCTCAATTCACTGGTCCCAGGTGGCCTGCAGGTGGCCACGCCGGGACTTCGGTCACTCTGAAAACTCCCGGGTGGACCTTTGCTTTCGGTATGCAGATGAAATCCCTGCTTACCGCATGCATTCGAAAGACCATCCCGGATTTGCCGACAGCAATCTATCGGATCGCAACTCGAACCCGGGTTCAAGGTTCGATTCATCGGGCTGAGCAGGGCTTTTAGGGTGATTCCTTGTGACAGGATTCACAAAGTCCCTGGTCGGAGAGGCGTATTTAGGTCAATAGCGGTCATAAATTCGGCGTTAATTTCTCGAAAAAGCGCCTGACCAGTGGTTACGCTGATCGCGCAAGACCCCCAGATCGGCCCGAGAACCCCTGCGAGGCCGCCGCGACCCTGCATAGGGTCCCTCCGACGAGGTCGCGACGAGGAGGTCACGGTGGCATCGAAGAGCAGTGTCACCGAGGACGGCCGCTACACGGTCGCAGGCTTGCTGCGCCACCTGGCTCACCAGCGAGGGAACGAGGAAATGCTGGTCGAGGGCGCCGAGCGCCGTAGCTGGGTCCAGGAGTTCGACATGGCGTGCCGTGTGGCGCAAGCGGCGACACGCGATGGCCTGGGCGCCGGCGACCGGATCGCCTTCCTGGACCGGAACGGCATCGCGTACTTCGATTTCCTGTTCGGAGGCTCGTTCATGGGTGCGGTGAACGTCGCGGTCAACTGGCGACTGGCCCCAGCGGAAATGGCCGCCATCATCGACGATTCGGGCGCCCCGCTGCTGGCGATCCATGCCGACTACCTCCCTCTTCTGACCGATATGACGAGCGGCCTGCCCTCGGTCCGTCGGATCGTGGTCATCGGCCCCGACGCGGTGGTGGGCGCGGATGCACGGGCCGTGTCCTTCGGCGTGTGGCTTGATGGCGTTCCCTCCGAAGATCCCGGATACGTGGGTGGACCTGGTGAAGTGAGCATGCAGCTGTACACGTCCGGGACGACCGGGTTGCCGAAGGGGGTCATGTTGACCAATGCCAACTTGGCGACCGCCATCGGCGAGGCCGGCGTGACCTTCCACATCGCCGAAGACACGGTCAGTCTGGTCGCCATGCCGCTCTTTCACATCGGCGGATCCGGCTGGGCGTTGTGCGCCATGTCGCGAGGTGGACGGTCGGTCATTCTGCGAGACGTCGATCCTCACGTCCTCCTGCGGCTGATCGCCGCCGAGCGGATCACCGAAATGTTCGTCGTCCCAGCCGTCCTGATGCTGCTCCTCGCCTGTCATTCACTCGGGGAAACGGACCTTTCGAGCCTGCGCCTCATCTTCTACGGGGCATCGCCGATATCCGAAGATGTCCTGGTCAAGTGCATAAAAGACTTCGGCTGTGCCTTCTGCCAGGTCTACGGCATGACCGAGACCACGGGAGCCATCACGGCGCTCGTCTTCGAGGACCACGATCCGGACGGCCCGAGGCGGGGCCTCCTGCGCTCTGCCGGGAAGCCGCACAAGTCCGTCGCACTGCGTGTCGTCGACCCCGAAAGCGGGCGGGACGCGGTGCTGGGCGCCGTCGGCGAAGTCTGGACACGATCTCCCTACAACATGGCGGGGTACTGGCAGAAACCCGAGGAGACCGCTGCCACCGTCGATGGTGACGGCTGGCTCCGCACCGGAGACGCGGGGTACTTCGACGAGGACGGCTACTTGTACCTGCACGACCGGATCAAGGACATGATCGTGAGCGGGGGCGAGAACGTGTACCCGGCTGAAATCGAGAACGTCCTGCTTTCGTGCCCGGCCATCGTCGACGCTGCCGTCATCGGCGTTCCCGATCCGAAGTGGGGAGAGACGGTCAAGGCGATCGTCGTGCTGGCCCCGGGGGAAGCGCTGGATGAGACGGCTGTCATTGCCCACTGCCGCGCACGGCTTGCGCACTACAAATGCCCGACCTCGGTCGACGTGACGGAGGCTTTGCCGCGCAACCCTTCAGGCAAGGTCCTCAAGCGCGCACTCCGGGCGCCCTATTGGGCGGGAAAGGAGCGCTCCATCAACTGAGGAGGGATTCCCTGGGTGCGGCGGCGCTGACCCGGATGGCGAGGCTCTCCCAGGTCGGCCTGGCCGCAGGGCGAGAGCTACTTCTTGTCGTCCGGCAGGCCGCTCCGCACCGCATCCTTGACCTTCTCGCCGGCTTGCTTCAGGTGGCCAACGACTTGATCAGCCTTGCCTTCGCTCTCCAAGTCCTTGTCACCCGTGACGCGACCCGCGACATCCTTCGCCTTGCCACGTGCCGTTTCTGCCGTATTTCGTGCCTTGTCTTCGAGTCCCACCGTGCGTGCCTCCTCTCTTGTCGTCGTGGTCTCTACCCACATGCCCGCGTGACGAATCGAAGGTGCCTCTGCGTTGGTGCTACCCGAATGTGAAGTCGTAGGCCTCGACGCCGGGTGAAACGTTGAGTGTCAGGGTGCCGGTTTGCAGCACCGTGCCGGAGAACAACGTGTACAGCTTGGGGATCCCCGAGATCGTCAGATTGGTCAGATGTATCCCGTTGTATGACACCCCGACCGTGCCGGTCCCACTCATCACGAGGTAGACGTCGTCTGCCGTGAATTGCAGTCCCAGCGTTGCGTCGCCGCCGGCCGTCGCTTCTTCGTTGCGCACGGTCCAGGTGCCGCCGAAGGCGAGACTGTTCGAGGGGATGGTCGACGGCGGGTGGTAGACGATCGCCTTGTTCGCCACGACGGCGGTGCCGACCGCATTGTTGAGGCGCTCGTCGCCGACGTAGCTCTCCGGAGTGATGTCGTTCGTCGGTGTTTTGTCGGGAACATCGGTGCGTGCGGGGAGGTCGGTGACGCCGTTCGCCGTGAGGAGCATTCTGATGTTGTCCTCCATGCTGCTGTAACCGCCTTCACCGAAGTCGTACGCGCGCACTATGCCCGTGGGGTCGATGAGATACTCCGCGGGCCAGTACTCGTTGTTGTAGGCGTCCCACGTCGCCAGGTTGTCGTCGACAGCCACGGGGTAGTCGATGCCGAGACCGCCCGCAGCACCTTCCACGTTCGAGACAACGTGCTCGAAGGCGAATTCCGGCGCCGAGACGCCCACGACGACCAATCCGTCCTTCTTGTAGTCGTTGTACCAACCCTCGACGTGGGGCAGCGCGCGCTGACAATTGATGCAGGAGTAGGTCCAGAAGTCGATCAGCACCACCTTGCCGCGCAGTGCGCTCAGGGTGAGGGGCTTGTCGCCCGGAGTATTGAACCAGGCAGTAATGCCGGTGAAGTTCGGGGCGCGGCCCAGATTCGGCAGGTTGGTCTTGTTCGCCATGAACACCGTGGACTTCTGGGGCGATGTAGACGTCGTGGGCGTCGTCGTGGTTGTCGTCGCGGCGGCCGCCAGGTGGCCACTCTGCGAGTTGCCCTCGTCGGTGGCGGCGCAGGTCGCCTTCTTGCCCTCGAGACGAGCGTTGGCGGCGGCGAACTGGTTCTGGTGCTCCCCGCTCAGGTGCTGGAGTTGGGTGCAGGCGGAACCCGTCGATTCGATGTGGTCCTCCAGTGCGCTGGTGTAGCCGGGAACGTCGCGCTGCAGTGCGCCGAGCCAGTTGAACGCGATGGCCAACGTGGCCACACCCAACACCACGCCGGCCACCTTGCGCACGGTGGGCAGGTGGCTTCGCAGCGAAGACCACGATGTGGTGGCGCGCTGGGCGACAACCGCCAGCACGAGGAGCGGAATGGTCACGCCCAGCGCGTAGAACAAAGTGACGAGCAGCGAGGTCGGGCCCGCGTGATGGTGCGCCGCCGCCACGGAAATGGCCGTGAGGACCGGTCCGGCACACGGGACGAAGACGAGGCCGAGGCTCAGTCCCAGAACGAACCCGCCGCCTTCGTTGGCGTAGCGCGACGCACCCAGGCGGGCGAAGGGGCGCTCAATGATCTCACCGATCTTGGGAATCAAGAGACCCACCGACAACAGCCCGAGGAGGGCGACGCCCAGCCAGAACAGGAGGTCTTGAGGGAGGTGCAGGAATCCGAGCAGCGAGCTGGCGAACAGGACTGAGATGCTGAAGCTCACCACCACGCCGGCGATGATCACGTAGGGCCGCCATTTGCTCGTTCCCGCCGAACCGCCGGCCATCACGACGGGGATGACAGGAACGATGCAGGGAGACAGGCCGGTGATCAATCCACCGAGAAAGGCGACAACGAGGAGCTCACCCATCGGAGTCGATGTGTTGCGCACCGTGAGCGGGCACCAGTGCTCCTCCTTCTGAACGGTCGTCTCCAGTGAACCTAGCGGCCGGCATACCGCGAAGGGCATCGCCCCTCGGCGGATGATGACGGCGGATCAACCAGGCTGCAGACTGTGACACGGTGATCAACGAGAATTGGATTTATCTGGGTACTGCAATCGGCGCGGCCGGTGCCCTCGTATACCTGCGGGACACCCTGCGGGGAACGACGCAACCCAATCGGGTGACGTGGCTCCTCTGGGCCGTGGCGCCCCTGCTCGCGACGGCCGTTGAGCTGAATGAGGGTGTTCGCCTCCAGGCACTGCCGACGTTCATGGTGGGCTTCATGCCTCTGCTCATCTTCATCGCGTCGTTTCACAACTCCGCCGCCGTGTGGAAGGTGCGGCGGATGGACTACGCCTGCGGCGCCGTCTCGGTCGTCGGCACCATTGTCTGGCTCGCCACCCGCAACGGAGTCCTGGCGATCTCCGCCGCCATCGCCGCGGACTTTCTCGCGGGCCTGCCGACCCTGGTGAAGAGTTGGACCCATCCCCAGACGGAGACGGTGCACTCCTACATCGGAGCGCTGATCAGCATGGTCGTTCTGCTGCTCACCGTCGATCATTGGACCTTCGACGTGGTGGCCTTTCCACTCTTCGTGCTGTGCATGTCCGGCGTGGAGTCGCTGGTCGTCGGTCTCGAGCTCGGGCCGCGCGCTCGGCGCCTCCGACGCATGGAGGCGGACGCCGTCACGTAGGCCATGCCGGACGGGATGAAGCACCGAGGGCGCCTGCCTGGTAGGAAGTCCCTCAGGACACGCAGCCGGAGGGAGCCGACCGTGGCACAGGCCAACGTCAACGGGATCGAGATCGAGTACGTCACCGAGGGGAATCCCTCGGATCCGGCGCTCCTTCTCGTCATGGGTCTGGGCGCTCAGCTGACGACGTGGCCGGACGGGTTCGTCGACGGACTGCGCCGGCGCGGTTTCTTCGTGATCCGTTTTGACAACCGCGACAGCGGGCTGTCGACCACGTTCGAGGGACTGCCCGACATCACAGCCCTCTTCACGGGCACGGACCTCTCGTCGGTCTCGTACCGCATTGAGGACATGGCGGACGACGCCGCCGCGCTGCTCGGCGCGCTGGGCATCGCCGAGGCACACGTGGTCGGTGCCTCCATGGGAGGCATGATCACGCAGGCCGCAGTCATCAACCACCCTGAGTGTTTCCTGAGTGCCACCTCCATCATGTCGACCACTGGTGATCGTGCCGTCGGCGCGCCGACGGGTGAGGCGATGACAGCACTGCTGCGACCGGTGGCGACGAGCCGGGAGGAGGCGATCCAAGCGAGCGTGGAGGGGAGTCTGGTCATCGGTTCGCCCGGGTACCCGACCGACGAGCGCCTTCTGCGGGAGCGTGCGGCCGCGGCCTACGACCGCTCCTACAACCCCGAGGGCACGGCCCGCCAACTCGGCGCCATCCTCGGCTCACCCGACCGTACGGAGGGGCTGCATGGTGTGCGCATCCCCTTTCTCGTCGTCCACGGTGAGGCCGACCCTCTCGTCACTCCCAGCGGTGGCGATGCGACGGCGGCTGCCGTGCCGGGCTCCAAGCTGCTCACCATTCCGGGCATGGGCCATGACCTGCCCGAGGCGCTCTGGGACACCGTCATCGACGCCATCGTGGCCAACACGGAGCTGGCAGCCGTCTGACTCGACCTCAGGAGTCGAGTGCGTTCGCCGCCGCGACCGACGCCAGCCATGCGGCGCTCGGCTTGGGCGTCCGAGCGAACGTCGAGCGGTCGACCTCGACGATTCCGAACTTCGGCTTGTAGCCCAGGGCCCACTCGAAGTTGTCGAGCAGCGACCAGTAGGTGTAGCCCCGAACGTCGACTCCGTCGGCGATGGCCTGCAGCACGCTGACGAGAGCCTGACGGACGTAATCGATGCGTTGCGCGTCATCGGTGGTGCCGATCCCGTTCTCGGTGACGAAGAGAGGAACGGAGCCGCCGGTGTACTCCCAGGCCCGCCGCAGGCAATGGCCGAGCGAGGCCGGGTAGAACTCGTAGCCCATGTCGAGAATGGGTACGCCGTCCTCGTAGCCGGCCCAGCCGTCGGGCCCGATCAACATGCGCGTGTAGACCTGCACCCCGAGGAAGTCGTCCCCGTCGGTCACATCGAGAAAGACGTCTTCGGCGTGGTGCCGGATGCTCTCGAGTTTTTCCTCGCCGCCAGGGGACAACTGGTAGTCGGTCATGGAGAGGGTCAGGCCGACGGGGACGCCGGGTGCCCCAGCGCGGATGATCTCGACGGCGACACGGTGGGCCGCCGCGAACCGGTGCGCCACGGCACGCGAGAGGGCCAGGTCATTCTTCCCCGGCGGGAACATCCCGGCGTGCCAACCCATGGTGGCCACGATGTTCGGCTCGTTGACGGTGCACGCACGGGTCATGACGTCACCCAACGCCTCCGTCACGACACCGCAGAGGCGGCCGAAGCGCTCGATCGCCAGGTCTGTCTCCCAGCCACCCTGGGACGCGAGCCACTGGGGCGTGGTGAAGTGGTGGAACGTCACCACCGGGTCCACGCCGCGTTCGCGCAACTCCACGCACTGCCGGCGGTAGTGGGCCAGCGCAGCCCGGGAGAATTCACCCTCAGCCGGCTCGACGCGGCTCCACTCCACGGAGAAGCGGTAGTTGTCGAACCCGAGGCCAGCCACCAGGTCGGCGTCCTCCTCCCAGCGGTTCCATGAGTCGCAGCAGTCGCCCGATGGCTCGGCGCAGCCGGATCCCGGTGTGTGCTCGAAGGCCCACCAGTCGTTGTTGGCGTTGCCGCCCTCAATCTGGTGGGCCGCCGTTGCCGTGCCCCACGTGAACTCCGGCGGGAATGCCCGCCCCAGTCCGTTCCCAGCCATTGGCGCGTCCTTCCGCTTTGCGTTCGGCCCGTGGGCGGCACGGTATCGTTCCCTGACAATGACGTCACATTCCTCGCCGATGACTGACGTCCCCAAATCGGAGCCGACGGGGACGGCCCCCCCTGAGGCCGGCACGCCGGCACCTATGGTGGAGGCACACGGGCTCGTGAAGCGTTTCGGCGATTTCGTCGCCGTCGACGGGGTCGATTTCACCATCGCCAAGGGCGAGTCCTTCGGTTTCCTCGGGCCCAACGGCGCGGGCAAGACGTCGACCATGCGGATGATCTCGTGCATCAGCCCCCTCAGCGGCGGCACCCTCCGCGTCTTGGGGATGGATCCGGCCAAGGACGGTCCCCGCATCCGGTCGCGCATGGGCCTGGTGCCCCAGGAGGACTCGCTGGACCTGGAGCTCACGGTGCTCGACAACCTGATGATCTACGGCCGCTACTTCGACATGCCCAAGAAGGTGATCCGCGAGCGGGCCGAGCAGTTGCTCGATTTCGCTCAGCTCACCGAGCGGGCCAACGACCGGGTCGACCCCTTGTCGGGAGGCATGAAGCGACGCCTCACCATCGCCCGGGCGCTCATCTCCGACCCTGATCTGCTCATCCTCGACGAGCCGACCACCGGTCTCGATCCGCAGGCCCGCCACCTGCTGTGGGATCGCCTGTACCGGCTCAAGCAGGACGGGGTGACGCTCGTGATCACCACGCACTACATGGATGAGGCGGAGCAGCTCTGCGACCGCCTCGTCGTCATGGACAAGGGCCGGTTCGCCGCCGAGGGCTCGCCGCGGCAGCTGATTGACCAGTACTCGACCAAAGAGGTTGTCGAGCTCCGCTTCGCGCCGGGCCAGCACGAGGAGGTGGCGCCCTCGCTGGCGAAGCTGGCCGAGCGCCAGGAGGTGCTGCCCGACCGAATCCTTCTCTACACGGACGATGGCGACGCTGCGCTGGCCGAGGTCGCCCGCATGGGCCACGTGGCCCGGGCCACGCTCGTGCGGCGGTCGACGCTCGAGGACGTGTTCCTGCGCCTCACCGGCCGCTCCCTGGTCGACTGATCCGATGACGGCAGTGAGCGACTCGGCAACGCAGGGGAAGGCCGCGCTCTTCGGCCACGGCGACGCGTTGGCCCCCCGTCGCTTCGCCACGCCGATGTGGCTGCGGGCGGCCCGCTACTGGGGCTACCAGTACAAGCGGACGTGGCGCAGTTCGATCGTGACCAGCTTCCTGATCCCGGTGCTGTACCTGGCGGCCATGGGTGTCGCCCTCGGTTCCCTCATCGACAAGCACTCGCACGGCGTCGACGGCGTGAGCTACGTCGCCTTCCTGGCCCCCGGCCTGCTGGCGGGCACGTGCATGCAGATCGGCACGAATGACGCCACGTACCCGGTGATGGGCGCCATCAAGTGGATGCGCACGTACTTCGCCCAACTGGCGGGTCCGCTCAGCGTCTACGACGTGTTGCTGGGGCACCTGGCCTGGATCGCCGCCCGCCTGGCGATCGTGACCACCATCTACCTGGGCGTGATGGCGATCTTCGGTGTCGTGTACTCACCCTGGGCGATCCTGGCGCTCCCCGCGGCCGTCCTGACCGGCATGGCGTTCGCCGGACCGGTCAGCGCCTTCGCCGCGACCCAGGACAAGGACTCCTCATTCTCGACGCTGTACCGGTTCGCCATCATCCCGATGTTCCTCTTCTCGGGGACCTTCTTCCCCATCTCGCAGCTGCCGACATGGCTGGAGGTGGTGGCGTACTGCACGCCCCTCTACCACGGTGTCTCGCTGTGTCGCGATCTGACTCTCGGCCAGGTCGGCTGGGCGGACGTGGGACACGCCGCATACCTTGTGGCACTCTTCGGCGCGGGCTACGCCGCCGGTCGAAAGACCTTCGCCAAGAAACTGGTGGTCTGAGCCATGACGACGACCTCCAGCTCGCCTCCCGCCCTGGACCAGCGGTCTCCCGGAGTGGCGGCTCGCATCACGCCGCTCGCCCTTCTCGGAGGACGTCATGCCTCCCGCGTCCTCGAGCGCAACATCCTGGTCTACCGGCGCTCGTGGATCTTCATCATCTCGGGGTTCTTCGAGCCCCTCTTCTATCTGCTGTCCATCGGGGTCGGGCTGTCGCACCTGGTGGGGCCGATCAACGTGGATGGCCGGGAGATTCCCTACACCGCGTTCGTCGCACCCGGGCTCCTGGCGTCGTCGGCCATGAACGGCGCCATGCTCGATTCGACCTTTCTCGTCTTCTTCAAGCTCAAGATCGCGAAGACCTACGACGCCATGCTGTCGACGCCCCTGGGCGTGTCCGACGTGGCTCTGGGTGAGCTCAGCTGGTGTGTCATCCGCGGCACCCTCTATTCGGGCGCATTTCTGGC
This sequence comes from uncultured Acidimicrobiaceae bacterium, assembly GCA_963783965.1. Taxonomy (GTDB): domain Bacteria; phylum Actinomycetota; class Acidimicrobiia; order Acidimicrobiales; family RAAP-2; genus Bog-473. The sequence continues at coordinate 320,679 of CAWAPQ010000013.1, read as the reverse complement.
CATCATGGCGATCCTGGGCTACATCGTCAGCCCGTGGGCGATCCTGTGCTGGCCGGCGGCGGTGTTGATCAGTCTGGCCTTCGCGTCCGCCGGCATGGCCGGCACCACCTACATGCGGACCTGGCAGGACTTCGACATGGTCTCGCTGGCCTTCATCCCTTTGTTCCTCTTCTCGGCCACCTTCTACCCCCTCACCGTGTACCCGGGGTGGCTCCAGGCGGTCGTCCGTTGCACGCCTCTGTACCAGGGGGTCGTGCTGGTGCGCGCGGCCGACCTGGGTATCTTCGCCTGGAGCCTTCTGGGGCATATCGCCTACCTGGTGGTCATGGCCGTGGTGGGGGTCATCATCACCCGACGCCGCCTCGGCGCCCTCCTCCTGCCGTAACGGGCCACCCCGGACGACCGGTACCGTAAGGGCCGATTTTCCCGATTGCCAGAGGACCGGACCAATGAACATCGTCGTCAGCAACGTCAAAGGCGGGGTCGGCAAGACCACCACCTCCGTGTACCTGGCCGCCGCGGCCGCACGCCGCGGCCGTGGTCCCGTGCTGCTGGTCGACGCAGACCCGCAGGGGTCGACCGCCGAGTGGTACGAGGTCGATCCGCTGGAGGGCGTCGAGCTGGTCGAGGGTCCTTCCGTGCGGACCGTCACCAAGGCCATGAACCGGGACGACGGGATCGTGGTGGTCGACACACCGCCGGGGGAGGGCAACGTCGTCCAGGCCGCCCTCGGCCGGGCGGACGCGGTCGTCATTCCGACGCGGGCGGGAGGAGTGGAGCCGAACCGAGTCGTGACGACACTCGAGATGACGCCCAGCAACATCCCGGCCGGCGTGGTCATCTGCTCGGCCCGCCTGGGAACGAACGATCTCGACGCGACCGTGGCGTGGTGGACCGAGCTGAAGGTGCCGGTCTGGGGCATCGTCCCCGAGCGGGTCTCCATCGCCAGCGGCCCGGCGGCAGCGCTGGCGGCGGAGGGTCTTGAGCTCTACGGCAAGGTGTTGAAGAGGGCGACCGCCAAGAACCGGTGAGGGACGCTCAGCGGGCGGACAACGCCTGCAGCTCGGCGTGGAATCTGCTGTCGACCCAGGCCACCGGGGCCTTGCCGTGCAGCTGTCCGGTGAGCTCGGAGAGGAACCACCGTCGTACGGCCACGCTCGTCGGCGAGGCCGGCAAGGTCAGGAGCCGCTGGGCCAGCCCGAACTCGTCGGCTTCGTCCAGCATGGCGTCGTAGAACTCCACGGACGCCACCGCCGCTTGCGGCAGTTCGAGCGTCCAGTCGAAGGAGTCGACCTTGTTGTCCACGGCGGTCTGCCACATGTCGTCCATGCCCGGCCCGAGCCCGTTGAAGCGGGTGCCGATCTGCGACACCAGGACGCCGAGGCGCTCCGGTAGGTGTGGCGCGCCCGGCGCGTTGTCCGATCGCTCCTTCATCAGCCGGAGCTCGCGGAAGAGGGCCTCGTACTCTTCGCTCGACTTCTGGAGCAGCGCCACCGGTATGCCAAGCAACCGGATCGTCTGGTCGTGCGACTCGCCGGCGTCAGCGTGGAGGTCCGATCGTGTGATGCCCGTGAGGTCGAAGCGGAAGCTGCCGTCGGAAATGCTCGTGGGCGCGACGGGGAAGTCGACCGGGAGCTCGAACCAGACGATCTTGCCGCCGTCGACCGCCTGGACCCCCCAACTCGATGCCAACGTGCTGAACAGCGTGAGACCCCGACCGGTGGCTGCGTCCGTGCCGTACTCCTTGACGGACGGGAAGGCGGGGTTGCCGTCGGCAACGTCCACCCGGATACGGTCCGGCAGGGTGTGGAGGGTGATGCACATCGGCGTCGCCGCGTGCAGCACAGCGTTGGTGACCAGCTCGGAGGTGAGGAGGGTGGCGCATCCCGTCACCTCGGCCGGCAGATCGCGGAGGTGCGCCGCAATCCAGTGGCGTGCCACGGGCGTGCTTTCGACCACCGGTTCGAGGTGCAGAGTTGACATGCCATCACGTGACGTACCCACTGGCGGGGCGGATATGCGCCCCTGTGAGATCCCGGTGTAGTTGAGGCAGAGGACGACGACGTCGTCGGTGCGCTCTTCGACGCTCAGCATGGAGGCGAAGGTGGCCGCGGGATGGTCCGGCCATCCGGCCCGCGCAACGACGGTTGCCGTGTTGGCCAAGCGCTCCATCCCGTGCGTGATGACCTCACCACGGCGTTCGATCAGGCCATCGGAGTACATGATGAGCGAGTCGCCGCAGTCCAGCACGAGCTCGTCCCGGGGCCGGGGCGCACCGCTCAATCCGGCCGCAATGAGCAGTGTGTGCTGCATGGGGCAGAAGGTGGCACTCCCATCGGCACGGACCACCAACGGCGGTGGGTGACCGGCGTTGCTCAGGACCACCCGCCCGGTGGAAGGGCTGATCGTGCCGACGACGGCAGTGACGACACGATCTTCGATGAGCGTGTCGAAGAGGCGGTCCAACGAGGAGAGCACTTCGGTCGGTGAGAGGCCGGAGACCGCGTAGGCGCGGATCGCGCTGCGCACCTGACCCATCAGCGCGGCGGCCGGCGCCCCCTTGCCCATGACGTCGCCGACGCTGAAGAAGACGGCGTCGTCGCTGAGCTCGAAGACGTCGTACCAGTCACCTCCGGCGTACGTCCCGGCGACCCCCGCCCGGTACTCGGCGTCGAGCGAGAGGCCCTCGACCTCGGGCAGCGAGTCCGGCAGGACGGCGCGCTGCAGGACGTCCGCCACGACATGTTCCCGCTGGAACCGCGTGGCGTTGGACAGGGCGACCCCGGCCCGGCTCGCCACCTCGGTGGCGAGCGAGACGTCGTCGGCCTCGAAGAGCCGACCGGGCCCGTCCACGAAGGTCATCACCCCGATGACCTCACCGTTTGCGGTCAGCGGCACGGAGAGGGCGGTGGACACGCCCGGTGGTTCGGCGCCCTCCTCACTCTCGTGGAGGGGTGCGAGTTGGGTACGGCCCGTGCGGAAGGCGACGGCGGCCGGTGCGTCGGAGCCGAACGGGAGGATGTCGCGTCCCGCGTCGTCGGCGCCGGGGCGCCGAGGGAGGGCTGGTCCCGGTTCGCGCACGTCGAGGCGCACGAGCCCGCTCTCGCCGGGTACCTGGACCGAGCACGAGTCGGCCAGCCGGCCTTCGACCAGGCTCATGGTGCGCCGGATGACGGTCGTGGGCTCGAGGCTGGAGCTCAACAGCCGCGTCACCTCCGAAAGGAGAGAAAGACGCTCCCGCCCCGCTTCCGCGTCCCGTAGCGCCTCGCGTTCGTGTTCGAACACCTGGGCGCGCTCCAGGGCCTGTGCGGTCAGCCCTGCCAACGTCGAGAGGAACCGCAGATCGGGCTCGCTCGGCTCGGGTTGCCCCACGAAGGCGAGGGAGAGGACCCCGAGAGGGCCGACGCTGCCGATGAGAGGCTCGCTCACGATCGTCACGGGCTTCGGGAGCTCGTGCAGCACCCGGGCGACAATCTCTGTTTCCAGGTTCTCGCGCACCTCCTGGTCGCCGGCGATGGCGGCCAGGACGGTCACGCCGCGGGTGAAGCAGGCGCCGGCATCGCTCCCCTGCAGGGGCACCATGGTTCGGGCCAGGAGTGCCGGGTGGCCACTGCTGGCGAGGCAGGCCAGACCGCGCTCACCTTCGGCGGGCACACGCACCACTGCTGACTGTGCACCTAGGGCACGGCGGCCGCCGGCAATGGCGGCATGGGCCACGTCCCCCGGTGTCGTGGCGGCAGCCAGCGCCGAACTGAGCTGGTGCAGATGCTGGCTGCGCTCCAGGTTGACGAAATCGGTGAGCGTCAGCCGGGCGCGCTCGACGGCCTGCGCCGCCGCCCCCGTGATGGTGAAGAGGAAGGTCCGGTCGGACTCGGCGATCTCACGGTCGTCGTCCCAGTGGACCACCACCGCTCCGATGGTGTGGTCGGACACGACCAGGGGGATGATGGCAAGTGCCCGGAAGCGTTTCGACCCGAGGGACGAGTAGATGTCGGGTCGATCCCGTGCCAGGTCGTCGATGGTCTCGGAGAAGAAGGCGACGTTCTGACCGAGGACCGGTCCGTCGGCCTGCAGGGAGGCCAGCACGCTGTCCGACGGGTCGTCGGGGTCGTACCCGAACCGGCGCAGTGTGCGCAGAATGCCGCGCTCGTCGAGCAGGGCGAATGTGGACGCATCCACGCGCAACTCGTCTCGCATGGCGGCAAAGACCGCGTCGGCCACCTGGGCCGGGTCGGCGGCGGTCGTCAGAGCACGTGCCATGGTCTGCATCCGCTGTGCCGTCTCGGCCGCGACGCGCCGGCGCCTTTCGTTCCGCGTCTCCGAGCGGGCCCTCCAGAGCTGCACGTTGCGCTGCCCGCGCAGGTACGAGATCCACATCGCGACTGCGGTTGCCGCCAGCATCGTCACGACGCGCAGCAGGTGGTTGAGCTGGCCGTAGCTGTGCGGGGGCGTGCTGATCACGAGCGCGAAGAAGGCAGTCAGGATGCCGACGAGGGCGACCCGCGAGGGACGCGCGAAGGGCGCGGCGATGAAGGGTGAGAGGGCCAGGAGTCCGACGAGCGAGACACTTCCGCCGTAGACGGCGAAGACGATCGCCACCGTCGAGGCCCAGACGAGAGCGAGGAGGGTCGCCACGGCCTCCGCCCGGTCCACGCGGGCGCTCTGAGGGGTGGTCGAAAGCTGCTCGTCTCCTGGTTCGGGCACGTAGTCTCCCCCCGGTCGGCGGGCTCTCGTCAAACGCTATTCCCTGGCCGGTCGGCCCGGCCCAACTCCCGCCGTTCACCCGGGTTGTGCTGCAACTCCGTACCCCGGCGAGCCAGGGCGGAAACCCGGGTGGCCGCCCTGAGGTTTAGGTTCAGTGCCGGGCGGCTATAGAACGTGTACCAATCGGCATTGCACCTCGTCCTCGGGGTGGCGGAGGATGAGCCCACGGGAGGGCGGAGTGGAACAGGATTTTCAGATTGAAGAGCGGCCGGGCTCGACACCTCCGGTGATCGCGGTGAGCGGCGAGATCGACGTGGCTACGGCTCCGCAACTACGTGAGTGCTTGCACGGGGTGATCGCGCGGGGTGAGGCGACGGTTGTCCTCGACCTCCTGGGGGTGACCTTTCTCGACTCCACGGCGCTCGGCGTCCTGGTGGGCGCTCTCAAGCGCTGCCGTGAGCTGGGCGGGGAGCTGCACGTCGTGGTGGCGGATCCGCGCATCGTCAAGATCTTCGAGATCACCGGCCTCACCAGTGTCTTCACCATCGCCGACTCGCTGGAATCGGCGGGGGCGGCGTGACGGAGACGACAGACCAGCTCGAGAACGGCGATCGCATCGAGCTGAAGTTTCCGGCCCGGGGTGATCTCATCGTGCTCGCCCGGCTGGTCACGAGCGCCATCTCCGCCCGGGCCGGATTCGACATCGAGGAGTTGGAGGACCTGCGGCTCGCCGTCGGCGAGCTCTGCCTTCTCACGCTGCAGGGGAGCGACTCCCAGCACGGGGACGTCCGTCTCGAGCTCAGCGTGCTCGGCGATGCCATTGAGGTCGTCTGCACCCTCGAGCGGGCCGAGGTGGCGAAGGCACCGGAACCCGAGGGTGACGAGGTCGCCCGGCTGAGCGAGCAGATCCTCGACGCGCTGGTGGACGAACACGGAAGAGAGAGTCGGGACGGGTCCGCGCGCGCCTGGCTCCGCAAGCGCCGGGGGGGGCATGCGGAGTGACGGACGGCCGGGAACACGATCCCGGGCCGCTGTCGGACGTCGCCGAATCTGATCGTCCAGCCCTCGATCCTGCCGAACGCGAACAGCTGATCACCGCCAACCTGGGGTTGGCCCACCAGCTGGCCCGGCGCTTTCTCCACCGGGGTGAGCCGCTGGACGACCTCGTCCAGGTGGCGTCGGTGGCACTGGTCAAGTCGGTGGATCGCTTCGACCCGTCCCGTGGCGTCGACTTCGCCGCCTTCGCGACCCGAACCATCATCGGGGAGCTGAAGCGGCACTTCCGCGACAAGGGCTGGGCCGTACGCGCCAGCCGGCGCGTGCAGGAGCTCTATCTCGAGCTCGGGCATGCCACGGGCACGCTGGTGCAGCAGCTCGGCCGCAACCCGACGGTGGCAGAGCTGGCCGAGGCCACCGGCGCGAGCGAGGAAGCCGTCATTGAGGCGATCGAGGCCGGACAGGGGTACCGGGCCGCCTCCATCGACGCGTCCGAGAGCGAGGACGACCCACTCTCGGCGCGACTGGGGGAGGAGGACAGCAACTTCCATTCCGTAGACGACCGGGCGCTCCTGGGCCCGGCCCTGGCCACCCTGCCGGAGCGTGAGCAGTCGATCCTGCGCATGCGCTTCGTCGAAGGCCTGACCCAGTCGGAGATCGCGGCCGCGGTCGGCGTGAGCCAGATGCACGTCTCCCGTCTGCTCTCGTCGAGCCTGCAGAAGCTCCGCGAGGGCATCGGGCAGACGGAGGGCGGGCGCCGCTGACCGGGCGACGTTTTCGGGCACCGAACCATCGATCGGCCCCTGAAAAAGCGGCCAGATAGCTACGGCCAGACGGGATCAGTGAAAAAAGAAGGAAATCCGCGCGGCCCTTGAGTATGGTGCGGTTGAAATTCCGCACACTGAGCCGGGGGGTGACCGTGGTACATCTCGATGCGTCGCTGGCGAAGAAAGAGAACGTTGGCGAGAAGGGGCTGAAGAGCGGTGCCCTCGGGCTGATCTCCTCAGTGGTGGTGGGCGTCGCCTCCACGGCGCCGGCCTACAGCCTGGCGGCCACCCTGGGCTTCGTCGTCATCGCCATCAACGGGTTCCAGGCGCCGATCATCACGATCCTCGCCTTCGTCCCGATGCTGTTCGTCTCCTACGCCTACAAGGAGATGAACAATGCCGACCCCGACTGCGGCACCACCTTCACCTGGGGTACCCGCGCCTTCGGCCCGACGACCGGCTGGTTCGGCGGCTGGGGCATCGTGGCGGCCGACATCCTCGTGATGGCCAGCCTGGCGCAGATTGCCGGGCAATACGTCTTCCTGCTCTTCAACGCCGACGGCATCGGGTCCAATGCCGCCAGTGGTTGGGTGCTCCTCGTCGGGATCCTCTGGATCGTGCTGATGACGGCAATCTGCTACGTGGGCATCGAAATCTCAGCGAACATGCAGAAGGTGCTGCTCGGCATCGAGCTGACGATCCTCCTCCTTTTCTCGGTCGTCGCGCTGGTCAAGGTGGGCTCGGGCCACGCTCCCCCCGGTCACCTCACGCCCAGCGCAGAGTGGTTCAACCCGTTCCACCACCTGTCGTTCACGAGCTTCATGGTCGGGTTCTCCCTGATGCTGTTCATCTACTGGGGGTGGGACACGTCGGTCTCGGTCAACGAGGAGACGAAGGACTCGCACAAGACCCCGGGTCGGGCCGCCGTGCTCTCGACGGTGATCCTCCTGGTCACCTACGCCATCGTGGTCATGGCCTCCCAGTCCTACGCCGGCGTCGGATCGACGGGGATCGGCCTCGGCAACTCGGCCAACTCGAACGACGTGATCAAGGTGTTGGGGGCGTCGGTCTTCGGGTCGTCGGGAATCGGATCGTTCGCGACGCACCTCTTGTTGCTGATGGTGCTCAGCTCCGCCGCGGCCTCCACCCAGACCACCATTTTGCCGACGGCCCGGACCACGTTGTCGATGGCCACGTACAAGGCGATACCCGCCGCCTTCGGACGGGTGCACAAGCGCTTCCTCACCCCGACGGTGTCGACGGTCGTCATGGGCCTCTTGTCAATTGTGCTCTACGTGGCCATGAACTACCTGTCCTCGGGGAGCAGCGTCATCGGCGATTCGGTCTCGGCCCTCGGTGTGATGATCGCGTTCTATTACGGCCTGACCGGATTCGCCTGTTTCTGGTACTACCGCAAGACCCTGACCGAAAGCACCCGGAGCCTGTGGCTCCGTGGCATCCTCCCGCTTCTCGGTGGCCTGATCCTGTGGTTCACCATGTTCTGGTTCCTCTGGTACAACTGGACCACTCCGGACAACAGCTACACGACGTGGACCTTTCCGGGAACGCACCGTGTCATCGGCGGGGTGTTCGTCATCGACATCGGTGCCATCGTTCTGGGCGTCGTGCTGTACGTGATCTACCGCGCCGTGCGGCCCGCTTTCTTCAGGGGGGAGGTGCTGAACCGCGACACCCCGACGAAAGTTCCCGAGGGCCTCGGCGTGCCGGTCGGACTCTTCGGGATCGACGAGAGCCAGGCGCCGGCGGACGCAACGGGGCCGACCTCGGCCAGATAGCCCGCCGGGTCGGGATCGGACGCACCACCGCGACGCCGGTGTCCATTAGACCGGGGGACGGCCGGGATCCGGCCGTGACGAGACCGAGGTGGAGCGCGTGAACGACAGACTGGAAGGCACCGTCACCCTGGTGACCGGGGCCAGCAGTGGCATCGGGGAGGCGACGGCTGTCGCGCTCGCCGAGGAGGGCGCGACAGTGGCGTTGGTCGCCCGGCGCCGCGATCGCCTCGAGGCGTTGGCCGAGCGCATCGGCGGCCCGGGGAAGGCCCTGGTGATTGAGGCCGACATCACGGACCGGGCTCAGGCCGAGCGCGCCGTCGGCAGCACAGTGGCCGAGCTCGGCCGCCTGGACACGCTCGTCAACAATGCCGGAGTCATGCTGTTGGGGCCGATCGTGGGAGCGCCGGTCGAGGAGTGGCAGCGCATGGTCAACCTCAACGTGCTGGGGCTCCTCTACTGCACCCACGCCGCCCTGCCGCACTTGCTGGCTGCAGCCGAGGGCGAGCCGCGCTCGGTGGCCGACGTGATCAACGTCAGCTCGGTGGCAGGACGGGTCTCCCGGCTGCACAGCGGTGTGTACAACGCCACCAAGCACGGCGTCGGCGCTTTCAGCGAGTCGCTGCGCCAGGAGGTCACGGCCCGGCACGTCCGGGTCACGCTCATTGAGCCCGGGGCGACGGCTACCGAGCTCGGCTCCCACAACCGACCTGAGATCCTGGAGGGCATGGCCCGGACCTTCGGGGGCATCGAGCTCATGCATGCCGAGGACATCGCGGAGAGCATCCGGTATGCCGTGACGCAACCCCGCCGCGTTGCCGTCAACGAAATCCTGATCAGGCCGACCGAACAGGAACGCTGACATCGAACGGGTCTCCGTCGTCGGGTGCTCCGGCTCGGGGAAGACGACCCTGGCCCGCTCGCTGGCCGGTGCCCTGCAGGCGCCCTGCATTGAGCTCGACGCGATCTTCCACCAGCCGGGGTGGACGCCGCTCGACGACGACACATTCCGGAGGCGGGTCACGGAGGCCACCGAGGCGACGCGGTGGGTCGTGGACGGCAACTATTCGGTCGTCCGCGATCTGGTCTGGGAGTGGGCCGACACCATCGTGTGGTTCGATCTCCCGTACACCGTCGTGATGGGGCGCACCGTCCGTCGGACCGTACGGCGTACGGTCACCCGTCAGGAACTGTGGAACGGCAACAGGGAGCCCTGGTCCAACCTTTACTCGTGGAACCCGCGGAAGTCGATCATTGCCTGGGCCGCCACCCGGCACCGGGTCTACCGTCAGCGCTACGGCGACGCCGAGCACGACCCGCGCTGGGCGGGGAAGGAATTCATCCGCCTGCGTGCGCAGCGGGAGGTCGACGCACTCCTCGCGGGGGTGGCGGCCGCTTCAAGGAAAGATGCGTGACCCATGGACCTCGAACTGGCTGGCAAGAGCATCCTGATCACCGGAGGCACGGACGGGCTCGGCCTGGCCCTCGCCACGCAGCTGGCCTCCGAGGGTGCTGCCGTCGCGGTTTGCGGACGCGACGAGGAGCGTCTGCATGCCGCCGAGGCGGCCGTCCGAGGGATGGGCGGTGAGGTGTTGGCACAGAGGGCCGACGTCTCGGAGGCCTCTGACATTGAGGCTTTCGTCGAGGCCGCTCGGGCGCGTTGGGGCCGCATCGACGGGATCGTCCACAATGCGGGGCGATCCTCGGGCGGCAACATCGAAGCGCTGGACGACGCGGCCTGGGAGTCCGACCTCCGGCTCAAGCTGATGGCGGCCGTGCGGCTCACCCGGCTGGCCCTTCCGCAGCTGCGGGACAGCCACGGCGCCGTGCTCTTCACGCTCGCCGTGTCCGCCAAAGCCCCCGATGCGTCGAGCGAGCCGAGCTCGGTCACCCGCGCCGCCGGCATGGCGTTGATGAAGGCGCTCTCCAAGGAGCTGGCACCCGACGGCATCCGCGTCAACGCAATCCTCATCGGGCTCATCGAAAGCGGTCAATGGGTCCGCATGGCAAGGAACGCGGGGATCGGGCTGCAGGAGTTCTATGAGCGCTTGGCCGCCGATGCCCGAATCCCACTCGGCCGCATCGGTCGCGCCGCTGAGTTCGCCGACCTGGGCTGTTACCTGTTGTCGCCGCGCGCCTCGTATCTGACCGGGACGGCGATCAACCTCGACGGCGGCCTGTCCCCGTCCGTCTGACGACCTAGTTGTAGCCCTCGGTCTCGGTGGTGTCGCCGATCCCTGCCGGCTCCAGCCCGACGGCGAAGCCGTCGATGATGTCCAGCCGGGTCAAGGCGTCGACGTGCGGCCGTCCGTCACCGCCCCACTTGGCCTTGGCAGCCCGACGGGCCGATTCCATGTCCTCGGCCACGACGAACACCACCTCATGGTCCTCGCCCATCCGACCCGCCGCGAGTTCGCCACCCAGGAACGCCACGAAGAGGTGCACGCGCGGCATCGTAGCGAGTACGAAGGGGTCATGAGTTCAGACAAACTGCAGGGAAGCACCATCGTCGTCACCGGGGTCACGGGCCAGGTGGCGCGTCCGTTGGCGACGGCACTGGCCCGGGACAACCGCGTCATCGGAGCGGCCCGATTCTCCGATGCCACGGCGCGCGCGGAGCTCGAGGCCGCCGGGGTGGAATGCATGCCGGTCGATCTGGTGTCCGGCGACATGGGCCAGCTGCCGCAAGACACCGAGTACGTCCTGCACTTCGCGGTGGCCAAGACCAACGACTGGGAGAAGGACCTGGCGGCCAACAGCGGCGGCCTGGCCTCCCTCATGGAGCACCACAGAGCGGCCCGGGCCTTCCTGCACTGCTCGTCCACCGCCGTGTACAAACCGGAGGGACACCGGGTCTTCGACGAGGACGGCCCCCTCGGGGACAATCACGGCGTCTGGCCCTTCCTCCGCACGTACAGCATCTGCAAGATTGCCGCGGAGGGCACGGCCCGCTGGGCGGCGGAACGCTTCGAGCTGCCGACCATCATTGCGCGGCTGTCCGTGCCCTACGGCGACAACGGCGGCTGGCCCGCCATCCACCTGCACATGATGCTGAACGGCTCCGCCATTCCGGTCCACGTCGACGCGCCGAGCGTCTACCACCCGCTGCACGCCGACGACATCCTGGCCATGGTGCCTCGGTTGCTGGCCGCGGCGGCCGTCCCGGCGGTGACGGTCAACTGGGGCGGCAGTGAGCCGGTCAGCATTGAGGAGTGGTGCACCTACCTGGCCGGCCTGGCCGGGACCGAGGCCCGCTTCGAGCCGACGGCCCAGACCATCGACAGCGTGAAGATCGACACGACGCGCATGCACGCGTTGGCGGGGCAGACGACCGTCCCGTGGCGCGAGGGCATGGCGCACATGGCCAAGGCGCTGCATCCCGACCTCGTCCAGTGATCGGGGACCCGGCAGGGGTCCCCGGCGAGGTGCGTTTCGCGCCGTGCGATCCCGAGGAGCCACCGGCCTCGGAGTTGCTGGCCGCCATGCGCGCCGAGCTCGTCGGTGCCTACGACAACGCCAGCCGTCTCGACAACCCACCGCTCCTCCCGACCGAGCTGCGGGCGCCCGACGGCGCCTACTACGTCGGGTACGTGGGCTCCGAGGCCGTCGCGGGTGGGGGCCTGCGGCGCCTCGGCGAAGGGGTGGCGGAAATCAAGCGGATGTACGTGCGCCCAGAGGCCCGCTCGCGCGGCGTGGCGGCCGCACTCCTGCGCACGCTCGAGGAGGCGGCCCGGGCCATGGGCTACGCCTCTGCCCGCCTCGACACCGGACCCAAACAGGTGACCGCCCAACGCCTCTACCGCGCCGCGGGGTATAGAGAGATCGCGCCGTACAACGACAACCCTTTCGCCTGCTTCTGGGGGGAGAAGCGGCTGGTCTGAGCCGCTGTCGTCGCGGTGCATCCGGGCGGGGTTGCAACGCGGAGCGCGGGGCGAAGAGCCTGATGTCATGACGGGACCGGCAGCCGTAGGCGACGACCCCCGGCCCCCCGAGGAGGCCAGGCTCCCCTTCAGACAGCGCTGGGCCTGGACGATCCAGATGAACAGGCCCATGGCGTCGCCCTTCATCGGGCTCGTCTGCGCGACGTCCATCGGAGGGCCTCTGGCCGTCGGGATCGCCACGGGCCACCCGCGCGCCGGTGGCTGGGCGGCCGTCGGTGCCTTCTTCACCGACATGGCGGTCTTCCAACCCGGGCACCGGTTTCGGGCGAGGATCGTGGCCGGCGCGGGTGTGCTGGTCGCAGTCGGGGCCTTTCTGGGCGCGCTGTGCGGCATCCGCGGCATCGCCATCTACCCGGTCGTGGTCCTGTGCACCTTCGGCGCGGGACTGCTGGTGGAGTTGGGCCCCCAGGCGGCGTTGATCGGCGTCTCGTCGGTGACCTCGCTCGTCTTCTCCGCCTCGTTCGATGTCTCTGCGTCCGAGGCGCTCGTGGTCGGCGGCGTGACCCTGCTCGGCGGGCTCTTCACGGCCGTGCTGGCCGTGGTGGCCAAACGCGGCCTCGCCCGCTACGCGGACCCCACCCGCCATTCCGGCACGACCGGGTTGTCATGGGCGCGCGAGGTGGCGGCGACCATGCGGCGGGCCACCCGAGTCCGGTCGACGCCCTTCTGGCACGCCGTCCGTCTGACGGCGGCGAGCCTCGCCGGCACCGTGTTGTTCCGCGTGACGAACCCGGAGGACGGGTTCTGGATTCCCGAGGCGGCGCTCTTCGTCATGAGGCCCGAGCCTCAGCTCACGAGGCGGCGCGCGGTGTTGCGGATCATCGGCAGCTTGGTCGGTGCCACCCTGACCACCCTGGTGCTCGTCGCGCTCCGGCCCGACACGACGCTCCTCGCCGTGCTGGCCGTCGTCGCGAGCGGCATCGCCTTCTCGGTACAGCGCGTGAACTTCGGCCTGTACATCACGTTCGTCACATGCATCTTCGTGTTGCTCACGGCGTTCGGTGGGTTGCCGGCACGCACGGCCATCTCGAACCGCGTGGTGGACAACCTCATCGGCTCGGCGCTCGCCGTGGCGGCGCTCTGGCTCTGGCCGACGCGCCCGCGCGTCCCGTCGGGGCCATGACCGCGAGTGACGCGGTGCGGACCTAGAAGGTCCAGACCTCCACGACCTGCGCGGTCTCGGGCTGCCCGCCCGTTCCCTCGTACGTGGAGCGGGCGGCCTCGTTGTCGTCGTCGGTGATGACCCACATGCCGTAGCACCCGGCCTCGCGGGCCAGCGCGGCCAGGTGTTCCACCAACGCGCCCCCGATGCCCCGGCGGCGGAAAAGCTCGTCGACCGCGAGCTCGTAGAGGAACATCTCGGTCCCCTTGTCGGGATGGGTGACCTCCACGCCGCTCACGAAGCCCACGGCCCGGTCCGCCTCGTACGCGATGAGCAAATGATGGCCTTCCTCGGCCAGGAAGCGCGCCGTGGCGTCGGGCCGGGCCGGGCCGTCGAACAGATGGGAGGCCGCCGCGACGAGTCCGTCCTCACCGGAGCGGAGTACCCGGATCTCCACGCCCGATTCCTCGTGCTCAGCCGCGGCGGGCGCGCGCCTGGAGCGCCGCCCAGGCCATGAGCAGCTGCAGGGGGAGACGGCCCCAGGCCACGGGGCGGCTGTCGGAGAGGCCGGTGTTGCGTCCCGTGCCCGCGTCGAGGGCCATCTGGACATTGGCCGGGAACACGGCCGCCAGTGTGGCGAGGCTGGCGGCGGTCGCCCAGCGCGTGCGCCGGAGTAGACCGGCGGCGCAGACGAGCTCGACCACCCCGCTCGCGTAAATGAGGTTGGTGTGGTGCTCCTCGGGGATGGCGCGCGGCATGATCGAGGCGAAGGCCTGCGGGCCGACCAGGTGCACGATCCCGCTGCCCACGAAGAGGGCGGCCAGCGCGTCGGGGGCGTGACGCCGGAGGCGAACCATGAGCGGGACTGTACTGTGGCGGCGTGCCTACCCAAGTGACGATCGTCGGCGGCGGGAGCTACCAGTGGGGCCCGGAGCTGATGGCCGACCTCTTCGGGACGCCGGCCCTCGCCGGCATGCATCTGGTGCTCGAGGACATCGACCCCGCTCCGCTCCCCAAAATGGAGGCGCTGGCCCACAAGCTGAACGACGCCATGGAGGCCAAGGCGACGATCGCCACCACCACCGACCTCCACGCGGCGCTCGACGGCGCCGACTTCGTCATCGTGTGCATCTCGACGGGCGGGTTCCGCTCCATGGCCGTGGACCTCGACGTGCCGGCCGCCCACGGCATCACCCAGACGGTGGGGGACACCGTGGGGCCCGGTGGCATCAACCGTGCGCTGCGCAACGTCCCGGTGCTCGTCGGCATCGGGAAGGCGATGGAGGAGCGCTGCCCGGAGGCCTGGCTCTTCAACATCACCAACCCCATGACGGCGCTGACCCGCTCGGTGTGCCGGGAGACCAGCATCAAGACGGTCGGCCTCTGCCACGAGGTGGGCAACTTCTGCATGGACCTGGCCATCGCCCTGGGTCGACCCTTCGAAGCCGTCACGGCCTCGGTGACCGGGGTCAACCACTTCCCGGTGCTCACAGCGCTCGGGGTCGACGGCGCCGACGGATTCGACGCCCTGCGTTCGCTCGTCGACGAGGTGGGCGGCCTCGAGTCGCTGACCCCGTACCCCGGCCGCCCCGAGGCGGAGAAGTTCTCCAAGCTCGACTTCGCCCAGCGGCATCTCTTCAAACTGACGCTGCTCGAGCGCTGGGGCACGTTCCCGGCGGCCGGTGACCGCCACATCGCCGAATTCGTCTCGTTCGCCCTCACCTCCGAGTCCGAGTGGGGCGCGGCCTACAACATTGAGCTCAGCCCGATTGCGCGGCGCGAGCAGCACCAAGCGGAGTACGTGGCTGATGTCGACGCCTGGTTGGCCGGGACCAAGACGTTGCAGACCTGGCAGTCCGGCGAGCTGCCCTCGCCGATGATGCAGGCCATGCTGACCGGCGAGCCCTTCGAGGCGCCCGTGAACATCCCGAACACCGGCCAGGCCGTCGGGATGCCGGCTGATGCGGTGATCGAGTCGATCTGCGTGATCGACGGCGACGGCATCCGTGGCCGCGATCAGACGGTTCTTCCGACCCCCTACGACGAAATCGTCCGCCGCCACATCGCCACGCAGGAGCTCACCGTCGAGGCGGCGCTGCGCGGCGACCGCACGCTGGCGGGGGAGGCCTTCGCCCTCGACCCGCTGGCGGGGCGGGGTGACCTGCACAGCACCGACGCCATGGTCGACGAGCTCCTCTCCGGCACGGCGGAGTGGCTGCCCCAGTTCGCCGCCCGCTGACCGCGACGTTGGGAGGGACACGCATGCGCATCGGATTCATCGGGCTCGGGGCCATGGGCCTGCCCATGGCCGGCCACCTGGTGGCGGCCGGGCACGACGTCGCCGTCGCCTCGCGCCGCCGCGGGCCGATCGACGCGGTGGTGGCGCTGGGCGCCGCCGACGGGGGATCGCCGCGCGGGGTGGCGGAGGCCTCGGACGTCGTCATCCTGTGCGTCCCCAACTCGCCCGAGGTGATGGACGTGATCGACGCCATGCTGCCGGCACTCGGCTCGGGCCACACGGTCATCGACACGTCGACCATCGACCCCGAGGTGGAGCGGGCCCAGCACGCCCGGGTGGCGGAGACGGGGGCGCGCTACCTCGACGCACCGCTCTCGGGTGGTACGGCGGGCGCGCAGAAGGGCACGCTGACGCTGATGGTCGGCGGGGACGCCGACACGCTGGCCGAGGTGGAGCCGGCGATCGATCCCTTCGCGGGCCTGGTGGTGCACGTCGGCGGCCCGGGCATGGGCCAGGTGGTCAAGCTCTGCAACCAGGTGATCTACGCCGCGCAGATGACGGCGACGGCCGAGGCGACCGCCATGGCGCTCCGCTCCGGGGTCGACATGGAGAAGCTGTTGCTGGTGCTGACCCACGCCACCGGCGACTGCGTGGCGGTACGGACGCGCCTGCCCGTGCCCGGGGTGATCCCCGAAAGCCCGGCGTCGAACGACTGGCAGCCCGGCTTCATGACCGATCTCATGGCCAAGGACCTCGACCTCGCCATGGCCTACGCCGTGCGCTGCGGCGTGCCCGTGCCGACGACGGCGACGGCACGTCAGCTGCTCACGGCCGCCAGTGCCGCCGGCTACGGCCGCGAGGACTTCTCCGCGGTGGCCAAGGTCGTACTCGCGCTGGCCGGCGGGCCGGCATGAGCGCCACCGCGCTGCCGACACCGGCCCTCGTCCTCGCGGCGGACCACCGCGCCCGGGCCGTGCTCACCACCGAGAACTGGGCCGAGTTCTTCGAGTCGCTGGCGCAGGCGCTGCCCTCGTGCGACGGCATTCTCGCCACGGCACAACCGCTGGCCGGCTTGGCCGCGGCGGGCCACCTCACCGCTTTGCACCGCACCTACCTCTCCATCAACCGCACCGGTCTCGCCGGCTCCGCGTTCGAGCTCGACGACCGCCTCGTGGCCAGCGTCCCGCGGGCCGCCGCCGACGGCTGGTCGGGCGTGAAGCACATGACCCGGATCGACCTGGAGGATCCGATCACGGCGGCGGCGCTCGAGCTCCTGGGCCAGGTGCTCGAGCAGGCGAGCGCGGCGGGGCTCGAGGCGCTCATTGAGCCGTTGGTGTGGGACCAGGGCCGGATCCGTCGCGACACCGACGCCATCGTGTTGGCGTCGATCATCGCCCACGACATGGGCGCCCCCGTCATCAAGGTCCCGGTCCCCGCGGCACCGCCCGGCACCGAGCGCCAGCGCGCCGTGGCCCGGGTGGTGGCGAGCGTCAGCGTCCCCGTGCTCTTCCTGGGCGGCCCGCGCACCGCGGCGGGCCGCGTCCACGTCCTCGACGAAGTGCGCGACGTCATGGAAGGCGGAGGAGCGGGCATGGCCATGGGGCGGACCATCTACCAGGACCCGGACCCGGCCGAGGTGGCCGGCCTGGTGCACGCGCTGGTGCACGGCCGGTGATCCTCACCATCGACTTCGGGACGTCGGTCACCAAGGTCGGCCTGTGGGGCGACAACGGCCTGGTGGCCTTGGCCCGTTCCGAGCTGACCACGACCTACCCCCAGGTCGGCTGGACGGAGCAGGACCCGTTGCGCTGGTGGACATCGCTCGTCATCGCCTGCGCCGAGGCGCGGGCCCAGGCGCCGCTCGCCTTCGGTGCGGTCGACGTGGTGTCGTGCTCGGGCGCCCGGCAGACGTTCGTCCCGGTCAGCGAGCAGGGTGACCCGATCGGCAAGGGCATCCTCTGGTCGGACCACCGCGGCGCCGCCACGGCGCGGGTACTGGCCGAGCGCATGGGGGGTGACGACATCAACCGGGCGCGCACCGGGATCCCGCTCGACGCCGGCGCCGTGGCGGCGAAGTTGGCCTGGTTGGCCGAACACCAGCCCGAGCGCATCGCGGCGGCCCACGTGGTGCTGTCGCCGCGGGACTTCGTCGTGTACCGCATGACCGACCAGCTGGTGACCGACGCCACCTTCGCCTCGAGGAGCGGCCTCTACGACTTCGACGGCAACGCCGTGCGCGAGCTGGCCGGGCCCGCGCTGGGCAAGCTCCCGAGCGTGGTGCCCTCCGACACCGTGGTCGGGCAACTCAGGCCCGTGCCCGCCGCCGAGCTCGGGTTGAAGCCGGGGATCCCCGTCGTCATCGGCGCCGGCGACCGGCAGTGCGAGGTGCTGGGCTCCGGCGCGTCGGAGTCCTACCCCATGGTGAGCTGGGGGACCACGGCCAACGTCTCGGTGCCGGTCCAGGAGCGACCCGTCCCCTCGCCGGCCGGCGCGGTCGTGACCCGTGGCGCCGATGGGGGCTGGCTGCTCGAGGGCGGGCTGTCCGCCGCGGGGACCTTCCTGGCCTGGCTCGGCCGCCTCACCGGCCGCGACACCGAGGAGCTGGGGCGGTTGGCGGCGGAGAGCGGTCCGGGCGCCCGCGGCGTAGTCGCCGTGCCGTGGCTCGACGGTGCCCGTGCCCCGTGGTGGCGTGACGATGCCCGGGCCGGCTTCATGGGTCTGGGCGCGGCGCACGGTCCGGCCGACATGGCGCGGGCCGTGGTGGAGTCCGTGGCCTGGGACGTGGCGCGGGTGATGGAGGTCGTCACGGTCGGGCGCCTCGGCGGTTCGACCGCGGAAGGGGTGACGCTCGGCGGCGCCGGTTCCGGGCTGCCGGTCTGGGTCGACGTGCTCACGTCCGTGCTCGGGCTGCCGGCCCTGCGCCATCGTTCGGGCGAGGCGGCGTCGGCCGGCGCGGCACTCCTGGCCGGAAAGGCGTTGGGCATGGGGCTCACGCTCGACCAGCTCGACCCGATCGCGGCGGTGATCGAGCCGAACCCGGCTTCGGTCGAGCTCTACCGTGCATTGCGGCCGCGGGTCGACCACGTTGCGCTGGCCGTGCTGGCCGCCACGGACTCGCTCCCGGGATCCCAACCACTGGCGCCCTGAGCCGTGCGGGTCGCACTGGCGTACGGGCGTCACGGGACCTCGGTCGAGGTCCCCGACGCCGCCGAGGTCATCGCGCCGCTGGACGAACCGGGGCTGCAGGACGAGGCGGCCTCCATCACGGCGGCACTGCGACATCCGCTGGCCGGTCCGCCGCTGCAGGACCTGGCAGCGGGAGCGGGGCGCGTGGTCGTCGTGTTCCCGGACCTGACGCGCCCCATGCCCAACCGGACCACGCTCCCACCGCTCCTGGCGGAGCTGGCCCGCTGCGGGGTGCGCGACGACCGCATCACGCTGCTGTGCGCGACGGGGACCCACCGGCAGGCCACCGCGGCGGAGATGGAGGAGCTCGTCGGTCCCGCCATCGTGGGGCGCTACGCCATCATCGACCACGACGGCACGGATGGCGCCGCGCACGTCGAGGTAGGCGCCGTCGACGGGACACCGGTCCTACTCCAGCGCGAGTACGTCGAGGCCGACCTGCGCATCGTCACCGGCTTCGTCGAGCCGCACTTCTTCGCCGGCTTCAGTGGCGGGCCCAAAGCGGTCTGTCCCGGACTCGCCGCCAACTCGACCATTTTGGAGGCTCACCATCCGCGCCGTATCGCCGACCGCCGGGCCACCTTCGTGACCCGGACCGGCAACCCCGTGCACGACTTCGTGCGGGTCGCCACCGCGCTGGCGCCGCCCCACCTGTCGCTCGATGTCGCCATCAACCGAGCCCGCCGGGTCACGGCCGTGTTCGCCGGACCGCTTCCCGCGGGGCACGATGCCGCCTGCGCCCACGTGGAGTCCACCGCGGTGCGCACCGTCGACGCGCCCTTCGACCTCGTCGTCTCGACGAACGGCGGGTACCCCCTCGACCGCAACCTGTACCAGGCCGTGAAGGGCATGGCCGCCGCAGAACGGATTGTGCGTCCGGGCGGGATCATCGTCATGGCGGCCGCCTGCGAGGACGGCGTTCCCGCCAGCGGCGCCTTCGCCCGCCTGCTGGCCGAGGCGCGGTCGCCGGGCGATCTGATCGGCGCCTCGGGCGCGCCGGAGCTCGACCGTTGGCAGGCGCAGGTGCTCGGGCGTGTGCTCGCCCGGGCGGAGGTCCACCTCTGCAGCGAGGGCCTGCACGGGGACGCGGGTGCCGGCCTGCTGCTGACGGCGGCACCCGATCTCGACGCCACGGTGGCCGCCGCGTGCGCGCGCCTCGGCCCGGCCGCGCGGGTGGCCGTCATGCCGGAAGGCCCCCTCACCGTGGCGACGGTCCGCCCGACCGCCTGAAGCCGACGGCCCCGGGCCGACCGGCCAGAATTCCTGGTCGGAGAGGGGTCAACGTTCGTTGGTTCACCGCGTCGTCACGCTGGTGCGACAACCACGGCTCGCCAAAGACAATTCCCAGACAATTTTCACACATCACAGGTAGCCTGCAGCCGTGTCACGGGCGGACCTGGCCGGGCCTGAGGGGGCCTCACCGGGCGGGCGCGCGGTCCACACCCCGCTCTTCGATGTGGTCTCGGAGGACGGATGCCCGATGATGGGGGCGCCGGACACCTTGCCGAGTGACACGTTGTACTACTGGGACTATCTGCACCTCGACTATCTGCTGAACGCGCAGACGCCGAAGAGCGCGCAAGCCGACGAGGTCATTCACGACGAGTACTTCTTCATTGTCGTGCACCAGACCTACGAGCTCTGGTTCAAGCAGATCCTCGTCGAGCTCGACTCCGTGATGACGATCATGGGACAAGAGCGCATACCCGAGAAGGACCTCGGGACCGTCCTGGCCAGGCTGCGCCGCATCAACGCGATCCAGCGCCTGCTCGTCGCCCAGATGGACGTGCTCGAGACGCTGACGCCGCTCGACTTCCTCGACTTCCGCTCGTACCTGATGCCGGCGTCAGGCTTCCAGAGCGTGCAGTTCCGCCTCATTGAGAACACGTTCGGCCTCCTGGAGCGGGACCGCCTGAAGGTCGAGGGGCATGACTACGTGGCGACGCTGCGGGAGGACCATGCAGAGCTCGTGCGCCGGTCCGAGTCGGCGCCGTCGTTGTTCGACCACGTCGAACGGTGGCTGACCCGTCTCCCGTTCGTGCGGCGCGACGGGTACGACTTCGCCGCGATCTATGCGCACGCCGCCACGGAGATGCACGCGCTGGCCCGGGCCGGGATCGAGGGTCGCGAGGATCTCAACGCGGAAGTGCGGCGGAAGCAGCTGGAGGCGTTCGAGAGCAGCGTCCGACGCTTCGACGTCGTGTTCGACAGGACGGGCTGGGCGCGAGAGGTGCGCGAGGGTGGGCGGCGGTTCTCGCATGAGGCGTTCATGGCCGCCCTCTTCATCAGCCTCTACCGGGAAGATCCGATCCTCCAGGTGCCGTTCCAGATCCTGGAGTCCCTGATCGACATCGACGAGACGCTCACTCTGTGGCGGCAGCGGCACGCGCTCATGGCGCACCGGATGCTCGGACGGTTGGTCGGCTCGGCCGGGAGCGGTTACGCGTACCTCGACGAGACGGCCCAGCGCTACACACCCTTCAAGGACCTGTTCGACGTTTCCACCTACCTCTTGCCGCGCGTGGATCGGCCCCCGTTGCCGGAGTCGCCCCTGCGCCGTCCCGTCGGCGACGCCTGGTAGGAGGGGACATCGTCTCGTCCGATCGTCGCCCGCTGCTCGTCATCGTGTACGGCGAGGGCTCGACGTCCGCCTTCGCGCTCTCGGAGTCGGCCCGGGAGACGTGCGACATCGCCTGGGTCGTCGACTCGGACCGGCTCGACGACACCTGGGTCGTGAGGCTGCTGCGCAAGCTCGGGCGGGTGGTCGAACTCGCCGGCCAGACGGAGGAGGAGGCAACCCGGTCGGTGGGCGCGCTCGGGCCCGCCGGGATCGTCGCCTACGCCGACGCCCAGATGGCCACCGCGTCCTGGCTGGCCGAGCGGCTGGGGCTGCCCTATCACGACGGCGTCGTGGCGGACAGGCTGCTCGACAAGCTGACGCAGCGCGATGCCCTGCGCAAAGGGGGGCTGCCCGTGCCGACCTGCATCGCCGTCCCGGGCCGCCCGACCCCGGCCGCCATTGACGGGCTGGTCGAGGGCATGGAGTACCCGGTGGTGGTCAAGCCACGAAAGGGGGCGGCGAGCCGGGACACCTACCTGGTGCGGGACGAGGCGGCGCTGCGCACAGTGCTCGCGGCGCAGTCGACCGACGATGCCGACTCGACCATGGTCATTGAGTCGTACATGGTGGGCGCCTCGCCCCCGCCCAGCGGGCAGTTCAGCGACTACGTGTCCGTCGAGAGCGTCGTGGCCGACGGCGTCATCAGCCACCTCGCGGTGACGGGACGCCTGCCGCAGGCGGAGCCGTTCCGGGAGACGGGCCTCATCATCCCCACCGACTTCGAACCGTCCGTGGTGGAGGAGCTGCTGCGGGTGGCGACCGCCGCCATCAGGGCCATCGACGTCCGTATCGGGTGCCTCCACACCGAGATCAAGCTCACCGACCAGGGTCCCCGGGTCATTGAGGTCAACGGGCGGATCGGGGGCTTCGTCCCCGAGGTGCTCGAGCTCGCCTCGCCCGGCACCGACCTGTTCGAGATCTCCCGTCGCGTGGCGCTCGGGGAGCGGCTGATGTTCCCGGAACTGGTGCCAACCGCCGGCGTCGCCTACGTCATCGCCCGGCAGCCCCCCATCGGGGCGCGTCGGGTCGCGGGCATAGACGGGCTCGATCGCCTGGCGGGCTATCCGGGCGTGGACGCGGTCACGCTCAGCCGACCCCCCGGCGAAGAGGTGGACTGGCGTAAGGGGAGCCACGAGTACGTCTTCTCGGTGATCGGCACCGTGCCCACCCACGAGGACATGCGGGCGCTGCAGGCGTTCGTCGACGACGAGGTCACCGTCAGGTACGGCTGAGTGCAGGGCGGCGGCACCTTCCCTGACGCAGGTGTCAGAGATAGAGTCCCCAGCCGGTGTCCGATGATCCGCTGTTCGACTTCGCCGTCCCGGAGGATCTCCTGCGTGAGGCGGTCTCCCAGGTCAAGGACGCCGACGTCGTGGCTGACCTGGCGGTCATGCCAGGAACGGGGGAGGGCAAGCCGCCTCCACTGATCGGCATCCTGAAGAGCTCGGGCTACGCCCCCCTGGTGCTCCTGACGGCGGCAGCGCTGGTGCCGGGCACGTTCGGCAACGGGATCAACCTCATCGGCAGGAACCTCGAGACGTCCTTTCACATGTCCAACGCATCGCTGGGCGCCGTCGCCTTCATCGCCCAGGTGTCCCAGCTGCTCTGGGCCGTCCCCCTGGCGGTGTGGGCCGACCGCGGCAGCCGCAAGGTGGTGGCGGCCGTCGCCCTGCTGATCTTCGCCGGCTTCGGCGCCCTGATGGCGATCTCGCCCAACGTCTGGTGGTTCGCCTTCTTGTACCTGGCTGCCTCGGTGGGCACCGGGGTCAACAACACGGTGCACAACTCGTACCTGTCCGACGCGTACCCGACCGAGTCGCGGGGGCGCATCTTCAGCTGGCACAACCTGTCCGACCCCTTGTCGCAGACGATCGGCATCCTGATCTTCGGTTACGTGGTGACGGTCGCCCACAGCTGGCGCTACGGCCTGCTCGTCGCACTGGCCGGTATTCCGATCGGCTTCGCCCTCTTCACGCTCCGCGAGCCCGAGAAGGGCGCCAACGAGAGCAGCCACATCCTCAAGGCCTCCGGCATGGACCTGCACACCCAGCAGGAGAAGGCCCCGCGCGTCCTACTGGGCTCCGCAGTGACCAGGCTGTTGCGGATCCGCTCCCTCTATTACGAGCTCGTGGCCGTGGCCATCCTCGGTTTCGCCGGGACGGGCGCTCCCCTGTTCGGCAACCTGTTCTTCATCGACAAATTCCACCTCGATACGGCGTCACGCAGCGAGGTGTACGCCATCATCGGCCTGGCCGCCTTCCTGGGCCTGCCGCTGGCCTACGTCTTCGGTGACCGTTACTTCCGACGCGCGCCGCAGCGCCCGCTCGTGATCGCCGGTATCTGCATCACCCTCTACGGCGGGCTCTTCGTCCTGTCGCTCTACGTTCCCCAGCTCTGGATGGTGGTGACGCTGCAGTTCCTGGCTGCCGCAGCCGTCTCGCCGCTGGCCATCTGCATCTTCCTGACGCTGGCGGCCACGGCGCCGCCCGAAATGCGCACCATCTGCTTCGCCATGTTCGGCGTCTACTCGCTCGTCTTCGGCGGCTTCACCGGATCGGTATTGCTCGGGGCGGTGTCCGACGCCATCGGCGGCTTGCACGGCATCATTGTGGCCCTCACCATCATCTTTCCGGTCTGCGCGGTGGGCGGATTGCTCCTCGTCATCGGGTCGCGCAGCGTGCGCCGGGACATCACGCTCGTCATTGAGGACGTCATCGAGCGCTACACCGAGGGCAGGCGGCGCCAGGCCGGCGGGGACATTCCCGCGCTGCAGATCCACAACCTCGACTTCTTCTACGGGACGAACCAGGTTCTCTTCGACGTCAACCTCGAAGTCGAGGAAGGCGAGATGGTGGCGCTTCTGGGGACGAACGGTGCTGGCAAGTCCACGTTGTTGCGCGCTGTCTCGGGGCTGTCCCACCCACACCGCGGGGTGGTCCGGCTGTTCGGTTCGAACGCGACCTACCTTGAGCCCGAGCAGATCATCGACGAGGGAGTCGCCCTCCTGGTCGGCGGGAAGATGACGTTCCCCGGGCTCAGCGTGCGCGACAACCTGCGCATCGGGGGCCACACGCTGCGACGGGACCGGGCCGCGGCGCGGCAGGCACACGAGGAGGCGCTGGCGGCGTTCCCCGAGCTGGCCGAGCGGCTCGACCAGCCCGCCGGCACACTCTCGGGCGGTGAGCAGCAGATGCTCGCCCTGTCCCGCGTCATGATGACCGGCCCGCGCCTGCTCATGATCGACGAGCTCGCCCTCGGCCTGGCCCCCATGACGGTGGAGCGGTTGATGGCGATGGTCCGGCGCATCAACGAGTCCGGGACCACGGTGATTCTGGTGGAGCAGAGCCTGAACCGGGCGTTGAGCCTGGCGGAACGTTGCTTCTTCATGGAGCGGGGCGAGATCCGCTTCGACGGGCCGACGGCCGACCTCATGGCGCGCGACGACCTCCTGCGTCCGGTCTTTCTCGGCGCCGCCGCCACCGGGCTGTCCTAGGCGTCCGTGCTCGCCTTTTCGGCTCCCAACTTCGTCCTCGTCCAGGGCCTCTTCTACGGGCTGGGGTACGGGCTGCTGGCGCTGGGCCTGGTGCTGGTCTACCGCACCAACCGGGTGCTGAACTTCGCCCAGGGTCAGATCGGCGTCATTGCCGCCGTGTTCCTGGTGAAGCTCACTGCGGACTTCCACTTCAACTACTGGTTCGCCCTCGTGCTCTCCATCGGTCTGGCCGCCCTGACTGGCGCCGGGTCCGAGCTCGTGCTGCGCCGGCTGTTCAGCCGCCCGCGCGTCCTCGTCATGGTGGCCACCATCGGGCTGAGCTACGTGCTGCTTGCGCTCACCGCGCTGCCCTTCATCAGGCCGTCCAACCTGTACAAGCCGGTGCCGGTGCCCTTCGACCTGTCGTTCTCCCTGGGCCCGTTCATCATCACGCCCACCGAAGTGCTCACGCTCATTGTGGCGCCCATCGTGACGGCGGTCCTGGTGCTGGCCGTCCGCTTCACCTCGTGGGGCCTGTCCATGCGCGCCATGTCGGAGAACGCGGACTCCGCCCGCCTGTCCGGCGTCTGGATCCGCCGCACCTCGACCCTGACGTGGACGGTGGCCGGCGCATTGTCGGCCTTCACGGCCATCCTCAACGCGCCCAACCAGACCAGTGCCCTGACCCAGGCGCTCTCGCCCGACCTGCTGCTCTACGCACTCACGGCGGCGCTCATCGGCGCCATGGTGAACCTGACCGTCGCCTTCATCGCCGGCATCGGCATGGGGGTGTTCCTCGAGCTCCTCGAATGGAACATCCCCTCACCGGCCAAGCAGCAGCTCATCATCTTCGTCGTCGTCATGGTCGTCCTCCTGGTACGGGTCAGTGCCCTGAGCAAGGGCGCGCGGACGGGGGAGCGGAGCACCTGGCAGCACGGCGCCACCACCACCATGCGCGCCGGGGTGGACCAGCTGCGCCGCCGGGTCTCGGTCACCGGCGTCTGGCTCGCCGTCGGCGTCGCCATCCTGTTGCCCTTCGTGCTGTCGGTCGGCAACAACGTCCTCTTCAGCCAGATCTGCATCTACGCCGTGATCGCCCTGAGCCTCACCATGTTGACGGGGTGGGCGGGCCAGGTCTCGCTGGGCCAATTCGGGTTCGTGGCCGTGGGTGCGCTCGTGGCCGTGCATCTCGGGACATCACTGCCCTTGCCCGTCGTGATGATCTACGGCGGCGTCGTCACGGCGCTGGTCGCCATCCTCGTCGGGTTGCCGGCGCTGCGCATGCCCGGCCTCTTCCTGGCCGTGACGACACTGGCCTTTGCCATCTTCATGCAGAGCGCGGTGCTGGCCACACCCTGCTTCAGCGTGCCCGGCATCCACAAGACGCTGTGCACGGGCCTGCCCGACCCCGGCTACACGTTTATCGGGCGCCCCTCGCTGTTCGGCCTCAGCCTGGCCTCCCAGCAGTCCTTCGCCCTGTTCTCGCTGGGAGTGCTGCTGCTGTCCGTGTTCATGGTGCGGATCTGGCGCGACAAGGGCGTGGCGCGGCGCCTCGTCGCCGTGCGGGACAACGAGCTCACCGCGGCGGCCATGGGTATCCCGATCCTGCGCACGAAGCTGCTGGCCTTCGGCCTGTCGGGCTTCATGGCGGGCTACGCGGGCGTGTGCTTCGCCTTCGCCACCCAGCAGCTCAACAACACCGACATCACCTTCGACCCCACCACCTCGTTCGTGATCATCTCCATGGTGGTGATCGGCGGCCTCGGCTCCATCCCCGGGGCGATTCTGGGCGCCCTGTACCTCGAAGGCCTTCCCGCGCTCTTCGGCGCCAACCAGACGATCCAGTTCATCACCAGCGGCCTCGGGCTGATCCTCTTCATCCTCTACCTGCCCGGCGGGCTGGCTGATCTGCTGCACCGCTCCGGTGACATGGTCACCCTGGGCATCCGCACCGCCCAGGAACGCCTGAGCTCGCGGCGGGCCGGCCCGCCGGTCACGCCGACCCTGGTCACCGACGGGGCCGAGCAGTGACCGCGGTGAACGAGAGACCGGCGGCGGTGCACCCGGCCCGCCTCACCGTGGCCGAGGTGCGGGTGCAGTTCGGCGGGGTGCGCGCGCTCGACGGGGTGACCTTCGAGGCGGCGCCGGGTTCCATCGTCGGACTGATCGGCGCCAACGGCTCGGGCAAGACGACCACGCTCGACGTGATCTCGGGTCTCGTGGCACCGCAGTCCGGGACCGTGCGGCTGGACGACGTCGACCTGGCCGAGTACCTGCCCGAGGAACGGCTCGGCATCGGCATGGTGCGCTCCTTCCAGGACTGCCGGCTCTTCCCGGAGCTGACCGTGCTCGACGTCCTCCTCCTCAGCGAGGACGCCCGCCAGGAAGTGGCCGTGCTCTCCACCACGCTCCGCCTGCCGTGGGCGCGCCGGACCGAGCGCCGCAAGCTCCAGGCGGTGGACCGCGTCATCACCGCCTTCGGACTGGAACGCTTCCGCCACCACCGCACGGCGGAGCTGTCCACGGGGACACGGCGGGTCGTCGACCTCGCGTCCGTCGTTCTGGCCGAGCCACGCCTGCTGCTGCTCGACGAGCCCACGGCCGGGATCGCCCAGCGCGAGGCCGAGGCCTTCATTCCTCTCCTGCAGCGGATCCACGAGGTGGCGGACACCACCATCGTCCTGGTGGAGCACGACGTGCCGCTGGTCTTCGAATTGTGTTCCACCGTCGTGGTCATGGAGCTGGGCCGCGTGGTGGCCGCCGGACCGCCCGAGGTGATCCGCGCTGACTCGAAGGCGCTGGCCGCCTACCTTGGTGCGAGCGACGAGGCCCTGATGGCGTCGGGTCCGATAGGGGAGGGCGGCGGTGCAGACCGCCGTCGAGGAGGGTGAACATGGAAGCGAGCATGGAGGTTCCTGCGCAGCGGGGGGCGCGATTCCATCCCCTGGCACCGGTCGGTCGGTCCTGGAGGCGCCTGCGCCGGCGCCCTCGCGCCATGCAGGTGCGCACGGCCCTGATCATCATCGCCATCGTCGTCGGGCTCGTGGCCTGGCTCGTGCTGGCTCCTGCGGGCACCCCGGGCGGGTCGGACACTGCGGGCGCGGCCGAGGTGGCGTCGAGCACGACCGCCACGCCGCCGAGCCAGGCCAGCACGAGCACCCGTGGCGTCAGCGCCACGAGCATCAACGTCGTCTTCCCGGTGGTCGCCATCAACAGCCTGGCCGGCAAGGAGGGCTTCGCCGAGGACAAGGAGTACAACGAGCAGATCCCGGCGATCCACCTCTACGTGAACAAGATCAACGATGCCGGTGGCATCAACGGCCGCAAGATCAACCCGATCATCGTGCAGTTCGACCCGACCAACGACGCCAACATGCAGTCCCTGTGCCGGCAGTGGACCCAGGGCAACCCGGCGGCCTTCGCCGTCGTCGACGGCGTCGGCACCTGGGAGGGGGACGACCAGCTCTGCGTCGCCCAGCAGGGCCAGACGCCGCTCATCAGCGCCTGGTCCACCACGACCAATTGGACCAACCTGGCCTCGCCCTATCTGTGGTGGACCGGCGCCGACATGGCACCGGTGCTCGCGGCCGTCGTGCAGTGGGGGGTCAGCTCGGGACGCCTCGGCCACGGCAAGAAGGTCGGCGTCGTCGTGTCGGACCAGGCGGCAGACCAGGACGCGCTGAACGACTTCATGCTGCCCGACCTGAAGAAGGCGGGCATCACCCCGGTGGTCCAGACGGTGGCCGGCAGCGCCGACCAGACCGCCACGACCAACTCCGACGCGCAGCTGGCCGTCGAGAAGTTCAAGGCCGCCGGCGTGCAATCGGTGATCCCCATGCTCCCCGAGAACGCGTTCTTCCCCTACATCGGGGCCGAGAACTCCCAGAAGTACTTCCCACAGCTGCTGCTCAGCGACTACCAGTCGTCCATTGAGGTGGCGCTGGGGCTCATTCCCGTCCCCTACGAGCAGGCGCTCAACGGGCAGGAGGGCGTGACCACGGAGACCCTCGGCGGCATCGACGACAATCGCCCGCAGAGTCAGGGCGGCTACGACCCCGCCGTGCGCGCCTGTTACAACACGTGGCACGCCTACCACCCGAAGCCGATCGCGGGCAC
The DNA here is from genome assembly GCA_963783965.1 of uncultured Acidimicrobiaceae bacterium. Lineage (GTDB taxonomy): Bacteria > Actinomycetota > Acidimicrobiia > Acidimicrobiales > RAAP-2 > Bog-473. Next base: position 291,743 of record CAWAPQ010000013.1, on the reverse strand, counting down.
GCTCTACCACTACATAGAGGAACAGGGCCCCATTCAGGCCTGGTGCGGCGCCATCGGCCTGTTCGCCACCGCGGCCAAGGACGCCGGCAAGAACCTGAACCGGCGCACGTTCGTGCAGGCCATGTCGAAGATCACGAACTACCCCGGGACGCTCTCGCCCATTTGGACTTTCGGGCCCGACAAGTTCTACGGCCCGACGCAGTACCAGGTGGTCAAGGTGCACAACAACGTGCCGAAGTCGTCGGCCTGCAAAATGCCGAAGAGCGGCAAGGCGCAGGGCACCTGCTGGGTGACGGTACAGCCCTTCAAGGCCCTGCCGGGGACGAGCACGGGCTGACCGGGGAGCCACCCGACCGCAGCGGGGTGGTGGTCGTGGTACCACGAAGCTCCCCGACCTGCTGACCCCATTGGCGTGCGGTGGGCTATCGAGCAGGATGCAGGGATGGAGGCGGCCGCGGTCTGCGCCGGAAGCGGCGGTGGACCAACGTGAATTCCTTCGCCGTCAGGACGGCCTGGTATCGAACCGCCGTCTCCTGGAGGCGGCAACGCTCGAGCTACCTCGTGCTCGTCGTCCTGATCGGCCTGGCCGGTGGCGTCGCACTGGGGTCTCTCGCCGCCGCCCGACGGACGGCCTCGTCCTTCCCGACCTTCCTGGCCGCGTCCAACCCCTCGGATCTCGCAATCGATCCGGCCGGCGCCGGACCGAATGGCCCTGCATCGGCCCACCTGCCGGCAATCATCAGAGCGGTGCGCTCCTACCCCCAGGTGAAGCGGGTCGAGAGCTACGTCGCACTGCAAGCGTCCCTCGTCAAGGACGGAAGGATCGAACGGCGGACCTTGAACAGCAACGTCGTCCTCGTGGGCAGCGTCGATGGTCTGCTCTTCAACCAGGACCGCTTTGCCGTCACCAGCGGTCGGATGGCCGATCCGGCGCGGGCGGACGAGGTGATGGTCACCGAGAACGCGGCGGCGGCCATGGGGCTGCACCTTGGTTCCCGCGTGCCCGTGGCGATCCCTACGGCTCCGACGGCCGCCGGTTCGAATGCGGTGCGCCGCATCACGCTCAAGGTCGTCGGCATCGGGTTGCTCAACCGGGAGGTCGTGCAGGATCAGATCGCCAAGTTCCCCACCTATATCGTCGCGACACCGGCTCTCACGAAGTCGGTGGCGGTCGGCCAACTCGTCTATCTGGGCGTGCAGCTCCGTGATGGTCCGGCCGGCGTCGCTGCGGTGGAGCGGCGGTGGAATTCGAGCCAGCTGTACTTCACCGATTTTACGGTCACGTCGCAAATCGACGCGGAGGCACAGCAGGCGATACGACCCGAATCCCTCGCCCTCGGGGTTTTCGGAGGCATCGCCGCGCTCGCCACATTGTTCCTCGCGATGCAAGTCATCGCCCGTGCGTTGGGTGCGCGCGAACATGACCTGGTCGTCATGCGTGCGGTCGGAGCCGACCCCGCGACGACCGAGCTGGACGGTGTCATCGGCATTGTCGCATCCGTCATGATCGGATCCGTCCTTGCCGTAGGGGTGGCATTGGCGCTGTCCCCGTTGTTCCCCATCGGGCCCGTTCGGCCCGTCTACCCCGACCCCGGCGTGAACGCGGACTGGACGGTTCTCGGCGTCGGATTCGCCGTCCTGTTCGGCGCGCTGGTGGCGGTGACCGCGATCATTTCCTTCCGCGACGCACCGCATCGAGCACTGCGGCGGTCTCACCTGACCGGTCGCCGTTCGTCCACGGTACAGCTCGCCGCGCGTTCGGGGTTTCCGCCCTCAGCCGTTGCCGGAGCGTCCTTCGCCGTCGACACGAGGAACGGCAGGGCCACCGGTCCCTACCGCTGGTCGCTCCTCTCTGCGGTCATCGCAATGATCGTGGTGACGACGACCCTGACCTTCGGAGCCAGCTTGCACACGCTGGTGTCCCAGCCTGCTCTGTACGGGTGGAATTGGGACTACGCCGTGCAGAGCTCGGACGGCTACGGGCCCGTTCCGGACAAAGCGGTGGCGGTCCTGCGCCACGACCCTGCCGTCCGGTCGTTCTCGGGGGTCTGGTTCGTGACGTTGCAACTCGACGGCGTGGAAGTGCCGACGTTGCTCGCAGCCCCCGGTTCGCCGGTCGCGCCGCCCATCGTGTCTGGTCATGGGCTGGACACATCGCGTGAGATCGTCCTCGGCGCGGCCACCCTGGCTCAGCTGCACAAGCAGGTCGGCGACACCGTGGCAGTCCAGTACGTGCCGGGCTACCCGCGCCGGCCCATACGACTCACGGTCGCCGGGGTTGCCACCATGCCGGCCATTGGCATCGCCGAAGGGCTCCATACGTCGATGGGGGTCGGTGCCCTGGTGCCGACTGACGCGGGGCCGGTGACGGAGAGCCTCGGACCCCAGGGCTACGCGCCCTCCTGCAACGGACCCAACATGGTCCTGCTCCGGGTCCGCGGCGGCCTCGGCGCGCCGCAGGGCCAGGCTGCCGCTCAGCGGCTCGCGGTGGCCGCCAACCGGGTGCTCGCACGGCAACAACCGGACTCGGTCTGCGGCGGCAACGTCGCCACGACCCTGTCCGTGCAGCACCCCGCCCAGATCGTCAACTACCGGTCCATGGGCACCACACCGGCGCTGCTCGCCGGCGGCCTGGCCGTCGCTGCCGTCGTCGCCCTGTGGCTGGCCCTCGTGGCTTCGGTGCGACGGTGCCGCCGCGACCTGGCGCTTCTCAGGGTGCTGGGGTTCACGCAGCGCCAGTTGGGTGCGACCGTTGCCTGGAACGCATCGATCGCCGCAGCCATAGGCGTCGTCGTCGGTATCCCACTCGGCGTCGTACTGGGACGGTGGCTGTGGATCCTGTTCGCCGAGGAGATCGGGGCGGTCCCCGCCCCCACGGTGCCGGTGTGGTCGCTGCTCGTGGCTGCGCTCGCCGCCTTCGTCCTGGCGAACGCGGCAGCGTTGCTCCCCGGTCGACGTGCCGCGCACACCGCCGCGGCGCTCGTCCTCCAAGACGAGTAGCCGTCCGGCCGTTCGATCAGGCGATCATCGTCGGGCTGGGCGCCCTTCCCTGCACAATGTCGTCGAAGCGCGTCGTGATGGCGCCCGTGAGCTCGGGATGCGTGAGGATGTAGAAGGTGTTGGCGCGGACGGCGTCGATGACCCGGTCGGCCACCGCGGTGGGCGCAATCCCGCCGTCGACCATGTTCTGCACCACGCCGCGCAGGGCGGCGGCGCCCTCCACGTCGCGGTCGGGCGCCCAGTCGGGTCGGTTGCGCTCGGACTCTGCGATGCGCGTCTGCACGAAGCCGGGGCACAGGACCGACACGCCGATGGGTGCGCCGACGGACTGCAGGTCCTTGAACAGGGTCTCCGAAATGGCCACCACGGCCTGCTTGGTGGCGTTGTAGGGACCGAGGAACGGGGCCGCGATGAGCCCTGCGATCGACGCCGTGTTGACGATGTGGCCCTCGCCCTGCTCGACGAGGAGCGGCGTGAAGGTGCGCACGCCGTGGATGACGCCCCACAGGTTGACGCCGAGGATCCAGCGCCAGTCCTCCTCGCTCACCTCCCAGATCGGGCCGCCCAGACCGATGCCGGCGTTGTTGTGCACGAGGTGCACCGCGCCGAAGCGGTCGAGCGCCTGGTCGCGCAGCGCCTCCACCGATGCACCATCGGCCACGTCGGTCACCACGCCGAGGGCCTCGGCCCCCGAGCTCGTCAGGTCGCCCACGGCTTCCTTGAGCGGGCCCTCCTCAATGTCGCCCAGGACGATCTTCATGCCTTCGGCCGCCGCCCGGCCCGCGACGGCCCGCCCGATGCCACTGGCCCCGCCCGTGATGACTGCCACCTTGCCCTGCAGGTCGTCCATCGAGCCCCTCCCGTCCTCGTGTTCGCGCCCTCTCGACGCAGTCAACCACGGCGCCGAGGGCGCGGCCAGCGGCGGAGGCCTCCCGCCGGGGCGACCCAGCCTCAGACGGGCGCGACGGAACGGTGGCGACGCAGGTGGTCGGCGCCGGCGGGCGAGACCGAAATCAGTTGTCCCAGCCCGGGCACGTGCCGGCGGGTGAGGAAGCCCCGGTCGTTGGCGTCCTCCCAGACGGGCAGGCGCGGGCACGACGTGCGCCACACCTCCATGACCTCGTCGTAGGGGCGGGCCGCAGGGCCGACCCACTCGAGCAGGTCGAGGATCAGGGCGTCGACGGCGTCGGGCACGCCGTCCATTGTCGCGCCGGGCTACAGCAGGGAGAAGGTCCCCGCCTCCACCAGCACCAGGATCCCCACGCAGCAGAGCAGGATGGGGACGGCCAGATGGCCCAGACGCAGCATGGCCCCACGCGCCTTGGGATGGCCGCCGCCGGCCAGGATGAGCCAGGTGACGAGGGCTTCTCCGACGAGGAAGACGGCCACGACGGCACCGACCCGCGTTGCCCCTCCGACGCGAAAGAGCGGGATGTAGACGGCGAGGTTGTCGCCGCCCGCGGCGATGGTGACCAGAGCAGCCGCCGTCAGGCTCCGACCCACAGCGCGCTGCTCGGGCCTCGAACGCCAGCGCCAGCGTGACGTCGCGGTCGCCGGGCTGGGCGCGGCCTCGCCGTCCGGATGGCCCCGGGCCAGGCCGACCAGCCCGTGCAGCCCGATGGCCAGCGGCACCAACCCCAGGAGTCCGACCACTGCGGTCGAGAACTCGAACAGCACGGCCGCCGCGGCGGCGGAGACCGCCACCAGGACGGCGAAGCCGAACGCCTGGCCGGCCGCGATGCGGTGCGCCCGCTGCGGGGGCGCACCGGCCACCATGGCCATGATCACGACGCAGTTGTCGACGTTGGTCCCGACGAACGCCGCCGCGGCGACGCCGAGGTCGGCCCCCAGGCCGGCGGCCAACGAGGCCGTCAGCCCGCGGGAAGCGGCATAGCGGGGCCGAAGGGCTTGTCGCCCCGCAGCGTCACCCGGTGTGCGTAGCGCGCCGCCGTCCCGTAGTCGTCGAGGGCGTAGTGCAGCGTGGCCCGGTTGTCCCAGAAGGCGACGGAACCGGCGCGCCAACGGAAGCGGCAGGTGTACTCCGGCTTGACGCAGTGGTGGTAGAGCATCTCCAGGATGGCGTTGCTCTCGTTGTCGGACAGCCCGAACAGGGTGCGGGTGAACTGCCGGTTGACGAAGAGGCCGTTGCGCCCCGTCTCGGGGTGCGTGCGCACGACGGGGTGCAGGGCGGGCAGCAGCTTCTCGCGCCACGCACCGTCCCATTCGTAACCGCCGCGCTCCGCCACGTCGGCCGCGAACCAGGGGTCGTGATGAATGGCGATCAGTTGATCGCACAGCGCGCGTACCGGTGGTGCAAGCCCGTCGTAGGCGTCCTGCAAGCTGGCCCACATGGTGTCGCCGCCGACCTCGGGCGACTCGAGCATGTAGAGGATGGATCCCATGGCCGGCGTCTCCAGGAAGGTGACGTCGGTGTGCCACCAGCTCGCCCGGTCCACCTTGCCGTCGATGGCCAGCACCTCGGGGCTCTCGTCGATGGAGGGCAGCACGGGGTGGGCCTCTGTGACGATGCCGAACTGGCGGGCGAAGGCGGCTTGTTGCTCGGCCGTCAAGGACTGGTCGCGGAAGAAGATGACGTGATGCGTATTGAGCGCGTCGCGGATGGCCGCCACCACGTCGGGCGCCAGCGGCTGGGCGATGTCCACGCCGGCGATCTCCGCACCGATGGTGGGGGAGAGCGGGTGGACGCTGACGGAGGTGGCGAGGGTCACCGCCCAATTCTGCCCGAGTCGGATCGGCGGCGCCGACGACGCCTACATTGGCCCCTTGCACCAGCGCGCAGCGCCAGAAAGGGCCGTCCATGAGCGAAGACACCGGGGGTCTCGTCCTGACCCCGCCGGCCCGCAATTTCTCGTCGTGGTACCAGTGGATGAGCCGCCTGGCCGCCACCACCCACGAGGATCCGCTGCCCGAGCACGACCCCGCGGCCATTCCGGCCTGGTTGGAGCGGCGCCGGGCCCGCCTGACCGAGCTGCTCGGGCCCGAACCTTCACCTGTCCCCCTGAACGTCGAGACGCTCGAATCGGAGGCCTGCGTCGGCTACCGGCGGGACAAGATCGTCTACGACACCGAGGACACCATGTCGGTCCCGGCCTACCTTCTCGTCCCGGACGACCGCCGGGACGAACAGCCGGGTCCGGCGGTCCTGGCCGCCCACGGTCACGGGCCGGGCAAGTCGCAGGTGGTCGGGCTCGAGCACACCGACATGCCGAACGCCGACTACGGGCTGCAGCTGGTTCGCCGCGGCTACGTCGTGCTGGCGCCCGACCTCCGCTGTTTCGGCGAGCGCCTGGACTGGAATCCCGAGGACCACTACGCCTGCGACACCAATCTGGTGCACGCCGCCATGGCCGGCTGGAACCCGTTGGCGCAGAACATCTGGGATCTGCGGCGCTCGCTCGACGTGCTGGAGCAGCACGCGCTCGTCGACCCCGCACGCCTGGGCATGGCCGGCATCTCCTACGGCGGCACCGTGACGCTCTTCACCGCTGCGCTCGACACCCGCGTGGCGGCGTCCGTGGTGAGTGGCTACTTCTCTTCGTGGGCCGAGAGCCACAGAATGCCCTGGAATATGTGCGGCTCGCAGATCCTGTTCGGCATGCTGGGCCGTCTGGAGCACGAGGACCTCGGGGCGCTCGTGGCGCCCCGGCCCATGCTCGTGGAGTCCGGCACCGAGGACCTGCTGTTCCCCTTCGCGACGGCGGCGGAGTCGGTGCGGCGGACCCGCCTCGTGTACGAGCAGCTCGGTGCGGGCGACCGTCTCGTCCACGACATCTTCGAGGGCGGCCACCAGTGGCACGGCACCGAGGCCCTGCCCTTCTTCGATCGCTGGCTCGGCGCCCCGGGGCGCTGAGGCCCGTCGGCCGGAGAGCCCCGGGGCCGCACGCGCCGGAACGAATCAGTCGTGCGGTTCGGACTCGGGCCTCTTGGCCTCGGCGGCCTGGCGCAGCACCTGGTCGAGCGAGGCCGGCGACTCCGGACCGGACCCCGGCTGACCGTCCGCATCCCCGTCCTGCCCCACGGGCTCGGACGCCACTGCCGTCTGCTCGACCGCGCGGTGCCTGCCGTGTGGCAACCAACCCCGCCGGCGGGTCCCGCCCCGCTTCCGCCCGACCGTCACCCCCGGGGCGCCACTACAAGAACGCGCGCAGGACGTTGGCGAACGCCGCGGCCAGCACGACCGTTCCGTGCACGTCCCTCTCTGTCGGGACGGAGACCGGGTGGGCCGTGGGCACGTTCATGAGTGACAGTACGGCCGAGACCGGCGTGCCCGGGCCCAGGTAGATGTGCGAGGCCACCTGCTCGAGGATGGAACTGGTGCCGGTCGGGTCCGACATCATGGAGGTCATCGACAGCTTTCCCGTGGCGAGCCGGCCCAGGTTGGAGTCCGGGCTCACCATGTGCAGGTCGACGCCGACGTAGTGGCTGACCGGGATGCCGAGGTGGTCAAGCCCCGCGATGATGGTGGAGGGCGCATGCAGGCTGAGGGTCCCGAGAGGGACGGTGGTGCCGTTCGGCAGCGGCAGCCCGAGCTTCTGGGGGATCTGCAGGACATTGGTGTGTCCACCGACGTTGTGGAAGACGAAGACCTGTTCGCTGTGGTCGGGGCCCTTCACGATGGCGAGGAGGTCGTTCTTGCCCTGGGCCAGCAGCGAGGCCGACACCCCGACGTGGTGTACGGCATGGTCGATGCGGTAGAGGCTGTAGCCGATGAAGGACGCCACCACGAGGATCAGCGCGACGAGCGCCGACCCTGCCGCAATGAGGATCCGCTTCAGCGTCGAGCGGCGGCCCCGTCGCGGTCCCGGTGCCTGGGGGGTGAGGTCCAAGCCCCCCGTGGCAACAGCAATGGTCACGCGCCCCTCCTCCGGTGCCCCCGGCCCCCGCCTGGCACCCCCGTTCTCCGTGCCCGCAACCTACGGAGCGGCCATTGCCCCGCCGTTGCCCGACGGGTTCGATGTGGTTGCCGTGGCTGCGTCGTCGCTGTCGCCGCCGTCGCGCCGTCAGCCATGCTCGTCCCATGAGAGGGGAAGCCGGACCGCAGCCGCACACCGCATCCGCGTCGCTGGTGCACTACACGTCGCCCGACGAGGACAGCGCCCGCTGGTGGGATTTTCAATTCCGCCCGGGCGACATCGTGGTGAGCACACGCTCCAAGTCCGGCACGACCTGGGTCCAGATGATCTGCCTGCTGCTCGTCTTCGGCGCCCCTGAGCTGCCCGATCACCTTGGTCGGCTGTCGCCGTGGCTGGACTGGTTGGCGCGGTCCAAAGAAGACGTCTTCGCGGACCTGGCGGCGCAGACGCACCGTCGCGTCATCAAGACCCACACCCCGCTCGACGGCGTCCCGCTCGACGGGCGCGCCACCTACGTCGTCGTCGGACGCCACCCGCTCGATGTGGCCGTCTCGCTCTATCACCACAGCAACAACATCGATCGTCGCCGCATGGCCGAGCTCACGGGAAACCCCGAAACCGTCCGCCCGCCGAAGCCTCCGCTGCACCAGTGGCTACTCGGGTTCATCGATTGGGAGGGCGATCCCCGCGCCTGGCTCGACACCCTGCCGGGGGCGTTGCTGCACCTGTCCGACGCCTGGGCACGCCGGCACGAGGACAACGTCGTGCTGGTGCACTACGACGATCTCCTGTCCGATCTCGACGGTGCGATGCGACGGCTCGCCGACCAGTTCGGGATCGCCGTCGACGAGGGGTGCTGGCCGGCGTTGGTAGAGGCGGCCACGTTCGAGTCGATGCGGGCCGGCACCCCCGCGCCCGATGCCGGACTGCAGGTGTTGAAGGATCCGGCGGCCTTCTTCCGCCAGGGCAGGTCGGGCGAGGGTCGGGCGCTCCTGAGCGACGGCGAATTCGCGCACTACCGCGACCGCGTGGCGGCCAAGGCTCCGCACGACCTGTTGGCCTGGCTCGAGCGCGACCGCGACCGCGAGGACTGAGCGTGCCTCTCGTACCGGACGACAAGGACTGGACGTGGGTGCTCGTGCGACCCTGCCCCGAGTGCGGTTTCGACGCCGGGTCGGTGCCGCCCGAGTCCGTGGCGGATCTGCTGCGCGCCAACGCTGCGTCGTGGGAGTCCGTCCTGCAGCAGCCGGGCGACGTGGTGCGGCGACGTGCCGTCGAAGACCGTTGGGCACCGTTGGAGTACGCCTGCCACGTGCGCGACGTCTGCACGCTGTACCACGAGCGACTGGACCTCATGTTGCGTGAGGACGATCCGCTCTACCCGAACTGGGACCAGGACGCGACGGCGGTCGAGCAGCGGTACGGCCGGCAGGACCCGGCCGTCGTGGCGGTCGAGCTGCGCCGGGCCGCCACGGCATTGGCCGCTGCTTTCGACGGTGTGCGGGGCGACCAGTGGCGCCGGTCCGGACGGCGCAGCGACGGCGCCCGCTTCGACATCGCGGGCCTCAGCCGCTACTTGCTGCACGACCCAGTCCACCACCTCTACGACGTCACCGGGCATCGGGAGGGTTGATCCCGGCGGACGGCGTCCCTCAATCGGGGAGCAAACGGGCCGACTCGGGCTCGAGATACATCGTGACCTGGGAGATCGTCCGCAGCGCCGAGGCCGGGCAGGCCGTCGTGACCGGACCGGTCAGCGCCGTGGCCACCGGAGCGGCCTTGCGCGCTTCGGGCACGACCGCCACCACACGGCCGGCCCGCAGGAGGGCGGGGACGGTCACGGTGATGGCGTGCGCCGGGACGTCGTCCAGCCCGGGAAAGTGACCCTCGTTGACCTGCTGCAGTCGGCAGGCCGCCTCGAGTTCGACCACCTTGACGTCCACCGGGTCGGCGAAATCCGCCACCGGTGGGTCGTTGAAAGCCAGGTGCCCGTTCTCGCCGACCCCGAGGCAGCAGATGTCGAGCGGGTGCCGTCGCAGGAGGTCCGTGTAGCGGCGACACTCGGCCTCGGCGTCACCGAGACCCTCCACGTAGTACGCGGCCTTCGGGTGCGCCGGCTCCACAATGCGCTCCCGGATCCAGCGCTGGAACCCCGCCGGGTGGTCCGGTCCCACCCCGACGTACTCGTCCATGTGGAAGACCACCGTGTCGGCCCAGGGCACCCCCTCGCTCTCGTGGACCAGCGCGTGCACGAAGGCCAGCTGGGAGTTGCCGGTCGCGAACATGACGTTGGCCGAGCCCCGGGCGGCCACGGCGGCCCGCATCACAGCCCGCGCCTCGTCGGCGGCGGCCCGGGCCATGGAGGTGACGTCGGAGAGGACCCGCACGGTGGCGCCGTCAATGGTGCGGGTCCCGGCTTGCACGGTGTTCAGCATGCCAGGCGACGTCTCGGCCAGACTGGAGCTGTGCGCGACGTCGAGCTCCCGGGGCCGGCCCAGCGGGAGGCGGCATGGACGGCGGTGCGGCGTTTTCTCGCTCCGACGCCGGTGGTGGGTGCGCCCCAGCTGGGACCCGCCGTATCGGTCAAGCTCGAGACACTGCAGCCCTCCGGGTCGTTCAAGGTGCGCGGCGGTCTGGCCGCCGTGTCCGCCACGCTGGCGGAACACCCGGGCCGCGCCGTGGTGGCCTCGTCCGCCGGCAACCACGGCCTGGGGCTGGCCTTCGCGGTCTCGAAGCTCGGGGGCACCGTCACCGTCGTTGTGCCCACGGGAGCCTCGGCGGCCAAGGTGTCGGCCCTGCAGCAGTTCGACGTGCGCCTGGTGCTGCACGGGGAGGGCTACCGGGAGGCCGAGACCCATGCCCTGGCCCTGGCGGCCCAGGACGGCAGCCGCTACGTGTCGCCCTACAACGACCCCGATGTCATCGCCGGACAGGCGACCCTGGCCCGGGAGCTGGTCGAACAGGTGCCCGGCCTCGGGACGGTGGTGGTGCCCTGTGGGGGTGGGGGGTTGCTGGCGGGCGTCATCCTGGGCCTGGAGGGGACCCGCGTGCGCGTGATCGGGATCGAGTCCGAGGCGTCCCCCTCCATGAGCACGGCGCTGGCCGCGGGGGCCATCGTCCCGATTGAGGTCGAGCCGACCGTGGCCGACGGGCTGGCCGGCAATCTCGAGCCCGGGGCGGTCACCGTCGGCGTGGCGCTCTCCCACGGCGTCGACGTCCTGACCGTCAGCGAGGCCGACATCCGCTCCGCCATGGCCTTCTCGGCCTCCAAAATGGGCCTCGTGCTCGAGGGGGCCGGTGCGGTCGGGGTTGCGGCCCTGCGGGCGGGCGTGGTGGCCCCCGACGCCGACCGCGGGCAGACCGTCGTGTTGCTGACCGGTCGCAACGTGGCCCCGAAGTTGTTGTCGGAGGTGCTCCATTCCTGAGGTCAGCGCCAATGGCGCCACGCTCAACTACGAGGTCAGCGGCGAGGGCGACCCGCTCCTTCTCATTGCGGGCTGCGGCCAGCCGGCCGTGGCCTGGCACCTGTCGCTGGTGCCCGCTCTGGTCGCGGCGGGCTACCAGGTGGCGACGTTCGACAACCGGGGGGTCGCGCCCTCGTCCTCACCACCGGCGCCCTACAGCGTGGAGGGCATGGCCGCCGACACGCTGGTGCTCCTCGATCACCTCGGATGGGTGGAGCCGGTGCGCATCGCCGGGCACTCCATGGGCGGGTGGATCGCCGAGACGCTGGTCCTCGACCGGCCCGAGCGGGTCCGCTCCGCCGCGCTCATGGGGAGCGCCAACGCGCCGACGGCCTGGGAGGTGGCCATCACCACGGTCGAGCGAGACCTGGCCCGCCTCGACTACGACCTGCCGCCGCTCTTCTACGCCACCGAGACGCTGCGCTACCTGCCGACCACCGACATTCAGGACAACGACGTCGTCAGCGCCTGGCTGTCCATCATGGGTGACATGGAGGTGTGGCCCAACCCCGGGCGGCTGGGCCAGTACGAGGCGGCCCTCGCCTGGTCGACCGACCCGGCCCGCACCACGCGCTGGCCCGCGGTGCGCGTCCCCTGCCTGGTGCTCGCCTTCGAGCACGACGTCGATTCGCCACCGCGTTACGCCCGCCAGGCGGCCGAGACCATTCCCGGCTGCGTCTACCGCGAGGTGGCCGGCTCGGGGCACATCGGCATCCTCACCCACGCCGACGCCGTGGCGGCCTTCCTGGTTGCGTTCTTCGAGCAACACTGACCCTCCCGCTCCGCCGGGAGCGCGGCCTCAGTGCCCGAAGCTCAAATACTGATGCACCGCGCCGACGCAGGCCGATCCCTCGCCGACGGCGCCTGCCACCCGCTTGGTGGAGCCCGAACGCACATCGCCCACGGCGAAGAGCCCGGGATGGCTCGTCTCGAAAGGGAGCGGGAGGCGGTTCTGGGCCGCCCATCGGTCGTCGAGGTCCTCCGCGCTGAGCGCGCGGTCGGTCAGCACGAAGCCGCGGTCGTCGAGCTTGGCGCACCCCGAGATCCACTCCGACGTCGGATCGGCCCCGATGAAGGAGAAGAGCCCCGTGCAGGGGACCTCCGTTGTCCCGGCCGCGTCCGTGATGGCAACGGCGTGCAGGTCGTGCTCGCCCACCAGCCCGGTGATCTGCGCCTCGGTCCGCACGCTGATGCGGGGGTGCCGGTCGATGCGGTCGGTGAGGTAGTGCGACATGCTCTTCCCGAGATCGGCGGCGCGGATGACGATGGTCACGGACGAGCAGGTATCGGAGAGGAACATCGCCGCCTGCCCGGCCGAGTTCCCGCCACCGACGACGATCACCGGTTCAGCACCGCACTGCCGCCGTTCCATTTCGGTTGCGGCGTAGTACACGCAGGTGCCCTCGAACTCGTCGAGCCGGTCGACGGGGAGGCGCCGGTAGCGGGCACCACTGGCGACGATGACGGCCCGTGCGGCCAACTCGGTTCCGTCGGACAGCCCGAGAATCAGGTGACCCGCCTCCTCGCGTAGGGAGGTGGCCTCGCAGGGCGCGGTCAGGGAGGCCCCGAACTTCTCGGCCTGGATCATCGCCCGCCGGGTCAGGTCGCCGCCCGAGATCCCGGTGGGGAACCCGAGGTAGTTCTCGATCCGCGAGCTCGCCCCGGCCTGGCCGCCCACGGCGAACTTCTCGAGGCCGAGCGTGCGCAGTCCCTCGGAGGCGCCGTACACCGAGGCGGCGAGGCCGGCGGGCCCGCCGCCGACAACGACGAGATCGAAGCAGCGGTCCGGCAGGCTCTGCACCGTGAGGCCCAGGTACTCGGCCAGCGAGCCAGGAGTCGGGCGCCGCAGGACCGATCCAGAGGTGATGACGACGGGCAGCTCGCCGGGGTCGATGCCGAACTGCTCCAGCAGGGTCTCCACGGCCGGATCGCTGTCCGGGTCGAGCCACTCGTAGGGGATGCCGGAGCGCGCCACGAACTCGCGCAGCGCTTGGCAGTCCGGACAGAATCGGGACCCGATGATCCGGGTGCTGGCCGACGCGCCGCTGAGGAGGACCGCGCGGCGGGCCATGAGTGCGACCAGAATCGTGTCACCGAGCCCGGGGTCGGTGGCGATGAGCCGACGGAGGGCGTCCCGCGGCACCACGATCACCTCACCGGGTTCCACCGCCCGAGCGGACACGAAGACGCGCATGCCGGTGAGCAGGTTGAGCTCGCCGATGAACTTGCCCGGACCGTGCTCCGCGACGACCTGCTCCTCGGCGCCGTCGTGCGTCACGATTTCGATCGTCCCCGACACCACGACGTTGAAGTCGTAGGTCACGTCACCTTCGCGGAAGAGGTACTCGCCGGCGGCCACCGGACGCCGCGTCCCCAGCTCGTCCAGGACGGCCAGGTCGGCATCGCTCAGTGTCGGAAAGGCGGTATCGAAGTCATCGGCCATGGTCGGGCCTCCTCGGAGTCGTGGCAAGGGTCACGGAGGGCAATGAATTGAGACAACCCTAGGGGTGCGTCAGTCGCGTTCGGGCGGGCCCGACCAGTCGGAGTGGGGGTCGGACGCCGGGAACGAATCCTCCTCCTGCCCGTCCAGGTAACCGTCCTCGGGCTCGCCCTCGACCTCGTCCGCCTCGAGCTCGTCCGCCCCGTCATGTGGTGTCGCGCTCACGTCGTAGCGCCCTTTCGATCGAAAGTGCCAGGTCCTGGTAGATGGACTACACCTTGCGAATTGGCCGCGCAAGGCCGCGCGGACCTCAAGACGGGGGGCGTGGCGTCTCCCAGTCGATGGTCACCTTGGCCGCCTCGCCGGGGTGGTCGTGGAGCCAGCGCCGGGCGAAGGGGCACCAGGGCACCACGGTCAGGGCGTTCGCCTCGGCCCGGGCCAGGGCGGTGCGGACCAGGCGGCTCCCGAAGCCGTGGCCCCCCCACTCGTCCGGGACACCGGTGTGGACCAGGAACATCCGGTCGCCGTCCACCCGGTAGACGAGCTCGGCCTCGGTGTCGTCCCCCCGGATCAGGTAGCGACCGGTGGCGGTGTCGTCGACGACCGGTGCGTCGTCGGCGGGAATCGTCATGGGCGCTGCCTCCGATCGGTGGGCTCCTGTGCCCGCCACCCTAAGGGTGTGAGAACGTTGGGCATGAGTGGACCGGTGGCCACCGAGGACGCGGCACCGGTGCCGGGGCCCGCCGACCGCGCCGAGGGGCCGGTGGTCGAGATCGCCCCGGGCCGCCTGACCCAGGTGGGCAGCCTGCCCGTGCGAAGAGTCCTGCCCCAGCGGCCGCGCCGCACCGTCGGGTCCTGGTGCTTCCTCGATCACGTCGGCCCCGTGAGGGCGGAGCCGGGCGCGTCGTTCGGGATCGGGCCGCACCCCCACTTGGGCCTGCAGACGGTGACCTGGCTCCTGTCCGGCGAGCTGCTGCACCTGGACAGCCTGGGCTCCGAGCAGGTGATCCGGCCAGGCCAGCTGAACCTCATGACCGCCGGTCACGGGGTGTCCCACGCCGAGGAGGACCCGGCCCGCAGCGAGGAGGTCCATGCCGTCCAGCTCTGGGTGGCGCAGCCCGCCGACACGCGCGACGGGCCTCCGGCGTTCGAGCATCACGCCGAGCTGCCGCGCCTCGAGCTCGACTATGCAGAGGCGGCCGTGCTCGTGGGCGACTTCGACGGAGTGGACTCGCCGGCGCGGCGTGACACCGAGCACATGGGGGTGGAGCTGCGGCTGCGCGACCCCGGCACGACGGTGCCGCTGCGCACGGACTACGAGCACGCGCTGGTGGTCCTGGAGGGCAGGGTCGTGGTCGACGCCGTGGCGGTGGAGCCCGGCGTGCTGGCCTATCTGGGCCAGGGCCGGGAGCAGTGCCAGCTCCGGGCGTCCGCCCCGGCGCGGGCGCTGCTGCTCGGGGGCGTGCCCTTTCCCGAACCGATCCTCATGTGGTGGAACTTCGTGGGGCGCAGCCGCGAGGAGGTCTCCGAGGCCCGGCGGCAGTGGTCGGGCGACGACGGGCGCTTCGGCCACGTCCGGTCCTCGCTGGAGCGAATCGAGGTGGGAGCTCCTCCCTGGGAATGACTTACCAGTCGCCCCAGCCCGGAGGACTGACGGTCCCGGTGATGCCGCGGGGATCGACGGGCAGCCGGGTCGCCCCCGCCTCGTACACGGCGAAGCAGAGGCGGAGGACGTCGGTTGCCTCGGCGGCGGTCATGGCCGCCGCGGTGCCGTGGACGAGCGAGTCGATGAAGTGCTGGGACGAGCGCGCGAACCCGGTGCCCCAGTCGGCGTCGAGGTCGCTGAACTCGGTCGTCTTGATTTCGCTCGCCGTCCCCGTGAACAACATGACGGGCGCCAGGTCGAGCATCTCGCCGGTGGCCCGGGTCACCCAGAGCTGCCCCTCGTCGCCGGTGATCTCGAAGAACTCGTCGGCGCCGTAGTACTTGGAGCGCATGTAGAAGTTCGGGGCGTACTGGACCTCCATCGATCCGAGCACGCTCGGGTCCTCGTATTCGAAGATGACGGCGCAGGGCTCGAAGAACAGGTCGCGCCGGCGCACGACGGCCTGCACCGAGGTGATGTCCATGTCGAGGAGCCACAGCGCCATGGCGTACTTGTGCACCATGTCGTCGAAGAGGTGCCCGCCCGCGCTGCGCTTGTCGAGGCGCCAGCCGTACCCTTCCGGGCGCAGCGACGACTGGAAGGGGGAGGTGGTCTGCCCGACCAGGGTCCGGATGCGCAACGACGTCGGCTTGCCGATGGCACCCTGGGCGACCAGGCGCTTGGCCAGCTCGAGCGGGGGGTAGTGGACGAAGCACTCGCTGATGCGCAGCGTGCGACCCACGCGCTCGGCCACCGTGCCCATTTCCAGCGCGTCCTCGACCGAGTTGGCCACCGGCTTCTGCACCGACACGTGCTTGCCGGCCTCGAGCGCGGCGATCACGTGGTCGTGGTGCATGTGGGTCGGCGTCAGTATCTCGAGGGCATCGACCGAGTCGTCGGCCAGCAGGTCGGGCAGCTCGGCGTAGAACGATTCGGCGCCCCACTCCTTGGCGGCTTGCCGACCGACCTCCTCGTCGGTGTCGCAGACGGCCACTATGTCGCAGCGAGGGTCTTCGAGGTATCCCCGCACGTTCATTGCCGCGATGTTGCCGGCGCCCAACACGCCCAGCCGGACCGTGTCCATCAGACCTCCCCTTGGGCCGACGACGCCGCCTACGTGTCAGTTCCGAATGCGCCCCCGTCCCGGGCGGTCGAGACCTGATTGTCGTCATAACCCAGGACGTCGCGCAAAACAGCCTCGGTGTGCTGGCCCACCGTCGGAGCCTTGGCCGGGTGCGGCAGCTCCTCGCCGACGAAGTGCAGGGGCGTGAAGAGCTGGTCCGCTCCCATGTCCGCGGCCGGCAGGAGCGGCAGGCGGTCGGCGAACTGGGGGTCGTCGAGCAGCGTCTTGGGTGTGTTGACCGGCGCGATGGGCGTGTTGACCCGACCGCCGAACTCCAGCCACTCCTCCGCCGTCTTGGAGCGGAAGATGTCGCGCAGCTCGCGCCGCAGCTCCCGGTTCCCCCGCGCGTGGTCCGCATATTTGGAGCCGGGCCAGCGCTCGAAGAGGTCGACGCGATCGACGGCCTCGCAGAAGTTCTTCCAGAACGCCTGCTCGGAGGCCATGAAGAGCACATGGAGCTGATCGGACGTCTCGTAGACCTGATAGCGCACGCCCTCGACCATGCCGGCCGTACCCGGAGCGCGGCGCTCGTAGTTGTCCGCCTTGTTGCCGGTCACCTCGGACTCGGGGCGCTCGTAGGCGCGGAAGCTCTCCGAGCGGTACCAGTCGATCATCGCGGCGGCGTCGGACTGGGCGAGGTCGATGAAGGAGCTTTCGCCGGTGGCTCGGGCCCGGATGACGGCGGCGAGAATCCCGAGGGCGCCGAAGAGCGGGCCGGCGTTGATGCCGATGGACACGTGCTCGGGGATGTACGAGAAACCTTCGTCGTCGGTGGCGACGTTCACGATGCCGGCCCAGGTGTCGTACGCCACGCCGTGGCTCGGGTAGTCGCGGTAGGGGCCGGTCATGCCGTAGCCCGAGATGCTGCAGAAGACGATCTTCGGATTGAGCGCCCGCAGGTCGTCGTATCCCACCCCGCGTCGGGCCAACGACCCCGGCCGCATTGCCTCCACCACCACGTCGGCGGTGGCGGCCAGCTCCTTCATGATCTCGACGCCCGCTTCGGTGCGCAGGTCGAGCACCAGCGAGCGCTTGCCCCGGTTGAGGTGCAGGTGCATCAGCGAGGTGCCTTCCACAATGGGCCACGTCATCTCGCGGATGTAATCGCCAGCCGGTGGTTCGACCTTGATCACGTCCGCACCCAGGTCCACCAGGGCCGTCGTGATCGCGGCCGGCCCGAGTGCCGAGACCTCAATGATGCGCAATCCGTGCAGGGGCGGCGTCATCGCCATCGGACCTCCCGTCGTCAAAGGCCGGATCGTAGTGGCCACCGGCCTGGGCACCCGGAGCCGGACCTCGCCATACTGGGGTGGTGGAGACGGAGACCCTCGAGACGGAGGCCCTCGATGACGCCCTGACGGTCTTCGCTGCCACCGCGCCCACCTACGGCTCCATCGGACTGGCCAATCACGGCCCCATGGCCGCAGAGGCGCTGGCGCACCTGGGTCGACACGACGCCATTCCCCGCTGGGTGGACCGGTACCGCGCCCGCTTGGACGAAGCACCACCCCCGGCACGGCCGCTGACCGAGGAGGACTGGCCCGACGCGCTGGGGCAGCCCGAGCGCTTTCCGGAGTGGCTCGCGCTCTTCGAGCGCGAGATCGCCGACCGTCCCATGGCCGCCGTGGCGGGGGAGTGGGTGCCGCGTCTGCTCCCCGGCGCCGTCGGTGCGGCGACGCACGGGCTGATCCGCAGTGGTCACGCGTTGCGCGGGCTGGGCGCGGCCGACACGCCACCGCGGCGGCTCGAGGTGGCCAACGGTCTGGCCTTCTGGGCCGCGAGCTACGAGGAGCTGCCGGGACCACCGCTGCTGATCGGGCACGAAGGAGTGGCCGATGCGCTGGCCGACCTGCCCTACCTCCTCGAGGACGCGCCGCGCCCGATGCTCATCAGTGATCGGGTGGCCGCCGTGGCCGACATTGCCGACGAGTTCGAGCAGGGGGTGGCATCGCTCGGCTGGACGGGCGGCGCGGTGGACCTGCTCGACCAGCTGGCCTCCGGGGGCGCGGTGGCGTACCTGCGCAATGCCGACACGGGCGGTGCGATCGGCCTGCTGCATGCGGTGACC
Organism: uncultured Acidimicrobiaceae bacterium; assembly: GCA_963783965.1. Taxonomy (GTDB): domain Bacteria; phylum Actinomycetota; class Acidimicrobiia; order Acidimicrobiales; family RAAP-2; genus Bog-473. The sequence continues at coordinate 273,129 of CAWAPQ010000013.1, read as the reverse complement.
GCACCGCTGTCCTGCGAGCTGGTGCTGCCCTGGCTGGCCGAGGAGGATCGGGACGCCGCCCTGGGCTACGTCTGGCAGGCCGCGGCGGCCTTGCATGTCGCCTACGGCATCGACCGGAAGACTCCCACGCCCACGGATGCGCCCCCGGCGACGGATGCCCTGGTGGATCGGGCCCTGGCCTCGGGTGACGAGCACGCCATCAAGCTCACCGAGGCTGCGCTGCGGAGTTTCGCTCGCAGCGGTAATGCGGTGCTCCTGCTGGCCGCCGCGGACGCCTGCGGCCGTCTCTGAGCGCACGTCCCGCGGCGCGCGTCGCCGGGCCCGTTGGTAGGTTCGGCCGCATGGAATACCGCACGCTGGGAAGAACCGGTCTCAAGGTCAGCCCGCTCTGCCTCGGGGCGATGATGTTCGGGTCGTTCGGCAACACCGATCACGACGACTCCATCCGCATCATCCACGCCGCGCTGGACGCCGGCATCAACTTCGTCGACACCGCCGACGTCTACTCGTTCGGTGAGTCGGAGGAGATCGTCGGCAAGGCCCTGGCGCAGACGAAGCGGCACAAGGTGGTGCTGGCCACGAAGGTGCACGGCCAGATGGGCCAGGATCCCAACGCACAGGGGAACTCGCGTCGCTGGATCATGGCCGCGTGCGACAACAGCCTCCGTCGTCTGGGCGTCGACTATATCGACATCTACCAGATCCACCGGCCGTCGCCCGAGACCGACATCGACGAGACGCTGGGCGCGCTGACGGACCTGGTGCGCGCCGGGAAGATCCGCTACTTCGGCAGCTCCACCTTTCCGGCACACGAGATCGTCGAGGCGCAGTGGGTGGCCGAGCGTCGGGCCCGGGAGCGTTTCGTGACCGAGCAGCCGCCGTACTCCATTCTGGTGCGCAGCATTGAGAAGGACGTGCTGCCGATGTGCCAGAAGTACGGCATGGGGGTGCTGTCGTGGAGCCCGCTGGCCGGTGGCTGGCTCTCGGGGGCGTTCGGGCCGGGCAAGGAGAACACCAGTCGGCGCGCCACGTTCCTGCCGCACCACTACGACCTGGAGCTGCCGGGGAACCGGGCCAAGCTCGACGCGCTCACCCAGCTGATCGAGTTGGCCGACAGCGCCGGCCTGCCGCTCATTCAGCTCGCTCTGGGCTTCGTGCTCGAGCACCCCGGTGTGACGTCGCCCATCATCGGGCCGCGCACCATGGAGCACCTGCAGTCACAGCTGCCAGCTCTGGAACTGCGCCTGAGCCCGGACGTGCTCGACCGCATTGACGAGATCGTGGCGCCGGGCACCGACCTCAATGACACCGACGTCGGTTGGGTCCCCGCCGCCATCGCGGATCCGTCGCTGCGCCGCCGCCCGCGCTAGGAGCCCCCGCGGGAAGCAGAGCCGGGCCGGATCAGCCATTGTGCGACGTCAGTGCCTTCGCAAGGGAGGTGGCTTCGGATCGATTGAGGCTGCCGCTGATCTCGCCTCGTCCGTCGAACGACGAGAAAGAGGACTGTGTGGGCTGCATCAACGGGGCCGAGTACACCACACCGCCCACTTCGATACCGAGGTACTGGTGAAAATTCTCGGAGGCCACCTTGTCCCACAAGGCTGAGCCGGCACCCGTCGTGGTGTAGCTCACGATCCATTGGCCGGTCCGCGTCTGCATGACCTTCGCACTCCTGACGGAGCGGCTCGACATCTCGGCCGGCCCGAGAACGCAGCGCATCGCCTTGGCGCCATCACAGGCACCGTTGAGACCGGGGAGGAGGACCGTGCTCCATGTGTAGCGGGGCTCGTGCACGCTACTCGAGGGATACGCGGCGTACTGAGGGTCCGGCGGAACGTTCCTGAACGTAAACCCCGTGGGGGAGTTCGATGCCGGAGACGTGTCCATGTTGGCCGCGGTGAGTTGCGAAGCCGCGGAACAGGCGGGGATGGGTTCGGTGCCTTTCGACACGGCGTTCGGCGTCGTGCCCGAGGGCGCCGCAAAGGCGGCGGCGAAGCAGAGCACCGGGCGGAAGTACACCGCGCCGGATGTGCCGGTGACCGCAGCCGGCTTCGGATCCGGCTGTGCCCTGCCCCCTGCCGCGGGACCGCGCCAGAGAAGGAGTGCCGAGACGACGACCGCGGCAATGACCAGTGCGACGACGACCAGGAACCGGCCGGTGCGCTGACGGCGCCGGCGCTGGTGCCGGCGGGCTTCGGGTATGAGGACTTCGGCCGGCGTCGGCGGCCGGGCCGTTTCTGTCTTCATAGTGCTACTATGTATAGCATCATGCTGCGTGTCAAGGTTGACCGCTCCGAGGCGCTCGCCCTGCACGACCAGGTGGCGGCCGAAATCCGACGCGCCATCGCCGCTGGCGAGGCCAGCCCGGGCGAACGCCTGCCGCCGGCGAAGGACCTGGCTGCCGTGCTCGGTGTGAATGCCAACACGGTGTTTCGGGCGCTCCGGCTCCTCCGCGACGAGGGCCTGCTCGAGTTCAAGAGAGGGCGGGGAGTGACGGTGGCGGGGAGTCCTGAGCGAGGTGCCGTCATCGAACGGACGAAGCAGCTCCTCGAGTTCGCCCGCTTCAACGGCTACCGGAAGGAAGACGTGATGGAGATTCTGGGGGAACTGCAGTAGTCGTTCGGGAATCTCTCGTCGGGTCCGGAGCGGGCGAGCGCGTCCGTCAGCGAGCGGGAGGAGTGAGAAGGGCGACGTTGCGTCCCGTGGTCTGGCGGTCCGCCATTGATTGGAGGGCTCGGGGCAGATCTTCGAAGGCACACTCGAGACCGACAACGGGACGCAGGCTCCCGTTCAGGACAAGCTCGACGACCTGGGCATGGACGCGTTCCCCGTCGGCGTGGGACGGAAAGTTGTAACCCGTCATTCCCTTGAGGGCCGCCGGGTCGTCGACGTAGGCGTGGCAGACCCCGAAGAGGGAGAAGTTCCCGAACAGGATCGGCCGGGGCACAATCCCTTCGTCCTCGGCTTCGATACCGGACGCGAACCCGACCAGAAGGTGACGGCCGTTGAACGCCATGCACCGGAACGTCTTGGCCGTCACCTCTCCGCCGACCGTATCGAACGCCACGTCGACACCACGGCCGTCTGTTGCCTCGAGCACCGCCTCGACGAAGTCGCTCTCCGCGTAGTTGATCGTCACCGCAGCCCCGAGCGACCGGCAGAGCTCGAGCTTGGCAGCGGAGCCGGCCGTTGCAATGACTCGGGCGCCGGCCAGGTTGGCGAGCTGGACGGCCGCGGAGCCGACCCCGCCGGCGGCGGCGTGAATGAGAACGGTCTCACCCGCCCGGATGTGGGCCCTTTCGTGCAGGGCCAGCCACGACAGGTGGAACGGGAAGTAGACGGCCGCAGCCTCGGTGTCGGCCAATTGGGACTCCGGCGGCATCTCGAATGCCATGGCGCTCGGACCGACGGCGAGCTCCGCATACCCGCCGAACGCACCATTCGGTATGGAGACCACTCGCTTGCCGACCCAATCTTGCGCACCTGTCCCGGCGCCCACGACCTCGCCCAGCACCTCCATGCCGGGGACGTAGGGGAGGGGTGGGCGCACGGTGCGGTAGCGGCCGCGTACGCCGTCGACGTCGTTGAAGTTGAGCGTCGTTGCCGCGACGCGGACGAGCAGCTCACCGGGGCCGGCGGTGGGCGCAGGCACGTCGTCGAGCCGCAGCGCCGCTGCGGGCTCGCCGAATTCGTGCACACGCCACGCCTTCATGGCAGAAGACTGTTTCACAATCCGACGAGCAGGGCTCCGGGCCGGCGGCGTTGGCTACGGTGGCGTGCCGAGGGGCTCGAGACGGGGGAAGTGACTTGGTGCCGACGCGACGCGAGGTCCTCAAGAGCGGCGGCGGCGCGGTACTGGTCGGGCTGGCGGGCTCGACCGCCGGTGCCGAGGCGCTCGGGTCGCCAACCACCGCCGGTGCCGCCGAATCGTCCGTGGCCCCCTCCGCACCGACTGCGCCGGCCGCCCCCGGTTTCCGACGGGGTGGACCGGGGCCGCTCTACTGGAGCACCTACGACTACGAGAACGTCTCGAACGCCATCATCCCCGAGGCCGTATGGAAGGCCAATATCGACTGGGTGGCGGAGACCTTCCGCGACGATGGCTACACCATGGTGTGCACGGACGGGTGGATCGACAACACCCAGAAGGTCACGCGACACGGCTACATCGTCAGCCAGGCGGACGACTGGGAGCACGACTGGGCCTGGTGGGCCAGGTACCTGCAGTCCAAGGGGATGCAGCTCGGCGTCTACTACAACCCATTGTGGGCCACGAAGTCGGCCGTCACCGATCCCGCGGTCACCGTCGTGGGCCGCCGCGACGTCAGGGTGGCCGACATCGTCAATGCGAACGACTCCTTCGACGGCGGGGGGCAGCTGCAGTGGGTGGACACCACCCGCGACGGCGCCGAAGAGTACGTCAAGGGCTACGTCGCGTACTTCCGCGACCTCGGCGCGGTGTTCCTCCGGATCGACTTCCTCGCCTACTACGAGACCGGGTTCGACCAGAACAACGGCACCGTGGGCGTCAACCACGGCCGCGACTCCTACCTGCGGGCGCTCCGCTGGATGCGTGAGGCGGCGGGCGACATGCAGCTGAGCCTCGTCCTGCCGAACCTGTTCGACCACGGGTCGGCCGAACGCCAGTACGGCGACCTGATCCGCATCGACAACGACGCCGGCTTCGGAACCTGGTTCACCTTGAGCGGAGGCCGGGAGACCTGGCAGCCCGAGTGGTCCCAGTGGAACAACCCCTTCATGGGTTTCACCGGATTCGCCGACATCTCCGGCCGGGGTCAGGTGATCCTCGATGGCGATCCGTTGATCATGCGCACGTTCACTCGCGACGAAGAGCGCCAGAGCGCGATCAATCTCTTCACCATGGCCGGCGCCGCCATCGCCATCACCGATCAGGTCGACACCATCGCCGACAACGCGCATGTCTTCCAGAACCGCGAGGTGTTGGCGCTGCACAAGGCGGGCCTGGTCGGCAAGCCAGTCTTCAACAACGGTCATGCGCTCGACTACGACCCAACGAGTCGCGACCCGGAGCGCTGGATCGGCCAGCTGCCCGACGGGTCCTGGGCGGTGGCCTTGTTCAATCGCTCCGACGACGGCGCGACGAAGTCGATCACCTTCGCCGACACCCTCGGCTTCACCGGCCCGGCCGCCGTGCGCGAACTCTGGGCACACCAGGACCTGGGTTCCATGACCGGCTATCAGACGACGCTGGGGCCGCACGCGTCGGTGCTCCTGTCGGTCATGCCCCAGGGTCCGGCGCCGCACTTCCAGGCTGAGGTCGGCGCCTGGGCGGGTTCCGCCCGCTTCGAGAACACCTTCGGCGGCCACGAGGGGATGGGCTACGTCACCGACCTCGAGGGCGAGGGCAGCAGCGTGGCCATCGCCCTGGCCGTTCCGAGAGCCGGACGCCGCCGCCTCGAATGCCACGTGGCCAACGCCACCGGGAGCCCGTCCACACTGACCGTGCGGACGCTCGACCCGGAGACAGGGCATGGACACGGCACTGCCGTCCTCCACGTGCCGAGCGCAGCGGCGTGGACCACGTGGCGGACGGTGCCCGTCTCGCTGTACATGGCGAGCGGAACCAATCTCGTGGTCTGCAGTGTCGAGTCGTCCGGACAGGGCGGGGTCAATCTCGACTACATCGCCCTCTCCTGAGTCGATTGGCCTGACCCAATTGGCCTGAGTCAATTGGCCTGAGTCAACCGGTCTGTCCGCGGGCGAGCAGGCTCCGCAACGACGCCCCGGCCATCCGGCCGATCTCTTCAGGGTCCAGTGCGTGAAGGCTGTCGGAGAACACCTCGACGCCGAGCGGTGCTGTGGTGCCGGTCGTTCGCAGGTCGGCCAGCAGCCCCGCAAGCTCCAATTCGCCGTCACCCGGCAGCAGCCGCTGGTGCAACGTCGCATGCAGCGGATCGGGCTCGGGCGTCGCGGGCGCATCGCACAGCTGCACGCCGAGGATCGACGCGCCCGGGATGGAGCCCAGGAGGTCGCGGTCGGGGTCGCTGCGGAAGTAGTGCCACGCGTCGAGCATCAGTCCGCCGTTGGGCCGATCGGCCGCATGAACGACCTGCCAGGCGGTGGACAGGTCGGGGATCCGCGACCAGGGGAGGAATTCCAGGTGGACGAGCAGGTCGTGATCGGCCGCCCGGTCGCACAATCCGGCGAACGCCTCGGCCGCGTCATCGAGCGACCACGAACCGCCGAACACGTCGACCGCGTTCAGCGAGCGTGCCCCGATCCCGTCCGCCAGGGCAAACAGCTCTGCCTCGCCGAAGCGGAAGATGTGCTGCTGGTCGTGCTCGGGTGGAATGTGGATCTCGGAGGCTCCGGGGAGCCACCACCAGGCGGGGTCGAGCTCGGCGACGAACAAGCCGTTGTCAGCCAGGAGGAGGCGGATATCGCCGTCGCTCAGCCCCTCGTTGCGCGCCGCCTGGTAGTCGCGTCCCCACAACGAGATCGCAGAGAAGGCCCCGGTCCGGGCAGCCGCCACCCGCTCCCGGAACGAGGCCCCGCTCCCCAATGTGCCCGAGCAGAGCACGCTGTCGCCCCCGTCCGGTGTCATCGGAGGACCGGAGGGGAGGGGCGTGGCCCGGGGAGGACCGGCCACTGCGGACGTCGGCTTCTGGTCACTATCGTTCCCTCCGTGCCCGAGAACGGTACCGGAGCCGAGTCCGGAGCCCACGAGATCGCCGGCCCCCGTGCCTAGGCTGGTTCTGCGCGACGCCACCGTCGTGGACGCCGACGGTGCCCGCCCGCGCACGACGGTGGTGATCGAGGACCGCCGGATCTCGACAGTGCGCACCGGCGCGGAGGTCGAGACCGGTCCCACGGACCGGGTCGTCGATCTCGGTGGGCGCACCGTCATGCCGGGGATGGTGAGCAGCCACTTCCACGCCACCTACAACGAGCTCGGCTCGAAGACGGCCCCGTTCGGACTCGAGGAGCCGCCCGCGTTGCAGGCGGTTCGGGCGGCCCATCATCTCGAATTGCTCCTGCGCAGCGGGTTCACCGGCGCGGTGAGCGCTGGCGCGCCCTTTGCCATCGACGCGTCCATGAAGGCCGCCATCGCCGAGGGCCTGTTCCCCGGCCCCCGGTTGATGGCCGGCAGCCGCGACGTCAGCACGACGGGGCATGCCGGCGACAAGAGCTTCCCGTGGTACTGGGACGTCGGCGCCCGCGGTGCCATCAACCGGTCCGACGGTCCCGACGGGTTCCGGCTCGCCGTGCGCGAGGAGATCAAGCAGGGCGCCGAGATCATCAAGATGTTCGTGACGGGCGGGCACGGCACGGTCGCTCCGAGTGAGCAGACAGAAATGACCCCTGCCGAGATTTCGGCGGGGATCGAGGCGGCGCATCAGCGCGGCGTGCTCGTGCGGGGCCACATCGCCAACTGCGAGGCCATCCACATGGCGCTCGATGCCGGCATTGACGTCATCGATCACGGCGACGGCATGGACGCCCTGGCCATCGAGCGCATGGTCGAGCTCGGCACCTTCCTCGTCCCGAGCCAGTTGTTCCCGGTCCGCTTCGCCGAGCTGATGGGTGGCGGTGGCCTCGGGTTCACCGCCGCCATGGCCCAGGACATCGAGCAGGCGCTCGCCATCCTGCCCAAGGCCAACGAGGCCGGGGTGAAGCTCCTGTGCGGGGACGACTACGGCGCCATCAGCCTGCCGCACGGTCGCTACGCCGACGAGCTCGAGTTCTACGTCAAGGAAGCCGGCATCCCGCCCCTCGACGTCATCCGCTGGTCCACCCGTAACGGAGCGGAGCTCATGGGGCGCGCCCACGAGCTCGGGTCGGTACGCGAGGGCTACCTGGCCGACCTGCTGGTCGTGGACGGCGACCCGTTGGCCGACATCGGCATCCTGCAGGATCAGTCCACGCTGTTGGCGGTCATGAAGGGTGGCACGCTCGTGCGCGACAACCTCGACGCCCTGGCCGTCGCCTGAGGGACACCACTACCTTGTCGGCATGATCATCATCGCCGGCTCCCTCAGCTTCGACCCCTCGGACCGCGAGGACGTCCTCGCCAGCCTGGCCGAGGTGACCGAGGCCAGCCGGAGCGATGCCGGCTGTCTCGAGTACTTCTGGGGCGAGGATCTCGAGGCGCCCAACACGTTCCGCTTCTTCGAATGCTGGGAGTCACAGGAGCTGCTCGACGCCCACCTCGCCCAGCCGCACGAGGTTGCCTTCGGCGAGCGCAACCTGCAGCGCATCACGGGCGCGACCGCCGGCTTCTACGACGCCTCGCTTACCAAGCCGAGCATGCCCGCGACCGGCTAGGCACGACGAGAAACCAGGTCGCCGGCTGCCGGTCTCACTGCGGGGCGAAGTACCTCGGGAGTGATCCGCTCGGCACGCTCGCTCCGTTCGTCTGTGCCTCCTGCAGGTGGCCGAGCTGCATCCAGTACGGGAGGATCGCCGGCGCCAGATAGTCACCGCCGCCTCCGGGTTGCATGTTGAAGTGGCTACCGTCGCTCTCGCGCACCGGGACGCCGCGGAGGTCCTCGGTGTAGTGCCCGCCCGGGCACACGTAGGAGTTCAGGTCCTGGACATAGACCTGGCCCGGATGCTGCGCCGCCACCTTGTCCAACAGTGCGTTGTAGGCATCCTGCCGGGCCGTGCTGTCCTGCGGCCACGGGGCGCCGTCGGGCTGCTCGCCCGTGCTCTGGCAGGGCTTGGTCTCGAAGACCATCAGCGCGCCGTGGGCCGTGGCGATCTGCACGGCCTTCTCCAATTGGCTCTCCACATAGGCGGCGAAGGTCGGATGCAAAATGTTCGTCATGTGCCCCCGGTAGAGGCGGTCGAGGATCTCGCTGCCGCCGGCGAGGAGGACGACCACGTTCGGCCGTAGTTGTCGCACCCAGTCCGCCCACGCTGCGGTCCAGGCCTGGCAGGGCACGTTCTGCTTCGGGCCGAACACCCCTCCCGGGGGGCAGCTGGCGCTCCGGGGGTCCGGTGTGCACGGCGCGCCGACGACGAAGGTCCCGCCGGACTCCTCACCGGTGGTCCCGTCGGCGACGCCGCAGCCCAGGATCCCCTCGTTGAGCAGGTGCAGGTCGTCGTATCTCTCCCGGTGGGCGGACAGCGCGGCCTCCAGTCCGATGCCCAGCGTCAACGCCTGGGAGTCGCCGACCAGGAGGACCCGGGTGGGCGAGGTGCCGTAGGTGGCGGGAATGGCGGTGGTGATGGCCGTCGCCGGGACGGTCCCGGTGGCGGCGGCGCCGACGGCGATGGTGTCGGCCGCCGGCATGGTGGCCAGGACGATCGCCACCGCGACGACCCCGATGGCGGGCACCGTCAGCACGCGGGCCCGGAAGCCCCTGAAGAACGTGCCCTGCCGGATCGGCCGTTCTATGAGGAAGAAGGAGAGGATTGCCACCCCGATGGTCGGGATCACGCGCACGACGAAGAGGGGCCAGGCGCTCAGGCCGGTCCGCTGCTCGTTGATGAAGGTGAAGAGCGGGAAGTGCCACAGGTACATGCCGTACGAAATCCGCCCGAGGAACGTGAACGGCCGGAACGAGAGCAGCCGGGCCACGGGGGAGAACTGGGCGCAGGACACGCTGAGCAGGACGGCCGAGGCGGCCAGGGCGGCTATGGAGAACCCGCCGCGATAGGCGAAGGCATCACTTGCCTGCACCTTCAGGTACAAGAGGACGCTGACGCCGAGCCCGATGACGCCGATGGCCGTCAGGACCCAGCGGCTCCAGGCGGTGCGCGCCTGCCAATCCATCTCGGCGCCCTTCCGCTTGTGCTCGGCCCACAGGCGCACGCCCACCGCCAGCGTGGCCCCGATCAGAACGGATTGCGCGTGGGTGTCGGTGCCGAAGTAGAGGCGATTGACGTTGGTGGGGTTGTAGAGGAGCGCCATCTCCAGCGCCGAGGCCAGCGCGCCGGCGACGGCGACGGCGAGCAGCACGCGCAACGAGCGCGTGAGCTTCATGACGCCCAGGAAGACCAGCGGCCAGACGAGGTAGAACTGCTCCTCCACCGCCAGGGACCACGTATGGATCAGTGGCGACGTCAGCCCGGTCATGTGGAAGTAGTCCGAGCCGGACAGAATGAAGTGCCAGTTGGCCACGTAGAAGAGGGCGGACAGTGCGTCACCGCGCAGCGTGGGGTAGGTGCCGGCCGGGACGAAGATCCCGTAGAGGATGGCGACCCCGATCAGCATGACGAACAGGCCGGGCAGCAACCGCCTGGCCCGGCGGGCCCAGAAGGCCCCCAATTTGATGGTGCCGTTCTTGCGCCACTCCACGATCAACAACGAGGTGATGAGGAATCCCGACAGGGCGAAGAAGCTGTCGAGAAGGAAGAACCCGCCCGTCGTCAGGTAGACGCCGGCGTGCACGCCCAGGATGGCGAACATGGACACGCCCCGGATGCCGTCGAGGGCCGGCAGGTAGGCCAGCGTTGCTCCCTTTGCCGGAGCGTCGGGAGAGACGCGAGCTGCCACCTCGGGAGATTACCGGGGGGACCAGGGCCCCAGGGGTGCAGCAGGTGTGCCCGAACACCCGAGGTCCCCCGGTCATCGGGGGTCGCTAGAGTCACCGTCGCACAAGGTCGACTGTGCGTCAGGGGGTGAACCACAATGGGGATCAGACGGCACGGTTCGATCGCGTCCAAGGTGGGAACTGCTCTTGCGGCGATCCTCGCGGTCTGCGTCGTGACCTCGGCCTCCGCACAGGCCGCCGCCGCGACCTCGCCCGCCACAATCTTCCACCGCGCCGCCGTCCTGACCGGCCCCGTCACGACGGGACAGGTCATAGAGCCGATCTCCGCCCAAACGCCCGATCTCGCCGCCAACGGCTACGTTGAGCAGGAATTTTTCGCCGCCGGGACGGCGACCGCGTTCAAGGCCGACACCCGGCCGAGCGACGGGAAGTGGACGATCACGCCGACGACGTCGGCAGCGTACAAGACCAGGATCCTGGTGCGACGACCAAAGGACCCGACCCATTTCAACGGGACGGTCGTGGTCGAGTGGCTCAACGTGACGAGCGGTGAATCGGATCCGGATTGGATCTACCTGAACCCGATGCTGATGCGTGACGGCTACGCCTACGTCGGCGTCTCGGCTCAGGAGCTCGGCGTCGACGGAGGGAAGTCCCTCATCGGCTCGCTGACCGGATCAGGTGGACTGGTCACCAAGGAGCCGGCCCGGTACGGGTCCCTGCACCACCCTGGTGACCAATATGCCCAGGACATTTTCGCCCAGATCGGGCAGGCCCTCAGGGGGCCGCACCCGACGGCGTTGGGTGGGCTGAAAGCGAAACACATCGTCGCCGCGGGCGAGTCCCAATCGGCCATCTATCTCACGACGTTTGCTGACGCGATACAGCCCCGGACCGATACCTTCGACGGCATCTTTCTGCACAGTCGGTTCGGTTTCGGCGCCTCCCTGGGGACGTCTTTCAATTCCGGAGGGGGACCGGGAAATCTGCGCATACGCACCGATCTCAAAGTGCCGGTGTTCATGGCCGAGAGCCAGACCGACGTCATGCAATTCGGCTACGCCCTGGCGCAGCAGCCCGACACCGACAAGATCCGCACCTGGGAGATGGCCGGTACGTCGCACGCCGACCAATGGCAGCTGGGCAGCCTGCCTGCCAGCATCCTCGGCTGCACCACCCCCATCAACACCGGCCCGATGCACGAGGTGGTCCAGGCTGCATTCACCGCCTTCGACAACTGGGTCGTACACGGGACGCAACCTCCGAGCCCACCGCCTTTCCGGTTGGCGAGCACGGATCCGGTCCGGTTGGCCCTCGACTCGCACGGCAACGTGATCGGTGGCGTGCGGACGCCGGCGGTCGACGTCCCCGTCTCGACGCTCAGCGGCTCGCCGCCCACCGGTGCCCCGACGGTCTGCCAGTACTTCGGGTCCACCGTCGCCTTCACGCCGGCCCAACTTGCCGCCCTCTACGGCACCCAGAGCAACTACATCAGGGAGTACACCAAGAGCCTCGACAAGGCCGTCGCCTCGGGGTACATCCTCAGGGCCGACAAAGCCTCGTTGCTCGCCCAGGCGAAGCAGATGCAGTTCCCCGCCCCGTAGTTCGTCAGAAAGGATGCAGGGAATGGCGGCAACGCAGCGTGAGGATGGAATCGAATGAGAGCGGCCAGACGGAAGATCGGCGGCCACAGGGCCTTCCCGTCGAAGTGGACCATGGCCGTCGTCGCCGTGACGGCCATGGTCGTGGCCACCATCCCCGGCGTCATGAGCTCGGGTGCAGCTGCCGCGCCGAAGGATCCGGGCCGCTGGAATCTGGTGACGACCACCTCGGTCCGGATTTTCTACTACCAGGGCATGACCGACGATGATCGGGGGAGCTTCTACTTCGACGGCGTCGACAATGGGCTGTTCAAGACCGATAGCTCACTGACGCAGACCGCTGGCACCACCCCGTACATCCCGGCCGATGTCGCCGCCCGGGACAAGTACAACCACATCGGAGCCATCGCCTACGCCAAGGGCACCGGGGTCCTCCTCCCGATGGAGTGCTACAACGGCACGAATTGCGCGAATACCGGTGCCATCGGCGTTGCCGACCCGTCCACCCTGGCCTGGGAGTACGAGGTGAAGCTGGACCCCGCCACCATCAAGAAAGCGATGTGGGCAGCCGTCTCCCCCAACGGCAGGTTGCTGTGGACCTCGTCGAACAACAACCTGCTCGCCTACGACATGGCTGACATAGCCGCCGACCATTCGTGGCCGAGCCATCCCGCCATCAAGCCCGTGAAGATCCTGAAGAACGCCGTTCCACCCTCCGGCGTCGACGGTGGTGCCTTCTACCGGGGTCGCCTCTTCCTGGCCGGCACGGTCGGCAACGTCCACCAGGTGTGGTCGATCGACACGTCGAACGGCACACGTCGACTCGAGATCTCACGCACCGTCGTGGGCGAGCAGGAGGGCATCGACTTCGAGGATCAGGGCAAGGTGCACGCCGTGCCGCTCTGCAGCGATCCGTCCTGCGGCGCTGCGACGCATCAAACCACCAATTCGTTCGGCGGTGTGCTGCATCTGATGGTCATGCCGCAGCCCGACGGGAAGACGCCGCCCACCTATGCGGCCGCCACGCTCCTGTCGTTCAGCCCTCGACGCTGAGGGGACGTCGGGTGGGGAGGTCCCCGCCGTGACCGAGGGGCACGGAGGGGTGATCACGATCGATCCGGCCTAAGAGAGACCGCGCAGTTCGGCGAGACCGCTGCGGATGGCCACGGCACCGCCGCTGGTCGCCTCGAACGCGTAGCGGTCAGGCCCGAGGGCATGGACGCGGATCGCGAGGTCCTGGCCGAGGAAGGCGGGAGAGGCGAACCGGACGGCGAAGCGCCGGAGACGGGAAGGGTCGTCAGCGCACGCGGCCCGGACCACGGTGCGCGCACACAGCGCCATCGTGCAGAGGCCGTGGAGGAACGGACCCTCGAAGCCGCTGCGACGCGCGACCTCCAGGTCGAAATGGTGCGCCGAGAAGTCGCCCGACAGCTCGGCGTAGCGGCGGGCCATTTCCGGGTCGATGTGGATCACCTCCTCGACGATCGGAGCCGCTCCGTCGACGGGGGTCAGGTCGTGATGGGGGAGGTCCGTCCCGGTCCCGCCGGCTGTCGAGCCGAGGATCACCGTTGTCCACCACTGCTCGGCCACGAGCCGTTGACGGTCGTCGAACGCTCTGTGCAGCAACGTGACGCGAAGATTGTCCTTCGAAGGCTTCGCGCTGTGCAGCTCGACCAGCGTGTGCAGATGCTCCCCCGGGACGATGGGCCGATGCAGCAGCAGGTCGTGTTGGCCATGAACGGCGCCCCGTGCCTCGGCGAACACTGCCGCTGGGACGAGCTCGAGAATGGAGGGAAGCTGCGCCGCGTAGGTCTGGGTGGCGATGGCGGTGGGCGGCAGCGTGGAGCCATCGAAGTAGTGCGGGTTGTCGTCCAGGGTCGCACGGGCCAGGGCGGCCGCCAGGTCGGTGTCGAGCACGAGGTCGAAGGGTCCCGCACGATCGCCGACCCTCAGGGCATCCGCAGGCACGAAAGGATTCAATCAGGTCCGCGCCCGTGCCAAATAGGCGAAGGCCACCGGTTGCCCGGCCTCCACCCGTTCCACCACGGCCGCGGCGCACGCTTCCGGCGACATCGTCGACGTGTCCACCTCCAGGTCGTAAATGCCCGGATGGTGCACCGCTTCCTCCCACCGGCCCACGATGTCGGGGACGCCGCCATCAGGTTCGCTGGTGACGTAGCGCCCACCCGGCTCACCATCCCCGGCGCCACCCGCACCTGCGTCGCGCCGGGCCATGATCACGCCCACCGGGCAGCGGACGCCGACGAAGTACGCCGGGAGCTCGGCCAGACTCGTAGCCACCCTCCCGAGGATGCCCAAGGGTTTCGAATAGTCGTCGTGATGGCCGACATCGACGACCACGTTCAGCCCCGCACGGCTCCACGCCGCAACCGTCGCGTACAACGCGTTGAACAGGATGTCGACGGAACCCTCCAGGTCGGGCCGTTCCCCGCCCGGACGCAAGCCGATGCCCGGCCGCACGTCCGCCGGGATGGCGTCGGCCAAGGTGTCGACACCGAGGTTGAGCCACGGCCCTCCGACCGCCGATCGCTGCAAGGCCCGGGCGATGCTCGACTTCCCCGACCGCGGCACCCCGTTCAGGACCACGATCGTCCCGGGGTCCGATCCGACCGATCCGTCCGCGCCGCCCGCGCCGCTCACGCCCTGATCTCCGACAGTGTCTTGGCGCTCACGTCGACCCGGTAGATCACGTCGTGCGGGTGCCCGTACGCCAGAGCCTCGGCCGGGCTCAGGTCGAGCAGATTGCGCAGGAGCATCCGCCCGATCATCTCGTGCGACACGATCAAGGGCCGGACCGACCCGCGAGCGGCGATCACATGCAACGCGGCGGCGGCGCGGGTGTCCCCGTCCGCGTAACTCTCGCCGTCAGGGAAGCGCCACCCGTATTTGTCCGCGGCGCGCCGGGAGAGCGCGCCGGGAAACGTCGCTTCGATCTCCTCGCCCCGCAGGCCGGCCATGGCTCCGTGATCGATCTCCGTCAGCTCTTCGACGGTGACGACCGTCAGCCCCAGGTCAGCGGCGAACGCCCGCGCGGAAGTGAGGGCACGACCGAGCGGGCTCGCGAAGACGCCATCGATCGGCACGGCGCGCAGCCGCTCCGCTATCCGCTGGACTGCTTCCATTCCGGAGGTAGTGAGTGGCGCGTCCAGCTGTCCCTGGCGCCGCCCGGCCCGGTTCCACTCGGTCTCGCCGTGGCGGGCCAGAAAGACTTCTTCGAGGCTCAGACCCTCTCCTGCGTCGGCATCGTCTGGTGGGCCGGCACCGGGTAGTTCGGCATGGCACTGGAGGGCGCCGCCTCCAGGACCGACGTACTCGTGCAGCCCTCGGCCAGCACGTCGGCCATCTGGTCCTTCGACGTGCTGGGCAGCTTGGGCACCGTCGGATCGCTGTGCTTCGGGTGCAGCGTCGAGGTCAGGTCGCCCGCTGTGTGACGGCGCCAGGCCGAGATGTTGGGTGCCTTCACTCCGAAGCGCTCTTCCAGGAAGCGCAGTTGCGACGTGTGGTCGAACACCTCGGACGCCACGTGCCCGCCGCGACTGAAGGGTGAGAGAACGAGCATCGGCACCCGGAAGCTCATGCCGACCGGTCCGGCCATGCCGTCCGACACGTCGGGCAGCGGCGAGACTGTGACGTATTCGCCGGGCGTACCCATTGGGGGGACCGGCGGCGGCACGTGGTCGAAGAAGCCGTCGTTCTCGTCGTACATGTGGAAGAGCACCGTCTTGGACCACACCTCGGGGTTGGCCACCAGCGCCGACAGCACCTGGCTGGTGAACCACTCGCCGAGGGCGGGCGGCGACGACGGGTGCTCGTCGTAGCCGAGGGGCGGGATGATCCAGCTGACCGACGGCAATGTCCCCGACTTGATGTCGCTGACGAAGTCGTTGGGGTACAGGGGCGTGAACGCCTTCTGGTAGAGCGACGACGACGGGTTCTGGTACTGGCTGAAGTAGGGGAGGATGGCGTCGCTGATTATCAGGCCGTGCTGTTGGATGAACGGGATGCTGTAGACGGAGCCCGGCGGGTTGTAGACCTTCCAGCTCACTCCGGCGTCCTCCAGCACTTCGGGCATGGTGTCCCAGTGTGCGCTCCCGATGGCCTCGGACGAGTCGTTGGTGATGAGCACCGGGCCGCCGGCTGCGCCCGTGGGGTCGATGGTGCCCGACAGCGCCATGAGGCGGTTGGGATGCGTCGGCCCCAGCACCGAGCAGTGGTAGTTGTCGCACAGGGTGAAGGCGTCGGCCAGTGCGTAATAGAAGGGAAGGTCCTTCCGTCGGTAGTAGCCCATGGTGAGGACGCCGTGCTCGGGACCCTGGAACACCGATTCCACGTGCGTGCTGACGAAGGCCTTGTTCGTCCCGTTCGCCCAGCTCATGTGCTCCGCCGGCCAGCTGTGGTCGAGATCGTTGGTGCACTCGCCGATGCCCGACGCGGTGTCGAGGTGGAACGGCAGCAGCGTCTTCTCGCGCCCGCCGGGCCACGCCTGGGCGAAGTTCCCGAGCTTGTTCTTCGGGTGGTCGTCGAAGCCTCGGACCCCCGGGTACGTGCCGTAGTAGTGGTCGAAGGAGCGGTTCTCCTGCATGAGGAACACGACGTGCTCAATGGCGCCGAGGTCGGAGCCCGCCGGCTTGGTGCGCGCCGCGAACTGCGCCATGGCGGCGCCGGCGCCCTGCCCCTGGCTGGCCGCGGCCAGGATGGCGCCGCCGCCGGTCGCCAGCGCAGCGGCCAGCATTGTGCGGCGGTCGAACCGCGCGCGGTCGAGGCTCATTGTTGCTCCTTCACGTGTCGTCTCTCACGTGGGCCCCCCGGCCCCCTGCTCGCCTGCACCGGCCGACCGTGTCGACCGGCCCTCCCGTCGCCCTACGCGTCCCTCACACGGACTCGATGAGCGTCGGATCGTTGTTCCGCACGTTACCGATTCGCGGCCCCACGGGGTGGTGCACCACCGTGCCGGCCGTCGGAGGCCGCAACAGGGCCCGTAGTTCCTCGACGTCCTCGTTGGCCGGGTCCAGCCACACGTCGAACACGGAAGGGTCGAGGATGACCGGCATCCGGTCGTGAATGCCCGACATGTCGGGCCCGGCCGACGAGGTGATCACGGTGCAGCTCCGGATCAGCGGCGCGTCGGGCCCCGCGTTCTTGTCGCGCCAGCGCTCGGCCAGCCCGGCGAAGGCCAGCGGCTGCCCGTCGGCTCGGGTGAAGTAGTGGGGCTGCTTGGCCCCGGTCTTGGTCTTGCGCCACTCGTAGAAGCCGTCGGCGGGGACGATGATGCGCCGCTCCTTGAAGGCCTCGCGGAACGAGGCCCGCGTGGCCACGGTCTCGCTGCGGGCGTTGAAGAGCCGGCTGCCCGACTTGGCGTCCTTGGACCACCAGGGGATCAGGCCCCAGCGGAAATTCATGAGGATCCGCTCCGGCTCGCCGCCCGCTTCCGCCGGGCCTTCCTGCTGCGGATTCTGTTCTGGGGGCCGGACCGGGCGGTCGCGCACCCCGAGCACGGAGTCGGTCGGGGCGACGTTCCAGCTACCGGGGTGCTCTCCGTCGGCCCCCTCGGCCAGGTTGGCCTGGAAATAGCGGGCGATCTTGGCCGGAGGCGTGTAGAGAGCGAAGCGGCCACACATGCGGGCAGCATTGTGGCCCAGTAGAGGCCTGCCGGGGCATTCGGCCTGTTGACCTGGGGGTTCGGCTCCTCGAGCGGGCGGCACACGGTCTCGCTATGGTACGAACATATGTTCGCTTTCTCTGCCGGTGACCCGTCGTCCCCCCGTTCCCGGGAGCTCCCCGCCGGGCTGGCCGACCGGGTCCGGCCCACCACGCCGGTGGCCGGGCGGACCCTACCTGTGCCCTCACCTCTGGCCCCGCTCTTCCCGGCCGGCTCGCTGCGGCGGGGCACGACCACCACGGTGGCGGGCGCGCCCGGCCACGGTGCCACCACCCTGGCCCTGGCCCTCATGGCCGCAGCCTCGGCCGCCGGCAGCTGGTGTGCCGTCGTGGGACTGGCCGATCCGGGAGTGGTGGCCGCCGCCGGCCTCGGGCTCGATCTGCGCCGGGTCGTCTTCGTCCCCCACCCGGGCAACGGCTGGGCCGAGGCGGCCGGTGACCTTCTTTCCGGGGTCGACGCCGTCCTGATCCGCCCGCCTGGGCGGGCCCGCCTGACCGCGGCGCGCCACCTGACCGCCCGCGCCCGCGAGCGCCAGGCTGCCCTCGTCGTCCTGCTGGAGGGCCCTGGCGCCTGGCCGGTGGGCGGCGACCTGGCGCTCTCGGTCGGGGCGGTGGAGTGGGAGGGGATCGGCCGCGGCCACGGGCACCTCCGGGGCCGCCGGGCCGAGGTGCGGGTCAGCGGCCGCCGGGCCGCCGGCCGGATCAGCGAGTGCTCGCTCTGGCTCCCCGCCGGCTCGGGCGCGGTCGAGGGAGTGAGCGACGGACGCATGAACAACGACGGCACGAACAACGACGGCACGGAGGACGGACGCGTGCGGGACGGGGTGAACGGGAACGGGCGCGGGGCAGCGGCGGGAGTCGGACCCGGTGACGGGCCGGAGGCGGCCTGAACGGAGCAGTGGAGAAGGCGTGGTGGAACGGTTGGTCGTCATCTGGTGTCCCGAGCTCCTCGAAGAGGGGGGGAAGGGGGAGGAGGCCCGGCGGTTCGCGCTCGTGCTGGAGCGGGCCGGTGAGCTCTGTCCGTGGGTCCATCCGGTCCGCCTCGGCGTCGGCGCGCTGCCTGCCCGCGGCCCGGCCCGGTTCTTCGGTGGTGAGGAGGCAGTGGTGGCGCGCCTGGCCGGCACCGTGGGCGAGGACGCCACCATCGGCGTGGCCGACGGGCTCTTCGCCGCCATGCTGGCCGCCCGCTCTGGGCTGATCGTCCCGTCAGGGGGGACGGCCGACTTCCTCGGTCCCTGGTCGGTGGCCACACTGGCCCGGCCCGACCTGGCCGTCACCCTGCAGCGACTGGGGGTGACCACTCTGGCCCAGTTGGCCGCGCTGCCGGCGGCGAGCGTCTCGGACCGCTTCGGGGCGGACGCAGCCGCCTGCCACGCGGTGGCGCGGGGGGAGAGCGGGGACCTGGCCGGGTTGCGCGACCGCGGCATCGACCGCCGGCTGCGGGTGGCTCGGGGCGAGGACCCCGACCGGGGCCCCGACGTCCCGGCCCCGCCCTCCCAGCCCGGGTTCTTCGGCGGGGCGTCCGAGGCGGACAACCGCGCCGCCCGCTCCTTCGTCCGGGTGCAGGAGCGCCTGGGAGTGGAGGCCGTGGTGATGGGCCGGCTGCGGGGCGGGCGGGATCCGGCCGGCCAGTCGGTGCTGCTGCCCTGGGGCAGCCCCGAGGTGGAGACGGCGCCGGCCGGTGCGCCGTGGCCGGGACAGGTCCCCCCGCCGGCGCCGACCGACGTGTTGCGGGTGCCCCAGCGCGCCGAGCTGGCCGACGCCACCGGTCATGCCGTGGCGGTGAGCGGGCGGGGGTTGCTCACCGGCGGCGTCGAGCGGCTGTCGGTCGACGGCGGCCCCTGGCAGCCGGTCCTCGGGTGGGCCGGCCCCTGGCCGGTCACCGAGCGCTGGTGGTCGGTGCGCCGGCGCCGGGCCCGGTTGCAGGTGGTCACGGCCGAGGGGGTGGCGCGCCTGCTGTGCACCGAGCGGGGGCAGTGGTGGATTGAAGCGGTCTACGACTGATGGCCGAGGCCTACGCCGAGCTGCACGCCCACTCGGGGTTCAGCTTCCTCGACGGCAGCAGCGATCCCGAGGAGCTGGTGGCCGAGGCGGACCGGCTCGGGCTGGACGCGCTGGCGCTGACGGACCATCACGGCTTCTACGGGGTGGTGCGCTTCGCCGAGGCGGCGCGGGTGTGCGGGCTGCCGACCATCTTCGGCTCCGAGGTGACGCTGGCCCCTGCCGGCGCGCGCACCGGCGAGCCCGACCCGACCGGTGCGCACCTCGTGCTGCTGGCTCGGGACCCCGACGGGTACGCGCGGCTGTCCACCGTGCTGGCGGACGCGCACCTCGAGGGTGGGGAGAAGGGGAAGCCCGTCTTCACCCTCGACGCGCTGGCCCGTGCCGCGGGGGACCACTGGCTGGTGCTGAGCGGCTGCCGGAAGGGGACGGTCCCCACCGCGCTGATGGAAGCCGGGCCCCGGGCGGCCTCCCGGGAGGTGGGACGCCTGGTCGAGGCGTTCGGGCGCGCCAACGTCGCGCTGGAGCTGTGGGACCACGGGGACCCGCTCGACACGGTGCGCAACGACGAGCTGGCCCGCCTCGCCGTCGAGTGGGACGTCGATGCCGTGGCCACCAACAACGTGCACTACGCCACGCCGGCCGGCTTCCGGCTGGCCACCACGCTCGCCGCGGTGCGGGCGCGCCGCCCCCTGGTCGAGTTGGAGGGCTGGCTGCCTTCGGCGCCGGCGGCCTGCCTGCGCTCCGCCGCCGAGCAGGTCCGGCGCTTCGCCCGCTGGCCCGGCGTGGTCGGGCGCGCCGCCGAGCTCGGGCGCGCCTGCGCCTTCGACCTGCGCCTGGTGGCGCCGCGGCTGCCCGACTTCCCCGTCCCCGCCGGCATGGACGAGCAGGGCTACCTGCGCCAGCTGGTCACCGAGGGGGCCATGGCGCGCTACGGGCCGCCCGGAGCCGAGCGGGTGCCCGGTGCCTGGAAGCAGATTGAGCACGAGCTCGCGGTGATCGGCCAGCTGGGCTTCGCCGGCTACTTCCTCGTGGTGTGGGACATCGCGCAGGTGTGTCGGCGGCTCGACATCTACTGCCAGGGGCGCGGCTCGGCGGCCAACTCGGCTGTCTGCTACGCGCTCGGCGTGACCAACGTCGACGCCGTCGACCTCGGGCTGTTGTTCGAGCGCTTCCTCTCGCCGGCGCGCGACGGGCCGCCGGACATCGACGTGGACATTGAGTCGGGGCGACGCGAGGAGGTCATTCAGTATGTCTACGAGCGCTACGGCCGTCGCCACGCGGCGCAGGTCGCCAACGTCATCACGTACCGGCCGCGCTCGGCCGTGCGCGACGTGGGCAAGGCCTTCGGCTTCACGCAGGAGCAGGTGGACGCCTGGTCGGCCGGCATCGACGCGGGGCACGGGCGGGGCATTTCGTCCGCCGCCGCCGTGGAAGAGGTGTCCGAGGCCCAGGGCGGGGGCGTGCCGCCGCTGGTGGCCGAGTTGGCGGCCGAGGTGCTGGACCGGCCGCGCCACCTCGGCATCCACTCGGCCGGCATGGTGCTGTGCGACCGGCCGGTGGTCGAGGTGTGTCCGGTGGAGTGGGGGCGCATGCCGGGGCGCAGCGTGCTGCAGTGGGACAAGGACGACTGCGCCGCCATCGGGCTGGTGAAGTTCGACCTGCTCGGCCTCGGCATGCTCGAGGCGCTGCACCGCATGGTCGACCTGGTGCGCGCCTTCTACGGGGCGGAGGTGGACCTGGGGCAGCTGCCCCAGGAGCCCGCCGTCTATGACCTGCTGTGCCGGGCCGACACGGTCGGGGTCTTCCAGGTGGAGAGCCGGGCCCAGATGGGGACCCTGCCCCGGGTGGCGCCGCGCGAGTTCTACGACATCGCCATTGAGGTGGCGCTCATTCGGCCCGGCCCCATTCAGGGCCACGCGGTGAATCCCTATATCCGGCGTCGCCGGGGCGAGGAGAAGGTCACCTACCTGCACCCGCTGCTCGAGCCGATCCTCAAGCGCACCCTCGGCGTCCCGCTTTTCCAGGAGCAGCTGATGGAGATGGCCGTGGCCATCGCCGGCTTCAGCGCGGCCGACGCCGACGAGCTGCGCCAGGCCATGGCGGCCAAGCGTTCGGCGGCGCGCATGGAGAAGATGCGGGCGCGGCTCTTCGACGGCATGGCGGCGCGCGGCGTGACGGGTGCGGTGGCGGACCAGGTCTTCGACGCGCTGGCCGCCTTCGCCAACTTCGGCTTCCCCGAGTCGCACTCGGTGTCGTTCGCCCACCTGGTGTACTCCTCGGCCTGGTTGAAGCTGCACTACCCGGCGGCGTTCACCGCGGGGCTCTTGAACTCGCAGCCCATGGGCTTCTGGTCGCCGCAGTCGCTGGTGGCCGACGCCCGCCGGCACGGGGTGCGCGTGCGACGGCCGCACGTGAACCGTTCCGAGGTGGGGGCATCGCTGGAGCACGGCGACCCGGGCGAGCCGGGGGAGGCGGTGCTGCGCCTCGGCCTGGGGTCGGTGCGCGGGGTGGGCGACGCCACGGCGGAGCGCATCGTGGCCGGCCGCCCCTGGGCGGGGGGCGAGGACCTGGTACGCCGCGCCGGCGCGACGCAGGCCCAGCTCGAGACGCTGGCCGCCGCCGGCGCGCTCGACCCCGAGGTGCCCGGGGCCACGGGCGGGGAGGGGGAGAGCCGCGGTACGGCGGCCTCCCGGCGCAGGCTGGTGTGGGCGGCCGGGGCGGCGGCCCAGGGCACGCCGGACCGCCTGCCGGGGGTGGTGGTGGGGGCGGAGGCCCCGCCGCTGCCCGCGCCCAGCCTCTACGACTCGGTGGGCGACGACCTGTGGGCCCTGGGGCTGGCGCCCGAGCAGACGGCCATGCATCTCGCCCGGGAGCGGCTCGAGGCCATGGACGTGCGGACGGCGGTCGCGCTCGAGGCGTGCGATGACGGCGAGCGGGCCTCGGTGGCCGGCGTGGTGACGCACCGCCAGCACCCCGAGACGGCCCGGGGCGCGGTCTTCGTCAACCTGGAGGACGAGACGGGCCACGTGAACGTGGTCTTCTCCCGCGGCGCCTGGTCCCGCTGGAAGCACGTGGCCCGCCACGCGCCCGTGCTCCTGATCCGCGGGCGGGTGCGCAAGGGGCAGGGGGCGGTCAGCTTCGACGCCGAGCGGGTGGAGGCGCTGGTGGTGGGGACGGCGGTACCGGCCAGCCGGGACTTCCGCTAGCAGCCGGTTGCACGCTCGTCACGCTCCCGGCACCGTCCTCATCCGCACCTGGCAGACTGCGGTGGGACGAGCGAGGGAGCACACCCATGATCCGAGTGTCCGTGTTCTATCCGACGACCGAGGGCGCGTCGTTCGACCACGACTACTACCGGGAGAAGCACGTCCCGCTCGTCGTGCGCACGTGGTCACCCGTGGGCGCCGAGATCGACAAGGGCGTCGACGGCCCGTACGTGGCCGCCGTCCACGTGACCTTCGAGTCGCTCGACGCCCTGAACCAGGCCATGGCGGCCGAGGGCACCGCGGACGTCCTGGCCGACGTCGCCAACTACACGACGATCACGCCCGTGCTGCAGACGAGCGAGATCGTCGGCTGACACTCACGGAGGAGCGAGACACATGCTGCTGAAGGGCCTGAACCATGTCGCCGTCATCACCAACAACGCCTCCCGCCTGAACGACTTCTATACGGACGTCTTCGACGCCGAGATCCTCCGCGACGGAGCCGAGCCCCCCGGCAGCGACGGCCCGCGTCTCTCCATCATCAAGATCGGCGACTGGGCCGAGCTCAACGTCTTCCAGATAGAGGGGAACAGCGAGGCCGACCGCCAGGTCCCGATGTTCGGGCGGGGCCGCCTCGACCATCTCGCGTTGCAGGCGGCATCGTTGCCGGACTTCGAGGAGATCCGCCGGCGGCTCATGTCCCGCGGTGCGGCGGACGATTTCGTCACAGACTTCGGGCCGATGCTGAGCCTGTTCTTCCGGGATCCCGACGGCCTCGAGTGCGAGGTCTGTGTCGAGAACCCCGACGCGGTCCCGGGCCGGTTCAACCCGCCGGGGACCAAGGCTGCCCGGTTCTCCTGAGCGGATCGGTGGAGTCCATCAGTGGATGACATTGAGGCGATCAAGCAGCTGAAGGCCCGCTACTTCCGGACGATGGACACCAAGGACTGGGCCGGCATGCGCCAGGTCTTCACCGACGATGTCGTCATGGACACGACGGCGTCGGGCGGTGGCGTGGTCAGCGGCGCGGATGCGTTCCTGGAGTTCCTGCAGCAAACACTGGCCGATGCCGTCACCGTGCACCAGGGCCACATGCCCGAGATCACCCTCACCTCGGCCACGACGGCCACGGGTATCTGGGCGCTGCACGACGACATCGTGTGGCCGGACGGCACCCGGATGCAGGGCGACGGCCACTACCACGAGGCCTATGCGCTGGTGGATGGCGAGTGGCGCATTGCGTCCTCGACCCTGACCCGCCTGCGGATGGACCTCGCCGGCCCCGGGTCCTAAGCGGCGGGGACGCCGAGCGCAGCCCGGATGTCGTCGATGGCGGCCTGCTCGGCTTCGCTCACATCCTGACCGTGCTCCCGGTGGGCGGCGGCGACTCGTTGCGAAAGCGTGATGATGAAGCGGCGATATTCGCCGACCTCTTCGGGCGTCGACTTGGTCCCGAGGAGCGCGACGGCGTCACGCAGGTGCTGCAGGCCGTGCTCCTTGAGCTGCTCGGGGGAGTGGTAGTGCGTGTGATCCCGCTCAGGCTTTGCGGCGACGATCGCATCGAGGAGCTCGCTCTGGCCGTGCTGCTGCCGCGCCTCCGCGTAGGCCTTGGCCATGGCGACGGTCTCGCGGAACGACCCTCCCCGCTGAGCGGTGACCACGATCAGTCCCGCCGTCGGTGGTGCTTCGAGGATCAGCTGCCATTCCTCAGTTGTAAAATCTGACTTCGAGGTCACTCCCGCTCTCCGTTCGCTCTCGTTGCTCGACGCTCGCACCGTAGCGTGCGTCAACCGGTCACGAACTCGGCGTGACGCCGGTACCGGTCCGATCGCTCGTTTGTCGGCGTCTCGACTCGTTGAACTGGTCGACGTGCTGCACGCGCCCGTCGCTCTTGGTGAAGAGCACGTCGTTGTAGCCCTGCCCGGGGCCGACCATCTCGAAGGTCAGTGGCGGCACGAACGAGAGGTAGAGCGCTCGGCGTCCTGACGCGTTTAGATCCTTCGGCGGTGGCGCGGCATGCAACGTATGGCCGAAGTGCACGGTCACGTCGCCCGGCTCGGTGGTCAGCGCCACGACGGCATGCTCCCCGGCTTCACGTGCGCTGGGGAGCCGGGATGTGCCCCGGTGCGACCCCGGGATCATCTGGAGCTGCCCGGTCTCTGCCGTGGCGGCATCGAGCTGGATCCCGACGTTGAGCATGGGGCACTTGACGGGGTGGCCGCCCATGCCGCAATCGCGATGCCAGGGGAGGTCGGCCAGACCCCCGGACGATCCCGGCACCTTGATGACGACACCGTTGCCATCGAGGCGATCGTGCGCGTCCTGCAGGTCGTTGCCACCGAGGGCGGCGATGTCGACGAAGCGGGGGTCGGCGCCCAGGGCGGCGATCCGGTCCGATCCCTCGTTGAGGTAGTTCACGCGGTTGCAGACCTCGCGCCCGTCGACCGTCGTCCACCAGGACTTCCGGTCGTCGGGCCTCGCCCGCTCGACCGCCGCCGCGACGTCGTCGCTGAGCGCGGCGATCTCGGCGGTGTCGAGCACGCCCCGGAGATGGACGAAACCGACCCGGTGCAGGAAGTCCCGGACCTCCGCCTCGGGGTCGTCGAGGGTGAAGCTCTTCGTCGGATCGACGGCACGTCCCTCATCGTCTGCGATGCGGGCCGGGCGCTGCAGGTCGAACAGGACCTGCTCGCTGAAGGCGACCCGCAGCGGCGGCTCCCAGCGCGCCACCTGGCCGAAATTGCCCCGCAGGATTGTCAGCTGCTCGGAGTAGAGCAGGGCGAAGCAGGTCTTGAGCTCCCAGGCGAAGGCGCACCATGCTTCGGACGACAGTTCGACGACGGTGTGCGCGTTGTCGGTGCCGGGCTGGACGGAGAACGACCTTCCGTCGGGCACATAGGTGTAGGCCCTTCCATCAGGGAGCTGAAACCCGAGGGGACGCACAGCGTCGGCATCGCTGTCGGAGAAGATCGCCCCTCGGCGCTCGAGGAGCGAGGGGAGCTCCTCTCGGTGGAACCAATCGAAGTCGATCGGCCCGAACCGCTGCAGGTTCACGGCCAAAATGTAGCAGCGCGGGGTCGCGACAGCTCTGTCGCCAACGAGGCGGGTCGGGAGAAGGACGCCGGCACCGTGGCGCGGCAGTGCGCGGCCCACGCACTGCCCCGACATGCTCGACACATCCCCGCACGTCCTGCCGCCGGTTGCAACACTGGAAGAGATGACATCGCTCGACCCGCTCGCGTGGCACGACTTCTTCGTGGGGTCGATGGGTGCCTCCGCCGCGCTCACTGGCCTGCTCTTCGTGGCCATCTCCATCAATCTGCAGGAGATCCTCAAATACCCCAATCTGCCGGGCCGGGCGGCGGGCAGCCTGGGGGTCCTGGTCTCGGCCCTCGTGATCGCCGGCTGCGGGTTGGCGCCGAGTCAGAGTCGCGTCGCCTTGGGGCTGGAGGTCACCCTCGTCGGGGGCGTGGTCGCCTTTCAAGCGGTCTGGGTCACGGTGCGCAGCCGCGCGGTGGACGACGAGTTCTCCTGGAGGATCGAGCGCATGCTGACGCTCCTCCTCCCCGGCGCCCTGTTTCTCGCCGGTGGCGTCAGCCTCCTGGCCGGCGGCGGCGGGGGGCTCTATTGGATTTTTGCCGCCACCGTCCTCGCCTTTGTCGTGTCGGCCATCAACGCCTGGGTTCTCCTGGTCGAGGTGCTCCGCTAGCCCTTCCGTGAGCAGGCGCCGACCAGGATCTCGAGCGTCTCGGACAGCCGTCGTTGCACGTCATGGTCAGCCACCAGCCCGTCCTCCGTCACCATGTCGCTGGTCACGGGGAGCGCGATACACGCCGGTTCGATGATGGCGGCGCCCACATAGCCGAGCACCCTGCGCAGGGACTCGTGCGTGTAAGGGGCGCCCCGCGCGGCGACGTTCACCCAGGCCACGGGTTTGGTGTAGATCGATCCCGGTTGAGCATCCCCGACCGTCCAATCGAGCAGATTCTTGAACGAGCCCGGAAGGTCGCCGGCATATTCGGGCGTGGAGAACAGCAGCGCATCGGACGTTCGTATTTGGTGGCGGAGCTCGGCTACCGCCGGAGGCAGCGGATCCCCGTCGAGGTCGGGATTGAAGGCGGGGAGCGACGCCATTCCCTCGTAGAGGGTTGCCCGGACCGCTTTCGGCGCCCCACGAAGGGCCGTGCGGAGCGCAGCGGAGTTGGTTGATCCTTCCCGCAGGCTGCCCGACACCAGCAGCACGCGGCACACCTGGGTCACGAGGTGTGTAACCCTGCGGAGCGGAGCGACATTCCGTCACTGCTCCTGGCGTGGTTTCCGACGGCGAGGTCAGCCTTCAGCTCAGAGCCCGAGAAGGTCGAGGAGCCAGCCGGGTCCAACCACGTCGGCTCCCAGTGCCTCAGCCCGTCGTCTCAGCTCGCGGTCCGCGGTGACCAGGGTGACCGTGTGATCGGGGCCCTGTGCCACGACATCGACCAGCGCATCGTCGCCACTGCCACTGGCGTGCACGACTGTGACACCGTCGGCCTGGCCGGTGGGCGCACCCTGGCGAGCCTTGCCTTCGAGGATCACGACGACTGGTTGGGTGATCTGCCCCGAAGCAACGGCGGCACGGATCTGGCGGACGAACGTGCCGGCTGCTCCTGCTCGGTCCTTCCACCAACCGGTTGGCCGAGATCCGACCACGTTGGCTGCATCAACGAGAAGCACGCACTCAGTCTGGCCGTGCAGCGAGGGGGAAGCCGTCAGGCTCGGCGACAGCGTCCGGCGCGGGGTGAGACGCAGCCGGCCGTGTGGTGGTACCCGCCGCCAGCGCCACCCGGGGCGGCAGAGACGACGGCAGTGTGATCACCCGGGCCGGCGCACGCGCGTGGCGAACTGCGCACAATGTCGGCTGGGCTCCCCGCCACATAAGTGGTCGGATGCGAGGAGACGCACAGCCGGGTGCTCGCCAGTTGCGCGGCGTCCAGCCCGGATACCGCCTGCAGGGAGACGGTGACTAGCCGACCAACCAGGGAGTCCCTGGTGTGATCGACGGTGGTGGGAGAAGATGCACCTCGGTCACGAGGCGTGGTGTGCCCCAAGACGCGGACATCCCGCGTGGGTGCCGGCTGCAACGCCGGTCTGACGGTCAGAGGCGGACGAGCCGTCTCGTTGGTGGGCACACTGTTCTTTTCGCCCCCTCGTGGACTGTGCTTGACGGTCCTGCGGCATTTCTTTGCCGGAATTGTGCGTCCCGGTGCAATCACGTCGCGGCGGCCCTGACGCACACGGTGTTCAGGTGACGACGAGACCTCGGCCCGTGACGAGGGGGAGGTCGAGCGCAGTGACCAGCCCCGGTGGTGCCGCGATCACTGCGGGCACGGCGTTGACCAGCCGCATGGCCGTTGCCTTCAACCCCGCCGTGTTGTGGTCGCCGTCCGTGCCCATGAGCTGCAGGTCGAGTGTGTAGTTGGGCTCCCCTTTGATCTCCACGCGGTAGCAGCCGTGCCCAGCAGGCTGGGGCCACGTGGCGCCCAGATCGTCGCGCAGCCGCGTCACGTGCTCGAGCACGACGACGGCGCGGTCGCCCACCATGCCGCGCACCTCGAAGTGGAGCGCGGCGGCCGTGCCCTCCTTGATGCTGCCGGCATCCACGTCGAAGTCCTCGGGCGCTGCCTCGCGCTCGTACCACTCGGTGACGTCGGTCAGGGTGACGCCCAGGCCGGCGGCGATCTGGCGCACCACGGAGCCCCAGGCCATGGTGAGGACGCCCGGGGTGAGGAGGAAGGGCACCTCGTCGATGCCGCCGCCGAAGCCCATGATCCCGAACAGCACCATGGGCTGGTTGTAAGTGTTGTAGTTGAGGACCTCGGAGCAGCGGACCTCTTCGATGCGCTCGCTGACGCCGGAAAGGACGAGCGGGAGGGCGTCGTTGGCGAACCCGGGGTCGACTCCATTGACGAAGATGGAGACGCCCGCCTTCTCGGCCGCGGCGATGACGGGCGCCGCCAGCGGATCATCGGGTGCCGGGTACTGCAACATCACGGGGCTGGAGGAGACCACGTTGATGCCGGCAGCCAGGAAGCGCTCGAGATCCTGCAGGGCCTCGAAGATGCGGTCGTCGGCCATGGCCGTGTGCACGATGCAGTCGGGCCGGAGGGCGAGCAGCGCGTCGACATCGCTCGTGGCCGCCACGCCGAAGGTGCTGACGAGCCCGGCCAGCTCCCCGGCGTCGTGACCCACCTTGTCGGGGTTGGAGACGTAGACCCCTGCCAATTGGAGGTCGGGGTGGGCGTGGATGCCCGCCAGGGCATGACGCCCGACGTTGCCGGTGCTCCATTGCACGACGCGGTACGGCATGAGTGTGGCTCCTTCGAGGTCGGCGAGAGTGCTTAGAGGTCGGGGAGCGGGAACTCGAGGTTGGGCGACTGCAGCCCGCCGTCGACCTCGATGATCTTGCCGGTCACGTAGGCGCCTGCGGGAGACACCAGGTAGAGGATCGCCGATGCGATGTCGTCCACGTGACCCAGGCGCTTGAGGGGGGTGGCGTCCTCCATGGCCGTGCGCAACTCGTCGCTCGACATGACGATGTCCAGCGCCGAAGTGGCGGTTGATCCGACGCCGATGGCGTTGACCCGGATGCGGGGCGCCAGGTCGCGTGAGGCGAGTCGGGTGTATTGCTCGAGGGCGCCCTTGACCGTGCCATAGCCGACGTAGCCGCGACCGGCCACATGCCCCATGACCGACGAAATGCTGACGATGGCCCCGCCCGGGTGATCACCCTCGAGCATGCGGGGGACGCCGGCCCGGATCAGGGCGTGTCCCGCCGAGACGTTGAACCGGAACGCCTCCTCAAGGAAGCGGGGCGACGTGTCGAGCAGCGGACGTGGCATCGTCCCACCCATGTTGTTGACAATGATGTCGAGTCGGCCCAGCTCGGTGAAGGCGGTCTCGGCCAGAGAGGCCATGAGGTCGAAGTCGGTGAGGTCACCCGGCACGACGATGGCGCGTCGGCCGGCGGCCTCGACCTGCTTGGCCACTGCGCGCAGCTGTTCCTCCGTGCGGGCGGCCAGCACGACGTCGGCCCCCGCCTCGGCCAGTGCCACCGCGGCGGCGGCGCCGATGCCGCGCCCGCTGGCCGTGACGATGGCGACCTGGTCGGTGACAAGGAATCGATCGAGGATCATCCGGCGAATGTAGTTGGCCCCCGCTGGTGACGCGCTGGGCGTCTCAGGCCGGATCCGAACCCGCCTCGCTCTCGGCGTCACCCGATCCGGCCGTCGACGTCCCGATCCGCGCGACGAGGTCGGACCAGCCCATCTGGTCTTCGAGGACCGGGAAGGGCTTCGGCATGACCTTGGCCTTTACCTCGTCGGGCAGGCTGAGGTCGCCGCCGGTGTGGCCGACGCTGAACACGCGTTCGGGACGGGCGCGCCCGATCATGGCGCGGCCCCACCGCGCCAGTGCGGTCAGGCGGTGGCCGAACCCGTTGAGGAAGGCCAGGTGAACGAACATCCAGACGATGAATCCGGGGAAGCCGCTGAGGCGCACGGGCCCCACGCTGACGATCGCCTTGAAGCGGCCGATGGCGGCGGCGCTTCCGAGGTCGCGGTACTTGAACGGAACACTCCCGCCGCCCTTCAGCCGCCGTTTGATCGTGTTGGCCGCGTGGAGGCCACCCTGCATGGCCACCTCGCAGACACCCGGCAGGTTGTTGACTGTCGCCATGTCGCCGATGGCGAAGACCTCGGGGTGCCCGGGCAGCGTGAGATCAGGAAGCACGGCGATCCTGCCGGCGCGGTCGGTCTCGGCTCCGGTGGCTTCGGCCAGGAGCCCCGCCAGCGGCGAGGCCTGGACGCCGGCCGCCCAGATGACCGTGCCGCACTCGTAGCGCCCCTTGGCACCGTCGGCGCCCTCCGTGTCGACCCCGAACGGGTCGACGCCGACGACGCGCAGGCCCATGCACAGCTCGACACCCATTTTCTCGAGCTCGGCGCAGGCCCGGCCCGAGAGCTCGCGGCCGAAGTTGGCCAACGGCTCTTTGCCGCCGTCGACCAGAAGGACCCGGACCGTCGCGGGCTCAATGTGGCGGAAGTCCTTGGTGAGACTGCGGTAGGCCAGCTCGCGGATCTGCCCGGCCAGCTCCACGCCGGTCGGTCCCGCACCGACAATGACGAAGGTCATCCAGAACCGCTGCAGCGCCGCGTCGCTCAGGTTCTCGGCGATCTCCAGCGCGCCGTAGACGCGACGCCGCAGCTCCATGGCGTCGTCGATCGTCTTCATGCCGGGGGCGATCATGGCGAACTCGTCGTGTCCGAAGTACGACTGGCCGGCGCCGGCGGCCACAATGAGGCTGTCGTAGGCGTACTCGCCTGTCTCGCCCGGGAGGGCGGCGGTATGGACGAGCCGCCGTTCGAGGTCGAACCCGGTCACCTTGGACAAGACGACGTCAACGTTCTTCCGCTTGCGCAGCGTGTGACGCAGCACGGGCGAGATCGAGCCCGGTGAGAGGATGCCGGTCGCGACCTGGTACAGCAGCGGCTGGAACAGGTGGTGGTTCCGCTGGTCGATGAGCGTGACGTCGACGTCGGCGCCCGAGAGCAGGCGGGTGGCGGGCAGGCCGCCGAACCCGCCACCGACGACGACAACGCGGTGGCGTTGCGTTGTGCTCACGGCAGCTCCTTTCGCTGGGCGGCGCTCGCTTCGCCCCCAGAGTACGGCGTCGTCATCCCGCGGGCGGGAGTCAGGCCAGCCGCTCGGTGAGATGCTCCCCGACCCTGATGGCGTTGGCCATGGCGGTCAGCGCCGGGTTCACGGCGCCGATGCTCGGGAAGAAGCTCGTGTCGACCACGTAGAGGTTGTCAACCTCGTGGGCCTTGCAGTTCGCATCGAGCACGGACGTGTGCGGGTCGTTGCCGAAGCGGCACGTCCCTGCCTGGTGGGCCACCCCGGCCACCGGGATGTCCATCGACATGTAGAAGTTCTTGTGCAGCACGTGGTGGGAGGCGAGGCCAACGTGGTTCAGAATCTTCCTCAGCTCGCCGTAGAGGCGGTCCGCCTCCTTGTCGTTCGTCGCCGTGTAGGCCAGGTGCACGTTGCCCTCGCCGTCGAGCGTGACCCGATTCTCGGGCCGGGGAAGGTCCTCGGTGGTGAGCCAGAAGTCCACGGCGTGGGCGGAGACATCGGCCAGGCTCCAGTGGGGCGCGAGCAGGGTGAGGTGGGGCTCCTCCCCCTTCATGGCCTCGGCGTTGGACTTGCCGACCATCTGGATGTTGCCCAGGGGGAAGTCGAAGTCGGGGCCGCCGAAGTAGAAGTCGTTCAGGCCGAGCGTCTTCTGGAAGGCGGTCTCGTTGGGCTCCGCCGCCAGCGCGACCACCGCCTTGGAGTTGTGGAACATGTAGTTCCGGCCGACCTGGTCCGAGCCGTTGGCCAACCCGTTGGGATGGGCGTCACTCGCCGAGGACAGCAGCAACCGGGCGCTGTTGGTTGCCCCAGCCGAGACCACCACGATGTCGGCTGAGAAGACCTCTTCGGCGCTCCCGTGCTGAGTGATCACGCCGGTGACCGTGCGGCCGCCGGCATCTGTCTGCAGGCGCGTCACCTCGTGGTCCACCAACAGGGTGACGTTCGGGTGCTCCAGAGCGGGGAGGACGGCGATGGTCTCGGCATCGGCCTTGGCGTGCACCAGGCAGGGGTAGCCGTCGCACCAGGTGCAGCGGATGCAGACACTGGCCGGGGGGTTGGCCTCGTCGAGGAGGATGCCGCAGGGCGCGTTGAAGGGGTGGTAGCCGGCCTTCTCCAGGTCGTCGTGGATCTGCTGGATCCGCGGCTCGTGGCTGACGGCGGGGAAGGGGTACTGGCGGCTCCAGGCGCCCTCGGTCGGGTCTTCCCCGTGCTTGCCATGGACCTGGTAGAGCCACTCGGCCTTCGTGTACCACGGCTCGAAGTCCTCGTAGGAGACGGGCCAGGCGGGGGACACGCCGTCGGCATGCGTGAGGTCGCCGAAATCGCCGGGCCGTAAGCGGTAGAGCGCGGCGCCGTAGAGCTTGGTCGCGCCCCCAACGTTGTAATGGACCCCGGGCTGGAACGCGCTGCCGCCCTTGTCCTGCCACGAGTCGGCCGAGACGTAGCGACCCTTTATGAAGACGGCATCGGGATCCCAGTTCTCCTTCTCCCGGGGCACGAAGTCGCCCCGCTCCAGCAACAGGATCCGCTTTCCCGAGGGGGCCAGAGTATGGGCCAGGGTGCCTCCTCCCGCACCTGTTCCCACGATGATCACGTCATAGTGCTCGGCCATCGAAGGCCTCCCTCCGTGTCGCCGGTTCCGGCGGCTGGGCTTTAGGTTTTTCTCCAGATGGGCGCGGGCCCGAGATCGTCAGAGCTGCGGCACCGCGGCGCGCTCGGCCTCGATCAGCCGGCCGACTGCGTCAATAAGCGCCAGGTGAGTGAAGGCCTGGGGGAAGTTGCCCAGGTGTTCACCCGTCGCGGCGTCGATCTCTTCGGCGTAGAGATGCAGCGGGCCGGCGAAAGCCAGCAGCTTCTTGCACAGGGCACGGGCACGATCGTGCTCACCGATCATGGCGAGCGCCGTCACCAGCCAGAAAGAGCAGATGGTGAACGTGCCTTCCTTCCCCTCGAATCCCGTGTCGGTGGAGTCCACCTTGTAGCGCAGGACCAGCCCATCCTCGGTGAGCTCGTCGGCGATGGCGAGCACCGTGGCCCGTACCCGCTCGTCGTCGGGCGGCAGGAACTCCAGGATCGGGATCAACAGGAGGGAGGCGTCCAACTCCTCGTTGCCGTAGGCCTGCCGGAAGCGGCCTTTGGCATCGACGCCCTTGTCGAGGATCTCGGCCTTCAGCTCGTCGGCCGCCTGGCTCCACTTCTCGGCCCGCTCGTGGTCTTGCCGGACCCGGGCCATGTCGGCGCCGCGGTCCATCGCCACCCAGCACAGGACCTTGGAGGCGGTGAACTGCTGGGCCTCGCCCCGGATCTCCCAGATGCCCTGATCGGGGTCGCCCGCGTGAGTGATGGCGGACTCGACAAAACTGGCCACGCCCTCCCAGACGGGTTTCACGATCTGCGCCGCGCCCTGCCTGAGGTGGATGTCGACGGCATCGAGGATCATCCCCCAGACGTCGTTCTGGTGCTGGTCCCAAGCACCGTTGCCCACCCGGACCGGCCGCGAGTCGCGCCAGCCCGACAAGTGGTCGAGCGTCGTCTCGGTGAGGTCCTTCCGACCGTCGATGCCGTACATGATCTGCAGGCTGAAGTCGCCGCTGCCCCCGGCCACCGCCTCGAGCACGAAGGCGAAGTACTCGAGCGCCTCCCAGTCGAACCCGATCCGGTACAGCGAGCGCAACATGAAGGAGGAGTCGCGGATCCAGGTGTAGCGATAGTCCCAGTTGCGTGCGCCGCCGGGGGTCTCGGGCAGTGAGGTGGTGGCGGCCGCCATGATGGCGCCGCTGGGAGCGTAGCTCAGACCCTTGAGTGTGAGCGCGCTGCGCTCCATGTAGACGCGCCACGGGTGATCGGGGAACGTGCCGTTGGAGAGCCAGTCCCGCCAGTAGCTGACTGTGGCGGCGAGCTGCGCCTGCGCCTCATCGACGTCGGTGGGCTGGCCGCCGGTCCACGACAGCGAGATAAATGCGCTCTGGCCCTTGTCCAGGGTCGTGCGTCCGTAGCACCGGGCGCCCGCCGCTCCGAGGCGGAGGGACGACGTCATGGTGAGCTTCGGATCACCGACCGGCGGACAGCAGGTCATGACTTCGTAGCCGTCCCCCTCGTACACCCACGTGCCGGTCTGGGCCCCGTACTCGAACACGGGCACCGCGTTGACCACCACTTCGACGTGGCCCTCGATGCACGTGGCCAGCCGGAGGAGGGTGCCCGTGGCAGCGGAATCGCCGGGGGAACGCCGGTAATCGGGGCGCCGGGTTCCGTCGGCCACGGGCTGCACCACCAGCAGGTCCTGCACGAGCAACCACCCACTCGGGGTGTGCCACGTCGTCTCGAGCACCATGGTCCCGGGGATGTAGCGCCGTTGGTGCGGCACGTGGGTGTTCATCGGCGCGAACCGGAAATTGCCGGCGGTGCGGTCCAGTATGGCGGCGAAGACGCTGGGGGAGTCCGGCCGGGGAAGGCACAACCACTCGACGGAGCCGTCCGGGGCCACGAGGCAGTTGTTCTCGCAATCCGAGAGAAACCCGTAGTCAGCGATAGGAGGGAAGCTCTCGGCCAAACTGACTTCTGCGTCTTCGGTCACGTTGAGATCGTAGGCACTCTGGCTGGGGCCCGCCTCACCCGATTGGGATGAATTTCCGCACTCGGAAGCGACAGCCGCCATCACCCGTGACCACAAGGGGGCCCGGGTGACCGTTGGGTAATCCGCGGGGTGATTCCGGGTGTCGAGAGATCACGGATCGCTTTGGGCCGTCCCGCTCGGTACGGTAGGACGTCGCTCGAGACCGCGCCCCCGGTGGGCGCGCCTGGAAGGTGCACATGACTGACGAATTGCAAGGCAAGGTCGCAATCGTGACCGGAGGCAACACGGGGATCGGCAAGGCGGTGGTACTAGCTCTGGCGGAGCAGGGCGCGAGTGTGGTCATCGACTACGTCTCCAACGAGCAGGCCACGGAGGAGCTCGAGCGCAAGATCGCTAGCCTCGGCGAGGCGGCCACTGCGGTGGAGGCCGATGTCTCCAAGGTCGCGGACCTGCAGAAGATGATCGACAGGGCCATCTCCGCCTACGGGCGGCTCGACATCATGGTCAACAATGCCGGGGTCGAGACCCGCACGTCAGTCCTGGACACGACCGAGGATCAGTACGAGAAGGTCCTCGACATCAACTTGAAGAGCGCGTTCTTCGGGACGCAGTTGGCCGCCAAGCAGATGATCGCTCAGGGGGGCGGTGGTCGCATCATCAACATGACTTCGGTCCACGAGGACTGGCCCATGCCGGGCAACACCCCCTACTGCCTCTCCAAGGGAGGCATGCGGATGCTGACGCGTACGGCCGGCGTGGAGCTGGCCCCTCACAACATCTGCGTCGTGGGCGTCGGCCCGGGCGCGGTGAACACCCCGATCAATGCCCAGACGGTGGCCGACCCTGCTGCGTTGGCCACGCTGAACAGCGCCATTCCCATAGGCCGGTTGGCCGAACCCGAGGAGATCGCCTCGGTGGTGGCCTTCCTGGCCGGCCCCGGCGCCAGCTACATCACGGCGACCACCATCTTCGCCGACGGCGGCATCATGCAGAGCAGCCCCGGGCTCTGATCGATGGCCGACGACATGGTGATTGTTGCCGGGACCTTCACGGTCGACCCGGCGCGGCGCGCCGAGTTTCTCGAAGGTCGGCTGGAGTCCATCCGCGACTCCCGGGCGGACCGGGGATGCCTGGAGTACACAATGAGCGCTGACGCCGTCGACTCGGGCCTCGTCCGGATTTTCGAGATGTGGTCTTCGCTGGCTGATCTGCGGGCCCATGTGGAACGCATCCGATCCGCGACGTCCGCCGAGGGTGGCGTGCCCGTTCTCGCGCGCGACATGAAGATCTACGTGCACGCCGAGGAGCAAGCCTTCGGCGCGTAGACGGTTCGCGCCGTTGCGCAGCGCTCCTAGGTACTGTCGGCCGGCGCGGCGGTCCCGGAGGGAGCCGTGTCGACCTGGCCCTCGGAACCGTCCACCCGGGGCACCGAGAGGCGTTTCCGGAAGGTGTAGTAGCCCCAGATCTGGTAACAGAGGACGATCGGCAAGAACACGACCGCCACCACCGTCATCACCCTCAACGAATACCCGGGACTGGCCGTGTTCGAGACGGTGAGGTTGTAGGCGGCGTTGGTGCTCGAGATCATCACCCGTGGAAAGAGCTCGCTGAAGAGCGCCCCCACCGTGCCGGCGATGCCGATGGCCGCTGCGGTGAAGGCCCAACCCTCGGCCTTCGCCTGGGCGGCCCAGGCCGCGGCGATCACGGCGAAGAGACCCAGCGCCTCAATCGGCTTGGGCACGAAACCGGTGCTGAGACCTACATGGATCCACGTCATGAACCCGAACGTGACGAGGACGGCCACGCCGCCGATGGTGGCCGACGCCTTCTGCGCCCGATCATGGATCTCACCGGTGGTCTTGAGCGTGAGGTAGGTGGCACCCATGAGCAGTGAGAGCACGAGCAGGGTGAGCCCCGACCACAGCCCGAAGGGCGTGAGGAGATCGAAGAAGTTCCCAGTGAAGTTGTGAGAGCTGTTGATAGGAAGACCGTGAAGCAGGTCACCCAGCGCCACTCCCAGGAGGAACGGGATGAGGGCGCTGCCGATCGTCAGAGCCCAGCGCCAGGAACTGCGCCAGCGTGGGTCGTCGAACTTGCGCTGGTACTCGAAGGAGACCCCGCGGGCCATCAGCGCGGCCAGCAGGATCACCACGGCCAGGTAGAGCGACGAGAACCAGGTGGCATACCAGCCCGGGAAGGCGGCGAAAATGGCGGCGCCCCCCACAATCAGCCACACCTCGTTGCCATCCCAGACGGGTCCGATGGTGTTCACAAGCACACGCCGTTCCAGGTCGTTGCGCCCGATGAAGGAATGCAGCATGCCGACCCCGAAGTCGAAGCCTTCCAGCACGAAGAAGCCGACCCAGAAGATGGCGACGATGACGAACCAGAGATCAGCGAGCGAGAAGCCTCCCATGACGACCTCCTAGTAGACGAGGGCCAGGTCGTCCTCGTCGGACGAGTCCAGCTCTGGGGCGGCGGATGGGGCGGAACCGGGAGTGCCCCGGTCGTCGTCGGGATCGGGCATCAACTTGGCCAGCGGATCCTCACCGAGCGAGCGGCGGCCGAAGCGGAGCATCAGCCAGGTGTTGGCGACCCCCAGCACGGCATAAATCACGTAGAAGATGATGAGTGAGATCCAGATGTCGGTTGCCGAGACCGAGGCGGAGACGCCGTTCTTCGTCAACATAAGGCCCTGCACGATCCAGGGCTGGCGGCCGTTCTCGGTGAGCATCCAGCCGGCGGTGTTGATCAGGAACGGCAGGATCACCACCCACGGCGCGATGCGCAGGAACCATCTGGCCCGATCGAGCTTGTGGCGGTAGAGGAGCCAGCCCCCCCATAGGGCGAAGAGGAAGACCAGAGAGCCCAGGTAGGCCATGACGCGCATGGACCAGTACTGAATGAAGACGTTGGGGATGTAGTCGCCCGGCCCGTACTCCTTTTGGTATTGGGCGTTGAGATTGTTGAGCCCCTGCACCGTGCCGTCGACGTGGTTGGTGGCCAGGATGGACAGCAGGTCGGGGATTTCGAGGATCTGGGTGGGCGTCTGGTCGTTGTTCCCTCCACCGATCTGGAAGAGCGAGAAGGGGCAGTGGCTGGGGCAGGTGGTCCAGAGCGCCTCGGCGGCGGCGATCTTCATGGGCTGATAGGTGCCCTCAACGACACCGAGTTCGCTGCCCACGAAGAGGTTGAAGGCAACGGTCGGCAACAGCACCACGAGCGAGATGACCGCCGTGCGGCGGAAGGCCTCGACCTGGTTCTTCCGGTGGAGATGCCAGGCGGACACGGCGAGCATCACCGCGGCGCCCGTGACGAGGGAGGCCACGACGACGTGGGTGTAGCCCCACAGGAAGACCGGGTTGGTGAAGAGGGCCCAGATGTTGTCGAGCTGAGGCTGATGCGTGCTGTTGTTCGTCGTGTAGCCGACGGGGTGTTGCATCCAGGAGTTGGCCGCAATGATGAAGGCCGCTGAGAGCATGGTTCCCGCCGCGACCAGCCAGATGCAGGCCAAATGGGCCCTCTTCGAAATGCGGTTCCAGCCAAAGATCCAGATGCCGAGGAACGTCGACTCCAAGAAGAAGGCGGCGA
This sequence comes from uncultured Acidimicrobiaceae bacterium, assembly GCA_963783965.1. Classification (GTDB taxonomy): domain Bacteria; phylum Actinomycetota; class Acidimicrobiia; order Acidimicrobiales; family RAAP-2; genus Bog-473. Next base: position 234,323 of record CAWAPQ010000013.1, on the reverse strand, counting down.
GCCCTTCCATCGCCAGCGGCCCGCCGAACACATTGCCCACCAGCCGCGAGTAGGCGGACCAGTTCATGCCGAACTCGAACTCCTGAATGAGGCCCGTGACCACACCGACCGCCACGTTGATCAGGAGGAGCGACCCGAAGAAGCGCGCAAGCCGGCGGTAGGTCTCGTCCCCATTGCGGTACCACGCGGTCTCGAGGAGCGCGACCAGGAAGGCCAGGCCGATCGTGATCGGCACGAAGAGGAAGTGGTAGATGCTCGTGCTGGCGAACTGCCAGCGGGCCAGGTCGAGGCTCACGGAGTGTCGCTCCCTTCATTGAGCACGGCCGACAGCCCCTCGGGGGAGGGGGACCGCGATTCGATTGGTGGCTGGGCGTTCATCAGCTCGTCCCACCAGAGGCTGGCGTAGCGTCCACCGGACGTCACGAGATCGCGATGAGTGCCGCGCTCCACGACGCGACCCTCATTCAGAACGATGATCTCGTCTACCTGCTCCAGCCCTGTCAACCGGTGCGTGATGAGCAGGGTGGAGCGGCCTTCGGTGAGCGCCAGCAGGTCAGCCGTGAGGGCGTCGGTGGCGGCAGGTTCGAGGTGCTCGCCCGGTTCGTCGAGCACCAGGATCGGGAAGTCGGCCAGCAGGGCCCGGGCGACAGCGACCCGCTGGCGCTGTCCACCCGACAAGTGCCCGCCCATCGGGCCCACCGCCGTGCGGAGCGCGTCCGGCAGTCCAGCCAACCACGGGCCGAGCCCCACCCGGCTCAGAGCGCTGGTGAGATCCTCGTCGGTGGCGGAGCGCCGCCCCACGCGGAGGTTCTCGGCCAGTGTCGTGTCGAAGAGGTGGGGATGCTGCTCGACCAGACCCACGATGCGCCGCACGTCGTCCGCGGCGAGGCGCTCCAGTGGAATCCCGTCGAGCGAGATCTCTCCGGCGTCGGCCGGGAGGAAGCGCACCAGCAGGTCGGCCAGCGTGGACTTGCCGGCGCCGCTCGGGCCGACCACCGCGACGCGACGTCCGGGCGTCAGCTCCAGGTCCACGCCTCGTAGCGCAGCGCGGCCGGCGCCCGGATAGGACGCCCACACGGAGCGCAGGGTGAGTGTGTGCGGTTTCACACCCATCGCCACCGGCGTCGCCGGGTTGTGCACGACGGCTGGCGCGTCCATGGCTTCGAAGACCCTCGCCGCCCCCACGCGTGAGCGCTGGAGCGCCTGGGTGGCTGCGGGCAGTGGCGAAGCCAACTCGAACGCAGCCAGCGGGACCAGGGCGAGAACTGCGAGCAGCGCGCCGTTGAGCGAGCCGGCGTGGGTGGCGTCGACCCCGAGTGTCAGGGCGCCCCAGCTGGCCAAACCCGCCAGTGCCGTGGTGAGGCCCAGGCCGATGCCGGTCGTGCCGGCACCTTGCCGGGCCACCTCGCGCAGCCGGCTGTCCGAGTCGTCGAGTCGGCCCAGCTGCTCGCCGATCGCGCCCATGACAAGTAGCTCCGGTGCTCCGTCGACGAGGTCCACCACGTTCGCCGAGAGCTCGCCTCGTACCGTGGCCTGCCGGGACTCCACCCGGCGCGCCAGGCGACCGGTCAGCCACGGGACGGCCGTGGCTGAGAGGAGGAGGGCCACCAGGAGGACGGCTCCGGCCTGGGGTAGGAACCACCACACAGCCGCGACCGTGCCTGCGCCGACCAGTGCCGCCACCAGGAACGGTTGGAGCACCCTGAGCACCACGTCCTGGAGCGAGTCCACGTCACCGACGAAGCGCGCCACCAGGTCACCTCGGCGGAAAGCGGGAAGGCCCGCGGGAGCAACCGCCTCGAGCCGCTCGAACACGCGGACGCGCAGGTCGGCGAGCACGCGCAGCGCGGCATCGTGGCCGACCAGTCGCTCGCCGTAGCGGAGAAAGCCTCGTGAGAGGCCGAAGAACTGCACCCCGACGATGGCCAGCGTGAGCGAGGCTTCTGACGGGTGCTGGGCGGCGCGCGAAATCAGCCAGGCCGACGTCCCCATGAGGGCGATCGAGGCACCGATCGCGCCGGCCCCGAGCAGCGAGGCCTCGACCAGGCGGCGGCGGGCGCTCCGCGCAATCCCCAGGGTGCGCGCAATGCCGGCGCGGCGGTTGCTCACTGCTCCACGTCGATCGGCACGGGCAGCTCGATGACACGGTCAGCGAGCGCGGCCAACGCGGGGCGGTGGGCCACGAGGACGGCCGTACGGCCGACGACCAGCCGGCGCACGGCCGCCAGCACGTCGGCCTCCGTCTGGCCGTCGAGGCTGGCGGTGGGCTCGTCGAGCAGGAGCAGCGGCGCGTCGCGCACGAAGGCGCGGGCGAGCGAGACGCGCTGGCGTTCGCCCGCGGACAGCCCCGTCCCCCCCTGGCCCAGCAGCGTGTCGGCACCGGAGGGCAGGCGCCCCACGACTTCGGTCAGGCCGGCGGCCTCGAGCGCGGCCGCCACCTCGGTGTCAGACGCGCCGCGTCGGCCGAGCCGCACGTTCTCGGCCACCGAGCGGGCGAAGAGGTGAGGGCGCTGAGGGACCCAGCCGATGTGACGGCGCCAATCGTCGAGGTCCAGATCGGCGATGTCCACACCGCCGAGGGACACGGACCCAGCGTCCGGGACGCGCAGGCCCAGAATGACGGAGAGGAGCGTCGACTTGCCGCAGCCGCTGGGGCCGGTGATGGCCACGGTCTCCCCCTGTGCCACGACGAGATCGACACCATCGAGCGCGGGGACCCTGCGGCCGGGATACGTGAGCTCCAGGCCGCCGAGGCGGATGGCGGTTCCGACCGCCTTCGTGGTGCCGCCGACCGGTGCCGTCCCGGGCTCCTCCAACAGCGCGAAGACGTCTTGCGCCGCCTGCATTCCGTCGGCACTGGCGTGATAGTTGGCACCCAGTGCCCGGAGGGGCAGGTAGGCCTCCGGCGCCAGGACGAGCACGAACAGTGCGTCGTGAAATGACATGTTCCCGTCGAGAAGGCGCAGCCCAACGGCGACTGCGACCAGGGCGACAGAGACGGTAGCCAGCAACTCCAGAACGAGGGACGACAGGAACGTGAGCCGCAGGGTCGCGAGGGTGGTCGATCGATAGCGATCGGTCACGTCAGCGATGGACCGGGCTTGGGCCTTGGCCCTCCCGAAGACCTTCAGTGTGGGCAGCCCAGCCACCACGTCGAGGAAATGGCCGGCCAGCTTGTGGAGCGAGCGCATCCGGGCCATGGTGCGGTCCCTCGTCGTGGCACCCACGAGGGCCATGAAGATCGGGATAAGGGGCAGGCTGACGGCGATCAGCAGGGCGCTGACCCAGTCCGCTCCGGCGACGACGGCGATCACGGCGACCGGCACGATCACGGCCAGGAAGAGCTGGGGGAGGTAACGGGCGAAGTAGCCGTCCATCGCGTCGATGCCCGTCGTCATGAGCATGCTGAGGCGCCCGGGGTCGTTTCGCTCAAACCCGACCGGGCCCAGCGCAGCAACATGCTCGGCGGTGGCCCGCCGGAGTTCGGACTTGGCTGAGGCGGAGGCCCGGTGCGCCGTTCGTTCGGCAGCCCAGGCCAGGAGCGATCGACCGGCCACCACGGCCAGCAACGCAAGGAGCGCCCCGCGGAGCTTGGCCAGAGACTGATGATCGAGGAACGCGCCGGCGACGACGTGCGCGATCAGCCAGGCCTGGGCGATCAATAGGAGCGCCGTGAGGCCTCCAATGGCGACCGCGAGCACGAGGAAGCTGCGGGTGGTGCGCGTGTAGCGCAGGAGCCGGGGGTCGAGGGGACCCCCGCGCCGTTCCCGGGTTCGACTGGAAGGGAGGTGCTCCTTGGTCGCCTGCGCCGCTGCGTCCACCGTTCCCCCTCTTTAGTACGCCACCGTCATGGCTGCACGTGCGCTGTTCGACCCTGCTCTTGACGCCGTCCACCCGGCCGCACCAGGGTGGCGTGGTGGTCCGCGCACTCACCAACACCGATCCGGCCCTCCGCCGGTGTTGGCATCCGGTAGCCCGCTCCGGAGACGTGACGGAGCAGCCGCACGGGGTCATGTTGCTGGGCGAGGCCTGGGTCCTCTACCGCTCGGGCGGGGAAGTGCGAGCGTTTGCCGACCGCTGCCCGCACCGGCACTGCCCGCTGACGCTCGGTCACTGCGAGGGCGGTGTGCTGCAATGCGCCTACCACGGCTGGCGCTTCGACGAGGATGGCCGCTGCACCGAGATCCCGGCACTGGGTGCCGGAGCGACGTTGCCCCCGACAGCGCGCCTGACGCCCGCCTCCCGCGTGACCGAGGCCCACGGCATTGTCTTCCTCGCTCCCGAGCCGCCCGTGGCCCCGCTCGGCGTCATCCCCGAAGCCGACGACGCGGCGTTCCTGGAAGGCCGGCTCCCGACCTTGCGAACCCGGGGCTCGGCGGGGCTGCTGGCGGACAATTTCCTCGACATCGCGCACTTCCCGTTCGTCCATGGCGGCACGTTCGGCACTGATGAGGCGGCGGAGATCGCACCCTTTGCGGTCGCCCGCGACGGCTGGTCGTTCACCGTGGCCCACGAGCACCCCTTCGCTCACCGCGAGGACCCTGGGGTGGCGAAGGGAATACGCCCGTTGGTACAGACGAGGCGCCTGACCTACCAGCTCTGCGCGCCGTTCCATCTCCGTCTCCGTATCGACTTCGTCGACGCCGGCGGCTCCAACGTCATCGGGTTTTTCATCCAGCCGGAGACCGACGAGTCCTGCCGCCTCTTCACCACCCTCTGGCGCGACGACCTCGACGGCGATGCGGGCCGCATGGCCGAGGCGGTGGAGTTCGAGCTCGAGGTGCTGCGCGAAGATCTCCGCATTCAAGAGGCGTACCACGAGCTCGAGCTCCCGCTGGACCCCATGGCCGAGGTCCACACCAGGGCGGACCGAGCCACACTTGAGCTGCGTCGTGTACTACGCGACCTGGTGGTGGTCGTCGAGGGTGGCGCCGAGTGACCGCCGTGACGGTCGTCGACCACCCGGTGCTGGCGCACCGGGTCGGTCAGCTCCGGGACCGCCGGACGGACAGCGACACCTTCCGCCAACTCGTGTCGGAGGTGTCCGGCTTTCTCGCCTACGAAGCGCTGCGCGATCTCGGCACCCAGGATGTGACGGTGGACACGCCGGTGGCCGATGCGACGCCGGTGCGCCGCGTCGGCGAGGTCGTGCTGCTGGTGCCGATCTTGCGGGCCGGGCTCGGCATGATTCAGGCGATTCAGGAGATCGTTCCCCTGACCGAGGTGGCGCACGTCGGCCTCCGCCGGAACGAGACCACGCTGCGGTCGGAGGTCTACCTGAACCGCTTGCCCGGCAACCTCGGTGGTCGGCGGGTCATCGTGTGTGATCCCATGCTGGCGACCGGCGGCTCCCTCGGCCAGGTGTGCGAGCTGGTGCGAGGGCGTGGCGCGGCCGAGATCATCGCGCTGTGCGTCCTGGCTTCCGAACCGGGTCTGGCCGCCTTCGGGGGTCAGCATCCGGGCGTGCGGGTGTACTGCGCCGCGGTGGACCCGGAGTTGAACGACGCGGGGTTCATCGTGCCGGGGTTGGGTGACGCCGGGGACCGTCTCTTCGGGCCACCTGACTGACGGCCACGGCCAGAGCAATCGGTTCTCCAACGCACGTATGCCGAAGGCCGACACGAAGCGGCGATGGATGAACTTGGCAAGCGAGGGCAGCGGCCTGCGAGATCGCCCAGTCCGTCGGGGCTGAGCCAAGCAGGCCCTACACGATCGGCGAAGTCAAACCCTCGACGCGTACGGAGCCACATTGGCGTACAGGGAGTTCATGACATTCACAGCACGCGATTCTGACGATGGACGACACTGTCGGTCCGATCACGACCGACCTCGGCCAGGACGCCTGCAACTCTGCACGTGGGGCGTGTGGATTCGGGGGCCGGAAACGTGTGCCTACAGGCCGATGTCCTCGTGCCAGACCTCGGGGTTGGCCGTGATGAAGTCACCCAGCAGCTCCACGCATTCGGCATCGTCGACGAGCACCACGCGGCAGCCGTGCTCGGCCACCCAGGTGTGTCCTCCCTCGAAGTTGCGCGCCTCGCCGATCACCACGGTGCCGATCCCGAACTGACGCAGGAGTCCGCTGCAATACCAGCAGGGTGAGAGCGTGGTGACCATGACGCAGTCGGGATAGTCGCGCCGACGACCAGCGGCCCGGAAGGCTGCCGTCTCGGCGTGCATGGAGGGGTCAGCGTCCTGGACGCGCCGATTGTGACCGCGGCCGAGCAGGGTCCCGTCGGTATGGAACAGCGCGGCGCCGATCGGGATACCCCCTTCGGACAGCCCGTGGCGGGCCTCCGCCACCGCGACGGCGAGCATCTCGCGGACCAGCTCCTCGCTGAGCGGCTCAGCAGGAGACATATGCTCGGATCCCCATGTCCACGGCCGCCGATCGTACCTACACGACCACCGTAGGGAGCCAGGAGATGGAGCTCCCTCTGGTCGCGCTCTCCGATCAGCTGACGATCGCGCTCCTCATCACCGTCGACCGGGGTGTGGCCTTCGCCGAGACGGCGGGCCGGGAGCTGGCCGAGCTGATGCGACCGGCGCATCCCGAGATCGTCGTCTCCGTGGCCACCATGGGCATCCCGCTGGCCATCGAGGCCAGCCGCGCCCTCGGGCTCGACGACTACGTGATCCTGCACAAGACGCCCAAGATCCACCTGGGTGAGTCGTGGGCCGAGCCGGTGTACTCCATCACGACGGATACGCCCCAGCGGCTGCGCATGGACCCGGCTCGGGTCGAGGCGGTGCGGGGCCGACGCGTCGCTGTGGTCGACGACGTCATCTCCACCGGCGCCTCGCTCTCCTCGGCGCTGCGCCTGGTGCGCCGGATGGAGGCGGAGCCGGTCGTCATCGGGACGCTCATGACCGAGGGCGGTGCCTGGAGGCGAGCGCTCGGCGACGACGCGGCCCTGGTACGCACACTCGGCAGCATGCCGCTGTTCCATCCCGATTCCTCGGGGGACTCGTCGAAGACTGGGACTGAGCGTGGAGGCTCAGACGGCCGCCAGCAGCCCCTCCTCGCGCAACAACTGCACTTGCGCGTCGGCCTGGCGTGCGAGCTTGCCGCGGGCCAGCAGGTAATAGGCGGCGCCACCGACACCCAGCCCGAGGAAGATACTGAAGTCTGCTCCGTTGTTGTGGTACGTCACTTCGTTCAACCAGTGGGGGAGGCTGAACGTGGCGGACAACCCAGAAAAGGCGGCGAACATTCCGATCACCTGGGCGATGATGGCGGGCCAGAACACGCCGCCCGAGTTCCAGTACAGTGAGGTCGGCCCCGTGTTCTGCAGCTCGCTCGGCACGTAGCGGAACCGGCGAAGCGCCCAGTCGACCAGGAAGATGGCGCACCACGGCGCGATCCAGACGATCACGACGTCGACGAAGTCTTCCAGGTACGTGGTGAAGGATGAGCTGAAGATGGCGTACATGGTGACGCCCAACGCAATCACGCAGTCGATGATCACGGCGTGGTAGCGCTTCACGGGGAGGCCGATTGCCTGCAGCGTGACACCCGACGAATACATGTCGAGGCTGTTGATGGCGAACAGCTGCACAATGGCGAAGACGAGGAACACGACGACGAACCAGGCCGGAATGAAACTTTGGTGCGCGAAGGGCAGAAGGCCTCCGGATCCCGTTCCTATGTTCAGCAGGAACGTCCCAACCACCGCGCCCAGGGTCATGATGAGGATCTCGGGCACTGCTGTTCCGAGGAAGATCCAGCCGACGAGGCCCTTCTTTGAGGTGTCGGGAGGGCAGTAGCGCGTGTAGTCGTTGCCGCACTCGGCCCAACCGAGGCCGCTCAGCGCGATGGTGAATGCCAGGCCGGCGAGGTAGAGCTGCCATCCCGCGCCGTGGTGCACGGCGTTCAGCTGGGCGTGTGGGATGGCGAAGCCCAGGAGAATCGCGAACAAGACGACGAAGGGGACGATCAGGAGGCGCAGCGACTTGACGATGGCAGCGTGCCCAAGGAAGGGGAGGATCCCCTGAATGAGCACCGCCAGAATCACCAGAATGACCTTGGCCGGGTCACCGGGGTTGAACCCGCCCTTGACCATCAGGACCAGGCTGGCCCCGACAATGAGGATCAGGCCCTCGACCTCGAAGCCGATCTGGGTGATCCAGTTGAAGAAGGAAATGGGCCTCGACCCGTTGGGGCCGAACGGCGCCCGGTTGATGGCAAAGACCGACGTGCCGGCATCCGGTCCCTGCAGGGAGCACAGCCCGAGCAACAGGAAGGACAGGTTGCCGATGATGATGAGGGAGAGCGCCTGAGCGAACGTGAACCCGAAGGTCATCAGAATGGCGCCGTAAATGAAGTACTCGACCTGGACGCTGGCGCCGGCCCACATGCCGAAGATGTCCTTCGGCCGAGCCCAGCGCTCGCTGAGCGGGATGAAGTCGATCCCATGCTGCTCGACGGTGAAGGGATCCTCCACCGTCGGCTCGTGAATGATGGCCAGGTCCTCGGCAATCGCCACCGTCAATACCTCCTTGTCGTCGCCTCCGCGGAGGCGCGGACGCCCCAAGGGCGACCGGAGGTCGGGCTCGTGGCCCAGGCTGCCCCCGGCAGCCGCCTTCGGTCTCGCGTCCGCGCACCCACCTGTCAGGTCCCGGTGCGCGTCCCTGGCGAGCGACCGAAGGTGTGTCGGCCCACACAATGTGGGACGGCAGGCCCCCCGGTCAAGTGCGTATCGTGAATGGTGCGTGAACGGCCGGGCCGCGGCGGCCTGGCAGGGGACCGCTCAGGCTCCGAGTTCGCCGCGCATGAACTCGACGGCCTTGTTCTGCATGTCGCGGGCCTGCTGCTCAATGAAGCGTTCGACGATCGGCCCGGCGCCGAAGATCTTGACCCGGGCGTCGAGGGAGAACGTCTCGAGGGTGCTGGCACCCTGCCGGGCCAGTGCGATGGCGCCCTCAATCTGCGTCTTGTTGGCCATGGTGCCGGGCGTCATGGTGAACGTGGTCGTCGTCGTCGCCGGGACATAGGTGCTCACCTCGGTGGTGATGACCTCCTCGCCGAAGATCTTGCGGACGGGGCCCGGCATGTTGGGGCGCTGCCCGTAGCGCAACGTGCGTACCAGCCCGGCTGTGAGATCGCCTTCCTGGGAGACGACCTCGGCCGAGGTGGACCCCAGCGCCTGCAGGTGCATGCGGACGGTGAAGTCCGGGTCGTAGTAGAGGGCCCAGAAGGTGTCGGGCTCGCACTCCCAGGTGTAGTCGAGGGAGAGTTTCACGGCGCCAGGTCGAAGAGCATGTGGTGGCCGAGGTCGCCGACCAGGTCGATGATGATGTGCATGGTGGCGATCTCCCAATGACCGTCGGCCTGCGTGTAGGTGTGGCGGTACCGCCCGGCGATGACCGGTTGGAGGGCCAGCTCGCCCGGCACGGCCTGCAGGACAGTGAAGTAGGAGCGGCTCGATGCCGACGCGCCGTTCTCGGCCACGTCGACCAGGACGTTCGTCATCACGTGCTTGGTCCGGGGCGTGCCGTCCTCGTAGCGCCGGGTGGTGCGGCCGTAGAGCGCCGCGATGGCTTCTCGACCTGAGACCGCATCGTCGAACCCGTCGAACGTCAGGGTGGCGTGGGCGAAGACCTCGCCCACGCCGGCGAAGTCGCCGGCGTCAATCCGCTCGGCGTAGGTGTAGATCAGCTTGGTGATCGCCTCGGCCGCCGTCTCCTGCACGGACTTGATTGTGGCACCGATCACTGGCCGAGGAGACGGCCCATGGCTCCGGCCAGCCGGCTCGGGCGGCCGCGCCTCGTCTCGCTGCGGTCGGCCAACTTCATGGTCCACAGCCCGGCGTTGACGCCGAGCCAGCGCAACGGCTCCGGCTCCCAACGGGGGGAGACGTGCCCGACCCAGGGCAGGTGGGTCAGAGGCGTGTCAGCCCCGGTGATGAGGTCGGCCAGCGTGCGCCCCGCCAGGTTTGTCGTGGACACCCCGTCGCCCACGTACCCTCCCGCCCAGGCCAGGCCCGTCGCGCGGTCGAGCCCCACCGAGGAATGCCAGTCGCGTGGGATGCCGAGCGGACCACCCCAGGCGTGCGTGAAGCGAGCGTCCGCCACCTCCGGGAAGAGCTCGGCCAGCGTCTGGCGCAGCAGCGTGTGCACCGCAGGTGCACTGTCGAAAGCCGAGGAGATGGTCGAGCCGAAATGGTACGGCGCTCCCCGGCCCCCGAAGGCGATGCGGTCATCGGCCGTGCGCTGCCCATAAATGATCATGTGGCGGTGGTCGGCGAAAGTGGCCCGGCTCTCCAGTCCCGCCCGTGACCAGAAGTCGGCACTCAGCGGTTCGGTGGCCACCATGAGGGAGTACACGGGAACGATGGCACGCTCGAGCCCGGGCAGGGTCGCTGTCCACGCCTCGGTGGCCCGCACCACGAATTCCGCTCGCACGGTTCCGCCGGCCGTGCGCACCCACGGCCTGTCGCCCGCCTCGCCGGCATGAATGGCGAACACCTCGGTGTGCTCGTAGATCTGCACCCGGCGACGCTCGACCGCATCGGCCAGCCCGCGGGCCAGGAGCGCAGGTTGTACCACGGCGCAGTGCGGCGTGAACGTGGCCCCGAGGGCGCCGGCGGCTCCGATGAGCCCGCGCGTCTCTTCGGGACCGAGCCAGCGCACGTCGTCCTCGCCGAACCCGAGTGCGCGCGCCTCGTCGACCTCCTCCAGCGCCCGCAACCGTTGGGCCTCGCTGCGCACCAGGTCGACCGAGCCCCCCTTGACGAACTGGCAGTCGATACCCTCGCTCGCCGCGCTCGAATCCGACGACGTCGACCGTCTCCTGCATGGCGTGGCGCATCGCGCGCATGGCCTCGAGTCCGTGCTGACGCGCCAGGGCGGCGTCGGAGGTGGCGAACAGCGCCGAACACCATCCGCCGTTGCGCCCCGACGCCCCGAAGCCCGCTACTTCCCGCTCGAGGATGACGATGCGCAGCGAGGGGTCGGCCAGCGCCAGCGCGTGCGCCGTCCACAGGCCGGTGAACCCGGCCCCGACGATGCAGACGTCGACGTCGAGGTCCTCGGTGAGCGCGGGGCGCGGTGGCAGTGGGGCCGGGATGCTCTCCCACCACAGGGAGAGCCGCTGATAACCCGACGTCGCGCCCGCTGTTACTTCTTGTCCGAGCCCCATGCCGCTCGCGCGCCCGGCGCCTTGGCCGGTGTTCCCTGTTTGCCGAGGCCCGCCCTTTGTCCCGCTTCGGTCAGCACTTCGCGCAGCGTGCCCGCAATGAAGTCGATCTCCTCTTGTCCACAGATGAGCGGCGGAGACAGCTGCACGACGGGGTCACCGCGGTCATCGGCGCGGCAGATCAGGCCCGCTTCGAACAGGGCTCCGGAGAGGAAGCCGCGCAGGAGCTTCTCTGACTCCTCGTCGTCGAAGGACAAGCGCGTCTCCTTGTCCTTGACGAGTTCAATGCCGTAGAAGAACCCCGCGCCGCGCACGTTGCCCACAATGGGTAGGTCCAACAGGCCGTCCAGCGCGCTGCGGAACGACGCCTCCGTCGCTTGCACGTGCTGCAGGATCTGCTCGCCCTCGAAGACGTCCAGGTTGGCCAGCGCCACGGCGCAGCTCACCGGGTGCCCTGCGAACGTGAACCCGTGCAGGAAGGACGCCCCGGGGGCGAGGAAGGGCTCCATGAGGCGGTCCGAGGCGATCATCGCCCCCAGCGGCGCGTAACCCGAGGTCAGGCCCTTGGCCACCGTAATGATGTCGGGCTGGTAGTCGTAGCGCAACGCTCCGAACCAGTGGCCCAGACGGCCGAACGCACAGATGACCTCGTCGGAGACGAGCAGCACGCCGTGGCGGTCGCAGATCTCACGCACACGGTCGAAGTAGCCCGGTGGCGGCGGGAAGCAGCCGCCGGCGTTCTGCACCGGCTCGAGGTAGACGGCGGCCACCGTGTCGGAGCCCTCCCGCTCAATGGCCCGTTCGATCTCGTCGGCGGCCCACTGTCCGAAGGCCACCTCGTCGTCGGCGTAGATCTCGGCCCGGTAGAAGTTGGTGTTGGGCACCTTGATGGCCCCGGGAACCAGCGGCTCGAACGGGGTCCGCAGTTCCGGGATGCCCGTGATGGACAACGCGCCCATGGACGTGCCGTGATAGGCGATGGAGCGGCTGATGACCTTCGTGCGCTGGGGTTGCCCCATGATGCGGAAGTACTGCCGCGCCAGTTTCCAGGCCGACTCCACCGCCTCGGAGCCGCCCGTGGTGAAGAAGACGCGGTTGAGGTCGCCGGGAGCGTAACCGGCGATGCGCTCGGCCAACTCAATGGCACGAGGGTGGGCGTAGGTCCACAGGGGGAAGTAGGCGAGCTCGCTCGCCTGCTTGGCGCCGGCCTCGGCGAGCTCGGTGCGGCCGTGGCCGAGCTGCGACGTGAACAGACCGGCCAAACCGTCCAGGTACCTCTTCCCGTGCTGGTCCCACACGTAGGCACCCTCGCCGCGCACGATCACGGGTACCTCGTGGGTTTCGTAGGTGCCCATCCGGCTGAAGTGCATCCACAGATTGCGCCGTGCCTGATCGCTCAGGTTGGAATTTTCGGGACTGGTACTCATTGTTCCTCCGCGTCGGGGTTGGGGTCGTTCATCGCGTGCCCCAGGTATAGGTCTGCTTGGCCAACTTCAGGTAGAGGAAGGTCTCGGTGGCGCGCACGCCCGGAATGGAGCGTACGGAGTCGTTGAGCACGTGCAGCAGGCGCTCGTCGTCCTCGCAGACGATCTCGACCAGAATGTCGAACGAGCCGGCGCACATCACGACGTAGTCGACCTCCTGCATGGCCGACAGCTTCTCGGCCACCTTGCGCGAGTCGCCCTCGACGGAGATCCCGACCATGGCCTGGCGGGTGAAGCCGAGCTGCAGCGGGTCGGTGACCGCGACGATCTGCATGATGCCCGACTCCCGGAGACGCTGGACCCGCCGGCGTACCGCCGCCTCGGACAGCCCGACCGCTTCGGCGATGGCGCCGTAGGGCTGGCGCCCGTCCCGCTGGAGCGCCTCGATGATCGCCCGGTTTGGAGCGTCCAGAAGGGCGCTCGTCGCCTGCACCGGGTCGTTCTGGAGGCCCGCTTCCGCCGAGTCGTCGGCGTCGGGCATGTCACACCTCTCTTCGCTCGTCGCTGCGGGGGGCGAGCCCCGGTCTGCAGAATTGTGTCACCTTGAGGACCCTAGTCAAGCAGAATCCGTCACATCCGGGTCTCAATCTGGCGGAAACGCTTGTTGAAAGGGTGATCTTCTGTGATTCTGTAGTCAAGGGCCACGCAAGGAAGGGAGCCGCATGCGCAAGCTGCAGAATTTCGTCGGAGGCGCCTACCGCGACGCCGAGGACGGGCCCAGTGCGCCCTTGATCGACCCGAGCACCGGGGAGGTCTTCGCCGAGGCCCCCGTCTCGGGGGCGGCCGACATCGACCACGCCCTCCGGGTGGCGGCTGACGCCTTCTCGTCCTGGCGGCGCACCACGCCTTCGGAGCGGAGCCTGGCACTCATCCGGATCGCCGACGCGCTGGAGGCCCGGGCCGAGGACCTCGTCCGCGCCGAGTCCGAGAACACCGGGAAGCCTTTCCAGCTCACCATGGACGAGGAGATCCCGCCCATGGTCGACCAGATCCGCTTCTTCGCCGGGGCCGCGCGCAACCTCGAGGGTCTGGCGGCGGCCGAGTACATGGCCGGGCACACGTCCTTCGTCCGGCGGGAGCCCCTCGGGGTGTGCGGCGCCGTCACGCCCTGGAACTACCCGATGATGATGGCGGTGTGGAAGTTCGCGCCGGCGCTGGCCGCGGGCAACACCATGGTGCTCAAGCCTTCGGACACGACCCCCGTCACAGCGCTGCTCATGGCGGAGATCATGGCCGAACACCTCCCGCCCGGCGTCTTCAACGTCGTGTGCGGCGACCGTGACACCGGTCGGGCCCTCGTGGTGCACGAGACACCCGCCATGGTGTCGGTCACGGGTTCGGTGCGAGCCGGCATGGAGGTTGCCGCCGCGGCCGCGCCCACCCTCAAGCGGGTGCACCTGGAGCTGGGCGGCAAGGCGCCCGTCATCGTCTTCGACGACGCCGACCCCGCCGTGGCTGCCGAAGGCATCGCCGGCGCCGGGTACTTCAATGCGGGGCAGGACTGTACGGCCGCCACCCGCGTCCTGGCCGGACCGAGGGTGCACGAGGCACTCCTGTCGGCGCTGGTCGAGCAGGCCGAGGGCACCACCGTCGGGGGCACCGACAACGACGGCGCGGACTACGGGCCACTCAACAACGCGACCCAGCTCGAGCGTGTGCGCGGCTTCCTCGAGCGCACTCCGGCTCATGCCTCGGTGGCCACGGGCGGGACCCCGGTGGGCGAGCGCGGCTATTGCTTCGCTCCCACGGTCGTGGCCGGCCTGCGCCAGGACGACGAGCTCATCCAGTCCGAGGTGTTCGGGCCGGTCATCACCGTGCAGGAATTCAGTGACGAGGCGGAGGCTCTGCAATGGGCCAACGGGGTGGAATACGGGTTGGCCTCGTCGGTGTGGACCCGCGATCATGGGCGGGCCATGCGGATGGCGCGCGACCTCGACTTCGGGTGCGTGTGGATCAACACGCACATCCCATTGGTGGCCGAAATGCCGCACGGCGGGTTCAAGCGATCGGGCTACGGCAAGGACCTTTCCGCTTACGGCTTCGAGGACTACACGCGGATCAAGCACGTGATGAGCAATATCGAGGAGTAGCGCATGATCATCGGAGTCCCCAGCGAGGTGAAGATGGACGAGTGGCGCGTGGCGCTGACACCGGCCGGCGTGCGCGAGCTCACCTCGGCCGGTCACACCGTCGTCGTGCAGAAGGGGGCCGGTGACGGCTCGTCCATGCCCGACGCCGATTTCGCCCGCACCGGGGCGAAGATCGTCGATGCCGCCGAGGACGTGTGGGCCGCCGCCGATCTTGTCTGCAAGGTGAAGGAGCCCATTGCCCAAGAGTTTCCGTTGCTGGGTGCGAGGAAGGATCAGACGCTCTTCACGTACCTGCACCTGGCCGCCTCGCGGGAGTGCACGGACGCGCTCGTCGCCGCCGGCAACGTGGCCATTGCCTACGAGACCGTGCGCCAGGAGGACAACTCGTTGCCCCTCCTGGCCCCCATGAGCGAGGTGGCCGGCAGGATGGCCCCGTTGATGGGGTCCCACCACCTCATGCGACCCGGCGGAGGCAGGGGCGTCCTGGTGTGCGGGGTGCCTGGCGTGCGCGCGGCGCGCGTCGTCATTCTCGGCGCCGGCGTGGCGGGCTTCGCCGCCGCCACCATGGCCGTGGGCATGCACTCCGAGGTCTTCATCCTCGACCGCAACCTCGACCGCCTGCGCGAGGTGGACCACCACTTCCGCGGCGCGCTCGAGACGGTGGCCTCGTCGGAGCACGCCATTGAGGAGGTCTGCCTCGAGGCCGACATCGTGATCGGCGCCGTCCTCGTCGTCGGTGCGCGGGCGCCGCGCCTGGTCTCGGACGCGCTCGTGGAGAAGATGCGGCACGGGTCGGTGCTGGTGGACATCTCGGTCGACCAGGGTGGCTGCTTCGAGTCGACGCGCCCGACGACACACTCGGACCCGACCTTCGAGGTCCACGGGTCGGTCTTCTACTGCGTGGCCAACATGCCCGGCGCAGTGCCGCACACGTCGACCCACGCGCTCGCCAATGCCACCCTGCCCTACACGCTCGCCATCGCCAACCAGGGATGGCGGAACGCGGTTCGGGCGAACCCGGCACTGGCCGAAGGCGTCAATGTGGTCGACGGTCAGGTCGTCTACAAACCGGTGGCAGATGCCCACGGCCTAGGGTTCACTCCACTGGCACAGCTGCTGGGCTGATGCCCCGGGGTTGAACAAGAGAGAGAAGGCCACATGACTGACTCCCGCACGTTCATCATCGTCGGCGCCAGTCTGGCGGGGGCCAAGGCGGCGCAGACGCTCCGCGACGAAGGCTTCGAGGGGCGGGTGGTCCTGTTGGGCGACGAGCCCGTGCGCCCGTACGAGCGCCCTCCGCTCTCGAAGGAGTATCTGCAGGGGAAAGCGGGAGTCGACAAGGTCTTCGTCCACGACGAGGGCTACTACGAGGCGCACGACATCGAGCTCCGCGTGTCGACGCACGTGCAAGCACTCGACGTCAAGAACCGGGAGGTCGTGCTGGCCTCCGGTGAACACCTCGGCTACGACGCGGTGCTGCTCACCACGGGAGCGGAGCCCAGGCATCTGACGGTGCCGGGGTCCGACCTCGAGGGCATCCTGTATCTGCGCACGGTGGCCGATTCTGACCGTCTGCAGGCCGCCATTCGCGAGGCCAACCTGGTCGTGGTCATCGGCGGCGGCTGGATCGGTTGCGAGGTGGCCGCGTCGGCCCGTCAGCTGGGGGCGGACGTCACCGTGGTGGAGACGGCCAACCTGCCGCTCGAGCGGGTGCTCGGGCCCGAGCTCGGTGCCTTTTACCGGGACGTGCACGTCGATCACGGCGTGGAGTGGCACCTCGGGTCCGGGGTGGCGGAGCTCCGGGGATCCCCCCGAGCCGACGAGGTTCGCCTCGTCGACGACACCATCGTGCGGGGCGATCTGATCGTCGTGGGTGTGGGGGTGACGCCCCGGATCGCGCTGGCGGAGGACGCCGGGCTCAAACTGGAGAACGGGGTCGTGACCGACGAATACCTCGAATCGAGCGTCCCCGGGGTCTTTGCCGCCGGCGATCTGGCCAACGCCTGGCATCCGGTCCTGAACGCACGGATCCGGTTGGAGCACTGGTCGGCGGCGCTCAACCAAGGTCCGGTGGCCGCCAAGAACATGCTGGGCACGACCACGCCCTACGAGAAGATCCCGTATTTCTTCTCAGACCAATACGACGTCGGCATGGAGTACTCCGGCTATGCGGTCGATTGGGACCAGATCGTCTATCGGGGCGATCCTGGCACGCGGGAGTTCATCGCCTTCTGGCTGAAGGGCGACCTCTTGCTCGCCGGCATGGCGGTGAATACCTGGGATATGGCGGACCCGATCGCTGCGTTGGTTGCGTCGAGGCGACCCGTCGACGCCAACCGCCTGCGCGACCCGGACATCGAGTTGGCGCAGGTGGTGCAGGAACCACCGCCAGCGGGCTGATCAGCCCAGCTGGTTCCCGACCACCGAGACGAACGACACCATCTCGCCCGGGTAGCCCCCGAGGTTGTGTGTCATGGCCAGGCCGCGGTCGGTGGTGGCGATCTGGCGGTCCGCCGGAGCCTCTCGGCGCATCTGCAGCCAGCACTCGAAGAACATGCGCAGGCCCGATGCGCCGACCGGATGCCCGAACGACTTCAAGCCGCCGTCCGGGTTGACCGGCAAGTCGCCGTCGAGGTCGAACGTGCCGGCGAGGACCTCCTTCCACGCGGTGCCCCGGGGTGCGAAGCCCAGGTCTTCCATCAGCACCAGCTCGGTCGGCGTGAAGCAGTCGTGCACCTCAGCCATCGCCAGCTGACGCCGGGGATCGGTGATGCCCGCCTGTGCGTAGGCATCGGCCGCCGCGGCTTCGCACTCGGGGAAATGCGTGTAGTCGTAGCCGGGGTCGATCAGCCCGGATCCGCTGCCGGCGACGAACGAGAGCGCCTTGATGTAGATCGGCTTGTCGGTGTACCGCAGTGCGTCCTCCGCCCGGACGACGATGGCGGCCGCCGCGCCGTCGGCCACGCCGGCGCAGTCGAAGACACCGAGCGTGCCGGCCAGCCGGGGCGAGCCCAGCGCCGTCTCCTTGGTGATCTCGCGCCGGAACTGGGCCCGCGGGTTTCGCGCACCGTTGTAATGATTCTTCACCGCAATCGATGCGAGGACATCCGCCATGGTCTCCTCGTCCACTCCGTACTTCTCCCCGTAGGCCGGCGCCACCATGGAGAACATGGCCGCCGCAGTCAGGGTGCGCGCCGTTCCGTCGCCCGGAGGGTTCATGGCGTTGAGCCCCTGGAACCCGCTGTCCTTCACCTTCTCCGCGCCGACGGCCATGGCCACGTCGTACGCGCCCGAGGCAACGGCGTAGACCGCGCCACGCAGCGCTTCGGAGCCCGTGGTGCAGTAGTTCTCGACCCGCGTCACCGGCTTGTTGTGCAGCTGCAGCGGCCTGGCCAACGTGATACCGCTCATGCCGCTCTGTGCGGTGCCGAACCAGTAGGCATCGACGTCGTCCTTGGACACACCAGCGGAGTCGAATGCCTCGGTGCTGGCGTCGACGATCAGGTCGTCGAGACCCTTGTCCCACAGCTCGGCGAACTTCGTGCAACCCATGCCCACGATGGCGACCTTGTCGTGAATGCCGTGCGATCCCATCAGGCCTCTCCTCCCGTGCGCACGGGGCGCGCCTTCCAGAAGTAATCGTGAATGCCGTCGGCACTGAACAGCCGGCGGAACGTCATTTCGACCCGGCTCCCGGCGCGGATCTCGTCGGGGTCGACATCGGTCAACTCGACCGGATAGCGACCGCCCCCGTCGAAGTCGACGACGGCGAAGACGATGGGCGGGCTCGGCGAGTAGGCCAACCGGTCGATCGTCGAGGTGACCACGGTGCCGGTGGCGTCAGCCATGGGGACCGGTTCCATGTCGTCCACCGCGCCACCTTCCATGGAGATCCGAGAGGGCGGAAGGTGGACGGCGCCGGAGCTCCTGTCCTTCGATCCGACGAAGCCGAACTTCCATTCCTCGTTGCGGTAGGCCGCCGTGCTCGACACCCGTGCCGGCTCGGGCCGCCGCGGCGGCTCGGGCTGGAGTTGCCCGCGCCAGGCCAGGAACTTGGAATAGGGCAGCGGGGCGCCGTTGGCCACCTGCTGGGCAATGGGCCGTGCCGGGCGCCAGCCCGCCAGCGCCTCGGTGGTGCGGAGTACCACGGCGTCGGCCCCGTCGGCCAGGTGCAGCGCCACCACGGTGGTGCCTTCCGGCGCTCCCGCCGCTGCCTGGGATTCCAAAGCCCCGGCGACCACGAGGAGGGGGTGAGCCGTGCCGGACTGACCCACGCTCAGCGAGAGGTCGTCGGCTACCACGGACGCTTCGAGTGCCAGCTTCTTGACCAGCCCGGAGACGGCCCGACCGTGCATGCCGGTGACCACCAGGCACCCGACGTCACCGGCCTCCAGGCCCGCCGTTTTCAGGGCTCTGGCCAGGGCATCTTGCCCAAGGGCCAGGTAGCGGTTCTCGCCGAAGCGCTCTTCCCACAGCCTCGAGGTACGGTCGCCCGGCGAGCGCCAACGATCGGTGAACTCGTCCGTGACCGAGGCGGTGGCGACCACCTCTGCGAGGACGCCGGGCCCCTCGCCCACGAGCACGGCAGCGCCGGCGTCGCCGCCGGCGGACTCGTCCGCGCTGGTGGGCAGGCCGTCGCGCAGGTCCCCGGCGACCACCAGGTTCGTTCCGGCTCCCCTCAGGGCTGCAATTAGGCAGCCCATCCCCGATCGCAGCGCGCCTCCGAAGTCGTAGGCGCCGATGTCACCCGGCAGCCGCAATGCAGCTGCAATCGCAGTTGCATTGGTCTTGTCGAGGTAGGCGGGCAACGAGGTGGCGAACCACAGCATTTCTGGGCTGTGACCTGGGGCGGAGCGCAGGGTAAGGCGGGCTGCTTCGACCCCCAGGGTCGTCGTGTCCTCGTCGTGGGAGGCCACGGCTCGGGCCCCCTTGCCCCCACCGCTCCCCATGAAGTCCTTGATGTCCGCCCGGGTCAGGCGCCGATATGGCACGTATCCCGCTGCACTCAGGATGCCTCGCACGGCCGCTGAGCCTAATGGGTGCCGAAAACACGGTCTGACGGGTCGTCAGATCACGCCGCGACCAGGCGAAACAGGGCAAACTGTCTCTCATGGCGGACTCACCGCTTCCTGACAGCCCGTCCCCACCTCCCGGGGGCCCGGGACCTGTGTCCGAACGGGTCGCCGACGCCGACCGGGACCGGACCGTCACCCAGCTCCGCGAGCACGTGGTCGAAGGGCGCCTGACGCTCGACGAGTTCTCGGACCGGGTGGGGCAGGCGCTCCAGGCCAGAACCCGGGGTGACCTCGTCACCGTGATGGCCGACCTGCCCCAGACGACGCAGGTCGCCCAGACGCTGCCGGAGCCCACGACCACCGCGCCCAGGAAGAAGGGGCGCTGGCACGTCGCCGTCATGAGCGGTCACAGCACCAAGGGCCGCTGGCGCATCAGCGGGAAGACCAACGCCGTGGCGGTCATGGGCGGCTGCGAAATGGACCTGCGCCGGGCAGAGTTGGAGGGCCCCGAGATCGAGATCACCGCCGTCGCCTTCTGGGGCGGCATCGACATCCTCGTGCCGGAGGGGTTCGACGTGGAGCTGCGCGGCTTCTCGTTCATGGGCGGCCGCGACCTGCGACTGCGTGACGTGCCCATCGTGCCGGGCTCGCCCCGAATCGTCGTGCGCGCCTTCGCCATCATGGGCGGCATCGACGTCAAGAGCCGTCCGAACCGGTCGGCCAAGCGGCTCGCCCGGGGATCGGCGCCGAAGGCGATCGCGACAGCCGACCCCGTGGCCGATCCCACCAAGCTGGCCGCACTCGAAAACGACATCCGGCGCGACCTTCCGTCCGACGGCACCGTCACCATCCTCTTCTGCGACATGGTCGACTACGCCGGCATGACCGAGCGGCTGGGCGACCAGGCGTCGCGTGAAGTCCTGCGTGAGCACCACCGCATCGTGCGCGACGCCATCGCACGTCACGGCGGCCGCGAAATCAACGTCCAGGGCGACGGGTTCATGGTGGCTTTCGGCGGTGTTGCCCGCGCCCTGCGCTGTGCCATCGACATCCAACGCGCCTTCGACGCCTACGTTCCCGCCGACGGGAGCGAGCCGATCGCCGTCCACATCGGTGTCCACACCGGCGACGCGGTGGACGAGGGCGACGACTACCTCGGGCACACCGTCATCGTGGCCAGCCGGTTGGCCGACGCGTCCGGCGCCGGCGAGATCCTCGTGTCGTCCCTCTCGGAGCAACTGGTCCAGGGCTCCGGCGAGTTCACCTTCGACGGACACCGCGAGACGCAGCTCAAGGGGATGGCGCGGGCGCAGCTGTCCGCAACCCTCGCATGGGCGGAGTGAACGGGTGGATCAGGTGGACGCCTGGCGCGATGCCGGCCTCTACGACCCGGACGGCCCGGGCGCGGCCGACCGGCTTGCCCTCCTGCAGTACCTGACCGAACACGGAGCCACCGTCGAGCAGATGGTGGTGGCCCACCGGATGGGAACGCTGCCCGGCGTGGCCAGCGACCTCGTCACCCAGGGCCGCACCGACCTGATCACCGTGACCGAATTGGCTTTCCGCTGCGGCCTGTCCACCTCGCGCGTCATGCGCGCCCTCTTGGCGGCGGGCATCCCGGCTGAGGCCGAGACGCTGGTCCCCGCGGATCTCGGAGCTCTCCTGGCGGCCTTCGAGCAGGGGGCAGCGCTGATGGGGGAGGACGCGATCCTCGCCTTCACCCGCGTGCTGGGAGCCGCCGCGATCAACGTGGCGGAGGCGGCCATTGCCCTCTTCCTCGCGGAGTTGGGGCCCGGGACCGTGCGCGAGGGTCCCGACGAGCTCGCCCGTGCCCGGCTGGCCGAGGCCGCGACGACCGCCTTCACCCGCGTCCCGGACGTCCTGGCGCTGTTGGTGCTCGATGCCTTCGAGAGGGCGCAGCGCCGAGCCGAAGCGGCCCGGTCCTGGCTGGCCTCCAGCCCTCCCGACGGCGAGGAATCCGAAGGCCCGTCAGAGATCGTGGCCCTCGGTTTCGTCGACCTCGTGGGGTCGACTGCCTGGGCCCAGACCCTCCATCTGCGGGAACAGAGCCTGGCGCTGGCCCGGTTCGAGTCAGCGGCCTGGACGAGCGCCGTGCTGGCCGGAGGTCGGGTGATCAAGATGATCGGCGACGAGGTCTTCTTCGCGGCCCCGACCGCCGAAGCCGCTTGCCAGATCGCGCTCGAAGTCTGCCGAGCGGCAGCGGAGGACGAGGTACTGCCCGCGGCTCGTGGGGCGGTCGGTCTCGGTCTTGCCACTCCTCGGGAGGGTGATTACTTCGGGCCGCTGGTGAACCTCCTGTCCCGCCTGGTGAAGGCCGGAGCCCCAGGCGAGGTCGTCGTCACCGAGGCGGTGGCGGCAGATCTTGCGCCGGGAAAGTGGGTGCTCCGTCCACTCGCACCGGCGGTGCTCCGAGGGATTCAAACACCAGTCCCAGCATTCTCCCTTCAACACCGCCAACCATCGAACTGAGCGATCCCTGGGCCCACGGGCTCTGTTAACACGCAGATCAGGGGCGTTAACACCCGATCAGCAGCATGACCACGCCTGAGCCGTCTCGTGGTGATGTAAACGCTTTCCTACGGGTGTAAACGCGGTGGCCCTTCCCCCAGGAGACGCAACCAGCGCGGTCGGCCCGAGTCGGCCGCGAGATCCCCTCTTGCGCCGCCGCTCGAGGTTCCGGATCCGGAGGGCCTCCACCGGGCGAGGCGGGCCCGACTCCGTCGAGGTGGCTGCCCAGGGGGTCGCTGGCTCGGCTGTTCCTCCCCACCCACCACCTCGCTGCCACCATTCTGCGCCGCTGATGTAAACACTCAGAGTTACTGTTAACGGGTCATGGCGACGACCAAGTCCACCGTTGTTGGCATCCGGCTCGATCACGAGCGGCGCGCCTGGGTCGAGGCCGAAGCGGCGCGACGTGGCCTCTCGGTCCGGGGACTGTTCGAGGGCATGATCGACGAGGCGCGGTCCGGGGAAATGGTCGGCGACGCTCGACCCACGGTGGCAGCGGCAAGCTCTCCTCCTGCAGCGGTCGGCGCGTCGACGGACGAGGTCGCGGCCATGTCGGGGCCCGAGGAACCAGCGGCTTCAGGAGCGCCGGACAGTGTGCACGCAGCGCCCGCGCAGGGCGCACCGGTCACGTCGTCACTTCGCTCCGGCATCGGTTCGGTGGCGGACGTACCAGGGAGCCTCGTGCGCGAAGCGCTCTCCTTGACGGCGAGCCTCATCGATTTGAGCGGTCGCTGTGCCACCAACAGGCTTGGACAGTGCGTGTTAACGCGGCACTGGGTCAAGCGCTCGGTGTAAACACCTCGACGCGACGATTCCAGTTGGTTCTACACGCTTCTTTGCTAATTGTTTCACGAGGAACACCGGTCGCATCGCGCTGACCATTCCGTCGAGAAAATCAACGTGCTCGCGTCGCCATTTCTCCGGGTGATGCGCCAACACCCGGAGCGAGGAAACGAGCCCCATGTTCGTTCGGCGGATCGAGATTGGAAACGCCGCGACGTAGGTTTGTCGCATCCGGGGGATTTCCCGCGAACTCCTCGTGTGCACTGTCGGATCCCCGAGAACGTGGTGTCGTGTGAGGCAGATGACCAAGGGATCGCACAAGGGCATGTCCGCTCCCTGGCTTTCTATGGAAGTCCCGCAACGTCCTTCTGACGGTTCGCACAGAACCTCCATCGCCCCAGGAAGGTGTGCGCCGGGCCAGAATCGCAACGTCAGCGCGAGATCTCACGAATGACGCCTCCGGGAATCCCGGGACACGGCCGCGTCGCTGGTACCAGGGTTGATGCTGTGCCCGGGCGCTGCTTTCGAAACGTGGCGGTATGGCCTGCGATAGGGGAACCGCAGAAAGCTTCTTCCGCCGCGGCGGGCCTGTCGGGAAGATTGGCGGGACTCCAGCCTGGTGCGGGTGCGGACGTCACAGGGTGGCCGTTCTCCTGGGCAACTGTTGGGGCTCGGGATCCCCGGCCGTGCGCCGCCAGCCCGCTCGCGGGCGCCGAGGCCCACGTCATTCGCCCGTCGGTCGAAATGCGCAGTGTCCTATGATGTCGGCCTGATCTGACGCTCCGTCAGATCCCGGGAAGCCGGCCGCGTGGAGGTAGCAGTGGAGTTCGAATTCTCGCCCGAGCAGCTGGCCTTCGTGAAGGAGGTCGAGACCTTCCTCGATGCCAACGACGATCCCGAGGTCTTCGACGTGACCCGGGAAAACATGGCGCAGATCGTGGACACGCCGAAGCGGCGGGCCTTCATGGCCTCCATGGGCGAGCGGGGCTGGCTCGGCATGACCTGGCCCAAGGAGTACGGCGGTTCGGAAGGGGAGGGCATCTACGAGTATCTCCTCAACGAGCAGCTGGCCAGGCGGGGCGGCCCCCAGATCGGAAAGGGCGTCGGCATCGTCGGCAAGACGATCATCCGGCACGGCAACGAGCGGATGAAGGCGGAGTTCCTGCCCAAGATCCTCCGCAACGAAGTGGAGTTCGCCGTCGGCTACTCCGAGCCCAACGCCGGCTCCGATGCCGCCTCCATGCAACTCAAGGCCACCCGTGACGACGGCGGCTGGATCCTCAACGGCCAGAAGACCTGGACCACCTCGGCCCACTTCGCCGAGTGGTACTGGGTGGGCGGACGCACCGACCCGGATGCAAAGCACGCCGGGATCACCCTGTTCCTCGTCCCGATCGATCAGCCTGGCATCACGGTCAACGCCATTTGGACCATGGGCGACGAGCGCACCAACGAGGTCTTCCTGAACGATGTCTTCGTCCCCGACGACTACGTGGTGGGGGAAGTCGGGAGGGGGTTTCAGTACATATCGGAGGCGCTCGACCTCGAGCGCTTCACCATGTTCACGCTCTCGCCCATGCAGCAACGCTTCGAGGTGCTGGTCGAGTACGTGCGGACGACGGTGCGCGACGGCGTCCCCCTGAAGGACGATCCGGTGATCCGTCAGCGCCTCGCTCAACTGGCCACCCAGCTGGAGGTGGCCCGTGTCATGGGGCTCAAGTTCGTCTTCGAGTCCTCCAAGGGCGGTGCGGCGCCCACTGCGGAAGCCTCTGAGTACAAGCTCTTCGCCACGGAGCTCTCCAAGCGCCTGGCCAACGCCTCCATGGACATCGCCGGGCCTGGTAGCCAATTGCGGGTCAAGACCGAAGAGGCGCCGATGGCCGGCCGCTCCGAGTCGACCTACCGCTACACGGTCATCGACACAATCGGTGGCGGGGCGTCGGAGATCCAGAAGAACATCATCGCCCGGCGCAAGCTCGGACTGCCGAAGAACTTCTAGGTGGCGCCGGTCTCTCCCGCGAGCGGGCCCCTCAACGGGGTCACCGTGCTCGACCTGTCCACCGTTGGACCGGCAGCGCGTTGCACGCGTCTGCTCTCGGACTACGGCGCGCTCGTGGTCAAGGTGGGGCCGGTGCCGACTGCCGACGCCGCGCCCATTCAGCCGCGGTACTTCGCCTACAGCGGGCACCGCGGCATGCGGCGCGTCCTGGTGGACCTGAAGGACGAGGAGGGCCGCGACGCGTTCTTGTCGCTGGCCGGAGCGGCCGACGTCGTTGTCGAGAGCTTCCGCCCTGGCGTCGTCGATCGGTTGGGCGTGGGCTACTCCGCGGTCTCGGCGCGTAACCCGGGCGTCGTGTACTGCTCGACGAGTGGGTACGGCCAGGACGGACCGGCCTCGCAGTGGGCCGGGCATGACATCGACTATTTGGCCGTTGGTGGCTTCCTGGCCATGAGCACGCCGGGTGTTGGCGGTGCACCACCGATTCCGGGCGCCACCGTGGCCGATGCCGCGGCCGGTGGGATGCAGGCGGCGTTGGCCATCACGGCGGCCCTGGCCGGACGGGCGACGACGGGACGCGGCGCGTATCTCGACGTCTCAGTCGCCGAGGGTGTCCTGTGGCTGACATCGTTGGCCATCGACGAGCAGCTGGCGCTGGGCGACGACATCGTCCCGGGCCACGACGTCCTGTCGGGCCGGTACGCCTGTTACGGGACGTACGCCGGGTCGGACGGGAAGTGGTTGGCCGTGGGAGCGATCGAGGCGAAGTTCTTCGCCAACTTGTGCGGCGCACTGGGGTGCCCGGAGCTGGCGGCGTCACAACTCGATGACGACGCACAAGAGAAAATTCGTGCCGCGTTCGCCTCGGCGTTCGCCACTCGGACGCGTGACGAGTGGGTGGAACTGCTGGCGGGGGCAGATACGTGCGTCGCTCCCGTGCTCGAGATCTCCGAGGTGGTTGCGTCGCCGCAGTTCGTCGCCCGTTGTGTGGTGAGTACGGCCTCGCACCCGACGGAGGGCGCTCTGTCGCAGTTGAGGCCACTGCTTGCCGGCATGGAGCGACCGGCGCCGGGCGCTGTCGTCGCGCTCCCGGACACGACGCAGACGGATACGGAACACCTCTTGAAGGAGGCCGGTGTGGACGGTGACTTGGTGGCCCGGTGGGTGGCCCGGAAGGTGGTGGCATGACCAGCGAGACTGCGGCGTTGGCCGACATGCGCGACCACATCGGCGAGGAGCAGTACCACGAGGTGGGGGAGTTCCCGGTCGAGCGCTCGTACGTCTGGACGTCCTGCTCCTCGGTCGAGAACGGCAACCCGCTCTACTGGGATGACTCGGTAGCCGACGCGGTGACCGGTGGCCCCGTGGCGCCGCCGTCCATGGTCTCGGTCTGGTTCCGGCCTCACCACTGGGCGCCGGGGCGCACCGCCGAAGCGTTACCGCTGCAGGTCCACTTCGATCTGAAGGCGGCCCTCGGGCTCCCCGAGGCGGTCATGACCGACGACACCATCGAGTTCCATACGCCCGTGCGCATGGGCGACGTCTTGCGTACCCACCAGGTGCTGCGTTCGGTCAGTGACGAGAAGACGACCAAGTTGGGGACGGGCCGCTTCTGGGTCATCGACGTGGTGTACGCCAACCAGGACGGCGAGTTGGTGGCGATCGAGACCTACACGGGCTTCGGCTACCGCCGGGCCGAGGCGTCGGCATTGTGAGCGCGCTGACCACACCGCGACTCCTCTTGGGCGACGTCAGCGTTGGTCAGGAGCTGCCGGTGCTCAATTACCGCGGTCACCGCGACGACGGTGGTCCTGGGCGCGTTGGCCACCCGCGACTGGAGGCCCATGCATCACGACAAGGACTTCGCCGTCGAGCGCAACGGGACGCGGGACATCTTCTTGAACACGCCCAACCAGGCGGCATGGTTCGAGCGCTACCTGACCGACTGGACCGGCCCGCACGGCCGGCTGGCCCGGGTGACCTTTCGCATGAAGGGTTCGGTGTTCCCCGGCGACACCATGTCCCTGACCGGCGTCGTGGAGTCGACGTCGGTGGATGACGTCGAGTGCGGCTTCGTCACGGTGGCGGTGAAGCTGTCGGTCGACGGCGACGTGAAGACGACGTGCGCGGCGCGGGTGGCATTGCCGCGGAGCGCCGACGACAATCCGTGGGCCCGGCGGGGGGACCAGTGGCGACCGTCGCCGTGAGCTTCGTGTGTCGTGACCTTTGGGCCGTGTGCCCTCGAGCAGGAAAGAGAATCTGAATGCTGGACCTCGATTTCGACCAGGAACAAGAGCTGTTGCGCCAGACGGTGCGAGACGTCCTTGCGCGGCACTGCTCCCTCGACGTTGTCCGCGAGATGGAGGACGATGCCATCGGCTACCCCGCGTTGCTGTGGACCCAGCTCGGCGAGCTCGACCTGATCGGGCTGCTGTTGCCCGAGGCGTACGGAGGCTCGGGCATGTCCCTCATTGAGGGCGTGGCCCTCTACGAGGAACTCGGTCGCGCCCTCGCGCCGACGCCCCACTTCGTGAGTGCGGTCCTGAGCGGCGGTGTCCTGGCCTCCGCCGGCAGCGAGGCTCAGAACGAGCAGTGGCTGCGGTCGGTGGCCACGGGTGAGGCGATACTTTCGCCGGCCTGGCTCGAGCCCGAGAACGGGTTCTCGTCCCGGGGTGTCGAGACGCGGGCTGACACTGACGGTTCGGGCTTTCGCCTCAACGGGCTCAAGCGGCACGTGCTCTTCGCCTCGTCGGCGGACCGATTGGTCGTGCTCGCGCGCAGCGGTGACGGGGCCGAGGAGATCGACCTGTTCCTCGTTGACCCCACGGCGACCGGCGTCACCCTGCGCCAGCAGTTCAGTGTGGCGTCGGACACGCAGTACGAGGTCAGGCTCTCCGATGTCGTCGTGAGTGAAGCCGATCGGATCGGCCCCGTCGGCAGCGGTTGGGCGACCTGGCAGGAGGTGCTCGAGCCGGCGCTGGTGCTCCTGGCGGCGCAAGCGGTCGGTGGTGCGCGCTACGCACTCGAGATCACGACGCAGTACGCCAAGGACCGTTACCAGTTCGACAAGCCGTTGGGTTCCTTCCAGGCTCTGGCGCACTATCTCGCGGATGCGGTGACCAATCTGGACGGCGCCGAGCAATTGGTGCACGAAGCAGCGTGGGCCGGCGCGAGCGGGCGCTCGCTCGAATCGCTGGCACCGATGGCCAAACTGTTCGCCTGCTCGACGTTCCGCGACATCACCGCCATGGCTCAGCAGCTTTTCGGCGGCATTGGGTTCACGCTCGACTTCGACATCCAGCTGTACTTCCGGCGCGCCAAGCAACAACAGCTCATGTGGGCCAATGACCGGACCCTCGAGGATGCGGTGGCGGCGTCGCTCCTTGATTGAGGCCGCTTCGCAAGGCCCCGCGCCGGGGTCAAGCGAGGTTTCTCCGATCGCTCGTTTCCGCCACCTCGTAGAGTGGCGTCATCGCTGATCCTGTTCCGCCGGACGAGCTTCGGACAATGCAGCGGGCCACTGCACCAAGACGGCCCGAACGCGGCTCGGCCGTCTTGGTTGTTGGTGCGGGCCCGACGGGCCTGTTGTTGGCGGCAGAGCTGCGTCGGCGCCGTGTCGATTGCCTGTTGATCGACGCGCATGATGCGCCGCTCGGCTGGGACCGCGCCACGGTCGTGCACGAACGGTCGATCGAGGTATTCGAATCTCTGGGACTCCTCGACCGTCTCCTCGACAGGGCGGTGAAGGTCCGTGGAGCGCGCTTGCGCTCCGACGCGCGAACGGTTGGCGAGCTGGACCTCTCGTTGGCAGGCAGCCGTTACGGATTCGACCTGGGCGTGTCCGAGGATGTCGTCGAATCCGTTCTCACCCAGTTCCTCCGGGAACAGGGTGGCGCGGTGACTCGTTCAACCCGTCTCGTCGCGATCCGGGCGCACGCCGATCGCGTCGTGGCGACAGTCGAGCAGGCCGGAGAGCGACAAGACGTGGTGACGTCGTGGCTCGTCGGCTGCGACGGATATCAGAGCACGACACGCAAGCTGGCGGGCATCGAGTATCCGGGAACAGACCTCGAAGTGCCATGGGCGGTGTTCGACGCGTCGATTGACGGCTGGCCTGACGACTACGACATGAACTTCGCCCATTTTGATCTTCCACCTGTGATTCTCTGCCCACTCCCCGAGCAACGTTGGCGGGTCTACCTCCGTCCGACCTCGGACACGAGCGACATCGTCACCGACGCCATCACCACGATCCACCGCTATGCCCCGTTGGCCCAGTTCGCCGCGGTCGAGAACCCGATCCGCTTCCGCTGCCACTCGCGAGTCGCGAGCCGATTCAGGTCAGGTCGTGTGTTGCTGGCCGGTGACGCGGCCCATGTGTGCTCGCCTGCGGAGGGTCACGGCATGAACACGGGCTTGCAGGATGCGTTCAACCTGGGCTGGAAGCTTGCCCTGGTCTGTCGGGGTATGAACGGATCGGCCCTGCTCGACAGCTACGAAGAGGAGCGCCGCCCCGTTGCTCTGCGGATTGTGGCTTCCGGCGACATGTTCGAGAGCAACCAGGCGATGACGGGGCAGTGGGAGCGAACGGAACGTGACGTCGTCATGCGCCAGACGTTTGCGGACCGTCAGTTGGCCCATCACGAGGCCGTCGCGGCCGCCGAACTCGATCGGTCGTATGCCGATTCGGTCCTGGTGCGCGGCGACGGCAATGATCTCCTTGCGCCCGGTGCTCTGCTTCCCGATGCCATCCCCGTCCAGACCGATGGCGGGGCGGAGTGTGCCCTGCACGAACTGACGTATCGACCTGGCCACACGGTGTTCGTCATCGGCGGCCGGCACGCCACGTGCGAAGACGTCCTGAAGACGACGGTCCGTCTGGACGAGACGCTCGTCGCTTCGCCGGTGATCGGTGCTGTCATCGGACTCTGCGCCGAGCCCGCGGACCAACGGATCGGTCGGATGGACGCCGCTGTGGCCGATGAGCTTGGCGTTGACGGGATGACGATCTTGGCGGTGCGCCCCGACCGGTTCGTCGGCTTTCGCCACGATGGCGGGGACCTCGCACAATTGAGCGGTTACCTTGACGCGTTCACGAGCTGAGCGCGCAATGCCGTTCGACAAGCCGCCGGCCGCAGGCGTCCCTCCGTTGCGGGCCTCCAGCGTTCATGGCGCCTGACACGCTGAGCATTGAGCAGGCCCGGCGTGTCGCGCTGGGCGCCCAGGGGCTCCGGGGAGCCCGCGTGACGAAGGGCGGCGTGGCCGCCATGACGCGCCGGCTCGGCGCCGTACAGCTCGACACCATTTCGGTCCTCGCCCGTTCGCACGAGCTGGTGGCCTACGCGCGACTGGGGGCGGTGGGACGAAGGCGGGTTGAACTGGCGTACTGGGGTCCGAAGAGCGAGACGTTCGAGTATTGGTCGCACGCCGCGTGTGTCGTGCCGCTCGAGGACTGGCCCGCCTACGGGTTCAAGCGCCGGCAGCGGCGCGCCAAGGGCAAGCGGTGGCACGTCCTGGCGGAGCGGGACAAGACGTGCAACGAGGTGCTGGCCCGGCTGCGCGGTGAGGGGCCGTTGACGGCCAACGAGTTGGGTGGCGCCAAGAAGGGCGGCCCCTGGTGGGACTGGTCGGAGACCAAGATCGCTGCTGAGTGGCTGCTCGACATCGGCGAGCTCGTCTGCCGCGAGCGACGCGGCTTCGCCCGCGTCTACGACCTGGCCGAGCGGGCGATCCCGACTGCGCTCCTGGCGGAGGACTGGACCGACGAGGAATGCGCAGTGCGGCTGGTGGCGGCAGCGGGGCGCTCCATGGGCGTGGCGACGGAGGCCGACTTGGCCGTGTACCACGGGGTGCCGCGGCCGCTGGTGCGCCGGGTGCTGGAGGCGTCCGGCCTGGAGAAGGTCTCGGTGGCGGGGTGGAAGCAGGCCGCCTATGCCGATCCCGGCGCGCTCAGCGCGGTCGGCACCCGGATGCGGGGCCGTACGGTGATGCTTTCGCCGTTCGACTCGCTCATCTGGTACCGGGACAGGGTGGAGCGGCTCTTCGATCTGCGGCACCGACTGGAGGCCTACACGCCGAAGGAGAAGCGCATCTACGGCTACTTCGCCATGCCGGTGCTCGACGGGACCCGCATGGTGGGGCTGGTGGATCCCGGCAGGCGGGGCGATGTGCTGGTCGCCAAGCAGGTGACGCTGCTCCGGCCCGACGCGGCGGCACCGGTGGCACGGGCGTTGGCGGAGGCGGCCTCGTGGGTCGGCTGCACCGGGTGCGATGTCGAGCGCGTGGAGCCTGCGTCGGCGAGGGCTGGGGTGCAGGCGGAGCTGGCGGCCGCGCTCGCCGGCTGAGGGCTCAGGCGGCGGAGCGTTCGGCGATGCGTTCGAAGGTGCGGACGTCGCCTCCATAGGGTCCCGTCTGGGAGGGGTGGTGGAGGACGAACTGATCGAAGCCGAGCTCGGCGACCGGGCCGACGAGCTCGTCGAACTGGTCGAGTGACGTGATGACCGGTTCGGTGGGAGTCCACAAGAGGACCTTGCCGATGCTCGACGGTTCGCGTCCTTCGGCGCGGCAGGCCTCCTCCAGGAGGGGGAGCTGGCGTGCGACCGCCTCGAACACCGCTTCGGGCGTGCCGGGACCGCGTCCGGTCGGACCGACGGTAACCCAGTCGTGCCCGTAGCGTGCGGCGATCCGCATCCCCTTGGGCGCCCCGGCCGCAATCGTCAGGGGAAGCGGTCGCTGGAGTGCGCCGGGCGTACTGGGTGCGTCGACCGACGCGTACTGCGTCGTCCGGAGGGTCGTGCGGGCAGTCGGACCGCCGTTCACAATCGGCCGGAGCACCTGCAGGAACTCCTCGAAGCGGGCCAGGCGCTCGGATCGGCTCCAGGGCCGTTGCCCGAGTGCGGTGGCGTCGGGGCCCTCGGACCCGGGTCCGAGGCCGAGGTCGAGCCGGCCGTTGCTCACGTCATCGAGCGCGAGGGCGTCCCGGGCCAGCGTGACCGGATGGCGGAAGTTGGGTGTGGCGACGAGAGTGCCCAGCCGGACACGCTCGGTGACGGCGGCCGCGGCGCCGAGCACTGGCACCGCGGCGTGCCAGGGGCCGTCAGGCATGCCGCCCCACCGAATGTGGTCGTAGGTCCACGCCGTGTGAAACCCGACGCGGTCGGCCCACTGCCACTGGCGGCACGCCTCGGCCCAGCGGTCCGAGGGAAGGATCACGAGGCCGACGCGCACGGCGTTCAACCTACCGGGGAGGGTTACGTTGGTGCCGTGGCCAACGAGAAGGAAGCGAAGCGGTGGAACAACGACCAGTGGGTGGAGGCCTGGCCCAAGCGGGAGCGGCTCACCGAGGCCCTGACGCCGTATCTGCTCGAGGCGGCCGACGTCGGGCCGGGACATCTGGTCTGCGACATCGGGTGTGGGGGAGGAGCGCAGACGATCGCCTTGGCCAGGGCGGTGGGATCGACCGGGCGGGTGGTCGGGTTCGACATCTCGGCGGCGTTGGTGGAGCTGGCGCGGTCGCGGGCGGGGGAGGCCGACGCCGTCAATGCGGAGTTCGTGGTCAGCGACGTGCAGACCGGCGGCCTCGGGACAGAGCCGTTCGACGTGGCCGTCAGCCAGCTCGGGGTGATGTTCTTCGACGAGCCGCTGGTGGCGTTCGGGGCCATCCGGGCCGGACTGCGTGACGAGGGGCGCCTGGTGTTCGTCTGTTGGCAGGGTGTGGAGCAGAACCCCTGGCACACCGGCACGGTGCTGCGTCCATTCGCCCCGCCGCCCTCCCTTCCCGGGCCGGGCAAGAGCCCCGTGGGTCCGTTCAGCCTCGGTGACGACGAGTACGTGCGGGACGTCCTGGGCGCAGCGGGATTCAGTGGCGTCGAGAGCACCGAGCTCGAGATCACGGTCAGAGCGCCGGCGAGCGCAGTGGTCGACCGCTCGCTGTTCGGGTTCATGGGTGTGGCCCCGGAGCGCTTGGACGCAGCCGGGACGGCGATCGACCGGCATCTCGAGCGGTTCGCCGTGGGGGAAGACGAGTACGAGTACCCGCTCGCCTTCAGGGTCTACGAGGCCGACAAGGGTTGATGGCCGGGTACAGCGGGACGCCGCTGCCCAAGAAGCTCGGGATCGTCGAAGGGTCGACGCTGGCCCTCGTCGGGGAGCCGCTGGAAGGCGTGGTGGCGGGGCTGCCGGTCGGTGTCACGGTGAAGCGCCAGGCCCGCGGCAAGGCCGACGTGGTGGTGGCCTTCTTCACGGAGCAGCGCGTCTTCGAACGCCGCATTGAGGTGCTCAGCCACATGATCTTTCCCGCCGGTGGGCTGTGGGTTGCCTGGCCCAAGCGCGCCTCGGGTCTCGCCACCACAATGGACGAGAACGTCGTGCGCGCCGTCGCGCTGCCCTTGGGTTTGGTGGACAACAAGGTGTGCGCCATCGACGGGACCTGGTCGGCCCTGCGCGTGGTGTGGCGGCGCGAGCGGCGCTGATTCCGCTGGAGCTCCCTCATTTCGGGCGGGGAACCTGGAAGAAGCAGGTGCCTCGGACGAGCAATTTTCCCTCTTCGTTCAAGATCCGCGCGTCGGCGATGGCCATCGCCCGGCCCTTGCGGACGATCTCACTGCGCACCGTGTAGGTGCCGCCGATCTGGACGGCAGAGAGATACTCCACGTTCAGAGAGACGGTGGGTGCGGAGGGAGTCTCGATCAGCGGCATCAGGGCCGCCCCGCACGACTCGTCGATGACCGTGGCGATGATCCCGCCGTGGACGCTCCCGAACGGGTTCGCCATATCGGGTGTCGGTGTCCAGGACATCTCGGCGTGACCATCCTTCGAGGAGAGGAACTCCCATCGACCCGGACTCTCGGCGTACGGCGCTGGCATGTATGTCCTTTGCTCCTTCGTCGCTCATCAGTAGCGGTGACGGCACGCATACTGCCCGCTGGCCGCCCGGGACGCCTATTCGGGGCTCACGCAGACACACCGCAAGGAGATGCATGCTCCGGCCCATCGGCGCGAGGATCGCCACGACGCCGCGCCGGGCATCGACTGCGTAGAGGCAGTCGGAGCAGCCTTGGTTCCCTCACGTCACGGACAGCAAACCATGAGATGACTCGAGTCCGTGCGTGCGTCCAACAGCCATCGAGTCATGGACGCCGCATCGGAACCGCACGCCGCGTCAAGCAGATGGTGTCGCGTGGAAAGCCGCCGCGCAGCATGTGAGGCGTTGCACGCCGTTTCGTTCGCTCTCCTCATGGGTACACCCATTGCAGCAAGTTGAAAGGAGTCCGAAATGATCGGAGCTGGAGGACTTGTCGTCAGTGTGATTGTTTTTGGGGTGGGAGCCATTCTGGATTGGGCCGTGACAGAGCCATATCAGCATGGCTTCAACATCAACAAAGTGGGCTGGATCTTGATGCTCGTTGGCGTCATCGGTGCCGTGTTGTCGATCATCGTCATGGTGGCGGGGAACACCCGCCGTCGCCAAACTGTCGTGGACGATGGTCAGGGCAACGTCGTTCGTCGGGTCGATTCGACCTACTAGTTCATCGTTCTGGCCCTCGAATCCGGGGACTCGTGCATCGTCCCAGAAAGGTTGCGTGGTTCCATGCTGCTCATTCTTGCGTTGCTGTTGGTCTTGATTCTCTTTGGTGCCGGATTCGCGGTGCACCTGTTGTGGATCGCCGCGGTCGTCCTGCTCGTTGTCTGGCTCGTGGGGTTCGCCCTCGGTCGGGGTGAGAACGCCGGGACCCATCGCTTCTATCGCTGGTAGCCGGAAGGAGTCCCGTGTCTCGCTCGCAAGGCGGCCCGCCCCGGGCCAGCAATGGACGATTCGTGAAACGGAGGAGCTCCGCCTCGAAGGGGCTGGGTTCCGAGGTGGTGAGCCAGCGCCCGCCTTCGCAGCACGAAGGCACGGTGCGGCTGGCTCTCCTCACGTTCGCACTCGTGCTCGGCGTGCTCGGATTTGCCCTCTCCCTGCTTTGGGTCGCGGCTCTCGTCGTGATGGGCATCCTGTGGGGCGTGATGGTGGCGGAGCGCAAGCAACGCGATGGAACCGTCAAAGGGCTTGCTGCGGAGTTGGTCACCACCGTCGTGGACGAGGCGAAAGGCGTCATGGAGGCGACATCGGGGTCCCAGCCGGATTCTTCGACGTGACGGCGTTCCCCTTGCCCCGAGTGCTAGAAGAAGGCGAGCCGCGACAGCGGCCAGATGCGCATGTCGACCTTCCCGACGATCGTTGATTCGCGGATCGGCCCCCAATAGCGGCTGTCGCACGACTGGGGCCGGTTGTCGCCCATGACATAGACGTCCCCGGCCGGAATGCGGTACGGCTGGTGCAACGAGTAGGCGGCGTTCGACGGACCCGGATAGGTGTCGTCCCGCACATCCGGCGGCAGGAACGTCTCCGGGAGCAGCTGCCCGTTGATGAAGACGCTCCCGTTGTGGAGCGAGATGGTCTCGCCCGGGAGCCCGATCACGCGCTTCACGAGGTCCGACACCGGTGGGCCGGCGCAGTTCTCGTTCGGCGGGGTGGTGAACACCACGATGTTCCCGCGATCCACGCCGTGGAGGTGGTAGCTCAGCTTGTTCACCACAATCCGGTCGCCGATCTTCAGGGTGGGCTCCATGGACCCGGAGGGAATGGAGTAGGTGGCGACGACGAACGTCCGTAACAGGACGGCGACGAGGACGGCCACGACGACGACGCCGACGAGTTCGACGATCCAACGTGAGGAGGACGTCTCGTTGTCCCGGTCCCTCCCTTCACCTTGGGTATCCACCTGAGGATCCGGTGCGTCTGCCGCCTGCTGGTCGCCGTCCATGTCGGCAGAAAGTATGACCCGGCCGTCTCGGGGAGGGGGCACCGGGGCGCTGTCACGCCCACCGGGCAAGATAGGAGCGTGGTCAGCGCTGTCATCTTCGACTTCTACGGCACCCTCGCCCATTTCGCCGACACGAGCGTCTCCAACTACGAGACGGTGTTCGCAGCTCACGGCTACCGCCCGGAGCGGGCCGTCCTGGACGACTACTTCTCTCGTTACGACGGGGTCGAGCACAGCCGCCACTCCGTCAGCGAGGAGGCCTACGAGTCCTGGGTCCGGCTGCGCCTGCGCGATCTCACGAACGCCTGTGGCGTGCCCGATCCGCACGTCGAGCGCCTCGTCGATGCACTGCGGGCGTCGGATCAGGGAGCGATGGTGCCGTATCCCGAAGCAGCGGCGACGTTGTCGTCGCTGCGCCAGGGCGGTCTGGCCATCGGGGTCTGCTCCAACTGGGGCTGGGAGCTCAATGCGTTCCTCGAACAGGTCGGGTTGTTCCCGTTGGTCGACGCGGGAGTCACGTCGGCCCGGGCGGGTGCGCGCAAACCACACCCCGACATCTACGGCGCCGCCCTGGGCGCCTTGGGCGTCGACCCGTCCGAGGTGGTCTTCGTGGGCGACTCCTGGGAGCCCGATGTCCGGGGGCCGCGTCGGCTCGGCATGACGGCCGTGCACGTGTGGCGCGAGGAAGAGCGTCAGGGGATGCACCCGCCGCAATTGGAGGTGGGCGACCATCGAGTCGGCGATCTCACGGGCGTGCTCGACGTGGTCGACGCGTTAGATGCAGGGAGGCCAGCGACCACTGAGCGCCTCGGGAGCCCAGTTCGGCCATAGCGGGTCCCCGACGGAGAAACCGTGGCTGAAGTCGGCGACCACGCGTGGGCCGACGCGTCGGGAGTTGTCGTAGACGGTGGCGGTGTCGGCGAGCACGATGGCGTCGGCGACCAGCGGCCAGAGCCTGGTGTAACGCCCGCGGATCTTCTCTTCGGGCACGCCGTGCCCCCCGGAGGCGACACGGGCCGCCACGCGGGCGACGGCCAGCTCCTCGGGGACAATGACGACGTGGAGCGCCGTGTAGTAGCCGGTTGCCCCCGCGTCGCGCAGCAGGTCGAGCTTCGAAGGGTGCGAGAAGACGGTTTCCGCTATGAAGGGCTCCCGCCGCGTGATGAGGGCCTCCCGGGTCGCGGCCGCGATGCGCGCCGCCTCGTAGGAGTGGGCCTCGGCGTCGAGGGGCCAGCGCTGACGCGCGATGAGGTCCGCATTGACGAAGGAGGCGTGCGGCAGGACGGGCGCCAGGGTGAGGCGGACGAAGGTCGACTTGCCGGCTCCATTGGGCCCGACCACGAGGTCGAGTCGCACGCGTGGTTCTCAGGCCCGGCGGTCAGTCCAGGGGTGTCGTCGTACCGTCGGGGTCGTAGCGCACGAGTCGGCCGTCGTCGTCGAGGGCGACGGTCGCCACACCCTCGGCGGCCAGGACGTCGCCGTAGCGCACGGTGCGGAGGCGCTCCGCGATGGCCGCATCCGCCTCCGCGTTGGCGACCAGGCGCTCCTCGGTGGTGAGGTCGGTCAGAGCCAGCCTCCCCTCCAGGGCGGCCTCGACCCGGCGGCGGGCCGTGGAGTGGTGGGACGACACCGTGCGCCCTACGCGGGCCCAGTGGTCGAGCTGCTGCTTGGCCGAGCGGCTGTGGCGTGCGCCTTCCACCGCGGCGGCATCGACGAGATCGGCGGCGAAGCGGGTGACCCTGTCTGCAGCCATGTGTTCCCCTGTCTTTGTTTCCGTACGAAACAAGTGTAACAGTCTGCTACACAGCCCCCACAGGGGGCCGGCCGTTCTCGGCCAGTCCGGCCGCCAGGGCTTTGCGGTCGTCGTCGGTGAGCAGCGTGAAGCGGGAGTCCGTGCTGCCGAGCGGGCGCCACCAGATCACGTCGTCGCAGGCCCACGCCTCGGCCCGCAGCCCGACCTTCGTGACCTTGCCCGTGGCCGTCTGGGGGAGGGAGGGCGAGACTCGGACGTAGCGGGGCAACCACTTCGGGCCCAGGTCGGATTGCTCGGTGAGCCAGGAGGCGAAGCCGTCGGGGTCGAAGGCCCTCCCGGGCACCGTCTCGATGGCCACCATGACCTGGTCGCCGGCGCCTGACGCGGTGTCGGGGACCGGATAGACGGCGACCACCGCTATGTCGGGATGGCGCGAGATGATCGACTCGACCGGGCCGGCGGCGAAGTTCTCCGAGTCGACGCGCAGCCAGTCGCCGGTCCGTCCGGCGAAGTAGAAGAAGCCGTCGGCGTCGACGTAGCCCAGGTCCCCCGTCCAGTACCAGCCCCGGCGCAGCCGTTCCTGCTCGGCGTCGTCACGCCGGTAGTAGCCCTCGAAGCTGCCCCGCCCGCTGCGGTTGACGATCTCGCCAATGGCGGCGCCCGCGTTGAGGAGGCGCCCTTCGTCGTCGAAGTCCGCCGGCGGGCACTCCTCTCCCGTCTCGGGGCTCATGACGGCGAGATCGACGCCTGTCGCAGGCTTGCCCAGTGCGCCCTTGGGCATCCCGAGGACGGGATTGATCGCCGCGCCGCCCTCGCTCTGGCCGTAGCCCTCAATGAGGTAGCACCCGAAGCGCTTGTGGAAGCGGTCGCGATCACGCACCGAGGCCTCGGTGCCGAATGCGCTCTTGAGCGTGTTCTCGGCGTCGTCCGGCCGCTCGGGCGTGGCCAGGATGTAAGCGATCGCCTTGCCCACGTAGCTGAACTTCGTGGCGCCGTAGCGGCGCACGTCGTCGAGGAAGGCCGAGGCGCTGAACCGCGGGCGGGTGGCGATGGCCGCGCCCATCATGACGGCGGGTCCCCACAGCGCCATCAATGCGTTGCCATGGAAGAGCGGCATCGGGCAGTAGCAGACGTCCTCGGACGTGTAACCGAACCCCGGTCCCGCGACCTCGGCAATGGCGGCCAGCCGACCCTGGGTGCAGCGCACCGCCTTGGGCACGCCGGTGGTGCCCGACGTGAAGATCAGCAGGTAGAGGGCCTTCTCGTCGACCTCGTCCGCCTGGTCGACGAGAGCCCGGGCCTCGTCGCCGCCAGCGTGCCGGGCCAAGAGGGCGTTGTAGCGATCGCTGCCGACCACCAGGATCTTCCCGTCCTCCACCCCGAGGTCCAGCCCCTGCAGCAGGGCTGCCCCTTCCTCGTCGGTGACGATCATGGCGCAGTCGGTGGCCCGCACGTCGGCGGCGAGCGCCTCGCCGCGCCGGGTCGGGTTGATGCCTACCTTGGCGGCGCCGGCCAGTGCGGCGGCGTTCAGCCAGAAGAGGTACTCGGCGCCGTTCGGCAGCAGGACGCCGATATGCGGCTTCGCCCCGTCGAACAGCGAATTCGCCAAGGCCCCCCGCGTAGCGCCCTCCTGGACCGCCTGACGCCAGGTCCAACGATCGTCACCGTCCAGGACGGCGAGGCGATCGTCCCCGGCCCGGGCGGCCAGCAACCCGGCGACGGACGTCACGGCAGGGCCCATCCGGGCGTGCGGCGGACGAGGCTGCGGTCGATGGCGTCAATGGTGCCGGAGCCGCAGAGGGCCATGGCGCGCCGCAGCTCGGCCTCGTACCAGCGGAGCAGCCCGGCCACTCCCTCGGTTCCGCCGGTCGCCACGGCCCACAGCGAGGGGCGCCCGATGAGGACCGCTCGAGCCCCGAGCGCGAGCGCCTTGACGACGTCGGGGGCCCGGCGCACGCCGCCGTCCACGTAGACCTCGGCCCGCCCGGCCACGGCGTCGACGACCTCGGCCAGAACGTCAGCGGTGGCGGGAGCGTCGGCGAGCTGCCTGGCGCCGTGGTTCGACACCACGACAGCGGCCGCCCCGGCGTCCACGCAGCGCACGGCGTCGTCGGCCCGTTGCACGCCCTTGACCACGACCGGCAACTCGCTCAGACCGGCCAGCCAGCCAATGTCGTCGGGCTTGAGCGCCGGCTCGAACTCGTTGGTCACGACGGCCATGAAGCCACCCTCGCGCGCGCTGTCGGTGCTGTCACCGGCCAGGTTGGGCAGAGCCAGGTCGTCGGGGAGGTGCACGCCGATGCGCCACTCGCGCAGGCGGAGCCCCGAGACCGGGGCGTCGACGGTCAGCACCAGGGCGCGGTAGCCGTGGGCGGCGGCCCGCCGGACCAGCTCCTCGGTGCGCGCCCGCTCCCGCAGTATGTAGATCTGCATCCAGCGGGTGGCGTCGGGTGCCGCGGCGGCCACGTCCTCGAGGGGGCAGGTGGCGAGCGAGGACAGGATGAGCAGGGCCCCCACGGCGGCGGCACCCCGCGCCGTGGCCACCTCACCCTCGGGGTGGGCCAGCCCCTGCAGGGCCGTGGGGGCGATGGCGACCGGCGAGGTGACCGGGCTGCCGAGCAGGGTGGTGGCGGTGGACACCTCGGAGATCCCCGCCAGGACGCGGGGATGCAGCTGCCAGTGGCTCCAGGCCTCGACGTTGTCCCGCAGCAGGCGTTCGTCGTCGGCGCCACCTGCGTAGTAGGCGTAGGCCATTTCACCGATGGCGTGCCGTGCCTCGCGCTCGAGTTCCTCGAGGGAGAGGTCGGTGACCAGGGGTGGCGG
The DNA here is from genome assembly GCA_963783965.1 of uncultured Acidimicrobiaceae bacterium. Taxonomy (GTDB): domain Bacteria; phylum Actinomycetota; class Acidimicrobiia; order Acidimicrobiales; family RAAP-2; genus Bog-473. The sequence goes on along the minus strand of CAWAPQ010000013.1, from coordinate 193,905 downwards.
GAGATTGGGGACCGTGGGGTTGTGCTCGGGCGCATCGGCCCTGGCAGGATGAGCAGGCACGGGCCGCATGGTAGGCGCGCCCGGGCTGTGGACTCCCGGAGGTGCCGTGCGTTTCTCGTATGCCGAGTCGATGACAGACCCGTCGTTCTACATTCCCCTGGCCCAGGCGGCCGAGGCGGCCGGCTACGACTCCATGGTCGTGCCCGACAGCATCTGCTATCCCGAGGTGTCCGACACCACCTACCCGTTCAACCCCGACGGGTCCCGGGAATTCCTGGAGGACAAGCCCTTCCTGGAGCCCTTCTCGCTCATCCCCGCCATGGGTGCGCTGACCGAGCGCCTGCGCTTCGTCACCTTCGTCATCAAGCTGCCGATCCGCCAGCCGGTGCTCATCGCCAAGCAGGTGAGCTCGACCGCTGTGCTCACCGACAACCGGCTGGTGCTCGGCGTCGGCACCAGCCCCTGGCCCGAGGACTACGAGATCTGCGGCGTGCCGTGGGCGCGTCGGGGCAAGCGGATGGACGAGGAGATCGCCATCATGCGGGGGCTCACGGCGGGCGGGTTCTTCGAGTTCCACGGCGAGGTGTTCGACGTGCCGTCCATCAAAATGTGCCCGACGCCGACTGCGCCCGTGCCGATCCTCATCGGGGGGCACCACGAGGCGGCTCTGAAGCGGGCCGCCGTCGACGGGGACGGCTGGTTGCACGGCGGGGGGGACCCGGCCGACCTCCCGGGGTTGTTGGCGCGGTTGGCCGAGCTGCGCAAGGAGCACGGGACGGAGAACAAGCCGTTCGAAGTCCACGTGATCTCCCTCGATGCCTACACCGTCGACGGCGTGCACCGGTTGGAGGAGCTCGGCGTCACCGACGTCATCGTCGGCTTTCGCTGGCCTTACGGGGTGGAGCAGGACACCGAGACGCTGGCGACGAAGGTCGAGAGCCTCCAGCGCTTTGCCGACGATGTCATCACCAAGGTCCGTTGAGAGGGGGGCGACATGACCGACGAATTCCCGAACGCCCGCGAGCTGGGCATCCGCTCGCGGGCCGCCGTGGCCGCGGGCGACCGTGACACCTGGCTGAGCTTGTTCGCCGACGACGCGGTCGTGCAGGACCCCATCGGCCCCTCACCCTTCGATCCCGAGGGCGTCGGGCATCGCGGGCTGGCCGCCATCGCTGCCTTCTACGACAACGTGATCGCCACCAGTGAGGCGACCGCCTTCGAGATGAGCCAGTCCTACCTGTGCGGCGACGAGGTGGCGGAGGTCGGCATCATCCGGATCACGCTGGCCGGTGGGACGCACCAGGCCATCGTCCGCGGCGTCTACACCTACCGGACCGACGGCGCCGGCAGGATCGCCTCGTTGCGCACCTTCTGGGAGTTCGACGGGATGGAGATCGTGGAAGTGGGCAGTTGAGCGGCACCGCGCACGTCCCGGTCCGCGAGGGCCTCTTCACCGACGGCAATCCGCCGGCCCTGCTCGGCACGCGCTGCGGCGCGTGCGGATCCGTCCACTTCCCCCGGGCCGATGCCTGCACCTACTGCGCGACGGCGGACCCCGAGCCGGTGGAGCTGTCGCGAGAGGGAACGCTGTGGGCGTGGACCGCGGTGACCGCCGCGCCGCCCGGCTACCGGGGCGAGGTGCCCTTCGGCGTCGGCGTGGTCGAACTGCCCGAGGGGGTGCGCGTCATCACCCGATTGACCGAGAGCGACCCGGGTGCGCTCTCCGAGGGCCAGGCGATGGAGCTGCGCATTGTGCCGCTGCATCAGGACGAGGACGGGAACGACGTCGTGTCGTACGCCTTCGCGCCGGCGCCGGCATGACAGCGGTCAGCGTGGCCGGCGTCGGCCTGCATCCCTTCGGCCGCTTCGACGGCGTCTCGACCACCGACATGGGCGTCGTTGCCGTGCGCGCCGCGCTGCGGGAGGCAGGCATCGGCAAGGGCGACTTCCAGGCCGCCTTCTGCGGCACCGCCTACGGCGGCGTGGCCACCGGCCACAAGGTGTTGAGCCGACTCGGCATGACGGGCATGCCCATCCTGGACGTGGAGGCCGGCTGCGCCTCCGGCGGGGCGGCGCTGATGTTGGCTTCGGCGGCCATCCGGGCCGGCCAGTACGACACCGTCCTTGTCTTCGGCACCGAGAAGATGCCCCGGGGGATCATCCGCTCCTCGTTCTTCGAGCCGTGGCAGGAGGAGGCGGGCCTGGCCGCAACGCCGGCCTTCTTCGGACTGCGGGCCCAGCGTCTGTGTCTCACTTCGGGCGTGACCAAGGACCACCTGGCCCGGGTGGTGGTCAAGAACCGCCGCCACGGCGCGTCCAATCCCGACGCCATGTACCAGAAGGAGACGACGGTGGAGGCGGTGCTGGGGTCCCGGGTCGTCTGCGAGCCGCTGCACCTCTTCATGCTGTGCTCGCCCAACGAGGGCGCGGCGGCGCTCGTCTTGCGGCGTGCCGATCTGGCGCCATCCGGCGTGACCCTGGCGGCCGCCGTGCTGCGGTCCCACATCCCCGGCTCCGTGCTGAGCGAGTCCACGCCGCTGGCCGGCCTGGCCGACGACGACGCCCCCGCCCCGACGACGCTGGCCGCCACCGACGCCTACGAAGAGGCCGGCCTCGGCCCCGCCGATCTGCACGTCGTGGAGTGCCAGGACACCGACGCCGCCCGCGAGCTGGGCTCGTGCGAAGAGCTCGGGCTCTGCGAGCCCGGCGGGTCGGCTGCGCTCCTCGACTCGGGTGCCACCACCCTGGGCGGCCGCCTCCCGGTCAACCCGAGCGGGGGACTGCTCTCCAAGGGCGAGCCGCTCGGCGCCTCCGCTCTGGGCCAGGTGGTCGAGCTGGTGCGCCAGTTGCGCGGCGACTGTGGGCCGCGCCAGGTCGAGGATGCCCGGGTGGCCCTGTCGCACACGGTGGGCCGGGGGGCCAACGCCGGAGTCGTGATCCTGACGCGCTGATCCTCACCGCTCCGCAGACGGCCCTGCTTAGATTGCGCCGTGCCATCGCTCGGCGAACCACCGAAACCGGATGCCGTCTGGGTCGACGACATGCAGATACGTGTGCTCGCCCCCTCCGAATCGGCTCGTCTCGGCGATGCCGTCCGGGCCGTCTACGGGGAGACCTATCCGGTGCTCTGGACATACGACGCCGATGAAGTGGCTCGGCGGATCTCCGCCGGCCTCTTGATCTGCGCCATTGCCGAGACGGCCGACGGGGAGCTGCTCTGTCATTCGGGGCTCTCCCTGAGCGCTCCGGACGACGTGGTCGGTCATGCCGGTCAAGCGTTGACGCTTCCTGCGGCCAGAGGGCGCCATGTCTTCACTCATGTAAAGCGGTATATCGTCGAGTGGGCGGCCACGCTCGGACTCATGGGCATGTACAGCGAAGCCACTGCGGCCCACCCCTACAGCCAGCAGGCTCTGCTCGATCTGGGCGGCCACGAGACGGGGTTCATGCTCGGTTTCATTCCCGCGTCGGTCGACAACAACGCCGCGTCGGCACAGGGCGCGGGGCGCCAGTCGGCGGCCTTGTTCTTTCTCCGCATGCGAGCGGGCAAGGAGCGGTTGGTCTATGCGCCGAGTCGTCATCGTGCGATCGTGCGCGAGACCATCGAGACGTGTGACTTCCGGTCCCGGCTCGCCGAGGCGTCGGTCCGAGGAGATCTTCCGCCGGTCTCGCAGCTCCATCTCGAGAACGACTTCGGGGACAATGTGGCGGTCCTGACGATCGGTCAGGCCGGAGTAGACCTGACCTCCCGGGTCGACGCCGAGCGATCTCGCGTCTTCGCGGAGGGTGTCGACGCCCTGTACGTGGACCTCCCGCTCGACCGGCCCGAGTCGGCGCACGTGGGCGATGCGCTCGAAGAGCTCAATCTCTCCTATTCGGGGATCTTTCCGAATGACCACGCCGCCGGGGACGTGCTCCGGCTGCAGAGCCTGCGCGACGCCACCACGTGGTGCCACGACGTGGCGGTGGTATCTCCCCATGGCGCTGCGCTGCTCGAGTACGTCATCGCGGACATGGAAGCAGCGGGCCAGTCAGTGCAGCGGACCCGGGCCTCTTCCCTGTCAGCCGATGATGGCGGCCCGAGCACCGTCCCGCTGGTGGCGCTGCGGTAGCGCTCCCGATCCGATCCCGAACCAGCCCAACACCGTCTGCAGTGCCGAGAAAGTGGCAAAGGCCCGCCGTCACCACGGTGACGGTCCCCGGCCAGCGGGCGCTCAACCAGTCGAGCGCGGTCATGCTCGACGCCGCCACCGCTGATGGCGTCGCGTTGATGCGGATCGACGCGGCCATGCAGGGCGAGGCCGGGCGCTCGGTCTGGGAGGCGGGCCTCGACACCTCTACCTCCCAGACCTAGCCGAGCCCGTGCAGCACCTCCGGCAGCTCGGTGAGAGCGGACACGACCGCATCGGGTCGCGGACCGCCGGCGGGGAAGGCCACCGCGCCGTCGCGGTCGAGCCACACCGAGCGCCAGCCCGCGCCGTGCGCGCCGGCCACGTCGTTGACCGGATGGTCGCCGACGAGCACGCACACCTCGGGGCCGACGGACAATTCGCGCTGCACGACCTCGAAGATCCCCCTGTCCGGTTTGGCCACGCGGTGATCCTGCGCGAACACCACCGACTCGAAATACGACGCCAGACCAACCGTCTCGGGCAGGCGGCTCCCGTTGGACAGCAACCCGAGCCGGTACTCGGCACGCAACGCGTCGAGCGCAGGGATGGTGTCGGCGAACAGCGCGGGGTCGCGGTCCCGGTGGGTGAAATACGAGTCACCCAACACCCGCGCCAACTCGCCGTCGGCGGCCTCGTCGCCACCCTCTGCGACTCGCCGGCGCGCCAACGTGCGGGCAAAGCCGAGCACGCGCAGCTCGGCCAGCGACCACACGTCGGGGGACTGGCGCGCCACGTCCGCCCTGTCGGCCTGCAGGTCCTGCCAACCCAGTGCGTCGGCGAAGGGGCCGCGCCGGGCGGCGCGCAGCTCGGCGGCCGTCGCCATCAGCGCGACGCGCATGACGCGCTCGAAGTCCCACAGTGTCTGGTCCCCGTCGAAGAGGACGGCCTCGATCACGGTGCGACGAGGACCACCTTGCCGAACTTGGCGCCGGCGGCGAAGCGGTCGTAGGCGGCCTGTGCCTCGGCGAGCGGGAAGGTCTCGCACACCGGGATCGTCAGGCGCGCGGCCGCCAGGGCCGGCAGCACGTGCGCCGCCACGTCGGCCGCCACCTCCGCCTTCTCGCGCCGGCTGCGGGCGCGCAGGGTCGAGCCGCCGATGCGAATCCGCTTCTGCATGAGCTGCATGAGCTCGATCTCCATGCGGCCCCCGCCCCCGACGCCGATCACCACCACCCGGCCCCAGGTGGCGAGGTGGGGCAGCACGCTGCTCAGGCTGGGGGCGCCCACCAGCTCGAGCACGACGTCGTAGGGCGCCTGCGCCGCCTCGTCACCCGGAGCGAGCACCACGTCGGCCCCGAGCGCGGCCACGGCATCGCGCCGGGCCGGATCGCGCACGGTGGCCGTCACCGTCGCCCCGGCTGCGGCCGCCAGCTGAATGCCCGCGGTCCCCACGCCACCGGCCGCCCCCGACACCAGGACGCGCTCGCCCATCTGCAGGTCGGCCTGGCGGAAGAGGGCGTCGTAGGCGGTGGTGAAGACCTCGGGGAAGCCGCCGGCCTCGGTCCACGACAGGCCGTCGGGCACGCGCAGCGCGTGCGTCTCGTCGACGTAGGCCAACGTGGCCTGGGCTCCGCCGCCCACGACGGCCATGACCCGGTCGCCGGGACCGAACAGCGTCACCTGGCGGCCGACGGCCACCACCTCGCCGGCGAACTCCATGCCCGGGACGTCGGCGGGCCACCCCGGTGGCGCCGGATAGAAGCCGGCCCGCTGCACCAGGTCCGCCGCATTCAATCCGGCCGCCCGCACCGCCACCAGCAGCTCGGTGTCGCCCGGGACGGGATCGTCCCGCTCCTCCCAGTACAGCTGGCCCTCCCGGATCACGACGGCGTGCATGCGGGTCACCCTACGCGGCCCGGGCACGCCGCCACCGGTGCCCGGTAGGGTCGCGCCCATGGCTCTCTACGACATCCCCATCCACACGCTCCAGGGCGACGACGCCACGCTGGGCGACTACAAGGGCGAGACCCTGCTGGTGGTCAACGTCGCCTCCAAGTGCGGCCTCACCCCGCAGTACGAGGGTCTCGAGCGCCTGCAGAAGACGTACGGCGACCGCGGCTTCTCGGTCATCGGCTTCCCGTGCAACCAGTTCCTGGGTCAGGAGCCGGGCAGCGCCGAGGAGATCGCGGAGTTCTGCTCCGCCACCTACGGCGTGACGTTCCCCCTCATGGAGAAGATCGACGTGAACGGCGACGACCGCAACCCGGTTTACGCCGAGCTGACGCAGAAGGAGGACGCCGAGGGCAACGCCGGCGACATCACGTGGAACTTCGAGAAGTTCCTCGTGTCCCCCAAGGGTGACGTCGTGGCGCGCTACCGGCCCCAGGTGGAGCCCGAGGACCCGACCATCATTGGGGACATCGAGGCGCAGCTGACCGCTTGATGCCGCCGCACCCCGTCCCGGCGGGGTTCGCCGCGTCCATCTTCGACATGGACGGGCTTCTCATCGACTCCGAGATCCTCTGGCACGAGGCCGAGATCGACATCCTGGGTGGCCTCGGAGTCCCCCTCGCCGTCGAAGGCTGCCGCTCGACCAAGGGCATGTTCGTGGACGAGGTCACCGCGCACTGGTACGCGCTACATCCGTGGCCCGGCGCCACGCCGACGCCCGACGAGGTGGCGGTTTCCATCGTCGACCGCGTGATTGAGCTCATCGTGACCAAGGGCGTGCTGAAGCCGGGCGCGCCGCACGCCATCGCCCTGTGCCGCGATCGCGGCCTCTCGCTGGCCGTGGCGTCGTCGTCGCAGTACCGCCTGATCGACGCCGCGTTGGCGCACTTCGGCCTGCGCGAGAGCTTCGACCTGGTGCACTCGGCCGAGGACGAGGACTACGGCAAGCCGCACCCGGCGGTCTTCCTCACCGCGGCGTCCAAGTTGGGCGCGCCGCCACGCCGCTGCCTGGTGTGGGAGGACGCTCCGGCCGGCGTGCTGGCCGCCAAGGCGGCGTCCATGACGTGTATCGCCGTGCCGGAGCACGGCGAGGGCCACCATCCGGCCTTCGGCCTGGCCGACCTCACCGTCGGCTCGCTGCTCGAGGTCACCGACGCGTCGATCGACGCGCTCGAGCACGCGCTCGGCCAACCCCCCGGCACCTAAGGGAGATCCCGCTCCAACCGGGCCGCCACCTCGCGGTAGCGCGCCACGGGAATGAGGTGCACCCCGTCGAAGACCCCTGACTCCTTGATGCCGAGGACCAGGTCGCAGGCAGCGTCGACGCCGGCGTTGCGATCCTTCTCCAGACGCGCCACGAGTTCGGGCGGGACCGTCAGCCCCGGGATGGTGAGGTTGCGGGCCATGCCGGCGCTGGCGATGACGATGACGCCGGCGTGGACGGGCACGTCCACCTCGACGGTGTCCCTCCAGGCCAGCAGGTCCTCGAGCGAGAAGCCGACCTGCACGAAGAGGAAGTCGGCCGACCGCTTCCACGCCGGCAGGGGCCGGAGCCCGGTGGCCGCGCCGAAGTGCATGGGCGGCCCACTGGCGTGGCGAGCACCACCACGACCCCGGCTGCCCCCGCCGCCACCCCGACCACCGTCGAGCGTCGCGGCGTAGGCACGCCCCTCGGTCAGCATGGTCCGCACGGTGAGCTCGCTCGTCCGCGCGCCGGCCAGCGGATCGTCGCCGTAGACGAAGAGGAACTCGTCCACGCCGTAGGCCGCCGCCGTGAGCAGGTCACGGCGGAACCCGAGCAGGTTGCGGTCACGGGCGTTGAGGCAGGCGATGGAGCGCCCGCCCATCTGCTGCACCTCGTGCGCGACAGCGACGCTCGAGACGGTGGCCCGCCCGATGTGGTTGTCGGGGATCAAGAAGGTGGTGGCCACCTGACTCAGCACACCGATCTGGTGCCGGACTCGGGTGAGGTCCGGCGTGGTCGCCGGCTCGATCTCGCAGATCAACTCGAAGGGACGGCCCCGGGCCGTCACGGCGTGAGCTGCTTCTTGAACCAGATGTGGCGGGGGGGCACCGGGCGGCCGTCGTTGCCGACGAAGACGCGCTCCCAGCCGGAGGACTCGTAGAGCGCCACTGCCTCGGGCTGTTGGTCGCCGGTGCCGAGGCGCAGGTCCCTCAGGCCCAGCCGGCGGGCGCCGTCCTCCACCCCGAGCATGAGGGCCCGGGCGACGCCCTGACCCCGTGACGAAGGGTCGACCCAGAGCCGGCGGATCTGCCCGACGCCCGGATGGATGGCGCGCACCCCGACCCCGCCGAGCGGCGGTCCGGCGGCATCACCGCGGCGAGCCACCAGGAACACCCCGTTCGGTGGGTCGAACATGGCCCCCGTGAGACCCTTCTCGTCGCCGTCGAGGTCGCCGTAGCGCACGACGATCTCCGCCTCGGCCCGGGCCACGACCCAGCGGGGCCCGTCGTCGTCGTAGGGCTCGGCGACCAGCGTGAGGCCACCGGAAATGGCGGAGGAGGGGCGATCCATACCCTCTATCCTTTCCGACGTGGCCGGGGCGCCTGTTCCCGCCGCACAAAGGCCGCCTTTCTCCGTGTTCACACCCGTCCCCCCAGACATCGACTTCGTCGCCCTCGAGCAGGCCGAACTGGCCCGCTGGTCGGCCCAGCGCGTCTTCGAGCGCTCCATCGAGCAGCGCAAGGACGCCGAGCCGTGGGTCTTCTACGAGGGCCCGCCGACGGCCAACGGCATGCCCGGCCTGCACCACGTCTGGGCCCGCGTCTACAAGGACCTCTTCTGCCGCTTCCGCACCATGGACGGGGCCTACGTGGCCCGGCGGGCCGGCTGGGACACCCACGGGCTGCCGGTCGAGGTCGAGGTGGAGAAGAAGCTCGGCATCACGGGCAAGGAGCAGATCGAGTCGCAGGTCGGCATCGCCGAGTTCACCCGGCTGTGCCGTGAGTCCGTCTACTCCTACGTGGACGAGTTCGCCCGCCTGACGACCCGCATCGGCTACTGGGTCGACATGGACGCGGCCTACTGGACGTTGGACCCGACGTACATCGAGTCGGTCTGGTGGCACCTGCAGCAGCTCTTCGACCAGGGCTTGCTCTACGAGGACCTGAAGGTCGTGCCCTACTGCCCCCGCTGCGGGACGGCGCTCTCGAGCCACGAGCTGGGCCAGCCCGACGTCTACCGCGACGAGGAGGACGAGTCGGCCTACGTGCGCCTGCGCCTCGTCGACCCCGATGGCGCCGTGGCGGCGGCGGTGGGGCCGAGTACCGGGGCCGAATGGCTGGGCGTTTGGACGACCACGCCGTGGACGCTGCTGTCGAACACGGGCGTGGCGGTGAACCCCGAGTTGGTCTACGCCGTCGTGGACGGTCTCGTCGTGGCCGAGGCGCTGGTCGATGCCGTCATGGGGGAGGGGGCGTCGGCCCGGATCACGGCCCGGGTGCCCGGTTCCGCACTGGTCGGGCTGCGCTACGAGCGACCGTTCGACGACCTGGACCCGCCCCACGGCGCCGACGGGTGGCGCGTGGTCCCGGCCTCGTACGTGACGACCGAGGAGGGGACCGGCCTCGTCCACCTGGCGCCGGCCTTCGGCGAGATCGACCGCCAGATCGGCCGCGAGAACGGCCTGCCCTCGTTGAACCCGGTGGGTCCGGACGGGCGCTTCACCGACGCGGTGCCGTGGCTGGCCGGGCGGGACGTCCGCGAGGCGAACCACGACATCAACGACCGGCTCCAGGCGGCGGGGCTGTTGCTGCGCCGCTTCCCCTACGTGCACTCCTACCCGCACTGCTGGCGCTGCCGCACGCCGCTCATCTACTGGGGCAAGCCGAGCTGGTACATCGCGACGTCGACCCGCAAGGACGACCTGCTGGCGGCCAACCACACGGTGGACTGGCACCCCGCCTACATCCGCGACGGGCGCTTCGGCGAGTGGCTCGAGAACAACGTCGACTGGGCGCTGTCGCGTGACCGCTACTGGGGGACGCCGCTGCCGATCTGGCGCTGCGGCCGCGGGCACGTGCGCTGCGTCGGCTCGCTGACGGAGCTTTCGGACCTGTGCGGGCGCGACGTGACGGGGATCGACCCGCACCGGCCGACCATTGACGAGGTGACGTTCGCCTGCGGGACCTGCGCCTCCGATGTGGGCGCGGTCGACGAGGTCGACGAGTTGGCGGTCTGCCGCCGGGTGGAGCCGGTGATCGACGCCTGGTTCGATTCGGGCTCCATGCCGGCCGCCCAGGTCGGCTATCCCCACGTGCCGGGCTCGGCCGAGTCCTTCACGTTCCCGGCCGACTTCATTTCCGAGGCGATCGACCAGACGCGGGGGTGGTTCTACTCGCTCCTCGCCATCAACACACTGGTCTTCGGGGAGAGCCCCTACCGCCACGTGGTGTGCCTCGGGCACATTGTGGATGCCGACGGCCGAAAGATGTCCAAGTCGCTCGGCAACATCATCGACCCCTGGTCGATCCTCGACACGCGGGGCGCCGACGCCATGCGCTGGTGGATGTTCTCGCAGGGCTCGCCCTGGACCCCGACCCGGGCGACGCTGGGCGCCATCGACACGGCGATGCGGGACATGCTGCTCACGCTGTGGAACACCTTCAGCTTCTTCACGACGTATGCGTCGCTGAACGAGTTCGACCCCGCCGATCCGGGTATCCCCGCCGAGTCCGACCGGGGTCCGCTGGACGGCTGGATCCTGTCCCGGCTGGCCAGCACGACCTCCGCCGTGACCGAGGCGTTGTCGTCGTACGAGCCGTTGGCGGCGGCGACCGCCCTGGCCGACCTCGTCGACGACCTCTCCAACTGGTACGTCCGCCGCAGCCGCCGCCGCTTCTGGCGCACGGACCCCGACGCGCCCGCCGGCGACACCCTGGCGGCGCAGGCGACGCTGCACACGACCTTGACCACACTGTCGGTGTTGCTGGCGCCGCTGTGCCCGTTCGTGTCCGACTCCATGTGGCGCCACCTGGCCGGCGCTGCCGAGGACGAGTCCGTGCACCTGGAGGACTGGCCCGTGGCGGACACCGCGATCATCGATCCGGACCTCGAAGCCCAGATGGCGCTGGCCCGACGGCTGACGTCGTTGGGGCGGGCGGCCCGCAGCGAGGCCTCGGTCAAGGTGCGCCAGCCGCTGACGCGGGCGCTGGTGTTCCTCCCTGCCGGCTCGCCCGAAATTCTGCGCGACATCGTGGCGGACGAGCTCAACGTCGACGAGGTCGACACCGCGGACGAACTGAGCGAGGTCATTCAGTTCGAGCTCAAGCCGAACTTCAAGACCCTGGGTGCCCGCCTGAAGGACCTGGTGCGGGAGGTCGAACCCGCGCTGGCTGCGCTCGACACCTCTGCCGCGGCGGCCGCGCTTGAGGAGGGCCGCTCCGTGACGGTCGTTCTGGGCGGCGAGCCGGTCGAGCTGTCGGCCGAGGACGTGGTGCTACGGGTCCGCGCTCAGCAGGGCTTCGCCGTCTCGCGCGAGGGCGGCGAGGTCGTGGCACTGGACCTCAACCTCGACGAGGGCCTGCGCAAGCGCGGGCTCTCGCGCGACGTGGTGCGGCTGCTCCAGGACCTGCGCAAGGCCAGTGGCCTCGAGGTCTCCGATCGCATCCGCGTCCACGTGGTGGGCCTCGAGCCCATCGCCGAGTTCTTCGATTTCATCGCCCGTGAGGTGCTGGCGGTTGCGATCGTCAGCGGCCCCGGCGAAGGAGAGGGGACGGTGCTGGACCTCGACGACGAACTGCTGACCGAGCCGGTGCGGGTCTGGATGCAGCGGGTCGACGGGCCCGGCTGACGCGGCTCAGCGGCGCGGATCGCCCGGGAGAAGCGACCCGGTGAGGGCGACCTGGACACCTCCGGTCGCGGCCGGGTCGAGCACGACGAGGTCGGCTTCGCGGCGCACCATGGAGATCCCGGCTCCGGCGAGTGCGTCGGCGGCCGCGGGCAGGTCCTCGACGCGCAGGGCCACCAGGTGGGTGCGCGGCCGTTCGTCGATGCGGCCCCAGAGGGCGGGACCGTCGGCCCCGGGCAGCGGGTAGAGGGCCAGCGTGCAGTCGCCGAGCGACACGCCGGCGACGGGGTGGCCCGGTGGCGCGTCGGCGTGCACGAAGGTGACGGTGGTGCCGAGCAGCGTGGCGAAGCTGGTGGCCCAGGCGACGGGATCGTCGACCAGGGCGCCGATGAAGGCGTGGTGCGTGGCCGGCGCCAGAACTCGGGCGGCGGGAGGCGGGTCGGGGCGGGCGCCACCGAAGCGGGGATCGACCGGGAGCTCGAAGGTGCTCCACTGGAAGAAGACGCCGCCGGTGTCGCGTGGGTCGCTGAAGCACATGTCGGGGAGGGGCCGGGCCGCGATGTGCACCTCCTGCTGTTGCAGGTGCGCCATGGTCGCTTCGAGGTCCTCGACCTGCAGGGCAATCGAATGCATGCCGCCACCGAAGCGGGAGACGAACTGGGCCGCACCGCCCTCGACGATGGGCTGGCCGATCTCAATGGCATTGTCCCCGACCCAGGCCATGCCGCCGCGGCGTCCGATACCGGGTGCGTCGGACTCGCCGTACTCAAGGACCGCCAGGCCCACGATGACGCCCAAGTTGCGGACGGCCAGGTCGTAGTCGGCCACCATCGCCGTCGAGTGGAACAACCAGCGGACGTGGTGACGGCGGCTCATCGGCCGGTCACCGTCCCGCCGTGACGGGCAGTTCCACCCCGGTGATGTTGCGCGCGCCGGGGCCGGCCAGGAAGACCACCGCTTCGGCGACGTCGGCGGGATCGACGTGGCGGCGCAGCGATGCGCCGGCGGCCACCCGGGCGGAGACCTCGCCGGCCGTTTCGCCGGTGCGGGCGGCGATGGACTCCATCATCGCGGTGAGCGGCGCGCCCGTCGTGAAGCCGGGCGTGACCACGTTGACCCGGACGTGGGAGCGGCCGAGCTCCTTGGCCATGGTGAGGGACGCGGTGACCATGGCGCTCTTCGTGGCCGTGTAGCGGGACCGGCCCGGAGGCAGCGCCCGTGTCCCGATGGTGCCGACCTGAATGACGGAGCCACCCGGGTTGGCGTTCATGGCCCTGGCCGCCAGGCGGCTCAGCTCCATGGTCCCGATGACGTTGACCTCGAAGGCCCGGCGCCACGACTCCCATTCGCCCTCGGTGATGGCCGTGGTCGCACCACCGGCGGTCGCCACGTTGACCAGGATGTCGATCCGGCCGAGCAGGTCCAGCGTCCGATCCACCAGCGCCCGGCACGAGTCGAGGTCGGCGAAGTCGAAGGCGATGGGCAGCAGCTGGGGTCCGGACGGGGCGGCGGCGAGCATCTCGGAAACCATGGCGTCCAGGCGGGCGACGTCCCGGGCCGCCACCACGACATCGGCGCCCTCCCGTCGGAGTGCCGTGGCGCACGCCCTCCCGACGCCGGGTCCGGCGCCGGCCACGACGGCGGTCATGCCACGGAGGGTGGTCATACAGGCATGCCGGCCGTCCGGGCCGGCTCAGTCGCCGAGGTCGGGCGCCCACTGGACGCCGTTGATGTGGCCGCCACCGTCGACGAAGAGCGTGTTGCCGGTCAGGTAGCGGGCGTCCTCGCTGGCCAGGAACACGGCCACGGGCGCGATGTCGTCCTCGGGGTCGCCGAGACGCCCCATGGGGTTGGACGCGTCGGCGGCCGCTTCGAGCTCAGGGTGCGCCTCGAAGACCGAGCGGGTGGCCGCCGACTTGGCGCCGGGGCAGATGACGTTGACGCGGATCTGCCAGGGAGCCCACTCGCGGGCCGCGGTCCGGCTGGCCGTCCGCAACGCCTCCTTGGCGACGTTGTAGGACGTCGTGCCCATGTGCGCATTCACGCCGTTCAGGGAGCACAGGTTGATGACGGCCCCGTCCCCTTTCGCCTTCATGACCGGGAACACCGCCTGCATGCCCCAGAACGGGCCCAGCAGGCCCATGGAGAGGCCCCACTGCATCTGCTCGTCCGTCATGGACTCCAGGCGACCGAGTGTGCCGCCACCCCAGGCGTTGTTCACGAGGATGTCGACCGTGCCCCAGATCTGCACGGAGGTGGAGACCATGGCGGTGACGTCGTCCTTGACGCTGGCGTCGGTATGGACGAAGCGGACGTCGGCGTCGAACTCGTCCCGGCAGGACGAGGCCACGGCTTCGCCGGCGTCGTCGTCGATCTCGGCGACCAGGACGCGGGCGCCCTCGCGGGCGAAGCGCCGCACAATGCCGCGTCCGATGCCGTCACCCCCGCCCGTGACGATCGCCACCTTGTCGCGCAGTCGATCGGTCATCAGGGCCTCACCGTAGCCAGAGGGGTTTCGGACTGCTCGGCATTCCCGTCCGGACAGACGAGCGGGGCCGGCAGGTGCCCTCCGGGGGCACTGGTGGGAGCGGGGTGATGATCGGTTTCCGACCGACGACGACCGCTATTGCTCGAGGTTCACGACTTCCATGATGTCCTGCGACGAAGGCACAATCCCGACCTCTTGGAGAACGGGCATCAGGAACTTCCCGAAGGCGTCGTAGCTCTCCTTGGAATCCCAGATCTCGAAGACCATGAGCTGCCCATCTTCCCCGAAGCAGGAGTGGTGCTTGCGCCCCTCCATGTTTGCTCCAGAGGCGTCCAGGCCCTTGCGAGCCTTGTTGTACTGCTCAACGGTCAACGCTTCGGGCTTCACATATACAGCGATCACGGTGGTCTCCTCATGTCTCGGTGTGCACTCTCGCGCCAGACGCGGCGTCATGCGGGTGAACGCACACACGTCAGCCAGGCGACAGAGCCACTCCGGCCCAGTCGAGATGACATCAAGAAGAGGTACAGCGAGGCGAACCTCGTCCAGGATTTGCCTGTGACCGCAAGGTCAGCAGTTCTTCGATCCCTGCGACCCGAAGGCGTTAGGAATGTGTGAATCCTCTCGAAGCGACCATAACAGGTGGATGGGCTAGCGAGCCTTGCCGAGCTTCTTCTTGGCTGCTGACGCCCGGGCGTGCGCCTCTTTGGATCGTCGTACGGCCAGCGCTGCGGCCGACTCGAGCCGAGTCAGTTCAGCGGCAGTCCTCTTGACCGCTTGTCTCGCCTTCTGCACCAGGGCATCGGCTTGCTCCGCTTCGTGGTTTGCCTTCTCCAGGTTGCGCTTCGCGGCGATGTGGTCGGCCTCTGGTCGAGCGCTGCGGTCGGACCCACGGCCCTTTGTGCGCGATGACGACCCGGTGTGGGGTTGCGCGGTGAAACCGAGACCCGAATAGCGCAACCCGCTGGTGAGACGACCTTGACGGAGTTCCGCGGCAGCTCGAGGATCCGCAAAGGCGGCGTCGAGCGTCGTTTCGAGCTCCTCGATCGCTGACGCCGAAACAGCGTGGTCCGATTGCGATGCTCTTGCTTTTGCGTGTCGAATCAGCTTGGAGACGGCAGCAACTTTCTCCTTCGAGACCTTCCGGATCTCGTCGCCTCCCGGTTTGCTCTTGGGCGTTCGTAGACTGTCGCCCAGCTCAATGAGGTTCTCTATCTCTTCGGGTCGTTCGCGCACGAGAAGGTTGGCCAGCCACGCGCCGGCCGATGGCTTGCGGAGCTGCTTCAGTGCAGCGGCGACAGCGGCGAAGCCCGCTTTGCGAGCTTCAGATACCTTGGTATTTCGGGCGGCAGTGAACTGCGTTGGAGACAACCCATAGAGCTCCTGGGTCGCGCTCTCGAGATCCATACATCCATTTTGCCCTCTGTGGAGCTCGACGGCTGCCGGTCGTTGAGTCACCTTTCGACTTGCTCGCCTGGCGTGCGTCGCACCGTTCGCAGAGTGGGCCCACATGCCGAGACTCAGCGTGCGAACGCTCCCCACATAAGCTCAAGACTTCCGTCAGTCTCTCGCTGGCGTCACGAGCAGTCATTGAGGCCCATCATGCATCCGACACTTGGCGACCACATTTTGGAGCTTCCTGGCGGTCGCACCTTGGGCTTCACGATCTATGGCGACCCGGCCGGTCTGCCGGTGGTCAATTGCCACGGTGGATTGGTGAGCGGACATGATGTGAGTCCCGCCGACGGCCCGGCTCGGTCTCTCGGCTTGTGTGTCATCTCTCCCGACCGGCCCGGCATCAACCGCACGGATCGCTTGGCGGGTCATGGCGTGCGTCCCTGGGTCCGCACTGACCTCGTTCCGCTTCTCGATCACCTCGAGGTGGAGACGGTACGTGTCATGGGTTGGTCAGAAGGTGGGCAATACGCTCTGGCCGCTGCTTTCGAACTCGCCGGAAGGGTTGCCAGATGTGCAGTCATTGCCGGATGTCCGCCTCTCGACGATCCGATCACCTTCAAGCAGTTGAACCACCTCGATCATGCCCTGGCCGTTCTGGCGCGACGGACACCGATGGCGGTGCGAACCGTCGCCGCCGGCAACCGTCTTCTTGGGCGGCATTTCCCCCGGATACTCCTGCGAGCCTCAGTGCGGGGACAACCTGACGCCGAAGTCGCCAGCGTGAGGGAGCAAGGTGGATGGCTCCCCACCGTTCTGGCTGAGGGGGCTGCGAACTCTCGTGGTGTCGTCGACGAGTACCGCGCTCTCGTTGCCCCATGGGGATTCGACCCGGAGGATCTGTCGACGGAGGTGCGCGTCTTCCAGGGGACCGCCGACCCGTTGGTGCCGGAATCATGGGGCCGGCTTCTCGCCGACCGGATTCCTGGTGCATCGATCGCTCTTCTCCCCGGCGAAGGGCATTTCATTGCGCTGACTCGTCGACCAGAAGTCCTGCAGTGGTTGGCGGGAGGCTGAAGGACCGGTAGGTCGTTGACTCGGGTCGACACCGCTGGGCGGCTGTAGTGAACTTCGCTGTGTGACCAAGCGGCTCGAGATCTCCCGTGACATCTCCGCCCCGCCTGAGCGGGTGTACGCCGCCATTTCTGACGTGACGCGCATGGGCGAGTGGTCGGAGGAATGCCATACCTGTGAGTGGCACGAAGGGTACGACGGTCCGGTCGTCGGCGCGACCTTCGACGGCCACAACCGCAACGGCACGCATGAGTGGACGACGCAGGGCAAGGTCATCGAAGCCGACGCCGGCCGGGCCTTCGCGTTCGAGTGCTCAATGATGGACTTCCACTACTCGACGTGGGGTTACCGCATCGACCCGACCGAGTCGGGGAGCCGTGTCACGGAATGGAGTGAGGACCTGCGCCCCGAGTCCGTCATTGCGTTCAGCACGCAGACGTCCGGGGTCGACGACCGGGAGGAGCAAAACCGTCGGAACATGACCGTCACCCTGGAGCGGCTCGCCCGATCCGTCGAGAGCTGACCGTGCGGTTGGGTGCACCGGCCGGGTGGCTCCCCTGGCGACTCCTCGTGTTTCAGGGGAGCGTCACGAATCGCCGTCGGTCGCGGCGACGAATTGGTACGTCCAGGCGTCGGTCGGGCCGTCGTCGACAAGCACGTAGAGCCCGTTTCCTTCCTCAATCTCGAGGCGCGGTGGGAACACCTCGAGCCGACTGCTGCATGGTCCGCCTTCGCACGGAATGAACATCCGGTCACCGGTTCGCAGCGAGAAGTCCGTGAGGTCTTCCCCGTACCAACCCTCCGAGTGCCGTGGTCCTGCGTGACGAGGCGACCCCGTAGCCGAGAAGACCATGATGCAATGCTTGTTCGGCGACGGCGCCGTGTCCAGCACGGGGAGATCGCCCCGGTAGCCGACCACGAATCGCCGCGTCGGCCTGGGTGAGCTACGCCACGGCGCGTCTGAGGACCGACGCGAACTCGCCCGGCTCGGTGGTGAAGCCGGCATGGCCCCCCGGGAAGTCCATCAGCGGCGTCCCCAGGCGTGCGGCGAGTGCCACGGACGTGCGCTGCGGAAACTGACCCCTCGAGGCCGTTCCCCCCGCCACGATGAGCCGGGTCGGCGCGGCCTGGAGGGCCGCGAAATCTGGTTGGTACAGAGCGATGGGCAGCAGGCCGTGCTCGAAGAAGCGCGTGCTCGTCGCGACCTCCTGGGGCGACGGCGCCGGCGGATCGGCGGCCGGGTCCTGTTGGGCGATGGTCAAGCCGGTAAAGGAACCGAAGGCCTGCCACGCTGCGCTCATGCCACTCTCGCGGTACGTGTCGTCTATCCGGTGGAATGCCGCCCGCGCCTGCTCGGCCTCTGGCAGGAGCAGGGCGAGCGGCGCCTCATGGGCGATGAGGGTTCCGACGTGCTCGGGGTGGCGGGCGACCAGGGCGAGCCCCGTGACCGCGCCTCCACTGCTCCCGAAGACATGGGCGGGCACCTTGCCCACGGCCGCTTCGAGCACCCGGCGGACGTCGTCGGCCAGCAGGACCGGCTCGCCGTCCTGGTCGGGGTCGTCGATGGTGCTTCGGCCAAAGCCTCGAGGGTCGTAGGTCACGACCGTGAAGGCCTCGGCCAGCGCCGACGCGATACCGGCAAACCCCGAAGCGTCCATCGGGTGACCGATCAGCATGAACGGAGGGCCCGAGCCCCGCACCTCGAAGTACAAACGCGCGCCGGGGACGTCCAGCGTGTGGCTCGTGGGTGGCGACATCCCCCGCATCACTCCTCGGTCGGGCTCGGTCCATCCTGGCAGGTCGACACGGGACCCCTCCGAGCTTCGGGCTAGGAGCGCCGACGCAGCCGCGCGTTGGTGAGAGCGGGCGACGAGGCGAGATAGTTGTCGTCGGGATTGAGCTCGGACCCCGGGGGGACGATCTCGTCGATGCGGTCCAGGACGTCGTCACTGAGCACGACGTCGGCTCCGGCGAGGAGGTCGTCCAGCTGCTCCGGTGTCCGCGGCCCGATGATGACCGAGGTGACGGCCCGATGGGCCCGGACAAACGCGGTCGCCAAATGGGTCAGGGGGAGTCCAGCCTCCGCGGCCAGCTCCGTCAGCGCACCGACAGCCTCCAGCTTGGCCCGGTTGGCCGGCACGTCCAGGTCGAACGCCCGGGGGGCGGTGATCGTCCGATGGCCCCGGGTGGGATCGGCCCGTCCCGACAACCATCCGCTGCTCAGCGGTCCGTAGGACAACACGCCCATGCCGTGTCGCTGCGCGACCGGAAGCACGGTGCCCTCAATGGTCCGAGTGAGGATGGAGTAGCGCGGCTGCTCCGTGCGAAAGCGGTGGTGGCCGCGGCGTTCGGCCGCCCACTGCGCCTCCACCACGAGGTCGGCCGGAAACGTCGACGAGCCGATGAAGCGGACCTTGCCCGCCCGAACGAGATCCGACAGCGCACCCAGCGTCTCATGGAGATCGGTGTCGTAGTCGGGTCGGTGCTGTTGGTAGAGGTCGATGTAGTCGGTGCCGAGGCGCCGCAGGCTCGCATCGACGGCCTGGGCGATCCAGCGGGGTGATGCGCCCTGCCGGTTGGGGTCGCGGCCCACGGGGAGCCCGAACTTGGTGGCCAGCACGACGTCGTCGCGCCGTCCAGCCAGCGCCTTGCCGACAATCTCTTCGGACTCGCCCCGGGAGTACACGTCGGCGGTGTCGACGAAGTTGACGCCGGCGTCGAGCGCGGTGTGGATCATGCGGATCGACTCGTCGTGGTCGGTGTTCCCCTGGGCGCCGAGCATCATCGTCCCGAGAGCGAACCCACTCACCGAGATGCCGGTACCTCCGAGAACCCTGCGCTCCATGGCCTTCTCCTCTCCGGGCGGACGCGCGGTGCGACACATGTCGACGCGCGTGACCCCGAGTCCTACCCGAAGTTTGCCCCGGAGCGGGCGGCCCGAAGAATACGGGGGAGCGACGTTTCAGCAGCCGGCGTCGAGGACCTTCTGCAAAGCGTCCTCCAGGGCGGCCCGGTCGCCTGCACTGAGATGAGCCATCAGGTGACGGTCGATCCCGTCGATGTGCTCGGCCACGGCCCGGTCGAGGACGGCCTGCCCCTCCGGTGTCAGCACGACGTAGATGCTCCGCCGATCGCTCGGGCAGTTCTCCCGCGCCACCAGCCCCGCCTCGACCATCCGGTCGACCAGGCGCGTCACCCCACCGGTGGTCAGCGCCACGTCGGCACTGAGCCTGGACATGGTCAGCCGCCGATCGGGGGCGCCACCGACGTGGATCAGGACATCGAAGAAGACCAGCGGGATCCCGATGTTCTGCTCGAGCTCCCGGCCCAGAGACTCGGTCAACCGGCGATGCGTTCGCACGATCAGGCCCATGAGACGGATGCGCTCGTCGGACATCTGGTCCAAGACGCCGCACGTGCCCCCGGGCTGACCTGCGCCCTCCTCGGCGCCGGCACCCTCGTCGGGGCGCACTCCTCCCGACTCCTGGTCACCGCCCTTCGCCGGGATGGTCGCCGTTCCCATGTCGCTTTCCTCAGTCTCCCTGATTTCAACTCCGATTCCTATTATATCTGATTGACAAGTATCTGTGTAGTCAGATATAATACGTACAACGAAATCCGGTCCAACCAAGGAGATCAGCAAATGAGCACGACTACCAGCACCACTACCCTTCCGAAGGTCGGGACATACACGATCGACCCGGCCCACACCGATGTCGGCTTCGTCGCCCGCCACCTGGTCGGCACGAAGGTACGGGGCCGCTTCACCGACGTGGAGGGCAGCTTCACCGTCGCCGAGAAGCCCGAGGAGTCGACCCTGCAGGCCACCGTCCAGGCCGCCAGCATCTTCACCGGTCAGGTCCAGCGGGACGAGCACCTGCGCACCAACGACTTCCTCGACGTCCCCAACCACCCGACCCTGACCCTGGTCGGCAAGGGCCTGCGCCGGGTCGACGAGACCAACTGGGTGATGTCGACCGACCTGACCATCCGCGGCGTCACGAAGTCGGTCGACTTCGACCTCGAGTTCCTCGGGGAGGGCGCCTCCATGCAGGAGGGCAAGACCGTGGTCGCCTTCTCGGCCACCGCCACCATCGACCGGCGTGACTTCGGCGTCAGCTTCAACCACTCGCTGCTCGACGGCAGTGTCGTGGTGGGCAACAAGGTCGTGATCGAGATCGAGACCGAGGCCGCCCTGGCCGACTGACCGACCTCGTCGAGCGAGCAGGATCTGAGGCCGGCCCGGAAACGGGCCGGCCTCGCTCGATACGCTGACTCGCCATGCCGACAACGGCCACCGAGGTCCGCCCCATCGATTCGACGACGCCACACGTGCTGGCCGTCGACCTCGGTACCGGCGGTCCGAAGGTGGCCGTTTTGGCGTCCACCGGCCGGGTCGTGGCCCACGCCTTCCAGGCGGTCGGAATTGATCTCACCGACGATGGGGGAGCGGAGCAGTCCCCGCAGGCCTGGTGGGACGCCATCGCGGCGTCGGCCCGGCGGGCGCTGGCCGACAGCGGGGTGGCCCCCGGCGACATCGTCGGCATCGGCTGCACCTCCCAGTGGTCGGGCACCGTGCCCGTCGACGTCAGTGGAGCCGCCATCGGTCCGGCCATCACCTGGATGGACTCCCGGGGCGCCCGTGCCGTCCGCGAGACGGTGCGCGGCGCGCTGAACGTCCAGGGCTACTCCGCTTCCAAGCTGGCCAAGTGGGTGCGCCGCACCGGCGGCATCCCGAGCCTCTCGGGCAAGGACCCGGTCGGCCACATCCACTTCCTGCGCCGGCACCGCCCCGACGTCTACGCCGCGGCGGCGGTCTTCCTCGAGCCGGTCGACTACCTCAACCTGCGCCTCACCGGGTTGGCCCGGGCGTCGCACGACTCCATCACCTTGCACTGGGTGACGGACAACCGCGACATCGGGGCGATCGCCTATGACGACGCGCTCATCGACCTCGCCGGGCTCGAGCGGGCCAAGCTGCCCGGGCTGGTGCCGACCGGCAGCGTGCTCGGCGGCCTGGCCCCTGACGCCGCCGCCGAGCTCGACCTCCTGCCGGGTACGCCCGTGGTCGCCGGGACCGGGGACCTGCACTCGGCTGCGGTCGGTTCGGGCGCCGTGGCCGACTTCGACGGGCACCTCTACATCGGGACCTCCAGTTGGATCAGCTGCCACGTGCCCTTCAAGAAGACCGACGCGCTGACCAACATCGCCTCCTTCCCCTCGGGGATCCCGGGCCGCTACCTCGTCGCCGACGAGCACGAGACCGGGGGTGCCTGCCTGACCTGGCTGCGCGACAACATGCTCTTCCCCGACGACGCCCTCGCACGCCCCGCCCTCCGGGGCCTGGGCGCCGACGCCGCCCCGTCCGGCCCACCCGACGGCTTCTTCGGCACCCTCAACGACGCCGCCGCCGCCGTCCCCGTCGGCTCCCACGGCGTCCTGTTCACCCCGTGGCTGAACGGCGAGCGCTCACCCGTCGACGACCACACCATCCGGGGCGGCTTCCACAACATCTCGCTGTCGTCCACCCGGGCCGACATGGTGCGGGCGGTGTTCGAGGGCGTCGCGCTCAACTCCGCCTGGTTGCTCGGGGCCGTCGAGAAGTTCACCAAGCGCCCCTTCGAGTCCCTCGCCTTCGTGGGCGGTGGCGCCAACTCGGACCTGTGGTCGCAGATCCACGCCGACGCCCTGGGCCGCACCATCCGCCAGATCGACGAGCCCGTTCTGGCCAACGTGCGCGGCGCCGGGCTCCTCACGCTGCTCGCCCTCGGCCACCTCACCATCGCCGACATCCCCGGCACCGTGACCGTCAAGGCCACCTACGAGCCCGACCCGGCCGCCTCCGGGACCTATGCCGCGCTGCTGAAGGAGTTCGTCAACCTGTACGAGAAGACGAAGGCCATCCACAAGCGGCTCAACGGCCGCCGCCTCACCGACTGAGGGCGTCGCCCTCCCGGCGCCTCCCCCCGGTCACCCCCGTCGCAGCAGCCCTCGTCCGCGCCGCCCCCGGCCCTTCGTCACGATCAGCGCCAACGACGTGGTGACGTGGCCGGCCAGCTCCGTGCGCAGGTGCACGTCGGTGTAGGGCGGCACGTCCACGTGCACGTCGTCGGGCGTCGACCCCAACGTGTAGTCGATGTCGACCGCGTGGCCGGCCCGCCGCAGTCGCGCCACCAGACCCTCAATGTCCCGCCGCCGGTAGAACACGGTCCCCCCCGCCTCGACCGTCGACTCGTTGGACGACACCAGGTACTCGGTCGTGTGCACCGCCACGCCCCCGGGCCGCAGACACGACATCTGTGCGACGACGAAGTCCATGCCGGCGCCCAGTGTCCCGAGATGCTCCAGAGCGCACGACGACCACGCGAAGTCGAACCCCTGCAGGTCCGCCGGCAGCGCGTTCATGTCGACGGGGCGGTACGTCACCCGTTCCCCGAACTCGTCCGGCGCACACAACCCGAAGTCGTTCAGGCCCCCCAGCCCGCCGGCCCATTCCAACTCGGAGTCGGTCCAGCCCGACGCCACGGCGGACTCGTGCGGCTGGTCGGTGGCCACGATGTCGCAGCCGGCGGCGGCGAAGAGCGCCACCAGTGGCTCCTTCCCCACGCCGAACCCGACCCCGCGGCGCCCGTCGGCCAACATGTCCCGCTCGTGCAGTGCTTCTGCGATGAAGAGCCACTCCCACATTTTGCGGTGGAGCATGACGTCACGGGCATCGTCGCCCGCCGCCCACATCGGCCGCAGCCGCTCGGCCCAGGCCCGCAGGGCCGGCGAGCGCAACGATTCGGCCGAGCACAATTGCGAGCGCAGCATGACCGGGCGACCTTATCGTGGGGCCCCCGCTCCCAGTCCCTGTCCGGAGTCCGCGGTTTCGGTGATTCGGGCTCCGGCCACGTGCAGGACCGACGTCGCCGGGCCGAGGGTAACGACCTGCAATGGACCGTGACGAACTCGCGCAGGAACTCGCCCATCCCGGCGCCCAGGCGCTGCTGCGGTCGGCTCCGTTGGCCCGACTCGCCTACGACGGTCCCGACGGCTTCCCTCGAGTCATCCCGTGCGGGTTCTACTGGAACGGCCATGCGGTCGTCGTCTGTACGGCCACGACCGCGCCGAAGGTCGGGGCCCTGGCGGTCCGTCCGCATGTCGCCGTGACCATCGACGACGCCAGCACACCCGCGGGCGCGCAGTCCGTCCTCCTGCGCGGGCCGGCGCGGATGGACACGGTCGACGGTGTCCCCGATGAGTATCTCGAGGCGGCACACAAGACCATGGAGGGAACGGACCATGCGGCGTTCGAGCGATCGGTGCGCGCGACCTACGACGCGATGGTCCGCATCTCCGTCACGCCGGCGTGGGCGCGATTCTTCGACTTCGGGGCCGGACGACTGCCCCGTTTCCTGGAGGATCTCGTCTCCGGCGACTGAGCGACCGGGCGACGGGGCGACGGGGCGCCGGGGCGCCGCTCAGATCCGCTCGAAGTTCCTGGCCAGCTCCCAATCGGTCACGTGGCGGTTGCTGGCCAGCCACTCCTGCTCGGCCGTGTTGAGGAGATGGTGGTGCACGTCGGGCCCGAACGCCTCGAGCGCCACTTCCGAATGGCGCAGCGCGTCGATGGCCTCAATCAGCGTCGAGGGGATGCGCGGCACGTCGGTCGCCTCGTAGGCGTTGACCGGGTAGGGGTCGCCGGGCTCGAGCTCGTGGTCGACGCCGTACAGGCCTGCCGCAATGGCCCCCGCCAGCACGAGATACGGGTTCACGTCCGCCCCCGGGATACGCGACTCCACTCGCCGTCCCGCCCCGTGCCCGACCAGGCGGAAACCGCAGGTGCGGTTGTCCTCGCCGTAGACCGCCGCCGTGGGAGCCCAGCTGCCGGGCACGTAGCGCCGGTAGGAGTTGACGGTGGGCGCCGCCATCCAGGCCAGCTCCTTGGCCGCGTGCAACTGGCCGGCGAGGAAATGACGGCCGAGCTTCGACAGACCGCTCGGGTGAGGTGCGCCGTCGTCGTTCCCGGCACCGGGCGCCATCAGCGCCTCGCCGCTCTCGAGATCCCACAGGCTCGTGTGCACGTGACACGACGACCCCACATCGTCCATCGTCCATTTGGCCATGAATGTTGTCGCTCTGCCTTCTTGCGCCGCGATCTCCTTGATGCCGTTCTTGAAGACAAGGTGACGGTCGGCCGTGACGAGCGCTTCGTCCCAGACGACGTTCACCTCGTGCTGGCCGCGCCCCGCCTCGCCCTTCGAGGTTTCGACCGGGATACCCGCCGCGCACATTTCGTTGCGGATGCGGCGCAGGACGTACTCCTCGCGTGATGTCTGCAGTAGCTGATAGTCCTCAATCGTGGAGGTGTGCGGCGTCAGGTCCTTCCAGCCCTTGGCGTCGGCCTCCTCGAAGGACTCCTTGAAGAGGAAGAACTCCAGCTCGGTGGCGCTGCAGATGCGCAGGCCGCGTTCTGCCGCCCGCTCCAATTGACGGCGCAGAATCCGGCGGGGCGACACCTCGACGTGTCCTCCGTGCTCGTCGGTCAGATCGCCGATGACGATCGCCGTGCCCTCGAGCCAGGGGAGCAGGCGGGCGGTGTCGTAGTCGGGCCGGCAGACGAAGTCGCCGTAGCCGGTGTCCCAGTTGGTGAAGCGGTACCCGGGCAAGGGGTTCATGTCGACGTCGACCGCGAGCAGGTAGTCGCACGCCTCGATCCCATGGTCCGCCGCGTGCGCGGTGAAGAAGTCGGCCGTCACCCGCTTCCCGACGGGGCGGCCGTGCATGTCGGGGAAGGCCACGATGACGGTGTCGACCGACCCGTCGGCGATGGCGGCGTCGATGAGCTCACGTCCTGGTGCGGTCATGCGCCATGTTGACCGCAGCGCCGTCGGGCGTCCAGTACGTCGGTACGCTGGACTCGTGCTCCCTCTTGTTGGCGTGACGACCTACGTGGCCGACGTGGCCTGGAGCTCCTGGGAGCGCCGGGCTGCGGTTCTGCCCGAGTCCTATTTCGAGTTGGTGGCGGCCGCGGGCGGCCGTCCACTGCTCCTGCCGCCGCCCAGCAGGGCCCCGGGTGGCCCCGAGGCGGGGGCGGCCGAAGTCGTCGCCGTGCTCGACGGCCTGGTCCTGACCGGCGGGGGAGACGTGGACCCCGCGGCGTACGGCGAGGAGCCCGATGCCGAGGTGGGCGGCGTCGATGTGAACCGCGACGCCAGCGAGCGGGCCCTGCTGGCCGCCGCCCTCGAGGCCGACCTGCCGGTGCTGGCCATCTGCCGGGGCTGCCAGGTGCTCAACGTGTACCTGGGTGGCACGCTGCATCAGCACCTGCCCGACGTGGTCGGGAACATCGACCACCGCCACGCGCCGTTGGTCTTCTCGGACGTCGACGTGCACACGGTGCCCGGGACGGCGACGGCTGCTGTCTTCGGGCCGGCCACCACCGTCCGCTGCTCGCACCACCAGGCCATCCGCGATCTGGGCCGCGACCTGGTCGTGACCGCCCGGGCCGGGGACGGCGTGGTGGAGGCGGTCGAGTTGCCGTCGGCCCGGTTCGTGCTGGCGGTCCAGTGGCATCCGGAAGAGGCCATGGATCAGCGGCCCTTCGACGCCCTGGTCAACGCCGCACGGGATTTCATGACAGAGCGGTCGGGACGCGTCAGCGTCTGACCGCCCGAGCACGTGCCGCGTGCCACGGGCGCCGGTGCGCCCGGCGGCCGACGCCCGACGGTGCGACCCACCAGGGGGGCTGCGTCCCGGGTCGTTCCCAGCCTCGCCGGGTAAGGTGCGCCCATGGCCAAGAGCGGGGGGCACAAAGTCGTCAAGCCGGTTGCCGCCGCCGCGGTGACGCTGGGCACGATCGCCAGCATCTGGTGGTTCGCGCTGAAGCCTCGCCGCAAGGCCAAGGGCGGCGGCGGGTCTACGAGCCAGAACTAGCGCTGAGCCCCTCCATCAGAGCGGGCAGGCACTCGCCGATGGGCTCGCGCAGGACCACGTCGGCCAGACCGTCCATCTCCGTGGGCTCGCCGTTGACGATGACGGCTACCGCCCCGTGCCGCACGGCGGTCGGCACGAGGCCCGCCGCCGGGAAGACGGCGAGGGTCGAGCCCACCGCCAGAAGCAGGTCGCAGCCGGCCGCCGCCTCCTCGGCCCTCATGAGGTCTTCGGCCACCAGGCTCTGACCGAAGCTGATGGTGGCGGACTTGAGGATGCCGCCGCAGACCGTGTCTCCGATGACCTCGTCGCCGATCGTCGCGATGCACGTCGGGTCGGTCTCGCCGGCCCGGACCCGGTCGTGGACCGGCTCGGCCGGCTGACGGTCGCCGCAACGGAGGCACACCACTTCGAGCGACGTCCCGTGGATCTCGACGATCCGGTCCGGGTCGCTGCCCGCCTTCCGGTGCAGCCCGTCGATGTTCTGCGTGACGAGCAGGTCGAGCCGCCCGCTGCGCTCCAGATCGACGAGCGCGCGGTGCCCCGCGTTCGGCTGGGCCGACCACATCGATGAGGACAGGCGGCTCTGCCACGCCCGCGCCCGCAGCTCGGGGTCCGACACGTAGGCCTGGAACGTCGCCATCCTCTCGGCCTCCGGGTCCTTGGTCCACACCCCTTGTGGCCCCCGGAAGTCGGCGATGCCCGAATCGGTGGAGATCCCGGCCCCCGTCAGCACGACGACGCGGCGAGCCTGCTCCAGCAGCGCCCGGGCCCGCCCGATGTCGTCCCTGTATGAGGTCGTGCCCACCAGGGGGCAATCGTAAGGGCGGGCGGGCGTAACCTGCCCCGGTGCCCGGGGATGCCCCTGCCCCATCCGTCGAGCTCCTGCACGCACCCGACGCCGAGGACCGCCAGCGCCGGGCCGCCGGCGCCCTCCTGGCCCGGGGCTGCACCAGGGGTGACCGGGTCGTCTTCGCCCTGGGCTCGTCGGCCGACCTCATATGTGCAGCCCTCGGTGCGGCCCGCGTCGGCCTCATCCCGGTCATGCTCAACGCCACCCTCACCGCGGCCGAGCGGGACGACCTGGCCGACGATGCCCGCCCCACGGTGCGCGTCTTCACCCAGCCCGAGCTGCACGACCTCATAGAGGAGGGCCGCCCGACCGAACTGGCCCCGTACCCGCTGACCCGACCCATGCACTACACGTCGGGCACAACCGGCAAGCCCAAGGGCGTCACCACCGGCCTCTGGGACGAACGCACCGCACAGGAGGTGTTCGAGGACGAGGCCAACGTCTGGCACTTCCAACCCGACGACCTGCACATGGTGTGCTCGCCGATGTACCACACCGTCTCCATCCGCTTCGCCGGCTGCACGCTCCTGGCCGGCGGGTCGTTGGCCATCCTCAGCCGCTTCCATGCCGCCACCGCCCTCGACACGCTCCGGCGCCACCACCCCACGACGGCGTTCCTCGTCCCGACCCACCTGCAGCGGATGCTCCAGCACCCGGCGCTCGGCCCGGACGAGCGGTTCGACTCCCTGCGCCTCCTCGCCCACGCCGGGGCGCCGTGTCCCGACCCGGTCAAGCGCGCCATCATGGGACGAGTCCGGCCCGGCGGCGTCTGGGAGTTCTACGGCTCCACCGAGGCCCAGTTCTCGGTGTGCCCACCGGAGGACTGGCTCGAGCACCCCGGCACCGTCGGCCGGGCTCGCCCGGGCCGCCGGCTCCGCATCGTCCCGGTCACCGACGACGCGGTGGCCGCCGGGACCATTCCCGAGGCAGAAGGCGTCGGCGCCGCAGGCGACCATCTGGTGCGACATGCCCGACTTCGCCCGCTTCAGCTACTGGGACGACCCCGCCGCCACGGCGGCCGCCTGGAACGGGTCGGCGTGCACCGTCGGCGACCTGGGCCAGCTCGGTGAGGACGGCTTCCTCTACCTGACCGGCCGGCGCCACGACCTCATCATCAGCGGGGGCGTCAACGTGTACCCCGCCGAGATCGAGAACGTCCTCGCCGCCGTGGACGGCATCGCCGAGCTGGCCGTCTTCGGGCTGCCGGACGAGCAGTGGGGCCAGCGGGTCTGCGTCGCCTACGTGGCCGACGGCCGCGGCCGGTCGTCCGCCGAGGAGGCCCTGCGGGCCGCCGCGTCGGCCCGGTTGGCCCCGTACAAGCGGCCCAAGTCGTACTTCGCCACCTCGGACCTGCCCCACACCGACACCGGGAAGCTCATGCGCCGGGCCGTCCCCGCCCATCTGGGGCTGCCGGGCTGAGCAGCGGGTAGAACTGCTGTCATGCCTTTCGCCACCATCAACCCGGCCACCGGAAAGACGGAGAAGGAATTCCCGGCCCACACGCCCGCCGAGGTGGACGCCATCCTCGACCGGGCCGTGGCCGCCTTCGCCGGGTACAGGACGACGACCTACAAGGAACGGTCGCGCCACCTGTTGACGGCGGCGGAGCTGCTCGAGGGCGAGGTGCCCGACGTGGCGCGCATCCTCACCACCGAAATGGGCAAGACCTTCGCCGCCGCCAAGGCCGAGGTCTCCAAGTGTGCGGTCGGCCTGCGCTGGTTCGCCGAGAACGCCGAGGCGCTGCTGGCCGACGAGCCCATCGCCACCTCGGGCTCGAAGTCCTACGTGCACTACCAGCCGCTCGGCGCGGTGCTGGCCATCATGCCGTGGAACTTCCCGCTCTGGCAGGTGATCCGCTTCGCCGCGCCGGCCCTCATGGTGGGCAACGTCGGCCTGCTCAAGCACGCGTCCAACGTGCCCCAGACCGCGCTGGCCATCGAGGACCTGTTCCGCCGGGCGGGACTGCCCGACGGGGCGTTCTCCAACCTGTTCGTCCCGTCGAGCGAGGTCGCCGCGCTGATCCACGACCCGCGCATCGCGGCGGTGACGTTGACGGGCAGCGAGCCGGCGGGCATGTCGGTCGCCGCAGCCGCCGGTGACGCGTTGAAGAAGACGGTGCTCGAGCTGGGCGGTTCCGATCCCTTCGTCGTGCTGGCCAGTGCCGACCTTCCGGCCGCCGTGAACACGGCGGTCACCGCCCGCGTGCAGAACAACGGGCAGTCGTGCATCGCGGCCAAGCGGTTCATCGTCGTCGACGCGGTGGCCGAGGAGTTCGAGTCCCGCTTCATCGAGTCGATGGACGCACTGGTGGTGGGCGATCCCTTCGACCCGGCGACCAACATCGGGCCCATCGTGAGCAAGGCGCAGCGCGACGAGCTGGTGGGGCAGGTGGCCGAGGCGCTGAAGCAGGGCGCCACGGTGCACGCCGGCGCGGCGTTGCCCGAGGGCGAGGGCTGGTGGTTCCCGCCCACCGTGCTCTCGGGCGTCACGACCGACATGCCGATCGCCCAGGTCGAGATGTTCGGTCCCGTCGCCATGGTGATCCGTGTCCCCGACGTGGCAGCCGCCATTGCGGCCGCGAATGCGACGTCGTTCGGGCTGGGGTCCAGCGTCTGGGGCTCCGACCAGGCCGAGGTGGCGCAGTGCATTGAGGGGATCGAGGCCGGCGCCGTCTTCGTCAACGCCATGGTGGCCTCCATGCCCGAGCTGCCCTTCGGCGGCATCAAGCGGTCGGGCTACGGGCGCGAGCTGTCGGAACTCGGCCTGAAGGAGTTCACCAACGCCAAGACCGTGTACGTCGCCTGACACCCGCGCCCCATGACCGCACGGTCGGCATGAGCGCCGTCACCTACCTCGACCACGCCGCCACCGCGCCGCTCAGACCCGAGGTGGCGCTGGCCATGGCGGCGGTGCACGCCGACGCGGGCGCCGGCCCTCTCGGGAACCCGACCGGCAGCCACCCGCCGGCCCAGCGGGCCCGGCGCCTGCTCGAAGAGGCGCGTGAGGAGGTGGCCGCCTTCCTCGGGCGCGAACCCGGCGACATCGTCTTCACCTCCGGCGGCACCGAGTCCGCCAACCTGGCCGTGCTGGGGCCCGCCGAGGCCGCCCGGCTGGAGCGGGGCGAAGCCGTGGTCCTCTACGCCGCCGTCGAGCACCCGGCCGTGCGCGAGGCCGCCCGGGCGGCCGCCAAGGCCGGCATGGACACCCGCGAGCTCCCCGTGGACCGGTTCGGCATCGTCGACCCAGACGCACTGGCCCGCACGTTGTCGTCGAGGGTGACGAGCGTGGCCATCATGACGGCCAACAACGAGACCGGCGTGATCCAGCCCCTGCCCGACCTCATAGAGACGATCCACCGCCGCGCCCCCACCGCGTGCGTGTTCACCGACGCCGTGCAGGCCGCGCCCTGGCTGGACCTGGCCGAGGTCACCGCCGGGGCCGATCTGGTCTCGCTCAGCGCGCACAAAATCGGGGGGCCCGTCGGCGTCGGGGCGCTCGCCGTCGGGAGTCGTGTCGTCCTCGAGCCCCGCCAGTACGGGGGCGGGCAGGAACGCGAGCGACGGAGCGGCACCCAGGACGTGGCGGGCGCGGTCGGGCTGGCCACGGCGCTGCGGCTCGTGGCCGCCGAGCGCGCCACGGCGCCGCCGCGGGTGGCCCACCTGCGTGACCGCCTGCGCGACGGGCTCCTCGCCACGGTCGAGGGCGCATCCCTCACCGTGCCGTCGTCACCGCCGGGCGCCGCCCCCGGGGTCGAGGTGCTGCCGGGCCACCTCCATCTGTGCGTCCCCGGTGTCGAGCGCGAGGAGCTCCTGGTGGCGCTCGGGGAGGCGGGCGTCTGCGTCTCCGGCGGGTCGTCGTGCGCCAGCGGGGCGCTCGAGCCCAGCCATGTCCTCGCCGCCATGGGTGTCGCCCCGGAGCTGGCGGCGGGTGCGCTCCGCTTCACACTGGGGTATGGCACGACCGATGAGGACATCGACCGCGCCCTCGACGTGGTCCCCGCCGTGGTCGCCGCACTGCGCGGAGGGCGCTGACGGGCCAGAGGGGGCCGAGGGGGCCGGATCCCGGTCGTCCCGGTGGCACACTGGTCCCATGCGGGTGCTCGTAGCCATGTCGGGGGGCGTCGATTCCTCCGTGGCGGCGGCGCTCCTGGTGGAGCAGGGTCACGAGGTGGTCGGCGCCACGCTCAAGCTGTGGGGCGGGGCGTCGGACTCGGGCTGCTGCTCGGTCGCCGACGTCGAGGACGCCCGCCGGGTGGCCCAGCAACTCGGCATCACGCACCACGTCTTCAACCTGACCGAGGAGTTCGACCGCAACGTCGTGGCGCCCTATGTGGGGGAGCACGCGTCGGGGCGGACGCCGAATCCGTGCATTGAGTGCAACCGCACAATCAAGTTCGATCGGCTGTTGCACCGGGCCGACCGGCTCGGCTTCGACCGCCTGGCCACGGGCCACCACGCCCGCGTCGGCGGCGACGGGACGCCCGCCGCCTGGCAGCTGCGCCGCGGTGCCGACCCCGACAAGGACCAGTCCTACGTGCTGTCGATGCTCGGGCAGGACGCGTTGTCCCGGGTGGTCTTCCCCGTGGGCGACATGACCAAGGGCGAGGTGCGGGCCCACGCCCGCCGCCTCGGGCTGCGCACGGCGGGCAAGCCCGACAGCCAGGACGTGTGCTTCATCGGCAGCGCGGAGGGCCGCGAGGGGTTCTTGTCCAGGCGGGTCGAGCTGCACCCCGCCGAGGTGGTGGACGGCGAGGGCCGCCCGGCCGGCTCGGTCAGTGCGGTCGAGCTCGTCACGGTGGGGCAGCGGCGCGGCATGGGCCACGGCAGCGACGGCAAGCGGCGCTACGTGACGCACGTCGACGTGGCGGGACGGCGGGTGGTCGTCGGCAGCGCGGACGAGGTGGTGCGCACGTCGGTGGTGCTGGCCGGGCCGTCGCTGACGTGGGTCGACCAGCCGCTCGCCCCGGGTGCCCGGGCGGTGGCGCAGGTCAGCGCGCACGGGCGCCCCGTGCCGTGCACCGTGGAGATGGAGCGGGACGGCATGGAGGTCCGCTTCGACGACCCGCAGCGCCCCGTGGCGCCGGGCCAGACGGTGGCGCTCTACGACGCGCTCGATCCGGACGCCGTGGTGGGCGCCGGCATCGCCGCGTGACGGACATCCCGAAGAAGGCGGCGGAGCGGGCGGCGGAGCTGCGCGCCCTGATCGTCCACAACAACGAGCTGTACAACGTGCTCGATGCGCCCGAGATCCCCGACTCCGAATACGACCTCCTCGTGGTGGAGCTGCGGCAGCTGGAGGCGGACTATCCAGCGCTGGCGACACCCGACTCGCCGACGCACACCGTGGGCGCCGCGCCGTCGGGCCTGTTCCAGGAGGTGCGCCACCGGGTCCCGATGATGAGCCTCGACAACGCCTTCAGCGAGGACGAGCTGCGGGCGTGGGGGGAGCGGCTGCGGCGCCAGGCGCCCGATCTCGACCTGGACACGCTCGCCTTCTCGTGCGAGCCCAAGGTCGACGGCGTGGCCATGTCGTTGACCTACGAGCGGGGCCGGTTCGTCCAGGCGGCCACCCGGGGCGACGGTGTCACCGGCGAGGACGTGACGGCCAACGTCGCCACCGTCAAGGACGTGCCCAAGGAGCTGGCCAAAGCGGGCGGACCGTATCCCGACGTGCTCGAGGTGCGCGGCGAGATCTACATGCCCGTCGCCGAGTTCGAGGCCATGAACAAACGCCAGGCCGAGCTCGGGGAGCGCCTCTTCGTCAACCCCCGCAACTCGGCCGCCGGCGCGCTCCGCCAGAAGGACCCGAACGTCACCGCGCAGCGGCCGCTGCACTTCTGGGCCTACGCGCTCGGCGAGGTCGGGGGTCAGACGGCCCGGAGTGGCAGCAAGGTCATATGGCCGGCGGCCACGCAGACCGACACCCTGGCCCAGCTGGCCAAGGCCGGCTTCCCGGTCAGCCCCGACGCCCGCCGCATCGTCGGGATGACGGCCGTGGTGGCCCGCTGCGAGGAGCTGGCCGAGCTGCGGCACGGCCTCGCCTACGAGATAGACGGCGTGGTCACCAAGGTCGACGAGGTCGCGCTCCGGGACGTGTTCGGCGCCACCTCGCGGGCTCCCCGCTGGGCGATCGCCTTCAAGTTCCCGCCCGAGGAGCGCACGACCAGGCTCGTCGACATCATGGTCTCCATCGGGCGCACGGGCCGGGCCACGCCCTTCGCGCGCCTCGAGCCCGTCTTCGTCGGCGGCTCGACCGTCGGCGTAGCCACGCTGCACAACGAGGACCAGGTGGCGGCGAAGGACGTCCGCCCCGGCGACCTTGTCATCGTGCGCAAGGCCGGCGACGTCATACCCGAGGTCGTGGGCCCGGTGCGCGAGGGGCCGGGCGTGCCCAAGCGGCGCAAGCCGAAGTGGAAGTTCCCGAGCTCGTGCCCGTCCTGCGGCCAGCCGCTGGTGCGACTCCCCGGCGAGAGCGACACCTACTGCACCAACATCGACTGCCCGGCGCAGCGGGTGCAGCGCATTTCGCACTACGCGTCCCGCTCGGCCATGGACATTGAGGGGCTCGGCGAGGAGCGCGTCCTCCAACTCGTCGCGGCCGGCCTCATCAACGACGCCGCCGATCTCTACGATCTGACTGCGGAGCAGCTCGCCGCCCTGGACCGCTTCGGCGCCCTCTCGGCGGCCAACTTGGTGGCGGGCATCGATGCCTCGCGCGCACAGCCGTTGAGCCGGCTGCTGGTCGCGTTGGGCATCCGGCACGTGGGGCCGACGGGCGCCCGCGCCGTGGCCCGCGCGTTCGGGACGCTCGAGGCGATTTCGGCG
This sequence comes from uncultured Acidimicrobiaceae bacterium, assembly GCA_963783965.1. Lineage (GTDB taxonomy): Bacteria > Actinomycetota > Acidimicrobiia > Acidimicrobiales > RAAP-2 > Bog-473. Next base: position 159,484 of record CAWAPQ010000013.1, on the reverse strand, counting down.
GCGACGGTCGAGGAGTTAGCGGCGGTCGACGGCGTGGGCGGGATCATCGCGGCGAGCCTGGCCGAGTTCCTCTCGGCCGACACCAATGTGGCCGTGGTCGAGCGCCTGCGCCGGGCCGGGGTGTCGATGGAGGAGCCGGGTGCCGATGGTGGGGCAGCCGGGGCGGCGGCCCTCCCACAGACCCTGGACGGCAAGACGGTGGTGGTCACCGGCGCAGTCCCGGACTACACCCGCGAGGGGGCCGAGGAGGCGATCATGGCGCGCGGCGGCAAGTCGCCGGGGAGCGTGTCGAAGAAGACCTTCGTGCTCGTGGTGGGTGAATCTCCGGGTGCCAGCAAGCTGAAGAAGGCGGAGGACCTCGGCATCCCCCAGCTCGACGCCGCATCGTTCCAGACGTTGCTCGATACCGGTGAACTGCCCTCATGAGCACGACCGTTGCTGGTGGAGGGGTGTCCACCGGAACCGTGCCCAGTGTCGGTAGCCTGAGTGCGCCCCGATGCCCCTGATTTCTGACTCCATCGGCCGGGTCCTTGGGAAGCGGTACCGGCTGCTCTCCGCTTTGGGCACCGGCGCATCCGCCCACGTCTACCTGGCCGAGGACGTGTCGCTGCAACGCCATGTCGCGGTCAAAGTGCTCCAACCCGGGTTGGCCACCGACGAGGCCTTCCTGAAGCGCTTCCGGGCCGAGGCCCGGTCGGTGGCCTCCCTGAACCACCCGCACGTGCTGCGCGTCTTCGACTGGGGTGATGACGCGGACGGGCCGTACCTCGTCCTCGAGTACCTGGGTGGCGGGTCGTTGCGTGATCTGTTGGATCGTGACATCCGGTTGTCACTGCCCCAGGCGGCGCAGTTGGGGACCGAGGTGGCGCAGGGTCTGGCCTACGCACACCTGCGCGGCTTGGTGCACCGGGACATCAAGCCCGCCAACCTGCTCTTCGACGAGGAAGGCCGGGTGCGGGTGGCCGACTTCGGCGTGGCCCGCGCTCTGGCGGAGGCGGCCTGGACCGAGCCGGCCGGAGCGATGGTGGGGACCGCTCGGTATATCTCGCCCGAGGCGGCCGAGGGGAAGCCGGTCGACGGCCGGGCCGACGTCTACTCGCTGGCCCTGGTCCTCTACGAGGCCGTGACGGGTGTCGTGCCCTTTGTCACCGACACCACCATGGGGACGCTGGCCGCCCGCATCGGCCAACCCCTGCCGCACAATGACCTGCTGGGGCCGCTCGATGACGTGCTGGCCCGTGCCGCCGCCCCCGACGTGGCCGCCCGGCTCGACGCGGCGGGATTGGCGGCCCGGCTGGGCGCGCTGGCCGCCGCACTGCCGACACCCTCGGCGTTGCCGTTGGTCACGCCCAAGCTCGAGGACACCACCGCGATCAACGGCTTCCGTGCGCCCGGGGTGTCGGAGCTGACCGACTCGGGTCTCACGCTCGCCGCGGGTGCTGCGGCCGGCGCGGCGGCGGGCTCGGCCGTCGGAGACGGCACGGCGATCGCGCCCGGGCTGGGTGCCGCCGCAGGGGCCCCGATCGGGACCAAGGCGGGCCCGGGGGAGCTCTTCGACGCAGAACCGGGCGGGGGGTCGTCATCGAAGCGCAAGCGCCGCCGTGACCAGGTCCTGAGCACGGGAGGCCCCTCGACGCCCATGAAGCCCCGGAGCAGCCGCAAGTGGTGGTGGATCGGCGGGGCGGTTCTGCTGGCGGTGATTCTGGCTGCCGGGCTGGTGACCGCCTTCGCCACCGACGTGTTCACGCCGTCGCACCCGACGCCGACTGTGGTCAATATGACCTTGGCCGAGGCCCGGACGGCGGTGGCCAAGGTCCATATGAACCTCAAGGAGGGCGCACCGGTGACGTCGATCACCGTGGCCGCCGGCGACGTGGTGTCGCAGAGCCCGAAACCGGGTGTCTCCCAGAAGGAAGGCTCGACGGTCAGCGTGGTGCTGTCGTCCGGGAAGCCGGACGTGACCGTGCCGTCGTTGTCCGGTATGACCTGCGCACAGGCCGCCACGGCATTGCAGTCGGCGCACTTCGAGTCGGTCTGCGCGCCCGGGACCTACAGCAACACCGTGCCCTCCCAGGTGCTGGTGCTGTGGTCGATCAACGCGACGCAGAACCCGACAAAGGCCCCCTACGGGGCGACTATCACGCTTGTGCCCTCGCTCGGTCACGAGCCGGCGACCGTGCCGAGTATCCCGAACAGCTATTCGTTCCAGCAGGCCCAGGCGGCGTTGCAGGCAGTCGGCCTGACGGCGACGCAGAACAACGAGTCGAGCCCGACGGTGCCGTCGGGGCAGGTGATCTCGACGCAGCCGGCGAGCGGTCAGGCGGCACCGTACGGGTCCGCGGTGACGGTCAACGTCTCGACAGGACCTCCGACGACCACGGTCCCGAACGTCATCGGCGATTCGGTCTCGCAGGCCACCACCGCACTGCAGCAGCAGGGCCTGAGCGTGTCGGGGGTCTCGGGCAGCCCGAACAACAACGTGAGCGGCACCCAGCCCTCGGTCGGGTCGACCGTGCCGACGGGCTCGTCGGTCCAGATCTTCACCCACTGAGCCGCCTCGCTCCCTGTCGTGACGCTCCCGTTTGATCCCAACTGCGACCTCTGCGAGGCGGCGCGCCTGTCCGAGTGGCACCACGAAGACGAGGTCTGTTGGGTGGCCGATTGCGAGGTGTGCAGCGTGCCCATGGTGGTGTGGAAGCACCACGGGCCGACGCCTCCCGAGAGCGACGTCGACCACATGGTGGCCCAGCTGACCCGGGTGGCCGATGCCCGTTTCGGCGAGGGTGAATGGGCGGTCGACCGGGTCATGCGACAGATCCCGAATCACTTTCACGCCCACGGGCGTGATCCGAACTGGTGGTTCCGCCTACGCGGTTTGCGCTGACGACGACGTCATCGTGAGGACCTCGTCATAACGACGTCGCGAGCACGTCGGATCTCGGGATCGGACGAGAGGCGGGCTGAAGCCTCCACCTAGGGTGTCCCAGGTGGAGGAAGCCGGGGACGAACAGGCCGACGTCCTGCTGGACCCCAATTTCGACCCGGGCGGCGGCGCCATGGGGACGTTGGGGGCGGACGGGTCCGTCGAGACGAACTGGTTCGCCCTGCTGCACCGCAGGGTCACGGACCGGGCCGTCCGCAGCCCCCGCTACCAGTGGTGGGCCCTGGTCGCCCTCCTGGCCGGGCTGCTCTCCCTCAATATCACCTTCACCGTTTTCGTCGTCGCGTTGCCCACGGTGAAGGCGGACTTCAATACGAACTTCTCTGTGCTGGCGTGGGCCTCGACGGGCCCGCTCCTGGCCTTCGGCGTGGCGGCTCCCTTCTTCGGGAAGGCGGGGGACCTCTTCGGCCACCGTCGGCTCTACCAATTCGGCCTACTGGGGGCCATGGTCAGTGCCATCCTCACGGCCACGGCACCCGACGTCGGGATGCTCTTGTTCGCCCGGGCCCTCGACGGCGTGCAGGGGGCAGCGACCGGCACGGCGTCGATGGCGATCATCTTGGAGCTCTTCTCGCGTCAGGACCGGGTCAAGGCGCTGGGGTGGTGGTCGCTGGTGGGCGCCGGCGGCCCGGTGCTCGGCGTGACGCTGGGGTCGCCGGTGATCCAGTACTTCGGCTGGCGGACGCTGTTCTGGGGGCAGCTGGTGCTCCTGGTCATCGCCTCGGCCGTGGTCGCGCTCCTCTTGCCGTCGGACCGGCGATCACGTTCACGTCACGGCGATGATGTGGCGGCCGATGATGGGGCAGCGGCGGACGGCACCGGCGGGCGGCGGCGACGGTCGGGCGTGTGGGACGGCATGGACTGGGTGGGGATATGGAGCCTGGCCGGGTCCGTGACGGCGGCGATGCTCGTGCTGAGCATCGGGCCCATTGTCGGCTGGACCTCGCCGGCAGTGATCACGTGCGGGGCGGTGGCGGTCGTGCTCACCTTCCTGTTCGTCCGCCAGCAGCTGACGTTCGCCACCCCGCTCGTCCCCACCACGTACTGGCGCCGCCGAAACTTCATGTTTCCCATGGGGACGAAGGCGTTCTCGAGCTTCGCCTACTTCGGTGGTTTCTTCCTGTTCCCGCTCCTCATGGAACAGGTGTACGGCTACAGCGTGTCCCAGGTCGGGTTCATTTCGGTAGCACGGCCGCTCCTCTTCGCCATCAGCGCGCCCATTGCGGGCTATATGACGGTGCGGACGGGGGAGCGGACGGCGACGCTCTTCGGCACCGGCTCGCTGTTTGTTTCCATGATCCTGTTCGCCACCCTCAGCCCTTCCGCCGGGCTGTTCATCATTCTGGTTGCGCTGGCCCTCTCCGGTCTCGGGATGGGCGTCTCCATGCCAGCGACGTCCGCCACCATGTCCAACGAGCTGGCCGCGTCGGAGTACGGGGTCATGAGCGCAGCGCAGCTACTGGCCACCCAGGTCGGGGAAGTGGCGGGGATCCAGGCCGTGTTGACGATTCAGGAGTCGATCGCCCGACGATCCGGCCTCGGCAATGTGCACCACACCCCGGCCCTGCTCCACAGCTTCGCGGTGCCGTTCTGGGTCTGCGCCGGCGTCGCCGCCGGAGCGGTGTTCTGCGGGCTCTTCATCAGGTCGCTGCCCCGCGACGCACGGGCCGCGCAGCAGCTGGCCGATACGGGTTGATCCGCTACTCGGTGATCTCGCGCAGTTTGGCGGCCATCTCGGCAGCGTTGGGGTCGCTCGCCGCCGGCGCCGCCTGGAGAGCCATCAGCTTGGCCATGTCGCCCTCGACGCGGACCTTGCCGGCCATGAAGGCCTGCATACCGGCCTGCGGATTGCCCTCAATGAGGATGGCCTTGGCCGTGTCGTAGTCCACGGTGACCTTGAGGTCCTGCGTCTCGAGATGTCCGGTGTCGAGGACGAGCTCGCCGCTCGAGGTGTCCATGTGGGCAAGGATGTCCGCATCTGAGAAAGGGACCGCGGTCACCACCAGATTCATTCGAACCGCATGAGGGACCGGGGCGGTCTTGCCCTCGTACTCGGCCCGGATCTTCCGGGCCTCGTCCAGCCACTCATCGCTCAGGAACGGGTACGACGGCATTGCGGTGCTCCTTCGTGTTGTTCGATCTGGGTCGTGGTGCAGGACCTCGCTCGCCCCGCCCCGGAGCCATCTGGCCGCCGGAACCCTACTCGTCTCGCCGGTAGGCTGCCCCACTGTGGCCGCCTCCATAATCCCCGGTGCAGAGCCGTATTCCACCAGTGGTGACACCCGCGGTGCATTGGTGCTGCACGGGTTCACCGGCAACCCGCAGTCGATGCGCGGGCTCGCACTCGCGCTCGCCGATGCTGGGTTCTCGGTCGAGATGCCGCTGCTCCCTGGTCATGGCACGCAGATAGAGGACATGCTCGAGACCCGCTGGGAGGACTGGTCCGCCGCAGCCCAAGCCGCCTACACGGAACTCGCGGCGCGCAGCGACGGCGTGGTGGTCGTCGGGCTCTCTATGGGCGGCTTGTTGAGCGTGTGGCTGGCCGAGCATCACCCCGAGATCGCCGCCATCGCGGTGGTGAACCCACTGCTCTCGCCACCTGACGCAGACACGCTGGCCTTCATTCAGGCCACGATCGACGGTGGCGACGAGGTGGCGCCGGGCATCGGGTCGGACATCGCAATGGAGGGGGCGGTCGAGGCCGCCTATCCCGGGCTCCCGCTCAAGGCCACGCTCTCGCTGTTCGCGGCGGCGGCCGAGGTGGAGGCCGATCTCGAGGCGGTGACCTGTCCCGTCCTCGTTTTCACGAGTGTGCAGGACCACGTGGTCGATCCGGTCTCGAGCGAGAAACTGGTGGCCCGGGCCAAGGGACCCGTGGAGCAGGTAATGCTGGAGCGGAGCTTCCATGTGGCCACACTGGATTGGGACAAAGACGAGATTGAGGCGCGCACGGTCGAGTTCCTGACCGGCGTGCTGCCGCCCCGCTCGTGAGTGAACGCGCGGGGTTGAGCCGCGAGGACGTCGTCCACGTTGCCCGCCTGGCCCGGCTCGACCTGAGCGAAGAGGAGGTGGACCTCTTCACGGCGCAGCTGCGGACCGTGCTCGACCACGCAGCTGATGTGGCGTCGCTGGACCTGTCGCACCTGGAACCGTCGTCGCATCCGATTGCCCTGCAGAACGTGCTGCGGGCCGACGAGCCCCGTCCGAGCCTGGACCGGGAGGAGGTGCTCGCTGTCGCGCCGGCAGTGGAGGATCACCGCTTCCGGGTGCCACGCATCGGCGGTGAGGCGCCATGACGGCGACGGCGACGGTGCTGGCGGCGCAGGTGCGCGCCGGTGAGCGGTCGGCTCGCGAGGTCGTCGACGAGGCGCTGGCGGCCGTGGCGGCGGGCGACGGCGAGTACCACGCGTTCCTCAGCCTCTTGGACGATGAGGCGCGGGCCGGTGCAGACGCCGTCGACGCGGCGATCGCAGCGGGCCGTGACCCCGGCCCACTGGCCGGCGTGCCGGTGGCGCTGAAGGACAATCTCTGCACAAGGGGCGCGGTGACGACGTGCGGGTCGAAGATCCTGCAGGGTTGGCGGCCGCCCTATGACGCCACGGTGGTAGAGGCACTTCGCGGTGCGGGGGCCATCGCGTTGGGCAAGACGAACATGGACGAGTTCGCCATGGGCAGCTCGACGGAGAACTCAGCGTTCGGGCCGACCCGCAACCCGCGCCAGACCGACAAGGTGCCGGGCGGCAGCAGTGGCGGGTCCGCGGCGGCGGTGGCGGCGGGGTTCACCCCTCTCGGCCTTGGTTCGGACACCGGGGGGTCCATCCGCCAACCGGCTGCCTTGTGCGGGGTGGTCGGGATGAAACCCACCTACGGACGCGTGTCCCGGTACGGGTTGGTCGCCTTCGCCAGTTCACTCGATCAAATCGGCCCGTTCGCCACGACCGTCGAGGATGCCGCGCTGCTGTTCGACGTTCTGGCGGGCCACGACCCGCTCGACAGCACCTCGTTGCCCTCTGTGCCGGAGCCGACGCTGGCGACGTTGCGCGACGGGGTCGAAGGCATACGGGTCGGGCTCTGTCGTGATCTCGTCGACGGGTGCGCACCCGATGTGGTGGCCCGGGTGCGGGAGGCCGCCGATGCGTTGGCGGGAGCCGGCGCCAAGGTCGAGGAGGTGTCGGTGCCCGAGTTCGGGTACGGGCTGTCGGCCTACTACCTGATTGCGCCGGCCGAGGCCTCGTCGAACCTCGCCCGTTACGACGGGGTGCGCTACGGCCTGCGTGTGGACGGGGAGGACGCGGCAGCCATGAATACGGCGACGCGCACGGCGGGGTTCGGGGCGGAGGTCAAGCGCAGGATCATGCTGGGGACGTATGCCTTGTCGGCCGGCTACTACGACGCCTATTACGCGCAGGCGCAGCGGGTCCGCACCTTGGTCATGCAGGCGTTCGACCGGGCGTACTCCTCCTATGACGTCCTGTTGGGCGCCACGGCGCCGACGACGGCGTTCGACGTGGGGGCCAAGGTCGACGATCCGATGGCGATGTACATGAACGACGTCTGCACCATTCCGTCGAACCTCTCGGGGCATCCGGCGGTGTCGGTGCCCTTCGGCACGGGTGTCGACGGACTTCCGGTGGGCGTGCAGGTGCTGGCGCCGGCGCTGCAGGAGGCGCTGCTGTTCCGCGTGGCCCAGGTCGTGGAGGCGCAGGCGCCATGACCACGGATTGGGAGATGGTGATCGGGCTCGAGGTGCACTGCGAGCTCCAGACCACGACGAAGCTCTTCTGCGGCTGCCGCAACGCGTTCGGTGACGAGCCGAACGTCAACATCTGCCCCACGTGCCTCGGGCTGCCGGGTTCGTTGCCGGTGCTCAACGAGCAGGCGGTCGAGTTCGCCATGCGTATCGGCGCCGCCCTGCACTGCGAAATCCTGCCCTCGGTCTTCGCCCGGAAGAACTACTTCTATCCCGACCAGGCCAAGGACTATCAGATCAGCCAATATGACCTCCCGCTGAACGCCAACGGGTGGCTCGAGCTCCCCGACGGATTCAGGGTGGGCGTGACGCGGGCCCACATGGAGGAGGACACCGGGAAGCTCACCCACATCGGGGCAAGCGGACGTATCAACACGGCGTTGCACGCACTGGTCGACTACAACCGCTCCGGCGTCCCGCTGGTCGAGATCGTGAGCGAGCCCGACATCCGCACGGTGGGCCAGGCGAGAGCCTACGCCAGCGAGCTGCGAGGGATCCTGATTGCGACCGGTGCATCTGACGGACGCATGGAGGAGGGGTCCATGCGGGTGGATGCCAACGTCTCGGTCCGGCCCGTGGGCAGTGAGGCGTTCGGCACCCGCTGCGAGATCAAGAACTTGAACTCACTCCGCTCGCTGGGACGGGCGATTGAGTACGAAGCGACCCGTCAGATCGCCCTCCTCGAGTCCGGGGGCACCGTGGTCCAAGAGACCCGGCACTGGGACGAGTCGGCCGGTCGCACCGATTCGATGCGCTCCAAGGAGGAGGCCAACGACTACCGCTACTTCCCCGAGCCCGACCTGGTGCCACTGGCACCCGACGCGGCGTGGCAGGAGAAGGTGCGGGCCAGCTTGGGCGCCATGCCGGCGGACCGCCGGGCCGTGCTTGCGGATGCACTCGGTGGGGCGCCGACGGATGCCGAGAAGGACCAGATCCACGCGGTCGTCGACCTGGGGCTCGACGAGCTGGTGACCGCTGCCGCCAACTCGGGAGTGCCCGTCACCCTGGCCTTGGCGCGTGCCGCCAACGAGGTCGCTGCGCAGAGCGAGGCCGGCCTGGAGTTGGATCCAAAGGCGTTTGCTGCCACGCTCTCCCTGGAATCGAGCGGTCAGCTCTCGGCGACGCAATCCAAAGCGGTGCTCGGTACGCTGCTCGAGCGGGGCGGGGGAGACCCGGCCGCCATCGCCAAGGAGATGGGGTTCGAGGCACTCAGCTCCGACACCTTGGGTGGTGTGCTCGACGAAGTCATCGCCGCCCATGCGGACGAGTGGGCGCGCTTCGTCGAAGGTGACGACAAGCTCATGGGATTCTTCACCGGTGCAGTCATGAAGGCCACCTCGGGGAAGGCGAACGGCCAGAAGGTGGCAGCAGAGCTGCGCGCCCGACGCGGCTGACTACGCGTCCGACCGTCCGATGTGGCGGTCCGCCTGCGCTCGCGTCCACAGGGCGGAGGGGCGCGAGAGCATGGGGCGGCCGGTCGGGCCGATGACGGTGAGCTCCTCGTTGGCGTTCCCGGACATGGACCAGCCTTTCGAGTGCACCAGATGATGGTGGTGCAGGCAAAGGAGCGCGAGGTTCTCGAGGTCGGTGTGGCCCCCGGGATTCCACGGGACGATGTGGTGCACATTGGTGAACGTCACATAAGTACATCCGGGAAACCGACACTCACGGTCTCGCCGCATCACCTCTCGACGTTGGGCGTCGGTCGGTTCTCGCCGGGCCCGTCCCTCGTACATCGTGTGCCCGACGTCGTCGTCGACCGCGACGGCGAGGGTGGCGTCGCAGGCGATCCGCTGGACCGTTTCGCAATCGATCAGGCCGTCACGCTCGAGTTCGCCGGCGAGCTCCGTCGGTTCGATCGTCTCGTCGACGAGTGCGTCCAGTGGGACGTGGACGACGACGAAATGCGGGCTTGACGCCGTGGCCCCGGCGGACGCACCGGGGGCCGAGGAGCGAACGAGCTCCGAGAACCCGTCGCAGAGTCGTTGGTCCCAGGGCGTCTCGCCGTCGGTCGGGACCTGACGGGCACGGGACTCGAGGCAGGCCTTGGTGACGGCGTAGGACTCGGCCGGGAGCTGGGCCGTCACCGTGCGGAACTGGTCGTTGAAGCGGAGAAAGCGACGTTCCTGATCGGACTTGGCGGGCGGGGGAGAGTCCTGAGTCTTCTCGGTCATGCGGGCGACCTCGGCCAGTTCGCGGACCGAGCGTTCCTTCGCCTGGTCCCGGAGCTGGTGGTCGGTCTCGGGTGTCGCGACGCTTGCGATCGTCCTCACCTTGTCGAACGACAGGTCACCGGCGCACAAGGACCCCATCAGCTCCGGAATGTTCCAGGCCCGCTCGCCCAAACGCTTGAGCGCCCGTGCGGTCGACGCGGCGACGCCGAAGCGTTCCACGGCCCATGCTTCCGTTGAAGTGGCACCCTCGTCCCGGAATGCCTGCCGCCGGTCGAGCTCCCCCAAGTCGACGACCACTTGGCCAATGGCGGCGGCGATCTGCCGGAAGCCGTCGTCGAGACGCGCTCGGAGCTGCTCGTTCGAGAGAGCGGCCGACGCGCTGATGAAGTCAGCTCCGGATGGGCTGTGGTCTGCGGGAGCCTCGGGCATCGAGATGAGAAAGGTCCCTGCCGCCGACGGGCGGTCCATTCTTTCGGCCCCCGCGTCGGTGTGGTCATGCGATTGTCTCGTCGGGCGGCGTGGAGCGCGAGAGTGGACGTTCATGGGCGAACAGAAGGCGGGCGGCCGGGAGCAAGCAGCGCCACGGTTCGATCGCGCCTTCTGGGACGAGCGGTGGTCCGAGGTGCTGCGCGAGCACGCAGCACAGATAGCGCAACGGCCGGCAAGTGCCTACCTGACCGTGACAGCCGGTGACCTTCCGCCCGGCCGCGCCCTCGATGCGGGATGTGGTCACGGCTCAGAGGCGCTCTGGCTCGCGGCGCACGGATGGCAGGTCACCGCGGTGGACTTCTCTGCGACGGCGCTCGCTCAGGGTCGGTCGACGGCAGTGGCCCTCGGGCCGGACGTGGCCGAGCGCATCACCTGGGTCGAGAGCGACCTGGCGAGGTGGAGCGCGGAGGCCGGCCTCTATGACCTCGTCATCAGCTTGTACGTCCACGTGGCAGGTTCGGTGGAGGAGTTGGTGTCGCGCCTGGCGAGCGGGGTGGCCCCGGGCGGGAGACTGCTGCTCGTCGGCCACCTCCCGATCGATCCAACGACCGGCGCCGAGACACCGGCAGCCGGTCAGATTCAGGTGAGCGTCGAGGCTGCCCGTCGAGTCCTCGACCCTCGACGCTGGGAGGTATCGATTGCCGAGGAGCGACCGAGAGCCCAAGCTGGGTCTGGCTTCGACTCCGTGATCTGCGCTCGCCGCCGAGCCTGATGGGTCGCTCGAGCCGGATCCGCTCCGCTCTGGGCTGGGTTGCCTTCGTCGGCGTTACAGCTCGTCGATGACTCCCACCATGTAGCGATCAAGCGTGGGACCGGCCCAACGGGCGATGTCTTCCGGCGTCGTGGTGGAGATCGGAGGCACCCGCAGGATGTAGCGGATGAAGGCGAGGCCCATCAGCTGTGACGAGACGAGCGCACGTCGTTGGCGAGTCGTGTCGTCGCTCTCACCGTCGATGACGGGACTTTTCTCCCAGATCCGCTCGGACACGAACTCGCGCATCGCGTCGGCCACGCTGGCCGATGCCGCCATTCCCGCGACACAGGAGGCGAATGAAGAGCCCGTTCCTTCGGCGTGGTCCCACATCGTGAGGAAACCTGTGATGACCATCGTCCCTGGGCTCTTGGCCGACGATGAGCTGTCGGGGTGCTCGTGCACCGGGATGACGCGGGGATCGAAAGGCAGGGCCATGGCGGCCACGAAGAGGCTGGCCTTTCCATCGAAGTAGTGGTGGACGAGGGCCGGGTCCACCTCCGCCTCCCGGGCCACGGCCCGCAGGCTTGCCCCGTCGTAGCCCTTGGCTGCGAAGACGCGCTTGGCCGCCTCGACGATCAGGCTCTTGGTGTCGACGTTGCCCGGCCTGCGGCCGGCCGCGGCGGCGCTCATACGAAGGATCCCCCTGAGGGGAGAAAGATTCCCCCGGAGGGGTATTCACCAGCGGGGAATTCTGTGTTAGAACTCATCAATGATGAATCTTACAGGCGAACGGGTGGTGCAGGCCGAAAACGCAGAGGACCAGCCCACCGAAACCGTCCTGGGGCGGCTGGCCGGTGCCTGCTACGACCGCCGCCGGACCGTCCTGGTCCTGTGGATTCTGGCCATCATCGGCGTCACCGTCGTCGCCCAGATGGTGGGCACGCACTTCGAGAACCGGTTCACGGCCGGGAACACCCCCTCGCAGCAGGCGACGAACATCTTGCAGGAGCGGTTCCCGTCGAAGTCGGGTGACACCGCGGACGTCGTCTTCAATACGACGGCGCCGATCACCAGCGCGGCGAACGAGGCGGCCATCGGCAGGGTGGTGGCCAGCCTGGAGCCGTTGCCCTATGTCCAGAGCGTGACCAGCCCGTTCTCGGCCGCCGGTGCGCACCAGATCGCGCAGGCGGGCAGGGGCAACATCGCGTTCGCCCAGATCCAGTTCACGACCGACACCGCCGACATCCCCACCGCAGCCGTGAAGAACGTGATCACGACGGCGCAGGCCGCCGCGCACACCGGATTCCAGGTCGAGCTCGGCGGCAGTCCGATCAGCGCCGCCGCCACGGCGGCACCCGGCCCCAGCGAGGGCATCGGCATCACCGCCGCCATCCTCATCATGTTGCTCGCCTTCGGGTCGGTGGTGGCCATGGGCCTCCCCGTCATCACGGCGCTGGCCGGGCTCGGTATCGGCGTGGCCCTGCTGGAGCTCCTCACCCACGTCCTCACGGTCCCGAACTTCTCGCCGGAGATGGCCGCCATGATCGGCATCGGGGTCGGCATCGACTACGCCCTCTTCATCGTCACCCGCTACCGGCAGGGCATCTTCGAAGGGCGTGACCCCCGCAATGCCGTCGTGACGTCCCTTATGACCTCCGGCAGGTCGGTCCTCTTCGCCGGCAGCACCGTGGTCATCTCGCTCTTCGGCCTCTACCTCATAGGGCAGGCGTACATGATCGGGTTGGCCACGGCGTGCATCGCCGCCGTCCTGATGGTGCTCATCGCTGCCCTCACCCTGCTGCCCGCGATGCTCGGCTTCGCCGGCAACGCCATCGACAAGCTGCACCTGCCCCGCCTGTTGCAGACCGGCGGGCCGCCGCCCGAGAACGGCTTCTGGTACCGCTGGAGCCGGTTCGTGCAGCGCCGGGCGTGGGTCACCGGCATCGTGGCCGTGCTCATCCTGGTGGCGCTCGCCCTGCCGTTGTTCAGCATGCGCCTCGCTTTCACCGACGCCGGCAACGACCCGACCTCGCTGACCACGCGCCAGGCCTACGACCTCCTGGCGCAGGGGTTCGGCCCCGGCTTCAACGGGCCCCTGGTCATCGCGGCCGACATGCACGGCCCCGCCGACGAGGCCAGGGCCACGGTCGACCGGCTGCAACAGGCCGTCACGGCGCACCACGACGGCATCGCCTTCGTGACCCCGCCGGAATTCAATCGGGGCAGTACCGGGGCGGTCATCATCGTGTATCCGACGACGTCGCCGCAGTCGTCCCAGACCGAGGCGCTCGTCCAGACATTGCGCAACGAGGTCATACCGCCGGTGGTCGGCGGGACGGGCGTGAACGCGCAGGTGGGCGGGCAGACGGCGGCCAGCATCGATGCCGCCAACTTCCTGGGGCACCGGCTCTTCGTCGTGATCGGCGCCGTGCTGCTGTTGTCGTTCCTGTTGCTCATGGTCGTGTTCCGCTCGCTGGTGCTGCCGCTGAAGGCGGTGATCATGAACCTGCTCAGCGTCGGCGCCGCGTACGGCGTGATGGTGGCGGTGTTCCAGTGGGGCTGGGCGGGGCGCATCATCGGCATCGGCGAGACGGGGCCGATCGACCCCTGGATCCCCGTGGCGCTGTTCGTCGTGCTCTTCGGCCTCTCCATGGATTATGAGGTCTTCCTGCTGTCACGCATCCGGGAGGAGTGGCTGCGCACGCACGACAACTCGCTCGCCGTGGCGGACGGGCTGGCGGTGACCGGGCGGATCATCACGGCGGCGGCGGCCATCATGTTCTGCGTCTTCGCCTCGTTCGTGATCAAGGACCCGCTGCACATCCTCAAGGTCTTCGGGCTGGGGCTGGCCACGGCCGTACTGGTCGACGCCACCATCGTGCGCATGATGCTGGTCCCGTCGATCATGGAGCTGCTGGGCCCGGTCAACTGGTGGATGCCGCGCTGGATGGACCGCTCCATCCCGACCATCGGCGTGGAGGTGACGCCGGCGCCTATACCCGCCTGACGGCGCCGACCCCGTCGTACCGCCGCCCATCGTGTCCCGGGGCGACCCGTATGCTGGGCGCCCATGAAATCGGAGCAGTCACGCACGCTCGTGTCCATCAACCCCGGGCGCGACGTGCAGCGGGTCGGCACGGCGAACTTCCTGGGTGAAGACGTCCAGAAGATCCACGACCCCGTCTGGGCCGTCATCGGCAACCTCGGCGACAGCCAGTGCTATCTCGGCGTCACGGCCAAGGTGGAGGCCGTGCAGGCGGCGCTCCACCGCCGCATCGTGGAGGACGACCTGGCAGTCCGGCTGATCGCTCCCGCCTTCACGCTCGGCGTGTCGGACGGGCAGCTCAACGGCACGCCGCAGATGCGGTTCTCGCTCATCGGGCGCGAGCTCGTCCACGATGTCGCCGACGTCCACCTGGCCGCCAACGGCGTCGCCGGCCTGATCGCTGTCGTCGCATGCGACAAGCCGCCCGTGGGGACGCTCGCCGCCGTCCTGGAGAACGACACGCCCGCGGTCATACTGTCCGACGGCTCCATCCACCCCGGGATCGACCCCAAGACGGGCCAGCCCATCGACCTCGTCTCGGCCTTCCAGATGGCGGACCAGCCCGACGAGGTGCGGACGCGCTACGCGCTGCACGCCTGCCCCGGCCAGGGCAGCTGCGGCGGCATGTTCACCTACAACACCATGCAGACGTTCATCGCGGTCCTGGGCCTCGAGCCGCTGCACATGGTGTCTCCCGCCTCGGACGACCCTCGCCGTATCGACCAGTTCCCCGACGAGATGGTCGATTGCCTCCTCACCATGACGGCCCGGGGCATCAAGCCGAGCGACATCGTCACGCCGGCCTCGCTCAGAAACGCCGTCACGGTCGCCATCGCCATGGGCGGCTCGACCAACGTCGTCCTGCACAGCGTCGAGATCGCCCGCGCCGCCGGCATCGACCTCTGGGCCGACTCCATGAGCCAGGAGGACTTCAACGCGTTGGCCCGCCGCCTGCCCGTGCTCGTCAACATGCGACCCTTCGGTGCGTACTCCATGGTGGACGTGGAGGCCGCGGGCGGGCTCCAGGTCATCGTGAAGGAGCTCCTCGAGGCCGGTTTCCTCGACGGAGAGGTTATGACCTGTACCGGCGAGACCCTGGCCGAACAGGTGGCGCGGCTGGCGCCGCCGGCACCCGACCACGAGGTCATCTACAGCGTCGAGAAGCCGTTCAAGGACACGGGCGGGCTGCGCCTGCTGCGGGGAAACCTGGCCCCCGACGGCGGGGCGATCCTGAAGGTGGCGGGCGTCGAGGGCGGCGTGCACGACGGCGTCTTCACCGGTCGGGCCCGTGTCTTCAACGGCGAGCGCGACCTCATAGAGGCGCTCGACCAGCACCCCGACGACTTCCAGGACAACGAGATGGTGGTCATCCGCTACGCCGGCCCCCGGGGCGCCCCCGGGATGCCCGAGCTGCTCGACCCCACCTCGCGCATCACCGCGCTGTGCCGGCAGCGCAATATCACCATTGCCCTGATGACCGACGCCCGCTTCTCGGGCGGATCGGTCGGGCTGGTCATCGGCCACGTGGCGCCCGAGGCCTTCCTCGGGGGGCCCATCGCGCTCGTGGAGGACGGGGACACCATTGTGGTCGACGTCAACACGGACCGCATCGACTGCCCGCAGCTGGGCGACGCCGTGGAGAGGGACCGCCGGGCCGGGGCGTGGCGGGCGGCGGCGGAGGCCAACGGCGGCGTGCACCCCGACGTGACACCGGTGACCGACCGTGTCCTGGCGCGCATGCGGGCCACGGCGCTCCCGGCCCTCTTGGGCGGGGGTATGGCGACGTCGTCGCTGTCCTGAGGACCCAGTGCCCCGCGTCCCGGCCCTCGGGCGCCGCACGCCTCGTGACACCTGCGTGCCACGTGGACAGACTGTCGTGGTGAGCGGAGGGCCCGAGACGAGGTACGCCAGGTCGAAGGACGGCGTCCATGTCGCGTTCCAGGTCATCGGCGACGGCCCGCTCGATCTCGTCATCGTCGGCTACGGCAACGTGATCTCCGTCGACATGCGCGACGAGGAACCCCACGTCCGCCGGTTCGAGCAGCGACTGGCCTCGTTCAGCAGGCTCATACGGTTCGACCCGCGCGGGATCGGCCTCTCCGACGCGCCGCCGCCGGGAGCGACGCTCGGCATCGAGCTCGTCGTCGACGACATCCTCGGCGTGCTCGATGCCGTGGGCTCGACCGGGGCCTGCCTGTTCGCCGTCGGCGGGAGCGGGCTGGCGGCGCTGCTGACCGCAGCGATGCACCCTGGCCGCATCTCGTCCCTTGCCCTCCTGAATTGCTACGCGCGGCTACCACGGGACGAGGACTACCCGTACGGGATCCCGCAACGGCTCCTGACCTCGTTCATCGACTCGGTGCTGGACGTCGGCGCGGCCGGAGACCCCTCCATGGACGATGTGCAGCTTCTCGCGCCGAGCCTGTCCGGGGACCCGGAGTTCCGCGAATGGTGGGCGCGGTCGGGCAGGCGCGGGGCGAGCCCTGCGGCGGCCCGGGCCAGCTTGGAGATGTCGTTCTCGGGTGACGTCCGGTCCGCCGTGCCGTTGATCGACGCCCCGACGCTGATCCTGCACCGGGACCCGAGCCTCTTCTCCGTCGGTCACGCCCGCTACCTGGCGGATCACCTCGCCCACGCCCGTCTCGTCGTGCTGCCGGGCGGCGACCATCTGCCCTACGGTGCGGACAGTGACACCGTCATCGACGAGATAGAGGAATTCCTCACCGGCGTCCGGGGCGGCGCGGCGACCGATCGCGTGCTGACGACGGTCCTGTTCACCGACATCGTCGGCTCGACGGAACGGGCCGCCCGTGCCGGGGACCGCGCCTGGCACGAGCTGCTCGATTCGCACGACGCCATGACCCGAAGCGAACTCCGGCGGTTCCGGGGGCGAGAGGTGAAGACCACCGGGGACGGCCTCCTGGCGACGTTCGACGGGCCCGCCCGGGGCATTCGCTGCGCCCAGGCCATCTGTGCCGGGGCCCGCCGCCTCGGAATCGACGTGCGGGCGGGGCTGCACACCGGTGAGGTGGAGGTCCGTGGCGACGACGTCGGGGGCATCGCCGTGCATCTCGCACAACGGGTGTCGTCCCACGCCGACGCGGGCGAGGTCCTCGTCTCGCGCACGGTGGTGGATCTCGTGACCGGATCGGGCATCGCCTTCGACGACCGAGGCGTCCACGAGCTCAAGGGGATCGAGGGTTCGTGGGGGCTCTTCGCGGTACGGGGCGGGACGGATCTGCCGCGCCCGTGATCGATGTCGAGGCGTACGACGCCGTGCGCCGCCGTCTCGAGCCTCTCCTGTCCGTCGCCGATCCGCGACACGCGGTCCCGGCTTCCCCCGGGTGGAGCGTCGGGGACGTGCTCGCCCACCTCGTCGGGCTGTGCGAGGACTGGGTCGAAGGCCGTTTCGAAGGGTACGCATCGGAGGATTGGACCGCGGCCCATCTCGAGCGCCACCGCGGGGAGTCGTGCGCCTCATTGCTGGAGAGATGGCGGGCCACCATGGGGGCGTTCGCCGCGGTCGACGACTCGCCGCTGGGGGCGACCCCGGCGCGCTGGGCGTTCGGAGACGCCGTGATCCACGAAGCCGACCTGCGCGGCGCCATGACGAGCGGTCGCGTCCCAGAGGCTGCCGTCGAGCTCGGGCTGCAGGGCGCGCTGGCGCGCTGGCAGCAGGCGCTGCGGCAGGCCGGGCTGGGCCGGGCGCGCTTCGTCCTCCTCGACGGGCGAGAGCTCTGGACGGGCCCGCCCGAGCACGAGATCGACATTGAGGTCGCAGCCGACCTGTATGAGGTATTCCGTGGGCTGGCGGGCCGACGCAGCGTCGAGCAGGTTGCCGCGTGGTCGTGGTCGGAGGACCCGGGCCCCTATCTGGCCGCAGGGCCCCCGTACCCGTTCCGGTGGGCCCGGTTCCCGATCGTCGACTGACACTTCCAGGCGGCGGTCCGGTTGAGCCGGCGCCTCGAGCCCGCCCAGGGGTTGTCCTGTGCGGTCCGACGTGCCAGAATGTGCGGGTCATGCAGGCACGCAGCTTCCGGCCCGAGATTCTGGTACTCGTAACGTAGGCACGCGCCCACAATCGGAACGCGTGCCCTACGACCTCCCGAACCGGGGGGTCTTTTCAATTTCCGGACCTATTCGCACCGCATCGCACCAATACCGGCAGTAAGGGGAGTCATATGAAGATGACAGGGGCCCAGGCCCTCATAAAGAGCCTCGAGATGCAGGGGGTCGACGTCATGTTCGGCCTGCCCGGCGGCGCCATCCTGCCCGTCTACGACCCCATCATCGACTCGTCGATCCGCCACATCCTGGTGCGCCACGAGCAGGGCGCCGGCCACATGGCCGAGGGCTATGCGATGGCGACCGGGCGACCCGGCGTGGCCATGGTGACCAGCGGCCCGGGCGCCACCAACATCGTGACGCCGCTCGCCAACGCCTACATGGACTCGACGCCGCTGATCGTGGTGTCGGGCCAGGTGGCCACCGGGTCCATCGGCACCGACGCCTTCCAGGAGTGCGACATCACCGGCGTCACCATGGGGATCACCAAGCACAACTGGCTCATCAAGGACGTCGACGACATCCCGCGGGTGGTCGCCGCGGCGTTCCACGTCGCCACCACCGGGCGGCCGGGCCCCGTCCTGATCGACCTGCCCAAGGACATCTCGAACGCCACCATGGAGTGGTACTGGCCGTCGTCGGTCGACGAGCTCGACCTGCCGGGCTACCACCCGGTGACGTTCGGCGACCCCATTTTGATCGGGCAGGCGGTCGAACTGATCTCCCAGGCGCACCGGCCCGTCTTCTACGTCGGCGGCGGGGTGTTGAAGGCCCGGGCCGCGGAGGGGTTGCGGGTGCTGGCGGAGCGGACCGGGATCCCGGTCGTCACCACGTTGATGGCGCGGGGCGCCTTCCCCGACTCGCACCCCCAGGCGCTCGGCATGCCCGGCATGCACGGCCACTACACCGCGGTCACCGCGCTGCAGCGCAGCGACCTCCTGATCAGCCTGGGCGCCCGCTTCGACGACCGTGTCACCGGGAAGATCAGTGCCTTCGCCCCCGACGCCAAGGTCATTCATGTCGACATCGATCCCGCCGAGCTGGGCAAGGTGCGCATACCCGACGTGGGCATCGCCGGCGACTGCCGCCAGGTCATAGAGGAGATGTTGTTGGCCATGGACGCCCAGGCCGACCGGCCGGTGGTGCAGGACCTGGCGCCGTGGTGGCGCCAGATCAACGAATGGCGGGAGCGTTTCCCGTTGTATTACGAGGACGTCGAGGGCGGGGCGATCAAGCCGCAGAACGTGGTCGAGCAGCTCCGCGACGCGGCGCCCGTCGACACCGTGGTCGTCGCCGGCGTGGGTCAGCACCAGATGTGGGCCTCGCAGTACTGGCAGTTCGAGCACCCCTACACCTGGGTGAACTCGGGCGGCGCCGGCACCATGGGCTTCGCCGTTCCGGCCGCCATCGGGGCCAAGGTCGGCCGGCCGGACCGCACGGTCTGGGCCATCGACGGCGACGGGTGCTTCCAAATGACGGCTCAGGAGCTCGTCACCGCCAGCTCCGAGCAGATCCCGGTGAAGATCGCCATCTTGAACAACGCCTACCTGGGCATGGTGCGCCAGTGGCAGGAGATGTTCTACGGGGAGCGCTACTCGGAGGTCTACCTCTCGCCCGACCTGCCCGACTACGTCAAGTGGGCCGAGGCCATGGGGTGCGTGGGCATCAAGGCCGAGACGCCCGAGGACGTGGGTCCGGCCATTGAGAAGGCCAACTCCATCGACGACCGACCCGTCGTGGTCGACTTCCGGACCGACGCCTTCGAGAAGGTGTACCCGATGGTGGCGGCCGGCTCCTCCAACGACGACATCGTCGTCCACCCGCACCTGGCCGCCCGATGACGTCGGCTCCGCTGCACGCCATGACGCCCGGCGCCGGTACCGGCGCACGTCGGGCCCCCGCACCGGGTCAGCGCCACCACATTCTGTCCGTGCTGGTCGAGAACAAGGCCGGTGTCCTGGCCCGGGTGGCCGGACTGTTCAGCCGGCGCGGCTTCAACATCTACTCGTTGGCCGTCGCCCCGACGGACGAGGACGAGCACTTCAGCCGCATCACGATCGTGGTCGACGTGGAGTCCGCGCCCCTCGAGCAGGTGATCATGCAGCTCGACAAGCTCGTCAACGTGGTCTCCATCGACGAGCTGTCGCCGGCCGAGGCGGTCGAGCGCGAGCTGGTCCTGGTCACCGTTGCCGTCGGCCCCACCGAGCGCTCGCAGGTCATACAGCTGGTGGGGGTCTTCGGCGGCGAGGTGGTCAGCGTGGGCGCCGACCGCATCACCGTCATGCTGGCCGGCCGCCCCGAGAAGATCGACGACTTCGAGGGGCTGCTGGAGCACTACACCGTCGAGGAGCTCCAACGGACGGGCCGCGTCGCCCTGCCTAAGCTTGAACGCCACTGAGCCCGCCGTACGCCCGACCGCCCAGATCCGACCCCACCACCTCTCAGAGACAGAAAGAGTCACGACATGGCCACGATGTACTACGAATCCGACGCAGACCCCACCCTGATCGCCGGCCGCAAGGTGGCCATCCTCGGCTACGGCTCGCAGGGACACGCCCACGCGCAGAACCTGCGCGAGTCGGGGGTGGACGTGCGCGTCGCCCTGCGCGAGGGCAGCAGCTCCAAGCGCAAGGCCGAGGAGGCGGGGCTGCGCGTGCTGTCGCTGGCCGACGCCGCCGCCGAGGCCGACGTGATCATGATGCTGCTGCCCGACACCGAGCAGAAGGCCGCCTACGACGAGTTCGTGGCGCCGCACCTCAACGACGGCGACTGCCTGATGTTCGCCCACGGCTTCAACATCCGCTTCGGCCAGATCGTGCCGCCCCCGGGCGTCGACGTCACCATGGTGGCGCCCAAGGGGCCGGGTCACCTCGTCCGGCGCACCTACACCGAGGGTGGAGGGGTCCCGACGCTGATCGCCGTGCATCAGGACGCCACCGGCAAGGCGCGCGAGCTTGCGCTGTCCTACGCGCACGCCATCGGCTCCACCCGGGCGGGCGTCCTCGACACCACCTTCGACGAGGAGACCGAGACCGACCTCTTCGGTGAGCAGGTGGTGCTGTGCGGCGGGCTGACGGCCCTGGTGACCGCCGGGTTCGAGACGCTGGTGAACGCCGGCTACCAGCCCGAGTCGGCCTACTTCGAGTGCCTGCACGAGCTGAAGCTGATCGTCGACCTGATGTACGAACAGGGGATCGCCGGTATGCGCTACTCCATCTCGGACACGGCCGAGTACGGCGACCTGACCCGCGGTCCGCGGGTCATCAACGAGGCCGTCCGGGCCGAGATGCAGACGATCCTCGACGAGATCCGCAGCGGCGCCTTCGCCGAGGAGTGGATCGCCGAGAACCGGGCGGGGCGCCCCCGTTTCGAGGCGCTGCGCAAGGAGGGCCAGGCCCACCAGATCGAGTCGGTGGGGCAGGAGCTGCGGGACATGATGCCGTTCATCTCGGCCGGGAAGACCAAGGTGCAGGACGCCTCAGGGGGCTGACCAGGGAATTCACCGGTCGACTCCACATGAGCCGGCGGGAACTTGACATGACGTCACCATGACATCATAATGACGTCATGAAGATGTCACTGGTGGTCGACGGGCTGCGTTCCGACGTGGTCGCGGTCGGGGAGCTCGGGGACGAGACGGTGGCCGAGGTGGCCGAGCGGATTGCCGATCTCCTCGGCCGTTCGGTGCCGGGACGCGTCCTCGATCTCCTGTCCGATGCCGCCGCCGAGCTGACGGCCACGCTCCCGGACGGGCGCGTGGACATCCGGATCGCGGGCGACGACGTCGATATGACCTACGTCGAGGACGACCTCGGGTCGGTGACGCCCGTGGGTGATGGCGACGAGCTGTCCGCCCGCATCACGCTCCGCCTCGGTGAGGGCCTCAAGTCCCGGCTCGAAGAGAGCGCGGCGGCCGAGGGGGTCTCGGTGAACACCTTCATCGTGCGCGCGCTCGAGCGCGGCATGTCGAGCAACCGGGGCCGGAACGCACGGGCGGGCAACCGCCTGCACGGCTACGGCACGACCTGAAGGGAGTAGCAGACATGGAAAAGACATTCGAGACCCCGGGAGGCGTGCGCCTATCCGTGGAGATCCATTCGGGCCTGGTGGTCGTCACCGCCGGCGCCACGGACCGCACCGTCGTGTCGATCGAGGCGGACACGCCGGGGGCGGATGAGCTCGTCGAGAGGGCCATCGTCGAGTGCCGGCCGTCGGGCGACGACCACATCGTGGAGGTGAAGTTGCCGCGCGTCTACGGCATGCGGCTCCTCCGTCGCAACGCCGTGACCGTCCGGGTCGAGCTGCCCGAAGGTGCCCTGGTCGCCGTGACCACGGCCTCGGCCGACGTCGAGATCAGCGGGCGGGTGGGCGAGGTGGACTTCAAGACCGCCAGCGGCAACGCCTCCATCGATGACGTCGCGGCCAATGTGACGAGCAAGACGGCCAGCGGCAACATCACCATCGGCAAGGTCGGCGGCGACATCCGGGCCGCGACGGTCTCGGGCGACCTCCGTTGCTCGAGCGTGGCCGGCACCGCCCTCTTCACCGCCACGTCGGGAGATCTGGAGTTGGGTGCGGCCGGCAGCCTGGTCGAGGTCAAGGCGACGTCGGGCGACGTGCGCCTCGGCGAGCTGGCCGCGGGCGCCCAGGTGATGAACGTCTCGGGGAGCGTACGTGTGCTCGCCCTCGAGGAGGGCACCCTGCGTATCCGCTCCGTCTCGGGTGACGTGGCGGTCGGCGTGGTCAAGGGCGTCGACCTCCACGTAGACGTGGAGACCGCTTCGGGCATCGTGCACTCCGACATTCCGCTGACGAACGCACCGCTCGACGGCGCGCGTCCCGACGCCCGGGTGGACCTGAGCGTCCGCAGCGTCTCGGGCAACGTCGAGATCGGCCGGGCGCTCGAGGACGTCGCCTGATTCGGGCCTACTCGAAGACGATCGGGAAGGCGTCGAGGTCGGACATCATGTCGGCGACGGGCGTGGTGGGGCAGACCTCGACCGTGTTCCACTGCGACAACCCGCTGGCGTAGACCAGTTCGACCACCACCTCGATGCTCGGTGCGTCGACCACCGACACCGAGCGGTGCCCGGGGTCGAGGTGGAGGGGGCCGCTGATGAAGGTGATGCCCGCGTCGTCGGCGAGCTTGGGCAGGTCCTGGCCCAGGCCCTGAATGGCGCGGTTCCGGCTCCGGCTGTTCGACGAGGGGCAGATGTCCGGCGAGTGGTCAGCGAGGATGACGTACTGGGGCATGGGTGCTTCCTTCCTGAGGTGAGGCGATCATCACCCCGGTGACGCCCGCTGTCCACTGTCTTCAGTCACGGTCGTGGTGGCACACGGCCTCGAGCATGATCCCGAACGGATCGAGCCAGAACGTGGCGAAGTAGGGCGGCGGGTACTGCGGCCATTCCTGGGGTGGGTGCAGCACGGTGCTGCCGGCATCGCGCACATGCGCATGGACGGCCCGCACGGCGCCCCGGGTGGGGACGACGAAGGCAAGATGCTGCAACCCGGTCGCCCCCCGCGTGTAGTCCCGGTCCTCCGTCGCTTCGTAGAGGAAGAGGTAGGCGCCACGCCGGCCCGCGGCCGGCATGAAGGCGAGGGCGTCCTCGGTCGTGAGGAACGGCTCGTAGTCGAGCAGTGGCATCAACGGTCTGTAATAGGCCGCTGCCGCCCGCAGGTCGGGGACGTTGACGCCGACGTGGCCGAGCACGAGCCCATTCTCTCCGCCGGGCCCTCCGGGGGCGCGCCCACCTGGGATTCACCTGAGTGCAGACTGACGCCCGTGCTCCGTCCGCCCCCGGCCCTCCTCGTCTTTCTCCTCCTCATCGTTCTCCTGGCCGGTGCCTCCCTGGTCACGGGGCCGCCGACGGCCGCAGCGGCAGACGCCCCCGTCGCCGCCTTGCCGACGCTCGCTTCGCCGACGTTCCGTGCCCCTAGTGACAGCGGGCATGGCACGGGTACCGTCTCGGGCCGGATCAGCGCCCCCGGCGGGCCCTACCTCTACGACAGCCGCGGGCGGGTGGTCTTCTTCCACGGCGTCGACGCCGTCTACAAGTACGCGCCCTACGAGCTCTATCCCGACGCCGACAAGCCCTGGAACTTCTCGACCGCTGACGCCTCGCTCATGGCCCGGCTCGGCTTCAACGTGGTCCGCCTCGGTATGACGTGGAGCGGGCTCGAGCCGGGTACGGCCCCACCCAACGATCCGGCCATCTGCAAGACCGGCGCGCCCGCGAACCCGGGTCAGTTCAACCGGGCCGTGCTGAATCGCTACATCGAGCACCTCGCCAAGACAGTCGACCTCCTGGGCCGCTTCCACATCTACACGATCCTGGACATGCACCAGGACGTCTACAACGAGATGTTCGAAGGGGAGGGCGCACCGAGTTGGGCCGTGTGCACCAACGGCGTCCCGAGCATCGACCCGCCGGGCCGCTGGTCGCTGGAGTACGGCACCAAAGCGGCGGGGATCGCCTTCAGTCATTTCTGGCACAACAACGTCCGGGGCGATCTGCAGGGCCAGTACGACGAGGTGTGGGGCGATGTGGCCAGGGCCTTCGAAGGCAACCGCTGGGTCCTCGGCTATGACCCGTTCAACGAGCCGTTCTCGACGTCGCTGATCCGTTACGGCGACGAGCACTTCGACGCCCAGCTCGAATGCTTCTACACGGGGACGGCGCACATCGGGGCTGCGTTGCACGGCGCCCCACCGCTTCGCTGTCCCACGGCCGACCCGGCCAACGGCGTCGTGCCGACCATCCTGGCCAACGACCGCAACCACCTCATCTTCGACGAGCCGGACAACTACGCCGACCGCGGCCTGCCGACCTACATCGGACCCATGGACTTTCCCGACCTGGTCTACAACGTGCACGTCTATTGCGGCGCCCGCAGCCCGGTCACCGGAAACCCGACCGACATCGCTGCGTGCGCCGCGCAGGAGGAGCACTCGCTCGCCGTGCGGTCCTCGGACCGACCCGAAATGGCCTCGGCGGCCCAGCCGAACGGACCGGCCTGGATCGTCACCGAGTTCGGCGCCAACAGCGACCCCGAGCTCCTCGCCTCCGTCACCGCCGCCCTCGACGCGCGCCAGGTCAGCTGGATCTACTGGGCGTGGAAGTACTACGGCGATCCCACGGGGAGCGCCGACGAGTCGCTGGTCATGGCGGACGGGCGTCTGCGTTCGACCGCCGACGTCCTCAGCCGCGCCTATCCGCAGGCGGTGGCGGGCATCCCGCTGCGCTTCTCCTTCTCACCCCGGTCCGATGTGTTCGACATGGCGTACGTTCCCAACCATCACGTCGACGCCCCCACGGTGATCTTCGTGCCGACCCAGGTGCACTACCGCCACGGCTACTGCGCCCGGACGAGGGGAGCCAGCGTTACGTCCGCCCGGGGGAGTGACGTGCTCGAGGTGCGCAACGACCGCACGGGAACCCGGGTCACCGTGGAGGTCACGCCAGGACGTTGCGTCCCCGGCGGATTCAACTCGACCCGGTCGTAGGGTGGGTGCCATGTGCCGAAACATCACCACCCTGCGCGGGCTCCAGCCCGTGGCGACACCGGAGGAGATCGAGGCGGCCGCACGCCAGTACGTCCGCAAGGTCAGCGGCGTCCAGAAGACGTCGGCCGAGACGGAGGCGGCATTCGAGCGTGCGGTGACCCAGGTCACCAAGGCGACCACCGCGCTCCTGGCCACCCTGCCGCCGCGCAAGCAGCCACCGCCGACCGAACCGCCTCTCCGCCGGATCGCCGCCAAGGCCGCCGCCGCAACCTCATCCTGACCTGACCGTCCCTTGACAGAGAATATTCCTCTATAGAAATATAACCAGCGTGACGGTCATCTTTGAGGTCGTGGCCGAGGAGAGCCGGCGCCGCATCCTCGACCTGCTGGCCGAGGGGGAGCGGCCCGTGGGCGACCTCGTCGGGCTCCTGTCGCTCAGCCAGCCGGCGGTCTCCAAGCACCTCAAGGTCCTGCGGGAGGCGGGCCTGGTCCAGTCCCGTACGGACGCCCAGCGCCGGATCTACCGGGTGAGCTCCGAGCCGCTCCGCGAGGTCGACGAGTGGCTGGAGCCCTACCGCCGGCAATGGGCGGGCCACCTCAACGCGCTCGAGCGCCATCTCGAAATCATGGAAGCCGAGGAGGGGGAGGTCTGGGCGTGAGCGATGCGGCCGAGTTCGGCTCCGTCGAGCGTGCAGGCGACGTCTCGATCCTGCGGTACGAGCGCCGGCTGGCTCATCCCCGGGAGCGCGTCTGGCGGGCCATCACGGAGGACGCGGACCTCGCGGCCTGGTTCCCCACCGCCATCGAGGGGCCGCGGCGCGCCGGGGCAGCGCTCCACTTCTCGTTCCGCCAGGGCGAGGGGCAGTCCTTCGACGGCGAGATGCTGGCCTTCGTCCCCCCATCCCTCATGGAGCTCCGCTGGGCCGACGACATTCTGCGCTTCGAGCTCGATTCCGACGGGGACGACGACACGATCCTGCGCCTCAAGGTCACCTTCACCGAATACGGGAAGGCGGCCCGCGACGCGGCCGGATGGCACGTGTGCCTGGAACGGCTCGTCCTCGCCGGCGACGGAGCCGGCGCCGAGCTGCCATGGGATCCGGCCGAGCGCTGGCGCGTCGTCCACCAGGAGTACGTGAGGCGCTTCGGGCCGGAGGCCTCCACCATCGGGCCACCCCAGGAGTGGGATGAGACGCACAGCCAGTAGCCAGTAGCCAGTAGCTAGTAGCCAGTGGACAGCAGCCAGTAGCCAGCAGTCGGACAGCTGTACCCCGGCGCCCAGCCGGACGTGACCGTCCGCCGTCGCGTGGTGAAGACTGATCGTGAGCACGTCGAGGGATCGGGTCAGGGGCGAGCATGAGCATGCAGGGAAAGGTGGTCGTCATCACCGGGGCCAACACGGGCGTCGGGCTCGAGACGGCCGTCGGGGTGGCTGTCCAGGGGGCGACCACGGTGCTGGGTTGCCGCAACCAGGCCAAGGCGGAGGCGGCGGCGCACGAGGTGACGCAGAGGACCTGGAACGACGACGTCCACACCGTTTCGCTCGACCTGGCGGACCTGGCCTCGGTGCGCAAGGCGGCGGACGAGATCCTGACCCGATGGGACCGGCTCGACGTCCTCGACAACAACGCCGGCGGGACCTGGTCGGAGCGCCAGGAGACGGCGCAGGGCCTGGAGTACACCATGGGCGTCTGCCACATCGCACACTTCTACCTGACGCGCCTCTTACTCGACCGCCTGCAGACGACGGCGCCGTCCCGCGTCATCAACGTCACCTCCGTCGGCCACCACGCCGCCTTCAAGGGCATGCGCTTCGACGACCTCCAGAGCGAGAAGGGCTACGACGGGATGGAGGTCTACTGCCGCGCCAAGCTGGCCAACGTGTTGTTCACCCGCGAACTGGCGCGCCGCGCGGCCGGCTCCGGACTGACGGCGAACACGGCGCACCCCGGCTGGGTGCGGAGCCGCTTCGGCATGGACGGCGACACCACGGGCAAGAGCGCCTTCGGCTTCCGGGCCATGCGGCCGTTCCAAATCAGCCCGCGCACCGGCGCCAAGACGTCCGTCTTTCTGGCGACCTCGCCCGATGTGGCGACGAGGACCGGCGAGTACTGGGTCCGATCCAAGCCGGGGCACATGGGCAAGCACGCCCGCGACGACGCGGCGGCTCAGCGCCTGTGGGACGAGAGCGAGCGGCTGCTGGCGTCCGTTGGTTACGCCGTCACCTGAGCCGCATCACGCATCACGCGTCTTCATCCGCCACGCTCCGATGGCGGTCCAGAACACAATCCAGCCCACGATCACCAAGGACGACGCCAGGGTGGACTCGGGGATCAGCGGGTTGACGGCGGCGCCGCCGCCCCCGCCACCCCCGCTGAAGGGCGTCGGGAGACCCCCCGGCTCAATGTGGGCCATGGCCACGCCGACGATCCCCCGCTGGACGTTGAGCAGGTGCGAAATGATATGGCGGCTGAAAATGGGCGTCAGGATCAGCTCCAGCACAATGAGGAGGATCACCGCCACCGTGCGCTGACCCATCAGCGAGGACAGCCCGAGGCCGACCATGAACCCGATGGTCGCCTCGAGCGCGATCCACAGCCCCACTTGGACCATCAGCGTCGTCGAGGGGACCAGGAAGTTCGAGTGGTAGTCCGCGTAGTCCTGGTTGGCGACCGAGACGGCGAATGCCCGGATCTGGGCCGGCGATTCCGCGGCGGGGACGGTGACCGTCCCCCCGCCCTTGGTCTGGATCACCGTCCCCGGGGGTGGACCGATCGATTGCCCGCCGCAGGTCACGTTCGGCGGCGGCTCGTTCAGCCCCGCACCGCCGTGGAAGTTGAAGTCGCAGATGACCTCGTCGGCATGCGACGCCGCCCAGCTGTCGAGGGCCGGATGCGACAGCCCGACGGGGACGTTGACGCCGTCGTAGTTGAGCTGCGTCGGCGCGGCGAACACGCAGACGGCGCAGACGATGGTGTAGCCGACCGCCACCATGGCGATGACGATGGCCAGCCCGGCCGGGATCCGCGCGAAGTACAGGGCGAGCCGGGAGCGGCCGGTGATCACCAGGTGGCGGAACATCCCCTCGCTGAGGTCGACCGACCCCGCGGTGCAGCCCACGACCGCCGCCACGACGAACCCGAACACGTACATGAAGCCGGCCACCAGCGTCGTGAAGATGCTGTAGCCGCCGGCGGGACCGTAGGACTTCGGCGCGACGGCGTGCGAAATCAGCCGCACGCCGAGGAACACGACCGGGATGCCGATGTTCACCGCAATAAGGGCGATCATCAGGCCGCGACGACGGCGCAACTCCATGCAGCGCGTGGTGACCATGCCCCAGGTCGGGATCCACGAGCCGCGGTGGTCGCCCCGCGGTTCTGCCGGGATCGGTGTGGGGGCGGGACCCGGTGCGCCGACGTCGGTGATGGTGGTCATTCGGCTTCCCCCAGACGCGTGGTGACCTCGAGGAACCACGACTCGAGCGACGCCTGTATGTGCTGGAGCCGGAAGACCGAGATTCCCGCTTCGACGAGCAGTCGGTTGATCTCCGCGATGGCGTCGCGGTCGGTGCCCTCGGGGAGTGAGATGGCGAGCCCCTCCGGTCCGGTCTGCACGTTGGCGCCGAAGGGCGTGGTCAGGAGCAGGCCGCCGGCCCGGTCGGGGTCGGAGCACTCGACCTGGACCTCGAAGGACGACCCGGCCAGGAGCTGGGAGATCGGGCCCTGCCGGATGACCTTGCCCCGGTCCACGATGGCGACGGCATCACACGTGCGCTCGACCTCGTCGAGGAGATGGGACGACAGCACGACGGTGCGCCCCTCGGCGACGAGGGAGAGGATCATGTCGCGCATGTCGAGCATGCCGGCCGGGTCGAGGCCGTTCATGGGCTCGTCGAGGATGAGCAGTTGCGGATCCCCGAGAAGGCACGCGGCGACGCCCAGCCGCTGGCGCATGCCCATGGAGTACTTGGACACCTTGTCGTCGGCCCGATGGAGGATGCCGACGCGCTCGAGAGAAGGGTCGATGCGGCCTTTCGCCGCCGGCTCACGCGCCGCGGCGAGGATCTGCAGGTTCTGGCGACCGGTCAGGTGGCCGTGGAAACGCGGCTCGTCCACGATCGCCCCCACCCGGGCCAAGGCAACGTCACGGTGGCGGGGCACGGCGTGGCCGAGCAGGAACATGGTGCCGGCGTCCGCGTGGGTCAGGCCCAGCAGCACGCGGATCAACGTCGTCTTGCCGGCACCGTTGGGGCCGAGATACCCGAAGGCGCAGCCGCGGGGAACGAGGAGTTCGACGTCGTTCACGGCGATGTTGGCGTCGAACCGCTTGGTGAGCCCGTGGGTCTCGACGGCCCATTGGCTTTCGCCTCCGAGCGCGGGTGGGGAGTCGGCCAAGGTTGCCGTTGTCATACGACCTGCCCTTCTCACAGTGGAGGCGCGTACAGGCCTCCCGTTCGGCCCCGTATACCCGGTATAGTACAGAGTGCACCACCGTTGCGGCCAGGGGGCTGTCACCCGTTTTTCTCCTGGGGCTGGCCCCAGTGCGCCCTACGGCGTGCGCCGATCCGCCCAACTACCGAGGCCGGGCGGGCGACTCGGCGCCGTCAGTCGGCCAGTGCGCCGACCACGTGGGTGATGCACGCGCACAACGACGCCACGTCGTCGGGCTCGATCGCCGGGAACATGGCGATCCGCAACTGGTTGCGTCCGAGCTTGCGATACGGCTCGGTGTCCACGATCCCGTTCGCCCGCAACACGGCGGCGACCGCCGCGGCGTCCACCGCGTCCACGAAGTCGATGGTGCCGACGACGTGGCTGCGATCGGCCGGGTTCTCCACGAAGGGCCGGGCGAAGCCGGACTGCTCCGCCCACGTGTAGAGGATCTCGGCGGAGCGGTCGCAGCGCGAGGCGGTCCACTCCAGC
Source organism: uncultured Acidimicrobiaceae bacterium (assembly GCA_963783965.1). Lineage (GTDB taxonomy): Bacteria > Actinomycetota > Acidimicrobiia > Acidimicrobiales > RAAP-2 > Bog-473. The sequence continues at coordinate 128,893 of CAWAPQ010000013.1, read as the reverse complement.
CCTCCGTTCCCGTTCATCCAGTCGAGCTGCTCGCCCAGCATGAAGATGGTGGCCAGCGCCGGCGTGTTGTAGGTCTGGTCCAGCACCGAGTTGTCCACCGCCGTCTTGAGGTCGAAGAAGGTGGGGATCCAGCGGCCGGAGGCGGCGATGCGCTCCACCCGCTCGAGCGCGGCGGGCGACATGAGGGCGATCCAGAGGCCGCCGTCACCGGCGAAGCACTTCTGCGGCGCCAGGTAGTAGGCGTCGAACTCGGCGGCATCGACCCGCAGCCCGCCGGCGCCCGATGTGGCGTCCACCGCGACCAAGCCGCCACCGTCGGCGGGGGCGGCGGCACCCTGGGGCCGCCGGACGGGCATCGATACTCCGGTTGAGGTCTCGTTGTGGGTCAGGGCGTACAGGTCGACGGACGGGTCGGCCACGGGCTTGGGATGGGTGCCGACCTCCGAGGTGATCACCTGCGGATCCTTCAGGTGCGGCGCCGCCTGGGCGCAGGCGGCGAACTTCGAGGAGAACTCGCCGAAGCTCAGATGCTGGCTCTGCTCCTGAATCAGCCCGAAGGTCGCGGCGTCCCAGAAGCACGTCGTCCCGCCGTTGCCGAGGACGACCTCGTAGCCGTCGGGGAGCGAGAAGAGCTGGCGCATACCGGCGCGCACCCGGCCCACTTGCGACTTGACCGTCTTCTGGCGATGGCTGGTGCCCATGTAGGTCGTGGCCACGGCGGCGAGCGCGTCGACCTGGGCCGGCCGGACCTTCGAGGGGCCGGACCCGAAACGGCCGTCGGAGGGCAGCAATTCGGGCGGGATGGTGATGTCGGGGACGTCTGGCACGTATGAGATCATGGCATCCGTGACGACCACTCCCTCGACGACCGAGCTCCGCCGGATCTCTCGCCGGGCCGCCGCCGTGGCGCCCTCGGCCACTCTCGCCGTGGATGCGAAGGCCAAGGCGTTGCAGGCGGCAGGGGAGCACGTCATCGGTTTCGGCGCGGGCGAGCCGGATTTCCCCACGCCCGAGCACATCGTCGAGGCGGCCGTCGCCGCCTGCCGCGACAAGGCCAACCACCGTTACACCCCGACGGCCGGCATCCCGGCGCTGCGCGAGGCCATCGCGGCCAAGACCCTGCGCGACTCGGGCTACGAGGTGGCGGCCAACCAGGTGCTCGTCACCAACGGCGGCAAGCAGGCGGTCGCCAACGCGTTCGCCGTGCTGTGCGACCCGAGTGACGAGGTACTGGTGCTCGCTCCGTACTGGACGACGTACCCCGAATCGATCGCCCTGGCCGGCGGCACACCGGTCGTGGTGTCCTCGGACGAGACGACCGGCTTCCGTTCCTCGGTGGCCGACCTCGAGGCGGCCTGGACGCCCCGCACCAAGGCGCTCCTCTTCGTCTCCCCGTCCAACCCGACGGGTGCGGTCTACCCGCGCGAGGAGATCGAGGCCATCGGCCGCTGGGCGGTGGACAAGGGGATCTGGGTGCTGACGGACGAGATCTACGAGCATCTCGTCTACGGCGGCGCCGAGCACCACTCCATGCCCGTGGTCGTGCCCGAGCTGGCCGACCGCTGCCTGGTGGCCAACGGTGTGGCGAAGACCTATGCCATGACCGGCTGGCGCGTGGGGTGGCTCATCGGCCCGACGGACGCCATCGGGGCGGCGACCAACATCCAGAGCCACGAGACCTCCAACGTCGCCAACGTGTCGCAGCGCGCCGCGCTGGCTGCCGTCTCGGGCAGTCTCGACGATGTCGCCATGATGCGCGAGGCCTTCGACCGCCGGCGCCTCACCATCGTGTCGATGCTCAACGACATTCAGGGTGTCGAGTGCGTGGTGCCCGAAGGCGCGTTCTACGCCTATCCCTCGGTCAAGGGGTTGCTCGGGCGAACTCTCCGGGGACAACGTCCGGCGAGCAGCGCGGAGTTGGCCGAAATCTGCATCAACGAGGCCAAGGTGGCGGTGGTGCCCGGAGAGGCATTCGGCGCGCCGGGCTTCTTCCGCATGTCCTACGCGCTGGGCGATGAGGATCTTGTCGAGGGTGTGCGCCGGTTGGCCGCGCTCTTCGGCGAGGCGTAAGACTGACCGACCTTCGGGCGGGGGGAGTGAGGAGACCACCGCGGTGGCACGGGTACTGGTAACGGAGAAGATCGCGCAGAGCGGGCTCGACCTGCTGGCCGAGGCGGGCCACGAGGTCGACGTGCAGGAAGGGCTGAGCCCCGAGCAGTTGCTCGGCGCGGTGGACGGCGCGCACGCGCTGATCATCCGCTCGGCGACGCAGGTGACCGCCGAGGTGCTCGCGGTCGGGACGTCGCTGGCCGTCGTGGGCCGCGCCGGCGTCGGGCTCGACAACGTCGACGTCGATGCGGCCACCCAGCGCGGTGTCATGGTGGTCAACGCGCCGACGTCGAACATCCTCTCGGTGGCCGAGCAGGCCATGGCCCTGCTGCTGGCGCAGGCCCGGAACATCCCGCAGGCGCACTCGGCGCTCGTCGCCGGGCGCTGGGAGCGCTCGAAGTGGGAGGGCGTCGAGCTGCACGGCAAGGTGCTCGGGGTGGTGGGACTGGGGCGGGCCGGCTCGCTGGTGGCCCAGCGCGCCCACGCCTTCGGCATGGAGCTCATCGGGTTCGACCCCTTCGTGTCCCACGAGCGGGCGCGGGCCATGGGGGTGCGCCTGGTCGGTATCGAGGAGCTTGTGGCCGAGGCCGACTTCGTCTCCATCCACACGCCCAAGACGCCGGAGACCATCGGGCTCTTCGGCCGCGATCTGTTGGCCAAGGCCAAGCCCGGCATCCGCATCGTGAACACGGCCCGGGGTGGCATCGTCGACGAGGATGCGCTCGCCGACGCCATCCGTGACGGCATCGTGGCCGGTGCCGGCCTCGACGTGTTCGCCAAGGAGCCCTGCACCGAATCGCCTTTGTTCGAGCTGCCGCAGGTCGTCGTCTCGCCGCACCTGGGGGCGTCGACCGAGGAGGCGCAGGACAAGGCCGGCGTCACCATCGCCGAGCAGGTGCTGCTGGCGTTGGCCGGAGACTTCGTGCCCTACGCGGTCAACGTGGCGGCACGTGACGTCACCGACGCGGTGCGCGGCTTCATGGGGCTGGCCGAGCAGCTGGGACGCTTCTTCGTCGGCCTGCACGACGGGCTGCCCGACGCCATCGACATGGAGTACCAGGGCGAGCTGGCCGGGGAGAGCACGGGCATCCTCACGCTGTCGGTGCTCAAGGGGATCTTCGGGGGATCCACCGAGGAGCCGGTCTCCTACGTCAACGCACCACAGCTGGCCGAGCAGCGCGGCCTGCAGGTGCGCGAGTCGTCGACCGCCACCTCACGCGACTACAAGTCGCTCATCACCCTGCGCTCGGGATCGCACTCGGTCGCCGGCACCATGATCACGGCCGGCCTGCACACCGAGCCGCGCATCGTCATCGTCGACGATCACCAGGTGGAGGTGCCGCCCTCCACCCACATGCTCGTGGTGCGCAACGACGACCGCCCGGGCGTGATCGGCATCGTGGGGACGGCGCTCGGGTCGGCGGGCATCTCCATCTCGTCCATGGCGGTTGGCCCGAGCCCCGAGTCCTCCACCGCGATGATGGTGATCTCGACGACCACGGCGGCGTCCGACGCGGTGGTCGATCAGCTGCGCGGCGACGAGGGCATCCTCGACCTCCACCGCGTCACGCTGTAGTTCAGGACGCCTCGGGCTTGCGCGGGACGGCCGGCCAGGTGTCGAGGCTCCCGATGACGGGCTCGCCGCGGTGCAGTTCCCGCCGCGGCGCCCGGTCGAGCAGGACGGCGCGCACGACCGCCAGTGCCCCCGTGATCAGGGCGGCGCGGAAGAGGGTGGAAAGGAGCCGGCGCATCCGACCACGGTAGCGTGAGCGGCGATGGCCTCCCTGCAGCACGTCGCCCCGATCTTCCCCACGGCGGACATGGACCGCATGCAGGCCCACTACGAGGCGCTCGGCTTCAGCGTGCACGTGCACGGCGGTGGCTACGGCACGGCGGCCCGGGACGGCATCCGCATCCACTTCAAGCTGGTGCCCGACATGAGCCCGGCGACTGAACGGGGCGCCGCCTACCTCGGCGTCGACGATGTCGACACGCTGCATGCCGAGTGGCGGGCGGCGGCGGTGGGGGAGACCTCGGACCTGTTCGACCCCGGATTCGGCGTGCGTGAGGCGGCCCACACAGACGACGACGGGAACCTGTTGCGCTTCGGCTCTCCCGTGACGCCTTGACGTCCCCCGCATCCGATGGGACGATTACACTGACGATGATGACCTCCACCGCCTTCAGCCTGCTGCTTACCTGACGGCGAACGCCACATAGCGTTCGCTCGCAACCTCCTGTGCCGAAACGGCCAGGGGGTTTTTTGTTGGGCCGGCACCGGTCGGATCGATGGAGACAACGAAGAAGGGAAGACACTGATGGCTACGGGACAGAAAGGGAGTGGTGACGACATGGAGCGGGGTCACCTGGCCCTGCCCTGCGATCCGTCACCCATGCCCTTCGACAAGTACCGCTCACACGTGCCGCTCGTGCTGCACGACCGCACCTGGGCCGACCGCCAGTTCACCCGGGCCCCCCGCTGGGCCAGCGTGGACCTGCGGGACGGGAATCAGGCATTGATCGACCCGATGGACCCCGAGCGCAAGCTGGCGCTGTTCCAGACGCTGGTCGACGTGGGGTTCAAGGAGATTGAGGTGGGCTTCCCCTCCGCGTCCCAGACCGACTACGACTTCCAGCGCCTCATCATTGACGAGAACCTGATTCCCGACGATGTCGAGATCCAGGTGCTGGTGCAGTGCCGGCGGGAGCTGATTGAGCGGACCTTCGAGTCGCTGGCCGGCGCCCCGCGGGCCGTCGTGCACTTCTACAACTCGGTGTCCGAGTTGCAGCGGCGCGTCGTGTTCGGTCTCGACAAGGCGGGCATCGTCGACATCGCGGTCAAGGCGGCCGAGCAGTGCAAGGAGTACGAGGCCCAGATGAGCGGGACCGCTATCCGCTACGAGTACTCGCCAGAGAGCTTCACCGGGACCGAGCCGGAGTTCGCGGTCGAGATCTGCCAAGCGGTGATGGACGTGATTCAGCCGACCGTCGACGTCGCCCATGATCCTCAACCTGCCGGCCACGGTCGAGATGTACAGCCCGAACGTCTACGCCGACGTGATCGAGTGGTTCGGCCGCACCATCAAGAACCGCGACGCCATCGTGCTCAGCCTGCACCCCCACAACGACCGCGGTACCGCCGTGGCGGCCGCCGAGCTGGCGGTGTTGGCGGGCGCCGACCGGGTCGAGGGCACGCTGTTCGGCAACGGGGAGCGCACCGGCAACGTCGACATCGTCACCCTGGCCATGAACCTGTTCTCGCAGGGCATCGACCCGGCGCTGGACTTCGGCGATATTGAGAAGGTGCGCCGGGTGGCCGAGTACGCCACGCGCCTGCCGGTGCACCCCCGCCACCCCTACGCCGGCGACCTGGTGTACACCGCGTTTTCGGGCTCGCACCAGGACGCCATCAAGAAGGGGATGGCCGCCCTCGGGCAGGACTACGACGAGTGGGAGGTGCCGTACCTGCCCATCGACCCCAAGCACACCGGCCGTACCTACGAGGCGATCATTCAGGTGAACAGCCAGTCGGGCAAGGGCGGCGTGGCCTACCTGATGGACACCGACCACGGTCTCGACCTGCCGCGCCGGCTCCAGGTCGAATTCTCCAAGCGCGTGCAGGAGATCACCGAGGCGAGCGGCACGGTCATCCCGTCGGGCAAGATGCGCGACGTCTTCGAGGAGATCTACCTGCCCGAGGACGCGGGCCTGCGGCTGATCACCAGCGAGGTGGCGACCGGGCAGGGACACACCACCGTCACTGCGCAGCTGTTGGTCGACGGCCAACACCAGACGGTCACGGGTCAGGGCAACGGGCCGATCGACGCTCTGGTCACGGCATTGAAGTCGGACCTCGGTATTGTGCTGGAAGTGAAGGACTACTCCGAGCACGCCTTGACCGAGGGCTCGGGCGCGTCGGCGGTGGCGTACGTGGAGTGCGCGGGCGCTGACGGGTCGACCTGGTGGGGTGTCGGCCGCGACTCGTCCATCCTCGACGCCTCACTGGGCGCCGTGGTCTCTGCGGCGAACAGGGCCCGCCAGGGGTGATCCGCCCGGCGGTCGAGGCAGACGTCCCCGAGTTGGTGGCGATGATCCGCGAGCTGGCGGACTTCGAGAACCTGTCCGATCAGGTCTCCATCACCGAGGACGACCTCGCCCGGACGCTGTTCGGGCCCGAGGCGATGGCTCAGGACTGGGTGGTCGAGGACGGCGGGGGGCTGGTGGGCCATGCGCTGTGGTACCGGACGTTCTCGACGTTCCTGGGCCAGACGGGTATCTGGCTCGAGGACATCTACGTCCGCCCCGAGCACCGCCGGAAGGGCTACGCCACCCAGCTCCTGACGAAGCTGCGCCAGGAGACCGAGGGCCGTCTGGAGTGGGAGGTGCTCGAGTGGAACGTCCCCGCGATGGACTTCTACGAGCGCCTGGGGGCCAGGCAGATGGCCGGCTGGACCCGCTTCCGCTGGTTCGAGGGGTAACTCCCGCTAATCTGTTGGAGAGATAGAAGGAATCTTCCCCAACTGCTTGACAGATCAGCCGTCCAAGCGCCACTCTGGCTGAGGGAAGAGTGAGTTATGGAAGGAGCACCAATGCGTTTGCTCAAGGACGATCTGCGCGAATTGGATCTGTTTTCCGAGGCCAGCCGGTCGGAGCTGACGGTCATTGAGCGCCAGCTGACGAGGCTGAAGGTGAAGGCCGGGCGGGTGCTCGTGCACGAAGGCGGTCTCGGCAACGAGTTCATGATCATGGTCAGCGGCATGGCCGAGGTGACCCAGGGTGGCCGCAGCATCGCCACGCTCGGGCGAGGCGACCTTGTGGGCGAAATGGCCCTCCAGCAGCCCTTCGGCTCGGGCCGGCGCAACGCCACGGTGACGGCGATCACCGACTGTGAGATCTATGCGGGCTCGGCCAGCGAGTTCCGCCGCATTCTGGAGGTCGCCCCGTCGGTGGCCGAGAAGGTACGGCAGACGATCGAGTCGAGGACGCTGGTCGACGCGGCCTGAGACGTCCTGTGATGGCGAGGCCGCTTGGCCTCGCCATCGCTGTCTGGATCGACAGGCCCATTGCCTGTCGGTAACCATTCTGTTACGGTAACCAACGTGTTACCCGCATTCGACGCTGTTCGGTTTCGGCCGAACGGCTGATCCGATGCCGAGCACCGACCCCTTCGACGCCTTGGGCGACCCGACTCGTCGCGAGATCTTGCGCCTGCTGAGCGAGGGTGACAAGCCCGTGCACGAGATCGCCTCCTCGCTCCCGATAAGCCGTCCCGCCGTCTCGCGCCACCTTCGCCTGTTGAAGGACGCCGGGCTGGTAGCCGAGCGTGCCCAGGGGAACCGGCGGATCTACCAGCTGCAGGGCGAGGGAGTGCAGGCCGTCCAGGAGTACCTCGAAGGCGTGTGGGGTGTGGCGGCGGCGCGGTTCCGCCTCGTGGCCGAGAACACCACACCCTCCTCGCAGCCGTGACGACCCCGCTGCGCATCAGCATTGACGTCGACTGTCCGCCGGAGCACGCGTTCAGTGTCTGGACGACGAGGATCGGGAGCTGGTGGCCACGTGACCACACCGTGAGCGGAGACCCCGAAGAGGTCGTGATCGAGAGTGGGCCCGGTGGGCGGATCTACGAGCGCACGTCCGAGGGCGAGCAACACGAGTGGGGCGAGGTCACCGTGTGGGAGCCTCCCCGTCGCCTGTCCTATCTGTGGCACATCGGCCGCACCCGCGAGACGGCGACTGAGGTCGACATCACCTTCGTCGGTGAGAGTGCGACGCGGACGCGGGTCGAGATCGAGCACAGCGGGTGGGAGGCGCTGGGTGATGAGGCTGACGCATGGCGGGACAAGAACCGTGGGGGATGGGATGCGTTGCTGCCGCACTTCACGGCGGCCGCTGAGGAAGGGGGCTGAGGGATGGCGACGGGCAGCAAAGAGGATCCCTGGGTGTTGAAGACCCCTCCGGGAAGCTCAGAATATACGATCTACCAGGACAAACAGTCCGAACCGCCCGTCCTGGTCTGCCAAGTGGGTTCGACGAAGCTCACCTACGACCTGCGGGCGATCCACGACCTGCACCGTTGGCTGTCCGAGCAGGGCGACTGGGTTCCGCTCGGGGCGGCCGACGAGAAGAAGGCGGCGGCGGACGGGACCGTGGAAGCGTGGGGTCGCTCGCCGGACAACCCGATCGGCGGGTGGTACGGCCAGCGCAAGGGCTACCGGGGCCGCTTCGGCATGTACCTCCCGCCGCTCCTCGAGGAGCTGGGCCTGGCCGAGGTCACCCACGAGGCACGCAACAACCGCATGCGGGCGATTTGATCGCGAAGCACGAGACAGAGGAGCAGCACGATGGCGACCAGCACACGAATGATCCGTTACCGCACCAAGCCCGAGTACGCCGAAGAGAACGAGCGGCTGATCCGCGACGTCTATGCCGAACTGGCCGCTGAGAACCCCGACGGGCTGCAGTACGCGACCTTCCGTCTTGAGGACGGCGTGAGCTTCGTGCATGTCGCCGTCACCGATGACGAGAAGAACCCGTTGACGTCGTCGCCGGCCTTTGCGGCGTTCCAGGCCGACATCGGGGAGCGCCTCGCCGAGGGCCCGACCCCGGCCGTGGCCACGGTCGTCGGAAACTTCGGACTGCTGAAGTAGCGCGGGCCAGTCTCCCAGGGGGTGTGGTCCCACACCCGAAGAAGGCGTGCGGGCCATCCGTCGATCGCACCATCGCCGGCGCGCTTCCGGCTGCGGCTCTTGCACCGCTGAACCTTGGACGATAGGCAGGAGGTTCGCGGAGTCGAGGAGAGCCTGGTGGCGCAATCGAGGAAACCGTCGAACGGGAGATTGGCGGGAGTCGCGCTGGGCCTCGCCGCCGTTGCCAGCCTCGTCGCGATCGGATTCTCTCCTGATCAGGCCGATGCCTCGGTCGCGAGCCAGGGCACGGTGTCGATCAGCCCAACCTGTTACGACCTGGGGTTCGGGTCGATCCTGGCCGTCCTGACCTCACCCCTTGGAATGGTCCAAGGTCTGTCCGGCAGCCTGTCGGCCTGGGTGCAGGGCCCACCCCCGGGAGGCCCGGGCTCGTACGGGGGACAGGTCTCCATGACCCAGCCCACCGCCGCACTGGTACACGTGTACCCCGGCACCTACGACGTGCAGCTCTCGGCACATGACGCCCAGGGGACCACCTTCACATTCAGCGGGACGGTCGTCATTCCCGCCTGTGACGACGACGTTGTGGGCATCCGAGCCGAGCCCAATCCGAACGATGGGTATGCGACCTTTACCGACGGTGCCGCCGTGCTGTCCGATGGGCCGAACCACGCCTCGGACACGCCCAGCCCGCTCGCTACGGTTCCCCACGCGCCCATCGTCGGCATGGAAGCTCTCTCCGACCCTTCGAGCCCTGTGGGCGCGGACGCGTACTATTTCGCGGCGGCCGATGGAGGGGTCTTCGCGGTCGATGCACCCTTCTTCGGATCCGCGGCCGGACTCGGCTTGACCGCTCCGATCGTGGCGATGGCGCTCACGCCCGATCACGGGGGTTACTGGCTCGTCGGCGTGGACGGCGGTGTCTTCGCGTTCGGTGACGCGGGTTACCACGGGTCGATGGGAGGCCTCCCGCTCAATCAACCCATCGTTGGCATGGCGGTGGATCAAGCGACCGGCGGGTACTGGCTCGTCAGCCGGGACGGCGGTGTCTTCGCCTTTGATGCACCCTTCGACGGTGCGGCCGCCGCCCTCCACCTGGACAGTCCGGTCGTCGGCATGGAGAGCGCCCCGGACGGGACGGGCTACCGGTTGGTTGCCTCTGACGGGGGCGTCTTCAGCTACGACGAGCCGTTCTACGGGTCGATGGCGGGTCAGCACCTGGCGGAGCCCGTCGTGGGAATTGCCGAGGACACGGCGACCGGTGGTTACTGGATCGCGGGAGGCGACGGAGGTGTCTTCGCCTTTGACGCTCCCTTCTACGGTGCGGAGGGTAAGGCAGCCGCCTGATCGCCCCCGCGTCAGGTTCGACGGCCAACGAGGCAGGTAGCCCTCGTCGGCGACGAGTACGCATCGCTCAGGCTCGAGCGGCAGCGTGGCTGCCGGCACGCCGGCCGAAGAAGGAGCCGTCTCCGAGGCTGATGCCGCTGGCGTAGTGGCTGGCCGCGAGGCTGGCGGCCGTCCGTCCCGCGGCGTAGAGGCCTGGGATACCTCGACCGGCGTCGTCGAGGGCGACCCCATGGGGGTCGGCCACGAGGCCGCCGAGCGTGAACGTCGCGTAAATGGCGCCATGATCAACACGGAGATCGATGGCGCCGATGCCGCTGGCGGGCGGCACTCCGATGGGCTGCAGGAACGGCGCGCGCTTGTGGAATTCGAGGGTCCTTGCCGCGGGCCGCCGCCTCGTTGTAGCCGCGCACGGTGCGGGCCAGAGCTTCCGCCGGCACGCCGAGGTCGACGGCGAGTTCCTCAGGGGTCGCTGCGGCGAAGGCGACGCGCAGACCCAAAATATTGGGTTCGTGGATCACATCGTCCGTGATCATGTAGACGAATCCTTCTTGATCGAGCAGGGCGTGCAGCCCGATGCGCCCTGTGTACGCGTCCTCGTTGATGAAGCGTTCGCCTTGGCGATTCACCAAAATCCCGCGGGCCAGCCGGTGCGGTGGACCGAGGGGGAGCGCGCACTCGAATGCCTCGAGACGCGTGGTCGCCGCTCCCACTCCGACACCCATGCGGATCCCACGGCCGTCGTCAGCCGGCGTGCCGATGCGCCAGGCCGGATCCGGGATGTGGGCCGACGGGCAGAGCTCCGCGACCATCGCCTCGTTGTGGATGAAGCCCCCGCTGGCGAGGATCACCCCGCCCCGAGCCCGAATGGTGCGCGCGCCCTCGTCGGACTGCACCCGCACTCCGACGACCTCCCCGCCGTCGACCACCAGCGCCTCGGCCCGGGCGTCCACCACCTCTCGCGCTCCGCTCGTCGCGACTGCGGCGCCCAGGCGTTCCATGAGGAAGCCACCGGCCGAATCGATGTACCGGGGCTTGTGCCCCCGGGGGACCGGGATTGCAATTTCGTCGTAGGGAAAGGTGTCCTCGCCTCCGCTGAAGAGCAGTCCGGCGTCATCGGCCGATTCGCGGTTCGGCTCGTCGCAAAATGCAGCCCGGAACGGCACACCGACTGAGACCAACCAGTCAAAGTGGTCGCTCGACCCCTCGCAGTACGCGTCGACGCGTTCGTCGTCCACCCCGGGTCCGAGCGCGGCCCGAAGGAACGCCGCCATGTTTTCCGGGGAGTCCTGATAGCCGCAGTCGCGCTGGAGCGCCGTCCCGCCTCCCAGGTAGATCAGTCCACCGGAGTTGGCCGATGTCCCGCCGGGCGTGACGCCACGCTCCACGGCCAAGACTTCCGCACCAGCCTGTCGCGCCGATACCGCCGCGGATGAACCTGCCACGCCGAGGCCGACCACGACCACGTCGACGGTCTCGTCAAAACGAACGTCACTGCTTTCCAGGGCGGCGATGGGCTCCATGCCGGCATTCTGGCCCGGCCGGCGTCACCGTTGCGAGATCGACACTCGACCCCGTGGCCCGTTCCTTCGGGTGGCCTGTTCCGCCGCTTCCCTAGACTGCGGCCATGGCACCGCCCACCACCCTCGCGCAACGAGAGCGCCAAACGCTCTGTGACCTCTTTGTCGAGGTCGGTGCGGACGCACCGACCCTGTGTGAAGGCTGGCAGACCGCCGACCTCGCGGCACACCTCGTCGTGCGTGAACGGCGCCCCGACAGCGGACCTGGACTGGTGTGGCCCCCGCTGGCCGGACACACGGAGAAGGTACGGCAAGCGGCGCGAGACCGCGCGTCGTGGGACGAGCTCGTCGCCACGGTGCGGCGCGGGCCCCCGCTCCTCCTCCGTCCCTTTGACGGAGCGATGAACACAGTGGAGTACTTCATTCACGTGGAGGACGTCCGTCGCGCCCAGGAGGGTTGGGAACCGCGGGACATCTCGCCGGAGCTGGCGGACGCCCTGTGGGCGCGCGTCGGACCCGGCGGTATGGCGAAGAAGGTCGGCGCCACCATCGTGCTCACGTCGCCAGGGCGGGCCGAGAAGCGGAGGGGGACCGGCCCGGTCCTCACCCTGGCCGGCGACCCGGGCGAGCTCACGATGTTCGGCGCCGGTCGCCAGGGGGCGGCCAGGGTCGAAATCAGCGGCGACCCGGCGCTGGCCAACCAGCTCCGTGCCGCTGCGCTCGGCGTCTGAGTCGGGGACGAACACGATCACGCGCCGTCCGCTGTGACACGGGCGGGCGTATCCAGGAGGAACGATCCGATGAAGCAGCCGACCGCGGCGGACGCGTTGAGAAGGCTCGAGTCCCTCGTCGGCGAGTGGACGCTCGAGGGCTCGCCGCCGGGCGGTGAACCCTGGCCGGGCGGCGGAAGATCCACGTTCGAGTGGCACCCCTCTGGCGCGCATCTGATCCAACGTACGGTCGTCGAGCTGCCCGAGGCTCCCGACAGCCTCTCCATCATCGGATGTGATGCCGCCAACGGGACCTATTTCCAGCTCTATTCGGACGAGCGTGGGGTGTGTCGTGTCTACGAAATGAGGATCGGCGACGGCGAATGGCGACTGTGGCGAGTCGGTGCGCCCTTCTCGCAGCGGTTCACCGCGGCGCTGAGCGATGACGGCAACACCATGCAGGGCCGATGGGAGATGTCCGAGGACGGGAGCAGCTACAAGACCGACTTCGATCTGGTCTACCGAAGAGTGCTGCTGCAAGGGCAGGTGCAGTGAGGGCGGCTACTCCGCCGACGGAGAGCGCCCAGTCCGCTGCACCAAGGCCGTCGAGGTCAGGCTGCCGGCGACGATGGTGACCGCACCAAGGGCGACGAGCAGGTAGCCCCACTCGGCACCATTCTGATATTTCGAACATGCCGCAGCGATCTCGGAGTAACCACCGGGCTGGGTGTGTTGACAGCGATCCTGCACCATGAGGAGCGCGACCACCGCCGCCAGTCCGGCCACCATGAGGACGAGCCCCAACGCGATCAAGAGCCGCGGCAGCCATGACCTCGCGCCGGCGACGGGGGTCACGGACTGCGGCGCAGGAAGGGGCTGGTCACTCGGGCGGGTTTTCAACTGTGTCGCCGCTATTCGAGTTCCTTCCACTTCTCCCGCCCGAAGAGGCGTCCGAAACGTGCCGTCAAGGACGGACCTTCATCGCGTGCGGTGTCGGGATGCAGGACCAGGCTCCCTCTCGGGGCCGGAAGGTTGGCGGCTTCATCATCGGTGAGGGAGCAGCGAACACGGGTCGTGGTGATGTCGGTGATCTGGTCGCGATCCACAAATCTCAGGCCGTGGTGCGTCTTGACGGCAATGCCGTCGAAGAGATCCTCCTCCGGGATTTGCAGCACGTGCTCGACGGACCCGAACTCGGAGCCTGTCGAGCTCAGCACGGGAGTGCCGACCGACAGGGCCATATAGGAAATCGGGCGACCTTCATCCACGGGATACCCCTTTCTGATTGGCCCCCCAAATCTACCTAGTCGCAGTCGTCTCGCGAGGGGCTGATCACATCGGCGCGTGTGACGAGCCAGACGCTTGCGGGCCAAGAAGCAAAGAACCCGATGATCATGCCGATCTGCATCAAGAACCAAAGGCAGCGAAGCTGGGGTCGATGTGAAGCGGCGCCGGGAAGAGCCCAAAGGTGATCAGCGCCGTCCATCCAAAGAGACCGACCGCGAATCCGCGTCCCGGGGCCTTCGCTCTCAGCGCGCCCCGCGGGTCGGCAGCTGTCGTCGGCCCGGAATGTGCCTACCATCAAAGACGGTTGGGATCGATTGCCACCGGCAAGGAGCTGCCCGCATGTTTGGTCGTCAGAGAAAGCAACCGGGCGGCGAGGGAGCGCAAATACCGGTCGACGCCACCCTTGAGGGCGATATCGCTCGGGTTGAGCAGGCAGTCGCGGACTACCTCGAGAATCCGACCGATGCGACCCGGCGCGAACTCCTCGGGGCGTTGGAGACGCTCGATGACCAGACCCAGCAGAGCGATGCCTACGGGGAGTCGGTGATCGGCTCGGCCGCGCTGGGCTACGCGTCGAAGGGTGAGGTACTCGGCGAGACGAGCCTTGATTCCGTCGTCGATGAGGTGCCGGGCGCAGAGTTACGCGCGCAGTTCGCCCTCGTCAAGGCCGCCAAGGACGAGGTACGAGGGCCGACCTCCGACACCCTCGTCTCCCTGCGGTCCGCCCTGGCGGACCTTGCGATGACCCGGAATCAGGGACCGGCAAAACCCTGAGACCCTCCGGTGCCCGCATCGCCGGCCCGTGAAGCGCTGGATCTGCCCTTGACGGGATGCCTACCGTAAGTTAAAACTTACGGTAAGTGAAGACTTACTCTGATGCCTTGAGCGCTCTCGGCGACCCGACCCGAAGGGCCATCTTCGAGCGACTCGGAGAGAAGCCGTCGGCCGTGGTCGACCTGGCGGCGCTCGTCCCAGTGAGCCGGCCGGCGGTCTCGCAGCACCTCAAAGTCCTGAAGGAGGCCGGCCTGGTCCGCGACGTCCAACTCGGGACACGGCGGATCTACAGCGTCGACCCCGAGGGTATCGGCGCCCTGCGCGACTACCTGGACCGGTTCTGGCCCACGGCGCTGCACGCATTCAAGAGACGAGTCGAGGAAGTCCAGGAGCAACAGGAGGAGAAGGAATGACGAAGACCCTGACCGCTGTGACCACGTCCATCACCGTCGACGCGCCGATCGAGGTGGCGTTCGACGTCTTCACCGAGGACATGGGGAGCTGGTGGCCGCCGGATCACCACATTCTGCAGGCGCCGCTGGCGTCCATGGTGTTCGAGCCGCGCGTCGGTGGACGCGTCTATGACGTGGGAGAGGACGGAACCGAATGCCAGTGGGCTCGGGTCCTCGTCCACGAGCCGCCACAGCGCGTGGTCTTCAGTTGGGACATCAGCCTGCAGTGGCAGATCGAATCGAACCCCGACCGGACGAGCGAGGTGGAGGTCCGGTTTATTCCAGAGGGCCCGAGCCGCACGCGGGTCGAGCTGGAGCACCGGAAGTTGGACTGCCACGGTGAGGGCTGGGAGGGCATGCGTGACGCAGTGGGCTCACCCGAGGGTTGGGGTACCGGCCTGCAGCACTTCGCCCGGCACGTCGAGCACGTCGGCACGCGTGATGGCAGCCGGCTGCGCACATGAGGGTGTGATGGCTCAGCCGAACCCACCGCTCGGGATGTACGGGCGGGGCGGGCCATCCATGCCGCGCACCATGACCGGACCATAGGGCCGCAGCTCGATGCCGGCAGCGACGACCTCACGGACGGCCCACTGCTGCGCAGACGTGAGCCAGTTGACCTCGATCGTCTCGCCGGCGGGCGCTTCGGCCAACATCGCCCGCAGCACCAGCACGGCCGACTCCTCCTGATGCGCGCCGAGCGTCACGATGCGCTCGTCCTTGGCGATGGCGTAGGCCTGGTCCCCATGCAGCAGGAGGCGGTTCCCCGGTTGGGCCAACATCGCCACGATGTCGACGGTGCGGACCGAGCCCCGCACCGCGCGGTCGATGGCCGCGATCACCTGGAGCTCTCGTTCGCCGACCTGGTCCGGCTCGTAACGATCCACCTCGGGAGGTCTCGTCACTGAGCGGGGCCGGATGGCGCCCCAGGCCGTCACGACCGGGTGCAGGGTGAAGCCGAAGCCGGTGTAGAGGGCCATGGCCTTGGGGTCACTCGAGCACTGAATGGTTCCCGGGCTGTTTGGGTCGCCGTGGGAGATCGCGAGCTTGAGCAGCTCTCGGCCGACACCGCGACCTTGGCGCCCCGGTACCGTCCCCAGCTGCGACAGCATCCAGTAGTCCTCCCGGACGAAGGACTGTGACATGCCGACGATGGTGTCGCCCTCCTCGGCCACCCACGACCCGTCCGGGTCGGTCGCGAGGAAATGCCGGGTACGGTCCTGCCTGCGCCGCTCATCCTGGATGGAGTTACCCGTGATGGGCAGTCCCGCGTTGGCCGAAATGCCGAGCAACCCGCTCTCGAACGCCGCGACGGCCGCCGGCACGTCGTCCTCTGTCATCTGCCGGAACGTCACCATCGGACGAGGTTCAGGCCGAAGGCAGGAAAGCGGGCCGCCCGCGCTCGAACTCGGTGATCTTGTCCACGTGGCGGAGGGACAAGCCGATGTCGTCCCAACCGTTGAGCAAGCGCTCGCGCGTGAACTCGTCCAGCGGGAAGGTGCCGGCCAACCCGGCCGCCGGCGCTTCGATGGTGCCGCGTGCGACGTCGATCGTGATCTCGAGGGTGGGGTCAGCCGTCACCGCATCGAGCAGGGCGCGGTCGAGCTCCTCGCTGACCTGGACGGGAAGCAGGCCCTGCTTGGTCGAGTTGTTACGGAAGATGTCGGCGAAGCGCGAGGAGACAACGGCCTGGAAGCCGAAGTCCGTCAGGGCCCACACGGCGTGCTCACGCGAGGATCCGGTACCGAAGTTGTGGCCCGCCACCAGGATGGTGGCTCCGACGAAGTCGGGGTTGTTCAGCACGAAGTCCCGGTCGTCACGCCATTCGGAGAACAGCCCGGCACCGAAGCCGGTCCGCTCCACCCGCTTCAGCCAGTCCGACGGGATGATCTGGTCGGTGTCGACGTCCGTACGGTCGAGGGGCACCGCCCGCCCGGTCACGATCACGATGGGCTCCATCAGGCCAGGTCCTCCGGTGTGGCGAACGTCCCCGCGACCGCTGTGGCGGCGGCGACAGCGGGGGAGACGAGGTGCGTGCGGCCACCGCGCCCTTGACGACCCTCGAAGTTGCGGTTCGACGTCGAGGCACAGCGCTCGCCGACGGCCAGCTTGTCGGGGTTCATGGCGAGGCACATGGAACAGCCGGGCTCGCGCCACTCGAAGCCGGCGGCGGTGAACACCTTGTCCAATCCCTCCGCCTCGGCCTGTGCCTTCACCCGGTGTGAGCCGGGCACCGCGAGGGCGCGCAGACCCTGGTGGACCGTCCGCCCCTCGAGCACGGCGGCGGCGGCGCGGAAATCCTCTATGCGTGCGTTCGTGCAGCTACCCAGGAACACGGTGTCGACGCTGACCTCGCGCAAAGGGGTGCCGGCCTGGAGCCCCATGTACGCCAGGGCCCGCTGGGCCGCTTCGCGGTCGCCCGGGTCGGTCATGGCCTCGGGGTCCGGCACGCTGCCCGCGATCGGCGCCACCTGCGCCGGGTTGGTGCCCCAGGTCACGTGGGGGGTGATGGCGGCCGCGTCGAGCACGACCTCCTTGTCGAACGTCGCCCCGTCGTCCGTCGGCAGCGTGCGCCAGTACGCCACGGCGGCATCCCACTCGGCGCCCTGAGGGGCATGGTCGCGGTCCTTCAGGTAGGCGAACGTCGTCTCGTCGGGAGCCACCAGCCCGGCGCGGGCGCCACCCTCGATCGACATGTTGCAGAGCGTCATCCTGCCCTCCATGGACAGGCTGCGAATGGCCGACCCCCGGTACTCGATGATGTGGCCGATGCCGCCACCTGTGCCGATGGTGCCGATGATGGCCAGGGCCACGTCCTTGGCCGTCACGCCCGGGGCGAGATCGCCCTCGACCGTCACGGACATCGTTTTGGGGCGTACCTGCGACAGCGTTTGCGTGGCGAGCACGTGCTCCACCTCGCTGGTGCCGATGCCGAAGGCGATGGCACCGAACGCACCGTGTGTGGAGGTGTGGCTGTCCCCGCACACGATCGTCATACCCGGCTGGGTCCACCCCTGCTCGGGACCGATGATGTGGACAATGCCCTGGTTGGGGTGGCCCATCGGATAGCAGGTGATGCCGAATTCGGCCGTGTTGTCGTCGAGGACCTTCAGCTGCTGGGCCGAGATGGGGTCGGCCACCGGCTTGTCGATGTCCAGGGTCGGGACGTTGTGGTCGGCCGTCGCCACGGTCAGATCCGGCCGGCGCACGCTCCGCCCCGCCAGTCGTAGCCCATCGAAGGCCTGGGGCGAGGTCACCTCGTGCAGCAGATGCAGATCGATGAAGAGAAGGTCCGGCTCGTTCTCGGCCGCATGGACGACGTGCGCGTCCCAGATCTTCTCCGTCAAGGTGCGCGGAGCCATCAGCGATCGACCGCGGTGATGTGGACCTTGAGCATTCCGCCGGGCGCCTTGTACTCGACCGCGTCCCCCGAGCTGCGCCCGATGAGGACCTGGCCCAAGGGCGAGCTGGGTGAGACAACGGGGAGATCGCCCTGGCGCTCTTCGATGGAACCCACGAAGAACCGCTGCGTGTCGTCCTCGTCGTCACCGTCGTAGCGGAGGGTCACCGTGCTCCCCAGCGAGACGGACCCGTCGTCCGCGCCCGCCTCGTCGACGATCTCGACCTCCTTGAGCATCGCCTGCAGCTGGCGGACCCGCGACTCCATCTTCCCCTGAGCGTCCTTGGCCGCGTGATAGTCCCCGTTCTCGCTCAGGTCGCCCAGGGCACGGGCCGTCTCAATGGCCTGAGCGATCTCGACCCGGCCGCGGGTGGTCAGGTCCTCCAGCTCGGCCACCAGGCGGTCGTACGTGGCCTGGGTCAACTTGGTCGTCTCGGTCTGATTGGCGGAAGCGTTGGTCACGGCATGTCCTCCGGGGCGGATATGCGGGCGGTGCGGTGCACTGCGCCGGCGGGTCTCAAGGCTAATCGGCCCCAGGTGAGGCGTCGGTCGCCCGTGCAGCCTTGGTTGACGAGACGGCCCGGCCGCGAGAGACTGTCAGGGCTATGTACCGCCCCGAGCACCTCGTAGGCATTATTCACTAGGCGCGCACTCTCCTCGCGCGCCGTCAAACCGTCCACAGCGTGGGCGGTTTTTCAATTCCCGGCTGAAACAGCCGTACCACGGGATCAGGACGCAGCACCACGCAGCGACAGACGAAAGGACCACAGGAGTGAACATGGGCAGCAGGCATCGGGTCGCCGTCATCGGCGGCGACGGCATCGGGCCGGAGGTCTGCGCCGAGGCGCTCAAGGTGGTGGCGGCGGCAGGCGTGGACCTCGACACCACCGAATTCGAACTCGGCGCGGCTCGCTACCTGCGGGACGGGACCGTCCTGCCGGACGAGACGCTCGAGGAGCTCCGGGGCTATGACGCCATCCTCCTCGGCGCCGTCGGCCCGCCCGTCGGCGACACCACGGTCCCGCCGGGCACGCTCGAGCGTGGCCTCCTGCTGAAGCTCCGGTTCGAGCTGGACCTCTACGTCAACCTGCGCCCGTTCAAGGGCGTACCCGGATCCATCGCCGAAGGGGCCGATTTCGCGGTGATCCGGGAGAACACCGAGGGGACCTATGCCGGCGAGGGCGGGTTCCTGCGCAAGGGGACCCCGTACGAGGTGGCGACCCAGGGCTCGGTGAACACCCGCATGGGTGCCGAGCGTTGTACACGGTTCGCCTTCGAGCTGGCCGGCCGGCGCAGCAACCATCTCACACTCGTGCACAAGACGAACGTGCTGACCTTCGCCGGCGACCTGTGGAACCGTACCGTCACAGAGGTGGCCCCGGAGTACCCCGACGTCTCCTGGGACTACAACCACGTCGACGCCGCCTGCATCTACCTCGTGGAGCAGCCCAAGCGCTACGACGTCATCGTCACCGACAACCTCTTCGGTGACATCCTCACCGACCTCGCCGGCGCGGTGGCCGGTGGCATCGGCTTCGCGGCATCGGCCAACCTCAACCCGGCCCGAACCGGCCCCTCCCTGTTCGAGCCGGTGCACGGGGCGGCCCACGACATCGCGGGCAAGGGCATCGCCAACCCGTTGGCCGCCATCCACTCTGCCGCGCTGATGCTCGACCATCTCGGCGAGACCGACGCCGCCGCACGCATCCTCAAGGCGCTCAGCGCCCAGTCCGATTCCATGTCAACGCCCTCCACCACCACCGAAGCGCTCTCCACCACCGCCGTGGGCGACGCCATCGCAGAAAGGCTGTAGCCGCCATGCCGATCACCACGACCGAGAAGATCTGGATGGACGGCGAGCTCGTCGACTGGGCCGACGCCACGGTGCACGTGCTGACCCACACCATGCACTACGGCTCCGGCGTCTTCGAGGGGATCCGGGCCTACCCGACCAGCAGGGGTGTGGCCGTGTTCCGCCTCGGTGACCACATCCGGCGCCTGTTCGCCTCCGCCCAGATCTTCATGATCGACGTGCCGTTCACGGTCGAGGAGATCATTGAGGCCACGCGGCTGGTCGTGCGCGTCAACGGCCTCCACGACGGCTGCTACATCCGCCCGATCATCTACCTCGGCTACGGCGAAATGGGCCTCAATCCGTTGCCGTGCCCCGTCAACGTGTCGGTGGCGGCGTGGCCGTGGGGGACGTACCTGGGCGACGAGGGCATCGCCAACGGCGTGTCGTGCAAAATCAGTTCGTGGCGGCGCCACGACCCGAACGCCGTGCCGACGGCGGCCAAGGGCACCGGCATGTACGCCAACTCCTCGCTGGCCAAGGTGGAGGCGCTCAAGGCGGGCTACGACGAGGCGATCCTGCTCGCCCCGAACGGCAACGTCAGCGAGTGCACCGGCGAGAACATCTTCGTCGTGCGTGACGGGGTCCTCCACACCCCTCCGACATCCGACGCGGGCGCGCTGGAAGGCATCACGCAGGATTCCGTCGAGACGATCGCCCGCGACCTCGGGTACGAGGTGCGTCACGAGCCGATCATCCGGACGGACCTCTACCTGGCCGATGAGGCCTTCCTCACCGGCACGGCGGCCGAGGTGGTGCCGATCCGCGCCGTCGACGACCGCCCCGTCGGCACCGGACGCCCGGGCAACATCACCAAGGAGATCCAGCAGATGTACTTCGCCACCGTGCGCGGCGAAGTGGACCAGTACAAGGAATGGCTGGACCATGTCGACTGACACCGGCGACGGATCCCACGCCCACGGTGGCGTACGGCACACCCATGCCCACGGTCACAGCGCCCACGCGCACGACTTCGCCGTGCCCGACCTGCCCGAGGCGGTCGACATCTTCGACACCATTCTGCGGGACGGCAGCCAGCAGGAGGGCCTTTCCCTCACCGTCGACGACAAGTTGCGGGTGGCCGAGCAGCTGGACCACCTGGGGGTGACGTTCATTGAAGGAGGGTGGCCCGGGGCCAACCCCAAGGACATTGAGTTCTTCGCCCGGGCCAAGAAGGAGCTGAGACTCACGACCGCCACGCTGGTGGCCTTCGGCTCCACCCGGCGGGCCGGCGTGAAGCCGGAGACCGACGCCGTGCTGGCCAACCTGGTGGAGGCCGGGGCGCCGGTTGCCTGCATTGTGGCCAAGTCGTGGGACCGCCACGTCGCCGAGGCCCTCCGGACCTCCCTCGACGAGGCGGTGGCCATGGTGGCCGACTCCGTCCGTTTCCTGCGCGAGCACGACCTGCGCGTCTTTCTCGACGCCGAGCATTTCTTCGACGGCTACCGGCGCAACCCGGACTTCGCGTTGTCCGTCCTGGCGGCGGCCGAGGAGGCCGGTGCCGAGGCGCTGGTGCTCTGCGACACCAATGGTGGCTCGCTGCCCGACGACGTGGGCCAGGCCGTGGCCGACGTGCGGGAGCGCACGAGCGCACAGCTCGGCATCCACTGCCACAACGATGCCGGTTGCGCGGTGGCCAACTCGCTGGTGGCGGTGCAGGCCGGCGTCACCCAGGTGCAGGGTTGCATCAACGGGTACGGCGAGCGTGCGGGCAACACCGACCTCTCGGCCGCAATTCCGAACCTGTCGCTGAAGCTCAACATCCGTACCATCCCCGCGGATCGACTGGAGCGGCTGACCCCGGTGGCGCACCACATCGCCGAGCTGGTCAACATCGCGCCGAACCCCCAACAGCCCTACGTCGGGAACTCCGTCTTCGCGCACAAGGGCGGCCTGCATGCCAGTGCCGTGGCGCGCAGCGCCGATCTCTACGAGCATGTCGAGCCCAACCTCGTGGGCAACGGGACCCGGGTCGTCGTGTCGGAGATGGCCGGGCGCTCGACCCTGGCCATGAAGGCGGACGAGCTCGGGCTCGAGCTGGACGGCGAGGTCATCGGCCGCGTGCTCGACGAGCTCAAGCGGCTGGAGCACGAGGGCTACCACTTCGAGGTGGCGGACGGCTCCCTGGAACTGTTGCTGCGGCGCGCCACCGGCTGGGTGGCCGACTTCTTCACGGTGGAGTCCTTCCGCGTCATCACCGATCACGATCAGCGCGACGAAGCGGTGGCTCGTCCCGCCACCGACGACGACGGCGCCGGCGTCATGACCGAGGCCACGGTGAAGGTCCACGTGGGGTCGGAGCGGATTGTCGCCGTGGCCGAGGGCAATGGCCCGGTCAACGCCCTCGACGGCGCCCTGCGCGCCGCCATCGGCTCCAAGTTCCCCGCGCTCGACCACATCCACCTGACCGACTACCGGGTGCGCGTCCTCGATACCGGCCGGGGCACCGGTGCGGTCACGCGGGTCCTGGTGGACACGACCGACGGTCAGCGGACGTGGACCACCATCGGGGTCTCGGAGAACATCATTGAGGCCAGCTGGCAGGCCCTCTACGATTCAATCGTCTTCGGGTTGCTCCACGCCGCCTGAGGCAGGCACCCGGGCAGCCCAGCAGGGGGGTCGTCGCGCATGACCGTATTCAGCCGGATCGCCGCATCCGTCGTGAGGCTCTCCGCGCCGCAGACCACGGCCGTGTCGGTCGAGCGCGGCCTCACCGCGAAAATGCCCGACGGAGTCGAATTGCTGGCCGACCGCTGGTACCCGACGCACCCGGCGGCCGGCCCGGCGACCGTGCTCATCCGCACACCGTACGGGCGGACGATCATGGGGCCGCTCGGCCGGCTCTACGCGGAGCGGGGCTACCAGGTCGTCGTGCAGAGCTGCCGGGGGACCTTCGGATCCGGGGGCGCGTTCGTCCCGGTGCGCAACGAGCAGGCCGACGGGCACGCCACACTCGACTGGCTGGCGGCCCAGCCCTGGTTCGACGGCCGCCTCGTCATGTGGGGCGGCAGCTACCTCGGTATGACGCAGTGGGCCGTGGCGCAGGACGCCCCGGACTTCCTGCGCGCGCTCAGCTTCCAGGTCACCGCGGCGAACTTCCGCGACTCGGTCGTCTTCCCGGGTGGCGCCTTCGCGCTCGAGACGGGGCTGGCCTGGCTGCACGAGCTCAAGTACCAGGAGCTCGGCTGGAGCGCCGTGCTGCGCGCCCGCCTGCGTGCCGCCAGGGTGGTGGCGACCGCGAGCGAGATCCTGCCCCTCGGACAATGCGACAGCGGGGCCGTCGGCGAGTCCGTCGCCTTCTATCAGGATTGGCTCGCCCACAGCACGCCGGGTGACCCGTGGTGGCAGGACGCAGACTTCGGGCGCCGGCTGGACCGGGTACCGCCGGCCAGCTTCATCGGCGGCTGGTACGACCTCTTCCTCAAGGCACAGGTCGACGACTACGAGGCTCTGCGGAGAGCCGGACGGACGGCGCGTCTGACCATCGGCCCGTGGACACATGCCAGCCCGGCCCTGTTCGCCGAGACCGTGCGCGACGGTCCCCGGTGGTTCGACAGCCAGCTCGGGACGGGCCGGGCGGACCGGCAGGACGCCCCAGTGCGCGTGTTCGTCATGGGGTCGCGCACGTGGCAGGAGTTCTCCACGTGGCCGCCGGCGGGAGACACGGAGCGGTGGTATCTCGGACGGGGAGGCATACTCAGTTCGGCCCCGCCGAACGACGACAGCCTCCCGGATGGCTACCACTACAACCCTCACGACCCCACACCCGCGGTGGGCGGTGCGTCGCTCAACGTGCCCACGGCGGGACGCAAGGAGCAGTCCCGGCGCGAGCGCCGGCGCGACGTGCTGACCTACACGAGCCCCGTGCTGACCGATGACCTCACCGTCATCGGCCCGCTGACGGCAACGCTCCACGTGCGCTCGTCACTCGAGTACACCGACTTCTTCGTCCGGCTCTGTGACGTGACGGCGCAGGGAAGGTCGTTCAACCTGAGCGACGGCATCGTCCGTTTGGTACCGGGCGCGGTCGAGCCGGGAGAGGACGGCGTCACCAAGCTCGACATCGCCCTGTGGCCCACGGCGAACACGTTCCGAGCCGGCCATCGCATCCGCCTGCAGGTCTCCAGCGGCGCCCACCCGCTCTGCAACCGCAACGCCGGGACCGGTGAGCCGCTGGCGACGGGCGCCAACCTGCGCTCGGCGGACCAGGAGGTCTTCCACGACGGCGCGCATCCGTCGTCGATCGCGCTGCACGTCGTGCCACTCCTGCAGGAGGGGCCGCTGGGCCGGCGTCGAATGGGTTCGCCCGACCCCCTCGGCTAGTCTCCCGCGCATGACGCAGCCCACCTTCGTGCCCATCGCCGAGGCGGACCAGGTCCGTCCGGCCCGGCACCTGCACGTCCCGGGGGCGTGGATCACGGACCGCCCGGCCGAGCTGGTCGGGCCGACCATGCGCCGGGGCGCCAGCCTCGGGACGCCGGGGCCCGACTCGGGCTTCGCCCTGCGCCTGGCCCACCGCTTCGAGGACGAGCTCAAGCTGAGCGAGGGCGAGTCGGCACACGACGTGCTGCTCGGCGTCGCTCTGGTCGGGTCCAAGCGGGCGGCGCTGTTCGGCCGGGCACCCTGCATCTACGACGTCCGGCTCGCCCTCAACCTGTGGGGGTTCCTCGACGACGCTCCGGCCGACGTCCGGGCCGCGCGCCAAACGGCGTTCTCGTCCATCTCGCACGACTACGTGGCGCAGCGGGCACTGGTCGACTCCGTCCCCGAGGAGACGCTCCGGCAGAGCCCGGACGCGGTCCGCGTCGGGAGCGGTCCTGCCGCCTAGCGCGGCGCATGTCGTGGACGCGATCGGGGCGATCGACCGGCTCGAGATCGAGGCCGGCGGCTTCACTTTCACGGGGCGGGCTTGTGGTCCGCGCGAGGGACGCAAGGTCCTGCTCCTGCACGGCTTCCCGCAGACCTCGTGGGCCTGGCGTGACGAGCTGTGGGCGCTGGGCCGCGCCGGGTACCGCGCCATCGCTCCGGACCAGCGCGGGTATTGCACGGGCGCGCGCCCGCCGGACGTCGGCGACTACGCCACCGAGCACCTGCTGCAGGACGTCATCGCGCTCGCGGACTCCATGGACATGGAGACCTTCGACCTCGTGGGCCACGACTGGGGCGGCATGCTGGCGTGGGTGGTGGCCTCGCGCCACCCCGGCCGGGTGCGCACGCTGAGCGTCGTGTCCACGCCGCACCCGCTCGCGCTGCACGAGGCGCTCCGTGGCGCCGATCCCACCCAGGCCGCCTACGGAGCATCGATGGACGCGTTCCGTGCACCGGAGCTCCCGGAGCGCCTGCTGCTCGGTGCTGACGGCGGGGGAGGGGGCCTCGCCACGCTCTTGGCCGAGACCGGTCTCGACGACGAGGACGCGCGTATGTATGTCGCCGCCCTGAGTGAGCCGGGCGCCCTCACGGCGGCCCTCAATTGGTACCGTGCCATGGACGGCAGCTCGCTCACCGGCCTGAACCCCGTGTGCGTGCCGACGCTCTACGTCTGGTCCACCGGTGACGTCGGCTTCGGGTGGGCGGCCGCGCAGAACACGGCGGAGTGCGTGCAGGGTCCCTACACGTTCGAGGTCCTCGACAACGTGTCGCACTGGATCCCCGAGATGGCGCCCGTCGAGCTGTCGGGTCTGCTGATCCGCCACCTCAGGGACCACTGACGATCGGCGCCTGCGAGAATGGCACCATGACCTTCGCCCTGACCGACGTCCAGCGGGACTTCCGTGGGACCCTGCGCGCCTTCTGCGAAGAGAAGATCGCCCCGAACGCCGCCGAGGCCGACCGCACCGCCGAGTTCCCGTGGAAGTCGTTCGAGGCCTGCAGGGAGATGGAGCTGCCGGCCCTCGGCATGCCCGCCGCCTACGGCGGCGCGGGAGCCGACACCGTGACGGTGGCCATCATGACCGAGGAGCTGGCCCGCGTCTGCGCCTCGACAGCGCTCACCGTCCTCATCTCCAAGCTCGGGATGACGCCCGTCCTGAACTGGGGCTCCGAGGAGCTCAAGCAGATGTACGTGCCGCGCGTGGCCGCCGGCGAGTTGCAGGCCAGCTACTGCCTCTCCGAGGCCGACGCCGGCAGCGACGTCGCATCAATGCGCACCCGCGCCGTGCGCGACGGCGACGACTACGTCCTCTCCGGCTCGAAGTACTGGATCACCAACGCAGGGATCTCCGACGTCTACGTCGTCTTCGCCAAGACCGACCCGGACGCGGGTGGGCGGGGCATCTCGTGCTTCCTGGTCGAGAAGGAGTGGGGGGTCCGGATCGCCAAGCACGAGGACAAAATGGGCTTGCGCGGCAGCCCGACCGGCGAGGTCGTGCTCGACGAGGTGCGCGTGCCGGCGACGCACCGCATCGGTGCGGAGGGACAGGGCTTCACCATCGCCATGCACACGCTGGACCGCAGCCGACCCACCATCGGGGCCCAGGCGGTCGGCATCGCCCAGGGCGCCATCGACTACGCGGGTTCCTACATGAAGCAGCGGCAGGCCTTCGGCGCGCCCATCGCCGACCTGCAGGGGCTGCGCTTCATGCTGGCCGACATGGCCACGCGCAACGAGGCGGCCCGCGCCCTGGTGTACCGCGCCTGCGCCATGGTCGACGACGACCCCACGGGTGAGCTCACCCGGTTCGGCGCCATGGCGAAGGCCTTCGCGTCCGACACCTCCATGGCGGTCACGGTCGACGCGGTGCAGCTCCTCGGAGGCTACGGCTACACCAAGGACTTTCCCGTCGAGCGCTTCCTGCGCGACGCCAAGGTGACCCAGATTTACGAGGGGACCAACCAGGTGCAGAAGGTGGTCATCGCCCGCGAGCTGCTCAAGCACCTGTAGGTCGCCCTTCGGTCCGGCGGAACGGCGTCGGCGCCCGGCGTTGCGGCCCGGCCAGACTTCCGGGGCCGGCTCCAGAAGGCAGTGCTAAAGTTAGAACAGGTTCTAGAAATCGCCCACCGAGGGCAGCCGGCCGAGGGCCGGAAGTGGCAGGAGGAGGATGTCGCTCATGGCGCAGCCGGTAATCATCGAAGCGGTCCGCACCCCCATCGGGAAGCGCAACGGGTGGCTGTCAGGGCTGCGGGCGCCGGACATCCTGGGTGCCGCTCAGGTCGAGGTGGTCAAGCGGGCCGGGATCGAGCCCGGCTCGGTCGAGCAGGTCGTCGGCGGTTGCGTGACCCAGGCGGGGGAGCAGGGCTTCAACGTGACGAGGACGGCCTGGCTGCTGGCCGGCCTGCCCTACGAGGTGGCCGCCACGACGGTCGACTGCCAGTGCGGCTCGTCGCAGCAGGCGAACCACTTCGTGAACAACCTGATCGCCGCCGGCGCCGTCGACACTGCGATCGGGTGTGGCGTCGAGGCGATGAGCCGCGTGCCGCTCGGGGCCAACGCCGCCGCCGGTGTGGGCCGGGCGATTCCCGCCGACCTGCCCTACGACATGCCCGACCAGTTCACCGCCGCCGAGCGCATCGCGAAGAAGTACGACATCAGCCGGTCCGACGTGGACTGGCTCGGCCTGGAGTCGCAGAAGAAGGCGGCGCGGGCACTGGCCGAGGACCGCTTCGCCCGCGAGCTCGTCTCCGTGGAGGCTCCCATCGTCGGCGAGGAGGGCCCGCGTGGCGAGCACTCCGGCGAGAAGATGGTGGTCTCCAAGGACCAGGGACCGCGCGACACGACGGCGGAGGGCCTGGCCAAGCTGAAGCCGGTGCTCCCCGACGGCATGCACACGGCGGGGAACTCGTCGCAGATCTCGGACGGCGCCGCCGCCGTGCTCTGGATGTCCGAGGACCGCGCCAAGGCCGAGGGCTTCAGGCCCCGGGCCCGCGTGGTGGCCCAGGTGCTGGTCGGCTCCGACCCCTACTACCACCTCGACGGCCCGATCGCCGCGACGACCAAGGTGCTGGCCAAGGCCGGCATGACCATGAAGGACATCGACCTCTTCGAGGTGAACGAGGCCTTCGCCTCCGTGGTGATGAGCTGGGCCCGGGTGCACGACGCCGACATGGACAAGGTCAACGTCAACGGCGGCGCCATCGCCATCGGTCACCCGGTCGGCGCCACGGGCAGCCGCCTGATCACGACGATCCTGCACGAGCTCGAGCGCAGCGACAAGACCTACGGGCTGGTGTCGATGTGCTGCGGTGGTGCGCTGGCGACGGGCACCATCATCGAGCGGATCTGAGCGACACCGCTTGCCCCATCGTTCCGGCGCCTACCTCTGGAGGGGACCGTGGTTACCACTGAGCACCTGACGTTCGAACGCGACGGCGCGACCGCCATCGTCACCATGAACCGGCCGGAGGCGAAGAACGCGCTGAGTCTGCCGATGCTGGTCGGCATGAAGGACGCCTGGGAGGAGATCGACGGCAACGACGACATCCGTTGCGCCATCCTGACCGGCGCCGGCGGCACGTTCTGTGCCGGCATGGACCTCAAGGCCATGGGTGGCAGTGATGCCGAGAAGTACCAGTCGCGCATGGCGGAGGACCCCGACCTGCACTGGAAGGCGCTGCTGCGCCACTACGACCTCCGCAAGCCGTTGATCGCCGCGGTCGAGGGCTGGGCCGTGGCAGGTGGGACCGAGATCCTGCAGGCCACGCACATTCGCGTCGCCGGGGAAGGCGCGATCTTCGGGGTCTTCGAGGCCAAGCGCGGGTTGTTCCCGCTCGGGGGATCGACGGTGCGTCTGCGTCGCCAGATCCCCTACACGGTCGCGATGGAGCTCTTGTTGACCGCCCGCGAGGTGCCGGCCGGGGAGGCCCTGCGCATCGGCCTCATCGGGCACGTGGTCCCCGACGGCACCGCGCTCGACAAGGCGCTGGAGATCGCCGCCGTGATCGGGGCGAACGGGCCGCTGGCCGTCGAGGCGATTCTGCAGAGCGTGCGCGAGACCGAGGGCCTGTCCGAGGTGGACGGGCTCGCCCGCGAGCTCGAGATCGGCTGGCCCGTCTTCGCCAGCAACGACGCCGCCGAGGGCCAGAAGGCCTTCGCCGAGAAGCGTCCCCCCAAGTACACCCGCACGTGAGCGACACGGAGCGCCGGCTCGACCCGCCCGCCGGAGGGGGCTACCCCGGCATCGACGGGCTGTCGGAGACCCGGGAGGACTCGCCGTTGAACCGGCTGGCGGCGGCGGCGCGTCGTATCGGCGCGGTCGCGGTGGGCCAGCCCCTCAACGAAGAGGACGTCATTGAGGCGGCGGCAGAACTGTCGACGCTCGCCGACCGCCTCGAGGCGGCCGCCCAGGTGGAGAGGCGGACACGCAACCAGCCGTCACCGGAAGGCCATCCCCAGGACGTCTTCTCGACCAGCCCGGTGATCGGCTTCGCCAACCCGGTGGCGCCGCCGGTGGAGGTGTGGGCCGTGGAAGGCCATGAGGGCTGGCGTGAAGTGCGGGGCCGGGTGACCTACGGCTACGCCTACGAGGGACCGCCCACCTGCGTGCACGGGGGCGTCATCGCCGAGCTGTTCGACGAGCTGCTGGGCATGTCGAACATCTTGGTCGGGTCCGGCGCGATGACGGGGACCTTGACGATCCGCTACCGCCGGCCGACCCCACTGCTGGCGCCCCTGGAGCTGGCCGCCCGCCACACGGGCAAGGACGGGCGCAAGGTCTACGCCTGGGGCGGCATCTACCACCAGGGCGAGCTGACCGCGGAGGCCGATGGCGTCTTCATAGAGGTCCCGCCGGGCCGCATGCTCGACATCGTGTCCGGCAATGCGCACGCCACGGAGGCGCCCCTCGTCGTCGACCCGAACTGGCGGCGCCTGATGGACCAGGCGGCGGCCAAGGACGAGCAGCGAGGCTGATCATGCGCCGGCGGCCGGCACGAAGCTGAAGCGCACGTGCCGCTCGGGATTGTCGACGTTCAGATCGACGAGGACGACCGACTGCCAGGTCCCGAGGGCGACCCGACCCCCGAGCACGGGCAGTGTCACCGACGGGCTGACGAGGGCGGGCAGGAGGTGGTCGGCACCGTGGCCGGGCGAGCCGTGCGCGTGCTGGTACCGGCCGTCGCGTGGCAGGAGCCGCTCCAGCGCGGCCACGAGATCGCGCTCGGACCGGGAGCCGGTCTCCATCAGGGCGACACCGGCGGTGGCGTGGGGCACGAAGACGTTGACCAGCCCGTCACCGAGCCCCGCGCAGAAGCGCTCGAGCTCGGCGGTGAGGTCGATGATGCGCTCGCGCGAGGCGTCGACGGTCAATTCGGTTGTGTGCACGCGGTGACCAGTCTGCCCGAGCGCCCCGGCGGGCGGGGCACTCGGGCACCTCGCCGTCCGGTTCTGAGGTAGGCGCCGGGTCATGTCTGCAGCGGCCCCGAGGACCAGGTGATTGGTCCGGCCGGAAACACCAGTAGCCCGAAATGGTCCCGGGTGCCATACTCGGGCCGTGCCGGTCGAGGGCCATCTGTACGGTGAAAGAACCTGGTTCTTTGACACCCGTAGTCCCCTCCGACGGATGGGGGTCTCCGCACACGAGGCGGATGCCACCATGGTGATCTCCTTGTGGCAGGGAGACATCTGCACCGGGACGTTTCGGTTGCCGGCGCAAGAGGCTGCGCGTCTCATCTCCACCCTGGCCTATGGGATGACCGAAGCCATTTCGGGTCGGGGCCCCACCCCCGAGCCGGAGCAACGGCGGATCAGCCAGATCTGGTCCCGGTTCGTGAGTCGCCTCGTCTCCCGGGCGCCCGGAGGCACCGACTCCCATCTTCGGCTTCTCAAGTAACCCGGGGTCGGAGACTCGAGGAGGGGCAGCGGGGGCGGGCGCCGCACTCCGGGATTGGGGGACTTCATTTAATCTTTTCCGATGGCATGTCTCGAGTGGCCGAACGGCACGCGGTACGAGTTGTCGGGCGACGCCGCGACCATCGGGAGGGACAGGACGAACGACATCGTCGTCCTGGATGACTCCAAGGTCTCCCGATCCCATGCGGAAATGCAGTTCCGGGACGAGCGCTGGTTGCTGGTGGATCTCGGGAGTCGCAACGGAACCGTCGTCAACGGTCGGCGTATTCGCCAACATCCTCTGCGCGATGGAGATCGCATTCAGGTTGGCCAGATCACGTTCGTCTTCGTGGCGGGAGATGACCCCAATGTCACCGAGACGAGTGACGCAGTGGCGAGCGAGCGCCCCAAGCTCTCCCGCCGAGAGCGGCAGGTCGTCGGCCTCGTCGCCGAGGGTCTGACCGACCGCGAGATCGGTGAGCGCCTGTTCATCAGCACCAGCACCGTGCGATCGCATCTCGACAGGATTTCGGAGAAGACCGGATTTCGTCGTCGGGTCGACCTGACCCGCCTGGCGGCTGAATTCGAATTCCAGGACTGACAGCCGGGAGCCGTCCCGAGGCGGCCTCCCGGAATTTCATGTGGGCAATTGTGCCCACATGAATGGGTAGTCATCTCTCTACCGAACGGCCCGCCCGACTCCGCACACTGCCTCCATGGGCAGCAGACCGGGTCCGGATGAGGGCAGGGCACACAGTGGGGCGACAGGACCGGGGACTCGCCGCCAAGGGTCTCGCTAGGTGGGGAGACGGATTCGGCTCATGGGTGTGCTCCTGGTGCTGTGCCTCGGCGCGGTGGTGGTCCAGCTCGTCAACATCCAAGATGTGAAGGCACCGGTGCTGCGGGCATCTCCGAACAATCCCGGCAATGCCAAGTCCGCAGCCGACAACCGGCGCGGCACGATTTACGCCGACGACGGCACGACCGTGCTGGCCAGGTCGGTGAAAGCGACCGGCGGCACCTACGACGACACACGGGTCTACCCGGGGGGCGCCCTGTACGCCCAGGTTGTCGGGTTCGACTCGACGTACGAGGGCACGGCCGGCGTGGAGTACGAGTACAACGACATTCTCGGACTCCATCAGCATCCTGCCGAGAACCTGTCGCAAGTGCTCGGACTGTCAGCGGTGCCATCGACCACCGACAACGTGATCTTGACCATTGACCCCAAGCTGCAAGAGGCCGCCCAGACGGCCCTGAGCGACATTTCGGGCGGCAACCGGGATGCGGCCGTCGTCGCCATCGCCCCGAGGACCGGTGCCGTTCTGGCCGACTACTCCACGCCGACATTCGACCCGGCGCCGCTGGAGGCGCCCAACACCGTGACCGGCACCAAGGAGCAGGAGCTGGCCGCCCTTGCCTACTTCAAGACCAAAGACCACGAAGGCTTCTATCCCGGGTTGCCTCTGGCCACCGGAGAGACCTTCTTCCCGGGCTCGACGTTCAAGGTGGTCACCTCGGCCGCCGTGTACAACCTCGATCCCGGCCTCGTGGACTTCACCTTTCCGCGGGCCGGATCGACGACGTTCCCGAATTCGGACAAGGTCATGACCAACGACGGCGGGGAGGTGTGCGGGGGCACGATGGCCGACGACATGTTCGCGACCTCGTGTGACCCCGGTTACGGACAACTCGGTGTCGCTCTCTCGGCACCGACGCTCATTCAGCAGGCTCGGCTGTTCGGCTACAACTCCCGCCCCCCGATCGATCTCCCCGACGCCTGGGTGGCCACCCCGACGATCCCCGCGGCGTCGACCCTGACGCCGCCCAATCAGGAAGAGCTGGCGGACACAGCGATCGGCCAGCTCAATGACCAGGCCAGCGCGCTCTCCAACGCCCTGGTGGCCGCCGGTATCGCGGACGGTGGCACCATCATGACGCCGCACGTCATGGCGCAGATCGTCGACAGCCAGGGAAGCGTCGTGACCACCTACAAGGCGAAGGTATGGAGACAGGCAGTGTCGCCGAGTGCAGCGGCAAAAGTCACTGCGCTCATGCAGAGTGTCGTGACCGACCCGGACGGCACCGCAGCCAACGTCGGGTTCCCCGCCAGCCTCGACGTCGCGGTCAAGACCGGCACAGCGCAAACCGGCAACCCCCAAGCGAACACCGACGACTGGATGATCGGGTTCGCGCCCGCCAATGACCCACAGATTGCCGTTGCCGTGGTCGTGCCTCTCCAGTATCAGACGGACAACGGGGCGGGGGTGGCGGGACCGATCATGAAGGCGATGCTCGAGGCCGCTCTTTCGTCGCAGCCGTAGTCATGCCGGCTGGGCGCGTCGTGAATCAGATACCCCGAGTGCCGGCGGCGGCGGCGGCCAAGAAGGAAGGGTCCTTGCGAGGCCGTGCCGGTACATTTTGGAGGTGCAACCCCGGCGCCGTGCCCGGAACCGTCGTCGGCCGAGCGTTGTCCTTGCCGTGTTCGCCCTCACCATCGGCTGGAGCGTCGTCACAATGGGAGTCCCCGGGGCGGCTTTGCCGCAGAGCGTGGACGGACACGCAGAGTCGGGCTCTCCGGGCCCCGACGCCGTGACCGCCTTCGGTGCCGCCACCGCCGTGCCCGGGACGACGCTCAACGACCTGGTCTCGCCCGTCGTCGGGGTGGCGGCCACGCCGGACGGCCTTGGTTACTGGGTCGTGGCGTCGGACGGTGGGATCTTCGCCTTCGGTAACGCTGCCTTCGAGGGCTCGACGGGTGGGATCCAGCTGAACGCACCGATCGTGGGCATGGCGGCGACGTCCGACGGTGGCGGCTACTGGCTGGTCGCCAGCGACGGGGGCGTCTTCGCATTCGGCGACGCCGCGTTCCTGGGCTCCATGGGCGGCCGCCCGCTGAACCAGCCGATCGTCGGGATCGCCTCCACCCCCACTGGCCACGGGTATTGGCTGGTCGCTGCCGACGGCGGGGTGTTCGCCTACGGCGACGCGGTGTTCATGGGGTCCATGGGGGGTACCCCCCTCAACGCACCGGTCGTCGGCCTGGCGGCGACTCCGACGGGAGCCGGCTACGACATGGTGGCCTCGGACGGCGGCATCTTCTCCTTCGGTGATGCACCGTTCGAGGGGTCACTCGGGAGCACTCCCCTGAACGAGCCTGTGGTCGGCCTGGCCGCTTCCCCCAGCGGTCACGGGTACTGGCTGGCTGCGGCCGACGGCGGTGTCTTCGCGTATGGCGATGCCCCGTTCGAAGGATCCGACGGCGGCAGCGGCGCGGCCGACGGGGCTGTTGCGGTCGGGATCGCCGGCCGACCGGGTGGCTACTGGATCGCCTACGGCGTCGACCCCCGGACGCAGATGATCCAGTCCATCGCCGCGTACGTCGCCACTCGGGCCGACAACGTGACGGTGGCCGTCCAGGACCTCACGACGAACCAGATCTACCAATTCCGACCCGGCACAGTCGAGAACACGGCGAGCACGCTGAAGGTCGACATCCTGGCCACCCTGCTGGGGCAGGCGCAAGCGGCCGGAAGATCGCTGACACCCGAAGAGCAGAGTCTCGCGGTCCCGATGATCGAGGAGAGCCTGGACAGTGCCGCCGACACGTTGTGGACCCGCCTGGGCCCCGCGGCGGTGGGCGCCTTCGAGCGCGCGGCGGGCATGACTGCGACCGTTCCGGCAACCGATGGCGTCTGGGGTACGACGACGACCAGCGCCCTCGACCGGTTGGCCATGGTGCGCACCATTGTGGAGCCCAACTCGCTGCTCACGGATGGGTCCCGGGCCTACGTCCTGAACCTCATGGAGCACATCACCCCGGCACAGGACTGGGGGGCGACGAGTGGGGTGCCTCCCGGAGTGACGGTCGCACTGAAGAACGGCTTCGCCGTCATCAACGGCTGGCAGATCAACACCACCGGGTGGGTCGACGGCGCAGGGCGCGACTACCTCATCGCCGTACTGACGAATGGCAACGCGTCCGAGCAGTACGGCATCGACACGGTCGACGGCGTGTCGGCGATCGTCTGGCGGGCGATGGGTGGCTGATGGCGTGGTTCTCGAGCTCGCCGAGGACGCGCCCACGGAGAGCGAGGCAGTGTCCTCACGGCGTGCCGACGTGCTTGCCACCGTCGCCGTCATCGTGGCTGCCCTGGTTCTCGGGTACCTCGGTTGGATCCTCCCGATCCCCGGCGGCTCTCTCGTCGTCCCGGCACTCATCGTGCTCGGGGTCGGGGCGGGCGTCGCGCTGGTGGGCTGGGTGGCGGCGTCCTTTCGGCCTCTCCAGCGGTGGCGCTGGATCTTTGCCGTGGGAGTGGGCGTCGTGGCCGTCCTGGCGTCGTTCTGGACTTTTGCGTTTTCGCTCCCGGCGTCCCTCGCATGGGATTCGAACGCCACGGCCCAGGCAGAGGCGGCGCTGGCCTCGTTGCGGGTCTCCGCCCATGGTGGGGTCGCACCGCTGCGGCCCTGCACACTCCACGGGTCCGGGAGTGTCGGCCCTCTCGACGCGCCGTACCTCGAGTGCGCGATCTGGACTCCAGAGGGTCACTTCGTGACGTTCAGGGCCTCCGGTTCAGAGCCGGTACGTGGCATCGGCTTCACCGATGCCGGCGCGAGGACCTTCCCCGACGAATGCACGCGCCATCTCTTCGGCGAATGGTGGATGTTCACCGGATCAGCCGACACCGACGGCGATCCGGGCTCGTGTCCGATCGGGTATCAGTTCCAAGGCGCTCCTTGATCCCCTGCTCGGGGAAGTCCACGGAGCCGCGCCCCGCGCATAACATCGTTGGCATGACGCCGGAGGAGCTGGCCGACCTCGCACATCTGCGACGGGCGCGTGATCGCATCGACCGCGACTACGCGCAGCCTCTCGACGTCCCCGCGATGGCCCGGACGGCGCTCATGTCGCCGGCCCACTTCTCGCGCAAATTCCGTGCGACCTACGGCGAGACTCCGTACAGCTACTTGATGACGCGGCGCATGGAGCGCGCCAAGGCCTTCCTGCGTCAGGGGATGTCGGTGACCGATACCTGCATCGCCGTGGGGTGCACCTCTTTGGGCTCGTTCAGCTCGCGCTTTACCGAGATCGTGGGGGAGACGCCCTCGCAGTACGGCATGGGAGACCACCGTCACATCGAGGTGATCCCCTCGTGCGTGAGCATGGTGGTGACACGCCCGCGGCGCACAGCGGTCACCGTCTGACCCCTTGCCGGCCCGGCAATCCACGGCACCGAGCAGGATCGGAGAAGCATCGGGCGACTCGGACTCCGTACAATCGTCTGATGCCAGTCACCGTTGCCGCAATGTTCATCTCCGTTCACGATCCCGACGAAGCGCTGGGCTTCTACCGTGACGCCCTGGGGTTCGAAGTCCGTAACGACGTCAAATCCGGCGAGTTTCGCTGGGTGACGGTCGGCGCTCCCGGGCAGGACCTCGACATCGTCCTCTCCCAGCCACATGGCGGTCGCTCGCAGACGGAGGGCGACGCCCTCCTGGCGCTCGTCACGCAGGGGTCGTTGCAGGCCGCCATCTTCCGCACGGACGACCTCGACACCACTTTCGAGAAGGTCCGGGCGTCGGGCGCCGAGGTGCTCCAGGAGCCCACCTCGCAACCCTGGGGCGTGCGCGACTGCGCCTTTCGCGATCCCTCGGGCAACCTGGTTCGCATCCAGCAGGCGTAGGCGTCGACATGAAGACGATGACATGTAGGCAACTTGGTGGGCCGTGCGACTTCCGGCTCCACGGAGAGACGGCGGATGAGGTCATCAAGGCGCAGGATCGTCACCTGAAGGACGAGGTCGCCGGTGGTGACGGAGCGCACGAGCCCGCCCTCAAGGACATGAAGAGCAGGTGGAGGCGACCCATATCGGGCATGGGCTGGTACAAGCAGACGAAACGCGACTTCGCCGCTCAGGTCCCGGACTGACCGTGGACGAGAACGATCCGGCGACGCGCTCGCCGGAAGGTCAGGACACCACGCGATAGCGGATGTGCGTCGCGGCCGGAGTGTCGATGACCCGCAGGATCTCCAGTTCGGTCCTGGCCGGCAGCAATTCGAACTGCCGGCGGCCGCCACCGAACAGCACCGGCACCTGGTGGATCTGGATCTCGTCGAGCACACCTTCCGCCAATGCCGTCTGCGCTGTCGTGGCGCCGTGCACGAGGACGTTGCGGTCGCCTGCCGCGGCCTTCGCTTGCGCCATGGCGCTGGTGATCCCGTCGGACACGTACGTCACCAGTGGATAGTGCGCGGCCGACGGTCCGGGCGGCCGGTGGCTCACCACGAAGATCGGGACGCCGTGGTGGGCACCGCCCCAATGATCGACCTGCTCGACCGTGTTGCGGCCGGAGAGGACCGCACCGGTCGCATTGATCTCGTTTACGAAGTGCTGGCCCCATCGGTCGTCGGACGTCGCGCCGGGTCCAGGCTCCAAGGTAAGACCCATCCAGTCATGCAGCCGCATGAAGCCGTCGCCGCCCGGGTTGTCCGGTCCGTCGTTCGGGCCGGCGATGTAACCGTCGAGCGACATCGACATGTAGAGCACCGAGCGTGACATGGGTTGGACCTCCCGATTCGAGCCACCCGTCGTGACGTTCAGGTTGCCACGAAGCAGCCGGACTCCGTGGTGACCCTCATCTGCCCGCCCTCCGCGGCGAATCGAACCTCCACCGCCTCCCGCAGTGCGACGCGTTGCTCCGGCGACGCATCCTGGCCGGCGGGGGACGACGCAATGAAGGCGATCACGTCCTCGGGGTCGGTGCAGACCATGGTGCTCGGGTGGTCGTGCCACGTCACCGAGCCGAAGGCCGTGCGCAGGATCTCCTCCCCGGTCGAGCGACCGAAGCGGCCGTCGGTGCAGTCGAGGGACGACCAGCCCAGTGTCGCCCGGGACACGTCGGCGATGGCGCGGAGATGGCGGGGACCGTTGGTTGCCGCCAGGAGCACACCACCGGGTCGGAGCACGCGGGCGAAGGCCGCCGCCGCCAGGCGGGGATCGGGGACGTGGTACAGCATGTGGTTCGCCACGACGACGTCGAACGAGGCGTCGTCAAAGGGCAGGTCCTGCGCATCACAGGTGCGGGCGTCGGCGAGCTCGATCGGAGCCAGCGGGGCCACGGCGGCCGCCGCCGCCGCAACCATGCCCTCCGAGAGGTCGGTGAGGGTCAGCCGCAGGTGGGGGAGGAGGGCGGCGACGTTGACCCACAGCGCACCAGACCCGCACCCCACCTCGAGCACCCGCCCATCCTCGGGCCAGTCGACCCGGCCCACGAGCCAG
Source organism: uncultured Acidimicrobiaceae bacterium (assembly GCA_963783965.1). GTDB lineage: Bacteria > Actinomycetota > Acidimicrobiia > Acidimicrobiales > RAAP-2 > Bog-473. The sequence goes on along the minus strand of CAWAPQ010000013.1, from coordinate 90,759 downwards.
GCGTACCAGGGCACGTCGGCCCGCGAGTACTTGGCGTGCAGCGCCATGCGGGCGCTGAGGTTCTGAGGGTCCTTGTACTGGCGCTCCCGGAGGTACTCCCGGTCGATGCCCAGCGCCTCCCGGTCCGTCACGGGGTCAGATCGTACGAGGGGGGACGGTCTTGATCATCTGCAATGCCGGCTGGTCCGGTCCCCAGAGCTCGGGCATCTCCTCCAGCGGCCGGAAGCCGCAGCTGAAATAGAACGCCCGCGTGGCGGCGTACCCCTCATCGGCCGCGCGCGGGCTGAGGGTCTTCACCTGCAGGAACCCGATGTCGCGCTCGGCCAGCCAGGACTCGGCGACCTCCAGCAAGGCCAGCCCGATGCCGGAGCGGTGGTGATCGGGAAGGACACCCATGACGACGATCTCCGCCGCATACGGGCTGTGGACCCGCAACGTCAGGACTCCGCAGTCCTGCCCGTTCAGGGTTGCCACCACGGTGGGCTCCGCGTCGGCCGCCGCCACGTAGGCCGCGACGGAGTCGGGGACGCCGAACCATGCGGGCAGGGTGCCCAGCACGTCCGCACAGATGGCGCCGGCGCCCTGCAGCTGCATCCGCAGCGTGAGACCCGCCGGCCGGCTCATCTCCGTGTCAGCGGCGGGTCAGACCGCCCGCTGCACGCCTTCCCAGTACGGGTCGCGCAGCTTGCGCTTGTAGAGCTTGCCATTGGGGTCACGCGGCATCTCGTTGGTGAAGTCGATCGTCTTGGGCGTCTTGAACTTGGCCAGCTTGCCGCCGCAGAACGCCAGGATCTCCTCCGCCAGGGCGTCATTCGCCTCGACACCCTCGGCCGGCTCAATCACGGCCTTCACCTCTTCGCCCCAGTCCTCGTGGGGGATGCCGAAGACGGCGGCGTCGCCCACCTTGGGATGCGACAGCAGGACGTTCTCGATCTCGGCGGGGTAGATGTTGGCTCCACCCGAAATGATCATGTCGATCTTCCGGTCGCGCAGGAACAAGAACCCGTCCTCGTCGATCAACCCGACGTCGCCCACCGTGAAGAAGGCACCGATGCGGTTCTTGCGGGTCTTCTCCTTGTCTCCGTGGTACTCGAAGTCGGCCGACTGCATCGCCATGTAGACAGTCCCGATGACGTTCGGCTCGGTGATCCGGTTGCCGTCGTCGTCGAACACCGCGATCTCGCTGATGGGCCACGGCTTGCCTACCGTGCCCGGCTTCTGCAACCACTCCTCCGCGCTGACGAGCGTGCCGCCACCCTCGCTGGCCGCGTAGTACTCGTCCACGGCATTGCCCCACCAGGCGATCATCTTGTGCTTCACGTCGATGGGGCACGGGGCGGCGGCGTGGATCATGTGCCGCAACGAGGACACGTCGTACCTGTCCCGCACGTCCTCGGGCAGCGCGAGCAGGCGGTGGAACTGGGTGGGCACCATATGCGACGTGGTGACCCGGCGCTCCTCAATGAGGCGGAGCATGTCCTCGGGCACCCACTTGTCCATCAGCACGATCGTGTGCCCCAGGTGCAGCGATGCGCTCCCGAAGCGCAGTACCGCGGTGTGGTACAGCGGTGAGCCGATGATGTGGACGTTGTCGTCCTGGGGCTGGATCCCGAAGAGGAAGAGCAGCCCGGACAGCCCCAGCGCCGCCTGCTCCGGCGTGACGCCGAGCAGGGACCGGTAGATGCCCTTGGGGTTGCCCGTCGTCCCCGACGTGTAATTCATGACGTCCCCGATGGTGCGGTCCGAGGGCAACGTCGTCGGCTGGGCGTCACGGACACCGGCATACGAGCCGAAGCCGGGCACGTCCCCGACCGCCAGCCGCCCGGCAGCATCCACCCCCGCCTCGTCCGCCGCCGCCACGGCCACGTCCCCGAAACGCTCGTGGGCGACGAAGACCTTGGCCCCGGAGTCCTTCAGGATGTAGGCCACCTCGGGCGCCACCAGGTGGTGGTTGATGGGGACCAGGTACCAGCCGGCCTGCAGGGCGGCCAGGTAGACCTCCAGCATCTCCGCGCAGTTGGGCAACAGGGTGGCCACCACGTCGCCCACGCCGAGCCCCTGGGCCCGGAGGGCGTGCACCACCTGATTGGCCCGGCCGAGCAGCTGCCCGGCGGTGACCTCGTCGCCCTCGGGCGTCACCAGGGCCAGGTAGTCGGGGTCTTCCTGGGCCAACGCCCAGAAGCCGAGGTCACCCATCACCACTCTCCTTGCAGGCTCGCGAGAGCGGGGACGCAAATGGCAGCCCCCGCCGTCGGCAGGCTAGAACGTGTTCTAACTTACGGCAATTGCCGGGGCAGGCCCACGCGGGCGCCGGCCGGCCCCCCCCAGAGACCAGGAGACTCGACCATGGCTTCATTCCTCGAAGGAAAGGTCGTCGCCATCACCGGCGGTGGCGGCGGCATCGGGCGTGCCGTCGCCTTGGCCGCCGCGGACGCCGGAGCCAAGGTGCTGGTGGCCGACTTCGGCGTCGGCATGGCCGGCGAGGACCCGAGCAGCGAGGTGGCCGAGGCCGTTGTCTCGGAGATCACCAAGGCGGGTGGCGAGGCCATTGCCGTGGCGGACGACATCTCCAAAATGGAGGCCGGCGAGCGCCTCATCGCCACCGCGGTCGACACGTGGGGTCGTATCGACGGCGTCGTCGCCGTGGCCGGGATCCTCAGGGAGCGCATGCTCTTCAACATGTCCGAGGACGAGTGGGATGCCGTCATCCGAACCCACCTGAAGGGGCACTTCACCGTGTTCCGTGCCGCCGCCTCGGTCATGCGCAAGCAGGAGGGAGGGGGCGCGCTCGTCGGCTTCACCTCGGGTGCCTTCCAGGGCAGCGTGGCGCAAGCGAACTACGCGGCGGCCAAGGGCGGCATCGTGTCGTTCGTGCGCTCGGCCGCGGTCGGCCTGCACCGCTACGGCGTGACGGCCAACGCCATCGCGCCGGTGGCCCGCACGCGCATGTCGGCCAACGTGCCTTCCGAGCTCGCCGAGATGGGTGACGCCGAGGACGTGGCGCCCATGGTCGTCTACCTGCTCAGTGACAAGGCCAAGCACGTGACCGGCCAGGTGTACACGGTGGTGGGCTCCAAGATCGCCGTCTGGAACCAGCCCACCGAAGTCCGTGCCATGTGGGCCGACGGCCGCTGGACACCGGAGCAGATCGCGGACCGGCTCGACGACAACGTCGGCCAGGAACGCATGCCAATGATCGACCGCCTCGAGCAGTTGCGGGCGGCCGCGGCGTCAGGCGAGAAGCCGAACGCCTAAATGACCCGATGCAGGCGCGGGCGGGGCTTCACCGCGCTGTGGATCTCCAGCGAATTCCCTTCGTGGTGCGCCGCCACGACGACCGGCATGCCGTCGTGGTCTTCGGCGAACACCCGGCCCATGCTCTGACCCCAGGCCACCGCCGACCGCGCGATCTGGCGGTCTGGATGCTCCCAGGGCGGAATGCACAGCTCGATCTGGTACATGGGCTCGAAGGTGACCACGTGGGTCGCTCCCTCGCCGTGTGCCGCGAGCCACGCCTCCTTCTCTTCCTCGGTCCAGATCTTCTCTGTCATCGGAATCCACGGCTGGACGGTGGCCATGTGCTCGCACCTCCCTCTTTCTGCCATATCGGTTTCATCAGGAGAAGCCTTGAGAACGCCCGCTCCTTCGCAGTACACAGCGGATCGCGCTCCATCACGCGTCTACGGCGCGTGGGAGCACATGGATGGCGCGAAATGTTGCAGCGGCGGTGTCGGCACTGCGGGGGCCGCCCCGCGTGGCCGAAATCCATCGATTCCGGGGGACGGACCTGATCGCCGGAGCGCAGGCTCAGGCTGGTTGCTCCGCGCTCGCCAGTGGCGCCACGACCCCGTGCTCGTCGTGCTCGCGTAGCCAGTGCTTCCAGCGGAGGCGCGTGCGCAGCAGAATGATCACGCCGCCGATCACGAGGAGGACGCCGGCCAGCTGCACGAGGTCCGAGCCGAGACGGCCGTCCTCGCCCAACCAGAGATGCTCGTCGAGCGAGCGCTCAATGCCCCACAGCACCATGGCGGTGCCGAGCACGATGCCTGAGGGATAGCCCGTACGGCGAGTCCTGTCGGGCCAGCGATCGAGCCGCCGCTCGATGGCGATCAGGATCAGGTAGACCGTGAAGTCCTCGAGTGCCTGAAAGATCGGGACCGGGAGTCGACGGCCCGGCTGGTTCGCGTAGTACATGCCGAACCACTGATGGGTCGGGTGTCCGCCGCCCGCCACCATCAACTGGGGCCCGAGCAGCCGGCCCAGGGCCCAGCAGGCGAGCAGGACCGGCGCCACGAGGTCGAGGGCGCGGCCGAGGGGGAGCTCAGGGCAGCGACGTCGCGTCAGGATGATGCCGACCGGCACCGCCAGGAGCAGGCCCCCGAAGGAGGAGAGCCCTCCCTCCCATACGGCCAGTACGTCGCCCGGCCTGTGCGCGTAGTAGCTCAGGTTCGAGAGCACGTGCATGGCCCGCGCCCCCACGACGGCGGCCAGAATGATCCACAGGAAGACGGGGACGAGCCAGTCGGTGGGGTACCCGTTCTTCCGGAGGCGCCGCTCGAAGTAGACGAAGCCGAACCAGAACGTGAGCGCGAGGCCGATGCCGTAGGTGTGGACCTGCAGCGGTCCGATGTGGAACTCGACGGGGATCGGTCTCATAAATCGGTTCGGGCCAGGTTAGGACCGGACGGCGCCCAACTGGGTCCGGGGCAATGAGAGGTGGTGGGTGGGTGGCGGCGGAGGCGCTACGGCCGGCCGGCACCCACGAAGTCGCCGCCGAGCCGGAGCCCGGTGGTCCAGACCGATGCCCCCGTGAAGGGCGCCTCAATCATGGTGCCGGGCCCGACGTACATGGCAACGTGCTCGGACCCACCGGGGCCGTAGAAGAGGAGGTCTCCCGGCTGCAGGTCGCTGATGGGCACAGGAGTCGAATCGGCCATCTGGGCCCCCGAGTAATGCGGCAGGCCGACGCCGACCTGGCCCCATGACCAAGCGGTCAGGCCGGAGCAGTCGAAGCCGGGGTTGGCGGAGCCCTTGGGTGATTCGCCACCCCAGACGTAGGGCACACCGATCTGGCTCTCGGCGGCCTGCACGGCACCGGCCCCACCCGGGGAGGAGGGCGGAGGTGCGGCCTGGCTCAGTGCGGCCGCGCTCGCACTGCCCTGGGCACCACCTGACGAGTGCGCAGGCGCCGCAGCGGCCGCAGCGGCTGCTTGTTGGCGTGCCTGCGCTGCCTTGGCGGCTGCGGCGGCCTCTAAAGCCTGTTGCTGCTGGACCAGCTGTGCGATCTGGCCCTGTTCCTGCGACAGCGCGCTCTTCTGCGACTGAATGGCCTGCGCGTTCTGTGCGACGGCCTGCTGCTCGGCGGCCACCTGGGTCTGGGCTTGCGACTGCTCGCCCTGCAGTTGGCTCTCCTGTGCGTTCAACGCGTTCTGGGCGGTGTGCAGGTTGGCGACGGCGAGGGAGATGTCACCTTCAGCCACCTTGTTGTAGGTGTCTGTCGCTCCGAGCGTCTGCTCGTTGCCGCTGAAGATCGGGTTTTGGGTGGCGGCGGTGCCGTCCGAGATGTAGTTGGCCACGGCCGCCTTGGAGAGCGTGGCCTTGTCTTTGGCGACCTCGGCCTCGTTCGCCGCCACGTTGGCCTTGGTGGTGGCAATGCTCGAGTTGATCTGCGTCAGGTGGTACTGCGCCGCGTCGTACTGCTGGCTCAACGCCGACATTTGGTTCTGGGCCTGGGTCAACTGCGACTCGATGGCGGCGGCCTTGGCCTTGGCGTCGGAGATGGCGTCACCGGCGGCCGGGCGCGCCACTACGAACACAGTGCTTGTCAACACTGAGACTACGGTCAGCGCGGGGATCCCGACCCGCTGGAGCAAACGAGCACTCCTGGGAGACCGCGGCGTGGAGTGGTGGTGAACCCGCTCTACGTCAGTCACGATGGGCAACATTCTTATCGGACGCCTTTCGTCGATTCAAACACCCTCGGTGGGAAACAGCTGTTTGAGGTAGCACTGAGGGTGCGAATGTGCTGGTCATACGCGAGAACAAAGAAATTCGAACTTTTCGTGAACTGCAAGGAGATAACAGAAGCAGTTCGAGGGAACTACGGTCGGCGCCATGGGTGAGACGGTTGAATTTCCGAGCAACGGATCGACTGCAGGAGGCTATCTGGCCATTCCAGGGAGCGGCAGTGGGCCGGGAGTCATCGTGATCCAGGAGTGGTGGGGCCTGGTGGACCACATCAAAGACGTCTGTGACCGCTTCGCCGCGGCGGGTTTCGTGGCCTTGGCCCCGGACCTGTACCACGGTAAGAAGGTGCAACCCGGTGAGCCCGACGAAGCGGGCAAGGCGATGATGGCGATGCAGATGGAACAGGCGGCGCGGGACATGAGCGGAGCCGTCGACGAAGTCCTGCGACGCAGCACAGGCGACAAAGTGGGAGTCATCGGTTTCTGCATGGGCGGAGGACTTGCGCTGGTGCTCGCGACGCAGCGCCCCGACGCTGTGGCGGCGGTCGTCCCGTGTTACGGGATCATCCCGTGGCCCGACGCGCAGCCGGACTACGCCTCCATGTCGGCGGCTGTCTTGGGTCACTACGCCGAGAATGACAGCTTCTTCACACCCGAGGCCGCGAACGCGTTGGGGGATGAGCTGCGTGCTTTGGGCAAGTCGGTCGAGATCATCGTGTATCCCGACACCGATCACGCGTTCTTCAACGACACGCGACCGGAAGTGCACGACGCCGACGCATCGCGCGCGTTGTGGGACCGCACGGTGGCCTTCTTCACCGAACACCTCAGCTAACCCACGTCGTCGCGGGGCCTCTCGCGACACTTCGCGGCCTTTGGCGGCATGTCCCCATCTCACAGCGGCTGCTCCATTCTCAGCCGCGCCTCGTCACCATTCCCCGGCCAGGCCTCGTCGCTCCACGAGCGCCATCGCGCCGGGGAATGGGCGACGACTCCGCGCCATGATCCGCCGCCCACGGTGATCGCCGGAAAGGGTGCTGGGGCCTGTTTGTTACCATCCACTCATGTCTGCACGCTCTCGCGACCTGCCCCGACGCTCCTGCCTCTCGACTCCCGGTGATAACGAGAAATTCCTGGCCAAGGCCCCAACCGTCGCCGCCGACATGACTTTTTTGGACCTCGAGGACGCCGTGGCGCCTCTGGCCAAGGAGGGCGCCCGGCCCAAGGTGGTCGATGCGATCAAGAACCTGCCCTGGGACGACCGGGTGCTCTGCGTGCGGGTCAACGCCTGGGACACCGAGTGGACCTATGGCGATGTGATCGAGGTGGTGGGCAACGCCGGCGAACGCCTCGACGAGGTCATGCTGCCCAAGGTGCAGTACGCGTCAGACGTGGTGGCCCTGGACCTCTTGTTGACCCAGGTCGAGAAGAAGTCGGGATTGCCGGTCGGTCATATCGGGATCGAGGCGCAGATCGAGACAGCGCGCGGGCTCATCAACGTCGATGACATCTGCGCAGCGTCCCCACGGCTCGAGACCATCATCTTCGGCCCGGCCGATTTCGCGGCCAGCATCGAGATGCCGGTACTCACCGGAGGGGTGCCCATCCCCGAGTATCCAGGTGACCACTTCAACTATGTCTTCAGCCGCATCCTCATGGCGGGCCGGGCCAACGGGCTGCAGGTCATCGACGGGCCGTTCCTCAAGGTGCGTGAGCTCGACGCGCTGCGCGACTACTCCATGCGCGCACGGATGCTGGGCTACGACGGGAAGTGGGCGCTCACGCCCGACCAGGCGACAACGCTCAACGAAGTCTTCTCACCCACGCAGGAGCAGTTCGACCACGCCTTCGATCTCCTGGAGGCGTATCGCAAGGCGACGGACGACGATCGTAAGGGAGCCGTCATGTTCGGCGACGAGATGATCGACGAGGCCAGCCGGAAGATGGCGGTCAAGTTCGTCAGCCGGGGCGAGCGGGCCGGGCTCACCCGCAGCGCCGAGTAGCAAGCGCGCCCGTCTCAGCCGATCAGGCGCCGGGCGATCACCTTGAGGGCCAGCGTCTCGTCGGCGCCTTCGAATATGGAGAGCACGCGCGCGTCCACGAAGTAGCGGCTCACCGGGAACTCCTCCGCGTAGCCCATGCCACCGTGGATCTGCATGGCCTCGCGCGTGACCCACTCGGCAGCTCGGCACACGTAGGCCTTGACCATGGATGCCTCGAGGGTGCCTTCGCCGCGGGCCATCAACCGCGCCACGTGGTACGAGCTCTGGCGCGTGGCCTGAATGATGACCGCCATGCGACCGAGTTTGGCCTGGGTCAGCTGGTAGTCACCGATGGGTGAGCCGAACACCTTGCGCTCGGTCGCGTACGCGACGGCGGCTTCGTACGCGGCCTGCATGACGCCGAGCGCACGCGCCGCCGTCTGCAGCCGGCCGTTCTCGAACCCCTGCATCTGGAGGTAGAAGCCCTTCCCGAGCCCCTCGGCGCCGCCGACCAGATTCGCCTCGGGCACGAACCAATTCTCGAACGCCAACTCGTAGGAGTGCATGCCCCGGTACCCGAGCGTGTCGATGGGGCGTCCCTCGAGACGTCCCGGTTCGAGATCGGCGGGCCGGTCCGAACCCTCCTCCTGGGTGAAGACGAATCCGTGGCCGTCACCGCGCGGCTTCTCGACGACGAACATCGAGATGCCGCGGTGGGCGAGCGAGCGGTCGGGGTCCGTGCGGGCCAGCAGCATGAGGACGTCGGCCCGGGCCGCAAAGGTGCACCAGGTCTTGACGCCGTTGATCACCCACCCGCCGTCCACCGGGGTGGCGGCCGTGACGATGCCGGCCACATCAGAACCGAAGTCCGGCTCCGTGACGGCGACCGCGGCCAGAATCTCGGCCGAGGCCAGTTTCGGGAGCCAGCGCTTCTTCTGTTCCTCGGTCCCGCCATAGACGACGGCCCTGGTCAGGATCTCCGGTCTCGTGATGAGCGAGCCGCCGACGCCGAGAGAGCCCCAGCTGAGCTCTTCCGTGGCGACGACCATGCCCATGTAGTCGCTCTCGCCACCGGAGGCGAAGCCGTCGTACTCCTCGGGCACGGACAGCCCGAACCCGCCGAGCTCCGCCAAGCCTTCGATGACCTCCTCGGGGATGTCCCTGTTCTCGCGGTGCACGTGCTCGGCGTGAGGGCGCACCTTGTCCTCGGCGAAGCGGTGGAACGTCTCGCGGACCAGCTCGAAGTCCTCGCCGAGGTGGCGCGGACCTTCGGTCGTGGCCAGAGCCGCCAGTACCGCTGGATCACGCTGGGCCGACAGGAAGCCGGTCGCCGGCGTGTCCCAGCCGGGCTCGACACCCCAGAGCGACTCCCGACCCGCCACACGTCCCACGAGGTCGGCCAGGACGTCGGCCGTGAACGCCGCGGCAATGCGAGCCTCGACCTCTCCCCGCTCCCCGTACTCGAGCGCAGCTCGGGCCGAGGCCACCGCCGCCGCGGCATGCGCGACGTCGTAGGCGACCACTTGGTTGGCGTCGACACCGCCGCGCTCGCGCACCGCGCCGCAGGCCTGGTCCACCAGGTGTTGGGCCAGGTCCACCGCTTCTGCGGCGCCGGCGAGGTCTGGGGCAAAGGGCGTCGTCACCGGGAGGGACCCTAATAGCTCGCCAAAGTGCCCCTTTTCGATGGCTCAGGTACGGCGGCCGATCACCGTCACCAGTGGGGGAAGGACCACCGGGTCGTCGCCGGGATCAACGCCGGTGAGCGATTCGAGGTAGCTCGTGACGGGGCCCGGTCCGACACCGGCGGGTGCCTCGGCCCAGGCATCGACGACCTCGAGTCCGGCCTGGCGCACCAGCGCGGGGAGCAGCGCGCCGATATCGGGATGGAGCGCGTCGGGCATGGAGAAGGGCGACCCGTCGATGCGGCCGGCCGACGTAATGGGCTCCTGCGCCACCACCCAACCGCCAGGAAGGACGGCCGCCGCCATTTTGCTGACCACCGCCGCCGGTTCCAGCACGTGCATGAGGAGGAAGCGGCAGAAGGCGAGATCGACCTCTTCGGGCAGGGAGAGGTCTTCGCCCGCCTGGGTCAGCGCGATCACCTGCGCGTGCGCCGCGGCCGCGGCGGCGCGCGCCACCTCGTCCCGGGCGCCCGGGTCGCTGTCGACGGCATAGACCCTGCCGTCCCGCCCGACCATCTCGGCCAGCGCCACCGAGACGTCGCCCCCGCCGGCGCCCACATCGACGCAGCGCCAACCGGCTCCGAGGCCCAACCGCGTCAGCGCCGTGGCGAGCGGGCGGCGGTAGACGTCGTCCCGGAGCCCCTTCATCTCGCCCACGGTGTCCGGATCCCGCTGGTTGGCCATGCGTGTGCACTCTACGGCGAGGACGGCCCCCCGCCCCGTTCCCGCTCGCCGTCAGGCCATCCCTCTCCGACCCCCCGTTGGAGACCGGTAACCTCCCCCTTCGTGAAAGTAACCATGCTGCTGTGCGACGCGGCCCAGGTGTCCGACGGCAAGCTCTTCATTCTGGGCGGCGGATGGAGCATGACCGGCCCCGATCCCGTGCCCTCCGCCGTCGCGCTCAAGATCGACGTGGATTGGCACGAGGCCGAGACTTCCCACCACTGGGAGCTCTTCCTGGAAGACGCCGACGGCCAGCCCGTGCTGATGGAGACGACCGAAGGCACCCAGCCGGTCGAGGTGCGCGGGGAGTTCACGGTGAGCCAGCCCCAGGGGATACCCGAAGGCTCGCCGATCGATGTGGCGCTCGCCGTCAATCTGGGACCGCTCCCGCTGGCGCCCGGCACGCGCTTCGCCTGGCGCCTCACGATCGACGGTGAGTCGCTCCCGAACGCCTCGCTCGGGTTCACCACCCGCCCGCGCCCTCAACCAGCAGACGAGTGACGGTCTACGACCGGCCCTTCGGCCGCTACCTCGAGGACTTCGTCCCCGGCGACATCTACCGGCACTGGCCGGGCAAGACGATCACCGAGTACGACGACCACCTGTTCTGCATGATGACGATGAACCACCACCCGCTGCACACCAACGCGTGGTTCGCCGAGCACGAGACCGTGCAGGGGAAGAACGTCGTGGTGGGCAACCTCGTCTATTCCCTCGCCCTCGGGATGAGCGTGCCCGACGTGAGCGGATCGTGCATCGCCAACCTGGAAGTCGAGTCGCTCCTGCACCGCTCGCCGACCTTCCACGGTGACACCATCTATGCCGAGACGCGCGTCCTCGACGCCACGCCGTCGAAATCGAAGGACGACCGCGGCATCGTGACAGTCGAGACGAAGGCCTTCAACCAGCGCGGCGAAGAGGTCTGCTACTTCCGGCGCAAGCTGATGGTGTGGAAGGCCGCGGCGGCTCCGGCGCGGCAGCGTCCCTACGGCGACGACGTCTGGGACTGAGCCCCAGGCGCTCCAGGCCGATCGGGCCCGCCGCGTGCGGCGCCGCCTGCTGGAGTGGGGGGAGGAACACCGGCGCGACCTGCCCTGGCGGCAGACGCGCGACGCGTGGTCGATCCTCGTCTCCGAGGTCATGCTGCAGCAGACCCAGGTGGACCGTGTCGTGCCGCACTACCAGCGCTTCCTCGCCGCCTTCCCCACCCCGGCGGCCTGCAGCGCCGCCGGACCGGCGGCGGTCGTCCGACTGTGGTCCGGTCTGGGCTACAACCGTCGGGCGCTGAACCTGCACCGGGCCGCCACGGCGATGGTGGCCGAGCACCGCGGTGTCGTGCCCCACGAGGACGCGGCGCTGCGCGCCCTCCCCGGCGTGGGGCCGTACACCGCCCGGGCGGTCCGCGCGTTTGCGTTCGGTGACGACGTGGCCGCCATCGACACCAACGGCGTCCGTGTCCTGGCCCGTGCCGTCGCAGGGACCCCGCTGACGGTGCGCCAGGCCATGGCGCTCGGCGATCAGCTCGTGCCCTCCGGGGAGTCCTGGGAGTTCAACCAAGCGATGTTCGACCTGGGAGCCACGGTGTGCACCGCGGCGCGACCGGACTGCGCGCGCTGTCCCCTGCGCCGCCACTGCGCCTGGCGACGCAACGACGGCATCGACCCGTGGCGCCTCAGCCCGACGGCGAGGCCGCAGAGCACCTTCGCCGGGTCCGACCGCCAGGGCCGGGGGCGTCTGCTCCAGGCGCTCCGGGACAACGGTGTGCGCCGCAGCAGGCTCCCCGATGCGTGCGGGTGGCCCGACCATCCGGAACGGGCCGAGCGGGTCGCCGCGGCGGTGGTGGCGGAAGGGTTCGCCGCCTGGTCGGGTGGAAAGAAGGATCCCGTCCTCCGGCTCCGCTGAGGGCGGACCGACGAGGCGAGCATCAAGGAGCGGCCAGGAACCTCATGATGTGCCGGTTCACGACCTCGGGCCGTTCCGCGTGCAGGAAGTGTCCGGCGTCATCGATGACCTCGACGGCTGAACCCTCGGCCATGAAGTCGAGCGGCGATCCCATGGAGGACAACAGCATGCAGCCGTCGTCACGCCCGTGGAGGTACAGCGTCGGCTTCGGTGTCGGGAGCAATGCCGCCGCCTGCTCGTCGGCCAGCCCCGGCACCTGCAGCGCGGGGTTCCACATGGCGCGGTAGTAGCTGATCGCCGCCACCATGTGCTCGGGGTCGCCGATGGACTCCTTCACCCGCGCCACGTCCCACGCGCCGTCGTAGCCCGGTGACCAGTCGCGCCAGAGGTCGTCGATGAAGGAGTAGTCGTCGAGGGGGAGCGCCGCCTCGGCCAGCGGGGACAGGAAGAAGAACATGTACCAACTGCAACGGAGCTGCGCGTACGTCAGCAATGACATGCCGATGGACGCTGTCGGGGGGACGGCCAGCGTGACGGCGCGGCGCCAGCGTGCCGGTTGGTGCGCGACCGCCCCGTACGCGGCCAGGGCGCCCCAGTCGTGCCCCACCAGGACGGCGTCGCCGTCGCCGCCGAGGACCTCGTGCAACGCGTTGGCGTCCCGCACCAGCGCCCCCACCTGATAGTGCCCGTCCTCCGGCATGGCGGTGGGGGCGTAGCCGCGGAAGAAGGGGGCCACCGCGCGGTAGCCAGCCCCGGCCAGCTCGGGCAGCAGGTGGCGCCAGGTGTGCGCCGTGTCGGGGAAGCCGTGCAGGCACAGGGCGAGCGGCCCGTCCTCGGGCCCGTCGCTCAGGCAGGCGAATTCGAGCCCGTTCGCCGTGACCGAGAACATGAGTGCAGAACGTACAGGGCCGGAGCAGGGTAACGTCGCGCCGGTGAACGTCACGTTCTACGGCGTGCGGGGGTCGTGCCCGTGCTCGGGGGATCGCTACCGGCGCTACGGGGGCAATACCTCGTGTCTCGTGCTCGACATTGAGGGGGACGAGCCGCTCATTGTCGACCTCGGCACCGGGTTGCGCGCGCTGGGCGACGTCTTGCACCGGGAGGTGCGGGCCCTCGGGACCCCGTTGCACGCCACGGCGCTGCTGACCCACCTCCACTTCGATCACATTCTTGGCATCCCGTTCTTCAGCCCGTTGCACGACCCCGGGGCGCGCCTGACCGTGTACGGCCCGGCCCAGCCGAAGGGGACGTTGAAGGACGCGCTGCACGCGGCCGTGCAGCCGCCGGTGTTCCCCATCCACATGGAGCAGTTCCGGGGCGAGCTCATCACCATCGACGTCGGGGCGGAGGACTTCTCCATCGGATCCGCCAAGGTCATGGCCCGCCCCATCCCGCACGCCGGCGTCACGCTCGGGTTCCGTATTGAGGCCGAGGGCCGGTCCGTCGCCTACATGTCCGACCACCAGGCCCCGCTCGACCGCCGGGCCATCCCCGAGGCGGTGCTCGAGCTCTGCCAGGACGTGGACCTGCTGATCCACGACGGCCAGTACACCGACGACGAGTTCTCGGCCAAGGCCGACTGGGGCCACTCCACCGCCGCCTACGCCGTCCACGTGGCCGCCGAGTCGGGGGCGAAGCGCCTGCTGCTCTCGCACCACGACCCCTCGCACACAGACCGGGAGCTCGACCGGCTCCTCAATCAGGCCCGCCGGCTTCCCGAGGCCAAGCGCATAGAAGACGTCTCGTCGGCGCACGAGGCCCAGTCGATCGATCTCGGCAAGGCATAAACAGATGTCGGGCCTCGATCAGGCCCGGTTCCGCGAGGTGCTCGGGCACTTCGCCACCGGGGTCACCATCGTGACCGCGCTGGAGGAGGGTCTGCCCGTCGGCTTCTCGTGCCAGTCCTTCGCCGCCCTGTCCCTCGACCCGCCGATGGTCATATTGGCGCCGGCCCGGACGTCGACGAGCTGGCCCCGCATCGCCAAGGCGGGCGCATTCTGCGTGAACATCCTCGGCGAGCATCAGGAGGCCCTCTGCCGGTCCTTCGCCATATCGGGCGGCGACAAGTTCGACGGCGTCGGCTGGTCGCACGGCATCACGGGGGCGCCGGTCATCGACAATTCGTTGGCCACCGTCGAATGCCGTCTCGGCGATATTTTCGACGGGGGCGACCACGAGCTGGTCACCGGGCACGTGGTGGCCATGGAGGTGGGCGAGGGCAGCCCACTGCTGTTCTACCGGGGCGGCTTCGGTCGCTACACCTCCTGATACCGTTCGCCCGATGCCAGAGCTGATCCCCTCCACCGTCATAGATGACGTCATCGTCGTACGTCCCGACGTGCACGGCGACGAGCGCGGGCGCTTCGTCGAGACGTACCGCCGTAGCTGGTTCCCCGACCGCCCCGAGATGATTCAGGGCAACCGCTCGGAGAAGCAGGCCGGCGCTGTGGTGGGCCTGCACTTCCACCTGCACCAGGCCGACTACTGGTACGCGCTGCGCGGCACGGTGCGTGTGGTGCTGCACGACCTTCGCGTCGGCTCGCGCACCGACGGCGCCACCGAGGTCATCGATCTCGACGGCGACGTGGACCAGGGCGTGTACATCCCACCCGGGGTCGCACACGGGTTTGCTTCGCTCAGTGACGTCCTGCTCACGTATCTCGTCGACAATTACTACGACGACTCCGACGAGCACGGGTTGGCCTGGGACGACCCGGCCGTGGGGGCCGACTGGGGCGTCACCGACCCGATCCTCTCCAAGCGGGACCAGGGCAACCCACGCCGCGACGACATCCCCGACGACATCCGGCCCCGCCTTTCTTCCTGATCGCCTCGGCACCCCCGTTCCCGGCCCTCCCTGAGGGCTTGCACGGTGCCGCATTCCGGTCGCAAAGACCGCGTGTTTCGCGCCGGCTTGATCCTGTTGAATAGAGGACAGTGCTGATCGGTTGGCTGATCGCTGTGGTGGTAGTGCTGGGCGTCACCGCGGCCGTGCTGATGCTCCGGCGCTCCCACGATGACGAGCACTCGGTCCAGCACTATCACCGTCAGCTGCACACGCTCGAGGAGATGCGGACGCACCCGCCGGACGGCAGCGAGGAGTCCGACCGGTCGGCCTTCCCGGCCACGGCGGTCCGGGTCTCGGGCTCGTCCACGGTGCGCCTCACCGAGGCCGAGACGACACCGGTGCCGCCCGTGCCGCCGCCACCGGTGTCCAACCCGTCAAAGCCGTTGACCTTCGACGATGCCAGCCCGGACCCCGTCCCGGCCACCTTCATGACCGGAAACGAGGACCGGGTCATCCGCTCCATCGACCACCGGCCGCGGCGACTCGCCGGCCCGGCCGCCGCCGTCGGGGCCGTGCTCGTTCTTGTGCTCGTGTTGATTCTCACCGGGCTGCACTCCAACACGCCGAAGCACCACGGCAAGCCGGCCAGCGCCGCGACGACCACGCCCACCCGCCACCCTGATCACCACCGCGCCACGACAACCACCAGCACGACGGCCCCGCCCTCCGTGTCGGCACCGACGACGTCGACCGCGCATGCGGCCACCTACACCGTGGCCGCGCCGAGCTACTCCCTGACAATTGCCGCGACGACGGGGGAGTGCTGGGTGGAGGTCACCAGCACCGCGACGGGCACAGTGCTCTTCACCATGACGCTCCAGTCGGGCCAGTCCCACGCGATCGCCGCTACGGGGCCGGTGACGGTGATCGCCGGCGCGCCGGCGGTGTTCAGCGCCACCGTCAACGGGGCGCCCGTGACCCTGCCGCCGGGCAACCAGGCGCCGTTCACCCTCAACTTCCAGACCGGCCCTTCGACGACCTCCGCCTAGGACCGCCTCTCAGCCCGGTCCGGCCCCTTCGGTCAGACCGAGGACGTCGAGCAGGAAGGCGTAGACCAGGGCCTCTTCCTTCCAGGCCTCGTAGCGGCCCGACGGCCCGCCGTGGCCGGCGCCCAGCTCGGTCTTGAGGAGCACTCTGGTGGTCGGGGACTCGGACCGCAGCTTCGCCACCCACTTGGCCGGCTCCCAATAGGCCACCCGGGGGTCGTTGAGACCGGCGGTGACGAAGAGATCCGGATACGTGCGCACGGAGCCGTCCGGGTTCTGCCCCTTGACGTTGTCGTAGGGCGAGTAGGTGAGCATGCGGCGATAGGCCGACTCGTCGGCCAGGGGGTTGCCCCACTCCTCCCACTCGCCCACGGTCAGGGGCAGCTCGTCGTCGAGCATGGTGGTCACGCAGTCCACGAAGGGCACCTCGGCCACCAGGGCCCGGAAGAGGTCAGGCGCCTGGTTCGCCACCGCACCGATCAGGAGCCCGCCGGCGGAGGCGCCCCGACCGACCAGCCGGCCCCGGAGGGCGATGCCGGCGTCGAGCAGATGGCGCCCGCAGGCGATGAAGTCGGAGAAGGTGTTCTCCTTGTGCTCCATCCGCCCGTCCTCGTACCAGGCCCGGCCCATCTCCCCGCCGCCGCGCACGTGCGCGATGGCGAAGGCGACGCCGCGGTCGTAGAGGGAGAGACGGTGCGGTGAGAAGGACGGGTCGATGCTCATTTCGTAGGCGCCGTAGCCGTAGAGGACCATCGGGGCCGGCAGCTGCAGGTCCTTGCGGTGGACCACGGAGAGCGGGACGCGCGTCCCGTCAGGGGCGACAGCCCACTCGCGGTAGGTGGTGTAGCGACTGGGGTCGAAGTCGCCCAGCACCGGCTCCTGCTTGAGCAACGTCTCCTCGCGGTCGTCCAGCGTGATCTGCAGGACGCTCGAGGGTGTCACCAGGGACATCCGCCCGGTGCGCAGCGCGGGGGCGTCGGGCTCCGGGTTGGCGCCGAGCCAGGTGGAGGCGGGGCTCTCCATGGAGGGCACGATCCAACCGCCCTGCAGCAGGTCGTCGGCGAAAGGGTCCTCTCCAGCCGGCAGCGGGAGGACGTGGACCTGGGTCTGGGCCTCGGCGCGCTCGCTCAGCACCAGGGCTCGGCCGAAGGCGTCGACGTCCTCAATGCGCGTCCCGGGCCGGTGCGGGATCACCTCGCGCCATGCCGCCGATCCGGCGGGAGCGCCCAGAGCCTCGCCGTCGGGAGCAGCGAGCACCCGGAAGTCCTGGGCTTCGTCGTTGGTCAGTACGAGGAACCAGCCCCCACCGCCCGCCGACGGGGTGAGGTGGTCGACGGCGTACTCCACCCCCTCGCGGCGCGGGAGGACGACGCGGGGCTCGGCCAGCGGGTCGTCCGACGGGAGGGCCAGCCACTCGGTGGTGTTGGTGCTGTGCAAGCCGACGAGCACCCACGCCGTGTCCCGGGTGGAGCCGGTCCCGAGCGAGAAGCGCCGGTCGGCCTCCTCGAAGACGAGCACGTCGCCGGCCGGGTCGCTGCCGACCTGATGGCGCCAGAGCTGGAAGGGTCGCTGGGCCTCGTCCATGCGGACGTAGAACACATGATCTGCCGCCGCGGACCAGGCCAGGCCGTACCCCGTCCCGGGTACCGACTCCGGCGCAGCCGCGACGCCCGCCTCCAGGGGCCGGAACTGCAATTCGTACTTCTCGTCGCCGCGCAGATCGGTCGAGTAGGCGAGCCACCGATGGTCGTGGCTGACGGCGGCGCTCCCGACGGCGAAGTAGTCCGAGCCCTCCGCCAGCACGTTCTCGTCGAGCAGGATCTCCTCGTCCTCGCCGGGCTCCCCTGCCGGCGGGAGCTCCTGCAGGCCGCGGGCGGGGCGACGGCAGTGGATGCCGTAGTCCTTCCCTTCCTCGGTGCGCGAGTAGTACCACCAAGGCCCCCGCCGGGTGGGCACCGACATGTCGGTTTCCTTGATCCGGGCCTTCATCTCCTCGAAGAGCCCGCTGCGGAGGTCGGCCAATGGGGCCGTCGTCTCTTCGGTATAGGCGTTCTCGGCTTCGAGGTAGGCGAGGACCGCCGGGTCCTCGCGCTGGCGGAGCCAGAACCAGGGATCCTCACGGTTGTCGCCGTGAGCCGAAATGACGTGCGGGCGCCGGGGGGCGGCGGGAGGGCTGGCCATAGGATTGAGACTCTGCCACGGCTGGCGACACCGGGGTGCGTCCCAGAAGGCGTTTCAGCTGGCCCGGGTAGTTGTTACTATCTCCATAGGGGAAATTCCCCTTTCCTCCGACTTCAGGAGCCCCATGGCCACCACGGATCTCGACCTCGGGCGGTACCAGCTCGGGTGGAGCGACGCCGAGGACTACGTCTTCAAGCCCAAGAAGGGCCTGAACGAGTCGATCGTGCGCGAGATGTCGGAAATGAAGAATGAGCCCGAGTGGATGCGCGCCTTCCGGCTGCGCGCCCTCAAGCACTTCGAGCGCAAGCCGATGGCGCCGTGGTTCGCCACGCAGATGCCGAACCTCGATTTCGACGACATCTTCTATTACATCAAGCCGACCGGCGGTCAGGTGGACAAGTGGGAGGACCTGCCCGACGCCATCAAGAACACGTACGAGAAGCTCGGGATCCCCGAGGCTGAGCGCAAGTACCTCTCCGGCGTCACCGCGCAGTACGAGTCCGAGGTCGTGTTCCACCGCAACCGCGAGGACCTGGAGCAGCAGGGCGTCTTCTTCTGCGACATGGACACGGCGGTCCGGGAGTATCCCGACATCGTGCGCAAGTGGTTCGGCAAGATCATCCCGCCCAACGACAACAAGTTCGCTGCGTTGAACTCGGCCGTGTGGTCGGGTGGCTCCTTCATTTACGTCCCGCCGGGCGTGAAGGTGGACATGCCGTTGCAGGCCTACTTCCGGATCAACGCCGAGAACATGGGCCAGTTCGAGCGCACGCTGATCATCGCCGACGAGGGCTCGCAGGTGCACTACATCGAGGGCTGCTCAGCTCCGGTGTACTCGACCGACTCGCTGCACTCCGCCGTGGTCGAGCTCGTCGCCCTGCCGGGTTCCCGCATCACGTACACGACCATCCAGAACTGGTCGACCAACGTCTACAACCTGGTGACCAAGCGGGCCCGGGCCGAGGCCGAGGCGCACGTCGAGTGGATCGACGGCAACATCGGCTCGCGGCTGACCATGAAGTACCCGTCGGTCTATCTGATGGGGCCGAAGGCGAGCGGCGAGGTGCTTTCCGTCGCCTACGCCGGGGCGGGCCAGCACCAGGACGCCGGCGCCAAGATGTACCACATCGCCCCGGAGACGACGTCGACGATCGTTTCCAAGTCCATCTCCAAGGACGGCGGCATCACCACCTACCGGGGCAAGGTCCACGTGGACCCCGAGGCCTACGGTGCCAAGTCATTCGTGCGTTGCGACGCCTTGTTGCTCGACGACGAGTCGATCTCGGAGACCAAGCCCTACATGGAGGTCGGTGAGCGCAGTGCCCGCATCGGCCACGAGGCGACCGTCTCGAAGGTCGGCGACGACCAGCTCTTCTATCTGATGAGCCGGGGCCTCTCCGAGCAGCAGGCCATGGGCATGATCGTCAACGGCTTCATTGAGCCAGTGACCCGCACGCTGCCGATGGAGTACGCGGTGGAGTGGAGTCGCCTCATTGAGCTCCAGATGGAAGGCTCGGTCGGCTGATCGGCAACCCCGCCTGCAGCGTGGCACCATAGAACGATGCCGATGCGCGAGGAGTGCACGCATTTCCAGAGTCGGACCTATGCCTCGGGCGAGGCCGCTCGCTTCTGTGTGCTCGATCTGGCTCCCGAGGCGCCGTGGCGCTGCCCCGAGAATTGCCCCTCGTACCACCGCCGGATGGCCGACGTGGGCTGGGTCCACGGGAGCCTCGTGGAGCCGGCGCTCGAGGAAGAGCCGGGCGCTGGTGGTGGGGACGTGGCCGAGCTGCTCGACTCGGCCGAAGACATCGTGAACGGGGTGGCTCCGGACGTGCTCGAGTCCGTGCGGGCAGAGGACGCCCGCCGGGATCGCTCCGCCAACCGCTGGTGGCGCCGCAAGCGCTGACGGCTTCGACCGCCTCGGGTCAACCCCGGCGGCGGTGACCGCCCTTAGCGGCCCGTGAACTTCGGCGTGCGCTTCTCCATGAATGCTGTCACCGCTTCTGTCAGATCGTCCGAGGCGAGCATTCCGGCGTTCCAGGTCGCCACGTAGTCGAGGCCTTCTGCCACCGTCCGGCCCTCGTTGGCCGCCAGCACGGCCTTCGTCCCCTGGACGGCGATGGGGGAGTTGGACGCGATCTCCACCGCTAACGCTTGCGCCGCCTTGTGCACGGCCTCGACGTCAGCGGCCACGTCGTTCACCAAACCGATCTCCCTCGCCCGCTCCGCGCTGATGTCCTTGCCGGTGTACGCCAGTTCGGCCAGATGCCCGGCGCTGATGATCGCGGGCAGTCGCTGCAGGCTGCCCAGGTCCGCCACGATCGCCATCTTGGCTTCGCGCACCGAGAACACGGCGTCCGACGAGGCCAGCCGGATGTCACAGGCCGCGATGAGGTCGACCCCGCCGCCGATGCAGTAGCCGTGCACCGCCGCGATCACGGGCTTGGGGCAGCGTGCCACGGCGGTGATGGCGTCCTGCAGCCGGAGGACCTCCGTGCGGCCGCTGCGGGCCCGGGCTGCCATGGAGGGCCGATCCCCTCCGGTCCCGCCGCCCCCGCTCGTGAGCATGCTCCCCATGGCCTTGAGGTCCAGGCCGACGGAGAAGTGCGGGCCTTGGGCGGCCACGACGACGACGCGCACCTCCGCATCTGCGGACAGCACCGCCATCGCTCGCGGCAGGTCCCGCCACAGGTCCACCCCCATGGCGTTGCGTGCCTCGGCCCGGTCCAGCCACAAGGTGGCCACGCTTTCGTCCTGCGTGATGCGCAGCACGGGTGACTCGAAATCCACGATCTCTCCCATGTCCAGAAGGCTAATCCGCCAGGTAGGGAGGCCGGCGGGGTGCCACTAGAGTGCATGGGCCACATTGGCGATCCCGAAAGAGGACCTGACCCTGCTGACTTTCACCGCTGAAGCCTCCGCGGCCCTGGAAGGGCCGGCGTGGCTCCGCGAACGACGAGCCGCCGGTTACGAGGCCCTGGCCTCCTGCCCGCTGCCCTCAGAGAGCGAAGAGGTCTGGCGCTACACGCCCATCAACAACCTGGTCCTCGACGAATTCACACCCCCGGCGCTGGGCGGGCCGGCCCCCGCGGGCGACCAGCTGCTGGCGGCCCTCACAACTGCTCTGGGTTCGCTGACCGGGAGCGTGCTCGTGCACAACGGTCGAGCCAGCGCCTTCACCGTCGGGGCGGGAGCCGGCACGGGCCTGGCGTTCGGGCGGGCCGAGGACGTGCCCGGCTCGTCCGACATGTTGGGGTCGGTGCAGCAGGGTGGGGACGCCTTGGTGCGCCTCAACGATGCGTTCGCGCCGGACCCGGTATTTGTCGATGTGCCCGCGGGAGCCCGGCTGGACGCGCCCGTCCTCATCGTGCACTGGTGTGACAGTTCGTGCGCCTTCCCACGCACGAGCGTGCGCGTCGGAGAGGGTTCCACGCTGTCCGTCGTCGAGGTGTTCGCCGGTGCCGAGGGTGCGGACCGTAGCCTTGTGGCGCCGGTGACGGAGCTCAGCGCCGCGGACGGCGCCGAGCTCTCGTACGTCTCGCTGCAGATCCTCGGAGGGGCCGCCTGGTCCATTGCGCGGCTGGCCGGCCGTGGAACGGCGAAGTCGACGCTCCGCACGTTCACCGTCGGCCTCGGTGCCTCGTACGACCGGGTACGCGCCGACGTCTCGGTCGAGGGGAAGGACGCCCGCAGCGAGATCCTCTCCGCCTACCTCGGTGACGGGACCCAGGTGCACGACATCCGGACCCTGCAGGACCACGTTGCACCGCGCACCACGAGTGAGCTGCTCTGCCAAGGCGCCGTCGCCGGGACATCGCGTTCGGTGTACAGCGGGCTGATCCGGGTCCATCGGGGAGCAGTGCGCAGCGACGCCCGCCAGACGAACCACAACCTCGTCCTCGATGAAGGGGCGCATGCGGACTCCGTGCCCAACCTCGACATCCTGGAGAACGACGTCCGTTGCTCCCACGCGTCGACGGTGGGGCCGATCGACGAGGACCAGCGCTACTACATCGAGTCACGTGGCGTGGCGCCCGAAATCGCCGAGGGCCTCATCGTGCGGGGTTTCTTCGACGCCATCCTCGACCGGTCGCCCGTTCCTGAAGTCGTGCCATTCCTGCAGCGCGAGGTGCACGAGCGCCTCGACATCGCTTTGGGCGGCCTGGCCCTGCCCGCCGGTGTCTGAAACGGTGGCGCTGTGCGCGCCCGACGACCTGTCCTCCGGTGAGGCGCGGCGCTTCGACGTGTCCGGCCACCGGATCGCGCTGGTGCGCATCGACGACGCCTTCTATGCGGTCGATGACGAATGCAGCCACGAGGACTACTCGCTCTCCGAGGGCGAGGTGTGGGCTGAGGAGTGCCAGATTGAGTGCCCTCGCCACGGCAGCACCTTTGACCTCCTGACCGGTGCGCCCTGTTCGCTGCCGGCCACGCAGCCGGTGGGCGTTTACGAGGTCCAGATAGAGGACGGCACTGTCGCCGTGGTGCTCCCGTGACCGGTCAGCACGTGTTCGAGGTGCGGGACCTGCACGCCACCGCCGGTGGCAAGGAGGTCCTGCACGGCATCGACCTCACGGTGCGCAGCGGCGAGGTGCACGTGATCATGGGCCCCAACGGCTCGGGAAAGAGCACGCTCGCCCACGCCCTCATGGGCCGGCCCGGCACCGAGGTGACTGCGGGCTCCATCACCATGGATGGGCAGGAGCTGACCGGCCTGCCGCCCTGGGAACGCGCCCGAGCGGGACTCTTCCTGGCTCTACAGCATCCGGTCGAGGTTCCCGGGGTGAGCCTGCACTCGCTGCTCGCTGCCGCGGCCGCCGGTGGCAGCGTGGACGCAGTCGGTCCAGAGCCCGCGACCACCCTGGACGAGCGGATGCAGGAGGAGGCCAAGGCCGTCGGCCTGGACGCTCGCCTGCTGCGACGGCCTCTCAACGTCGATCTGTCGGGCGGTGAGCGCAAGCGCACCGAAATGGTCCAGCTGGGTGTCATCCGGCCCGCTGTCTGCATCCTCGATGAGGTGGACTCCGGCCTCGACGTCGACGCGCTGGGTGAGGTGGCGCGCCGGTTGCAGCACGCCACCACCGAGTGGGGTGTCGGCCTGTTGGCCATCACCCACTTCAACCGCTTCCTGGTGCAACTCGAGGCGGACGTGGTGCATGTGCTCGTCGACGGCCGCATAGTGGCCACGGGTGATGCAGCGCTGGCGCTGCAGCTCGAGGCGACCGGATACGCCGGGTATCAGGACAAACGCTGAGGGGTTGCGGCCGGCGCGCGGGAACGGCCCGCGAAGCGCCTGCCGCCACCTGCGCAACGGTGCTTGGTACCGTTCTTGTCCATGGCGAACGGTCGTCCAACGGGCGACGGGTCGGATCGCTCCCCCGAGAAGCGTCGCGGCAGGCACGCAAACCAGGAAGGTCTGGCAGCGCTCGGCCAACAGATGCGTGCCGGCCCCGAGGGCCAGAGCGTGGCGAACGAGTCCGGCCTCCGCGCGCTCGGGGCCAAGATCGACTCGCAAGGGAGGAAGTCCAAGACCAAGTCCAGGGTCCGGCGCAGCGGGAAGCCCAAGTGGAGCGCGGGCAAGAAGGTCGTGGTGTCGCTGTGCGCGCTGATCGTGCTCCTGGCAGCCATCGTCGGTGGTGGCTACGCCTATGTCTGGTACCGCTACAACCAAATCAACAAGGTGCACATCAACGCCGAGGTCGCCGCGGCGAGCGGTTCTCCCTTCACCATTCTCGTCATCGGCTCGGATAGCCGCGTCGGAGAGTCGAGTCAGGCGTTCGGCTCGTCTTCGGTCGTCACCGGGCAGCGCAGCGACGTCGTGCAGCTGTGGCGGGTGACACCGTCCACAAAGCAGATCCAGGTCCTGTCGATCCCGCGCGACACGGTCGTCTCCATGCTGCCCCCGGACTCGGCGCAGTTCGGCACGTACAACCGCATCAACTCGTCCTTCAACTCGGGTGCCGACCAGTTGGTCAAGACGATTACCGCCAATTTCGGCATCCCCATCAATCACGTGGTCCAGGTCGACTTCGCCGGCTTTCAGGATGCGGTGAACGCGCTCGGGGGCATCTACCTCAACTTCCCATACCCGGCCAAGGACTCTTATTCGGGCCTCAACATCACCACGCCCGGTTGCCAGTTGCTGAACGGTGCGCAGGCCCTCGCCGTGGCCCGGGCTCGCCACTATGAGTACTACTCCAACGGATATTGGCACGTCGACGGGACAAGCGACTTCGGCCGCATCGAGCGTCAGGACGTGTTCCTCCGGTCTCTTATTACGGCGGCCAAGTCAAAGGTGAGTCCGCTCACCGTGAACGCGTTCATCGGCTCCATCCACGAGGGCATCACCATCGACGACGGTTTCGGCATCAACGAGCTCATCGGGCTGGCACTGGACTACCACTCGTTCGACCCGTCCAACCTCAATGCACTGACCCTGCCGACTGAGGCTGCCAACGATTTTGGCAACCTCGGCGACGTCTTGACGGTGCAACAACCTCAAGCGCAGGAGATGCTGGTCAACCTCTTCGGATCCGATCTGCTGGCTCCGACCAATCCGCCTCCCAATGCCGAGGGCGAGGCCCCGCCCCCGCCGGTGGTAACGACGACCACGGCGCCTCCGGCGAGCCCGACGACGAGGCCGAGCGGATCGTCCTCCGGTGCCACGACGACCACGACGACCGCCCCGCCATCTTTCAATCCCACCCCCTGCAGTCCGAGCTGATCACTCCGGCCTCGTGAGCCAGAACGACTGAGCAAACGTCTCAGCCCGATCGACGCCCCGCCCCGACCCTGGTCCACAGCGGCGAGGGGCGTGACGTCATGACCCGGCCGTTCGGGGCGCGAAAGGTCAGCTCCTCATTGGCGTTGCCGCTCATCGTCCAGCCCTTTCGGTGCACCACCCCGTGATGATGTCGACACGTGAGGCAGATGTTGTCGAGGTCGGTCCGTCCCCCCGGTTTCCACGGGACGATGTGATGGATATTGGTGAAGGTCACCGCGTTGCAGCCCGGGAAGCGACATCGTCGGTCGCGTCGCATGACCTCTCGGCGTTGGGCCCCGGTCGGGAAGCGGCGAGCCCGGCCCTCGTACATGGTGTGGCCGACCTCGTCGTCGAGGGCCACCACCATGGTGGCGTCACAGGCGATGCGCCGGGCGGTCTCGGTGTCGATCAACCCGTCGTGCTCGAGCTCGCCGGCCAGTTCTGTCAGCTCGCCTGAGTCGGTGGCCTCGTCTGAGTCCTTGACCAGGGCACTGAGCGCGACATGGGCCACCACGAAGAACGGGGTGCCCGAGCTCTGCGCGCTCTTTGCACCCCCCGTGGCGATGAGGTCGATGAAGGCGTCGTGGAGGCGCTGGTCCCAGCGCCGCCGGCCCGCCGAGGAGACCTTGCCCGCTGGAGTGACCGGGCCCGCCGAGGAGACCTTGCCCTTTGAAGGGCGCTCCACCTCGGAGGGGACCTCGTCGTCGGAGGGGATCTCGCGGGCCCGGGCTTCGAGGCAGGCCTTGGTCTGCGCATAGGACTCGGCGGGCAGCTGCACCGTCATGGTCTTGAAGGTGTCGTTGAAGCGCAGGTAGCGCCGGTCGTGCTCAGAACGCACCGGTGGCCCGGTGCGCTGGGCCCCCTGGCGCGCAGCGCTCATCTGGGCGATGTCGCTCAGCTCACGGACACCGCACGCCTTGGCCTCCTCACACAATGCACCCTCTGTCGAAGGCGTGGCCACATCGAGCACGGCTCGGACCTTGTCCAAGGACACCTCCCCATCGCAGAGCGCCCCGACCAGGTGGGGCACCTGGTCGGCCTTCTCGGCCACATGGACATAGGCCCGGGCCGTGGGGACGCTCACCCCGAAGCGTTCGACGGCCCAGGTCTCGAGAGAGGTGGCGCCCTCGTCGCGGAACGATTGGCGCCGGGCCACCTCGCCCAGGCGGACGAGGACCCTCCCCTGGGCCGCGGCCATCTGGGCGAAGTCCTCCTCGAGACCGGCGGCGAGCTCCTCCTTGGACTCGGCCGCCACCGCAGCGATCAGGTCGGACGCTGCCGGAGTCGGTGAGGTTGCCGGAGTCGGTGAGGTTGTTGGCGACTGTCTGGTTCCCGGCCATCGGAAAAGGAATGGTCCCGGCCGCCGGGAGGCGACGTCAAAAGATTTGGATCCCGCCCCGGGCCGGACCACAGAGGCCCCGACCCGTAATCGCCTAGGAGGCTTCCGCCCCCACCTCATCGAGGCCCTGGGCCAGCGCGTTCCAGCTCAAGGTCGCGCACTTGATGCGCACCGGGAACTTCACGACACCCTGGAGCGCGGCGAGCTCACCCAGCTTGTCGAGGTCGATCTCCTCGGGCTCGCTCTCCACCACCTCGGCTCCGCTGCCGTTGCTCTCGGGGTCGAGGTGGGCCTCGTGGATCGACATCATCCCCTTGAAGGTCGAGATGAGGCGGCGTACCTCCTCGACCGGCTTGCCCTTGACGGCGGCCGACATCAGCGAGGCGGAGGACTGGCTGATCGAACAGCCCGAGCCGCCGATCTTGAGGTCGGCCAGCTTGCCGTCCTCCACGACCATGGACACGACGACCTCGTCACCACACAGGGGGTTGAAGCCCTCCACCCGGTGGGCCGGTGGGGAGTCCAGTTCGCCTCGGTTCCGGGGGGAGCGGTAGTGGTCGAGGATGATCTCGCGGTACAGCTCTTCGAGGTCGGCCATTAGCCGAACAATCTACCGGCTTCCAGCAATCCTTCGATCAGCACCTCAATGTCGTGCTCGTCGCTGAACAGCGACAACGAGGCCCGAGCGGTGGCCTGCACGCCGAGGCGGCGCATCAGCGGCTTGGCGCAGTGGTGGCCCGGGCGTACGCACACGCCGAACTGGTCGAGTACCTGTGCCAGGTCGTGCGCGTGCACGTCCCGGTAGGCCAGCGACAGCACCCCGCCGCGGTCGTGACCGGCGGGCGGGCCGAAGACCCGCACGTCCGAGCCCAGCTTCTCGTCCAGCCGCGCCAGCGCAAAGTTGGTCAGCGCCAGCTCGTGGGCCCTGATGCGGTCCATCCCGACGTCGTTGAGGTAGGCGATGGCCGCCGTCAGGCCGATCGCCTCGGCGATGGGTGGCGTGCCGGCCTCGAAGCGGGCCGGGGGAGGGGCGGGACGGAAGCCGTCCAGCTTGACGTCGAGGATCATCCCGCCGCCGCCGAGGAAGGGCGGCATGGCGTCGAGCAGCTCGGCCCGGCCCCACAGGACGCCGATGCCTGTCGGTCCCATCATCTTGTGCGCCGAGAAGGCGAGGAAGTCGACGTCGAGGTCGCGTACGTCGACCGGCGAGTGCGGGACGAGCTGCGCGCCATCGGCCACCACGACGGCGCCGGCGGCATGGGCCGCGTCGGCGATGTGGCGGACGGGGGGGATGGTCCCGAGCACGTTGGACATGCACGAGACACCGACGACCTTGACGCCGTCCACCAGCCGGTCGAGGTCGTCGAGCACCAAACGACCGGAGTCGTCGATCGGGATGTACCGCAGTTCGAGTCCGCCGAGCTCCTCGGAGAGGATCATCCAGGGCACCATGTTGGCGTGGTGCTCCATTTCGGTGAGGAGCACGGCGTCGCCGGCGCGCAGGTTGGCCCGGCCCCAGGACTGGGCGACCAGGTTGAGCGACTCGGTCGTGTTCTTGGTGAAGACCACCTCGCGCGCCGGGTCCGGCGCGCCGACGAAGCGCCCGGACACCAGGCGGGCCCGCTCGTACAGGGCGGTGGCCTCCTCGGCGGTGGCGTAGACGCCGCGGTGCACGTTGGCATGCGTCGTCTCGTAGTAGTGCGACATGGCGCCGATGACGGACTGGGGCTGCAGCGCGGAGGAGGCCGAATCGAGATACACGACCGGCCGCCCGTTCACCGTGCGCGTCAGCAGGGGGAAGTCCTTGCGCAGCGCCTCGACGTTGAGCGGCGCCGGCGTGGCGGGAGGAGGCCCGCTCGCGGGGGACGTCATCGCCAGCCCTCGTAGCCCGCGGACTCGACCGTCGCCGCGAGCTCGGGCCCGCCGCTGGCCACGACGCGCCCGTCCATCAGGATGTGCACCACGTCGGGCACCAGTTCTTCGAGCAGGCGCGAGTAGTGCGTGATGGCGAGCACGCCGAGCTCCGGGCGCTTCTCGCGTACGGCCCGCACCCCGCGCCCGACGACGCGCAGTGCGTCGATGTCGAGGCCCGAGTCCGTCTCGTCGAGGACGGCGACCAGCGGCTCGAGCAGCGCCATCTGCAGGATCTCGTTGCGCTTCTTCTCGCCGCCGCTGAACCCCTGGTTGAGATGGCGGCTCGCGAACGAGGTATCCATGCCGAGGCGCTCCATCCACTCGGTCATGAGCACCCGGACCTCCAGCACCGAGACCTCCTCGGTGCCCTTGCGCGCCGCCATGGCCTGGCGCAGGAACTGCGTCACCGACACGCCCTCGATCGACTCGGGGTACTGGAAGGCGAGGAACAGCCCGGCCTTGGCCCGCACGTCGGTGGCCCAGTGGGTCACGTCCTCGCCGTTGAGCAGGATGGCCCCGGACGTCACCGTGTAGGCGGGGTGCCCCATCAGCGCGCCGGCCAGTGTCGACTTGCCGGCGCCGTTGGGTCCCATCAGGGCGTGGATCTCGCCCGCCCCGACCGTCAGGTCGACGCCGCGAAGAATGGGGCCGTCCTCGGCGGAGACGTGGAGGTCGCGGATCTCGAGCAGGTGCGTCACTTCGTAAAGCTTAGCGTTTTAGTCAGGTATTTCGATAGGGGCCGCCGCGAAGATTCCGGCGGACTCCCCGCGGCGGTCCTCACCAACCTCGGTCGACCCATTCGCCCAGGTGAGGCGACTCGTTTCCGACCGTGGTGGAGGTGCCGTGGCCGGGCAGGACCAGGGTGTCGGGTTCGAAGGCGGCGAAGATCCGGCGGTCGATCGACTCAATGATGGTGTCGAAGTCGGCATTCTCGAACGAGGTGTTGCCCGGGCCGCCGGGGAAGAGGGTGTCGCCCGTGAACAGGAGGTTCGTGCCCTCGACGGCGAAGCAGATGGAGCCGGGGGTGTGACCGGGGGTGGCCAGGGTCTTGATGCGCAGGTCGCCCACGCTGAGCTGCTCGTCGTCCTCCAGAATCAGGTCGTAACTCGGGAGCATCCCGGCGTCGGCGCTGGTCACCGCCACCGAGATGCCGGCGTCACGCACCGCGGGCACCGCCTGGATGTGGTCCCAGTGCCCGTGCGTCTCCACCACCTGGTTGACGCCCAGCTTCTTGCAGATCTCGAGCAGCTCCTCGTGCTCGTTCGCGGCGTCAATGAGCATGGCGTCGCCGGTGCGGCGGCAGCGCAGGATGTAGACGTTGTTGTCCATGGGTCCCACCACAATCTGGTGGACCTCGGCCGTCGCATCGCTCCAGATCTGCTCCAGCTGTCCCATCGCACCAGCGTGGCACAATCTGGTCGCACCGCTGCCACGTCTGGTAGACACGCTGGCAGGACCGCCGGCCGGGCTGCCGGGGGAAGAGGCAGAGGAGCCCTGGCATGAATTTCGCCTTCAGTGACGAGCAGGAGGAGCTGCGCACCGCGGTGCGCCGCTTCCTGAGCGAGAAGTCCCCCGAGTCCGAGGTGCGCCGCCTCATGGACACGACCGAGGGCTACGACCCCGCCGTGTGGAGCCAGATGGCCGATCAGTTGGGCCTGCAGTCGCTGACCATCCCCGAGGAGTTCGGCGGCTCGGGGTTCTCCTACGTCGAGCTCTTGGTGGTGCTCGAGGAGATGGGGGCGGCGCTGCTGTGCGCGCCCTTCTTCTCGTCGGTGGCGCTGGGCGCCAACGCGCTGCTCACCTCGGGCGACGACGAGGCCAAGAAGTCCTATCTCCCGGGCATCGCCTCGGGGGAGACGATCGCCACGCTGGCCATCACCGAGGACAACGGGAAGTGGGACTTCTCGGGCATCGAGCTGGCGGCGACACAGAAGGACGGGGGTTGGGTCCTCGACGGCCACAAGATGTTCGTCATCGACGGGCACGTGGCCAACCTCATCATCGTGGCCGCCCGCACGGGCGCGGGCGTCTCGCTCTTCGCCGTGCAGGGTGACGCCGCCGGGCTCACGCGCACGCCGCTGCCGACGATGGACCAGACGCGCAAGCAGGCCCGGCTCGAGTTCTCCGGCACACCGGCCGCGTTGATCGGGGTCGACGGCGGGGCCGAAGCGGGCCTGTCCAAGACGCTCGACCTCGCCGCCGTGGCGCTGGCGGCCGAGCAGGTGGGCGGGGCCCAGCACGTGCTCGACGCCTCGGTCGAGTACGCCAAGACCCGCATCCAGTTCGGGCGTCCCATCGGCAGCTTCCAGGCCATCAAGCACAAGTGCGCCGACATGCTCTTGGAGGTCGAGTCGGCCAAGTCGGCCGCCTACTACGCGGCCTGGGCCGCGGCCGAGGACTCCGACGAGCTGCCGGTGGTGGCGTCGTTGGCCAAGTCCTACTGCTCGGAGGCCTACTTCCACTCGGCCGCCGAGAACATCCAGATCCACGGGGGCATCGGCTTCACGTGGGAGCACCCGGCCCACCTGTACTTCAAGCGGGCCAAGTCCTCGGAGCTGTTGCTGGGCGATCCCTCGTACCACCGCGAGCTGCTGGCACAGCGCATCGGCATCTGACGTGCCGGGGCCCTTCAGGCTCCGCCCCGGGCCGGCGGGGGACCTCGCCACCTACGCCAGCGCCACCCCGCCGGGGACGGCGGCCCACGGCCACGTGGTCTTGGTGCACGACCTGCCCCGGCCCAAGGGGGCGGCCGCCGACGTCGCCCTGACCTACCCCGCCCTGGCCGACCGGTTGACCCGGGAGTCGGGCTGGCGGGTGGTGACGGCCTCCCTGCGGGGGGCCGGCGAGTCGGCGGGCGACTTCTCGGCGCTGGGCTGGCTGGACGACCTGGGGCACCTGGCCGCGGCGGAGATCCCCGAGGCGGCTCCCCGCCTGGTGGTGGGCTTCGGCTTCGGCGGCGTGCTGGCGCTGCACCTGGCCGCCGGGGACGAGCGGGTGGCGGGCGTGGCCTGCCTGGGCACGCCGGCCGACCTGGGCCCGCTGGCCGCCGACCCCGAGCAGCTGTTGGAGCGCTGCCGCCAGACCGGCGTCGTCAGCACACCCGGGTTCCCGGCCTCGGCCGACACCTGGGCCAAGGAGCTCTCCGTCCTGCACCCGGCCGAGGACGCCGCCCTGCTGAAGGGACGGCCGCTGTTGATGGTCCACGGCTCCGACGACCCCGACGTGCCCCTGGCCGACGCCCGGGCCCTGGCCGACGCCGCCACGGGGCCCTCCGAGCTGCACACGGTGTTGGGCGCCGGCCACTGGCTCCGGGCCGACCCCCGGGTCATCGCGATCCTGGTGGGGTGGTTGGAGCGGCGCCACTGAGTGATCACAACGGTCCGTCAACAATGGCGGCCGCAACCGGCGATCGTGCTCAAGAGGGCGCTCAGGGCGCCGATGAGTAGGGCGTGTCGGGTTGGGGTGGGACGAAGTTCACGGTAGGCCTGGACGCGGGCGAGCCCGTGCCTGCGCAGCCCTACGACCAGGAGGCGGAGACCGCCCCCGAGGCCCCCGCCGTCCCCGTCACGTCCGAGGCGCCGGAGACGGCGCGTTACTCGACGCTCGATCGATCGCCTGACGAAGAGCCCGGGCCGCATTTCGGGCATCGCTGGCGCGGGTCAGGTAGCGGACTACGACGAAGTGGCGGGCACCGGCGCTCGTCAGAGCGGGAATCATCTCGGGGGTCACTCCGCCTGTCACGAAGACAGGAACACTGGAGCGTGCGCTGGCCCGAGTGAGGTAGCCCAGCCCGGTGCCGGCACGGCCGGGCTTGGTCGGGGTCGCTTCCACGGGCCCCGCCGAGATGTAGTTCACGTCCTGATCGGCCGCGCCCTCGAGGTCGGCCATACCGTGCGTCGACAGGCCGACGATGGCCTCGGGGCCCAAAATGCGCCGGGCCAGCGACGCCGGCGCGTCCTCCTGGCCCACATGCACGCCGTCCGCCCCCACCTCGAGCGCGAGGTCGGGCCGGTCGTTCAGCACGAAGGGCACGCCCAGGTCGCGGCACACGGCGGCCGCCACCCTGGCCCGGGCCAGCAGCGGCTTGGCCTCGAGGTCCTTGTCACGGAGCTGGACGACGTCCACCCCGCCGGCGATGCAGTCGCGCAGGAAGGCGGCCAGGTCGGGCCGGTCCGGCGTGCAGAGGTAGAGGCGGCGCTCCGAGAGGTCGGGGCGCCCGGTCACGCCCCGGCTTTTGCCTTCGCCTTCATGGCCTTCTTGGTCGCTCTGACCTTGGCCAGGCTCTCGGGGTCGGTGATGTCGGCCACCGAGAGCGAGCTGCCCTCCTTGCCGTAGGGGGTGGTGACCTTGCGCCACCCCTCCGGGCACACGCCCAGCTGCTTGCCCAGCAGCGCGGCGAAGATCTTGGCCTTCTGCTCGCCGAAGCCCGGCAGGGCGCGCAGGCGACCGATCAGCTCGTCGCCGCTCTGGACGCCCTTCCAAACGTTGTCGGCCTTGTTCCCGTACTCGTCGGCCACCACACGGCAGACGGCCTGGACCCGGCCGGCCATGGAGCCGGGGTAGCGGTGCAGCGCCGGCTGCTCCCGGAAGACGGCCGCCAGCTCGTCGGGGTCCATGGCGGCGATGGTGGCGGCGTTGAGCGGCCCCGACGTGCCGAGCCGCTGCAGGAGGTCGGCCGGCGAGGAGAACGCCTTCTCTATCGTCACCTGCTGGTCGAGCACCATCCCGATCAGCAGGGCCAGGGGGTCGCGGCTCAGGACCGCGTCCGCCTTGTCGTCGCCGGTGATGTGGAGCGCGATCCGTGCCATGCCTGAGATCTTGGCACGGCCGCCCGCCAGGTAGGGAAGTGGCCGCGGGGCGCGGCGCGGGCAGACTCTCGTCATGCACATCCCGGCCAAGGTCGACTACGGAATCCGGGCCCTGCTCGCCCTGGCGGCGGCCGGGACGCCGCAGACGGCCGAGTACCTGGCCGGGGAGCAGGGCCTGCCGCCCCGGTTCCTGGGGGCCATCCTGGCTGACCTGCGCCGGGCCGGCGTGGTGGCCAGCCAGCGGGGAGCGGAGGGCGGCTACCGGCTGGCCCGTGATCCGGACGCCATCACGATCGCCGACGTCATCCGCGCCCTGGACGGCCCGCTCGCCGAGGTGCGCGGCTACCGGCCCGAGGCCACCAGCTACGACGGTGCGGCCGAGAACCTCCAGCAGGTCTGGGTCGCCGTCCGGGCCAGCCTGCGCTCCGTGCTCGAGAAGATCACCCTGAACGACGTGATTTCGGGGAAGCTCCCGCCCCACGTGCAAAAGCTGGTGACCGACCCGGATGCCTGGGTCGCCCACTGAGGACGAGGGGGCGGCACCGGTCACCCTCCCCGCCAGCGACTACCTGTGGTTCGTGGATCTGGCGCTCAACCAGATGACGGCCATCGTGGAGGATCTCGGTGACGAGCTCGTCAACCGGCGCCCCCCGTTCCGCGACACCAACTCGGCCTACGTCATCCTGACCCACTGTCTCGGCGTCATGGAGTACTGGGGCGGGGCCACGGTGGCCGAGCGGCCGATCCAGCGCGACCGCGCCGAGGAGTTCACGGCCAGTGGCGACGTCGCCGGCCTGGTGCGCCGCACCGATCAGGCCCGCCGCCGGCTCCGGGAGGACCTGGTGGGCTTGAACGCGGCCGCCCCGCCGGTCAACG
Source organism: uncultured Acidimicrobiaceae bacterium (assembly GCA_963783965.1). Taxonomy (GTDB): domain Bacteria; phylum Actinomycetota; class Acidimicrobiia; order Acidimicrobiales; family RAAP-2; genus Bog-473. The sequence continues at coordinate 56,789 of CAWAPQ010000013.1, read as the reverse complement.
TCCGGCCCGACCCCGACGACCCGGTGCCCTACACCCAGAGGAAGGGGGCCGTGCTCGTCCACATTCTGGAGGAGCTGTTCCAGCACTGCGGGCAGATGGAACTCACCCGTGACGCGCTGGTGGCCAGCCGGCGCCGATGACGGCGGCGGACGGCGGCGTGCCGATCGCCTGCGCGCTCGACGCGGCAGCGCTGCACGACCGCACCGCCGCCTGGCGGGCCCTGGTCGCGTCCTCGGTGACCTCGGTGGAGGTGGACGGGGCCGCCGTGCGCCTGCGGCTGGACCCGTCGGATGCCGCGCTCAGCACGGCCGTGGCACTGGCCCAGGCCGAGAAGGAGTGCTGCCCCTTCTTCGAGGTCTCGCTGGCGTTGCAGGCGGACCGGCGCACGCTCGTCCTGGCGGTGCCCGACGGCGCAGAGGAGGCTCTGGCCGCGTTCGTGGCGATGCTCTGGGGCTGATCAGACCACGAAGGGTGGTTCGCCGTCGGCCTCTATGCCGAACTCGGCGATGGCCTCGGCCACGACAGAGGGCTTCAGCTGCCCGCCCAGGGCGAGCTGCTGCAACACGGCGACGACCAGGTTGGCGCTGTCGACCTCGAAGTAGGAGCGCAGCGCGTCGCGGGCGTCGGAGCGCCCGAAGCCGTCGGTCCCGAGTGACAGGTAGGGGCGGTCGACGAAGCGCGCCACCTGGTCCGGCACGCTGCGCATGTAGTCGGTGATGGCGAGCACGGGGTCGGGCCCGGCGCCCAGGGTGGCGGTGATGTTCGCCGTGCGGGGCTCCGCCTCGGGGTGCAGCCGGTTCCAGCGCTCCACCTCGAGGGCCTCGGTGCGCAGGTTGGTCCACGACGTGACGGCCCAGGTGTCGGCGGCGACGCCGTAGCGCTCGGCCAGAATCTGCTGCGCGTCCATGGCGACCTTCCACATCGGTCCGGAGAAGCACAGCGACGCCCGCAGCTCATCGTTGCCCGTCGCGGCGTCCGGGGCGGGAGCGAAGCGGTAGATCCCGTCGATGATGCCCTTGCGCACCTCCTCGCCCTCGACGCCCTGGGGCAGCGGCGGCATCTGGTACGTCTCGTTGTAGAGCGTGAGGTACCAGAAGCGGTCCCGGGGGCTCGCCCCGAGCATCTCGGTGACAGCGGCGTCCATGATCACCGCCACCTCGTAGGCGAACGAGGCGTCGTAGACCACGGCGGCCGGGTTGGTCGAGGCGAGCAGGGGCGACTGACCATCGTCATGCTGCAGGCCCTCGCCCATGAGCGTGGTGCGCCCGGCCGTGCAGCCGGCGAGGATGCCGCGCCCGCGCATGTCGCCCAAGGCCCAGGCGAGGTCGCCGACCCGCTGGAAGCCGAACATGGAATAGAAGAGGTAGACGGGCACCATCGGCTGGCCCCATGTGGCGTAGGCCGTGGACAACGCGATGAAGCTGGCCAACGCGCCGGCCTCGGTGATGCCCTCCTCGAGCATCTGCCCCGAGGAGCTCTCGGCGTAGTTCAGCGGCAGATCGGCGTCGACCGGGATGTAGTTCTGCCCATCGGGCGCGTAGATCTTGGTCTCGGCGATCAGCGGCTCGAGCCCGAAGGTGCGCGCCTCGTCCGAGACGATGGGCGCCACCAACGAGCCCACGGTCGGGTCCCGCACGAGGTTGCGCAGCAGGCGGGCGAACACCATGGTGGTCGACACGGCCTGTTTCCCCGACCCGGAGGCGAATTCCTCGAAGACCTTGGCGTCGGGCCGCAGCGCCGGGGTGGGCCGGACCACGCGGACGGGGAGGGGGCCGTCGAGCACGCGGCCCCGGGCGCGCAGGTATTCCATGGCGTCGGAGCCCTCGGCGGGGCGGATGTAGGGCGGGTCGCCCTCGAGCGCGGCGTCGGGGATGTCGTCCGTCATGTACAGGCGGTCGCGCAGGGCGCGCACCTGCGCCTTGGTCATCTTCTTGATCTGGTGCGTGGCGTTGCGCGCCTCGATCTCGGGCCCCAGTGTCCAGCCCTTGATCGTCTTCGCCAAAATGACGGTGGGCGAGCCCTTCTGCTCCGTGGCCAGCTTGTAGGCGGCGTAGAGCTTGCGGTAGTCGTGCCCACCGCGAGGGAGTGAGACCAGCTCGTCGTCGGTCAGGTCCTCCACCAGCTTGCGCAGGCGGGGGTCGGGGCCGAAGAAGTGCTCGCGGATGTAGGCCCCCGACTCGACGGCGAGCTTCTGGTACTCGCCGTCGACCGTCGTGTTCATGCGGTCGAGGAGGACACCGTCGACGTCCTTGGCCAACAACGCGTCCCAGCGCGAGCCCCAGATCACCTTGATCACGTTCCAGCCGGCGCCGCGGAACACCGCCTCGAGCTCCTGAATGATCTTCCCGTTCCCGCGCACCGGGCCGTCGAGCCGCTGCAGGTTGCAGTTGACGACGAAGATCAGGTTGTCGAGATGCTCACGTCCGGCGACGCCGAGGGCGCCGATGGACTCCGGCTCGTCCATCTCGCCGTCGCCCACGAAGCACCAGACACGGCTCGCACTGGTGTCGACGAGGCGGCGCAGGTTGAGGTAGCGGTTGATGTGGGCCTGGTAGATGGCGGCAATGGGCCCGAGTCCCATGGACACGGTCGGGAACTCCCAGAAATCGGGCAGCGAGCGCGGGTGGGGGTAGCTGGGCAGGCCGCCGCCGGCCACCTCGTGGCGGTAGTTGTCGAGCTCCTGCTCGGTCAGCCGGCCCTCCACATAGGCCCGGGCGTAAATGCCGGGTGACGCGTGCCCCTGGAAGAAGACCTGATCGCCGAAACCCCCGTCCGCCTTGCCGCGGAAGAAGTGGTTGAAGCCGACCTCGTAGAGCGCCGCCGAGCTGGCGTAGGTCGACAGGTGCCCGCCGATTCCCTCGGTGCGCGTATTGGCGCGCGTGACCATGGCCGCGGCGTTCCAGCGGATGTAGGCCCGGATGCGCCGCTCCTGGTACTCGTCGCCGGGGAACCAGGGTTCGGCGTCGGCCGGGATGGTGTTCACGTAGGGGGTCGATACGGTGGCCGGGAACTCGACCTGCTTGGTGCGGGCCCGCTCCAAGAGCTTCATGAGGAGGTAGCGCGCCCGGGCCCGGCCACGGGCGTCCACGATGGCGTCGAACGAATCGAGCCACTCCTCTGTCTCTCCCGGATCGGTATCGGGTACTTGGTGGCTGATGCCGTCGAACAGCATTGCCCCACGGTACCGGCAGGCAGGGGACCACCACGACCACCGGTGCTGCGTGTGTCACATTTGTGCCATGTCACCAGACAGCGGCCCGATCGTCGTGTACACGGACGGCGCCTGCCGGGGCAATCCCGGTCCCGGCGGGTGGGCCTGGGCCGTGCCCGGTGGGCCCTACGCCAGCGGCGCCGAGGGCCACACCACCAATCAGCGCATGGAGATCACCGCAGCGCTCGAGGCCCTTCGCGCGTTGACGACCGACGCGCCCGACGGGATCGATGTGGTGAGCGACTCGACCTACGTCGTCAAGTGCTTCACCGACGGGTGGTGGCGCGGCTGGCTGCGGCGCGGCTGGAAGAACGCACAGAACAAGCCAGTGGCGAACCGCGACCTGTGGGAGCCGCTGCTGGCCCTCGCCCTCGATTCCGACGTCGTTGTCAACTTTCGTTGGGTGAAGGGTCACTCCGGCGACCACTGGAACGACAGGGTCGACGAGTTGGCAACGCAGGCGGCCGACCTGGGGAGTGGAACGAGCGGCCGAGCGGCCGGCTGAGCGGCCGGCTGAGCGCTGCTGTCGCCGGTCTCGCCGGTGCAGCCCGACCGGTAGGCTGCGGAGGTCACGCGCAGGGAATGGAGAGGACTCTCGCCAGTGCGATCGGGTTGTTCCGGGGAGGCCGAGCGCGCCGGACTGACGTTCTGAGCACAGGGAGAGGAAAGGCAATGGCAGGCGAGGACGAGTTCGACATCGTCGTGATCGGCGGTGGTCCCGGCGGCTACGCGACTGCGCTCTACGGCGCCGCGGCCGGCCTCTCCGTCGCCATCGTGGAGCGGGACAAGGTGGGCGGTACCTGTCTGCACCGAGGCTGCATCCCGGCCAAGGAATTCCTCGAGACGGCCGCGGTCTACCGGACGGTCGAGGGCTCCAAGGAATTCGGGATCGACACCTCGGGGGTCTCGGTCGACTTCTCGGTGAGCCAGGACCGCAAGAACGCCGTGGTGGGCAAGCTGCACAAGGGCCTGGCGGGACTGCTCAAGGGGCGCAAGGTCACCACGCTGTCGGGCACGGGCACCCTGCAACCGGACCACCGCGTCGAAGTGGTGGACGGGGAGGATGCCGGCCGCGTCATTGTCGGCCGGAACGTCGTCCTGGCGGCCGGATCGGTACCGTTCCTCCTGCCCGGCTTCGAGGTCGACGGGCGCTTGATCATGACGTCGGACGAGTTCCTCGACCTCAAAGAGCTCCCGGCCTCCGCCGTGATCATCGGCGGCGGCGTCGTCGGGTGCGAGTTTGCCTCGCTCCTGGCCGACCTCGGATCCAAGGTGACCATTCTGGAGGCGCTCGACACCATTCTCCCGGGCTGCGACGACGACATCACCCGCCTCCTCGTCCGTTCGTTCAAGAAGCGCGGGATCGACATCGTCACCGGCGTCACGGTCGAGGGGCACACGCCGTCGGAGGACGGGACGATGACGACGGTGAAGGCGGGGGATCAGACGTTCGACGCGGAAGCGGTCGTCGTGTCGGTGGGCCGGCGCCCCCGCACGGAGAGGTTGGTGGCCGACGGGCTGGGCGTCGAAATGGACCGGCGCGGCTTCGTGGCCACCGACGATCACCAGCGCACCGGCGTCGACGGCGTCTTCGCTGTGGGCGACATCGTGGCCGGTACCCCGCAGCTGGCGCACGTGGGGTTCGCCGAGGCAATCGTGGCGGTCAAGACCATGCTGGGCGAGCCCGTGGTGCCGGTCGACAACGCCAAGGTGCCGTGGGCGATCTACTGCCGCCCCGAGGTGGCCTTCTGCGGCATGACCGAGGCGCAGGCCAAAGAGGCGGGGATCCCGGTCGTGACCAAGAAGGACCCCTTCGGCGGCAACAGCCGGGCCCAGATCATCGGCGACACCGAGGGTGTCGTGAAGGTCATCGCCGAGCAGCTGGCCGACGGGACGGCGGGAAGGGTCCTCGGCGTGCACCTCTGTGGCCCCTGGGTGACCGAGCAGCTCGGTGCCGGCTATCTGGCGGTGAACTGGGAGGCGCTCCCCGAAGAGGTGGCGCACTTCATTCAGCCGCACCCGTCACTGTCCGAGACATTCGGTGAGACCATGCTCGCGTTGAGCGGAAGGGGACTGCACGTTGGCTGACGTGATGATGCCGCAACTCGGCGAGACGGTGACCGAGGGAACGATCACCCGCTGGATGAAAGCGGTAGGCGACGCGGTGGAGCGCGACGAGCCGCTCTTCGAGGTCTCCACCGACAAGGTCGATTCCGAAGTGCCCTCGCCGGCGGCGGGCGTGCTCAGTGAGATCCTCGTCCCCGAGGGTGAGACGGTCGAGGTCGGGGTGAAGCTGGCGGTCATCGGCGACGGTGCTGCGGCGGCCCCGTCCGAGGCCGCACCGGTTGCGGTGGCCGCAGAGCCGGCGCCACCGCCCCAAGCAGCTTCACCACCACCACCACCACCACCACCACCACCACCACCACCACCACCACCACCACCACCACACCACCAGCTCCGGCCGAACCGGCGGCCGCGCCCGCTCAGGCGGCGCCAGCGCCAGAAGTGACGACGAACGGCGACGGCGCAGGGCCCTCCGTGCTGTCGCCGATGGTGCGCAAACTCCTCGCCGAGAACGGCATCAGCGAGACCGAGGTGACAGGCACCGGTGCGGGCGGCCGCATAACCCGGGACGACGCCCAGCGTGAGGTCGAGGCGCGCCGCGCCGCGACACCACCACCCGCGCCGGCTCCAGCCTCAGCCGTGCCGCCACCACCACCTGTCGTCCAGAGCGCGCCCTCCACAACGGTGTCCCGTGCAGCGCAGGCGCCTCCTGTGTCCATGGCCTCCTTCCGGGCCGCGGGGGACCAGATCGTGCCCTTCTCCAACATGCGACGCCGGACGGCCGAGCACATGGTGCGGTCCAAGGCGACGTCACCACACGCGTTCATCGCCAACGAGGTCGACTTCGAAAGCGTCGAGCGCGTGCGCAAGGCCTGGGGCGAGCGGTTCAAGGCCGAGGAGGGTTTCGCGCTCGACGTACCTCCCCTTCGTGGCCCGGGCGACCATCGAGGCGTTGCGCGACTTTCCCTTGCTGAACGCGTCGGTCGTTGACGAATCGCTGCTCGTCCACGCCGAAGTGAACCTGGGTATCGCGGTCGATCTGTCCCACGAGGGACTCATCGTGCCCGTCATCCATCGCGCCGAAGAAGTCACGTTGCGCGGCGTCGCCCGGCGCATCCGCGATCTGGCGGAGCGGGCCCGGGGTCGTCAACTCAACGCGGACGACATCGCCGGTGGGACGTTCTCCATCACGAATGACGGCCCCTTCGGCACGTACTTCACGGTCCCCATCATCAATCAACCGCAAGTCGCGATTCTGGCCACCGACGGCATTGCGCGCCGACCGGTCGTCGTGACACAGCCAGACGGGTCCGAGTCCATTGCCATCCACTCGACCGGCATCCTCGGCGTGAGTTGGGACCACCGGGCCGTCGACGGCGCTTACGTGTCGCTGTTCCTGCGCAAGGTCGCCGACCTCCTGGGCAGCCGCGACTGGGCCGCGGAGCTCTAAGGCAGCGCCCGTGTTGCGCGCCAGGTTTCTCGGGACGGTCCCTTACCACGAGGCATACGCACTCCAACACGCTCTGGCCACCGAGGCCGCCGACGACTACCTGCTGGTGCTCCAGCACCCCCACACCTACACGCTGGGGGCGCACGCTGACGAGCGGCACGTGCTGGTGGATCCCGCGGCGGTCGGCGCCGTCCTCGAGCGCACCGACCGGGGGGGCGACGTCACGTACCACGGGCCGGGCCAGATGGTGGCCTATCCCATCGTCACGGTGCCGGACGACCCCGCCTCCGGGCCCGCTCACGTCCACCGGCTGGAGCAAGTGGTCATCGCCACGTTGGCCGACCTCGGCCTGCAGGGGGCGACGACCGACGCCGGCTACCCAGGTGTGTGGCTCAATGCCGGGAGTCCGGAGGCCCGCAAGATAGCCGCCATCGGTGTGCGGACGCTGCGGGCCGGCCCTGGGCGCCGCCGCACCCTCCACGGTGTCGCGCTGAACGTGAGTTCCGACCTGGCCATGTTCGGCCACATCGTGCCCTGTGGCATTGCCGATCGGGGCGTCACGTCGTTGCGCGCGGAGGGCATCGAGGCGCCGTTCGCCACGGTGGTCGACGCATTCGTGGCCCGTGCCGCCGCCGTGTTCGGCCCTGGGGGCACGGAGCGTGCCGACGTGCGGCAAGGCCCCGTCGGCGACCATGGTCCGTCGGAGTCGCACGAGCGCCCGCTCTTGCGCCGCCTCCGGCAGGCGGGGGTGGCACCCGAGGCGGGGATCGCCATCGGGCAACGCAAGCCGGAGTTCTTAAGGGTCCCCGTGCGTATCGGCAAGGGTTATCGCCAGCTGGGATCGACCATTCACGATCTCGGGCTCGTGACCGTATGCGAGGAGGCGGGCTGCCCGAACATCTACGAGTGCTGGGCGGACGGCACGGCGACCTTCATGATCAACGGCGAGCGCTGCACGCGGGCGTGCGGCTTCTGCCAGGTGGACACCCGCCACCCCCTGCCGCTCTCGCCCGATGAGCCGGAAAGGGTGGCGCAGGCGGTCGAGCGGATGCGACTTGGGCACGCCGTCGTCACCTGCGTCGCCCGCGACGACCTGCCAGACGGCGGTGCGGGAGCGATGGCGGAGACCATCAGGGCGATCCGGTCCCGCACGCCGGACACGACGGTCGAGGTGCTGATCTCAGATTGCCGGGGCGATGCCGCGTCGTTGGACGCCATCTTCGAGGCGCGACCGGACGTGTTGAACCACAACATCGAGACGGTGGCGCGGCTCCAGCGGGCCGTGCGGCCTTCGGCGGGCTATGCGCGCAGCCTGGCCGTGCTCGCCCGTGCTGGACAGGCGGGACTCCTGACCAAGTCGGGCCTGATGGTCGGCCTCGGCGAACGCGAGGACGAGGTCGTGGCCACCATGGCCGACCTGCGTGGTGTGGGCGTCTCCATCGTCACCGTCGGGCAGTACCTCCGGCCGAGCCGCGATCACCTGCCTGTGTCCCGTTACTGGACTCCAGAGGAGTTCGACCGCCTCCGCCAGGCCGGCACGGCGCTCGGCGTGGCCCATGTCGAAGCGTCACCCCTCACCCGCTCGAGCTATCACGCACGCGAGGCGGCCGTGGCCGCCGGCCGGGGAGCTTGAGCACCGCTTACAACCGCAGTTGATCCTCTGTTGATCGCTTAAGGGCACTTTGACTCGGGCCGAAAGTCCTATGTGCCCCTCTTCGAGCACCTGATCTCCCACCGGGCCGCCCTCCGTTCGTCCTGGAAGCCCCGGCGCTCTGTCTGGATGGGCGGGCTGGCCTCCATCGCCCTCTTCGGTCTCGGCAGCGTCTACGGCGTGCCGGCAGCGGTCTCCTCGCCGGACTATCAGGCCCAACAACCCGGTGGCTCGCAACTGGTGCGAGTGATCACGACCGTGCCCACGACGACCTCCACGGCCACGCCTGCAGTCCTGGCCGCCACGCCGGTCACGCCGGCAACCGCCACGCCGGTCACGGCACCGCCGCCCGCTCCCGCTCCGCCACCCGCTCCCGCTCCGCCACCCGCTCCCGCTCCGCCACCCGCCCCGCTCCGCCACCCGCCCCGGCCGTGCCGGCAATCGGCCACGCCACCGCGTGGGGGTGTGCGGCAGCCCTGGCATATCTCCAGACGTATGCGGCTCCGGGTTTCGCCCTCGACTGCCCTGGTTATGCCGAGGGCCACGAGGCGATGACGTGTCTGCACGGCACGCCGCAGTTCCCGGATGCCTGCCCGAACGGTCCGACGATCGCGATCTCGGATCCGTGCCCCCAGGCCTACATGAACGAGTCGGCTAACTCCTGGTACATGACGGGCCAGCTCTCGACCGAGCAGCAGAAGTTCGGCGAGTCCTACGCCTCCATCGACCCCTTCGGGGCCTGCCCATAGGCGCGACCGCTACGCTCCCCGTGGACCTGTCCCGCGGGCCGTCATGGCCACGTGGAACGCCCGGAGAGGAAGCCGAGTAGCACGACGATGGCGAATGTCTCGCAGAGTCCCGAGGCCGTTGCGGGACCACCGGTGGCCCAGCCCGTGCTCACCCCGCTCACGGCGAGTGCCGTCATCTTGGTCCTGACGATCGATGACGGCGGCGAGTCAGTGGTCTACGACTTGCTCGCCGATCTGACGGGACTGGTCCGGACGGTGTCCTTCCGCTCTCCGGAGGGTGGGCTCGCCATGGTGACGGGAGTGGGATCGGCTGCTTGGGATCGTCTCTTCGCGGGTCCCCGGCCCGCTGAGTTGCACCCGTTCCGGGCGTTGGTCGGCGATCGGCACCAGGCGGTCTCCACTCCCGGCGATCTCTTGTTCCACATCCGATCCGCGACGATGGATCTCTGCTGGGAACTGGCGTCCTTGGTGGTGGGGCGTCTGTCGGGCGCGGCCACGGTGGTCGACGAGATCCACGGGTTCAAGTATTTCGACGAGAGGGATCTGTTGGGATTCGTCGACGGGACGGAGAATCCGACCGGGCAAGCGGCGGCACTCGCGGTGACCCTCGATGCCGAGGACCCGGCATTCGCCGGCGGGAGCTACGTCGTCGTGCAGAAGTACCTGCACGACTTGGCCGCCTGGGACGCCCTGACCGTCGAGGAGCAGGAACGGGTGATCGGGCGGGCCAAACTCTCCAACGTGGAGATGGACGATGAGGTCAAACCCTCCAACTCGCACGTCGCGCTCAACACCATTATTGAACCCGATGGCACCCAGCGTCAGATCCTGCGGGAGAACATGCCATTCGGGTCGTTGGGTGCCGGGGAGTTCGGTACCTACTTCATCGGGTACGCCGCGACCCCGTCGGTCACCGAGTTGATGCTCCAGCACATGTTCCTCGGCGATCCGCCTGGCAACTACGACCGCATCCTCGATTTCTCGACCGCAGTCACCGGGACACTGTTCTTCGTGCCGACTTCGGACTTTCTCGACGATCCTCCGCCGTGGGCGGGGGACGAGAACGGTTCGGATTCGGCTGCGTCAGGCGAAGACGACCTTCCGGGCGAGGGGGTCATGGACGGATCGCTCGGCATCGGTGGGCTCGGAGCCAACCGGGCCTAGCGGCGGAGAAGAACGATCCTCCGGCCGGTGCTGCTAGGGAGTTGTGGAGACGTCCATGCGTCGTTGGTTGCGTTGCGACCGCTTGATGGCCTCCGCCAGTGGATCGCTGATCCTCGACAACGTGACCCATCGTCGCGATCCATCGAGCTGAACTCGAACGGCGGCCCGGCGGACGTGGAACGTCTCCCCGACGAAGACGAGGAAGCATCCCATCGCCAGCACACCCAAGGCAGCCGCGGCGGCATGCGCGAAGTAGGTCTCGGGGATGACGACCGCCAGCGCCATGAGAGCAAAAACGACTGTGGCGATGCCCGCATTGCGACGCGCCCGGCGGGCTCGCACGAGGTCGTTGTAGGCCGCGTCGCAGTAGGGCAACCGCACGGTGAGGTTCTCCTCGCGTCGCAGAGCGGCGTACAGGAACAGGCCAAGCCACCCGAGTGGACCGGCGAGAAGGAGCAGCCACGCGATGCCCAACCCCTCACTCCGGCCCACGGGAACCGTCATCACCAGGCGATCGGGGGTTTCGTCCCCGGTCTTGGCGCAGAGGGGCGGGAGATACCCCAGCACAGCGTCATCCACGAACACCATTGCACTCGCCATCGATCCCTCCCTGGCTGCGATTCTGCCCGTCCACGATCATGCGAGGCGTGAGACGGTCCGTCCCCGCCATAATGCCCTCAAAGGCGGACGAGGATCACGGCCGGAGGCCACGTGTACCTGGAGTTGACCGAGGAACAACGGAGCCTGCAACAGCAGCTCCGCGGGTATTTTGAGCGCCTCGTCGCCGAAATCGAGGACTCGGCTTCGGACGAGCCGTCCTACATCCGCTACGTCCGCCGGATGGGGCAGGACGGCTGGCTCGGGCTGGGGTGGCCACTGGAGTACGGCGGGCAGGCCAGAGGGCCCGTCGACCAGATGATCTTCGTCGAGGAGTCGCACTGGGCGGGCGTGCCGCTCCCGCTCCTGACGCTGAACAGCGTGGGCCCGACGCTCATGGCCCTCGGCACCGACGAACAAAAGGAACGAATCCTCCCCGGAATCCTGAAGGGAGAGGTGCACTTCTCCATCGGCTACACCGAGCCGTCGGCCGGCACCGACCTGGCCTCGCTCAAGACGCGAGCGGTGCGCGACGGGGACGAGTACGTGATCAACGGCCAGAAGATCTTCACCAGCGCGATCCAATATGCGGACTACGTCTGGCTGGCGGCACGGACCGATCCCGAAGCGCCCAAGCACAAGGGCCTCTCGGTGTTCATCGTTCCGGTGGACGCACCGGGGTTCCATTGGACGCCACTCCCCACCATTGCGGGCGACATCACCAGCACGACGTTCTACGAGGACGTTCGTGTTCCGGCAGAGAACCTCGTCGGGTCCGAGAACCAGGGCTGGAAGCTCATCACCAACCAGCTGAACCATGAACGTGTGGCGATCTGCCCGGCCTCCGGGCTCTTGCGGAGCCTGACGGACGTTCGCCGCTGGGCGCAGGAGCACCGGCTCCGGGACGGGCGCACCGTGCTGGATCACGAGTGGGTCCAGATCATGCTGGCCAAAGCGCACGCCAAGGTCGACGTCCTCAAGCTGTTGAACTGGAAAGTGGCGTGGGCCTCCGGCAAGGGGCTGAACCCCGCCGATGCCTCGGCCACGAAGGTCTACGGGACCGAGCTCTCGCTCGAGGTCTATCGACTCCTGCTCGAAGTGGTCGGACAAGCGGGGTACCTGATGGAGGGATCACCAGGTGCGATTCTTCGGGGCCGCCTGGAGAACCAGGCCCGGAGCCAGACCATCTTCACCTTCGGCGGCGGGACGAACGAGGTGCAGCGGGACATCATTGCCATGATTGGGCTGGGGATGCCCCGCGCACCGCGTTGAAACCGTTCCAGTCGCCGATGGCCGGCTCTCCTGCGCCGGGAAGGCCCGGACAGTAGCCTTGGAGGTGTGTTCGAACGCTTCACCGACCGGGCACGGCGGGTGCTGACCTTCGCTCAGGAGGAAGCACGCCTGCTCAATCACTCGTTCATCGGCACCGAGCACATTCTCCTCGGAGTCATCCGCGAGGGCGATGGCATGGGGGCGGAGGCGCTGCGGCGACTCGGGGTCTCTTTCGAGGTCGTCCGAGAGAAGGTCGTGGAGATGATCGGGGCATCGGGCAGTGCCCCGAACGATTCGCCTCCGTTCACGCCGCGGGCCAAGAAGGTGCTCGAGCTCTCGCTCCGTGAAGCGCTCCAGCTCAACCACAGCTACATCGGAACCGAACACATACTCCTCGGCCTGGCGCGAGAGGGAGATGGTGTGGCGGCACGGGTGCTCGCCGACCTCGGCGTCGATCTGCTCCGGGTGCGCCAGGCCGTGAACGACCTCATGACGGGCGCATCCGAGACGCCGTCCGGCCGGCGCCTCGAAGAGCCAGAGGAGCCAACGTCGCCGGGCTGAGCCTCCGAGGGTTCCGTCTTGCCCAGGCTGCGGCGCGCTCCTCAGCGTGACGGCACGATTCCGCCCCCTGTCGGTTCCTGCCGACGACGAGCAGGTCGATCCGGTGTCGCTGCACGTGGTCTATTGCGGTCACTGTGGGACCACGTTGCACATGTTCAGGCACGACGACCCGGGCGAGACGAGCACGGTCGCGGGGTGACGGGCGGAGTCACGCAGCACTTCGGCTATGCCATCGACCGACGCTATCTGCCCGTGCTGCTGCCCTTCCTCCTCAGGCCGTCGCGAGACGGGGTCACCCTCACGGCGGACGGGCTTCTCGTCGCGACGTTCGGTTTCGTGAAGCTCGCGACGGCGCGGTCGAACATCGCGGGAGCGCACATCACCAGGGACTACCGCTGGTGGACGGCCTGCGGGGTCCGCATGTCCTTCGCCGACGACGGCTTGACCTTCGGAACGAACCGCAAGAGCGGCGTCTGCATCCACTTCTCCGAGAAAGTGCGATCGACGCTGCGTGGAAGCGGCCATTCGGCGCTCACCGTGACCGTCGCCGACGTGGAGGGCTTGGAAGCTCGCGTTGCGCGGCAACCGAGGGGACCTGTCGGCCCGGTGAACCGGGCGTTGTCGCGGCGCCTGGCCGACGGCGTCAGCCCGGCGGGGCGAAGAACTCGAGTGCGATGTTGTCGGGATCGCGGAACGAGAGGCCCGAACCGTAGGGGGCGTCGACCACACCACCGTTCTCAATGCCCAGCTCGTTGAGCTTCGTCTCCCACTGCTCGAGCTCGCCGCGGTTCGCGCAGGCGAAGGCCACGTGGTCCAGACCCGGGCCGGCGCTCGTCGAACGGGTCCGAGCCGTGGGGATCGGGGAACTGGTGGATGCCCACCAGCGTCTGGCCCCCGAGGAGCCACACAACATGATGGAAGGCACCCGTGTCCTCGTCGATCACCGGCGGGCTCCCGATGAGGCTCTGATACCAGGGACGACTGCGGTCAACGTCGGAGACGGTGAGCGCGACGTGAGTGACGCCGGGGAATTCGGGCACGATGTCCTCCTTGCACGGGTGCGTGTCACCATAGCTCTTGGCCGCGCCGGCAAACGGCTCAGGTATGACACAGGTCGACGACCCGGGGCCATCTCGCAGACCGTTCTTCGTATGAGAACACAGCTTTCGAGATCAAAGGGGGAGCGAGGTACATTGACGGAGCCAGGGAGCATTGGGCCAGGACGCAAGCGAACTCGAGGGAGCGTGCGCTCGGCTCGTCTGTGTCGCGTCTTGGCGGGCAGCCAAGGGTGGGGCACCGCGACGATCCGATTCGATTCGGGGACGTGAAAACGAAGGTCCCTCGTGGCACGTAGCGTTGGCGTCCATGTCGCGTCTCCGGCTCACGGTCGTCGCCCTGGTGAGCCTGCTCGCCACGGCGCTCTTGGGCCTTGCCGTGTCCCGGGGCTTCAACGCGTACCGCCTGGAGCGGCACGCCATGCAGCTGCTGGGTCATCCTCCGCGCCATCGACCGCTGGGCCGACTTGGCCGACTTCCTCGCCGTGCCGGTCATTGCGGCCGTCTTCATTGCCAGCGTGGTCTACGGCGCCTTCCGCCGCATCCTGCTCCGGGTCGGGGTGCTCGCCGGCTTTGCCGTCGCCGCCCTGCTGATCAGCGAGCACATCGTCAAGCCACTGGTCCAGGAGCGGTTCCAGCGGGGCGCTCAGCTTCCCCTCGGGGAACGTCACCGCGGTCTGCGCGACGGCGCTGGCCATGTGGATCGCGCTCTACCCGGTGCTCGGGAAGGTGGCCCGCGTCATCACCTTCGTCCTTCGGTGCCGGCCTGGACTCTCCTGATGTCGTTGGCCGTGGTCGGCGCCTTCTGGCACACCCCGCTCGACGCATCGGCTCCGTCTTGCTGTCCGTGGGCGTCGTCACCGCTGGAGCGGCCGTCCTTCGTCGGCGCCCGGGCCGGCCCGTGCGCCGCGCGCCGGCCGCGTGCCGGAGCGCGTCTGAGGAGCGGCAGTGCCGGACAGGTAGCCTGACGGCGCCAGGCCGCTGCGCCGACCGACCACGAGCCCGAAGACGTGGAGCTGCGCATGCACCGCTGGCGGAGGGCCGTCGACGAACGAGATCCTGCGATCTGCTCGGGGGCCGCCCCGGGTGGCGTCTCGAACCGAGGTCGACGCCGGGCGCGACGCCGCTCTGGTGCTTCGTCGTCAACGGCAAGATCGAATTCTCGGTCACCGGCCGACGCCGAGTCCGTCCGCCTCTACGTGATGGAGACCGACCAGGAGATCGTCTTCGACGACGGGGAAGGGCTCATGGCGTGGCTGCGGGCCAATCGGGCCGAGGCGGTCCAGGAGCCGGTGCCAGCGCGGCGACGACGAAGAAGTCGCGGTTCCGCAGAATCACCGACTGGAGCTGACGGGCCGACGGCCTCAGGGCGCCACCAGCTCGATGGCGATGCCGTCGGGGTCGCGGAGCTGCAGCGAGGGATGTCCGCCTTCGAGCACCACGCCGTCGTGGTCGATGCCGACCTCGGTCAGGTGCGCGGCCCAGGCTTCGAGCGCGGCGCCGTCGGGGACGGCGAGCGCCAGATGGTCCAGCCCGTCAGTGGCCGGTCCGGCCGACGCTCGGCGCGGTGTCGGCGCCCTGGTCAGCACCACGACGAACCTCCCGCCGCGGTGCTGCAGCGCGACGTAGCCGATGTCGGGATCGTCTGCGAAGGGGACCAGGCCCAGCACGGCGCTGTACCACTTCGCACTGGCGCCGACGTCGGACACCAGCAGCTGCACGTGCGACAGCCCGGTGATGGGCGCGCTCTGGTCCGTGTCGCTCGACCGAGGTCACGCGACGGATCCTACCGAGGCGCACGCCGGCTGAGCGAGCTCGTGCCCGCCGACGCCGGCGCTAGTCTCCGCCGCCATGCCAGCGACCGCCGGAGCCGACGCCGTCATGACCGTGGTGCTGATCCACGGCGGTGGCGCGACCGGCGCCGTTCTGGGACCGCCTCGTGCCGCTCCTCGACGCGACCGCCGCTGGTCGTCGACCTGCCCGGCCGGCGGGCACGGCCGGCGGACCTGGCCGACGTTGACCGTCGACGAGGAGGTGGCGTCGGTCGTGGCCGACGTCGAGGCGGGCGCCCCGGAGCGGCCCGGTCACGCTGGTGGCGCACTCCTCGGGAGGTCTGGTCGTGCCGGGCGTGGTCGCCGCCCTCGGCGGCCGGGTGGGGGCGATCGTCCTGAACGCGGCGCTGGTGCCGGCCGAGGGCGAGTGCGGCATTGAGTGCATGCAGGAGCGGCACCGTGACGGCCTGCGCCTGGCCGTGGCGCGCCGCCGAGAAGGACGGGCGGTCGATCACTCTGCCCGCGCCCTCCGACCCCGAGGCGCTCCGTCGCTCCTACGGTGGCGACCCGCTCGACGACGCCACGCTGGCCTTCGTCACCGATCCCGAGCGCTCGGTCGCGGACACGGTGCACCACTACTTCCAGCCCGTCCACTGGTCCGCCGCCGCCGGCGTGCCCATCACCTACGTGCTGAACGAGCGGGACCGCCCGATCCGGCCCGAGATGCAGGAGGTCATGGTGCAGCGGCTGCCGCCTCCGGTCGAGGTCATCCGCCTCGACTCGGGCCACCTGCTCCCCGTGACGTCACCCGCTGTGTTCGCGGAGATCGTCAACCGCGTCGCCGCCTGACGGCGCCGGCAGCGGCGCGCCGGTCAGGCGCCGCAGCGGCTGCGGCGTCCCGCGCCGCCCGCCGCCGCCGCAACAGGCGGGCGTGGCCACGGCCAGCGCCAGCACGGCCACGACGACCACGGCCACCACGATGGTGCCGCCCGAGACGCCCTTCTTGGCGTGCCGAGCCGCCGACCGCGCGTCGCGGTCGCGGCCGGTGGCTGCCGGCGCCACCGGGCGCCTGCGCCATGGCCGTGTACTGGGCCCGGGCCACCCGTTCGGCGTTGGCGGGCGAGATGGGCTGCGCGTTGCCCGACGCCGCCGAGAAGAACGACAGCAGGTCCACGTAGACGCCGGCGCGCATGGTGATGGCCTCGCCGACACCGTCCTGGTTGGTCGCCGCGAAGTAGGTCACGCGGCGGGCGCCCGGGATGGACGGCAGCGGGTCCGAGCTCACGATCTCGCCCGACTCGAGCGAGTGCTGCGCGGCCTGCAGGAACACCTGGGCCCCCACCGCGTCGGGGAAGCGGACGAGGAGGTCCTGCACCTGGTTGAGGCCGCCGTCGGCCTGCCACACCCGCTCGTAGGTCGAGATGGTCTTGCCCAGGGTGGACAGCGCGCCGGCGGCCGCCGACGGGTCCGGCGCGTCGGAGGCGAACTGCGAGGCGTTGAGCGGCCCCTGGGAGGTCACGGCGTAGCCCGGGCCGAGGTTGGGGATCACCACCGTGCCGAGCGTCGGCGGCGGCCCCGGCGCCGCGCGGCGCCGCGGCCGCGCAGCGCCGACGCCGGCACCGACGCCATCAGCACCATCGCAGGAGGCCGCAGCACGCCGCCCAGGGACGCGCAGCGCCCGCACCAGCGACCGGGCCCAGCGCCGGGCCCGCGTCGTCGTCACGCGACGAAGTACTTGGCCTCTGGGTGGTGGCAGATGATGGCGTCGGTCGTCTGCTCGGGGTTGAGCTGGAACCCCTCGCTGACCGTCACGCCGATGCGGTCCCCGCCCAGCAGCTCCACGACTTTGGCGTTGTCGGTCAGGTCCGGGCAGGCCGGGTAGCCCCACGAGTAGCGGCCGCCCCGGTACTGCTGGCGGAACAGGCCGGTCAGGGTCGGCCCGTCCTCGTCGGCGAACCCGAGCTCCTCGCGCACCCGGCGGTGCCAGTACTCGGCCGTGGCCTCGGCCATCTCGACGCTGAGGCCGTGCAGGAAGAGGTACTCCTGGTAGTGGTTCTCGGCGAACAGCCGCGCCGCCTCCTCCGAGGCCCGGGCGCCGATGGTGCAGAGCATGAAGCTGGCGAAGTCCTCGTCGCCCGAGTCGGCCGGGCGGAAGAAGTCCGCGATGCAGAGCCACGGCTCCTTGCGCTGGCGGGGGAAGGTGAAGCGCATCCACTCCGAGGACCGGCTCTCGTCCTTCCAGATGACGAGGTCGTTGCCCTCGGCGTTGGCGGCGAAGTGGCCGTAGGCCACCGACGGCACGAGCAGGTCGGCCTCCTTGGCCTTGCCCAGCTGCTCGCGCAGCGTGGCCTTCACCCGGTCCTTGAACTCGGTGTCGTTCTCGCCGTTCTCGGGCCGGAAGCCCCACTGGTTGCGGAACAGCGCGGTCAGGTTGAGGTACTCGGCGATCTCGTCGATCGGGATGCCCGACGGCGACCCGGCTGCCCGACGAAGGGCGGGGTGAACAGCGGGTTGTCCGCCGCCACGTCGGAGCGGGCGGGCTGCCCCTCCACCGGCGTGGTGTCCTGGTCGTCCAGCCGGCTGCGCCTGGGCACGTTCTTCTCGGAGATCTCGCGCCCGAACAGCGGGTCGTCCTCGCCCTTCTTCTTCAGCTCGACCAGGCGGTCCATGGTGCGCAGCCCCTCGAAGGCGTCGCGCCCGTAGAAGAGCCGGCCGTCGTAGACCTCGCGCAGGTCGCGCTCGACGTAGGTGCGGGTCAGCGCCGCCCCGCCCAGCAGGACGGGGATGTTCGACAGGGAGCGGTCGTTCAGCTCGACCAGGTTCTCGCGCATGATCGAGCGTCGACTTCACCAGCAGGCCGCTCATGCCGATGGCGTCGGCCTTGTGCTCCTCGACCGCGCTGACCATCTCGTTGATGCCGATCTTGATGCCGAGGTTGACCACCTCGTAGCCGTTGTTGGTCAGGATGATGTCGACCAGGTTCTTGCCGATGTCGTGCACGTCGCCCTTGACGGTGGCCAGCACCACGGTGCCCTTGCCGCCCTGGTCCGACTTCTCCATGTGCGGCTCCAGGAAGGCGACCGCGGCCTTCATGGTCTCGGCCGACTGCAGCACGAAGGGCAGCTGCATCTCGCCCGAGGCGAAGCGCTCGCCCACGACCTTCATGCCCTCGAGCAGGATGTCGTTGACGATGGCCAGCGCCGCCGTGCCCGACTCGAGCGCCTCGGTCAGGTCGTCCTCCAGGCCGTTGCGGTTGCCGTCGATGATGCGCTGGGACAGGCGGCGGTCGACGGGCCAGTCGCTGTGGTCCTCCGCCGGCCCCGGTGTCGGCCTTGACGCCCTCGAACAGCGCCAGGAGCTCCTGCAGCGGGTCGTAGTCGTCGGTGCGGCGGTTGTAGATGAGGTCGAGGCAGACCTCCTTGGCCCGGTCGTCGATGCGGGACAGCGGGAGGATCTTGGAGGCGTGCACGATGGCCGAGTCGAGGCCCGGCCTGCACGCACTCGTGCAGGAAGACCGAGTTGAGCACCTGGCGGGCCGCCGGGTTGAGGCCGAAGGACACGTTGGACAGGCCCAGGACGGTCGACACGCCGGGCAGCTCCGCCTTGATCGCGCCGGATGCCCTCAATGGTCTCGATCCCGTCCTCGCGGCTCTCCTCCATGCCCGTCGACAGCGGCAGGGCGAGCGGGTCGAACAGCAGGTCCTCGGGCGCCAGCCCGTAGCGCTCGACGGCGATGTCGCGGATGTTGCGGGCCGCCCGCAGCTTCCACTCCGCCGTGCGGGCCTGGCCCTCCTCGTCGATGCAGGTGCAGACGACGGCGGCCCCGAACTCGCGGGCGAGGCGCAGGAACGTGTCGAGCCGGGTGCCCGGGCTCGTCGCCCTCCTCGAGGTTGACCGAGTTGAGGATGGGCCGGCCGCCGAGCCACTCCAGCGCGGCCCGGGCCACCGGGCCCTCGGTGGAGTCGACCATGAGCGGCACGCTCGCCTGCGTGCAGAAGCGGCTGGCGATCTCGGTCATGTCGGCCACGCCGTCGGCGCCGGTGTAGTCGACGCAGACGTCGATGAGGTGCGAGCCCTCCTTGACCTGGTCCCGCGCCATGCCGACGCAGGTGTCCCAGTCGGCCGTCGAGCATGGCCTCGCGGAAGGCCTTGGAGCCGTTGGCGTTGGTCCGCTCGCCGACGGCCAGGAACGACGTGTCCTGGGCGAAGGGGACCGAGGTGTAGATGGAGGCGGCGGACGGCTCGTGCACGGGGGTGCGCGCCGCCGGCACGGCGTCGGCGCAGCGCTCGACCACGGCGGCCAGGTGGGCCGGCGTGGTCCCGCAGCACCCGCCGATGGCGGACACGCCGAACTCGGTCACGAAGCGGTGCAGGTGCTCGGCCAGGCTCGTCGGGCGTGAGGTCGTAGTGCATGAGGCCGTCGACCACCGACGGGAGGCCCGCATTCGGGACGCAGGCGATGGGGACGCGGCTGGCCCCCGAAAGGTGGCGCAGCGCCTCGCTCATCTCGACCGGGCCGGTGGCGCAGTTGAGGCCGACCACGTCGACCTGCATGGCATCGAGCACGGTCAGCGCGGCGCCGATCTCGGTGCCGGGCAGCATGCGGCCGGTCAGCTCGATGGTCACCTGGCACTGCAGCGGCACGTAGCGGTCGAGCGCCACCATGGCGCGCCGGGCGCCGTTGACGGCGGCCTTGATCGACAGCATGTCGAACTGCGTCTCGATCGAGCAGCAGGTCGACGCCGCCCTCCAGCAGCCCGAGCGCCTGCTCCTCGTAGGCGTCGCGGAACTCGGCGTACGAGATGTGCCCGAGCGTGGGGAACTTGGTGCCCGGGCCCATGGAGCCGGCCACCCAGCGCGGCCGCTCGGGCGTCGAGAACTCGTCGCGCACCGCGCAGGCCAGCTCGGCGGCCCGGCGGGTCAGCTCGCGGGCGCGGTCGGCCAGCCCGTACTCGGCCAGCACGACCGAGGTCGAGCCGAAGGTGTCGGTCTCGACCACGTCGCAGCCGACCTCGTAGAAGGAGCGGTGCACCTGGGCCACCAGGTCGGGGCGGGTCTCGACCAGCCACTCGTTGCAGCCCTCGAGCTCGGGCCCGCCGAAGTCGTCGGCGCCCAGGCCGAGCAGCTGCAGGTTCGTCCCCATGGCGCCGTCGAAGATGACGACCCGCTCGCGCAGCGCCTGCAGGTAGGTCGAGGCGGACGGGTCGAGCCGACCGAGGAGTTCGGGGAGGGAGGTACCACCCGCACAGGATACCGGTGACCCCCTGGCCCCCTCGAACAGGCCCCGGTAGCATCCCGCCCGATGGCGCCACGGATCTACACCAAGCGGGGTGACGACGGGACGACCGGGCCTGCTCTACGGCGGGCGGGTGCGCAAGGACTCCTGGCGGATCGAGCTCAACGGCGTGGTCGACGAGGCCCAGGCCGCCATCGGCGTGGCCCGGGCCGAGACCCCGGCGGGGATCGGAGGTCAACGACCGTCTGATCACGCTGGCCCGCGACCTCTACGTCCTGATGGCGGAGGTGGCCACCGCCCCGGACAACCGCACGAAGCTCGCAGGCGGGGTCCAGCCTGGTGACGCCGGACATGGTGGCCGCGCTGGAGGCGGGCATCGACGACCTGCTGGCCCGCTTCGACATGCCGAGCGACTTCACCGTGCCGGGGGAGAACCGCGTGGCCGCCGCCCTCGACCTGGCCCGCACCGTCGTGCGCCGGGCCGAGCGCCTCGCCGTGGCCGAGCCCGATCGGAGAGGGCTCGCTCGTGGTGGCCTACCTCAACCGGCTCTCCGACCTGCTGTGGGCGATGGCGCGCTGGCAGGAGGGCCCGGAGCACGTGCTGTCGAAGGGCTGACGGCCGGACTGAGCGCACCGGTGCGTCGGTGACGTGCCGAGTCGACGCCGTCGATGCGCAGATCGC
Source organism: uncultured Acidimicrobiaceae bacterium (assembly GCA_963783965.1). Taxonomy (GTDB): domain Bacteria; phylum Actinomycetota; class Acidimicrobiia; order Acidimicrobiales; family RAAP-2; genus Bog-473. Next base: position 35,325 of record CAWAPQ010000013.1, on the reverse strand, counting down.
CGAGCCGACAGGCGCTGCGCCGACTGGTGGGCCGACCCAGGGCGTGGAGCACGATCGACCAGGTGCGCCTGGTGATGGCACCGGCAGGTCGTCGATACTGGCAGTCGCAGCTCGCCGAACAGGTCCGACTGCCCGAGCCGGTGGGGACCGGTGTGTGGCCGTGGACGAGCACGGAGCCGACGTCGCAGCCAGGACGTGCCACGTAGCGGGCTGGTCAGCCGCTCCGTCAGCCAGAGAGGGACGGGCCACGCGGCGTCCGCAGATAGCGCGCGTCGGCGATGCGCGCGCCGTCCCGGTAGGTCGTGAGCGTGCTCTCGCGAACCGGCGGACGTCGGCAGGAACGCGGTGCCGCTCGGCCGGTCGGCGACGTGCCGATCGAGCACGTGGACGTGAGCTCGATCTCGAGCTCGAACCCGGGCGAATCGAACGGCTGCAGAACCGCCGAGCAGACGTCTGGTCACCCGACAGCTGCTCAGGCACGGCGACTGCAGGGCCGCGTCGCAGCATGCCGGACGCGTCCTCAATGCTGGTGTGCGATCAGCCGCTGGTCGGCGATGCGGCTGCACCACTTCGTCGAGGAAGTCGAGCTCATGGCCGATGCGGATCGATGAGCTCCGCGCGCACGCCGACATCGAGGATGACGGCATCCGTCGATCGGCGAGCACGTCCGCCACGAAGGCGTCGAACATCCGACGACGCGCCCGCCGATCGATGAACTCGGCGCCGATGACCACGCCTGCCAGCGGTGCTGACGTGTCGTCGGTCAACTGTGGTCGTCACATCGGCCGGACCACTCGTCAGACGTCGGGTCGGTCCAGCGCGTGGAGGCCATCTCGCCGCGGCGAGCATGGTCGTGGCACGACGTCCGAGGCCGGCGACTGAACAGCTGACGCTAGTGTCATCGGCGCCGTAGTGTTGCGTCGAAGTCGGATCGACCGGCACGTCGTCTCAGATGCCGAGCGTGGCATCGTGCGTCTGGGGAGCGACTCTCTCTAGCGACCTCGCCGAGCGGTGCAGTGCGACCGACGTCCACGACCCCGGTGGATCCGGTCGCGCAGCGCGGGCCGGGCCGGTCGAGCGAGGCGGAGCGGTGGTCGCTGCCCTCGGGTCGGCCCGAGCACACGGCGCAGAAGAGTCGCCAGCCCGCGGGCACGCCCGAGCGCTCGCGGCCAGCTCGGCCTCGCCCCGGAAGGCGCCCAGGATGCAGGCGCCGAGCCCGGCGTCGACGGCGCCGAGCAGCACCGTCATGACCCCGAAGGCGGCGTCGCCGATCCAGTAGGGCACCGGCCAGGCTCGGCGCCCGCGCCGAGCCCGGAGCCGGCCTTGTCGGCTTCGCCGTAGCGGGCGACGTAGGCCTCGGGCGAGGCGTAGGCGAGGAGGACGACCGGGGCCCGGCGCAGGCCCGTCCGCACGGCCGGGCTGCGCGCGCCGCCACGCCTCGTCGGTGGTGGCGTCGAAGTAGGCGGCGGTCTGCTCGGGCCCCTCCAGGACGACCCAGGCCGTCCCGCCGGTGTTCCCGGCGGTGGGGGAGCGCAGGCGCCGCGCGAGGATCCGGTCCACGACGCCCGGCGTCGACCGGCTCGGGGCGAGAAGCTCCGCACCATGGCGCGGCGCCGGATGGCCTCGTGGAGCTCCATGGCGGCAGTCTCCCACCGGGACGCAGCGCTGGGCCGACGGTGCCCCGGAGGCCTCGGGAATGTTGACCCCGCTGGTAGTGTTTTACCGTTCGATGCCGGCCGTACGAACGGCCTGGTGCGACCCGGAGGTTCGAAAGTGCCCACTCCACGAGATCTGCTGAACGAGGCCAAGGCGTCCATCCGCGAGGTGGACCAGGCCGACGCGCAAGCCCTGCTGGAGGGCGGCGGCGTGACCTTCCTCGACGTCCGCGAGCCCGACGAGTACGAGCAGGGCGCCCTGCCCAACGCCGTCCACCTGCCCCGCGGCCACCTCGAGTTCCAGGTGGAGGGCAAGCTGCCCGACAAGGACGGCCCCGATCGTCGTCTACTGCGCCGGCGGCGTGCGCTCGGCCTTCGCCGCCAAGACCATGGGCGACCTGGGCTACACCGACGTGCAGTCGATGATCGGCGGGTTCAACAAGTGGAAGGACGACGACCGCCCCTGGGCGGCGCCGCAGACCCTGACGCCGGCCCAGCGCAACCGCTACCAGCGCCACCTCCTGCTGCCCGAGGTGGGCGAGGTGGGCCAGCTGAAGCTGCTCGGCTCGAAGGTGCTCCTGCTCGGCGCGGGCGGCCTGGGCTCGCCGGCGGCCCTCTACCTGGCCGCGGCCGGCGTCGGGACGCTCGGCATCATCGACATGGACGTCGTCGACGAGTCCAACCTGCAGCGCCAGATCCTGCACAACATGGACCGCATCGGCGACCGCAAGGTCGACTCGGCCAAGAAGACGCTGACGGCGCTGAACCCCGACGTGAACGTCGTCACCTACGACGTGCGCCTCGGCGCCGACAACATCCTCGACATCATCGACGGCTACGACGTCATCGTCGACGGGACCGACAACTTCCCGACCCGCTACCTCGTCAACGACGCCTCGCTGCTCAAGCGGATCCCCGTGATCCACGGCTCGATCTTCCGCTTCGAGGGCCAGGTCACGGTCTTCGACCCCTACAACGGCCCCTGCTACCGCTGCCTCATCCCCGAGCCGCCGCCGGCCGAGCTGGCGCCGTCGTGCTCGGAGGCGGGCGTGCTGGGCGTGCTGCCCGGCATCATCGGGTCGATCCAGGCCGTCGAGACCATCAAGGTGCTGCTCGGCCTGGGCGACCCGCTGATCGGGCGGCTGCTCGCCTACGACGCGCTCGAGGAGTCGTTCCGCACCTTCAAGGTGCGCCGCGACCCGGCCTGCCCGGCCTGTGGGCCCGACGCCGGCGAGATCGTCATCGCCGAGTACGACGATCTCTGCATGCCGCACGCGCACTGAGGCGCCGCGTCGCCGGCCGGCACCGGTCGCCGGCCGCCGAGCGGCGATCCGGCGCTGCCTAGAGTGTCCGGCACGTCCCCGACCGACCTGCTGATCACGCACGTCCCCGACCGCCGCTCACACGCCCGCGCCCGAGGTGCGCCGGCGCCGCCGCCGGGCTGCCCGGGCTGACCTCGCGGCGGGTCAAGCGCAATCGCCGCTTCTGGGGGGCCGGGCTCTGGTGGTCGCTCGCCCTCGTCCTGGTCGCTGCGTCGCCAGCCGCGGCGGCGGGCACCCGACGGCGGCGGGGCAGAGCCACAGCGGGCGGGCCACGCATCACAGCGCCCCGCCGCCGCAGGCCGGGCAACCCCCGCCTCGACCCGGACTGGCAGGGCGACGGGCAGGCCGTCACCTTCGCCTTCGGCGGGGACGTGCACTTCCCGGCCGGCACCACCCTGGGCGACCGGCTGGCCGCCGACCCCGCCGACGCCCTCGGGCCGACGGTGCCGGCCCTGCTCGTCGGGCGTCGACCTCTCCATGGTGAACCTCGAGTCCGCGCTGACCGACGGCACCTGCCCCAGCCGCAGTCCAAGCAGTTCGTCTTCTCCGCGCCGCCTCCGCCGTCAGCGCCTTCAAGGGCGCCGGGGTGACCCTCATCACCGAGGCCAACAACCACGGCGAGGACTGCGGGCCGCCGGGCCTGCAGATGGCGCTCGACCACGCGGGCCCAGACGGGCTACACCATCCTCGGCATCGGCCAGAACGCGGCGCAGGCCTTCACCCCGTACACGACCACCATCAACGGCCAGCACATCGCCATCATCGCCGCCACCCAGGTCATCGACTCCGACCTGCAGACGGCGTGGACGGCGACCGCGACCCAGCCCGGGCCTGGCCTCGGCCTACGACGTGAACGACCTCGTCGCCGCGGTGGAGGCGGCCCGCAAGACGGCCGACACCGTGATCGTCTACCTCCACTGGGGCACCGAGCTCGACGCGTGCCCCAACCCGCTGCAGGAGCCGCTGGCCCAGGTGCTCGTCGCAGGCGGGCGCCGACATCATCGTGGGCACCCACGCCCACGTGCTGCTCGGCGGCGGCTACCTCGGCTCGGCCTACGTCGACTACGGCCTGGGCAACTTCGCCTTCTACGACAACTCGCCGCCCGAGAACGCCAGCGGCTCGCTGGTGATCTCGGCCACCGGCCGGCACATCGACCAGGTGACGTGGCGGCCGGCGGTCATCGTCAACGACCTGCCCCAGCCGCTCTCGGGCGACGCGGCCACCGCGGCCGCTGGCCGCCTGGAACCAGGCCCGGTCCTGCACCAACGTGTCGGCGACACCGGGGGCGCCGGTGGCCTCGGTGCAGACCGAGAGCTCGCCCGCGCCGGCGGCGACGGTGCAGTCGCTCTCGACCGACTCGGGCTAGTGGGGAGGCCGACCCCGGCCGGCTGTTCCTGACGGTGCGAGGTGCGTGAGTGCCAGATCGTCGAGGACACGGTCAGGGTTCAGCTGTCGCTGTCCGCCACTAGGTCACGGCGACGCGGATCTCTCGTCGAGACGACAGTGAACATCGACCCGGATCCTGGGTGGCCCGTCGGCGACGTAGAGCTGCTCGCTGGATACGTCACCGTGCTCTCGTCGAATCCCAGGACCTCGGCGAACCGGACGAAGAGCTCGGGGCTGAACTTGAACCAGACGTGCGGGACCGGTGTACTTCCTTCGTCGAGAACCAGCTCCATGTATGGCCTTGTCGTCCGGGATGTCCTCGATAGTGGACGATCGGTGATGATCGAGATTGTCGGCGAGCCGCGCGCACTGTTCGACGGCCCGCAGCGGGTCGCGGACGTGCAAGCAGCACGGCGGCGATCACGGCGTAGTCGAAGTGACCCAGGGCGTCGGGCAGCTCATAGACGTCCCCGTAGTGGACCCTCGCCTTGCTGCCCGGTGCGGTCGTGTGCGAACCAGTAGGCGTCGCGCATGTGCTCGATGCCGTCGCGGACGTCGCCCTCGCACGAGGCGGTGTCGATCGACACGTCGGGAACGATGTCCCACGGAGTGATCGAGTGGGAGCTCGATCGACACCACCTCGGCCCCTTGGGCTTCCATCCAGAAGGTCAGATATCCCGACGCCGGCCCGATCTCCAGGACGCGCTTTCCGGCCAGGTCGACATTCCCCAGATACGCCGGGGTGTTGCTGCGGAGATCCCACTGCGCGCCCGTGTGTCACGCCGTACCCCGGAATGTCCATCACGTGGTAGAAGTGGCAATGCGGCGGCGTCCGTGATCGTTGCGGGGCGTGGCGTAGAGGGTCTCGTCGCTGTCCATCCGCCGGAAGCTACCAGTTCTCCCCCTGGCCCACCGGGCCACTGGGCTGCCTGGAGAAACGCCGATCCCCGCCGGCGTCGGAACGTCGCCGTTCCCTGCACGGCGAGACGAGGGCGACCAACTAGACAAGGGCCATGACACCGACGGCGGCTCCGGCCGAGACCTTCCACGTCAACGGCGTCGACCTGGCTTGGTCCGAGCGGGGGAGCAGCCCGGCCGGGACGCCGACGCTCGTGCTCTGCCACGGCTACACCGGGTCCTCCCACGACTTCGCGCTCGAGGTCGACGCGCTGGCGGCGCGACCGGCGCGTCGTCACGCTCGACCAGCGGGGGCACGGCCACTCGACCGGGACGGGCCACCTGGACGGCTACACCATCGAGCAGCTCTCGGCCGACCTGGCCGCCTTCTCGAGGCGGTCGGCGAGGGGCCGGTCGACCTCCTGGGCCATTCCATGGGCGGACGGGTGGTCATGGGCCTCGTGGTGGCCCGGCCCGACCTCGTGCGCTCGCTGATCCTCATGGACACCAGCGCGTGGTCGTTCCTGCCGCCCGACGAGGAGATCCGCGCCCTCGTCCACGGCTTCATCAACGCGTTCGACCCGGCCGGGGGCATGCCGGCCAGCCTCAGCATGGGCGGCCCCGAGGACGTCCTCATCGAGGCGCGCACGCCGGCCGAGTGGCGCAAGGAGAAGGACGCCATCTTCGCCGGCATGGACGCCTACGCCGTCAAGGCCCTGGGCGGCGTCCTGATGGACGACGTCGCCGACGACGACGCCTCCCTGCGGGCCAAGCTCCCCTCCATCGCCTGCCCGACGACGGTCATCGTCGGGGAGCACGACCATCCGCTGGTCGACCAGGCGCCCGACGCTGGCCGACGAGGTGGCCGACGGCCGGCTGACCGTCATTGCGGGGGCGTACCACTCGCCGCAGCTCACGCACGCGCCCGAGTGGCGGGCGGCCGTCGAGGCGCATCTGGCCTGGGCCGCACCGTCGCGGGGGCCTCGGTGAGCGACACCTCGCCCCGCAGGCCGGCGACCGGATCGAGCTCGCCGGCACCGACGTCGCCATCCCGCCCCTGGGCGTGGGGACGTGGGCCTGGGGCGACAAGGGCACCTGGGGCATGGGCGGCTACGACCAGTCGCTGACCGAGTCGACGATCCGCGAGGCGTGGGAGGCCAGCATCGAGGCGGGTGTCGTCCTCTTCGACACCGCCGAGGTCTACGGCGGCGGCGAGAGCGAGCGCATCATCGGCCGCCTCCTCGCCGCCGATCCCGGCGTGCGCAGCCGGGTCGTCATCGCCATCCAAGTTCATGCCGAGCCCGTGGAAGCTGAACGTGCGCGCCGCGCTGCTGTCGGCGGCCCGCGCCTCGCGCGAGCGGCTGGGGATCGACGCCATCGACCTCTACCAGATCCATGGGCCGGTCTCGCTGCGCTCGCACGACGCGCTGGCCGAGGCGCTGGCCACCGCGCACGCCGAGGGCATCGTGCGAGGCCGTCGGCGTGTCCAACTACTCGGCCAAGGAGACCCGGGCCATGGATGCCGCCCTGCGCAAGCGCGGCCTCCGCCTGGCCAGCAACCAGATCGAGTTCTCCCTCCTGCGCGCCATGCCGCTCCGGGTCGGGCTCATCAGCGCCTGCCGGGAGCTCGGCGTCGTGCCCTTGGCCTACTCGCCGATCGGGCAGGGCCGCCTGACCGGCAAGTACTCGGCGGCCAACCCGCCGCCGCAGGGGCCGCTCGTTCTCGGCCCACCCCATGGCCGAGGTGGACGCGATCGTCGCCCTGCTGCGCCGCATCGGCGAAGCCCACGGCGACCGCACCCCGAGCCAGGTGGCGCTGGCCTGGCTCATCGCCCAGGGCGCCGTGCCCATCCCCGGGCGCCAAGAACCGGGACCAGGCCCAGCAGAACGCGGGCGCACTGGGCTGGCAGCCTGACCGGCGAGGAGCTGGACCGTCCTCGACCCGGCCGTCGCTCTACGGCAAGCGGAGCGATCTCAGCAGCGCGTTTGGCAGCACGGCTGAGCCCGGCGGTACCGTCTTGAGGTGATCGCCGTGCTCGCCGACGCGGGACTCCCGCCACTGCGGGGGTCGCAGCTCTTCTCCACCCAGTTCGACTTCGTCCCGGTGGCGATGATCGTGGCCGCCCTCGCCCTCTACCTGTGGGGGGTCCGCCGCAACAACGCCCTCCACCCGCGCCACCGCTGGCCGGTCGGCAAGACGGTGGCGTGGATCGGCGCGCTCTTCACGCACCGGCGTCGCCATCTTCAGCTTCGTCGGCGTCTACGACGGCGAGCTGTTCTGGGACCACATGGTCCAGCACCTGATCCTGATCATGGTGGCCGCCCCGCTCTTCGCCATCGCCTCTCCCTTGCGGCTGGCCTTGTGTTCCACCTCCGGCACCGCGCACCTGGTCGTCACCGAGGCGTTGCGCTCACGCGTGGCCAGATTCCTCGGCAACCCGATCGTGGCCTTCATCCTGTACGCCGTCGTCATCCCGATCAGCCACCTGACCGTCTGGTACAACTACACGCTCACGCAGGAGAGCGTGCACAACGCGGAGCACCTGGCCTTCCTGCTCGTCGGCTACCTGTTCTGGCGGCAGATCTTCGGGAACGACCCCAACGCGCACCGGCTCCACCCCGCGCTGCAGTTCTTCTACCTCTTCCTGGCCATCCCGATCGACACCTTCACCGGGCTGTCGCTGGCCGGTGCCACCCACGAGATGTTCCCCGCCTACTTCGCCACCCATCGGGCCTGGGGCCCGTCCTACGTCACCGACCTCCACGTGGGCGGCGACATCATGTGGGTCGTCGGCGACACGCTCATGCTCTGGCCGATGATCCCCGTCGCCCTGCGCTGGATGCACATGGACGAGCGCAGGGCGGTGCGAGTCGACCGCGAGCTCGACGAGCAGGCCCTGCCGAGAGGCCGCCGGGCCGGGCCGGTGCCCGATCAGCCGCCGAGGTCCATCAGCTCCACCCGGACGCCGTCGGGGTCGGTGCAGTAGACGAACTCGAGGGCCGTCCCGCCGAGGTCGATGGTCGTCCGGCTCGACTCGACGATCGACCCGCCGAGCTCCACCATCCGGGCCGCCGTGCCCGCCACGTCCCGCACCCGGAACGACAGGTGGGTCAGCCCGAGCTGGTTGACGGCCCGCCGCTCGCGCGGACCGAACGGCGCGGGCTCCCGGAAGGCCAGGAGCTCAATGGCGGTCGGGCCCGCGCCGGATGAACTGCGACGTGACGTCCACATCGGGGAACTCCATGAGCCGGGCGAACTCGGAGCCGATGGCGTGCGACTCGGCCTTCTCGAAGCCGAGGGCGTCGCAGTAGAAGCGCAGCGATCGCTCCAGGTCGCTGACGCAGATGCCGAAGTGCGAGAAAACGGGTTCGGAGGCGTCGTCCACGCCCGTAGTCTGCCTCGTGTCGCCGGGGGGCCTGGATCCTTCGTAGGCTCCTTGCCGTGACACCGGAGAAGAAGGACCCCCAGAAGACCCCCGAGCGCTTCACCGATTCGGGCATCGCCATTCAGCCCGTCTACCGTCCGGAGGACCTCGAGGGCTGGGATCCGGCCACGCAGCTGGGCGAGCCAGGGGCGTTCCCGTACACCCGGGGCGTCCACCCCGGGCATGTACCGCTCGAAGCTGTGGACGATGCGCCAGTACGCCGGCTTCGGCTCGGCGGAGCAGACCAACCAGCGCTTCAAGTTCCTGCTCGAGGCCGGGCAGACCGGGTTGTCGTGTGCCTTCGACCTGCCGACCCAGATGGGCTACGACTCCGACCACGCCCGCGCCGAGGGCGAGGTGGGCAAGGTGGGCGTCGCCATCGACTCGTTGGCCGACATGCGACTGCTCATGGCCGACCTCCCCATGGACAAGGTCACGACGTCCATGACGATCAACGCCACCGGCGCAATCCTGCTGCTCCTCTACCAATTGGTGGCCGAGGAGCAGGGCGTGGCAAGCGAGAACATCCGCGGCACCATTCAGAACGACATCTTGAAGGAGTACATCGCCCGCGGGACGTACATCTACCCGCCGCGTCCTTCCATGCGTCTCATCGTCGACACGTTCTCCTACTGCGCGTCCAACCTTCCGAGCTGGAACACCATCTCCATTTCGGGATACCACATTCGGGAGGCGGGCTCGACGGCGGTGCAGGAGATCGCCTTCACGCTCGCCAACGGGATCGCCTACGTCGAAGCGGCGATAGCGGCCGGCATGGACGTGGACGAGTTCGCGCCTCGGCTGTCGTTCTTCTGGAACGCGCACAACAACCTCTTCGAGGAGGTGGCGAAGTACCGGGCGGCGCGGCGCATGTGGGCCCGCATCATGACGCGAGCGCTTCGGCGCGAAGGATGAGCGTTCCAAGATGCTGCGCTTCCACACCCAGACCGGTGGTTCGACGCTGACCGCGCAGCAGCCCGAGAACAACATCGTCCGGGTGACGGTGCAGAGCCTCGCCGCCGCTCTCGGGGGCACGCAGAGCCTGCACACGAACGGCTTTGACGAGGCCCTCGGGCTGCCCACCACGCGGGCCGCCAAAATCGCCCTGCGCACGCAGCAGATCGTCGGGTTCGAGTCCGGCATTGCCGACACGGTCGATCCCCTGGCCGGTTCGTACTTCGTCGAATCGCTCACCGACGAGGTGGAGCAGGCCGCCAACGCGTATCTGGACCGGATCGAGCAGCTCGGCGGCGCGGTGGCCGCCATTGAGGCCCGGTTCATGCAGGAGGAGATCGAAGCGGCCGCCTACAGCTTTGCCAAGTCCGTCGACGACGGCGAGAAGGTGGTCGTCGGCGTCAACCGGTTCACGGACGCCGAGGAGGACCCCACCGAGGTCTTCCCGATCGACGTCAAGCTCCAGCAGATCCAGATCGACCGCACGCGGTCCGTGCGGGCCGAGCGCGACCAGGCCGCCGTGGACCGCGCCCTGGCCGACGTCGCCGAGACGGCCAAGGGCGATGGCAACCTGCTCGTCCCGATGAAGGCGGCCCTGAGGCAGATGGCCACCCTCGGCGAGGTGTCTGACGTCCTGCGGGCCGAGTTCGGCGTCTACCAACCCGGGGGCTGAGCCGTGGCGGGGGAGGGCCGACCGCGTTCTGGCCGCTGTTCGGCCTCGTCGTCCGCACGCCCCGCCTCGAGCTGCGGCTCCTGCGCGAAGAGGAGTTCGCCGACCTGGTCGCGCTCGTCGATGAGGGTATCCACCACCCCGGAACAATGCCCTTTTTCGTCCCGTGGACCGACGTCGAGCCGCGTCAACGTGCTCGTGAGGCGGCACAGTGGATGTGGCGGCACCGCGCCAACTGGTCGCCGGACAACTGGACCCTCACCTGTGGCGCCTTCGTGGGTGGGAAGCCCGTTGGCGTGCAGGACCTCGGCGCCGAGCATTTCCGCGCTGTCCGCTCCGTCGAAACCGGATCGTGGCTCGGACGGGCGCACCAGGGTCTGGGTCTGGGCCGGGAGATGCGAGAGGCGATCTTGCACCTGGCCTTTGCCGGCCTTGGCGCAGAGGAGGCGCTGAGCGGCGCATTCGAGGACAACGTGGCGTCGTTGGCGACGTCGCGTGCGGTCGGGTACGACGAGAACGGCGAGGCGAGAGGGCACCGGCGTGACGGGTCGGGGCGCACCATCCGCTTCCGCATGGCCCGGGATGCCTGGGAGCAGCGCCGACGCTCGGACATCGAGATCCTTGGTCTCGAGGAGTGCCTGGACATGTTCGTGGGACCGCTCGGCTGATCTCCCGCGGGTCCCGTCATCGTCGGCGAGTGGTGCCAGCACGAGGACGCTCCCGCAGGCTGGCCACCGTGGCGACTGCCGCTGTGACATGAGACTCATGAAGTGGAGCGGACGGAGAGGAGGGGCAATCCGGTTCGGATCCTCGGGGCCTGACGGCGCAGCGCTACGGGGCGTTCGTGCGCGGCAACCACCTCGCCGTGGGAATCCCTGTCCTTGGCGAGTGGCGGCGACCAAGCCGGCCGCAAGGCCGGTCGGCTTCTCGACGTGTTCAGAGACGACGTCCCCCGTGGCCGCCAATGCCGAGACGGCGCTCGGCCCGGTTCTCGAAGTGCGGTCCGTCTTCACGAGACCGAGATCGCCCGAGAAGGCGACGCCGCTGAGGGAGAGCACCTGCGCCAGGCGTTCCTCCAAGTACCGGGCGCGCCGACGCTCCTGGTTGGACACCAACGCGAGGCAAATGCCAGCTCCCCCAAGCAGCGGCTGCAGTCATGACCGCAGGCTCCAGTACGAAGTCCTCCTCGAACCAGCACTGCAACGCGGCCTCGACGCCCATACCCCAACCCAGTTCGTGCAGGGCCTCGGCCAGGGCGGACTCATCCGGGCGCTGCCCGACGATGACCTCGGACCGCCTGGGAGGTCTCAGCCCTGCTCGGCGGCATGACCCCGAAGCGTTCGCCGAAGGCGGCTGCCACGGTCCACGCCCGCCGCGCCACGGTCCATGAGCACGCCGTCGGCGGAGGACGAACAATGTCTGGACGCGATCCATGACCGGGCTCAGCTGCCGGGCGGGTCGCCCGGCCGGCCCTTGCGACCGAACCCGGAGAATTTGCCGAGAAGCCAGTACCCCCGCCGTTGCCGCACCGCACTCCGCCGGAATGGGTCATCGGGCTCGAGGTGCTCGACGGCGCCGGCCACGACCTGATCGAACATCTGGGCCGCTTCTTTCGAGCGCTTGAGCGCGACCAACTCGGTGGCGATGGCCCACTTCTGGTACAGGATCGTCCGCTGGTCACCTCCGGTGCGCTCCAATCCGCCGAGGGCCTCGGTGAACAGGCCCAGTGCCAGTTCGTGGTTGCCGAGACGCCGGTGAGTCTGGGCCAGGTCGATCTCGAGCCCGGAGGGTCGTGGCGTTGTCGGGGCCGAGCGACCGTGTGGCGGTTTCGAGCACCCGTACCCTGAGCGGAAATTCGTCGCCGTAACGGCGGAGTTTGCGCAGCGTGATCGCCAAGTTGGTGGCCGTCTGCCTGGACAGCTCGCTGTCGATGCCCTCGTCGCGGTCGGAAGACGCAAGCACGCTCTCCCAGAGCCGCCGGGCCGCCTCCTGTTCGCCTAGGCGGTCGAGGACGATGGCCAGGTTGAACTCGGTCCAGCGCACCCGGCTCCCGTTGGTCTCGGGTGATCGGTTCAGCAGTGAGAGCGCGGCCGTCAGGACCCGTTCTGCCTCGTGCAACTCGCCGGCATCGCGCAGGACACGGCCCAGTTGCAGCATGGCGTCACACGTCGTTGGCTCCGACTCCCCATAGAGCTCCTGCCGGGCGTCGACGAGCAGCCGGGCCTCCTCCACCGCACGCGCCTGCCGTTCGTCCATGCAGCGCCGACGTTATCGGCCGGGGTGGCCACGACGGCAACGGAAGAACAGAGGTCGTCAGGTGTTGGCGGGCAGGGGGAGAAGCGGCTCAGGCAACAGCGCCCCTGATGTCCTCGAGCGACACCTCGCTGGTGCGCGAACCACCACAGTCGACACAGGCCGACGTGTGGATGGACGAGCGGATCAGGCGGGACCGCTGTTCGTTGAGGACGACCGTGAAGGTCCTGCCGTGCGGATCGATCTCGAGGTCCCGATACGGACGCCACTCCGTCGAGATCCGCCGCTGCCCGATCGCGATCCCTCGAAGGATGCGACAGAACCGCAACTGTCGGGTGTCGAAGATCCAAGTGCTGTGGCACGACTCCAACGTGATGATGTGCATGCCACGAGCATGACCGGCCCTCCTCAACCGGAACTCGGAGAGGCCTGGCTGAGGACTGGGAATCTGATTGCGGTGTCGTGACAGTTGGCTCACGGCCACGCTCACCCGGTCTTGACCGGATCAGGCGGTAACGATCGCCTCGAAGTGCTCCACGACGGGAAACGGGTCGTAGAAGTGGTGCAGGGCGGCGCGCCACTCCTGGTAGGCGGCCGAGCCCCTGAAGCCCTCGGTATGGTCCTCCAGCCGCTCCCACTCGACGAGGAGGAGGAAGCAGTTCGGTCGCTCCACGCAGCGCAACAGCTGCAGCGAGACGAAGCCCGGGCTGCCGGCGATGAGTGCCTTGGCATGCCCCATGGCCTCGACGAAGGCGTCCTCCTGTCCCGGAATGACGTCCAGGACTGCGTGCTCGGTGATCACCCGCCGAGGAGTCGTGCCCGCAGCGCCGGATCCGTGGCGGCGTCGATGGCAGTCCACGCCAGTGCGATGGCGCCGTCCCGCACGGCGGCGTCGGCGGAGGGGGTGATGCAGGCGGCGGCGAACTCGTGCTGATGGTTGACGGCGCCATGCGCCTCGATCCGGATCAGGGGGTGGATGGTCGGCACCGCGAGGGAGACGTTTGCCATGTCCGTCGACAACGTGGGAGGCGGCGTCCCTTCGTCGTCGGCGTCGAAGTGCCGGCCGAGCGCCTCGCCGTTGACTCGGTAGGCCCTCAGCAGGTTGGGATCCGCCTCCATGTGCGAGTAGACCGGCGACAACTCTTCGTAGCGAATTGCACCCGGAGGCCAACGCCCCCGCCTCGAAGCAGGCGTCGACGCGTGGCCGTAAGGCGGCGAGTCCTGCGGCCGTAAGCGAGCGGACCATGTAGCGGGCAGTAACCGTGGCGGGGATGACGTTGGCGGCGGACGAGCTTTTGGTGACCACGCCGTGCACCTGGTCCCCCGGGGGAAGCTGCTGGCGCAGGAGGCCGATGGCCACCTGGGCGATCGTCAAGGCGTCCTGGGCGTTGACGCCCTCCCAAGGCGCGGCCGACGCATGCGCCTCCCGCCCGGCGAAGTGCACGTCGTAGTGGGCCACCGCGAGGCAGGTTGCCGTAAGCCGCTCCGTGGGCCAGGGGTGCACCATCATGGCGGCGTGGACGCCGGCAAAGGCGCCGCGCTCGAGCATCAGCACCTTGCCCCCGCCACCCTCCTCGGCCGGAGTGCCGAGCACCCGGACGGACAGCCCGAGCTCGTCCGCCACCGAGGCCAAGGCCAGTCCGGCCCCGACAGCGGTGGCCGCAATGATGTTGTGCCCGCAGGCGTGCCCGATGTCGGGCAACGCGTCGTACTCGGCACAGACCGCCACGACCAGCTCTCCGTCCCCCGCACGGGATTCGAGTGCCGTCGGAAGGTCGTAGACGCCTTCGTTCACCGCGAGCCCGCCCGCACGGAGGGTCTCGGCCACGGCCCGGGCCGAGGAGGTCTCGCCGAAGCAGAGCTCGGGTGTGGCATGAACCGAGTGGCTCAGCGACACCAGTTCGTCCAGGTGCCGGTCGACGACCGTCGCGGCGGCTTCCTTGGCGGACGATGCGGTCGTGACGGTCATCTACTCAATGACCGCCACGACGTCGCCTGCACCGACAGAATCGCCGGCGCTCACCCTGATCTCCTTGATCACGCCGTCCTTCTCAGCCGCGACGGCGTTCTCCATCTTCATGGCTTCGAGGAGGCAGATCGACTGTCCCACCTCGACGACGTCTCCCACCGCGACAAGGACCTTCACAATGGTGCCCTGCATGGGGACGGTGACCTGACCTGAACCGCTGCCGGCCACGGCTGCCGCGGTGGTCCGCTTGGGCCGTCCGGCGACCCTTCCGGGCGCAGGAGCGGTGCCCAGGTCTGGCACCCACAGGCGCACCGAGAACCGCCGGCCGTCGACCTCGGCGGTCACGTCGCGCTGCACCGTGGGCACCTCGTCCTCGGCCGGTGCCGGCGCCGGGCCGGCGGGCTCGACCGTGAGGCCAGTCAGATCCAGCGTGTCCTCGACCCACCTGGTCGAATGGGTGGCCGCTGCGAAGTCGGGGTGGCTCAGTATCGCCTGATGGGCGGGCAGCGTGGTGGCCACCCCCGTGATGTGGGTCTCGTCGATGGCACGCAGCATGCGGCGCCGGGCAGCCTCGCGGTCGGGGGCCCAGACGATCATTTTGGCGATGAGATTGTCGTAGTACTGCGAGACCGTGTCGCCCGACTCGTAGCCGGCGTCGAGGCGCACGCCAGGGCCGGAGGCGGCGTGGAACGACGTCAGGGTGCCCGGTGAGGGCGAGAAGCGGCCGCCACTGGGGTCCTCCGCGTTAATGCGGACTTCGATCGCGTGGCCGTTCCGGCTGATGTCGTCCTGGGTGAAGTCGAGCCGCTCGCCCGACGCGATGCGCAACTGCCAAGCCACGAGATCGAGCCCCGTCACCAGCTCGGTAACGGGGTGCTCCACTTGCAGGCGCGTGTTCATCTCCAGGAAGTAGAACTCGCCGTCCTGGTAGAGGAACTCGACGGTTCCGGCGTTGTAGTAGCCGCAGGCCTCAGAGACCTTGACCGCGGCGGCACCCATGGCCTGGCGGACGTCGTCGGGGAAGTCGGGCGCCGGGCTCTCCTCGACCAACTTCTGATGACGGCGTTGGGCCGAGCAGTCACGCTCACCGAGCCACAGCGTGTTCCCGTGCTGGTCGGCCAGCACCTGCATCTCGACGTGGCGCGGCCATTCGAGGTAGCGCTCCAGGTAGATCTCCGGGCGGCCGAAGTAGGCCTGGGCCTCACGGGCCGCCGACTCCATGGCCTCGGCCGCATCTGCCGCGGCGGCAACGACTTTCATGCCGCGTCCGCCGCCGCCGTAGGCGGCTTTGATGGCCACCGGCCAGCCGTACTCCTCGCCGAACGCAACGACCTCGTCGGCAGAGGTCAACGGCTCGGAGCGGCCGGGGACCCCCGCCACCCCGGCCTCTTCCGCCGCCAGGCGGGAGCTGATTTTGTCGCCCATGACCTCAATGGCCTCGGGCGGAGGCCCAATGAAGGTCACGCCGCGCTCGGTGATGGCGCGGGCGAAGTCGGTGTTCTCCGAGAAGAAGCCGTAACCGGGGTGGACGGCGTCAGCGCCGCTCTCCTCGATCGCGTGGAGGATGGCCTCGGTGTTGAGATAACTCTCGGCCGCCGTCTCGCCACCCAGGGCGTAGGCCTCATCAGCCATGCGGACGTGCAGGGCGTCGCGGTCGAGGTTCGAGTACACCGCGACGGTGGCAATGCCGAGCTCGCGGCACGTCCGGATCACCCGGACGGCGATCTCCCCACGATTTGCAATAAGGACCTTCTCGATCACGCTGGCCTTTCCTCCCTGCGGCGGACCTTCACATTTGCACGCACCCTATGGTGTCTGCCATGTGGGGCGGCGAGTGGGAGATCCACTGGCTCGAAGAGGTGGACTCGACGAACACCTACGCCCTTGACCGGGCCCGTCGGGGGGCGCCCGCCGGCCTGGTCGCCGTCGCCGATCATCAGACCGCCGGCCGCGGGCGCCTGGACCGCCGTTGGGAGTCGCCGCCGGGCGCGAATCTGCTGGCCTCGGTGCTCCTCCGCCCTGGCTTTGCGGGCGACGAGGTGCACCTGTGTGCCGGCGCCGTCGCGCTGGCCGCGGCCGATGCCTGCGGCGCCGTGGCTGGGGTCGACCCGACGCTCAAGTGGCCCAATGACCTCCTGCTCGACGGCGCCAAGCTGGCCGGGGTCCTGGCCGAGGCGGAATTCGCCGGACCTGTGCCCACCGCCGTCGTCGTGGGTATCGGGATCAATGTGGCCTGGCCCGGGCCCTCGGAGGCCGGGGGGACCTGCCTCGACGACGTGGCGGCCGCCGGACCGATTGACCGCCGGACCCTCCTCGACCGCCTCCTCGGCGCCCTCGAACCCCGGTGTGCTCAGCTCGAAGGCGCTGAGGGCCGTCGGGCTCTGGCCGACGAGGTCCGGGCGCGCTGCGCCACGCTCGGCCAGCGGGTGCGCGTGACCCTGGCCGGTGAGGAGCTCTTCGGTGTCGCCTCGGCCATCGATGACGCCGGCTGTCTGGTGGTCGATACCGTGGCGGGTCCCCGGTCCATCAGCGCCGGAGACGTCGTGCACGTACGGCCGGACCAGTAACCCGAAGTGGTTCCGGGCCTCGGCTAACATCTACGCCACTATGCGCCTTCTCGTCACGGGGGGTGCCGGTTTCATCGGGTCGAACTTCGCCCGCTACTGGGTCGAACAGCACCCCGAGGACCATGTGGTCGTCTACGACGTCCTCACCTACGCCGGCAACCGACCCAGCCTGTTCGACATCGAGGACAAGGTCGTCTTTGCTCAAGAGGACATCTGCGACCTCACGGCGGCCGAAAAGACTCTCCGCGGAGAGGGGATCGACACGATCGTCCACTTCGCAGCAGAGTCACACAACTCGTTGGCCGTGCTGAACCCGGGCCTGTTCTTCCGGACGAACGTCCTGGGGACCCAGACGATGCTGGAGGCGGCCCGCCAGGCCGGGGTGACGCGCTTCCACCACGTCTCGACCTGCGAGGTGTACGGGGACCTGCCACTCGACGCGGACGAGGCCTTCCACGAGGAATCGCCCTACCGGCCGAGGACCCCTTACAACGCGTCGAAGGCCGGCGCCGACCACACGGTCCGGGCCTATGCCGAGACCTACGAGCTCCCTATCACCATCACGAACTGCGCCAATAACTACGGCCCGTACCAATTTCCCGAGAAGCTGGTCCCACATTTCTGCGCGCTGGCGCTGGACGACCAGGCGCTCACGTTGTACGCCAGCACGGACAACCGCCGCGAGTGGCTGCACGTGTACGACCACTGCACCGCGATCGATGCCGTGCTGGCCCGAGGTCGGGTAGGGGAGACGTACCACGTCGGCAGTGGCGTGGAGGCCTCCATCATGGAAGTGGCCGACCGCATCCTCGCCACCTTGGGCAAGCCGGAGTCGCTCAAGACGATCGTCCCTGACCGCCCCGGTCACGACCGCCGCTACGTCCTCGATTCCACCAAGCTCCGCAACGAGCTGGGCTGGGCGCCGTCCGTGGACTGGGAGCAGGGTCTGGCGGACACCGTGTCGTGGTACGCGGCGAACCGCGACTGGTGGGAGCCGCTGCGCGCCCGAGCTCCAATTGCCGAGGGGTCCTGGGGAACCGGAGACCGCTGAGCTGTGCGCATTCTGATCACTGGGGCCAACGGGCAGCTCGGTCAGGACCTGCTCGACTGCCTGGCGGGCCGCGTGCCCGTCGGTGGACGCCGCTGCGCGCTGCTCGGCCCAGAGGGTCCCCGGCAGGGCCTCGGCCACGAGGTGCTGGCCACCGACATCGACACCATGCGGGTCGATGACCGTGACGCTGTCCTGACGACCTTCAGCGCGTTCCGGCCCGAACTCGTCCTGCACGGCGGCGCGTTCACCGCGGTCGAGCGCTGCGAGAGCGAGGTCGATGTCGCCTACGCCGTCAACGCCACAGGCACCCGCCACATCGCTGAAGCGGCCGCGCTGGTGGGTGCGCACGTCGTCTACGTGTCGACCGATTATGTGTTCGACGGCTCGGCCGTTCGCCCCTACCGGGAGTGGGACGCCCCGTCCCCGAATTCGGTCTACGGCGCCTCCAAGCTCGCCGGCGAACGAGAGTGCCGGCCCGGCTCCACCATCGTGCGGACCAGCTGGTTGTGCGGGGCCCACGGCGCCAACATTGTCGTGACAGCCTTGCGACTGGCCGGCGGTGAAGGCCTACTGCGCTTCGTCAACGACCAGCACGGGTCGCCGACCTTCACGGCCGACCTGGCGCCGGCGGTCGTGACCCTCGGCCTCGATCGCCGGCCGGGGACCTTTCACGTGACCAACAGCGGCGCCACGACGTGGTGGGGCCTCGTGCGGGCCGTGCTCGCCGAGGCCGGTGCCGATCCCGAACGGGTACTGCCGATCAGCACGGCCGAGCTCGACCCGCCGCAGGTGGCGCCCCGCCCGGCCTACTCCGTGCTCGACAACATGGCGCTGAGGCTGAGCGGGCTGCCGGCGCTGCCCGACTGGCGGGACGGGCTGGCTCGGCTCGTGCCCGCGCTCAAAGCTCGACAAGAGGAAGCAGCCTGATGAGCCATTCGGCTACCGACCCCACGGATCGGCACACGGTCGCCGTCATCGGCGCTGGGTACGTGGGGCTCCCCACGGCGGCCACGCTGGCGCATTTCGGCCACCATGTCGTGCTGGCCGAGCGTGAGTGTCCCGGCTGTCAGCGTTGCGCTCCGGCCGCATGCCGATTGTGGAGGCCGGGCTGGACGAACTAGTGGCCGAGGGCGTGGCGGCGGGCAACCTTTCTTTCACCGAGTCGGCGGTCGAGGCGGTGGCCGGAGCGGAGTTCGTGTTCTTGTGCGTGCCGACGCCCCAGAGCGCCGACGGCTCGGCCGACCTGTCGTTTGTCGAGGCGGCGGCCAAGGAGATCGCATCGTCGCTGGAAGCCGGGGCCATCGTCGTCAACAAGTCGACCGTGCCCGTCGGCTCAGCGAACATGGTCGAAAGGGTGATCGGCCGTTCCGACGTCAGCGTCGTTTCCAACCCCGAGTTCCTCCGGGAGGGCACGGCCGTGCTCGACAGTCTCAATCCGGACCGGATCGTGGTGGGTGCTGACGACGCGCCGTCGGCGGCCAAGGTAGGGGACCTGTTCTCGTCGACCCGAGCGCCGTTGATCGTGACCGACGCCACGACGTCCGAGACGATCAAGTACGCCTCGAACGCATTCCTGGCCACCAAGCTGAGTTTTGTGAACGCGCTGGCCGGTCTGTGCGAGGAGGTAGGGGCCGACGCCCGCGACGTCCTGCTCGGCCTGGGCTACGACAAGCGAATCGGGTTCGAGTTCCTCCGTCCCGGACCGGGTTGGGGTGGCTCGTGCCTGCCGAAGGACACGCGGGCGCTCCTCCACATCGCCGGTGAGGCGGGCTACGACTTCTCGCTCCTCGCCGGTGCCATCGCATCCAACGACGAGCAGTTGTCGCGGGTGGTGGGCAAGGTCGAGACGGCCTGCGGCGGCTCGGCCGACGGCGCCACCATCGCGGTGTGGGGCCTGACCTTCAAGGCGAACACCGATGACCGGCGCGATTCGCCGAGCCTGCAGATCGCCCATCGGCTGGCCGACCTGGGGGCCACCGTCCAGGCGTTCGATCCCACCGTCGACGCCGACACCGACGTCCCCGATTTGCACGACTTGCAGCTGCGGGCTGATCCCTACGAGGCAGTCGCCGGGGCACGGGTCCTGGTCGTGCTCACCGAGTGGGACGAGTTCCGTTGGCTCGACTTCTCCCGCGTGTTGACCGCCATGGCCGAGCCCCACATCGTCGACGCCCGAAACCTGCTCGACCCGGCCGCTGTCCGCCGGATGGGCTTCCAGTATTCGGGGATCGGTCGCCAGTGAGCCGGGTCGTGGTGGCCGGCGGCGCCGGCTTCTTGGGTTCGCACCTGTGCGATTCGTTGATCGAGAGGGGCGACACCGTCATTTGCCTCGACGATCTCTCCACCGGATCGCGGGAGAACGTGGCCCACCTGATCGGACACGACCGCTTCAGCCTCGTTGTGACGAACGTCAGTGAGAAGGTGGAGCTGGTGGACGCGTCCGCCGTCGACGCTGTCTGCAACCTGGCGTCGCCGGCGTCGCCGCCGGCCTACCTGGCGCGCCCCTTCGACACCCTCGCGGTGGGGAGCGAGGGCACACGCCGGCTCCTCGAGCTGGCCCGGGAGCACGGGGCGCGATTCTTGATGGCGAGCACCAGCGAGATCTACGGCGACCCAGAAGTGCATCCCCAGGTGGAGAGCTATCGGGGCAACGTCGATCCCACCGGGCCCCGGAGCGTCTACGACGAGGCCAAGCGCTTTTCCGAGAGCCTGACCATGGCGATGCACCGGACGCACGGCGTCAACGTGGGCATTGTGCGCATCTTCAACACGTACGGACCGCGGTTGTCCGCTGGCGATGGCCGTGTCGTCTCCAACTTCATCGTCCAGGCGCTGCGGGGCGAGCCCTTGACGGTGTACGGGGACGGGAGCCAGACCCGGAGCCTGTGCTTCGTGGAGGACGAGATCAGAGGGCTCCTTGCCCTGCTCGACTCCTCGCTCGTCGGGCCGGTCAACATCGGGAACCCCGACGAGCGGACCATGCTCGACCTGGCTCGCTTCGTGCTGGACGTCACGGGCTCCGCGTCCGACGTCGTCTTCGAGCCCCTGCCTGCCGACGACCCGACACGCCGCTGCCCCGATATCACCCTGGCCCGGCGCGAGCTGGGTTGGGAGCCCAGGATCGGCCTGCGCGAGGGGATCGAGCGCACGATTCAGTACTTCGCGGACAGAGTGCAAGACTGACGAGCGCATGACGGAGCCAGACGTGACAGAGACTGAAGTGACCGCCGTGAGTGGGGTGCTCCCGCCCCGGACGTACAAGACGCTGACGGTCATTGTGCCGGTGTTCAACGAACGCACCACCGTGGCCGAGGTGATCCGCCGCATGCGCGCCGTCGAGCTCCCCGTGGTGCTCCAGATCCTCGTCGTCGACGATGGGTCGAGCGACGGCTCCGACAAGGTGCTGGGTGCCATTGAGGATTCGACGGTGCGTGTCATGCGCCACGAGATGAATCAGGGCAAGGGCGCAGCCATCCGCACCGGACTGGCCGAGGCCCGTGGCGATCTCGTGCTCATTCAGGATGCCGACCTCGAGTACGACCCCGAAGACTGGCCGCGCTTGCTCGAGCCGATCCTGCGCGGCAAGGCCTACGTGGTCTACGGGAGCCGCTTCACTGGTGAGCGCAAGAACATGATGCCGCTGCACTGGATCGGCAATCGGCTGCTCTCACTCGTCACCAACGTGCTCTACCGGTCGACGCTCTCGGACATGGAGACCTGTTACAAGATGTTCGATTCGCGCGTGTTGGAGGGCCTTACGGTCGTGTCGAACCGCTTCGACTTCGAGCCCGAGATCACCGCCAAGGTGCTGCGCCGCGGCTACCGCATCTACGAGGTCCCGATCTCGTATGCCGGCCGTGAGCCCGACGAAGGGAAGAAGATCACCTGGCGAGACGGTTTCAGCGCGCTCCGGGCGCTCGTGAAGTTCCGCTTCACCCGGGAGTACTGAGCACCGGGTGTCCGGCACGATCGGCGCCGTCGTGGTCGACCACGACGCCGGGCCGTTGCTCGAAGGCTGCGTTCGCTCTCTCCTCGAGGATGGAGCGACGCCGATCGTCGTGGTGGAGAACGGTGCGGCCGGGAGCGCAGCGGCTGCACTCGGAGACCTTCAAGCGAACGTGCTCGCGAAGCCCATCCGCCTGGTGCGGCCGGGAGGCAATGTCGGCTTCGGCGCCGGGGTCAACCGCGGTCTGGCTGCACTGGCGGGGGAGGAGACCCCGCCCGAACTGATCCTCGTCTGCAATCCGGACCTGGTCGTGCATCCCGGTGCGCTGGCTGCACTGTGCCACGCGCTCGAGGCCGAGCCCGCCTGGGCTCTGGTGGGGCCGCGCATCTTCTCTGAGGACGGAGCGGTCTATCCATCGGTGCGCACCTTCCCCTCCTTCACCGATGCCGCCGGGCACGCGCTGCTGGCGTTGTTCCATCCGGAGAATCCGTTCACGCTGCGTTACAACCCCGGTACCCCGGAGGGAGATGTCGTCACGGCGGCGGGGTGGGTGTCCGGCTCGTGCTTCCTGGCCCGGCGCAGTGCGCTCGAGGAGCTGGGAGGCTTCGACGAGGCCTACTTCATGTATTTGGAGGACACGGACCTCTGCTGGCGCGCCCACCACGCGGGTTGGGGAGTGGGCTTCGCCGGGACGGCGGAGGTGACCCACCTGCAGGGCATCAGCACGGCGCGCCATCCCTACCGCATGATGGTTGCCCACCACCGCTCGGCGCTCCGCTTCACCGTTCGGACGACGAAGGGCTGGCGCCGCGCCGCGCTGCCATTGGCGGCGCTGGTGCTCGGCGCGCGCATGGCCATCGCCACTGTCCGCATCGCCGTCAGTCGGTAGGGCCTTGCGCGGGGGTCGGGGTCTGCTCGTCGTCGCCTTGGTGGCCATCGGGGTCACCGTGCTGGTGCTCGTGTTGGCGGCGACCGTCAACGGGCCGAAGACGCGACAGGCCATCGTCCACATTGAGCCGCAGGTCACGTTCGCCCTTCCCCCGGCGAGCGCTGGCTGCGCCGGCGCGACCGCACAGCCCGGCGGCGGTGAGAAGGTGCCGATGACGGTGAGCGTGGTGGCCGGGCAGGTGGCCGAGTCGGTCGACGTGTGCATCGGTGGCCAGGGGCCGTACCCCTTCGTCCTCGACACGGGGGCGGGGCAGTCGACCATCGACGCAGGGTTGGCCCATCGGCTCCACCTGGCCGACCGCCGGGCCCGCCAGCGAGTTCGCCGGCGTCGGCTGCACCGGCACCGCACAACCGGTGTCGGTGGACGCCTGGTCACTCGACGGGATCGACCTGGCGCCGCAGCAGCTCACCGCGGCCACGCTGCCCCAGATGGGCGGGAAGGGCGAGCCCGACGGACTGCTCGGTTCCGACGTCCTCTCCCGCTTCGGCGCGGTGCGCATCGACTTCGCCGCCGGCGCGCTGATCCTGCCCGGCCCCGAGGGTGCGCCGCTCGCCCAGTCGTCGCCCTTCACCGGCCCGCAGGGCCCGGCGCCGGCGACGCTGACACAGGGGGAAGCGGGATGTCGGTGCCCCTCACCGTGACCCCGACGACCGGCGACGTCTCGCTCAGCGTGGAGGTCCGCTTCGCCGGTGGGCCCGGGCGAGACTTCGTCGTGGACACGGGTTCGTCGCAGAGCGTCGTGTCCTCCCTCGTCGCCCGGCGTCAGCCGCTGCGCGGCACCGACCTGGCCCAGCGCCAGTCCACCGTCTGCTCGGTCATCACGGTGCCGCTCGTCCACAGCGGGCCGTGGTCGGTGCCCGGCCTGGCGCTCCATCCCCAGCTCATCGGCTCCACCGATTTCGGGATCAGCTTGTCGGGCACGCAGGGCTTGTTGGGCTCGGACCAGCTCCGGCGCTACGGGTGGGTCATCCTCGACTACGCCGGCGGCCAGATGGTGCTGGGGTGGGGATGTCACGGCTCCCGCCAGCAAGGCCGTCAGGAGCATGCGGTTCCGGGTGCGCCGACCGACCTCGTAGGGGGAATGGCCCGGAGCACGATGCCGTCGCTCACCCAAGGGCGGCGCCGAGCGCGTCGAGAAGCTCGCCGGTGCCCTTCTCGCGGATCGCCGGCGTGTCACTGCCGTCGAGGAACACGCCCTGTTCCGTGAAGGTCAGCGTGGTGCCCGACGGAGCCGGGGCGAACTCCACCGTCGTCACCGAGACGGAGATCAGGGTGTCGTCGGCCTGCATGATGTAGCCGTAGACGATGCGCTCGGCCGGCACGATGTCCCGGTAGGTGGCCTCGTAGGTGTACACCGGGCCCCCCGGGGGACCGCCGCGGTTGATCTCGGTGCCGCCGACCCGGAAGTCGAGCTCGTAGCCGGACGCACCCGGCGCGCCGAACCAGCGTGCCTTGGACTCCTGGCTGGACCAGGCGGCGAAGACGCGCTCGGGCGGGACCGGGTAGGTCCGCGTGATGGTGAAGGTGCCGTGCTCGGTGGTCCTGGTGGTCATCTCATGCTCCTCTCGGGGTGGTGATGGTGCTGTCTGCTCGGCCTCGGCGGCCCCGTCTTCGGCCAGGACCTCGCCCAACCGGTCGAGCCGGCGCTCCCACAGGGCGCGCTGGCCGGCGAACCAGTCCTCGGCGAGGCGCAGCCCCACCGGCTCGAGCCGGCAGGTCCGGGTGCGGCCCACCTTCTCGGAGCGGACGACGCCGCACGACTCGAGGACAGCCAGGTGCTGGACCACCGCCGACAGGCTCATGTCGAGGGGCAGGGCCAGCTGGCTCACCGTGGCGGGACCACGGCTCAGGCGTTCCACCAGGTCACGGCGGGTGGGGTCACCCAGCGCCCGGAACACCTCGTCGACCGGCTGATACTTAAGCATTGACTTAAGTATTTAGCCTGAGGCCCCGCCTGTCAAGGTGGAGCAGGCACCGGCACGGCGTGGCGTCGACGCCGAGTCGCCAACGCCGCCCGGGCTCATTCGGGCCCGGACAGCCCCAGCATGTCGGTCACGCCGTGGTCCCGGCCGGCCGTGTAGCCGCCGTCGACGGGCAGGGCGTGGCCGGTGACGAACGAGGCGTCGTCGGAGAGCAGGAACGCCGCCGCGGCGGCGATCTCCTCGGGGCGGCCCATGCGCCGGCCCAGCTTGTGCTCGTGGACGATGTCGGCCAGCGCCGCCTCCATCCCGGGGCCGAAGATCGACGCGGTCATCGGGGTCTCGATGAATCCCGGGCAGACCGCGTTGACCCGGATGCCGCGACCTGCGTAGTCGATCGCCATGTTCTTCGACAGGATCACGACGCCGCCCTTCGACGCGCTGTAGACGCTCCCGCCCGCCGTGCCCTCGAGACCCTCGATGCTGGCCACCGTCACCACCGAGCCGCGCTGGCCGTCCTCGTGACGGGGCTGCCGCAGCATCTGGCCGATCACGTGCTTCGCCGTCAGATAGGTCCCCGTGAGGTTGACGGCGATGACGCGGTTCCACTCCTCGGCGGGGAGCATGTGCACGGGACCCCCGCCCGCCACGCCCGCCGCGTTGACCAAGCCGTCGACGCCACCGCCGAAGGCCACCGCCGGCCCGCACCAGCTCCTCGACCGAAGCCTCGTCGGCCACGTCGACGTGGGTGAAGAGCCACCGCTCGCCGCCGGCCAGCGCGTCGGCCGGCTGGGCCAGGTCGGCGCCGACCACTCGGGCCCCCTCCTCCAAGAGTCGGGCCGCCGTGGCCGGACCGATGCCCGACGCAGCGCCCGTCACGATGTAGGTCCGGCCTTCCAAACCGCGCATGGTGCCTCCGTCCTCCGTTTGGTTGCGCCCGGGCGACCCGGGCTGATAGGAGCAGTGCACTGTTCTAGCCCGGCTCCGTGCTCGGGCACCGTCCGGGGGGAGCCCACGCCATGAAGTTCGCGCTGTTCTACGAGATCCCGGTCCCCCGTCCCTGGGAGGAGGACAGCGAGCTGGTGGCCTACCAGAACACGCTCGAGCAGGCCATCGCCGGCGACCGGTTCGGCTGGCACGCCTTCTGGACGGTGGAGCACCACTTCTTGCAGGAGTACTCGCACTGCTCCAACCCCGAAGTGCTCTACGGCGCCATCGCGGCCCGCACCGAGAACATCCGCCTCGGCTACGGCGTGCGCCTGATGCCCAAGCCCTACAACCACCCGGTGCGCACGGCCGAGTCGGTGGCGGTGCTCGACCTGCTCTCCAAGGGACGGGTCGACATGGGCGCCGGTCGTTCGGCCACCCGGACCGAGCTCGAGGGCTTCGGCGTCGACCCCGCCGAGACCCGCCAGATGTGGCAGGAGGCCCTCGGCCACATCGTGGGCTGCTGGACCAACGACGAGTACGAGTTCGCCGGCGAGTACTGGCAGATGCCGCGTCGCCGTGTGCAGCCCAAGCCGTGGCAGAAGCCGCACCCGCCTCTGTGGGGCGCCACCACCAGCGACGAGGGCCACGCCCAGGTGGGCGACCTCGGGCTCGGCCTGTGCTCCTTCGCCGTCGGCCTGCCGCCCGACCGAGGTGAAGCGCAAGATCGACGTCTACCGGGCCGCCGTCGAGCGGTGCACGGAGCCTGTCGGCTCCTTCGTGAACAACCAGGCGGCGACGTTCACCATGGCCCTGTGCGGCCCCGACGCCGAGCAAGGCCAAGGCGGAGGCCCGCGAGTCCTTCGAGTGGTACCCCAAGACGGGCGCCCGCCAGATCGCCACGCTGACCGACTGGATGGCCGAGCGCAAGCAGGACCTCGGCAGCTACTCCTACGCGGCCGACATGAAGAAGACCGACGACGAGGGCACGCTCGACCTCTTGAGCCTCGAGTACCTCGTCGACGCCAACGCCTGCGTGCTGGGGACGCCCGAGGAGTGTCTCGAGGCCTGCCGTGCCTACGAGGCCGCCGGGGTCGACCTGCTGCTGTGCCTGGTCAACCCGTACAAGATCTCCCATGAGTCGGTCATGCAGACGATCGAGCTCATGGGCACCGAGGTCATCCCGCACTTCGCCGACTGACGCCATCGTCGACGCGACCCGCGGGCCCGCCTCATCGGGCAGGCTGGAGTGATGGGGAGGCGGAGCAAGGCCTTGGTGGCCGGAGGTCGCCATTGCCACCGTTGGTCGTGATCTCTGTCGGTGCTCGTCAGCGGCGGAACGGCCGCAGGGGCCCAAGAAGGGCACCACGCTGGCCAAGGCACCCGCGCTGGCCCAGGCCGGCCATGCCGCCTTCTGGGACTGCCCCGCCAAGACCACCGAGCTGCTGGTGGCCGTCAACACCTTGACCCTGGACCCGGGCGCGACCCTCGACGTCTCTTTCACCGTCCGCAACGCCGGCCCGTCGTCGTGCAACTACACCGCGCCCTACGCCGGCGTGGAACCCGGGCCGACCTCCACGGCATTGACGGCCGGCCTCTGCGGCTCGCTGGGCTTCCAGGTCAAGGACAGCGCACCACCACACGGTCTGGCCGGGGGCCCAGGTCGTGAACTGCCCCGCGCTCGGTTTCGCCCAGTTGGCCGCCGGCGCCACCGTCTCGGGCACCGGATCGTGGAACCAGGACAAGCCGAACAGCACGCGCCGGGTGGCACCGGGGACCTACAGGCTCGTCATCGACAACACACCGTTCAGCTTTCCCCTCCACGTCGCCAAGTCCTGAGCCCTGAGGGGCCCGCCGCCCGGGTACGGGCAGACCTCTTTCCGGCGCGCAGCGACCGTTCTCCCTCCGATGGCCGGCGCCCTCGAACGCGGGTCATGCGTGGAGGGGCTTGCTCGACATACGGGTACCTATGGACCACTTACTGCGGTAACCCAGCACGCCAACATGCGGCGGCAGTGTGGCAGTTGTGCAGCCCCTCAAGGAGCGCGTGTAGCGTCGCCCGCTGTTTTTTGGTGAGAGTGCCGGCGATGTTGTCGAGCTGATACGGGTCGGCGTGGTCGTTGTAGTACTCCACCTCGTGCTTCGGATCGTTGTACTCGACCCAGGTCGCATTGACCGGACCGCTGAAGCCGGTCACGTGCCGAGCCTGGATCCTGATGCCCACGTAGCTGGGGAGGTTGTCCCGGCACCCTCGAAGTCGGGGTCGTTCTTAGGGGTGTCCCCGTGATGTTCGAGCAGCGCCACAGTCGGCCACTTCGGCGTCCGCGTCGAGGGGTGCAGGAGCGGGACGAGACTGGCCCCTTCCACCGACGCTGGCGGGCGGAGCCCAGCGAGTTGCTCGAACGTGGGTGCCAGGTCCGTATTCTGGGTCACCTGGGGAACGATCCGTCCCTTGGGGACACCCGGCCCCACCACGATGAGGGGGACCTTGATGTCGGTGTCAAAAGCCGTCTCCTTCCCTTCCAGGATCCGATGCTGGCCGAGGTGGTAGCCGTTGTCAGAGCTGAAGACGATGTAGGTGTTCTTGGCGATGCCCTCGCGGGCCAGGGTGGCCTCGGTGTCGGCGAGCAGCTTGTCGACGGACTCCGTTGCCTGCGCCCGCTCGCGATAAGAGGCATCGATGTGTTGCATCTGGGTGGTTGTCAAGGCCGGTCGCTGTCCGAGCCAGGCGGGCGGATTCACGTTCTGGGCTCCGAACGACGGATCCGGGGCTCCGTCATGCGGAGGAAATCCTTTGCGTTGCGCGGAGCAGGTGTGTACGGCGGATGGGGTGCGAATGTCGCGGCCCTCGACCAAGAAGGGCGAGTGGGCGTTCTTCCCGATGAATTGCCGTGCGTAGTGGTTCAATACGTCCACGCCGTAGTTCCCGAGCCCGTAGGGGTAGAAGTGGAAGACGCCATTGTCGTTCAGGTAGTAGTTGAACTCGGCGTACCCCGTGCCGTTGCTGACGTGCCAGTCGGTCCAGCCCGGCGGCACGGGCGTGTTGGCCTTCGTCATATTGTCTTTCCGGCCCTTCGGAAGAAAGAATCCGTCGCCCTGGTCGCCATATGCGTTGAGGTATTTGCCCAGGAGGGAGGTCTTGTATTTCGCCTTCTGAAGAGCGACGGCGAAAGTCCTCTTTGAGAGGCCCTCGGAAAGGAACTTCGTGTAGCCGCCGTAGGGCGCGGTGTTGGTTGCCACCTTGGTGTCGTGGGGGAACAGCCCGGTGAGAATGGTGGCGCGCGAGGGGCAACACAGCGAGTCAGCGACGTAGTAGTTGGTGAACGTCTCGCCTTGGTGCTCCAATCGGACGATATTCGGTGTGATCTGTGGGGTGATCAGGTTCCATGACAGGTCGTCGGTCAGGATGAAGACGATGTTTGGTCGCGTGGGCTGCCGCGTCCGCCTGTCGGGGACTGACGGCCGGAACGACGGCCAACAAGATCGCCCATGCCGCAACCCCCGCGCCTACCCTGGCTCGCCAGTTCGGGCGGGTTCGCGGCGTCAAGCGCTTCGTCTTTCTTCCCGTGCCCACATCATCTTCTTATCGGAACCGGGGGTCGATTGAGTGCGGGCTGGGAGCACCGCTCCGGCTGACCGTACCCGCTGCAAGTTCGGGATCGAACCGTCATCATTGATACCCCAAGTCTCATGAAAACGCTGGTTATGTCCACTGACCGCTGAGAGTTCCGATGGAGGCGGGCGAAGCGGCGCTTGCGATCCTCAATCGGTGCGACAGGGTGCTCGTAGTCTCGGTCACCGACGAACCCGAAGCCTGATGGGCCCACGACGCCACGGGCGATGCCGCTCCTAGGTGGACAGCGGACCGGCTCAACGGGGACAGGGAACGGCTCTGGCACAGGGTAGGGCAGTTGTGGACCCAACGATTTCGGAACGCCGAAGGCACGGGTCCCTCTCTGCAAGATAATGGCTTTCGCTCCCCAGGGAAACTGTTCGGGACTTCACGATAGTGATTGGGGATTTTGGTCACGGTGCCGACCAGCCAACTGTCTGTCCACGACCAGCCAATTCGCACGGTGTCGTCACGTCGCTAGGGCACCAGCGCGATCTTCCCCACGGCGCGCCGGCCCAGCAGGTCCTCGAGCGCACCGGCCACGTCGTCGAGCGGGTATTCGGCCGGACGGACGGGGTCGAGCGTTCCCGCCGCCACCATGGCCAGCAGGTCGTCGAGCAGCGCGCGCTGCTCGGCCGGGTGGGTCATGGCCCAGATGCCCCAGTCGATGCCGATCACGGAGCGGTTGCGCAGCAGAACCTGGTTGAGCGGCACCGAGGGGATGTCGCCCGACGCAAAGCCGATGACGAGATAGCGGCCACGGTCACCCAGCGCCCGCAGCGCCGGCTCGGCCGAGCGGCCCACCAATGGGGTCCACCACGAGGTCGATGCCGCGTGCCGCCGGCCCACGCCCGTGCCGCGTCCTTCACAGACTCCGCCGCCGGGTCCAGCACCGACTCCGCGCCGGCCCCCGAGCGCGGCCTCGCGCTTGTCCGCGCTCGAGGCAACGCCCGAGCACCCGGCAGCCCAGCGCCCGGGCCACGCCGATGGCCGCCAGCCCCATGCCGCCGCCGGCCCCGAGAACGAGCACCGTCTCGCCGGGCGCCGCATGGGCCCGCTCGCGCAGGGCGAACAGGCTGGTGCTGTAGCTCTGGGTGAAGGTGGCGGCCCGTGGCCGCATCGAGCCCCTCGGGCAGCGCGACGGCCGAGCGTCGCCGACACCACGACGCGGCTGGCGAAGCCACCCAGGCCGACCGAGGCGAGCACCCGGTCGCCGACGGCCAGCGCCGTCCACGTCGGGACCGACCGCCACGACGTGCCCGGCCACCTCGCTGCCCGGCACGAAGGGGAGCGAGGGCTTGATCTGGTACTGCCCGGCCACGAAGAGGCCGTCCACGAAGTTCACCCCGGCCGCCTCAACCGCGATCGGCGACCTCGCCCGGCCCCGGCTCGGGGTCAGGCCGCTCCTCGACCCGCAGGACCGAGGGCGGGCCCAGCTCATGGCAGACGGCGGCGCGCACGGGTCGAGACGCTACCGTCGCCCGGTGGACGCGCACCCGGTCCCCGTCCCGCTCGATCCGCCCCGTACGTCCCGACGAGCTGGCGCTCCTGCCCGCCCTCGAGGCGGCGGCCGACACCGCTGTTCGAGCCGCTCGGCATCGGGCCGCTGCCCGGCCCGGGCACAGTGGAGGAGTTCGCCGCCGCGCTCGTCGTGCTGGTGGCCGGCGACCCGCCGGTCGGCCTCTGCCGCATCGACGCCATCGGAGAGTCGGCGCCCACCTGGAGCAGCTCTCGGTCCACCCCGACCACGGGCGCCGCGGCATTGGTCGGGCCCTGCTGCGGGCCGGCTGCGACTGGGCCACGGCGCACGGCTACCCCGAGCTCACGCTGGCCACCTACCGCGACGTCCCGTGGAACGGCCCGTTCTACGCCTCCGAGGGCTTCGTCGAGTCGGGGCCCGTCGACGACTTCCTCGGGCCCACGGGCTGCCGCCCGAGGAGCCCGTCATGGGCCGCTTCGGCGCCCGCGTCCTGATGCGTCCGGAGCCTGTGAGCTCGCGCGTAGCGGAAGCAGGCGACCAGGTGGTCGTTGACCAGCCCGGCGGCCTGGAGGTGGGCGTAGCAGACGGTCGGGCCGACGAAGCGGAAGCCGCGCCGGCGCAGGTCGGCGCTGAAGGCCTCGGACTCGGCGCTCACGGCGGGGATCTGCGCCATGCGGCGCCACTTGTTGACCAGCGGCCGCCCGCCCACGAAGCCCCAGATGTAGGCGTCGAAGGAGCCGAACTCCTCCTGCACGGCCAGGAAGGCGCGGGCGTTGCGCACCGTCGACTCGACCTTGGCCCGGTTGCGGATGATGCCCGGGTCGCCCAGCAGCTTCTCCACCCGGGCCGGCGTGAAGCGCGCCACCTTGGCCGGGTCGAAGTCGGCGAAGGCCCGGCGGTAGCCGTCCCGGCGCTTGAGGATGGTGACCAGCTCAGGCCGGCCTGCGCCCCCTCGAGCACCAGGAACTCGAAGTGCGTGCGGTCGTCGTGGACCGGCACGCCCCACTCGGTGTCGTGGTACGCCACCATGGGGCTCGCTGCGCCCAGTCGCAGCGCGTCGGCGTCGCGCGTCGCTCATGGCGCCACGCTAGGGGCGGCCTGTGACGTGGACGACGCGTGGCGCGCGATCCGGTAGAGCACGTGGCGCCGCAGCGGGCTGCCCTCGGGCAGGCTCGGGTGGTCGAAGTCGCCGGCCGGGTCGCGCACCATGCCGATGCGCTCCATGACCGCCTGCGAGCGGCGTGTTCACGGCCGTGGTGAAGGCGACGATCTCGTCCAGGCCGCCTGCGTCGAATCCGTAGGCCAGCGAGGCCGCCGCCGCCTCGGTGGCGTACCCGTGGCCCCAGTGGTCCGGATGGAGCCGCCACCCCATCTCGACGGCCGGGGCGAACGGCAGGGTCGGCGTGCACCCGGTGCAGGCCCACCATGCCGACGAACGGGGCGCCGCC
The DNA here is from genome assembly GCA_963783965.1 of uncultured Acidimicrobiaceae bacterium. Classification (GTDB taxonomy): domain Bacteria; phylum Actinomycetota; class Acidimicrobiia; order Acidimicrobiales; family RAAP-2; genus Bog-473. Next base: position 2,893 of record CAWAPQ010000013.1, on the reverse strand, counting down.
GGCCACCTCGACCGCCCAGAAGCCCCAGCCCTCGGCGGCCATCTCGGCGGTGTAGCGGTCGACCATGGCGTCGCTCTCGGCCCGGGTGGGCGACGAGCCCAGGGACTCGACCACCAGCGGGTGGGTGTTCAGCTCGGCGAAGGGCGCCCGGTCCACGTCGGTGAACGGTCGCAGCACCAGCCGCTCCGTCGCGACGATCGGCCCCGGACGCCGACGTCGAGCCCGACCGTCGCACGCCGCCGCGCGTCGTCGCCGCCTTGACCGCCGTCTCGGCCGCCCAGCGGTAGTCCGCCTTGCCCGACGGCGAGCGCTGGATCAGCGTCGACGAACACGACCTCCTTGGGCAGCTTGTAGCGGGCGATGTGGGCCGAGGCGTGCTCGACCACCGACGTCGCCGGTCGCCGGTCGCCGCCCTCGGCCAGCTGCACCACCGCCACCACCTCCTGGCCCCAGCGCTCCGACGGGCCGGCCCGTCACGACCACGTCGGCCACGGCCGGGTGGCCGGCGATGGCCCGCTCCACCTCCTCGACGAAGATCTTCTCGCCGCCCGAGTTGACGGTGACCGAGTCGCGGCCCAGCAGCTCGATCTGCCCGTCGGCCAGGTGCCGGGCCCGGTCGCCGGGGATGGAGTAGCGGACGCCGTCGATCACGGGGAAGGTACGCGCCGTCTTCTCGGGGTCGCCGAGATACCCCAGCGGCACGTTCCCGGTCTGGGCCAGCCAGCCGTTGCCCTCGTGCCCCGGCTCGAGCACGCGCGCCAGCGTCTCGTCGACGACCACCGTGCCCGGGCCCGGGCAGGAACGACCCCACCTCGACGTCGTCCATGGACGTCACGTGCATCTGCGCGCCGGTCTCCGAGGAGCCGGCCGAGTCCGAGATGACGAGGTTGGGGATGCGCTCGACCGCCATGGCCCGCACGGCGGGCGTCAGCGGCGCCCCGCCGTTGCCCGACGGCGAAGAACGACGACAGGTCGTACTTCTTCTTGTCGAGCTGCATCGAGCAGCGGGCGCAGCACGGCGTCGCCCACGATCGTCATGGAGTTCACCTTCTCGCGCTCGACCGACCGCCACACGTCGTCGGGGTCGACCCGGTGCGTGTCGTCGGGGAAGATCAGCGTGGCTCCCGTGGCCATCAGCATGAAGGAGGCCCACTGCGCCGCGCCGTGCATGAGCGGGGGCAGGATCATCAGCCGCACCGGGTAGCTCGAGGCCAGCCGCTCGGTCAGGTCCTCGTAGCTGGTGACGATCTTCCACGAGCCCACCTGCCGCCCGCCCATGGCCGCCATGAAGATGTCGTGCTGGCGCCACAGCACGCCCTTGGGCATGCCCGTCGTGCCCCCGGTGTAGAGCACGTAGAGGTCGTCGGGGGAGGGCTCGACCGGTGGTCCGTCGGGCGAGGATGCGGCCAGCGCCTCCTCGTACCAGACCGCCCCGGGGAGCAGGGGGTGGCCCGATTCGTCCTCGACCTGGAGCAGCACGTCGGGGGGCGAGTCCAGCGTGGGCAGCACCTCGGCCAGGGTCGGGGCCAGCGAGGAGTGCAGGATCATGGCCCGGGGCCGGGCGTCGTCGAGCAGGTACCGCAGCTCCTCGCCGACGTAGCGGTAGTTGACGTTGAAGGGGGCCACCCGGGCCCGGTACGAGCCCAGCATCCCCTCGAGGTACTCGTTGCCGTTGTACAGGGCCAGCGCCACGTGGTCCTGGCCCGACTCCCAGCCCTGCCAGGTCGGCCCGCTCGGTGTGCACGCCCAGGCCGCGGCCGTGCAGGTACGAAGCCAGGCGGCGGGACCGCTCGGCCAGGTCGGCGTAGGTCAGGCGGCGGTCCCGCCACACAATGCACTCCCGGTCGGCCAGGGTCTCGACGAGGGTGTCGAAGGCCTTGGCCAGGTTGAACTGGACGGTCTCGTGGGCGGGGCACGGCCCGCACTGTACCGGCGGCCCGCCCCCACGCCTGCGGTCGGCGCCGGTTGGGGGGGCGGTCCGCCATCGGCAAAGATCACGGCGTGGACGTCCGCAATCCCGCCACCGGCGAGGTCCTCACCACCATCGAGAGCCTGACGGCCGAGCAGACCGACGCCGCCATCGCGCAGGCCGCCGCCGCCTTCGACGAGTGGCGGGCCGTGGCGCCGGGCGACCGGGCCCGCCTGCTGCGGCGCTTCGCCGCCGCCGTCGACGCCGACATCGTGCAGCTGGCCGCTCTGGAGGTGATCAACGCCGGCCACGTGCTCGGGAACGCCCGCTGGGAGGCGGGCAACGTGCGCGACGTCATCGAGTTCTACGCCGGCGCCCCCGAGCGCCACAGCGGCCGGCAGATCCCGGTGCCCGGCGGCCTCGACGTCACCTTCCACGAGCCGCTCGGGGTGGTGGGCATCATCGTGCCCTGGAACTTCCCCATGGCCATCGCCGGCTGGGGCCTCGCCCCTGCGCTGGCCGCCGGCAACTCCGTCGTGGTCAAGCCGGCCGAGCTGACCCCGCTCAGCGCGTTGCGCCTCGGTGAGCTGGCGCTCGAGGCCGGACTCCCCGAGGGCGTGCTCCAGATCCTGCCCGGGAAGGGCAGCGTGGTCGGCGACCGCTTCGTGGCCCACCCCGCCGTGCGCAAGGTGTGCTTCACCGGCTCGACCGAGGTGGGGCGCCGGATCATGGCGGGCTGTGCCGAGCAGATCAAGCGGGTCACCCTCGAGCTCGGCGGAAAGAGCGCCAACATCGTCTTTGCCGATGCCGACCTCAAGCTGGCCGCCGCCCGGGCCCCCTCCGGCGTGTTCGACAACGCGGGCCAGGACTGCTGCGCCCGCCGCGCATCCTCGTCCAGAGCTCCGCCTACGAGCGCTTCATGGCGTTGCTCAGCAATACGTACCGTTCTGTCGTTGTTGCTTCGTTCAGGTTGCGTCTTGCTCT